>CAWKLB010000009.1:0-567052 GCA_963850325.1 uncultured Actinomycetota bacterium
GCGAGAAGCGCTCGTCCGCGTCGGCGGGATCGCTCGCGAGCGTCGAAAGCGCCTGGTCGCCAACTCGATGGTGCGCTCTGCGACGTCGGCCTGAGCAAAGCGGTCGTCCGCTGACCGGGCCGTCGCGCCGGACCTCGCGGCCAGTGCCTACACCTACGCAGGTATTGAGCGCCGGCGCGTCGCCGAGCGCTTCTCCGTCCCGTCCGAGGCAGGCACGCGCAGCTCCACGACATTCGCGCTCGCAACCGGGCGTATGCGAGAGCGCGACGCGCCGGTAGCTCGTCGCAAACCGCGCCCGTTTCGGCAGATCGGGCCGGCTGCCGCTGTCAACGCTGGGCCGGCCGAGAGGGCGAAGCCGCCGAGGTGTTCCCCATTGACGCTGATCTCGACGCGACTGCTCGCGTGCTAACCGAGGGTCTTGACGTGGCGGCTTCAGCGTGCGAGTTCATCCGGGCTCCTCCCTGGAGGTTGGGACGGCTCGGCCGCTCTCAGCCTTCTGGGAGGCCCGTATGAACAGCCCCTGAGGAACTGCAACTAGGAGATCTTGCGGCGGTAGGTGGCCATGGCGAAGGTGTAGGCGACGATGAGGATGCCGACGAGCCAGGCGAGCGCGATCCAGATGTCGGTGCCGACGGGCTGTTGTGTGAGCAGGTCGCGGATCGTGTTGACGATGGTCGTCACCGGCTGGTTCTCGGCGAAGGCGCGGACCGCGCCGGGCATGCTGTCGGTGGGCACGAATGCCGAGCTGATGAACGGCAGGAAGATGAGCGGGTAGGAGAACGCGCTCGCGCCGTCCGGGGACTTCGCGGTGAGACCGGGGATGACGGCGAGCCAGGTCAACGCCAGCGTGAACAGCATCAGGATGCCGGCGACCGCGAGCCAGTCCAGCACGCCCGCCCCCGAGTGGAAGCCCATGAGGAGGGCGACGAGCACGACGACCACGACCGAGACCAGGTTGGCGACCAGCGAGGTCAGCACGTGCGCCCACAGCACGGATGAGCGTGCGATCGGCATCGACTGGAATCGCTCGAAGATGCCGCTCTTCATGTCCAGGAAGAGCCGGAATGCGGTGTAGGAGATGCCCGAGGCGATCGTGATGAGCAGGATGCCGGGCAGCAGGTAGTTCACGTACGAATCCGAGCCGGTGTTGATCGCGCCGCCGAACACGTAGACGAACAGCAGCAGGAAGGCGATCGGCATGATCGTGGTCGTGATGATGGTGTCCGGGCTGCGCGCGATGTGGCGCAGCGATCGCCCGGTCAGGGCGGCGGTGCCGCCGAGGAATTGCGTGGTCATGGTTGGTCCTTACTCGTTGGCGCCGGCGCTGACGGTCAGGCCGGCGTCGTCGTGCTTGCTGTTGTCACCGACGATGGCGAAGAAGACGTCTTCGAGGGTCGGCTGTTTCTCGACGTATTCGACCTTGGCGGGCGGGAGCAGTTGCTTGAGCTCGGTGAGGGTGCCGTTGACGATGATCCGACCCTGGTGGAGGATCGCGATCCGGTCGGCGAGCTGTTCGGCCTCGTCCAGATCCTGCGTCGTGAGCAGCACCGTGGTGCCGTGCTCGGCGAGGTGCTTGATGGTCTGCCACACCTCGATGCGCCCCTGGGGGTCCAGCCCGGTCGTCGGCTCGTCGAGGAAGATGACCGGCGGATTCCCGATCAGGCTCATCGCGATGTCGAGGCGGCGGCGCATGCCACCGGAATACGTCGACACCTTTCGCGCCGCCGCGTCGGTCAGTGAGAAGCGGTCGAGCAGGTCGTCCGCGATCGCGCTCGGGTCCTTGACCTGCCGCAACCGGGCGACTAGCACGAGGTTCTCGCGCCCGGTGAGGATGTCGTCGACGGCCGCGAACTGTCCGGTGAGGCTGATCGACTTCCGCGCGTCCGCCGCCAGCGTGGCGACATCGAAGCCGTTGACGGTGACGGTGCCCGCGTCGGCCCTGAGCAGCGTGGACAGGATCTTCACGACCGTGGTCTTGCCGGCCCCGTTGGAGCCGAGGAGGGCGAAGATGCTGCCCCGCGGCACGTCGAAGTCCACGCCGCGCAGCACTTCCAGCTTCTTATAGGACTTCTCCAGGCCCTGCACGTGGATCGCCGGGGTTTGCTGGGTTGTCATCAGACTGCCCTCTTTTCATTTCCGGTGTCGTCTCCTGCGGCGCGCGCGATGGCGCCGGTCAGCCGAGTCCGCTCCCGGTCAGGGACATATCCGCCCTTCGTGTAGTTCTGAGCAAACGCCTCGACCCACTCCGCGGGGTCGTCGCCGACGATCTGGCGGATCGGGGTTCCGTGCGCCGCGGTCCGCTCGAACAGGTCGGCGAGGTCTTCGAACTCAGACGCCGCGCTGTCGCCGTCCGCCGGCACGAAGTGCATGAGATACCGCTCGATCGCATCGACCGCCGTGCCGTAACTCTCGGGAAGCTGTCGCACGCGCGCCTTGTACGCGCGCCACCGCTTCTTGGGGCCGATCACCTTTGAGATGAAGCCGCCCTTTCGAGCGTCATCCTTGGTAGCCGGCGAGGATCGATGTGTCATCGCTTTCTTCCGATCGGTTTCTTGATGTCATGTGGTTGCAGGGGCACACAGCTCACGAGGGCAACTCACCCGAGGCACGGAGGGCGTCACGACGCGCCTCCCACTCCTGGCGAAGCGTTTGGGTGCCCTCGACGAGGAAGTCCGCGAACGCCGCCAGCTCGAGCAGATCCGCCCGGCGTTGTTGCGGCGCATCGCTCAGCACCTCGAGGCCCTCCCGGGCCAGATCACCGAGCTCCTGGTACTCCGTGATGTCAAACCCCCGCGCTTCCGCGGAGGAGAAGTCAGTCCGGATGCGGTCCATCCGCTCACCCGCCGCTCGCGAGCGCTGAATGGCATGCAGGCGCTCCAGCACGTCCACCGCGCCGGTGATCGCGCTGCGGCTCGCGAGCAGCGCTTCGCTCAGCTCGGCAATCGATTGGTCGCGGGGTTCGCACACCAGCAGGTAGCCGAGCACGCGTCCGACCATCGGCGGAAACGCGTAGCGGTGGGCGTAGAAGCGGCCCAGGTGGTCGGCGAATGTGATCTCTTCATCGCGTGGCATGCGACAAGCATAGCGCGGATCACGGAGATATCACAAATAAGTGTTATCTCAGCTCCGATGCTCGATCCTCTGATCGAGATCGTCCTCGGGGACGTTGCGAGCGAAGGCACCAGCGTCCCGGGCTCGAGACGCACGACTCCCTCAGGCGGTCCAGGACGCGACAGCTGCATCTCCGGGCCGAGCGACAGCCGACCGCACGGCTGAGCCCAGGGCTGATCGGGACGGTTGGCGGCGGCGCGGCGCACACGGGCCGATCCCCCGTCTGCGTAGGTGTAGTTCCTGAGTAGGTTGGTCTATCCGGGCCCCCTTGGAGGCTGAGAGCTGCCAAGCACCTCAGTCCCACCAAGGAGGACACCGGATGAATCTGCACGCTAACGCGGCGCTCAGTCTGAAAGGCCGCAGGGAGCTCTGCCGCGCCGTCGTCGAGGGAGAGCGGACGCTGACGCAGGCGGCCGAGGCCGCCGGAGTCAGTGTCCGCTGCGCCCGCAAATGGGTGGGGCGCTACCGCACCGAAGGAGAACCCGGGTTGCGGGACCGGTCCTCAGCACCGCGCCGGTGCCCACACCGGACCAGCCAGCGGCGGGTCGAGGCGATCGCGGCGCTCAGACGGGTGCGGTTCACCGGCCCCGAGATCGCCGAGTGCCTCGACATGCCGCTCTCGACCGTGTCAGGGATCCTGACCCGGACCGGGATGGGCAAGCTCGGCCGTCTCGGTCTTGAGCCTGCGGTCCGCTACGAGCGCGAACGGCCCGGGGAGCTGATCCATATCGACATCAAGCGCCTCGGACGCATCCAGGGAGGCGCCGGCTGCCGATTCACCGGAGACGCCGCCCGCAGCAAGCGGCACACTCGCAAGGACCCGCTCGGCGTCCAGCGCCAGATGACCGGCTGGGAGTGCGTGCACATCGCCATCGATGACTGCACCCGCCTGGCCTACGCCGAGGTCCTGGCCGACCAGAGCAGACGGACCGTGATCGGGTTTCTCAGACGCGCGGTCGGGTTCTACGCACGGCACGGCATCACCGTCGAGCGCGTCCTCACCGACAACGGCGGCGCCTACCGCTCAACGATCCACGCCGCAGCGTGCCGCACCCTCAAGATCCGCCATCTGCGCACCCGCGCCTACCGACCCCAAACCAACGGCAAAGCCGAACGGTTCATCCGCACGCTCCTGGGCGGCTGGGCCTATGGCGCGATCTACCGCTCCAGCACCGAGCGCACCGCCGCCCTTGACGGCTGGCTCTATCACTACAACCATCAACGCAAACACTCAGCGCTCGGTCACCAACCCCCCATCGCTCGCCTCAACGAGCGGAACCAACCTTGACGGGACTTACACGTAGGCACTGGCCGCGAGGTCCGGCGCGACGGCCCGGTCAGCGGACGACCGCTTTGCTCAGGCCGACGTCGCAGAGCGCACCATCGAGTTGGCGACAAAGAGCTACT
Source organism: uncultured Actinomycetota bacterium (assembly GCA_963850325.1). GTDB lineage: Bacteria > Actinomycetota > Thermoleophilia > Solirubrobacterales > Solirubrobacteraceae > Palsa-465. Next base: position 4,519 of record CAWKLB010000009.1, read on the forward strand.
CCCGATCGAGCCCGGGCTCCGGATTCTGCCCGGGGCAGGTCGCTGCAGACTCCGGATGTGCGCCGCGTCGTGAAGCGCTAAGCCGTAGGCACCGCCCAAACTCGGGCAACCGGGCATCGACGCCCAGACCGCCGCCGTCCTGAAACTCGACGGCGCCGAGATGCGCTGAAAGGGACACATGAGAACCACCAACCAGAAACACAAACTCAGGACGCCCATGTGGGTGGTCATCCCCGCGCTGGTCCTAGCGCTGGGCACCACCCCGGCGCTGGCGAGGAGCCCGCTGCCGCGGGTGCTCACCGACGGTAGCGGCGGCGGCACGACATTTGTCGTCAAGCCGCAGCTGATTATTTACAGCGCCGACGGGGGCTTCGCCTTCGGCCGTTTGCGCGGCGGAGCCCATCACTCGTGGATCCACTGGACCACCTACACCCAGACGCGGGCCCGAGCGGTCGGCACCGTGGACATCAACACGTGCAAGCCCGACTGCGCCAGCGACAACCGGATCACCAAGCGCGGCACCCTGACGCTCAGCCATCCAGTGCTCGGCCGGTTCACCCGCGACGTCCTGGCCTACGGGCACACCGTCACGCGTGGTCAGCTGCTCCCCTGGTCGGAGACAGCGAACGGCGGCGTGACCTGGGCCTGGGGTCCGCTCCGGCCCGCCCAGGACCTAGCCGGAAACCACTCACTGCCGTTCAGTGGCGAGACGGTCAAGGCTCAACCCGGGATCTACGCCATTGACTACTACGCCCGGCCGAACGGCACCCCGATCGACACGATCTACGCCAGCTTCACCCCGGCGACATCGACCTCGACCACCGTTCCCGGTCCGGCGATCCGGATAACCGACCCGCTGACCACCGACAAGGTCGGGAACCTCCTCAGCACCAACCCGAGTCCGAGCGGCCCGCTCCTGTTCCAAGTCAGCTACAGCCACGGAGTCTGGACGTTCCTGCCCGCCCAGACGAACGTCCTCGCCAAGGAGACGTCATGACCACCACCACCCGCAAACGAACACGCGGGGTGAACCAGCAGACCGCCATCGCCGGCGAGCTGTTCGTCGCCGCCGAACTGACCAAGCGCGGCTGGATTGCCACGCTCACTGCCAAGAACACCGCCGCCATCGACATCCTGGCCTCCCGGCCCCCTGACGAAGACCCCACCGGTCAGACGGTGGTCCGGATCGACGTCAAGACTGGCCGGAAGGTGTGGTCGAGCTTCCAGGTTGGAGGCATCCACCTGTCGGGCCCCCAGGACTTCATCGTGGTCGTTGCCCTGGGTGAGGACAACGAGCGCCCGCGCTACTGGGTCGTTCCAGCCCAGGTGGCGGCAGACCTCACCCGCGAATACGTCGGACCGAAGTACACGCGCACCGTCCTGCCGCTCCGCGACATCGAGGAGTACGAGGAGGCGTGGGAACTGCTTGAGGAAGGTTCATGACGGCCGGGAAGGGGACCGCCACGAGGTAACGATCGAAAGGCTTGTACGCGATCCCGTCAAGGTCGGCGTGCCGCACGACTCCGGGCTCGCGGAGCACAGTGACGCGCTCAAGACCTATTAGGCCATAGCGAAACCCATTTCGAACACCGCGGTCGGGCGAGCGCGAGGCTGGTAGCGGTCGTCTGGATGATCTGCCGAGAGCTTGCCGAAGGCATCGCGGCCAAGGACGACGACCGCATCGCCCGACTCGCGGGCGATTGTCAGCTCGCGGCTGTTGATACCCGCATCGTGGGCGACGGGCTTGGGGTCTGACCAGCCCCGTCCTTCCGGTGGCGTCCATGAATAGCTGTGCATACGCAGCCGCACCGTCGCGCACCGTCTGGCGTGCGCCCTGCTTACTTGTGCCGCTGTGGGCTGTCAAGGCGTTGATGGTTCGTCGGTCCGGCATCCCTGCCGAATGTTCGCCGGGGGGGTGCGTGGGCGCGTTGTGGGGCAGGGGTGTGTCCGCGGACGCCCAGGCTTACTTCGGCACTCGACTCGGGATGGCTCCAGGTCGGCGACATGATGTGGTTGGAGGTTCCAGCAGATGGGTTGCGGCCGCTCAGTCTCTCTAGGCCGTTCCCCGCGAGGCGGGGTCGGCAGCAGGGCTTGGGGAACTGGCCGCGGTTCATCGATGATCGTTGGGCTTGCCGCGTAACGGTTTGTGTGGTCAGGCGGTGACGGGCTGGAGCGCCTGATCACCGAGAGCGCGCAGGACGTGGTAGCTGCGCTTCAGCAGCTTGCGCGCGATCGCGACGCACGCCCGGTTGCCGCCGAGTCTCGCTGCGAGCTGTTCGTAGTAGGGCCGGTCGGGGCTGCTCGGGCGCCGGGCGGCCTGTGCGGCTTCATACAGCGCCCATCGCAGTGCGGGTGGTCCTTGGCGGGACAGGTGTCCTGCGGCGCGGCGCTGGTCGGATTGGTAGACGGTGACGTCCATGCCGCCGTAGCGGACCGCGTCGCGGGAGTTCTGGAACCGGCGGGTGTCGCCGAGCTCGGCCAGGATCGTGACCGACGTCAACGGGCCGATGCCGTAGATCTCCTTGATCAGCGTGCGCCAGCCGGGCTGCGTGCGCGCATAGGCGCGCAGCGCGACGTCGACCGGGCCGATCTGCACATCGATCGCGTCGATCATCTCGAGCGCGATGGTGAGCTGCTCCCTGGCGACGGCGGGCAGCTTCAGCGCGGCGACACGTTCGCGGTTGGCAAGGGTCAGGAGCTTGCGGGCGTGCGGGACCCGTGGTGGTAGAGCACCGCGTGCATCCGTTGCTGCCACTCGGTCCGCTGATGCACGAGCATGTGCCGGCACCGGACCCGGGCACGGAGATCGAGCAGGTGCGCCGGCGCGATCCATGATTCTGGGAGCCGGCCGATCAGCAGCAGCTCACGCAGATGCCGGGCGTCCGCCCAATCGGTCTTCGCGCGCTGCTTCTTGCCCTTCAGACCGCTGGTCTCCGCCGACTCCGCCAGATGGGCCTCAGCACCGACACGGTGGATCTCCTCGACGAGAAACCGCCAGCCCGTCGTCGCCTCCAACGCGACCTCCAGATCAAAGCCCGTGAATTTGGCGAGGAACCTCCGGACAGTCATCCGGTCCGCGGGCGCGATCCTCGCGCGCGAGATCTCGCCGGTGATGGTGTCGATCCACTCCGCCGAGATCTGCGCACGGTGCTGATCCATTCCCATCACCATCGTCATCAGATCACCATCCCTTCGCCAGCCCAGGCGTGATCGACGCGCCACGCAGCCAGGCGCGCAGGGCATCGCATACCGTGCAACACGGTCGGTACCTCCCGTTCGATTGGCCGGCCGCGTGGGGGCAACCACGCGCGCCTTCCTACGCCGTTCGACGCGGAGGGCCGGCCACCTTCACCGTCCGCTCACGCCAACCGGCACATGACATCTCTCGGCCATATGGGGGTCTTGGAGCTGTACTCGGACAGCGGCTTCCACGGCCAAGTGCTCGACCGGGCGCTCGGCAGAGTCGGTAGTCGGGCGTTCCCGCGGGGGGAACGGGTCAACGTTTTGGCGTCGGGCGAGGACGCCGGCTGCCCGCAGGCGAGGCAGCGAATCCGTGGACGTGCCGGGGGGCTCGTCCGGCGCGTGGGGCCGACTCCTTGAAGAGCTTGTGCGACGCCCTCGGTCGCTGGTGAGCCGGAGGTCCCGTTCGCGGTACTTCCGCTCGGAAGACGGGCATCCGAGCCCGTCTCCCGACCAGAAGTGCATGAACTACGGGGCAGGGCAAGCCCACCCTCCTAATTGCACTTGTCGTCCTACCCCAAAAACTGAGCCGTTCCGGGGAGCGAGACGAAGGCAGTGACGGAGGCCGATGATAGGCTGGCTCTATCATGCCTGCCTCGGGGACGTTCACGCTCGCCGACGTCGCGCGGCGTTTCGAAGTTCCGCAGCACCGCCTGATTCACCTGTGCGAAAAGGAGATCGTCGTGCCCGACGTCCACGACGCGGCGGGCCGGGGGTCGAGCCGGGTCTTCTCGACGAGAAATGTCCTGGAGCTGGCGGTGGCGCTCCGCGTCCGGGACCTGATGCTGCCGCTGACGGTGGCTGGTGCGATCGTGCATGTCCTGCGAGCCCTTGAGGAGGAACTCCAGGAGGACGTGCCGCACTTCTCACTCGTGGCGAGCCTACGGACGACGAGTCCGCTCGATCTGCGAGCCATCGTGAGTGACGGTCAGAGCATCTACCTCTCGCTCGGGAAGCCCGGCGACAATCCGAAGCTGTTCGGGGGAGTTCCCCTTGAGCCCGCCGACGGGGCTCCAGAGCAGATTCAGGTGCGGGGGATCGACGAAACCAGCACCGGGTTTGGCGGACCCGAAGGCAGCCGTTTCGCCCGCGTGGAACTGAGCGTCACGGCGGTTGCGCAGGCACTGCAGCTCGACTAGAAAAACCGTCCTCGTGCAGGGAGTTTTCCGTCCGACCGATGATAGAGAATGTCTATCATCGTGTCGACCTCCCTCCCCCAGGCATCGGACGCTCCGGACGGAGGTCAGCAAGCGCCACTCGATCCCAACCTACGCGCGTTGTTTGATCACGTCGCCGCGGAACTGGCGACCGAATACATCCGGCTCATGGAAGCAGCGGCCGAACCCAGCCCGGAACCCGCAGCCGCAACGTCGGTCTGACGAGAGGAGTACCGAATGCCCGCGGCGATCTATGCGCGCTACAGCTCTGAGAACCAGCGTCCCGAGAGCATCGACGACCAAGTCTCCGCCTGCCCCAAGCTCGCGAAGCAGCGCTCGCTAACGATCCCGGACGAGCACATCTATGCCGATCAGGCGCAGTCAGGCGCCCGATCGGATCGGCCGAGTCTCGCCGCGCTCATGGCGGCGGCTCACAACGGCGAGTTCGACGTTGTCCTGGTCGACGACCTCTCGCGTCTCGCCCGTGACAACCACCTAATGCTCTCGATCATCGCCGAGCTGCACTTCGATCGCATTCGCGTGATCTCGGTCGCCGACGGACTAGACAGCAACGACGAAGAGTCGACGCTTGCGATCCAGGTCCGCGGGATCTTCAACGAGCTTCAGCTGCGGGACCTCAAGAAGAAGACGCTGCGCGGGCAGATCGGTCAGAAGGAACGCGGCTTCTTCGTTGGCGAGAAGCCGTTCGGCTATCGCTCGGTACCCGTCGGCGAAATGCGGATGGAAGAAAGGACGGCCGCGACCTGACGGCTACAAGATGGAGATTGAGCCGAGCCAGGCAGCGACCATCATCCGGATCTTCACGTCGTATGCCGACGGCATGTCGCTCACGCAGATCGTCAAGACGCTCAACGAGGAGAACGTGCCGGGGAGCATCCGCTCATCGAAGGGATGGTCACCAGCGACCATCAGCCGGGTCCTCGACAACGAGAAGTACGCCGGCCGGTGGATCTGGAATCGCACCGAGAGCCGCCGGGATCCTCGGACGGGTCGTCGTCGACGCTTCGAGAAGCCGGAGTCAGAGTGGGTCATTCACGAGGACGAGGAACTACGGATCATCCCCGGGCCATTGTGGGAGGCCGTCTGCAAGAGGCGCAAGGAGATGCACCGCACCTGGCCGGGTGGCGCCGGCAAGCGTGGCTTCTCCAAGGAGCAAGGCAGCAGACAGGCCCAATTCCCCACACACCTGCTCGCCGGGAGCATGGTTTGCGGATCCTGTGGAGCGACCATCGCGCAGGTCAGCGGCAAGAGCGGTGGCTACTACGGCTGCCTCGCGGCGACGAAGGGCGCCTGCGAGAACAAGACGCTCGTGCGACGGACGCTCGCTGAGAAGGTGATCCTTGAGGCCGTCCAGGATCAGATCTCAGATCCGGAGCACATCGCGTACGTGCTTCAACGGGTTGAGCAAGAGATCGCTAAGCAGCGCGCCGACCTCCCGGACGCCCTCAAGCTCAAGGAGGCCGAGTTGGGCGCCGAGCAGCGCCGGCTCGCGAACTTCGTGGACTTCATCGGCGAGGGCCGCGGCAGCCAAGCCCTCGCGCAGGCGCTCGTCGAGACCGAGTGCCGGGTCGGCGCCCTCACCGAGGAGGTCGACTCACTTCAACGGAGCCACGAGAAGATCTTCCGGCTGCCGCCGATCGAATGGATCAGAGAGCGCATGAGCAACGTCCAGTCGGTGCTCGAGCAGCGCACTGCTCGCTCCGCGCAGATGCTGCGCGATCTCCTCGGTCCGATCACGCTCGAGCTTCAGACGCCCGACATCGGCCGGCCTTTCTACCGCGCCGTCACAACGCTCGATGTGGTCGCCCTGATAGACGAACCGCCCCCCGGTGCGGAGGGCGGTTCGAATTCATTGCGAAGGTGGAGACGGCGGGAATTGAACCCGCGTCCGCGGTCGCGTAAAAGGTGGCGTCTACGAGCGTAGCCGGCGCTCTGATCTCGTCCCCCACTCGCCTCGCCGGCGGGGTTGTGGGGCACCAGCTTCATGAGATGTCCCCGGTTTGGCTGAAGCGAACCTCCCCGAGCAAGCCTGCTGGTTGATCCCAGCCACCCCGCCGCAGGCGAGCGAGGGGCCGAGAGCTCACGGCTTAGTGCTTAGTGACTAAGCGGCGAGCGCGTACTCGTGTGAGTCCGCACTTATGGTTTTCCCGGGTGTTTAACGAGGCCTCCCGGGACCTCGACTCGCAACCACCCCCACGAACCGACCACGTCGAAGCCTGTCGTCCCCGGGGGTATCTGTTGTCTTTCGATTATAGGGCGGGTGGGCCGGTCCCTTTCAGCGAAGAGCTGCGTAAGAGGGCCCCACGGCCTGCGAGAATCATTGACACACAGATGGAATACGGCGAGTCCCCCACCCCATACGGCGGCACCACGCCGACGCTGTCCGAGCCAGCGCCCTACCCGCCGACCGGTCTCGAGCCCCTCGAGCACGAGGACCCCAACGGCGCGCTCGGCCGCCCGCGCCCTCGCGAGTCCTTCTACAAGCGGCGGATCGCCCCCATCGGCGTGGCGATCCTGGCCTTCCTGGCCAAGATCAAGTCGATCCTCCTGCTGCTGCCGAAGATCAAGATCCTCGTCACCGCAGGGTCGATGGCGGTCTCGATCGCGGCTTACACCACGATCTGGGGCTTCTGGTTCGCGATCGGGTTCGTCGTCCTGCTCCTCGTCCATGAGCTGGGACATGTCATCCAGCTGCGGCGCGAGGGGATCCCGGCCTCGGCCCCCATGTTCATCCCGTTCCTGGGCGCCGTCGTTGCGGCGAAGTCGCTGGGAGAGAACGCGCTGGCCGAGGCACGTGTCGGCCTCGCCGGCCCGGTGCTCGGCACCATCGGCTCCGCGGCGTGCCTGGTCGTCTGGCAGATCACCGGCCACGATTACTGGCGCGCCCTCGGCTACACCGGCTTCTTCATCAACCTGTTCAACCTGCTGCCGGTGGTGCCGCTGGATGGTGGGCGCGCGATGGCGGCGATGTCCCCGTGGATGTGGTTCCTGGGCTTCTTCGGCATCGTCGTCCTGGCCTTCGTCTTCCCCAACCCGATCATCATCCTGATCGCGCTGTTCGCTGCTTATGAGACCTACCGGCGCTGGGAGCATCGCCGCAAGGGCGGCGCGCAAGCGGAGGCGTTCTACCGCGTCAGCCCGCGCAACCGGCTACTCGTCGGCGCGGTGTATCTCGGCCTCGTCGCCCTGCTTGTCATCGGGATGAACGCCAGCCACCTGCCGCGCACACTGGGCTGAGACCAGCCCAGGCGCGCCACGGCAAGCGCTGAAAGCCGGTCTACTGGTAGCGGGTCGTCTGCTCGTCCCGCGGGACGTACGTGCGGGTCGCCGTCGCCGTGGTCCGGCTGCGCGACCACACGAAGGTGTACAGAACGGACAGGATCAGCCCGAGGATGCCGAGCACGAACAGGACGGTCCCGGCGGTCTGGAGGTTGATCCCGCTCACATGGGCAGTGACCGCCCACTTGAGGATCGCCCCGACCGCGATGAGCACGATTGAAGAGCCTATGGTCATATCCACCTGCTACCCCGGTTGCACCGGTGCCACGCACCGCGTGCAAGAGCGCCGTCAGCGCCCGACTTCGCGCAATTCCCGCTGGACCTCGCGCGCCATGTCGCGCGTGCGGATCGACTGGCGCTTGTCGTACAGATCCTTGCCCTTGGCCAGCGCGATCTCCACCTTGGCCCGTGAGCGCGGCCCGGCGAAGTACATCCGGGTCGGCACCAGGGTGAGCCCGCGCTCCTTGGTCTGCCCCATGAGCCGCTCGATCTCCGACTTGTGCAACAGCAGCTTGCGGGGACGCTCGGGGTCGTGATTGTCACGGGCGGCCGCACCGTAGGGCGGGATGTAGACGCCCATCAGCCACGCCTCACCGTCGCGGACGGTCGCGTAGGAGTCCTTGAGCTGGGCCTTGCCCTCGCGCAGCGACTTGACCTCCGTGCCGGTGAGCACGAGCCCAGCCTCGAAGCGCTCCAACAGGTTGTAGCGGTACGACGCCTGCCGGTTGCTGGCGACGTCGCCGGGTGCGGCTTTGCGTTTCTTGCCCTTGGCCATGCTCGAATCAGTCCTCCGGCTCGTCGACCGGGAGAAGATCCACCCTACCCCGTGGGGCATCGATGCGCCCGACGCGGACGGTCACGGGATCGCCCAGCCTCATCGCCCCGCCGTTGCGCGTCCCCACCAGCATCGTCGCCTGCTCGTTGAGCTCCCACCAGTCGTCGCGCAGCCGTCGCACGGGCAGGAGCCCCTCGTACTGGAGCCCCTCGCCGAAGGCCACGAAGGCTCCGGCGCCGATCAGCCCCACGATCTCGCCGTCGAAGGCGCCGTCACGATCGCCGGACTCGAACAGCTCGCGCTCGAGCAGGAAGCAGCGCGCCACGTCGTCGGCATCGCGCTCGATCGTCATCGCCTCACGTTCGCGCTTCGAGGTCCACGGGGCGGCGCTCGCCACCCAGGAGGCGTCGAGGGTCGGCTCCCCGGCGATCGCGCTCAGCAGCGCCCGATGGCAGATGAGGTCCGGATAGCGGCGGATGGGCGAGGTGAAATGGCAGTAGTGGGCCAGCGCCAGCCCGGCATGTCCGAGGTTGCGCGGGTCGTAGTAGGCCTGCTTGAGCGAGCGCAGCACCAGGCTCGTCAGCGCGCGGCGGCCGCGACCGGTCCGCCGCACCCAGTCGGCCACCATCACCGACGCCTCCCCCACCACCTCTGCGGCCTGCTGCGGGGTCAGGTGGCCCTTGGGGACCGGCGGCGTCGGGACGCCGAGGGACTCGAGCTGGTCGATCAGCCGCTCGACCGCCGGCGCCTCGGGCCGCTCGTGCACGCGGTACAGCGCCGAGATCTTGTGCTCGGAGAGGAACTTGGCCACCTGCTCGTTGGCGGCGATCATCAGGTGCTCGATGAGCCGGTGTGACTCGGTCTGCTCGGAGAGCTCCGCGGTCACGACGTTGCCGTCGCGGTCGAAGCTGAACTGGGGCTCGGCCGAGTCGACCTCAAGGGCGCCCCGGCCCTGGCCGCCGCGATCCGAGCCCGCCCGCCGCAGCTCACCGAGCGCCGCCGACGCCGCCCGCGCCGCCGACAGCGGTTCCCCCCACGGTTCGGCCGCGGCCTCCGCCCCGGCGAAGATCCTGTCCACGCGTTCATAGTCCAGTCGCTCGTCGGAGCGGATGAGCGAGCGGTACATCGAGGACCGGCGCACCCCGCGCGCGCTCACGATCATCTCCACCGTGACCGTCGCCCTCGGGGCCCCCGGCACCAGCGAGCAGGCCTCGTTGGACAGCGCGCGGGGAAGCATCGGCTCCACCATCCCGGGCACATAGACGCTCGTGGACCGCCGGTAGGCCTCGCGATCGACCAGCGAGCGCGGGGTGACGTAGGCAGCGACGTCGGCGATGTGGACCCATACCCGCCACGAGCCGTCACCGACAGCCTCCGCGGACACCGCGTCGTCGAAGTCGCGGGCAGTCGCGGGGTCGATCGTGAACGTGGGCAGGTCGCGCAGGTCGCGCCGGTCCCCGCCGGGGAGCGTGTGACCGGACAGATCGGAGGCGCCGTCATCGGCCGACGACCGGGCCTCGCGCTCCACCGCCGGATCGAACGCGCCCTGCAGCCCGCGATCGAGCATCAGCGCCCGGATGACGTCGCGCGCGACCTCCGGCCGCCCCAGCCGCTGCGCCACCGTGGGCCGCCGCGACCCACCGCGCCGGCCGTTGCCCTGACCTCCGCCCGACAGCACCACCAGGTCGCCCACCCCGGCGCGCTTGTCACGTGTGACCACGACGCGCGGGCCGGGACCGAAGAATGGCTCAGCGACGAGGAACTTCCCCTGGCGGACCAACAGCGCGACCCGCGACGTGGAGTGCGGGTCAACGGCCCGACCGGCCGACCGGGTCACTGCGCGAGCTCGGCGGCGACGGTCCGCTCGGCCACCGTCAGCGCGGTGTCGGTCTTGGCCGTCGACTTCGTGAAGGCGTAGACGTTGGGTTGGATGCCCTTGCCCTGCTTGACGCCGCCTCCGCCCAGGTTGCGGCCGCTGGGCGTGAAGTACTCGCCCACCGTGAAGTCCAGCGCCCCGCCGTTGGACAGCGGCTCGATCTCCTGGAAGACGCCCTTGCCGTAGGTGTGGGTCCCCACGACCTTGGCCCGCCCGCGGTCCTGGAGCGCGCCGGTGACGATCTCGGCCGCTGAGGCCGTCCCCGCATCCACGAGCACCACCATCGGGATCTTCGGGGCGATGGTCAGGTTGGGCCTGGCGAGATAGACCTGGCGGGGCTGGGCTCGACCGTCGGTGGAGACGATCGTGCCGTTGGGGAGGAAGACACTGGCCACGTTGACGGCCTCGTTGAGCAGTCCGCCCCCGTTCTCGCGCAGATCAAGGACGAGCCCGCGGGCACCCTGGTGCAGCACCTGCTGCACCTGACTGCGCACCTGGGCCCCCGAGCCTGCCGTGAAGCTCGTCAGCTCCACGTAGCCCAGCTTGGTCCCCTTGTAATCGAGAATCCGGCCGGCGGCGACGGGCACGACGAGGTCGGCGCGGCGGACGATGATGGTCCGCCGTTGGTCGCCGCGCAGGACGAGGAGCGTCACGCTGGTCCCCGCGCGCCCCTTGATGTGCGACGCCGCAAAGTCCAGGGAGCGGTTGGCGAGCGAGGTGGAGCCGACCTGGAGGATGATGTCTCCGCGCGTGAGCCCCGCCTTCTCCGCCGGCGAGCCCTGGAACACGTCCTGGACGAGCAGCCCCTGGGGCTGGACCTTGATATCGATCCCGATCCCGCTCAGATGCGGGTTGTCCTGATTCTGGAACGACTGGTAGTCGGACGGGTCGTAGTAGTGCGAGTACTTGTCGTTGAGGCTCGCCACGGCCGCCGCGAGGCCCTTGTCGACGAGGTCGGAGCGGCTGACCTTGCGGTAGTAGTCGTTCTGAATCAGGCCCAGGACCTGGTTGATGAGCTTGTCGTTGTTCGACTGGGAGACGAAGGCGCTGCGGATCGGCCCGGGCAGCCAACTGGGATGGCCGCCGAACCACACGCCGATGAGCAGCACGATGACGCCAAGGAGCACCAAGACAAACCGGGGAGAACGTTGACGCCGCGCGTACATCTGCGGCTATCCAGGGTAGCTGGGCGCCCCTCTGCGCCGGGCCGGCCGAATCGGCTCGAGCAGAGCTAGACGCGCAGGAACCGGCGTAGCGACAGCCCGGACCCGAGCGCCGAGACCCCCACGCCGGCCGCCATCAGCACGACCAGCAGCGCGGTGAACGAGATCGTCCGCGGCGCGGCGATCAGCGTCCAGTTGTTGGCCAGCGGATCAAGCAGGGCGATCTTGGTCACCCCCAGCACCGCGACCGCCAGCAGCGCTCCCGCCGCACCCACGACGATGCCCTCGATGACGAACGGCCAGCGGATGAACCAGTCCGTCGCGCCGACGAGCTTCATCACCTCCACCTCGCGCCGGCGGGCGTACAGCGACAGCCGGATCGTGTTGGCGATGAGCAGGACCGAGGCGATCGTCAGCAGCACGGTGAGAGCCGCGGCGGTGATCGTCACCAGGTTGGTGACCTCGAGGATCTTCTTGGTGTCGTTGCGCTTGTTGGAGATGCTCTGGATCGACTGGTCGATCGTGCCCGTGCCGCCGCCGGCCGTGGGGGGCGACAGCGACGTGCGCACGGCGAGCACGTTGCCCGGGTTGTCCGGGATCACATGGAAGGTGTCGGGCAGCGGGTTGGTGCCCAGCAGCTTGTAGGCGGCCGGGTCGATCTTCGCCTGCTGGGCGTACGCAGCCGCCTTGGAGACGAACTGGACGTGCTTGACGTGCGGGACGTTGAGCAGCTCCTGGCGCACCCGGGCGTCGTCGGCCGCGGTGGCGTTGGTCTTCATGTACACGTCGACCTCGACGCGGCTGCGCACGCTGTTGGCAGCGCCGTTGGTGGCCTGGACGATCGGGATGAACACGCCGAGCACCAGCAGCGTCACCAGCACGGTGGCCAGGGCGGCGAAGCTGGGAGCGGCGCTGCGCCGGGTGGCCCGGATCGCCTCGCGCAGGAAGAAGCCGATGCGCATCGTCTACTCCAGCCCCGGCGGGGGCGTCGACGGAGCGCGCAGGCGGCGGGCCAGATCGCGCGTGGTCTCATCGCGCGTGTACATGCCGGCGGCCTCGTCGCGGACGATGCGTCCGCGGGAGAGCTCAAGCACGCGGCGGCGCATCTTGTCCACCATCGACTGGTCGTGCGTGGCGACCAGCACGGTGGTTCCGGTGCGGTTGATCCGGTAGAGCAGGCGCATGATGTCGATGCTCGTCTCCGGATCGAGGTTCCCGGTCGGCTCGTCAGCCAGCAGCAGCGGCGGGTGGTTGACGAACGCGCGCGCCACCGAGACACGCTGCTGCTCGCCGCCCGAAAGCTGGTGCGGATAGTTGTGCAGCTTGGTCGAGAGCCCGGTGAGCCGCAGGATGTCCGGCACCTTGGCGCGGATGTCCTTGCGCGTGCCGCCGGTGACCTGCAGCGCGTAGGCGACGTTGTCATACACGGTGCGGTTGGGCAGCAGCTTGAAGTCCTGGAAGACGACTCCGACGTTGCGTCGGTAGTAGGGCACCCGCTTGCGCGGGATCTCATCCAGGACCTTGCCGGCGACGCGGATCATGCCGCTCGTCGCCTCGAGCTCCTTGATGAGCAGGCGCATCACGGTGGACTTGCCCGATCCGGTCGATCCCACGAGGAACACGAACTCGCCGCGCTCGATCGCAAAGGTGGCCTGGTCGAGGCCCACATCGCCGGCGTAGAGCTTGGAGACGCCGCGGAACTCGATGACCGGCCGGGCGGTCCGCTGCTGGCGCGTATCGGTCCGAGGATGCTGGTTTGAGGCCGCCTGAGCCCGGTCCGGGGCGCGGCGTGACAGTTTGTTTCGTGTAGCCATAGGGTCCGGCGCAGAGTAGCGGCAGCCCACGGTAGTTGTCCTGTGCGCGGCGGGCTTGCAACGCGATTTGCAGGTCTATTGAATCACGCGCCGACGACCCACCCCCGTCTCCCGCCCCGAGCGCTACCGTTGTCCCAGCAATGGCGGAGATTTCGGTCAAGACCCTCAAGAACGGCCTGCGGCTGCATCGCATCGCGGTGCCGGGCACGCGCGCGGTGACGATCCTCGCCGCCTTCGACGCCGGCGCCCGCGCCGAGCGCCCCGAGGAGAACGGGATGGCCCATTTTCTGGAGCATCTTGTTTTCAAGGGCGGAGAGAAGTACCCCACCTATCGCGACGTCAACGAGGCCGCCGAGGGCATCGGCGCGGTGCTCAACGCCTACACCAGCCACGATCTCGTCGCCTTCCACATCACCGCGCGTGCTCAGAGCGGCCTGGATGCGGCCGATCTGCTCACCGATTTCGTGGCCCGCCCCAAGATCGATCCCGACGAGCTGAACCGCGAGCGCGGCGTCGTGGTCCAGGAGATCGCCCGCTCCGAGGATCAGCCGGCGACGATCGCCGAGCATCTCATCGACGAGGCCGTGTTCGGCGATCACCCGCTGGGGCGCCCCGTGCTCGGCCCCGCCGAGCACCTGCGCGACACCTTCACGCGCGACGGCATCCTCGCCTTCCGCAGCCGGCGCTGGTCCCCGTCCCGGGGGGCGGCGTTCGCCGTCGGCAACCTCGAGGCCCTCGGTGACAACGGTGCGCTCGACGAACTGTTCGAGCGCTTCTCGCCCGCCCCGGAGCCCGATCCCTTCGACGTCGCCCCGCCGCAGACGCCGCGCGTGCTCGTGCGCGAGCGGGACTCCAACCAGTCGCATCTGCGTATGTCCTACCGACCGATGGTCGACGTCGACAATCCCAAGCAACGCGCCGCTCTGATGGTGTACGGGACGCTGCTGGGCGGCTCGATGGGGTCGCGCCTGTTCGACGAGATCCGCGAGCAGCGCGGGCTGGCCTACTCGGTCTCGGCCTTCCCCCACGCCTATGCCGACGTCCCCGTGCTCCAGCTCTCCGCGGGCCTGGAATCCGGCAAGTGCACGGAGGCCTACCGGCGCATGCGCGACATCGTCTCCGAGCTGCGCACCGACGGCCCCACCGAGGCCGAGGTCAAGCGCGCCAAGGCCTACGCCGCCGGCGCGCGGACGCTGGCCTTCGAGAACACGGGTGCGGTGGCCCGCTACGCCGCTCAGCAGACGATCGTCTACGACGAGGACGCGGACCCCGAGATCACCATCGACCTGCTGGACAACGTCACCTTCGACGAGGTGCGGGAAGTGGCCGCAGGCATCGCCGACGAACTGTCGGTCGCCGTCGTGGGACCCCACACCGTGGAGGAGCTGGAGACGGCCTGAGACGGTGGCTCGCCCCAGGGCTGGTACTGATTCTCTTGGCGGCGGCGATCACGCTGGGCCTGCTCGGCTCCTTGAGCCACACGAGCAACCATGACGCGCAGTTCGACGCCGGCTCCTCGGTCGTCGCGCCGCCCAAGAAGAAGCCGACCCCGACCCGCCGCCGCGCCCACGACCCCGCGCTTCTCACCACGCGCGGTCAGCGCGCGCCGCTGTCCCCCGATGAGGTCCGTCTCCAGTCGGCGCTGAGCAAGGCCATGAACCAGGCCGGCCCGCAGAGTGGCGCGCTGGTCTACGACCTCGACGCCGACGACGAGCTCTACGGCCTGCGGCCCACGGTCAAGCGCCCGCCGGCGTCGGTCGAGAAGCTGTGGACGACTACGGCGCTGATGGACAAGCTGGGGCCCAACGCCCGGCTGCACACCACGCTGCTCGGCACCGGCTCTGAGCGCCACGGCGTCTGGCACGGAAACCTCTACCTGCGCGGCGGCGGAGATCCGACGTTCGGGGACCCGACGTTCAACCGCACCTGGGAGTTCGGCTACGGCCCCACCGCCGCCCAGCTCACCCAGCAGCTCGTCAAGCGCGGCATCACGCGCGTCACCGGCCAGATCTTCGCCGACGAGACGATGTTCGACCGCAAGCGGGGCGGGCTGATGACCAACTACCAGCCCGACGTACCCGACTTCGGCGGGCAGCTGAGCGCCTTGACCTACGACCACGGCGCCACCGTCCCGCACTACTCCCCCGCCGCCTTCGCCGCGCGCGAGATGGCGCTGGTGATGAAGGGCTCGCACATCGCGGTCAAGGCCGCGCGCACTGAGAGGAAGACCCCGGACAGCGCCCAGATCCTCGCCACGGTCAGCTCACCCCCGCTCTCGACGATGACGCGCCTGATGGACGTCCCGTCCGACGACCTGTTCGCGGAGCTGCTCGCCAAGCAGCTCGGGGTCCTGTTCGGCCGGGGCGGCACGATCTCCGACGGCGCCCAGGTCATCGGCCGCACCGTGGCCGACACCTACGGCCTGCACCCGAAGATCCTCGACGGATCGGGGCTGTCACGCGACGACCGCTCCTCGCCCCTGGAGGTCGTCGATCTGCTGCGGGAGGTGTGGGGCACGCCGGTGGGGCGTGAGCTGGTCGCGTCGCTGCCCACGGTCGGTAAGGAGGGCACCGTCCGGGGCATCGGGCTGAAGACCCCCGCCGTCGGAAACTGCGCGGCCAAGACCGGCACGCTCAACTACGTCACCAACCTCGCCGGCTACTGCCACAGCCGCAGCGGCCACACCCTCGCTTTCGCGCTGTTCATCGACGGCCCGGACAACGGCATCTCCGTTCTCCTGGAGAGTCGGATGATCGGTGCGATCGCCCGTTATTGACGAGCGTCACCCTCACCCTGCACAATCGACGTAGTGGAGCTGGGTGCCGCTCTCAACCTGGGAGAGATGCAGCGCTACCTCAACCGCGTCGGCGACCGCTGGCCGTTGCAGGTGGTGATGCTCGGTGGCGCGCGCGTGGACGACGCCCGCGGCGCCCCGCCCCAACGCGAGCGAGGGCCCGAGTACGTGGTGGTGCTGGTCTCGCGCGCGTTTGAGGGGATGCCATGGCTGGAGCGCGTCTACCAGGCGACGTCCCTGTGGGATGGGATGGAGATGGGCGACAGCGCCGACGTGCACTGCTACACGCTCGACGAGTTCCAGCGCAAGCGGACGAACACGCCGCGCCTGAGGGCCGTGGCCGAGCGCGGGGTGCTGCTCTTCGAGGACTCAGACCCGCTGTATCCGCTGCCGCCGGACATGCCGCACCCCAACGGCGGCGACGAGGTCAGCTGATCGCGACCATCCGCTCGATCGGCACCCGTGCCCGATCAGCGATCTCCGCCGGCACCTTGACCTCGTGCACGCCGTCGCGCAGCGCGTCTCGGAGCTTGGGCAGCGTGATCATCTTCATAAAGCGACACGAGGCGGCCTCGTTGGCGGCGATGAACTCGGTGTCCGGGGCGGCCAGGCGCAGCGGGTGCAGCATCCCGGTCTCGGTGGCGACGATCGCGGTGCCACGGACCCCACCCACTCCCTCGGCGCCCAGTGAGCGGGCATAGCGGAGCATCCCGCCCGTCGAGAGCATGTGCACGCCCGCCGAGGAGATGTCCCCCGAGGCGACGTACTCCATGACGCTCGTCGAACAGCCGCACTCGGGGTGGATGAGGAAGTCGGCGCCCGGGTGCGCCGCGCGGACGCTGGTGATGTCAGCGGGCTTGATCCCGGCGTGGACGTGGCACTCCCCGTCCCAGACGTGCATCGGCCGGCCCAGGGTCTTCTCGACGTAGGCGCCGAGGAACATGTCGGGGCCGAAGAGGATCTGGGTGTCCTGGCCATGGGTGCGGTAGATGTGCTCCACCACCTGCACGGCGTTGGCCGAGGTGCAGCAGTAGTCGGTCTCGGCCTTGACCTCGGCGGTGGTGTTGACATACATGACGACCACCGAATCAGGATGTTGCGCCTTCCAGTCGCGCAACTGCTCGGCGGTGATCGAGTCCGCCAGCGAGCAGCCCGCGTCGAGGTCCGGGATCAGGACCTGCTTCTCGGGACAGAGGATCGAGGCGGTCTCGGCCATGAAGTGCACGCCGCAGAACGCGATCGTGCCGGCGTCGGCGGCCGCCGCCTGCTGGGAGAGCCCCAGCGAGTCACCGACGTAATCGGCAACGTCCTGGATCTCCGGGAGCTGGTAGTTGTGGGCAAGGATCACGGCCCCGCGGGCGGCCGCCAGCTCGCGCACCTCGTCCTGGAGGGCGGGGATGTTCTCGAGCATCAGCGGCGCCTCAGAGGCGCTGAGCATGGGCAGGTTCATAGCAAGGGGGTGAGGAGGAGAGAGAGATCGAGGGCCGGCGCGCTGTGGGTCAGCGCACCCACCGACACGAAGTCTACGCCCGTGCTCGCGACCTCCCTGAGCGTCTGAAGCGTCACCCCGCCGCTGGCCTCGAGCTCGGCGCGGCCGCCCACGTGCGCCACCGCCCGGCGTAGCTCCTCGGGGCTCATGTTGTCCAACAGCAGTCTCGGCGCCCCCGCGTCGAGCGCCTCGTCGACCTCCGCCAGATCGCGACATTCCACCTCGAGCGGCAGATCCGGGGCCTGCGCACGGGCGCGGCGCACCGCCGCGCCGACCCCGCCGGCCAGCGCCGCGTGGTTCTCCTTGATGAGGATCGCGTCATAGAGGCCGGCACGGTGGTTGGTGGCCCCTCCCGCGGCGACCGCGGCCTTCTCCAGCGCTCGCAGCCCCGGCGTGGTCTTGCGGGTGTCCAGGATGCGAGCGGTAGTCCCGTCGATCGCCTGCACCGCCCGGGCCGCCATTGTGGCCACGCCCGAGAGGCGCTGCAGGAAGTTGAGCGCGGTGCGCTCGCCGGACAGCAGCGCCCGCGCACGCCCCTCGAGCCGCAGCACCTCACCGCTCTCGCGCCAGACCCCCTCGGCCACCTCACGGTTGAACGTCGCCTCGGGATCCAGCGAGCGGAACACCTGCTCGGCCACGTCGAGGCCGTAGATGACCCCCGGGGCCTTCTGGCGGATGACCGCGCGGGCGCGGGTCTCGGCGGGGACGGTGGCGGCGGTGGTCACGTCGCCGGCGCCGAGATCCTCGGCCAGCGCGCGGGCTACAACATCGGCGAGATCGGCGGTGAGCGCCTCCATGAACGCCGAGGATAGGGACGGGGAAGTTTTCACACGAATTGTGGCCATCTGGTTATCGTGCGACGTGATTACGACCTAAGGGGGATTTAGTGCGTCGGATTAGGAGTCGCGCGGGGATTGGGGCTGGGGTCGCGCTGGTTGCGCTGGTCGCGGCAACGGCCGCGCTCGCCAAACCAGTGACCAAGGTTGTCTACGCGGGGCCGCCCCCGTCGACCAGCAAGATCGCGGCCAAGTTCCTGCCCAAGAGCTTCACAACCCAGTACTCGCCTGACATCAATGCTTTCTTCAATAAGAAGACGACCATCAACGTGGGCGACTCCGTGTCGTTCCAGGTTCAAGGGTTCCACACCATCGATTTCCCGGGCAAGGCCGGCAGCGCGCTGCCACTGATCGTCCCGGGCAAGCTCGCGACCGGGGTCAACGACGCCGCCGGCAACCCGTTCTGGTTTGACGGCAAGGTGCCCAACGTCGGGCTCAACACGGCGCTGTTCGCGCCGCCCAAGGCCAAGACGTTCAACGGCAGCCAGCGGTGGGACAGCGGCCTGTCGGCCGGCAACGGGCCGCCCAAGCCGTTCAAGCTCACGTTCACGAAGCCGGGCACGTACAAGTACTTCTGCGACGTGCACCCCGGCATGATCGGGACCGTCGTGGTCAAACCCGCCGGCGCGCCGATCCCGTCGGCCAAGCAGGATGCCGCGGCTCAGGTCGCGCAGGTCACGGCTGACATCAAGGCGGCCAAGAAGGTGGCGGCGAGCAAGCCGCCGACCGACACCGTCAGCCTCGGTGAGTCGACTCCGGGCGGCGTGGAGCTCTACGCCATGTTCCCGACGTCGCTGACCGTCAACGCCGGCACGGTGGTGACGTTCCAGATGTCCAAGCACACGTTCGAGACCCATACGGCAACGTTCGGGGACACGAGCACGCTCAAGGGTCTGGCCAAGGGCTTTGAAGGCGCGAACTTCCCGGCCCAGGGCGTCTACCCGAGCGATCCGACCCAACCGGTGACCGAGTCGCCCACCAACCACGGCAACGGCTTTGCCAACGTCGGGGCATTGGACAACAACCCGTTCACGAAGACGATCCCATCCTCGGGCAAGATCGACTTCACCACGGCAGGGACGTATCACTTCGTCTGCCTGATCCACCCCAACATGCACGGGACGATCATCGTCAAATGACCTGACCCCGCTCACCCGCGGGCCTCGCGGTCCGCGGGCGGGTGGGGCAGCGTAATCGGAAGGGCACAGGGTCCGGGCCTCGCGCCCGGACTTTGGCCGTTAAGGCCGCGCTGTCCGGGCTCGCGAAGGCGGCGCCCTACCGGGGCTCGGCGGCTGCCGGGGCGGCGGCGACCGCCCCGTTCTCGGTCCGCGACCCGGCCAGCACCCGCACCGTGGCGAACGTCGGGTCGGCAGCGCCGTGCAGGCGGGCGCCGGCGGCGGTCAGCTCGCGCAGGTAACGCACGACCTCGGCGGTGACCCGCTCGCCCGGTAGCAGCGTCGGGACGCCCGGCGGGTAGCCGGCGATCGACTCGCACGAGATGCGCCCGATGGCGTCGTCGACCGGGATGGTCTCGCCCTCACCCAGGAACGCCTCGCGGATGGGGACGACGCTCTGGTGCTCGAGCGACGTCGCCGGGGCGGCGATCGCCGGGCCCTGGCCCGGGCGCGACAGGGTTCGCACGGTCTCGGCGAAGTCGTGGGCGAAGCGCTCCAGGGGCTCCACCGGCTGGCCCAGGCCGAGCACGAGCACGAGGGTGGCGTGGGTGGCGAGCTCGATGTAGATGTCGTACGCGGCGCGCAGCTCCGCGGCGAGCTCGTAGCCGGTGACGCCGGTGCCGCGCACGTCGATGACGATGCGCAGCGGGTCCCACCCCGCAATCCCGGGGCGGCCGACCATGGCCTCGCCGACGATGGCGATCCCGGGGATGGCCTCGATCGCCTCCCGAGCCCGCGCCGAGGCGGCGATCGTGCGATCAAGCAGCGCCTCTCCGTGAGCGGCCAGCTGGCGCCGCGCGCTGTCCAGCGAGGCCAGCAGCAGCGAGTTGGGGCTGGTGGAGCGCACGAGCCGCACGCAGCGGGAGATCTCGTCGGCGTCGATCAGGCCGCCCTCGGCCACGTGGAGCATCGCCGACTGGGTGAGGCTCCCGACGATCTTGTGGGTCGAGGCCAGCACTGCGTCGGCGCCCTGGCGCAGCGGGGACTCGGGCAGCGTCGGGTGAAAGCCGAAGTGCGAGCCCCAGGCGCAGTCGACGACGAGAGCCGTCCCGGCGGCGTGGGCCACCTCGGCGCAGCCGCGGATGTCGGCGGCCATGCCGTAGTAGGTCGGGGAGACGATGAACGCCGCGCTGATGTCGGGCGAGCGCGAGAGCGCCTGCTCGAGGGCCTCGGGTGTGACCCCGTGGGCCATGCCCAGCTCGTTGTCGTACTCGGGGGCGACGAAGCTGGCCAGGCCACCGCTGAGCACCAGCCCGTCGACGATGCTGGCGTGCGAGTTGCGCTGAACGAGCACGTGGCGCCCGGGCTTGGCCAGGGCCAGGCACAGGGCGTGGTTGCCCTGGGTGGCCCCGTTGGTGAGAAACCACGTCTGCCCGGCGCCATACGCGGCCGCCGCCAGCTCCTCGGCGCGCTGGTACGGGGTCGGCGTGGGCCCGGTGTCGATGCCCTCGATGTCCTGGCAGATGTCCAGCGCCAGCGCGCGCTCGCCGATGGCAGAGCGCAGGCCGGGATCGGCGCCGGCCCCGCCCTTGTGGCCGGGCACGTGGAAGCGCACCGAGCCGCGGAAGCCGTAGGAGACGATCGCCTCGAGGTACGGCGCCGTGGGGTGCTCGCGCCGCGGGCGCCGCG
The DNA here is from genome assembly GCA_963850325.1 of uncultured Actinomycetota bacterium. Lineage (GTDB taxonomy): Bacteria > Actinomycetota > Thermoleophilia > Solirubrobacterales > Solirubrobacteraceae > Palsa-465. The sequence goes on from CAWKLB010000009.1 coordinate 25,767, forward strand.
TATCGCCCGGATCGCGGGGCTCGGATACGAGCGCGCCGTCACGCAGCTCGGCGGGCTCGGTGTCGTCGCGGGGATCGTGGCCCGGTGCGGGCGAGGAGGCGCTCATTTGGCCGCCTTGAGCAGGTAGCTGCGGATGAAGCCGTCCAGGTCGCCGTCGAGCACGCGGTTGGCGTCGCCCATCTCGTAATCGGTCCGGTGGTCTTTGACCATGGTGTAGGGATGCAGGACGTAGGAGCGGATCTGGGACCCGAAGTTGACGTCCTGAGCGTCTCCTTTCTCGCGGGCGATTTCCTCCCGGCGCTTGCGCTCCTCCATCTCCAGGAGCTTGGAGCGCAGCATCGCCATGGCCTCGGCCTTGTTGGAGGATTGCGACCGCTCGTTCTGGCACTGCACCACGATCCCGGTGGGCTTGTGGGTGATGCGCACCGCCGAGTCGGTCTTGTTCACGTGCTGGCCGCCCGCGCCGCTGGCCCGATAGGTGTCGACCTGCAGGTCGTCGTCGTCGATCTCCACCGCGGCGGACTCCTCCACGACCGGCGAGACCTCGACGCCGGCAAAGCTCGTCTGGCGGCGATTGGCCGAGTCAAAGGGCGACAGGCGCACCAGCCGGTGCACGCCCTTCTCCGATCCGTAGAGGCCGTAGGCGTTCTCGCCCTTGACCCGGAAGGTGGCCGACTTGATGCCCGCTTCCTCTCCGGGCGACGCCTCCAGCAGCTCGACCTCGAAGCCGCGCTTCTCGGCCCAGCGCATCTCCATGCGCAGCACCATCTCGGCCCAGTCCTGAGCGTCGGTGCCACCGGCGCCGGCGTTGACGGTGACGAGCGCGTCCCCGGCGTCGTAGCGGCCGGCAAACAGGCGCTCTTCCTCCAGCGCGTCGAGACGGGCCTGCACCCCGGCGATCTGCTCCTCCAGCTCGGATGCGATGCCGGGATCCTCCTCGGCCAGCTCGGCGAGCGGCTCCAGGTCCTCGACATCTGACTCCAGCTGGCGGAACACGCCCAGCTTGCGGCTGGCCCGAGCGTGCTCGGCTGAGACCTTCGCGGCCCGCTCCTGGTCATCCCAGAAGCCGGCGGCCCCCATCTCGTCTTCCAGCGCCGTGGTGCGCGCGGCTAGCTGAGCGGGGTCAAAGATAGTCCGCAAGCAGCTTGAGCTGCCCGCGGATTGCCGCGAGACGCTGGTGCAGCGGCTCTGAGGGGGCGGTGGCCATACGGGCGCTCACGTTAGCAACCGCCGCCCCGTCTGCTTTGGCCGCCCGTCCGCGCGGCCGCCCGTCTGGTTTGGCCGCCCGTCTGCCCGGCCCCCCGCCTGCTTTGGCGCCCCGTCTGCTTTGAAATGTGTTCATTGGGTAGGCATTGGATGTAACGGCTGTTACCAAGAGGGAGGCTCCGCCGTGTACAAGCAGGTACTCGACCCTGTGTCCCATTCGCTGGGACTCACATCGATCTTCGCCATCCTGCCCCTGCTGACGCTGTTCGTCCTGCTGGGGGTGGTGCGACTCAAGGCGCAATGGGCGTCGCTGTGCGCACTCGCGGTGGCGCTACTGGTGGCGGTCATCGTCTATCCGATGCCGGTCGGCCAGGCCGCCGACTCGGCGCTCGAGGGGGCGGCCTTCGGCTTCTGGCCGATCATGTGGATCGTCCTCAATGCCCTATGGATCTACAACATGACCGAGGCCACCGGGTACTTCGCCGTGCTGCGACGGGCGTTCAGCATGGTGTCCAACGACACGCGCGTCCAGGTGGTGGTGATCGCCTTCTGCTTCGGCGCGCTGCTGGAGGCGCTGGCGGGCTTCGGCACGCCGCCGGCCATCTGCAGCGTCATGCTCGTGGGGCTGGGGCTGAGCCCGCTGCGCGCAGTCGCCGTCGCGCTGGTGGCAGACACCGCGCCGGTGGCGTTCGGCGCCATCGCCATCCCGATCACCACGCTCGGGCAGGTCACCGGGCTGCCGGTCCACGATCTGAGCAGCATGGTCGGGCGCCAGACCCCGTTCCTCGCGCTCATCCTGCCGTTCATCCTGGTCTTCATGGTGGACGGCCGCCGCGGCGTCAAGGCCGTCTGGCCGGCGGCGCTGACCGCGGGGTTCGTGTTCGCCCTCCTGCAGTTCGTGATGTCCAACTACATCTCGATGGAGCTGACCGACATCGTCGCCTCGCTGGGCTCGGCCGGCGCGCTCGTCATGTTCCTGCGCGTGTGGCAGCCGAGCGCTCCCGCCGTGGCGACGACATCGCGGGGCCGGCATCGCCCGGCGATCGCCGGCGGCAGCACCGCCGACGCCGCCTTCGAGCACGACGTGCGCACGCGCTCGGCCGACGGCGATGGGCCGCCCCCGAGCCGCAAGGAGATGCTCCTGGCCTTCGCGCCCTACGCGATCATCGTCGTCGTCCTCGGCGTGATGAGCCTGCATCCCGTGCTGAACTGGCTGGATGGAGCGACGACGAAATTCTCCTGGCCCGGGCTACACGTGATCAACGGCAAGGGCAAGGCTCCCACCAGCGAGCTGTTCAAGCTCAACTGGTTCACCGCGGCCGGCACGGGACTTCTGATTTCCGGCATCCTCACCGCGATGGTGCTGCGGGTCAGTCCGGTGCGCGGCCTGCGCCTCTACTGGGACACGTTCAAGCAGATCAAGTGGGCGCTGCTGACCGTGATGACCGTGCTGGCCATCGCCTATGTGATGAACATGTCGGGCCAGACGATCACGCTGGGCACGTGGGCGGCCGGCGCGGGCGGGTTCTTCGCCTTCCTGTCGCCGATCATCGGCTGGTTCGGGACCGCGGTCACCGGCTCGGACACCTCGACCAACTCGCTGTTCGGCGGCCTGCAGGTCGCCGCGGCGAAGCACGCGGGGCTGTCGCCGACCCTCCTGGCGGCGGCCAACAGCTCCGGCGGCGTGCTGGCCAAGATGGTGTCGCCTCAGAACCTCGCCATCGGTGCCGCGGCCGTCGGCCTCGCCGGGCGCGAGGGCGACATCTTCCGCAAGGTGCTCGGGTGGTCGGTGGTCCTGGTGGTGCTGATGGCGGTGCTCGTGCTGCTGCAGTCCGGGCCGCTGAGCTTCATGGTCCCGTCCTAGAGCGGCCGAGCCGAGACTGCGGTTGGGGACGCGCGTCCGCGGCAACGCGGGCGCGCGTCAACTGCGGCTACCGAGCAGGGACGGAGCGGGCCGGCGAACCGGTCGTGGCGGATAGTGAAGGAAATAGCTCCAAAATCCGCCACAACCCCCGCCGAACTCAGTCGAGGTAGTCGTAGGCCTCGAGGGTGAGGAACTCGGCCAGCGGCTCTGACAGCGCCACCTTCTCGAAGATCTGGCGGGTCTCCTCGGGGCGCCCGGCCTGCCAGGTCTCCTCCCCCACCTCGGAGCGGATCTTGGCCGTCTCCTCGTCGAGCAGCTGGCGCACGAGCTCGGCGGTGACGGTGCGCCCGTCCTCGAGCTGGCAGCCGTGGTGGACCCACTGCCAGATCTGGGAGCGTGAGATCTCGGCGGTGGCGGCGTCCTCCATCATCGAGTTGATCGCCGCCGCGCCGCGCCCGCCCAGCCAGAAGGACACGTACTGGAACCCGACGCTGACGTCGGTGCGCAGGCCCGTCTCGGTGATCGCCCCCGGGGTCTCCGCGAGAGCGAGCAGGTCGGCCGCGCTCACCGACACCTCGGAGCGCTGGACCGACAACTGGTTGGGGGCGCCCCCCAAGCCCTTCTCGAACACCTCGCGCGCGGTCGGGACGAGGTCGGGATGGGCCACCCAGGTCCCGTCATAGCCCTGCTTGACCTCGCGCTCCTTGTCGGCGCGCACCCCCGCCAGCGCCTTCTCGTTGGCCTCCTCGTCGCGGCGCGATGGGATGAGCGCGGCCATGCCGCCCATGGCGTGAGCGCCCCGCCTGTGGCACGTGGCGGCCAGCAGCTCGGTGTAGGCACGCATGAAGGGCACGGTCATCGTCACGTCGCCGCGGTCGGGCAGGACCATCTCGCGCCGGTCGGCGAAGCACTTGATCGCGGAGAAGATGTAGTCCCAGCGGCCGGCGTTCAGGCCGGCCGAGTGGTCGCGCAGCTCGTAGAGGATCTCGTCCATCTCGAACGCGGCGGGCAGCGTCTCGATCAGCACGGTGGCCTTGATCGTCCCGCGCTCCATGCCCACCCGGTCCTCGGCGTAGTCAAAGACGTCGTTCCACAGCCGCGCCTCCCGATGGGACTCCATCTTGGGCAGGTAGAAGAACGGGGCCAGCCCGGAGGCGATCAGGGGCGGCCCGGAGTTGAAGAAGTACATCGCGAAGTCGAACAGGCCGCCCGCCACCGGCTCACCGTCGACGCGCACGTGGCGCTCGTCCAGATGCCAGCCGCGGGGGCGCACCAGCAGCGTCGCCGGTTCATCGACGAGCTCGTAGTGGCGCCCGTCCGAGCCGTCGTAGGTGATCGTCCCCATGATCGCGTCGCGCAGGTTGATCTGCCCCTGGACCATGTTGTGCCACGTGGGGGCGTTGGCGTCCTCGAAGTCGGCCATGAAGCCGTCGGCGCCGGAGTTCAGCGCGTTGATGACGAGCTTGCGGTCGGTGGGACCGGTGATCTCCACCCACCGCTGCGCCAGCGCCTCGGGCGCCGGCGCCACCGTCCAGTCGCCGGAGCGGATCTCCTCGGTCTCGGGCAGGAAGTCGAGCGTCTCGCCGTTGGCCAGGCGGGCGCGCCGCTCCGCGCGGGCGCGCAGCAGTTCCTGGCGGCGCTCCTCGAACTCGGCGTGCAGCTCTGAGACGAACTCCAGCGCGTTGGGGCTGAGGACCTCGTCGAAGGCGGGCTCGGCCCGCCCCTCCAGTTCAAGTCGCGTGCGTGGGGCCATATCCACTCATCCTTTCCGAGCGTTTGGGGCGGCAAACGGCAAACGCCGCGTACAGCAGCGCGGGCGAGATATGTTCCCGCTCATGGCTTCGTTGAACGATGACGGCGTCCAGGCTCTGCTGAGCGCCCCAAACTGCGCCGTGATCTCCACCCACAACACCGGCGGCTCGATTCTCTCGACCGTCGTCTGGATCAGCCTGGAGGACGGCGAGCTGGCCGTCAACGGGGCCGAGGGCCGACGCTGGTGCACCAACCTGCAGCGCGACCCGCAGATCACGGCGCTCGTCTATCCCGACGGCAACCCGTACGAATACGTCGAGATCGAGGGGACCGTCGCGGGGAGCCACGAGGATGGCCACGCCCACGCGGATCGCCTGTCCAAGAAGTACACCGGCCTGGATACGTTCGAGGGCCACGTGCCGGGCGTGGCGCGCATCAAGTTCGTCATCGCGCCGACGCGCGTGCGTTACGCCAGAGGGTAGATGCGCCGGGGCCCGGCCTCACGCGGCCGCGGAATCAATCCTCTAGGCGCCGTGGCACTTCTTGTACTTCTTGCCCGAGCCGCACCAGCACGGGTCGTTGCGCCCGATCTGCTGGGACTGGTCGACGACCCGCTGCTGCACCGGCTCTGGCACCTCGTCCTCGTCGTAGCCCCCGCCCTGCTCGGCGCCGGCGGCCGCGGCCATCGCCATCGCGCCGGCGGCGTTCTGGCCGCCGGAGTAGGTGACCCGGCCGCCTCCGGTCGCCGAGGACGACGACGAGCTCCCGCTGCGGCTCTGGGGCTGGGGCGGCATCGGCTGGCCGTCGCCGTCGTGGATGGTCACCTGGACGTGGTAGATGAGCCGGGCGAAGTCTGACCACACGCTGTTCATGAGGTCCCGGAAGAGCTCGTAGGCCTCGTTCTTGTAGGCCACCAGCGGATCCATCTGGGCCAGCCCCCGCAGGCCGATCCCGTGCTGAAGGTAGTCCATGTCGTAGAGGTGCTCCTGCCAGCGCTGGTCGATGATCTCCAGCAGCAGGTAACGCTCGACGTGGCGCATGAGCTCCTCGCCGAGCTCCTCCTCGCGGCGGTCGTACTGGGCCAGCGCCTCCTCCTGGAGTCGCACGGCGAGGTCCTCGCGGTCCACCCGGCCGGGCTCGGGAAGCTCGAAGTCGTCGGACGCGGTGTAGATCTCGTCGATCCGGCGCCAAAGCCCCTCCAGGTCCCAGTCCTCGACGAACTCGCCGGCGGTGTACTCGTCGACGAGCCGGTCGATGTGGTTGACGATCTCCTCGCGGGCGGCGGCGCTGATGTCGCGGCCCTCCAGGACCTCGTCGCGATAGTTGTAGACGACCTCGCGCTGCTGGTTGAGCACGTCGTCGTACTCCAGCGTGTGCTTGCGCTGGAGGAAGTGCTGCTCCTCGACCTTGCGCTGGGCCTTCTCGATCTGCTTGGAGAGCATCCCGGCCTCGATCGGCTCCTCGTTGCCCTCGTCGTCGACCGAGCCCAGACGGTCCAGGATCTTGTAGATCCGCTCGCCGGCGAACAGGCGCACGAGGTCGTCCTGGGCCGAGAGGAAGAACCGAGACTCGCCCGGGTCGCCCTGGCGCCCCGAGCGGCCGCGCAACTGGTTGTCGATCCGCCGCGACTCGTGGCGCTCGGTGCCGATGATGAACATGCCACCGGCCTCCATCACCTGCTCGCGCTGCGCCTCGACGCGCTCCTCGATGGACGGCAGGACCTTGAGGAAGTGCTCTTCGTAATCGGGGTCGTCGGGCTGCAGCCCGAGCTTGGCCACCTCGAGGGTCGCCAGGTGCTCGGCGTTGCCCCCGAGCTTGATGTCGACGCCGCGGCCGGCCATGTTCGTGGCAATCGTGACCGCGCCGGGGGCGCCGGCCTCGGCGACGATCTCGGCCTCGCGGGCGGCGTGCTCGGGCTTGGCGTTGAGCACCGCGTGCTTGATGCCGCGCTTGGTCAGCTGACTGGAGAGCAGCTCTGAGACCTCGACGGCGATCGTGCCCACCAGGATCGGCTGGCCGGCGTTGTGGCGCGCCTCGATCTCCCTGACCACGGCGCTCCACTTGCCGTCCTTGGTCTTGTAGACCTGGTCATTGCGGTCGCTGCGGACCATCGGCCGGTTGGTGGGGATCTGGACCACCGGGAGCTCGTAGATCTTCATGAACTCGGTGGCCTCGGTGAGCGCCGTCCCGGTCATGCCCGCGAGCTTGTCGTACATGCGGAAGTAGTTCTGCAGCGTGATCGTGGCCAGGGTCTGGTTCTCCTCCTGGACCCGCACGCCCTCCTTGGCCTCCACCGCCTGGTGCAGGCCCTCTGACCAGCGCCGGCCCTCCAGGATGCGCCCGGTGAACTCGTCGATGATCTTGACCTCGCCATCGATCACCTCGTAGTCGTAGCCGCGCTTGTAGAGCGACTCGGCCCGCAGCGACTGCATGAGGTGGTTGACGAGATGGCCGTTCTCGGCCCGGTAGAAGTGGTCGATGCCCATGAAGCGCTCGGCCTTGGCCACGCCCTGCTCGGTGATCGAGACGGTCTTGTGCTTCTCGTCGAACTCGTAGTCGAAGTCGGCGACGAAGTCCTTCTTGGAGCGCGGATCCATCCCCTCCGGGGTCTTGCCGGCGGTGAGCTTGGGGGCCAGGCGAGCGAACTTGGCGTAGAGGTCGGCGGCCTGCTCGGGCGCGCCGGAGATGATCAGCGGCGTGCGGGCCTCGTCGATGAGGATGTTGTCCACCTCGTCGACGATCGCGAAGCGGTGGTAGCGCGTCTTGCCGTCCTCGGCCTTGCCACGCCCGCCGTGCTGGAACTTCTCCTCCAGGCTCTTGGCCATGTTGTCGCGCAGGTAGTCAAACCCGAACTCGGAGTTGGTCCCGTAGGTCACGTCGGAGGCGTAGGCGGCGTGCTTCTCCTCGAAGGGCTGCATGTTCTGCAGCACGCCCACGCTGACGCCGAGCATGTCGTAGATCGGCTTCATCCACAGCGCGTCGCGGCGGGCCAGGTAGTCGTTGACGGTGACGACGTGGACGCCCATCCCGGACAGCGAGTTGAGCACCACCGCGAGCGTCGCGGTCAGCGTCTTGCCCTCGCCGGTCTTCATCTCAGCAATGCAGCCGTCGTGCAGGACCATGCCGCCGATCAACTGCACGTCGAAGTGGCGCATGGCCATCGAGCGCTTGCCGGCCTCGCGGACGAGCCCGAAGCACTCGTAGAGGAGATCATCGAGTGATTCGCCGTTGCGGGCCCGCTCGCGCAGGCCGTCAGCGGACTCCCTCAGCTCATCGTCGCTGTAGTGCTCCAGCTCCGCTTCGAAGGCATTGATCCGTGAGACACGCTGCTCATAGCTCTTGAACTTTTTGGCCTCGCCCATGCGAAGCGCACGGTCCAGAAAGGACATGAAGCAAGGGTAGCGCGGGCCGCCTGAGCGCTCCTAAGAGAACGCGCTGAATCCGGCTGCCCGCGCCGCCCTCCGGCGCGCCGTCAGGCAGCGGACGATATGTCCCCAGGCAGGACCTGACTCGCCGCCACGCGCGACTCACGCCGCTTGCGTCGCTTGTCGCGGTGGCGCTTGACCTGAACGGCCAGCTCGTCCGCGCACAGGTTGATGGAGTGCATCAGGTCGCCCGAGGCGTCCCGGGCCCGGAGCGTGACCCCTTTGAGGTGCAGTGTGGCCTCGGCCACCTTGCTGTCCGGATTCGCCGGGTTCCGCTCCTGGAACAGCTCGACCTCGAGCTCCGCCAGCTCCGAGACCTGTTTGGAGATCTTCCCGAAGCGCTTGTTGACGTGCTCTCGCACCTCGTCAGAGACGTGAAGGTTTCGGCCCTTGACCTGGATCCGCATTCGTCAACCTCCCGACTGAAGCGTCGATCTATGTGAACACGAGGTTATTCCTGCAACCGGCGTTTGTCGAGCGTCACAATGTCGCTGGTTGCTCGCCAACGTTGCCCCAACCATCTCATGGACCTTCGAGCCCTCGGTCCTGATCGGCGTCGCCGCGCTCGGGACGCTCTACATCCTCGGCTGGCGACGAGGACGGGCGAGCGGCTCGGCCCACAAGCCCGGCTACGGGCGCCTGACGCTGTTCGCCCTGGGGCTGGTGGTCATTCTGGCCGCGCTCGTCTCGCCGATCGACGGCCTTGGCGACCAGTTGCTGCTCATGCACATGGCCCAGCACATCCTGCTGCTCGACTTCGCCCCGATCCTGCTCATCCTCGGCCTCAACAAGGTGCTCCTGCGCCCGGTCACGCGGCGCGTGCAGGGCATCGAGCGCCGCGCCGGGTTCTTCGCCCATCCGGCCTTCGCCGTCATCGCCTACGCCGGCTTCATGTGGCTCTGGCACATCCCGGCCATGTACGACCTCGCGCTGCGCCACACCGGCATCCATGCCGTCGAGCACCTGTGCTTCGCCGCCGCGGGGACGCTGTACTGGTGGCATCTGATCTCACCGATCCGCAACCGGCACCGGCTCGGTGGAATGGGCCCCGTGGCCTACATGGTCTCCACCAAGCTGCTGGTGGGGATCCTGGGCATCGTGCTCGCCTTCGCGCCCGCGTCCTTCTACCCCTTCTATGAGCACCACCCCCGCTACTGGGGGCTCTCCCCCTCCGAGGATCAGTCGATAGCGGGGTTGATGATGGCGCTCGAGCAGTCGATCGTGATGGGGATCGCGCTGGTGTGGGTGTTCGTGAAGATGCTGGGCGAGTCAGAGCGCGAGGCCCAGCGTGAGGAGCGCTACGAGGTGGTGTGAGCCGCGCCGCGCGGAGGGCCTCCTCGCCCTCCGCGCGATCGCGGCATCAGGTGGGTCGCGCTCGACGAGCGCGACTCAACTCAGATCACTACTTGCTGCAGGGAGCTGAGGCTTTGACCGTCTGGACCTCGTTCGGACCGGGGGCCCCGGTCGACGTCGGCAGGTTCGCCGTGAACGTCATGGAGTAGGGGCGCTTGCCCTTCAGGCACCCGACGGACGCGGTCGCGGCCACCGTCTTACCGTGCACCTTCTTGGTCAGCTTGAGCCAGCTCAGGTGCTCGGTCTCGAGCGAGCCGGCCACGCCGGGAGCGGGGAAGCTCACGTACTTGGGGACCGGGACGTCGACGAGCAGGTACTTGCCCTGGGTCTTGTAGGTGGCCGGGTAGGGCCCGACCTGACCGGTCTTCAGGTTGCCGCCCAGGCACTCGTGGCTCGGCGCCTGGTCGACGAAGAAGAACGTCAGCTTGCCCTGGCCGCCATTCCAGACGTGCAGCAACGGGTCACACGCCGCCGCGGCGGCAGTGAAATTCGTCGCCGGGCCGACTGCGGCGGTGATGGCGCCGGTGGCGACCAACGCGCCCTTCGGGCAGCTGGTGTCATCGCCGGCACCGGAGATCTTCGTCGGCGCTACACGTCGGGAAGTCCTTGCCGTCGGCCTTGAGCCCGTAGATCTTGGTGAGGATGTCGGTGAGCACCGCGGTGCGGTTGCCGTTGGTGCCCTTGGCGACGATCTTCTGGGTGTAGCCGATGGGGACGGGCTTGGCGGGCGTTCCGGCCTTCTTGGTCGAGAACGACAGCGACGCCGTCGGGTAGGTGTTGATGGAGGCGTATGCCACCCCCGCGACTGTCAACGCCGCCAGGGCGCCGACGATCAGGACGATTTTCTTCAAGTGACTCCTCCTGGAGTGGGTCGTTGGTCTTCGGTGTGCGCCCGCGCACGTAGTACGTCAGGGCTCACGGAAGCGGTTGAAGGTGGGGGAAGGTCTGGTTCTGGCCGGTGGTCGTGCTGCCCAGCGGCGGCTGAGCCTTGCACGGCGGCCCACCGGGCTGAGCGGTGTAGTAGTACTTCGCAACGAGTTGCGCGAGGGTTAACACCGTGCCGGTGACGGAAGTTGTGGTCTGGGACAGCGATGAGCCTATCGTCGGCAGTGGGTGCGCGGTGCAGAGGTAGCTGCCAAACAGGCTCAGGCCGTGGAGCAGCTGGGTGTATCCGCCCGGCGCCATGTACGCGTTGGAGCGATTGCTGTCAGGCCGGACCGAGTAGCCGGTGAGCAGCTCTGGATTGATGGGGTTGGAGATCCGCACGTAATGGGCGCGACCGCCGTTGGCCGAGGCGAACTGTCCCTGCTCGGTCGCCGTGCTGTTGGCGAAGAACGCGGCGATCTCCCGCCGGTAGGACTGGATGTAGTCGATCACCGGGACCAGCTCGCCCAGATACGGCTTGAGGCGCACGAGGAATGGGATCGTGTCGTTGAGGAACGTGGTGAGGGCCGGGAACCCGTCCTTGGACGCCTTGGTCAGCGGCGCGATGTCGACCATCAGGTCGCGCAGCTCGGGCGCCAGGACGACGAGGCCCTGCAGCGCCGGGGTGAGCTGCACCGCCGCGGGGCGCAGCTCATCGATGAGCGGCTTGGTCGTCTGCGAGAACGTCCCGAGGCGGTTGATGGTCGAACGGGCCTCGGTGAGGAAGGCCGGGAACGCCCGGATCGTGTCGGCCAGGTCCTGGTCGCGCGCGGCGGTGGCGGCGAACAGGCCGTTGGAGTTGCGCACGAAGCCCTGTAACGCCGCCGGAGAGCTGCTCAGCGCGGCAAACACCTGGGCGCCGTCGCGCAGCAGCGTCGTCGTGGCAGCGCTCTGGCGGTTGAGCACCGCCAGCACCGAGTCGACGTTGGTGGCGAACGGATAGAGCTGCGCGAAGGCGCGGTTGAAGTCCTCGCCCCGGTTGGTCAGCGCGATCCCGGACTGCTGCATCCAGGTCTCGAACGCCTGGCGGGTCTTGGGGCCGAACGCCGAGAAGATCTGGTCCAGCTGGACCGTCGGCGCCACCTGAGCCTGCGGCAGGCTCCCGCCGTCGGGAAGGTTCCGGGTGCCAGGGGTGCCCGGTGAGAGCTCGACGTAGGTCTCCCCCAGCAGCGTCTTCTGGCGCAGGATCGCCCGCGTGTCGGCCGGCCGGGGCGCGTACTGTTTGTCGATCTCGATCACGGCGTGCGACAACCCGGTCCTGTGGTCCAGGCTGACGCTCACGACATGGCCCACGGGGACGCCGGAGATCTGCACCGAGGCCTGTGAGGCCAGTTCGACGGCCTGGTCGAACTCGGTGCTGAAGCGATAGCCCTGTGAGGCCAGCGGCAGCGACCCGCCGAACGAGATCCACAGGAAGATGAGCAGCCCGATGCACGAGGCCGTGAAGGCGACCATCGTGAGCATCGCGAAGTTGGAGGGCCTCTGCTTGTTCATGGCGACGAGGGGCAGTTGACCTGTCCCGGGATGACGCTCGGGGTCACGCCGGGCAGCTTGTTGACGTCGGGGGGGTTGAGGAGGTCGAGGATCACGCCCAGCGGCTCTGAGCCGGGCTCGAGCTGGTTCTCGTAGAAGCTGAGCCCGTTGCAGGTATTCATGAAGATGCCCTGCAGGACCGCGCCGTTGGCGTCCTGGGTGCTGACCAGGCTGTCGGCGATATGGCCCAGCCAGGAGCCCCAGAACAGGTAGCTCTGCTGGCCCGCGGAGGGCTGATGGGCCAGCTCGTTGAACAGCGTATTGAGGACCGAGATCGAGCTCGTGAGCGACGGGATCGTGCTCTCGAGCTTGGGGGCGCCCGCCGCCAGCGTGCGCGCCAGCGGCTGGACGGCCACGCTGAACGGACGCAGCTGGTTGGCGATGACCGGCGTCGTGTCGTGGAACAGCGGCCGCGACGCCTTGAGCGCGGGCCCCAGGTTGTGCGCGAAGGGCAGGAGCTGCTGGAGCGTGGTGGTGCTGGCGCTGGCAAAGCCGCGGACCTTGTTGAGCGTGACGATGCTCTGCTGCAGGGTCGGCGGGAACTCGGTGAGCGTCTGCTGGAGCTGAGTGTCGTTGGCGGCGATCGCTGAGAAGTTCGTGTCCGAGGCGCGGATGAGCGACGCCAGCTGGCCCTCGACCCCGCCGAAGGCGTTGGTGACGCGGTTGAGGTTGTGGATGGCTCGGCGGATGTTGGCCTGGCGGGTGGCCAGCAGCGCCGCAAAGCGCCTGGTGTCGCGATTCAGCGGGGCAAAGCGCTTGAGCGTGCCGCGCAGGTCGGCCACGGCGGCCGCGCTCGGGAGGACCCCGGTGGGGCGGGCGGGGGCGGGGTCATGGAACGCCTGGGCGCCGGCCGAGAGGAGCAGGACCAGGTAGTTGCGGGTGTCGGAGTCCAGCGAGGAGAGGATCTCCGAGAGGTCCACGTCAGGCTGGGTGTTCGCCGCCGAGAGGATCCCGCCGTTGGGCACCCGGCCGGCGCTCCGGGTCCCCGGGTCCAGCTCCAGGTACATGTCCTTCAGCGGCGTGCGCGGCCGCAGCAGCACCGTGGCGTTGCGATAGATCGGCGCGTACTGCTTGTAGATGTTCATGGTCACGATCGCCTGGCCGTTGTGCAGCGAGACGCCCCCGACCTGGCCCACCTGGACCCCTGCGATGGTCACCGCCTGGCCCTGGCCCGAGGTCACCGCCGCGGCCGTGGCGAACGGCGCGCGCACCTGGTAGTAGGTCTGGCCGAACACGAACGACGGCTGGTGCTCGAGGATGTACGTGCTCACGACGATGGCGGCCACGATGAGCACCCCGATGGCGGCGAAGTCGGCGCGATGGGCTCGGATCGCGCGTTTCACGGCCCGACCCCCGTCTTGGCGGCGTTGAGGTTGGGCGGCGCGGCGCGGAAGCAGGGCACGTTGCGGTCGATCGGCGGCTGCTTGCCGGGGTTGGCGGGCCGCGTGCCCAGGGAGGGCAGCACGGCGTTGCCGTAGAGAGGGCCGCCACCCGGCAGCGAGCCAGTCGCGACCTGATCTGCGCCGCCACCGGCCGCCGAGCGCACGTAGCGCCCATTGCCGTCGAAGTTCTGGCCGAAGCTGGCCAGGCCGACGGCGGACTGGAAGAGCTCCTGGTAGGCCTGCAGCCCGGTCGTCAGCGGCGGGTCGGAGATCCGCTCGTTACCGGTGGGGATGACCGTGTGCACGAAGCACTTGGCCAGCTCGTTGGAGCCGTTGAGCAGGGCCTTGCTCGAGATCAGCGTGCTCGAGGTCCCCTGGACCGCCGGGGTCAGCGAGTTGAGCAGGCCTCCGAGCTCCTGGGGTGAGAGCAGCGCCGCGGACTGGGCCAGCCACGGCAGGCCGGCGGTGATCGTCGGCGCCGTCTGCTTGACGCTCGGGGTCAGGGCCTTGGCGAACTGCTGGGTGGGGCCGAACGAGGCCTGGAGCGGACCGAGCGCACTGTCGGCGGCGCGCAGGAACGGCGGCAGGAGCGAGATCGTGCTCGACAGCTCGGCCTGACGGGAGGCCAGCGCCCCCATGGTGGCGTTGAACGTCGTCACCAGGTCCGCGAGGTGGTTCTGCGCCGAGGCCAGCGCGGCGAAGGTGTGCGCGCTGCCGGCCACCACCCCCGAGAGGTCGTGGGGCTGGCTGCCCAGCAGCGCGGCGTTGACGATCGTCGATGCCTTGAACGCCCCGGCGGCGTACTTGAGCGATTGGTTGAGCGCCTCCCCGGCGGTGAGCCCCTTGACGCTGGGATCCTGGGTGGCGTCCTGAGCGGCGGTGGGCTGGCCGTTGAACGACCGGCCGAGGCCCTGCAGCACGGTCTGCAGATCGGCGCGCGTGTTGGAGCGCAGCGCTGAAAGGACGCGGTCGAGCTGGACCGGGCCCGTCGTCTGCGAGGCCGGCAGCGTCGCGCCCGAGGAGACCGTGGGGGCGCCGGGGGTCCCGGGGTGCAGATCGACGTAGAAGTTGCCCTCCAGGAAGAGGCGGGGGCGGATGTCGGCGGTGGCGTCGGCATGGATGGGCAGGCCGCTTGACTGGATCGACATCGTCGCCACCGCCGCGGTGGAGTTGCCCCCCACGCGCTGCACCGCGGTGACGGTGCCGACGTTGACGCCGGCGATGCGCACCGGCGAGCCCAGGTGGAGCTGGGTCTCGACGGTGAAGGCGGCCTTCAGCGTGAACGGGGCGCTGCTGAACGGCAGCCCTCCACCGAAGACCAGGTAGCAGACGGCCAGGATCACGAGCGTGGCGACCGTGCCGGCGACGAAGTTGCTGACGCGGGGCTGGTGGCGCCTCATGAGTTGCCCCGGGTCGTCTGCTCGGTCTTGATCCCGACGTTGCCCGCCGGGTTGCCGAGCACGGCCTTGTTGGGATAGGGCTCGTTGCCGGCTGAGCACTCCCGGGTCTGGCCCGGGGATGCGGTGTTGGGATACGGATCGACGTGCAGCGGCCCCGACGCCTGGCCGGTCGACGTCCCGGTGAACGGCACACTCGACGGCTCTGACTCGTATCCGGGCACGTCGTCGATGGCGATCTGCACGAAGCGCAGGAGCGCGCCGTTGCTCACGTGCTCGGACAGCGTGCTCTCCGAGTTGCGCAGAAACAGGGTCACGTAGTTGCACGTGGACTGGACCGGGGTGAGGAAGGCCAGCGGCGGCCCCAGCCGCGTCAGCGTGAGCGTGAGGCGGTCGAGGCCCTGCTGCACCGACGGGTTCTGGGCGTAGTCGCGGTGTTCTTCGACAGGGTGACCGTGCGCTGGTCGAGCGCGGCCGTGCCGGGCAGGTTGCGCGTGCCGATGGCGAAGGCGCTGGAGAGGACCGGGGCGCTCTGCGGCAGCGTGGCCACGCCGGGGCGCAGCTCAGAGAACAGCGCCGCCGTGTCGGTGAGGAACGGCCGGATCACCGGGGCGTTGGCGATCGTCGCGTCGAACATCGGCGGTGTCTCGGAGATCGTCTGCTGCAACGAGGGCACCGCAACCCCCGCCAGGGCGCGGAAGGTCGTGTCGAGGTTGGCGAAGAGCTGGCCCTGGGTCTGGGCGACGGGGACGAGCGCGCCCGTGTAGTTCTCCAGGCTGCGGAAGAAGCCGCCGAGGTTGGTGGTGGACGACGCCAGGTTGGCCGCCACGGGCTGCAGGTCGCGCAGCAGCGGCACGAACGCGCCGATCGCGTTGTTGATGTCATAGCCCCGTCCGGCCAACGCCTCGCCGAAGCCGATCGTGGTCTGCTGGACCCCCTTGCGCGTCGCCGGGGTGAACATCCCCAGCACCTGGTCGAAGTCGACCTCCGTGCTCTCCTGGCGCATCGGCACGACGGCGTTGTCGGCGAACCCCACCCTCGAGTGCCCGAGGGTGATCTCGAGGTACTTCAGGCCGATCGCGCCCTTGAGCCGGACGGTGAACTTCGAGTCCACCGGCAACGGCTTGATGCTGTTCTGCAGCTGGACGTTGATCTGCGCGATGGCCCGCCCGTCCGGCAGCCGCTCGGGCGTGACCGTCGAGACGATGCCCACGAGCGCGCCGCCCAGGTTGACGTT
The DNA here is from genome assembly GCA_963850325.1 of uncultured Actinomycetota bacterium. Lineage (GTDB taxonomy): Bacteria > Actinomycetota > Thermoleophilia > Solirubrobacterales > Solirubrobacteraceae > Palsa-465. The sequence goes on from CAWKLB010000009.1 coordinate 41,840, forward strand.
GTCGCCGTGGCTGAGCTCGCTGGCGTTGGCGGCCTGCACGTGCAGCTTGTAGGTGGGCACGAACGGCAGCCCGTTGCTCGCGTTGTAGGCCAGATACACGGCGACGATCGTCACCAGCACGGTGAGGGCGCCGATCAGGACCGGGTTGCCGGCCAGGCCGGGGTCTCGGCGGCGCGATCTCACTGACCGCTCCCCATCAGGAACGAGAGGAGCCCCTGCATCGACGCCTGCGATGAGGGCTGCTCAGACGCCGACTGGACGGCCTGGGCCACCACCCGGTCGGGATGGCTCGCCGACGCCCGGCCCGTGGCGCTGGACGCCGAAGCGCTCGAGGCCGAGGCGCTGGCGGCGGTGGCGGCGGCGAACGTCGAGGCGCAGCCGGGCACCGCGCTGGTGGCGTAATTGGTGCAGCTCGAGGTCAGCGCCTCGTCCCGGACGTAGTGGCTGAGACTGTTGAACCCGTTTCCCGCGGTCGCGCCATTGAACAGGAGCTTCATCAGCTCGTCGATGCCGCCGGTGGTGTCCAGGCTCGACAGCAGCTTCTGCAGGTTCGCGGCGGTGGGCTCACCGGCGTTGCCCAGCGACAGCAGGCGGTCGGCCAGCGGCTGGGTGGCCAGCAGCGAGGGCTGCGACTCCTGGGCGGCGGCGCCGAGGTTGATGAGCGCTGTCCGCGCCTGGGCGGCGAACGGGGTCAGGTTGGCGAACTGCTGGCCCAGCGCGGCCGCGCTCTGGCCCAGGCTGGTCATCAGCGGCGTGCCCTGGTCGGCCAGCGTGCCCAGGTCGGCCATCAACGGGCGCAGCTGCGACAGGTAGGTGGGGAACTTCCGGAAGGTCTCGGAGATCGCCTGGGCGCGGGCGGCGCTCGCCACTGCGGTGGTGTTGGCCTGGGTGATGAAGCCCGAGATCTGGTTGTGCTCGCGCGCCAGCGGGGCCAGCACGGTGTCTGAGTCGGTGGCCAGCTGGGCCAGGGTGCGGTTCTGCCGGGCGAGGATCTTGAGCACCTTGTCGGTGTTGCCCAGGGCGGGGTTGGCCCGGTGGATGACCGCGTTGAGATCCGAGCCGCGCCCTGCCAGGCCGGTCCCGAACTCGTTGATGATGAGCGCCAGCGACTGACGCACGGGCTCGGTGGAGATGTCCTGGACGATGTCGGAGTCGATGGGCGAGCTCGTGCGCGTGACCGGCAGGTAGTAGGTGCCGGAGCCCGGACCCAAGTGGATGCGCGGCAGCGCGGGGGCCCCCGCGGTCCCGGGCGTGCAGTCGACGTACTCCTCACCGATGAGCGACTGCGGCCTGATCGCGCAGGTGGCGTCCTGGTGGAACGGCGCGAAGCGGTGGTCGGTGATGGCGATGGTCACCGCCGCCCGCTTGCCCGCGGTGACCCCCAGAGACTGGATGCTGCCGACGTTGGCGCCGGCGATGCGCACGTCTTCGCCCTGCGCGGCGAAGGACGCGTCGTCGAAGATGGCGCGCACGAGATAGGTGCCGTTGCCCGACGATGAGCCTGATGGGTGGGTGGGCTCGAGGAGCGCCACGGCGATTGCCACCACCACCAGGCCCAGCGCGATGAAGGCGATCCGTCTCACGGTCCGGGGGGCACGTCGCTCGTGCTGCAGCCGGGCACCGACTGCGGCGCCGAGCCGTCGGGGGTGGCCTGGGACGCCGATCCCGGGCACCGGTTGTGGACGGCCGTGAGGCCGTCGTAGCGCTGGGACGGGAACTGCGTGGTGAGCTCGTTGTTGGAGTCCAGCCCGAACGGGAACAGGCTGGGCTGGGTGCGGACGTAGTGGCCGTTGGCGTCGTAGTAGGCCCCCGCCTGGCCGAGGTTGGTGAGCGCGGCGACGACGTCGGGCGCGTACTGGCGCAGCGTCACGACCTGGTTCTGGGAGTCGTTGAGCTGGCGGATCATCTCCGGGAACGCGATGTCGGCGATCCGGGCCAGCGCCGGCGTCGCCTCGGCCAGCGCGGTGAGGTCTCCGCCGCCCGAGGGGCTGTGGATGAGGTCGTCCAGCGCCCCGATCGTCGGGATTCCTGCCTCGATCACCTTGCGCAGCGAGGCCAGGAACTCCGGCAGTTGGCGCACCGCGGGCTTGGACGCGGCCACCAGCGGGTCGAGGGAGTTGAGCGTCGTCTGCAGCCCAGAGAAGGTGGTCGTCGCCTGGCGCAGAGTGCCCGGCAGCAGGCCGAGGGCCTGCTGGAGCGCCTGGCTCTGGCTCGCGATGGCGCCGGTGGCGGTGCTCGTGTTGGCGATGAGCTGGCTGAGCTGCTCGCTGCGCGAGGCCAGCGTGCTGAGCGCGTCGGCGCCCTGGACGACGAGCTGGTCGAACGTCGGCTGGTCACGGGTGAGCTCGGCGGTGAGCTGGCTCGTCGTCTGCAGACCCGGCGCCAGGTACTTCAGAGCCCGGTTGGCCTCCACGCCACGCCCCTGCAGCGATGCCGCCTCTCCCTGGATGAAACCGCTGAGCCCGGCTCGGGTGAGCGGGTCAAACGTGTCGAACAGCTGGTCGATGTTGACCTCGGAGTAGGTGTGCGTGGTGGTGATCACCCCGCCGTCGTCGATGGGCGGCGCCTGGCTGGGCCCCGGCTCGAGCTCGATGTACCTGCTGGCGATGCCTGACAGGGAGTCCTCGACGATGCGCGCGACCGTCCCCTCGTGCATGGGCCCGACGCCGCCGCGCAGCGACATGCCCACGCGCGCCTCGCCGTTGGTGGTGAGGGTGATCGAGTTGATCGTCCCGACCGCGGCCGGCCCGATGAGGACGTTGTCGCCGGTGACCAGCCCGCTGGCGTTCTGGAAGTCCGCGCTCAGCGAGTAGCTCGAGCCGCCACCGAGGATGAGGACCGCCACCACCACCAACGCCAGGCCGAGGGCGCCGAGCGCCCCGACGCGAGCGGCGACGCTGGAGCGCGCCGACGAACCCCCGCCTACGAGCTCCTCGCTGACCGAAGCGGGCCGCCCTTCGGGACCTCCTGTCGTGCTCTCGTGCGGGCCGATGTGGCTCTCCTCCTCCTCAAAGCGCCAGAATCATCGACGCTGCGGTTGGCATCCTGCCAGAGCCGGCGGCGAGCCATCGCCACCGGAGCTCTTAAGCCGAGCGAAAAATAACGCCCTTTACAGGTGCGGAGGGCCGGTTGGTCAGATTGGCGGCTCTAAGCCACCAGCAAAGCCGCGCCGATCGCGCCGCCCTGGTCCCCGAGCCCGGCCACCCGGACGGCGGGCGGACGCGAGTCGTTGAACAGGTGCGGGTGCATCTCGGTGGAGATGCGCTCGGCCATCGGCTGCCCGAAACGGACGCCCAGACCGCCGCCGATGATCACGGCCTCGACGTCGAGGAGGTTGACCGCGGAGGCGATCCCGGCGCCGAGCGCGTGGACCGCCCGGTCGATGAGCTCGGTGGCCAGCGCGTCCTCCTGCTGGAGGGCCTGGCCCCAGATCGAGCTGGTCAGGCGGCTGCGGCCACGGTTCTTCATCAGCTTGAACAGGTCGGTCTTGGCGCCCTTGCCGACCTCGCGCCGCGCCCGGGCCTCCATGGCGCCCCGGCCCGCGTACGCCTCCAGGCAGCCGCGCCGACCGCACGGGCAGCGCGCGCCGCCGCGCCGCACGACGGTGTGGCCGATCTCCCCCGCGGCCCCGCGACCCCGCCACGGCTCGCCGTTGAGGATGATCCCGCCGCCCACGCCGGTCCCCCAGAACACGCCGAGCACGGAGTCATAGGGCTTGCCCGCGCCCAGCCGGAACTCGGCCCGGGTGGCCACCTGGACGTCGTTGCCCAGGTGCACGGTGGCGCCGAGCCGCTCAGACAGGGCGGAGGCGAGCTCGAACGGCTCGAGCCAGTTGGGGAGGTTGCGGGCGTTGGCCACGGTGCCGGCCTCGTCGTCGACGTCGCCGGGCGAGCCCACGCCGATCCCGTGCAGCGCCGCCGTCTCAATGCCCGCGGCCTTGGCCGCGCCGGTCATCGCGTCGGCCATCTGCTTGGCCACATCGGCGGGTCCGCCGTCGGTGGGGGTCGGCTCCCGCGACTGGCCGAGCACCTGATTCTCGGCGTCGACGACGATCGCCTCGATCTTGGTGCCGCCGAGGTCGATCCCCCCGCGCAGGTTGCCGTTCTCACTCATGTGTGAGGGAGGCTACCCCCCGCCGCGGCCTTCACGCCGGGGAGGTCGCGCCCAGGACTGCCGGTAGTCCTGCTGCTCGGCGGTCGGCTCGTCGATCCGCACCCCCAGCGCGGCCAGCTTGAGGCGCCCCACCTCGCGATCCACGCCGGCCGGAACGGAGTGCACCCCCGGCGCCAGGTCCCCCCGGTGCACGACGAGCTGCTCGACGCTCAGCGCCTGCAATGCGAACGAGACATCCATCACCGCCGCGGGATGGCCCTCGGCCGCGGCCAGGTTGACCACGCGGCCGTGGGCCAGGAGGTTGAGCCGCCGCCCGTCGGCCAGCCGGTACTCCTCCACCAGCGGGCGTACGGCACGATGGCCGCCACTGGCCAGCGCGTCGAGCTCACCGAGGTCGAGCTCGACGTCGAAGTGGCCCGCGTTGGCCAGGAGCGCCCCGTCCTTCATCCGCGCGAAGTGCTCGCGGTTCAGGACCCGGCGCGAGCCGGTGACTGTGATGAAGATGTCGCCGCGCTCGGCGGCCTCGAGCGCCGGCATCACCTCATAGCCCGCCATCCGCGCCTCGAGCGCTCGCAGCGGGTCGATCTCGCACACGATGACCGCGGCGCCGGCCCCGCGAGCGCGCTCGGCCACCCCGAGGCCGGCCCAGCCGTAGCCGATCACGACCACCGTGTTGCCGGCCAGCAGCACGTTGGAGGCCCGCACGATCCCGTCCAGCGCGGATTGGCCCGTGCCGTGACGATCGTTGAGGGCCCGCTCGGTCCGCGCCTCGTTGACGGCCAGCACCGGGCAGCGCAGCGCGCCCTCCTCCTGGAGGCGGCGCAGGCGCAGCAGACCGGTGGAGGTCTCCTCGGTCCCGCCGATCAGCCCGTCCAGGACCTCGCCGCCGCGGGCGTGGGCGGTGGCGAGCAGGTCGGCGCCGTCATCGAGCGTGATGTGCGGGCCGCGCGGGCCTGGCGGGCCTGGCGGGCCCGTCCTATCGCTGGTGTCCAGCAGGGCCAGGACGTGCTGGACGTAGGTGTCGATGTCCTCCCCGCGCCGGGCGCGGACCTCCACCCCGTCCTCCACCACGAGTGCCGCCGCGACGTCGTCCTGCGTGGAGAGCGGGTTGGCCGAGCACAGCGCCACCGTCGCCCCGCCCGCGCTCAGCGTGCGGACGAGGTTGGCGGTCTCCGCGGTGACGTGCAGGCACGCGGCCACGCGGACCCCCTCCAGCGGCCGCTCGACGGCGAACCGGGCCCGGATCTGGGCGAGCACGGGCATCTGCCCGGCCGCCCACTCGATCCGCAGCTCGCCGTCGGGGGCCAGCGCGAGGTCGGCGACGTCGTGCGGCGGGAGCGTGACGCGCGCCATCCTGAGCTCACCGAGGTGGGTGGGTCCGATTCCCAACCGCCTGCCGTGGTGGCTAGTAGCGGTAGTGGTCGGGCTTGTACGGGCCCTCGGCGTCGACCCCCAGGTAGGAGGCCTGGTCGGTGGTGAGCTCGGTGAGCTCGACGCCCAGGGCGCCGAGATGGAGCCTCGCGACCTTCTCGTCGAGCGCCTTGGACAGCGTGTAGACCTGGGTCTCGTACTCGCCGGTGTTGCCGAACAGCTCGAGCTGCGCCATCACCTGGTTGGTGAACGAGTTGGACATCACGAAGCTCGGGTGCCCGGTGGCGTTGCCGAGGTTCAGCAGACGGCCCTCGGACAGCACGATGATCGCGTTGCCGCTCGGAAAGACCCACTCGTCGACCTGGGGCTTGATGTTGATCCGCTTGATGCCGTCGGTCTTCTCCAGACCGGCCATGTCGATCTCGTTGTCGAAGTGGCCGATGTTGCCGACGATCGCCTGATGCTTCATCTGACCCATGTGCTTGGCGGTGATGACGTCCTTGTTGCCGGTCGCGGTGACGAAGATGTCGACCTCGGAGAGGACGTCCTCGATGCGCGCGACCTGGTAGCCGTCCATCGCCGCCTGCAGCGCGCAGATCGGGTCGATCTCGGTGACGATCACGCGCGCGCCCTGGCCGCGCAGCGACTCCGCGCAGCCCTTGCCGACGTCGCCATAGCCGCACACGAGCGCGACCTTGCCGCCGATCAGCACGTCGGTGGCGCGGTTGATCCCGTCGATCAGCGAGTGGCGGCAGCCGTACTTGTTATCGAACTTGGACTTGGTGACCGAGTCGTTGACGTTGATGGCCGGGAACAGCAGCCGGCCCTCCTTGGCGAACTGGTAGAGACGGTGCACCCCGGTGGTCGTCTCCTCGGTGACGCCCTTGATGGCCTCGGCCATCCGCGTGAAGCGCTGCGAGTCGTCAGCCAGCGAGCGCGTGAGCAGCTCCAGGATGACCCGGTGCTCGTCGTTCTCGGCGGTGGAGGGATCGGGGACCTCGCCGGCGGCCTCGTACTGGACGCCGTTGTGGACGAGCAGCGTGGCGTCGCCGCCGTCATCGAGGATCATGTTCGGCCCATCGTTCTCAGGCCAGCTCAGCGCCTGCTCGGTGCACCACCAGTACTCCTCGAGCGTCTCGCCCTTCCAGGCGAACACGGGGATGCCCCGCGGGTCCTCGGGGGTGCCGTCGTGACCCACGACGATCGCGGCGGCGGCGTGATCCTGGGTGGAGAAGATGTTGCAGCTCGCCCAGCGGACCTCGGCGCCCAGAGCGGCGAGCGTCTCGATGAGGACCGCCGTCTGGATCGTCATGTGCAGCGAACCGGTGATCCGCGCGCCCTTGAGCGGCTGGCTGTCGGCGAACTCGGCGCGGGTCGCCATCAGTCCGGGCATCTCGTGCTCGGCCAGTGTGATCTCCTTGCGGCCGAACTCGGCCAGCGACAGGTCCGCGACCTTGTAGTCAGCTTTCTGGACGGTGGTGCTCATGCTTGTCTCTCCAGGCTCGTTGCTCGTTATCGAAGTTGTGAATGCTGCGGCGCCGCCTGCGCGGGCCGCGTTGCGATCGGCTACGCCGCGGTCGCCGCAGCGAGCAGACGCTCGTGCTTCTGCTGCTCGAACCGCAGCCAGTCCTCGGCCTGCACGTCCTCCGGCCGTCGCGCCTGCTCGCTCAGCCATGACTGCACCGAGTCACGCAGGTCGCGGTCGGCCGCCATCCGCTGAGCGAAGGCCACGTCCGACAGCGACACGTCGAAGTGCGCCAGCAGCTCCTTGAGCGTGCGCAGGCGCTGCAGCTCCGCCGCTCCGTAGAGCCGGTATCCGGCCGCCGACCGCTCCGGCGCCACCAGGCCCGTCTGCTCGACGTAGCGCAGCATGCGCGGGGACCAACCGGTCGTCGCGGCGGCTTCGTTGATGGTCAGGGACTGCACCGTGGCCCAAACCTTACCACGGATGTGTCAAGGTTTCGAGCGGAGGCTACGCGGTCTGCTGGGCCAGAGCGGCCTTGAGCTGCGTGATCGGCGCGATCGCCGACGGATCGCGGCCGGCCAGCACGGCCATGTACGTCGAGACCAGATCGCCCAGGAGGACCATCGACACCAGCCGCTCCACCCGGCCCTCTCCCACCGTCTGGATCCGGTGGGTGGCGGCGGCCTGAGCCCCGATCACCTCGAGGGTGAGCTCGATCCGGGCCCGGACCCGAGGATGCAGGTCGCAATCGTCCAGGAACACGGCACTGAAGCGGCCTTGGCCGGCCGCGCCCTCCCAGCCGACGATCTCGTTGTGATCGAGCTCGGGGAGCTCGGCGGCGAACGCCGGCGCGCTGGCGTTCTCGTTGATCTGGGTCTTCCAGCGGTAGGCGATGGGCGTGGTCAGCCCCGCTCCCGCGATCTGGGGGATGGTCCCGTGCAGGGAGCGGGCGATGGTCTTGGCCAGGGAGTCCTCGGGCGAGTCGGGGCCCCACGCCTCCACAAGCTCCTCGGCGTGGGCAGCGGCGACGTCGATCTCGGTGTGCAGGTGCTCGCCGCACCCGGCCAGCGCCGCGACCTCCAGGGCGACGACGAGCCCGTAGCCGACCGCGGCGCGGGGCTGGAAGCCGCCGGGCAGCGGGATCACCGGCACGCCGTCGGCGCGGGCCGAGCGGGCCAGCGCACCTCCGGTGGTGGCGACGATCCGTCGTGCCCCGAGCGCCCCGGCGGCCTCGTAGGCGGCCAGCGTCTCCTCGGTGTCGCCGGAGTAGCTGGAGCACAGGACGGTCGTGTCGGGCATCGTCCATGCCGGCAGCCCGTAGTCGCGCGTGACCACGATCGGCCGCGAGGCGCGGTCACCCAGCGCGGCCAACGCCAGGAGCCCCCCGATGGCCGACCCGCCCATGGCGGCGACCACCAGGCCTCCCGGCGAGTCCTGCGGGCTGAGGTTGGCCGACTCGACGCGCCACAGGGCATCGCGCAGGTGCTCGGGTAGGCCCAGGACGTCGCCGAGCTGGTCGGTGGGGTCGACGGCCGCGATCGCCTCCGCAGACAGGGAGCTCGTCGTGCTCAAAACGCGATGGCTCCGTCGGGGAGCTCCACGCCCGGAAAGATACGGATCCCTTGGAGCAGGGTGTTGCCCGACCCGATGGTCACGCCCTGGCCGAGGACCACCCGGCCCTCGACGCGGCAGCGCTCGCCGATCGTGACCTTGGGCCCGACGATCGACCCCGTGATCCGGGTCCCGGCGCCCACCGTGGCCCCGTCGAGCACCACGGAATTGTCGATGTGCGCGCCCGAGCCGACGGTCACGCCGCGGCCGAGCACGGTGCGGGCGCCGATGTGGGCGCTGTCGGCCAGGTCACAGCCCTCGCCCACCAGCGCCGGGCCGTGGACGGTTCCGGAGCCTGTGCCGCCGCGACGCAGGACCCCGCCGGCCTCCGCGACGGCTCGTCCCACCTCGGTGCTGACGTCGCCCTCGAGGATCTCGAAGGTGGCCTGGAGATAGCGCTCGGGGGTCCCGATGTCCATCCAGTAGCCGGAGGCCGGATAGCCGAACAGCCCGTTGCCGATCAGCGTCGGGAACACCTCGCGCTCGATCGAGATCCGGGTTCCGGCGGGGGCCATCCCGTCGAGCACGTCGCGTTCCAGGATGTAGGCGCCGGCGTTGATGAGGTGCGTCCCGCCCTCCTCCGGGCTGGGCTTCTCCACAAAGTCGCTGACGCTCCGATCCTCGGCCAGGCGCACCAGACCGTAGGACGACGGGTCGTCGACGGCCATGAGCGCCAGCGTCGCGCGGGCCCCGGTGGTCTCGTGCTGGCGCAGCTGAGCGGTGAGATCCATGTCGGACAGCACGTCGCCGTTGAGCATGAAGAAGCGCTCGTCGAGCAGGTCCTCGGCGTACTTGAGCGCGCCGCCGGTACCCAGCGGCTCGGGCTCCTCGATGTAGCGCAGGCGCACTCCCAGCGCGGAGCCGTCGCCCAGCACGGCCCGCACGCCGTCGGCCATGAAGCCGCAGGCGAGGATGACGTCGTCGACGCCGTGGCCGCGCAGCCACTCGAGCATGAAGGCGATGAACGGCCGGTCCACCAGCGGCACCACCGGCTTGGGCACAGTGGAGGTGAGCGGGCGGAGCCTGGTGCCTTCGCCGCCGGCGAGGATCAGTGCCTGCACGCGGGGCGGGGGTCGCAGGTCATCGTCCGATGCCCTCGTAGATGAACCCGGCCCGCTCAACCGACTCGCGCTCGGCGAAGTTGCGCCCGTCGACGAGCAGATCTCCCGCCATCCGTGCCTTGACCTCGTGCCAGTCGAGTTCGGCGAACTCCGGCCATTCGGTGACGAGGATGGCCGCGTCGGCCCCCTCGACTGCCCCGAGCGCCGAGTTGGCGAACTGCACGCCGCTCATCCGCTTGCGCGCCTCGTGCTCGGCGACCGGGTCATAGGCCATCACCGTTGCTCCGTCGGCCTGCAGCCGCGCCGCGAGCACGAGCGAGGAGGCCTCGCGCATATCGTCGGTGTTGGCCTTGAAGGCGAGACCGAGCAGCGCCACGCGCCGCCCCACCAGCGAGCCGAGGTGCTTCTGGAGCTTGGCGATGACCCGGCGCTTCTGGAGTTCGTTGACCTCGATGACGGCGGTGAGCAGCTGGAAGTGGTATCCGGAGTTGCCGGCCAACTGCTTGAGGGCCGAGACGTCCTTGGGGAAGCACGAGCCGCCGAACCCGATCCCGGGCTTGAGGAAGTGGTGGCCGATCCGCTGATCCAGGCCCATCCCACGCGCCACCTCGAGCACGTCGGCGCCGGTCTCCTCGCACACGTTGGCGATCTCGTTGATGAAGCTGATCTTGGTGGCCAGGAACGCGTTGGCGGCCAGCTTGACCATCTCGGCCGAGGCGACGTCGGTGCGCACCACGGGCGCGTTCAGGGGCTCATAGAGCGACACCACCTCGTCCCCCGCCCAGTTGCCGTCATCGCCGACGACGACGCGGTCGGGCTTGAGGAAATCCTCGAGCGCCGAGCCCTCCTTGAGGAACTCCGGGCACGAGACGTAGGCGAAGCCCTCTTTGCCGTGCTCGGCGAAGATCCGCTTGATCGACGCGCCGGTGCCGACCGGGACGGTCGACTTCATGACCAGGGCGTGGCGGTCTGAGCGCGGCATCGACGCGACCACCGCATGGACCGCGGACAGGTCGGCGTCGCCAGAGTAGGTGGGCGGGGTCCCCACGGCGACGAACAGCAGCCGGGCGTGCTCCAGCGCGGGTGCGAGCTCGGTGGAGAAGTGCAGCCGCTCGGAGTTGCGCGCCACCGATTCGGTCAGGCCGGGCTCGTAGATCGGGATCTCGCCGCGCTTGAGGCGCTCGATCTTGTCCGCGTCCACATCGACGCACCAGACGTCGGAGCCGAGCTCGGCGAAGCCCGCGGCCGTCACCAGGCCGACATAGCCGGTGCCGATGACAGCGATGGGTTGGCGTTCTGAAGCCATGAGGAGGCGAGGGTAGCGGGGTCCGGCGCAGACCCGGCCGCGGGCCCGGTGGCCCCTTAGTGCCTCGCCGCCGTCAACGACGCGGCGATCCCCACCATCTGCGGATTGGGAATGGTGCTCGTCAACGTGTTGGAGATCCAGTAGACGTCGGGGCCGTTGCGCCAGGCAACGGTGGTCAGACGGCCGCCGTTGGCGTACAGGTACAGCTTCTTGCCGTTGATGTCACGTGTGCCGCTCGGGCTTCGCAGCAGCGGCGCGTTGGTCCACGTTGTTCCCTGCACCCCGTAGTACTCGCCGAGGACGGGGTTGAGCACCAGCGTCATCCGGTAGGCGGCGTGCGGCCGGCCGTGCTGGTCGCGAATGACGTACTCGCGCGGATAAGAGTGCGCGTACTCCTCGGGAGGCTCGCCGCCGCCGACGCAGTTGCCGGTGACGCTCATGCAGTACTCAGAGCCGGCCTTGATCAGCCCGGGGTAGTACACGGGCATCCCCGCACGGCTGAGCGCCGCCGCCTGCGCGCGCCCGTCGCTCACGTCCGAGGTGAGGCCTCCGGTGGGGATCTTGGCCAGGTGCTTGTGGCCCTTGAGTGAGGCCGGGGTCACCTTGGCCTTGTTGGCGGCGGCCGTCGCGGCCTTGGGCGTCGCCGCCATGAAACGAGCGAAGGCCGCCTGCTCAGACGCCTGGTTGCTGGTCACGAAACACGAGGTCGCGGTGCACGGCTGCAGGTCGGCTGGGAAGGCGACCTGGTGGATCGTGCTGGCGTCGGAGTTGAGCACCAGGGCGAACAGGTTGAGGAGCCCATCCTCGGACTGGAGGTTCTTGTCCAGCGTCGAGTGCTTGCCAAAGATCCGCAGCAGGCTGTCCTTGTCGGCCAGCAGCTTGGAAACGCTGAACTGGTCCTTGGCCCAGCGGATGAAGTCCTGCTGGCGGGCCTCGCGCACGATGTCGGAGTCCAGGTGGCGAAAGCGGACGAACGGCAGCGCACCGGTGACGGACTGGTTGTGACCGCACAGCTTCTGGTAGCCGGGCTGGATGTCGATGCTGGAGTAGTTGTCGGGGCCCGGCGCGGTGGCGTTGTAGTAGCGGCGATCGACGTCCGAGTAGACGCAGCCGATCGCGTCGACCAGATCCGAGAAGCCGGTGAAGTTGGTGTCGACGATGTGGTTGATGCGCAGGTTGGGGAACACGTTGGCCTTGATCGTCTTGATCAGCAGGCCGTAGCCACCCTCGCTGTAGGCCGCGTTGATCTTGGCGATGCCGAATCCGGGGATGTCGACCTGGAGGTCGCGTGGGATCGACATCACGTTGATCGTCGACGACTTGGCGTTGAGTCGAACGAGCAGCATCGTGTCGGTGTTGGAGAGACGGAACGGCTCGCCGGCGCGGTGGTCTGAGCCGATGATGAGGATCGTCTGAGGAGCGCCGGCCGGAGGCAGGACGATCTGCTTGGTCACGATCCCCGGGTTCGCGGAGATCAGCTTGACCACGTCCTTGACCTGGAGGAGACCCGCGACCGCGGTGGTGGCGGCGGCCCCGGCGACGAGCAGCACCCCGCAGAGCGCGAAGCGCCACGCCATCCCCAGACGGGTGCGCGGGATCATGCCGCCCCTCCGTCGACCGCCCGGAGGCTCCCTGCGCCGCCCTGAAGCTGCGCCAGGCGCTCGGGCAGGGCGTGCACGAAGTCCGCCAGCGCGCGGCGGTAGCGCTGCAGCGAGGACACCGAGACCCACTCGTCGGGCCCGTGGTGGCCACCGCCCTTGGGGCCGAACTCGACGGCCGGAATGCCGGCCTCGATGAATGACGCGGCGTCAGAGGCCCCGTCGCGTCCCACGCTCATCACCTCGCCGCTGGTGGCCCGCGAGACGGCATCACGCAGGACCTGCACGTAGGGATTTGACCGCGACACGGTCACCGGCGGGTGAATGAAGGTGCGGGTCACGTCGATGGCCCCGATGGCACGGACCTGGGCGAGGATCTCCCCCGGGTCCTGACCGGGCAGGTAGCGCACGTCGACGGCCATCTCGCAACGGTCGGGAACCTTGTTGAGCACGTCGCCGCCGGCGATGCGGCCCAGGTTGATCGAGGGCCGGTCGAACATCTCCGATGACTCGCGGCTGAAGGGCAGGGATTCGATGGCGCGGAACACGTCGACGGCCTTGAGCACGGCGTTGTCGCCCAGCCAGGGCGTCGAGCTGTGGGCGGAGCGCCCGTGCACCACGATCCGCATCGCCAGCACGCCCTTCGCCTGGACGCCGATGTGCATGTTCGTAGGTTCGCCGGTGATCGCGAAGTTCCCGCCCAATCCGCTCGTGACCACCGCATCGGTCGAGCGCTCGTCGATCTCCTCTGACTCCTCGTCGGGCACACAGACGAGGCGGACTCGCACGCTGTCCTGGCCGGCGATGTCCTTCATGGCGCACATCATGGCCGCCAGCCCGCCCTTCATGTCATAGGCGCCACGTCCGATGAGGCGGTCGCCCTCCACCTGGGGCTCGAACTGTTCGGGGCGCCCGGGCACGACGTCGAGGTGGCCGTGAAGGACGATGCAGGGCGCCTGGTCGTCGGTGGCGCCGACATCGGCCACCAGCACGGGAAAGCCGTTGTGATCGCGTTCTGAGACGGCGATGTCGCGGGACTCGAGCCAGCCCTTGACGAACCCCGCGGCGGCGACCAGAACATCGGGACGCGACGTCTCGTAGCCGATGAGCCGCTCGGCCAATCCCAGCTCGTCAACCATGGACGGCGGAGGGTAGGCGATCCAGATGACGGCCGGGTAAGGGCACGACCCGGCGGGCTATCCGCCGCCCTCGGCGATCCTCAGGAACGCCTCCCAGCGGCGCTTGTCGCGCTCGGCCACCCGACGCCGCTCGGAGTCCTCGCCGGACTCCTCGAGCTCGCGCTCGGCCTGCTGGAGGCGGTCGCGCAGCTCCGCCGCGTCCAGCGCGCCCGGCTCATGCGCCTCTTCGACCAGCAGCAGCGCCCGGTTGTCGCCCACCTGCATGTAGCCCTCGGATTGAGCGAAGGTGACCACGTCGGAGTCCGAGCGATACAGCCGCAGCTCCGTGGGGTCGAGCATGGCGAGCACCGGCGCGTGGTGGGCCAGGATGCCGATCGAGCCGATGGTCGTCTTGGTGGAGATCATCTGCACGTCCTCGGCGAACACCTCGCCGTCGGGCGTGAGGACCTCCACCGGGAACGTCGCGTGGTCGGCCATCGGGGCTAGCCGGCCTCGGTGCCCGACTCGTCCCCGGACTCGGCGTCGTCGCCCGAGTCCTTCGGCTCCTCGGCGTCCTTGGACTCCTCGGAGTCCGGCTTGCCGCCTCCGGCCTCGGCCACGACCTCGTCGATCGAGCCCTTCATGAAGAAGGCGCGTTCCGGGACGTCGTCGTGCTTGCCCTCCAGGATCTCCTTGAAGCCGCGGATCGACTCGGCGATCGGGACGTACTTGCCCTCGATGCCGGTGAACTGCGTGGCCACGAAGAACGGCTGGGACAGGAAGCGCTCGATCTTGCGCGCGCGCTGCACCGTCACCTTGTCCTCGTCTGAGAGCTCGTCGATCCCGAGGATGGCGATGATGTCCTGGAGCTCCTTGTAGCGCTGGAGGACCTCCTTGACCCGGTTGGCCACGTTGAAGTGCTCCTCGCCGAGGATCTCGGGCTTGAGGATCGTCGAGGTGGAGTCCAGCGGGTCCACGGCCGGGTAGATCCCCTTCTCGGAGATCGACCGGCTCAGCGTCGTCGTGGCGTTGAGGTGGGCGAATGCGGAGGCCGGGGCCGGGTCGGTGAGGTCGTCGGCCGGCACGTAGATGGCCTGGATCGAGGTGACCGAGCCCTTGCGGGTCGAGGTGATCCGCTCCTGCAACTGGCCCATCTCTGACTCCAGCGTCGGCTGATAGCCCACCTGGGACGGCATCCGGCCCAGGAGCGCCGAGACCTCTGAGCCCGCCTGGACGAAGCGGAAGATGTTGTCGATGAACAGGAGGACGTCCTGGCCCTCCTCATCACGGAAGTACTCCGCCATCGTCAGCCCCGACAGGGCCACGCGCATGCGGGCGCCGGGCGGCTCGTTCATCTGGCCGAAGACGAGCATCGTCTTGTCCAGCACGCCGGATTCCTTCATCTCGAGCCACAGGTCGTTGCCCTCGCGCGAGCGCTCGCCCACGCCGCAGAACGCCGACAGGCCGCCGTGCTCCTGGGCCAGGTTGTGGATGAGCTCCTGGATGATCACCGTCTTGCCCACGCCGGCGCCGCCGAACAGGCCCACCTTGCCGCCCTTGGCGTAGGGCGCGAGCAGGTCGACGACCTTGATCCCGGTCTCGAACATCTCTGTGGTCGGGGTGAGGTCCTCGACCGTCGGCGCGTCGCGGTGGATCGGCCAGCGCTCGGTGTCGGCGGGGATGTCCTCGCCGAGGTCGATCGGCTCGCCGAGCAGGTTGAAGATCCGCCCCAGCGTCTCGCGTCCCACCGGCACGGTGATCGGCGCGCCGGTGTCGATCACCTCGGTGCCGCGGGCCATGCCGTCGGTGGTGTCCATGGCGACGGCGCGGACGCGGTCGTCGCCGAGGTGCTGCTGGACCTCGCACGTGACGTAATCGTCCTTCTGGGCGGCGATGTCCTCGTCCTCCTCGGCGCGCGCGGCCTCGGGCCGCCGCACGAGGATGGCGTGGTTGATCTCGGGCAGCTTGTCGGGGAAGACGGCCTCGATGACGACGCCCTGGATCTCCTCGATCCGCCCGACGTTCTGCTTCTCGGTGCCGCTGGTGGTTTCGGTTTCCTGGGTGGCAGACATGAGTTGTTCTCCTTATCCGAGGCCTTCTGCGCCGGCCACGACTTCCATGATCTCCTGCGTGATCTCGGCCTGGCGGGCCCGGTTCATCTCCAAGGTGTAGTCATCGATCAGCGTCGACGCGTTCTCCGACGCGTTGCGCATCGCGGTCATGCGGGCGCCGTGCTCGGACGCCGTCGACTCCAGCAGCGCCCGGTAGATGGAAATCTCAACGTAGTCGGGGACGAGGCGCTTGAGGATCTCCTCCGGGTCGGGCTCGTACTCGACCAGCGCCCGGCTGTGCTCCTCCCCACCCTTCTGCTCATCCTCATCCGAATCCTCGTCCAGGACCGTGGCCTGCTGCAACGGCAGCAGCGTCTCGCGCCGGATCACCTGCGACAGAGGCGAGATGTAGCCGTTGTAGAAGATCTCCACCTGGTCGACCTCGCCGTCGACGTAGGCGGCCATCAGTCGCTCGGCGATCCGCCGCGCGTCGGCGTAGGCCGGGCGGTCGGTGAAGCCGGTGAAGCTCTCGGCGACCTCGAGGCCGCGGAAGGTCAGCGACGACGCCGGGCGACGGCCCGAGGCGTAGTAGACGACGTGCTGGCCCTCGCTGCCGTGCTCGCGCCCGGCGGCGACGCCGGCACGCACGGCGTTTGAGTTGAACGCGCCGGCGAGCCCGCGGTCCCCGGCCACCACCAGCAGGCCCACGGTGTTGACGGACTCGTGCTCGGAGAGGATCGGCAGCCGCGGGACGTCGCCGGCGGCCTCCGCCGCCTGGCGGGTCATCCGCCGGATCGCGTCCGCATACGGCCGCAGCGCCTCGATGCGCTGCTCGGCACGGCGCAGCCGGGCGGCGGCGACCATCTCCATCGCCCGGGTGATCTTCTGAATGTTCTTGACCGCGGCGATGCGGTTGCGAACGTCTCGCTGCGAGGTTGCCATGGGCTACGCCGGTGCCGGCTCTCCCTCACGCTCATCGGACTCCTGCTCTTCGGACTCTGGGTCCTCGCTCGCCTGCGAATGGCGGCGCGGCTCGGGCGCATCGCCCTCCTCGATCGGATGGCCCTCCTCGTCGAGGTCGTACCCGAAGTCCTCGGCGTAGGTGTTGACCGCCTCGTCGAGTGCCTCCTTGGTCTCATCGGACCAGTCCCCGCCCGCGATCTTCTTGAGCAGCTCGGCCTCGTTACCGCGCAGCGACTCGCTGAGGTCTGAGAGGAACTTCTCCACCCGGTCGGCGTCGATGCGGTCCAGGTAGCCGTTGGTGGCGGCGTAGATCTGGGCCACCTGAACCTCCACCGGGATCGGGTTGCGTTCGGACTGGTTGAGCGTCTTGACCAACCGCTCGCCGCGGGCCAGCGTCCGCTGGGTGTCCGGGTCGAGCTCTGAGCCGAACTGGGAGAACGCCTCGAGGTCGCGGTATTGCGAGAGCTCGAGCTTCAGCGTGCCGGCGACCTTGCGCATCGGCCCGATCTGGGCCGCACCGCCCACCCGGGACACCGAGATGCCGACGTTGATGGCCGGGCGCACGCCGGAGTAGAAGAGCTTGGGCTCCAGGAAGATCTGCCCGTCGGTGATCGAGATGACGTTCGTCGGGATATAGGCCGACACGTCGCCGGCCTGGGTCTCGATGATCGGCAGCGACGTGAGCGAGCCGCCCCCCAGGTCATCGTTGAGCTTGACGGCGCGCTCCAGCAGGCGGCTGTGCAGGTAGAACACGTCGCCGGGGTAGGCCTCGCGTCCCGGCGGGCGCCGCAGCAGCAGCGACATCTGGCGGTAGGCGTAGGCGTGCTTGGTGAGGTCGTCGTAGACCGTCAACGCGGCCTTGCCGTTGTAGAGGAAGTGCTCGGCCATCGCACATCCGGCGTAGGGCGCCAGGAACTTGATCGGCGCCGCCTCGTCGGCGGCGGCCATGACGATGATCGTGTTCTCCAGCGCGCCCGCCTCCTCCAGCACGCTGGCGAGCTGGACGACGGTCGCCTTGCGCTGGCCGATCGCGACGTAGACGCAGATGAGGTCGCGGTCCTTGTTGTTGATGATCGTGTCGATGGCGATCGACGTCTTACCGGTCTGGCGGTCGCCGATGATCAGCTCGCGCTGGCCGCGGCCGATGGGGATCATCGAGTCGATCGCCTTCAGGCCGGTGAGCATCGGCTCCTTCACGGGCTGGCGCTGAACAACGCCGGGGGCCTTGTGCTCGGCCGGGCGGGTCTCGGTGCTCTCGATCTCGCCCTTGCCGTCCAGCGGGTTGCCCAGCGGATCGACGATGCGGCCGAGCAGGCCCTCGCCGACGGGAATGTCCAGCAGGCGCCCGGTGCGCTTGACCGTGTCGCCCTCGGAGATCTTCTCCCACTCGCCGAAGAGCACGGCGCCGACGTTGTCGGACTCCAGGTTGAGCGCCAGCGCGGTGACGTCGTGGGGCAGCTCGAGCATCTCGAAGGACATGCAGTTCTCGAGGCCGTGAACACGGCAGATGCCGTCGGCGACCGACAGCACGGTCCCGACCTCGGTCAGCTCAGCCTCGGAGGTGTCGAGGCCCTCGATCCGGCTCTTGAGAATCGAGGTGATCTCATCGGGTTTGATCTGCATCTCTTAGGTAGCTCCCTTCACAGGCGTGGCCCTACGCCTGCGCCACTTGCTTTCGAAGTTGTTCCAGACGGTTCTTGATCGAGGCGTCGAGGATGACGTTCCCCACTCTCAGCACTACCCCGCCGAGGATGTCGGGATCGACATAGGCGGAAACCTCCACGTGGCGGTCGACTTGCTTGCCGATCCGCTCGCCCAGGCTCTTGACCTCATCCTCGCCCAGCGCGATCGCGCTCGTGATCTGCACCGGCAGCAGCTTGCGCGCCTCGTCCCACAACGCATTGAACTCGGTGCGAATCCGGAAGATCGCCGGCATGCGATGGCGCTCGATGAGTGCCTGCAGGAAGTTCGCGAACGCCGGACTGGCGCCGGTCACGGCCTTCTCCAGGCCCTCCTTCTTCTCCGTCACCGAGAAGTACGGCGAGAAGAAGAAGGTCATGAGCTCGTGGCTCTGAGACATCGCGTCGGCGAATGCGCCCAGCTCATCGTGAACGCGATCGAGCGTGTCCTGCTCGGACGCGACCTCAAACAGGGCGCGCGAGTAGACCTGGGCGATCTCCTCCATCTAGTTTCGTTCCGCCTCCGACGCCAGGGCACTGAAGTCAAGCTCGGACAGTGCGTCCTGCACGAGCCGGCGCTGGTCGTCCTCGGTCAGCGTCTTGCGCGTCACCTTCTCGGTGGCCATGACGGTGAGGTCGGCGACCTCGCGGCGGATGTCCTGGATCGCCCGGCGCGTCTCGGTCTCGATGTCGCGACGGGTCTGCTCCATGAGCTGCTCGCGCTTGGCCTTCGCGTCCTCCTCGGCCTGGTGCTCATGGGTCTCCCCGGCGCGCCGGGCACGCGAGACGATCTCGTCGGCCTGCGCGCGGGCCTCCTTGAGGCGCTCCCGGTACTCGGCCAGGATCTCATCGGCCTCATGGCGAATCTGCTCGGCGTGATCGATCGACTCCTCGATTGCGTGCTGGCGCTTGTCGAGGGCCTCGGAGATGCGTGGGAACGCAAGCTTCCACAGAATCAACATGGAGAATCCGAACAGCAGCAGCGTCCAGATCATCAGCCCGACGTCGGGGGTGATGAGGAACGAGCCGCCGGAGGCGGCCGTGACCGGGGCGGGCATCGCTACTTCAGCACCCAGGAGAGAAGGCCGGCGACGAGCCCATAGAAGAAAGTCGCCTCGGTCAGGGCGAAGCCGAGCCACTGGATCTGCGTGATCTCGTCGCGCATCTCCGGCTGGCGGGTCACCGCCTCGATGACCTTGCCGAAGATGATCCCGATGCCGACGCCGGCACCGACGGCACCAAGTCCGCCTCCGATCCCGATGCCGAGTCCGGCGCTGACGGCGCCGAACGAGAGGAGGTGTGTAAGCGCTAGCACTGTGAGGTCAGCTCCTTCTTGGTTTTAGTGATGAGTTACCGCGCCGCTGATGTAGATAGCGGCGAGGGTCGCAAAGATGAAGGCCTGCAGCGTCGCCACCAGCCCCAACTCGAACAGGTAGAGCAGGATCGCAAACGGCAGGGTGAACCAGCCCAGGAAGGACAACCCGAGCAGCACCGCCAGTCCGCCGGCCATGAACAGGATGATCAGGTGGCCGGCCAGGATGTTGGCGAAGAGTCGAATCGTGAGCGAGAGCAGGCGCATGAAGGTGGAGATGACCTCCAGCGGAAAGATCAGCAGCAGGATCGGCCCGGTGACGCCGCCCGGGATCAGGCTTTTGAGGTAGCCGATCGGACCCTGGGCGCGGATGCCCACCCAGTTGAAGGCGATGAACACAACCAGCGCGAGGATGAGCGGCACCGAGATGTTGGCGGTGGCGGCGTAGAGCGCGAACGCCGGGATGTGGGCGCCGAAGATGACGAATTCCTGGCCTGAGTTGGTCGGCAGCGGGATGTACCCGATCAGGTTGTTGAACCAGATGAAGAGGAACAGCGCGCCGAGGAAGGGAAACCACTTCGCCGCCATCGAATCCGGCATGTTCCCGCGGGTGATGTTGTCGCGCATGAGCGAGAAGAGCACCTCGACGCCGGTCTGGACCTTGTTCGGCCGCTGGTGCATCCGGTCGGCGATCCACACCATCGTCACCACGGTGAGGAGCGTGGCGATGATGAGGTAGAGAACCGCGCGGTTGATGCTGAAGACGCCGAGGTGGAGCCAATTGTCGAGCTTGAACTCGTTCTGGACCTGGAAGCTGTGGTTCTGGTGGCCGAAACCGAAGAGGATGATCAGGACCACGATCCCGGCCACGTAAAAGCCGGTGATGGCCCAGAGGAGCTTGCGGGTGCTGGTCATCGGGGCCTCGTGCGGGTCATGGCCGAGATGGCCAGCGACATGGTGTAGGCGAAGACGATCACGGCCAGGCAGGTGACGCCGGCGTCCTTGCCGTCGACGTTGCGGGCGATGATCACCGCGATGGCCAGGGTGAAGAGACGAGCGAGCATGAAGCCCAACCGCAGGCCGATCTGGCGCTGAGCGTCCATGCTCGCGGTGACGCGGTCGACGCCCACGTTGGCGGCGCGCAGAGCAATCCACGCGCCGGCGCCGATCGCGTAGCCGGACGCCGGCACGCCGATGAGAATCATGATCGGGGCCGCAACAACCAGCACGATGACGTCGAAGAATGCGAGCACGCTCACGGGTGGCCGCTCAGATACTGCGGAAGCGCCTAGTGACAAGGTAGACCCCCGCCAGGAAGCCGATGAGAAAGCCGGCGATCCCCCCCGCCAGTGCGGCGCCCAGCAGGGCGCCGATCCCGGCCCCGATCGCCACGAACAACAAGTTGGCCGAGAGCAGGAAGAATCCGGCTCCGGCAACGTCCCTGCCCGTCAAGGGCGAGCGGCTGCTTTTTTGCATTGGGTCTGCTGAAGCTGCTTGGCAAGCTGGCGGTGCTGGGTCGAGGGGCGCGAAAGGCTATCGGCGCCGCGATTCCAGGCGTACCCTGGATTTCAGCGCTGGAGCGGGCAGCGCGCCACTACCAAGAGGGTAGTGGAGAGCCGCCTTTGGTTAGAGGGAGGTTAGCGTGCCCGAGCCATCACACGCGCCCCGGTTGATGAACTTCCTCGCGGCAGTTCCGGCTTGGGTATCTGACCCTCCGCCCACATCGCGGCGAGGCTCGCCCGCGGCAGTCCGAACGCCCCCTGGTAGACCAGATATCGAGGCTGCCAGCGCGGGAAGAACTTGGCGTTGAACCGGTACAGGCTCTCGATCTGAAAGAACCGGTTGCCGAGTGCGATGAGCTTGCCCAGGGCGCGCTCGGCGGGCCGCTCCGGGCTGTGGATCCACCGAGCAAAGGCCGCGAAATTGAGCGACATCTCATCGACGCCCCGCTCGCGGAGCAGCTCCACCGCGCTGACCACCATGAACTCGGTCAGGCCGTTGGGCGTACTCGGGTCCCGGCGCATGAATGACAGCGACATCGCCGAACGCCCGTAGCAGGGGACGAAGTGCAGGACGCCGCGGACGATGCGGTCGTCGTCGCGGGCGAGGACGACGAGCGTGTCCTCGCCGTGGTCGCCGTGCAGCGAATCCATCGCCATCGAGAAGCCGCGCTCGGGGGCGCCCTCGCGGCCGCGCTCGAGCACCTCCTCGACCTCGGCGGCGACCGCGTGCGTGAGCTCGGAGACGCGGTGCAGCTCGGCCACGAAGCCGGCCTTGCGCAGGCGGGTGACGGACTGGCGCACCTTGCGGATGGGCCGCCCCTCCAGGGAGAACTGGCCCACCTCGATGATCGCCTCGTCGCCGAGGTACATCGTGCGCATGCCGAGTCCCTCCCAGAGCGGCACGAGGCGCTCGCTGGCGCCGATGGCGGCCAGCTTCAGGCCGCGGGCCTGCGCGAACTCCCCGAGGTCGGCGAGGAGCTCCCCCAGCGCGGCGTCGGGCCCCACCGGATCGCCGGAGAGCAGGAGGACGCCGTTCTCGACCCGGTAGCCGACGAACGCCGAGCGGTCGGCGCTGAAGAAGTAGTGCTTGTCGGAGCGGAGCTTGAAGAACGAGAGCGTGTCCGAGCCGTGGGCGCGGACGAGCTCGGCGGCCGCGCGGCGGGCGGCGGGGCCCGGTAGCGCCGCCGGGGCGGCCAGGGGCCGGAAGACCACGTAGGCCATGGCCAGGAGGGTCCCGATCTCGAGCAGGTGCACCCCCAGCGGTACCCACGCGAATGCGTGGTGGCCGATCGCGTGGTGCTCGAAGCGCAGCGGACCGGTCTGCCAGGCCAGCAGATCGCCGGTCTCACGTGCCACGGCGCTGAAGGAGGGATGGCCCTGCGAGACCCACGCGGCGAAGGCGGCCAGGCTCAGGCCAAATGCCCCCAGCAGCGGTACGCGCCAGACCGAGCTGCGCAGCGTGATCGCGTTGTGCTCGACGCGGAACTCCGTGGCGCTGGCGAACAACATCGCGGCCGTGGCCCACGTGAGGACGGTCTCCTCGACATCGAGGCCCTTGAGCAGGTCCAGCAGGCCCAGAGCGACCATCAGCCAGATCGCGGTCTGCCAGGCCCGGCGCCGGCGCTTGAGCAGATAGGGGCTGACCAGCAGCAGCGCCGCGCCCGCGGGCAGCGCGAAGGCGTGGAACAGGCGGACGGCCTCGACCGGCTCGACGTCGAGCAGCAGCCGGCCCCGCCAGCGGATGTTCGGGGTCAGCGCCGAGGCGACGTTGATGAGGCCCACGAGCGCCGCCGCGGTGGCGGCCAGCGCAGGGGTGCAGCGTGCGGTGCGGTGACGGATGCGAGACATACGGAGGTGCGCCGGCGCTTGAACAGGGCGCTGGGCCGAGGGGCCTGATGGTGCGACGCCTCAGGGCCGGCGTGTCACCGGAATCTACCGCGTCACTCGGCGGCGGTTACGCTCGCGACCGTTGCATTTGTGTTTGCGGTGCGCGCCGGCGGCCTGGCCGGGGCGGCGTCGCGACGCACCGGCAGCGCCAGCGAGAGCAGCAGCGCAGCCAGCGGGAACACCACGATGAGCTCGAACACCGCGCGCAGGCCGTCGCCGTCCGCCAGGATGCCCAGCAGCGGCGCGGCCACGCCGCCCATGCCGACCGAGAGTCCGATGGTGACGCCCGAGGCGACCCCGATCCGGCCGGGCAGGAACTCCTGGCCCATGACGATCGTCACCGCGAAGGTGGCAATGGTTGCCGCCCCGGCGACCCCCGCGAATACCATCGCCAGCCCGGGCGGTGAGACAAGGAACCCGACGGTGAGGAAGGGCAGGACCGCCATCGAGCCGATCAGCACCGAGCGGCGCCCGAAGCGGTCGGCGAGGCGCCCGCCGACCAGGGTCCCGATGGCCCCGCCGACGAGCATGACGGTGAGCGCGGCCCCCGCGACGCCCCTGCCCGTGTGCAGAACGTGGATGAAGTAGAGCGGGATGAAGGTGACGAACCCGAAGTAGACGAACGAGCGCAGCGCAATGACCACCGCCAGCAGCGTGAATGGCCGCCACGCGTCCTCGTCCGCGCCGCTGACCGAGTGGCGCTTGGTGAGGTCGACGCGGAACGTCTTCAGCCGCGGCAGCTCGCGCGCGAGCACCACCCCCATCAACGAGGTGGGGATGATCACCAGCAGCGTGCCAGACAGCCCGAAGGCGAGTACCAGCGGGGTGATGAGCGCCGGGCCCAGCGCGAAGCCGATGTTGCCCCCGACGCTGAACAGGCTCATGCCGCTCGAGCGCTTGGCGCCCGACACGTAGTTGGCAAAGCGCGAGCCCTCGGGGTGGAAGGCGGCAACGCCGATCCCGCTGAGGACGACGGCGGCGAAGGTGAGCGCGTAGCTCGGCGCGATGGCGGCCAGCGCCACCCCCACGCCCCCGAGGATGGGGCCGAGCGGCATCAGCCACGGGAGCGAGCGGCGATCTGACAGATGGCCGAAGACCGGCTGGATGACCGAGCTGGCGATCGTCGCGGCGAGGATGAGGGCGGACGCGCCGGCGTAGCTGAGGTGATCCTTGACGATGAGGAACGGCAGCAGCGCCGGGATCGACCCCTGGCCGACGTCGGTGAACAGATGCCCGGCTGAGAGCATCGCCATGGCGCGCCGGTCCACCCCGGTCCGGCTGGCGCGCGCCACGGGGCGGGCGCCCCCGGCGTCCCGCATGGAGGTGACGGCGGCGGTGCTCACCTGGCGTCGATCTCGCGGATCTTCTGCTTGACCTTGCGTTGCTTGTCGCTGAGCTCGGCGGCCAGATCGGTGAGCTCGGCGAGCCGCGTCTTGACGAGGTCGAGCTGGCCCGAGATATGGGTCAGCAGCTCCTCCAGGATCCGCTTGCGCTCGGTGGGATCCTCGGTCTGGGCCAGCTCGTCGCGCAGGTGCGCCCGGGCGCTCTCAGCCTCGAGCAGTTGAGAGAGCTGCTCCAAAGAGAGGCCCAGCAGGTCCCGCAGCCGGATGATCTCGCGGACGCGATCCACGTCGGCCTGGGTGTAGACCCGGTGCTTGCCCTGGGCACGCTCGGGCGCCGAGTCCAGTAGCCCGATCTCCTCGTAGTAGCGGATCGTGCGCGCGGTGGTGCCGGTAAGCTCGGCCACCTCGCCGATGCGCAACTGGCGGTCGGTGGTGGCGCTCACGATGCCACAGCCTGGGGCTGGCGCGACTGCTCCGGGGCGGGGGCGATCACGTGCTTGGGCCGCGCCGCGGAGATGCCGGCGCCGGCGATCGACACCGCGCACAGGCACCAGAGCGCGGTGTGCATGTTGGAGATGAACGGCACGAGCTGCACCGTTGAGATGTTTCTGGCCACGCCCGAGAACACGGCCAAGAGCACGTGCTCGGGAACGGCCGAGGTGACCACCGCCAGCACGAACGCGATCGAGATGACCGCGCCGGTGTTCTGCACCAGGACCCGGGCGCCGGCGGCGATGCCGCGGCGGTGGGGCGCGACGCTGCCCATCATGGCCGCGGTGTTGGGCGAGTTGAACATGCCCGACCCGATCCCGACGATGAACATGTAGATCCCGGGCCAGACGTAGCCGGTGTCGCGCTGCAGCGTGGTCATCAGCGCCAGCCCCAGGGCGGAGACCAGCATCCCCAGCACCGCCAGGGTGCGCGAGCCGCGCCGATCGGCCCACATCCCGGCCGGCGGCGAGGCGATGAGCATCCCCAACGCCAGCGGGGCCAGCTTCAGCCCGGCCAGGATGGGCGAGTTGCCCTGCACCCCCTGGAAGTAGAAGACGAAGAGGAACATCAGCGCGAAGCGGGACAGGCCGTTGGCGAAGGCGGCTCCCGATGCCGTCGCGAACAGACGGTTGCGGAAGATCGAGAGGTCGAGCATCGGCGCCTTCTGGCGCGACTCGATGAGCACGAACGCCGGCAGGAACACGGCAGCGAGGACGAGCGCGGGGATCGTCAGCGGCGAGGTCCAGCCCGCGATCCCGCCCTTGGAGATGCCGAAGACCAAGCCGGTGAGGCCGATCAGGAAGGTGAGCGTGCCGAGGTAGTCAAACGAGCGGTCCTCGGAGCGACCGGTGACCTCGTGAAGGACGTACCCGCCCCACAGGCTGCCCGCGATGCCGAAGGGCACGTTGAACCAGAACACCCAATGCCAGGAGATCGCCACCAGCGCTCCGCCCAGGACCGGGCCGATGACCAGGCCCACGGCGGCCACCATCGTGTTGGTCCCCATGGCCAGGCCGAGCTGCTCCTTGGGAAACGCGTCGGTGACGATCGCCGCCGCGTTGGCGAAGAGGAAGGCGCCGCCCGTCCCCTGGAGGATCCGCCACAGGATCAGCTGTGTGCCGTTGGCGGCAAAGCCGGCGCCCAGCGAGGCCAGCGCGAACACCAGGAAGCCCATCACGTAGGCCTTCTTGCGCCCGAACTGATCAGACAGCCGGCCGGCGCTGAGCACCAGCACCGTCGAGGCGATCATGTAGACGAGGATCACCCAGATGAGCTCGAGCAGGCCCGTGTGGAGGCTGCGCTCGAGGTCGGGCAGAGCGATGATCAGGGTGCCCGAGTTGATCGTGGCCAGCAGCATTCCCAGGCTGGTGCAGGACAGCGCCCACCACTTGTACGAATCATGCTCGGCGTTGACGCCGAGGCGGCGCCGGGCCGTGGGGCCCTCTGCCTGGGGAGCTTGTAGCACGGACAACTCGGACCTGCCTTCAATCAAATTCTTACGTAAACGTCAGAATAGCAGTATCGGCAGCGTCGATCCAGGGGTTGAGCGCGCGGCGGGCGGGACCGGGTCCGCGCGCTCGTCCCCCGCTCCTCCTCTACGTGTGAGTCGGCTTCTTGCCCTTGGCCTTGTGCCGCGGGCGTGGCTGGCGCAGCGCGTACTGGCGGTTGAGCACGCTGCGCTTGCCCTGCGTGATCGCCATCCGGACGCGCAGGGTGTGCGCCGCCTTGAGCAGCTTGCGCCCGCGGGCGTCCAGCCCCATCGTGATCCTGAGGCTCCGGCCGCCCTTGAGTTTGATGTTGCGACCCCCCACCCCGATCTTGTGCCGGTGCCGGCCCTTGCCCGTCATGGTCAGGAGGGTGAGACGGCCGGTGCAGCGCACGGCGGCCGTGCCCTCGCATGACACGCGCACGCGCAGCTTGGTGCCGCCGACGACGGTGACGCGGCCGACCACGACCAGGCGACCGGGCACGACCCCTGGAGCCGGGGCCGGGCCGGTGGGGCCCGGGTTCGTCGACGCCGAGGAGTCGCCGAGCATGAGCCCGCCCCAGCCGTCCACGGCGGCGCAGGTGTTCCCCGGCGGGCACGCGATTCCGGCGATCGGCCAGCCGTCGACGTCGCTGAGGCTCCACGCCCCGGCCCCGCCGTTGGGACTGGTGCTGGCCAGCACGTTGCCGGAGGCATCGCCCGCGACGCACAGTGACGCCGACGGACAGGTGATCGCCTGGATGACGTTGGGGGCCCCGTCGGGCGCGTCGACGCTCACCGGCGAGCCCCACCTGCCCCTGACCGGGTCGGTCGAGGTGACGATGGAGCCGTTGGCGTCACCGGCGACGCACAGCGTCGTGGTCGGACACGAGATCGCGTCCAGCGGCGAGTCCTCCACGTTGCCCTCGGTCCAGGCGTTCGCGCCGGCCGTGGGGTTGGTCGACCTCAGCTCGGTCCCGGTACCGTCGACGGCCACACACAGCGTCGTCACCGGGCACGACACGCCGGGCAGCGCATCTTCGCCGGCGATGTCGGCGGTGTCCCAGGCCGACGCGCCACCTGTGGGGTTGGTGGAGGTGAGCACGTTGCCGGTGGAGTCGGTGACGACGCACAGGCTCGTCGTCGGGCACGAGACGGCGAGCAGGGTGCTGTCGGGATCGACCGAGACCGACTGCCACGCCGACGCCCCTCCGCCCGGGTTGGTGGAGTGCAGCACGTTGCCGAGCTGGTCGACGGCGACGCACAACTTGGTCGAGGGGCAGGCGATCGCGGTGAGCCCGTTGCCGGCGTCGATCGAGGCCGAGGACCACCCGCTCTGCCCGATGCCCGGCGCGGTCGAATGCAGCAGGTTCCCGTTGGCGTCCACCGCGTAGCACTGGCCGGCCGCGGGACAGGCGATCCCGGCAAAGGCCACGCCGACGCCGCTCTCGAGCGCCGTCGACCCCCACGCGGCCGCGCCGCCCGCGGGGCTCGTGGTGTAGACGATGTCGCCGGCGGCATCGGCCCCGGCGCAGAAGCCGGCGCTCGGGCACGACATCCCGTCGATCGCGGCGCCGTCCGGGAGGGTGGCCGTGCTCCACGTCGGCGCACCCCCGGCGGGGTTGGCGGAGACGAGCACGCTGCCCGAGTCATCGCCGGCAACGCACGTGCCGCTGGGGGCGCACGAGACCGAGTCCAGCGAGGCCGCCGAATCGACGGCGGCGGTGGTCCAGCCTGAGCTCGGCGCACTCCCGGGGGTGGTGGACGTGAGCACGTTGCCGGTGTCGTCGACGGCGACGCACAGTTTCGTCGACGCGCATGAGACCGCGTTGATCGACGACTGGGCATCGACGTCCGCGCCCTGCCAGGCGCCGGCTCCGCCGGCCGCGTTCGTGAGGATGTTGCCGCTGCTGTCGACGGCTACGCACACCGACCCGGTGCAGGACACGCCGGTGAGTGCGTTGGTCCCGTCGACGGCGGCGCTCGCCCACGCGCCCGCCCCTCCGGCCGGGTTGGTCGAGGTCCAGACGTTTCCGGATTGGTCGACGGCCACGCACTCGGACGCCGACGGGCAGGAGATCCCGCTCAGCGGGTTGGCGGTGATCGCGGCCACCGACCACCGGGCGGTGGGAGTCGCGGGCGTCGTGGTGGTCAGCACGTTGCCCATCAGGTCCACGGCGGCGCAGAACGATGCCGAGGGGCAGGAGATCCCGGTCAGCCCGTTGAGGCCCAGCGTGCTCCCGTCGATGTCCGAGGTCGTCCAGGTCGACGGCCCGCCGGTGGGGTCCGACGAGCTCACGAGATCGCCGCTGCCGTCGACGGCCAGGCACAGCCCGGCGCTCGGACACGAGATCGCGTTGAGGGGCGCTGCGCCGGCCGGGTCGATCTGGACCGGCGCATCCCAGCTGATGGGGTCGGCCTGCGCGGCGGCGGTGATCGCGGCCAGGGCAGCCGCGAGGATGGCAAGGATCAGCGCGACGCGGGCAATCATCATCGAGCCTCGAGGCCGCGCGGCGGCGTGCGCATCCATGACGCGGGCGAAACTACCAACCTCGCGAGGGCGACTCGCCGGTCCTTAACCGGATGTCAATTGCCCGGTTACGTCTCGAACGCGGCGACGGTGGCAAGGATCACGAAGGCCGCGATCAATGCGGTGCCCTCGAAGGGGGTGGCCTCGCCGTCCCCCGTGATCTGCCACACGATGACCGCGGTCCCCAGCAGCGCGCCGGTGTAGACGGGCGGCAGCGCGAACGTGAGCGTCGTCGCGGTCAGCAGCGAGACGAGCACGAGCAGCGGGTACAGGAATGCGGCGATCTGGGCCACCGAGTTCTTGACCACCGAGATCGCCAGTTCGTTCTGGCCCTTGGCGGCGAGCACGACGCCGACGGCATGCTCGACCGCGTTGCCGGCGGTGGCGACGATGACGAGGCCGGCGAACGAGCGCGAGATCCCCAGCGTGTGGATCGTGGGCTCCAGCGCGTGCACGAACCAGTCAGAGACGAACGCGGCAGCCAGGCCCGCAACGGCCAGCAGGATCACACTCGTCGCTATGGACACGCGCGGTGGCTCCGTGGGGTTCACGCCCCCCGACTCTGTCGTCAGGTACTGGTGCACCCACACCCCGTAGGAAACGAGGATGGCCACCGCGCCGATGATCGAGATGGTCTTGATGTGGTGGCTGGCGGAGTCGTTGGCGCCGTTGGCGAGCGCCACGAGCAGGATGATGAAGCTGGCGATCAGCAGCATCGTCGCGGTGTCGTTGGGCAGCCGCGGGTTGAAGCGCATGACGTTGTCCTCGCTGCGCAGGGCCCCGACGATGATGACCAGGCCGAGCACGAACAGCGCGTTGACGAGGATCGAGCCGAGGATCGCCGTCTCGGCCACCACCTTCTCGCCGGCGTTGAGCGCGAAGATGACCACGAAGAACTCGGGCAGGTTGCCGAGCGTCGACTGCATCATTCCGGTCGCCGCGGCCCCGAATCGCTCGCCCACCTGCTCGGTGGCGAACGACACGATCCACGCGACGCCGGCCAACGCGATGCCCGCCACCACGAAGGCCGTCACGTGGCCGAACCCGGTGACGTACCGCGTGACGCCGGCCAGCACCGTGAGGAGGCCGACGACGACGAGCCCGACGCGCTCCGACCTTTTCAGCCCCGCCAGCAGGCGTCTACCCGCCGGTCATCACAGTGTCGTCATCGGAATAGGCGGGCGCGCAGCAGCACAACAGGACGAGCGGAATGGTCCCGGTGTTCCACAGCTTGTGGGGCGTTCCCGGCGGGATGACGACGCAGTCGCCCGCCACGACCGGCGCCTCGTCCCGGTCGAGGCGCATCCGCCCCTCCCCCGCCACGAAGTAGTAGAGCTCCTCGCTGAGGGGGTGGTAGTGCTCGGCGGTCTCCGATCGCGGCGGCACCGAGGCCTCGGCCAGGCTCTGCTGCTGCGCGGCCGTCCACGCCGGATGGGCCAGCTCGCGGATCGCCGAGCCGTCGGCGGTGATGAAGGATTCGCGTTCTGTGAGGTTGGCTTTCTGCACCCGGTCGTCCCGCCTCACTTCACCTTCTCGAACTCGCCGGTCTCGATGTCCTTCGCCACTCGTTCGTCGATCTCAGGCTCGGTGGTCTCGGGATCCGTGCGGCGGATCTCCACGGTGCGCAGCCCCTTGAACTTGAAGATCTCCAGCACGTAGATGAGGTACACGCTGCCCGCGGCGCACACCACCGCGAACACCAGCAGCCCGGCGATCCAGCCGGCCTGCTTGCTGTGGTGGTGGGTGACGATGCGCACACCGACGGCCAGGGTGGCCATGAGAAACGACCACGCGTAGAGGTAGATGACGGTCTTGCGCTGGGAGAAACCGATCCTCGCCATCCGGTGGTGGAAGTGGTTGGCGTCGGCCGACCACGGCTTGCGCCGGTATTTGAGGCGCTTGGCGATGACGAAGCTCGTGTCCAGGAACGGGATGACGAGGATCACCAGCGGCACGATCAGGGCGAGCACCGCGCCGGTCTTCAGCGAGCCGACCACGGCCGTCACGCCGAGCAGGTAGCCCAGCAGATTCGCCCCGGCGTCCCCCATGAAGACCGACGCCGGATAGAAGTTGTGAAAGAGGAAGCCCAGCGCGCCGCCCGCGGTGATCGCAGCCAGGATCGGCGCCCCGTTGACGTGCAGGTCGAAGGCGATGATGGCGAAGGCGACGCCGTCGATCGTGCACAGCCCTGCGGCCAGCCCGTCCACACCGTCGGAGAAGTTGACGACGTTCATCAAGCCGACGAGCCAGATGACGGTGAGAACGCCACCGGCGTTGGGGAACGGGAGCTGTCCGAGGAACGGCAGCGTCACCGACGTCACGACCGCGCCGCCCTCCACAGCGATGAGTGCGGCGGCGATCTGACCCACCAGCTTGACGGCCGGCGGCAGTTCGCGGACATCGTCGATGGCCCCCACCAGCGCGATCAGGCAGGCGCCGGCGATCACCGCCCACATATGGACCTCGCCGCCCGGTCCGGGAAGCCCGCCCTTCACGTGGGGCAGGAAGATCCTGGGCGGCAGCCAGATGAACCCGGCCACCAGCACCGCGAGGAGGATCGCCAGCCCGCCGAGCAGCGGCGTCGGGCGCTGTGACAGGCCCCGTTCCCGGGGATGGTCCACCGCACCCAGCCGTCGGGCCAGCCGCGCCGCCAGCGGCGTCGCGGCTGCGGCGACCGCCGTCGCCACCAGGAACGAGAACACGGCGTCGGAGTACCGCATGCCCCGACAGCATGCCAGCACGGCCTGACTGCAGGGGTTGGATGTCGGTGTTCAGGCCGCCTGAGCGTCGAGGCGGGCCAGCGTGCCCGCGATCTCGGCCACCACCTGCATCGGCCGCTGGGTGAGCTGGTGCCAGGTGAACCTGAGCACGACAAAGCCGGCGGCGACCAGCCTGTTGGCCTTGGCGCGGTCGCGCTGAAACGCAGCCCAATGACCATGCGCCAGATACCCATCGACCTCGATCACGAGCTTCAGTCGCGGCCAGTACGCATCGGCCTCAACGCCCTGGACATGGGTGTTGAAGATGGGGCGCTCGATCCCCGACTCCCGGATGATGCGCTTGAGGATCCGCTCGGCCTTGGAGCGTGTGAACCCGCTGTTTTGCTCGGCCGCGAGCAGGGTCCGCAGGGCCTTGATGCCCTTGCGGCCCGGGCAGCGGTCCATCGCCGCGTGGATCTCGGGGTCCCTGACCAGCTTCAGGACGCGCGCCTCATTGAGCAGCCGATCGACCGCCAGGTCGCCGGCCGCGCAGTCGATCAGGGTCCGCGCCGGAGACGTCACCGGAAAGCCCCGATGCATCCGGACGTCGCGGATATCGAGGGCCCTGACCCGGTGTTGGCGCAGCTGCGACTGGCGCTCGACCTTGCGGCCAATCAACGTGATGACCACGAAGGAGGGGATCGCGGCGAGCCCCCAGAGGGCGGCCGCACTCTCATGGCTGAGCACCGCGTGATCGCCCGCGTACAACAGCGCGGCGGTCTCTGCCGCCCACGGTTCGACGAGCGGATGAACCACCGACAGCACCGCCGGGAACACCCGATGCAGCGCCCCCACCTCTACCCGGTGCTCGTAGGACCCCTGACTGACCCCGAGCTCACGCAACTGCGACAGATGCACCAACGACCGCTGCGCCGCCGCGACCTGCGCCAGCCCCCGGTCCCCCGTCGCGTCCACCCGGAGAACCCGACAAACCCCCGACGGCATCTCCACCTTGCCGGGATTTCCGTCCCTCAGCCGGAAAACCCGCCAAACCTGAGGACGCCATTCACCTTTGCCGGGAAAACCAGGCTGTTCAACCCCCATACAACTAAGAGCCTCGAGGGGCGCCCGATTCACCCCCCTCCCCAGCCAGTCTTTAGCCGAACAACCGCACCCTCAGCCCGGCCACCCACCGACCCCGTGCCGACGCCCCACCAAAAACCGCCCCAAAAACCGAAACCGCTCAGACAGCAGCAGCCGCAGCACCCAGCTGCGCATACAGCGGGTAGCGATCCGCAATCGCCTCAACCCGCTCTGAGAACTCGCCCCGCCGCGCATCGAAGTCCTCAGCGGTGAGCACCGCGGCGATGATCTTGCCGACCTCGACGAAGTCGTCCACCTGCAGCCCTCGGGTCGCCAGCGCCGGCGATCCGATCCGCAGCCCGGAGGACACGGCGGGCGGCCGCGGGTCGAACGGGACCGCGTTGCGGTTGACGGTGATCCCGATGGCGTGCAGGCGATCCTCGGCCTGCTTGCCGTCGAGCTCTGACTCGCGCAGGTCACACAGGACCAGGTGCACGTCGGTGCCGCCGGTCAGGACGCTCACGCCCCCGCCGGCAGCGAGCAGCTGCTCGCCCACCGCCCGCGCTCCGTCCAGAGTCCGCTGCTGGCGCTCGCGGAACGCCTCGGTCGCGGCGATCCGAAGCGCCACCGCCTTGCCGGCGATGATGTGCTCGAGCGGGCCGCCCTGCTGGCCGGGGAAGACGGCGGAGTCGATCTTCTTGCCGAACTCCTCGCGGGACAGGATCATGCCGCCGCGGCCGCCGCCGATCGTCTTGTGGATCGTGGTCGTGGTCACGTCCGCAAACGGGACGGGCGACGGGTGCAGACCCGCCGCGACCAGCCCCGCGAAATGGGCCATGTCCACCATCAGGTACGCGCCCACCGAGTCGGCGATCTCCCGGAAGCGCTTGAAGTCCAGCTGGCGCGGATAGGCCGACCACCCGGCCACGATCATCTTGGGCTTGTGCTCCTCCGCGAGCCTCTGCGCCTCGTCCATGTCGATGAGGGAGGTCTCGCGGTCCACGTGGTAGGCCACGATGTTGTAGAGCCGGCCCGAGACGTTGATCTTCATCCCGTGCGTGAGGTGTCCGCCGTGGGCCAGCTCCAGGCCCATGAGCGTGTCACCCGGCTGCAGCAGCGCGTGGTAGACGGCGGTGTTGGCCTGAGCGCCCGAGTGGGGCTGGACATTGGCGTGGTCTGAGCCGAACAGCGCGTTGGCCCGGTCGATCGCCAGCTGCTCGGCGATGTCGACGAACTCGCAGCCGCCGTAGTAGCGCTTGCCCGGATAGCCCTCGGCGTACTTGTTGTTGAGCACCGAGCCCTGGCATTCCAGGACCGCCAGCGGGGCGAAGTTCTCCGAGGCGATCATCTCCAGAGTCCGCTGCTGGCGCTCGAGCTCCTTGGCGAGCACGTCGGCGATCTCCGGATCAACCTCCGCGAGCGGGCGGTTGAAGTAGTCAGCGGGCAGGTCGGCGGCCACGGGGCGTCACATAGTAACGGCGCCGTCGGAGGCGACGATCACCGCCAGGTCCTTGTGCTCCCAGACCACCCGCGCGTCGAACCCGGCCTCCGCGAGCCACTGCAACTGAAGCCCAAGCGGGCTCGGATGGTCAAAGCCCTCGGTCAGCGAGGTCACCGCATCCGCGGGATCCACCGGCACCACCACGTCCCCCAACACGAACCGCCCACCCGGCGCCAGGACCCCCCGCACCCGCGTGAACAGGTCGCGCTTGAGCGCGCCCTCCAGATGGTGCACGCACAATGCGGTGGCCACCACGTCGAACGGCCCGTCGGGAAGCGGCTCCTCGATCGCCCTGACGTGCAGAGCCACACGCCCAGACGGCAACGCCTCCCGAGCCGCTCCCAGCATCGACGCGCTCTCGTCGACCCCCACCAACATCGCGTCCGGATGGCGCGAGAGCAGGCGCCGGGCGGTCTCCCCCGTCCCGGTCCCCAGCTCGAGCACGCGCGAGGCCGCCGAGCCGCTCGCCCGGGCAACCGCCTCCTGGAACTCGTCGTAGACCGGGATGTCCTCGTGGATCATCTCCGCATACGACGAGGGGTCGAAGTGAAACTGGCCCTCGAGCGCGGCGGCCACGTCCTCACGGGGGACGACCCCCTGCCGCACGATGTCCCACCCTCCGGTCGTCTCCAAAGAGCGCAGGTCGATCACCGTCGAGGGCGTGCCGGGCAGCTCGCCGCCGTCGATGACCAGGTCGGCGGTGCGCCGCAGCGACTCGGGCACGTCCTCCAGGCGCCGGGCGTCGGGGCCGCCGGCGAGGTTGGCGCTGGACTGCAGAACCGGCCACGAGACCCCCTCAAGGAGCGGCACGACCGGCACGCGGAGCCCGAGGGTCGACAGGTCGTCGCCGCAGGCGAGTGGGAAGCGGCGCTCGGGGTTGGGCAGCAGCACCGTCACCGGCCCGGGGAGCAGGCGCGCGAGTGCGGCGCGAGTGCGCTCGTCGAGGTCGGGGAGCGCCGCCAGGGCGAGCTCGCGGTCAAAGAACATCACCGCCGAGGGCTTGTCCAGCCGCCTGCGCTTGAAGCGGTAGAGCCGCTCGACGGCCACGCGGTTGTGGACGTCGCAGGCCAGGCCGTACACGGTGTCGGCGGGAAACACCGCCACCCCGCCGACGCTCATGCAGCGCTCAAAGCCCTCGGCTTGCGCTCCGCGCGAGCTCACACCGTCCCCACCACGACGCGCGCGAGGCCGCCCAGGTCGTGGCGCACCGCCACCTCGGCAAACCCCGCATCCCACAGCAACCCGGACACCTCATCCGCCTGCTCGGACCCGATCTCCAGCGCCATGAGTCCCACGGTCGGCCCGGTCACCGCCGCGACCGCGCGCCGGATCAGATCGAGCCCGTCCGCGCCGGCGAACAGCGCGCCGTGCGGCTCGTACCGCGTGATCTCCGGCGGAAGCTCGGCCGCCTCGGCCACATAGGGCAGGTTGGCGAGCACGGCATCGGCGGAGACGCCGTCCATCAGGTCGGCGGCGACGAACCTCACGTCGAGACCCAACCGCGTGGCGTTGGCCCGCGCCACCTCCACCGCGTCGGCGGACACGTCGGCGCCACTCACCCGCAGATCGGGACGCTCGTCCTTCAGAGCCAGGGCGACCGCGCCGCTGCCGGTCCCGACGTCGACCACCCGGGCGCCCGCCGGCAGCTGCAACCCCACCTCCACCAACAGCTCGGTCTCGGGCCGCGGGATCAGCACCCGCCGGTCCACCAAGAGCTCCAACCGCCGGAACGCCCGGCGGCCCAGGATGTAGGCCACCGGCTCGCGCGCCTCCCGGCGCACCAGCAGCATCTCGAACCGATCACTCGCCTCGCAATCCACCACGACGTCGCGGTCGATCACCAGCCGGCCCCGATCCGCGCCCAAAACGAACCCGAGCAACAGCTCGGCATCCAACCGCGGCGTGTCCACACCCGCGGCGGCCAGCCGCGCGGCGCCCGCGGCCAGGACAGCGCCGACCGTCGCCGGAGCGACGCCCCCGTCAGCCCGCGGCACGCTCTTCCAGCCGGCGGCGCTTCTCGTCATCCTGGAGCGCGTCGGTGAGCTCGCCGAGCTCACCCAGCAGGATCTCGTCGAGGTTGTGCACCAGCAGGTTGATGCGGTGGTCCTTGACCCGGCGCTCGCCGTAGTTGTAGGTGCGGATCTTCTCAGCGCGATCCCCGGTGCCCACCTGGGCCAGCCGGCTGGCCCCGAGCGCAGCCTGCTGCTCGGCCAGCGCCCGTTCGTAGAGCCGCGCGCGCAGCACGCGCATCGCGCGCTCCCGGTTCTGCAGTTGGGATTTCTCATCCTGCATGGAGACGACGATCCCGCTCGGCTTGTGGGTGATGCGCACCGCCGAGTCGGTGGTGTTGACCGACTGGCCGCCCGGGCCGGAGCTGCGGTAGACGTCGATCTGCAGGTCGTTGGGGTCGATCGCCACCTCGACGTCCTCGGCCTCGGGCAGGACCGCCACCGTCGCCGTGGAGGTGTGGATGCGACCCTGGGACTCGGTCTCGGGGACGCGCTGCACGCGATGGGTGCCGCCCTCGAACTTGAACACCGAGTAGGCGCCGTCCCCCTTGATACCGAAGGTGTAGTCATCGGCGCCGACGGCCAGGTCCTCGGTCTTGAAGCCACGTCGCTCGGCATACCGGGTCAGCATCCGGTACAGGTCCCCGGCCCAGATGCCGGCCTCGTCGCCGCCCGCGCCTGGGCGGATCTCGACGATGACGTTCTTGTCGTCGTTGGGGTCGCGCTCCACCATGGCCAGGCGGATCTCGTCTTCGAGCGCATCCATGCGCTCGCGCGAGCTCTCGAGCAGCGCCCGGAGCTCGGCATCCTCGCCGTCCTCGGCCAGCAGCTCGCGCGCCCCCTCGAGATCGTCGGCGGCGCGGCGGTACTCGCTGGCCAGCTTGGCCGCCGGCTCGAGCTCCCGGTAGGCGCGACTGGCCGACGCGAAGCGCTCGCGGTCGGCGATCACCTCCGGGTCCGACAGCTCACCCTCGAGCTCGCCGAACCGCGTCTCCAGCTGGGTGACGAGTTCGTCGATCATGCACGCGAGTGTAGGAGCCCTCGCCCACGACGGGGAGGCCTCCTACACCGCGTGAGCAACCCTCAGTGGTTGGGGTTGACCGCGTCCTTGAGCTTGTCGGCGGCGCCGCCCACGGCGTCTTTGACCTTGCCCGAGGCCTTATCGACCTTGCCCTCGTTCTTGAGGCTCTGGTCGTCGGTGAGATCGCCGGCGGCCTCCTTGACCTTGCCCTTGGTGCGATCAACCGTGCCGTCGTCAGCCATGTGCTCTCCTGTTCGTGGGAAACCTTCTATGAAGGCACTACCCGCGGGTACCACGCCGGAAAAACCGCTCGCGCGGCGCCCGCCTATGCGACGACTTCGAGCCCGATGAGGTCCTCGGCCGACGCCTCTCCAGGCGTCTCGATGGCGAGGACCGCCTGCAGCGACGCGATCGAGACCGCAAGCTCGTCGAGGTCCGGCTCGCGGGTGGTGAGCTTCTGGAGCTGGAGCCCCGGCCACATGACCAGCTGGACCCAGCGCCGGCGGCGATTGCGCCCCGCCCATTTGATCACCTCGAAGGACAGCCCGGCGATGACGGGCACGCCGAGGATGCGCGTGAGAACGAGGATCCACCACGCCGGCAGCCCGACCGGCGCGAACACGAAGATGGCCAGGATCATCACGATCAGCAGGAAGCTCGTGCCACAGCGCGGGTGCAGGCGCGAGTAGAGCTGAGCGCGCTCCGGGACCAGCTCATCCTCGGCCTCATAGCAGGAGATGACCTTATGCTCGGCCCCGTGGTACTCGAACACCCGGCGCAGGTCGCGCACGCGTGAGAGCAGCGTGAGGTAGCCGAGGAAGATCGCGGTCCGGAGCACACCCTCCACCACCCAGAACAAGACCGAGGAGCCGAGCTGCTTCTTGATGAGGCTGGTCAGCCCGACCGGGACGACGAAGAACAGCCCGACTGCGAACACCACGGACACGAACACGGTGAAGAACCAGGTGGCCCCGGAGATCTCCTGGCCGTCGGAGTCGTCTGCTCCGTCCTTCTCGCTCTCCGGGAGCTGCGCGTTGGCGGAGATGCCCAGCGCGCGCAGGCCGATGCCGAGGGACTCGACGAGCGCCACCACGCCGCGGATCACCGGCAGCCGGGCGAGGCGGCGGCGCCTGCGCGCCTTGATGGGGAAGGTGCTGATCGAGATGTCGCCCAGCGTCCCGGGCGGCGCGTCCTCGGGGGCCGGTTTGCGCACGGCGACGGCCCATGTCCTGACGCCGCGCATCATCACCCCCTCCAGCACGGCTTGACCACCGACGGGGGCGTCGCGCGTCGCCGTCAGTGGCTCTGCGCGGCCATCGCCCCCGCCGTGGCTCATATCGTCAGACCCGGCCTGCTAGCCGGAGGTGGTCCGAGCGCTGCGCCGGCCCTTGGCCACGCGGCGCTGGAAGCGCTCGACCCGTCCACCGGTGTCGACCAGCTTCTGGCGGCCGGTGTAGAAGGGATGGCACGCCGAGCAGATCTCGACGTGGATCTCTCCCTGCGTCGAACGAGTCGTGAACTCGTTTCCGCAGGTGCACCGGACGTGTGCTTCCTGGTAATTGGGGTGAATTTCGGTCTTCATGGTCCCATTGAGTCTAGCGGCGCGCGCCCGACGCCCCGGCGCGTCTGCTAGGAGCTCGGGGCCGCCGGACAGGTCGCGGTCAGCACGTTGTTCGTGCGGTCGACGTCGTCGACCTGACTGGCCGAGTCGGCGCTCACCGTCGGCGGGCTGGCCGAGTCGCACAGCGGCCCCACGAAGGACAGCGTGCGCGTGTTGCCGGGACCGAGGAAGTTGATGGTGTCCGTCGTCGGCGCGGAGGTGTCGCCGGGCGCGAAGAGGACCTGGAAGGGCCCGGCCCCGGTCAGGCCCTGGTTGGCGATGACGGCGGTGTAGAGATCCTTCTTGGGGTGGCCGGTGATCGCCGTGATGGTGATCGACTTGACGGTGAGGTCGGGGCGCAGCTCGCGCTGCAGGCAGGTGCGGGTGTACCGGGTCGCGGTCCCCAGCACCTTGCGGTGAAGCCCGGTCCAGCGGAAGCTCACGCGGAACTGGTAGGTGAACGGCACCTCGAGGTTGTAGACGGACTTCTGCAGCCGCCACACGTCGCCCGGCAGCTGGCCCAGGGTCGCGTTGGGCGGCGTGCGCCACGCGCCGAGGTCGCCTCCGCTGACCTCCTGCACTCCAAGCCCCGGTGACCGTTGCAGCAGCTCGAAGCGCATCGCCATCTTGCGGGTGCCCGTGAGCGGTCGCATGGTGGCCTTGACCGCGACCGCGCGGGCGCCCGGGTCGAGCGCGTGCGTGCAGGTGAAGGCGGCGAGCTGGGACCGCGCCGGTGCGGCGGCGGACACGGAGGCGATCGGCACCACCGCGACAGCGGCGGCGGCGGCCAGACCGGTGACGAGGCGGCGGACCTTCATACGTGCTCCCTTAACCCCCGGAAGCCGCAGAAGTTTCCGCGAACCCGGTTAGGTGATGGTGTACAAAGGCCCGTC
This sequence comes from uncultured Actinomycetota bacterium, assembly GCA_963850325.1. GTDB lineage: Bacteria > Actinomycetota > Thermoleophilia > Solirubrobacterales > Solirubrobacteraceae > Palsa-465. The sequence continues at coordinate 81,513 of CAWKLB010000009.1, forward strand.
GCCACCCTCGGGCGGCGTCAGCCGTCCACCCTTGGCGGTGATCGCGCCGCACTGCACGCAGTTGGTGTAGTTGACGGTCACGTCCACCGGACCGGTCGCAGGCGCGTCGTCGGGGATCTCATAGACCCCGGCGGGGCACATGTAACGCCATCCCTCGGCGATCTCCCGCGGCACGTTGCGATGCAGCCGGATGTGATTGGGCGCGTCGTCGCGGGTGGCGTTGCCGCTGATGTACACCGACGAGAGCTTGTCGAACGTGTACTTGCCGTCGGGCTTGGGATAGGCGTCGCGGGTGTCGCCGACGAACAGCGGCTCGGCGTCGTCGCGGTGCCACTTCTGGCGACCGGGGGGGACCTTGCCCTTGGACATGATCGCCGGGCCGGCCAGCAGGCTGCCCTTGATGAAGCCACGTTGGAACGCCTGGCGGGCGTTGCGCACCTGGTAGAGCTCCTTGCCGATCGAGGAGTCCTCGACCGCCTGCTCGTAGGACTCCAGGGAGACCCCGGTCTGCAGGTGCTTGAAGATCGCCTCCGCGGCGAGCTTGCCCGACTTGATGCAGTGGTGCACGCCCTTCAGCGCGGCGGTGTCGACCATCCCGCCGGCGTCACCGACGAGCACCGCGCCCGGCATCGACAGCTTGGGCATGGACCAGTAGCCACCGCCGGGCAGCGCCTTGGCGCCCCAGGCGACACGCTCACCGCCGTCGAGGATGCCCTTGACCAGCGGATGGGTCTTGAAGGTCTGCAGGAGATCATGGGCGGAGGTGGTGGCATCGCGGTAGTTGAGGTCCACCACGAACCCGATCGACACCAGATCGTCGCCGGTCTTCTCGTCCTTCATGGGGTAGATCCAGGTACCGCCGAGCTGCCCGTACTTGGGCGAGACCTTCATCGGCCACGGCTGGCTGAAGGTGTGGATGACGCGGTCCAGCGGCTTTTTGACCTTCCAGACCTCTTTGACGCCGAGCTCCCACACCTGGGGCTCGCGGCCGTCGCCGAGGTCGAACTCCTTGATCGCGGCGCCGGTGAGATGGCCCCAGCAGCCCTCAGCAAGGACCGTGGCGCGAGCGTTGATGTCGGTGCCGGGCTCGAAGTTGCCCAGCGGCTCGCCGTCCTTGCCGCGGCCCTTGTCGCCCGAGCGGACCCCGACGACCTTGCCGTCCTCGACGATGAGCTGGGTCGCCGAGGTCTCCGTGAGGATGTAGGCGCCGGCCTCCTCGGCCTGCTGCGCCTGGTATCGGGCCAGCGCCGCGACCGACACGACCTCGTTGCCGTGATTCTTGAAGTTGGGCACGAATGGGATCGGCACCGAGATCTTGGTCTTGGCGCTGGGCAGCATGTAGACCGACTCCTTGGTCACCTCGCCGAAGGCGAAGCGCTCCTTGCGCCAGTCCTCCCGGGACATGTCCGGGAACAGCTCCTGCAGCGGCCCGGGGCGCATGACCGCGCCCGACAGATTGTGGCCGCCGCAGGTCTTGGCCTTCTCGATGACCGCCACCGGCACCTCGCCGAGGCGCTCCATCAGCGCCTCGTCCTCGGCCAGCAGTTGGAGCAACCGGTTGGCGCAGGACAGTCCGGCGGTTCCGCCGCCGACGATCGCTACGCCGACGTCAATGCGCTCGTCCTCTGAGTCGAGGCCCCGCTTGACGAACTCCTTGACGGAGTCCACCGGCGGCGGGAACTCGCTGGGCGCATGGGTACGGCTGCTCCCTGGACCGGCCATCGGGTCAGCCTCCCTTCTTGGCCTTGATCGCCTCGGTGAGCTTGGGCAGGATCTTGTTCAGATCGCCCACGATCCCGAGGTCTGAGAACTCGAAGATCGGCGCGTTGGCGTCCTTGTTGATGGCGACGATGTTCTCCGAGGACTGCATCCCGACCTTGTGCTGGATGGCGCCGGAGATGCCCGCCGCCAGGTAGAGCTTCGGCGACACCGACTTGCCGGTCTGGCCGATCTGGGCGGCATAGGGGTACCAGCCGGCGTCGACCACCGCGCGGGTGGCGGCGACGGCGGAGTTACCGCCAAACGCCTTGGCCAGCGACTCGGCCAACTCGAAGCCCTCGGCCTTGCCCAGGCCACGGCCGCCGGCCACGAGGATGTCGGCGCCCTCGATGTCGACGTCGGCCCCGCGCTGCTCGCCGCGCTGAACCATCTTGGCCTGCGTCGACCACGAGGAGTATTCGATGTCGACGTCGACGATCTCAGCGGCACCCTCGCCGCTCTGCTGGATCTCGAAGGCGTTGATCCGTCCGATGATGATCCCCAGGTCGCCCTGGTAGTGGGAGACGGAGATCTTGGAGTCCTGGAGGATGGGGCGCTCGGCGACGAGCTTGCCGTCCTCGGCGCGGACCGCGGTGACCTCCATGGTCACGCCCGCCTGCCTCCGGGCGGCCAGGCCGGCACCGATCTCGAAGCCGAGCAGGCCGCCGCCGAACAGCGCGTAGCCATGACCACCTTCGTCGATGACCTTGGCCATCACGTCGATGACCGGCTGCGCCAGCCCCTCGGGGCCCTTGGCGCGGTGGACCTTGGTGGCGCCGTACTGGCCCAGGGTCTTGCAGAGGTCGTCGGTGAGGTCGTCGCCGCCCACGACGACGGCGTGGCACTCACCCCCGACGTCCTTGGCGCGGGCCGCGCCCTCGGACACCGCGCCGAGGGAGTTCTTGTTGAACGCGCCCTCGTAGTGCAGAACGTAGGTCAGGACATCCGCCATCTAAATCAGCTTCCTTTCGTCCAGCCACGCGACGATCTTCTCGACCGTGTCGTCGGTGTCCTCGTCCTCGATGATCTGGCCCGCAGCCTTGGCCGGCGGGTCCTTGAACTCGCCGCACTGCACGCGCGAGCCTTCCGCGCCGACCAGCGAGGCGTCGATGCCGACGTCGCCGGCCGCGAGAGTCTCGAGCGGCTTCTTCTTGGCGCCCATGATCGCCTTCAGCGACGGATAGCGCGGCTCGTTGATGGCGTCACCGACCGAGATGACGGCGGGCAGCGACACCTCGACGGTGTCGTAGCCGTACTCGGCCTGGCGCTCGCAGGTGAGCGCCTCGCCGGCGATGTCCATCTTGATCACCTGCGTGAGCGATGGCATCTTGAGGTGGTCAGCGACGACGGCGCCGATCGTGTAGCACTCGCCGTCATCGGACTGCTGGCCGAGGAGCACCAGATCGGGCGACTCCTTCTCCAGCGCCTTGGACAGCGCGTAGCCGGTCGCCGCCACGTCAGATCCGGCCAGGCCGTCGTCGGACAGGTGCAACGAGCGGTCGGCGCCCAGCGACACGGCCTTCTGCAGCGCGCGGGTCGCGCTGGAGGGGCCCATGGTCACGGCGACGATCTCATCGACCTCGACCGCACCGCCCTCGCGGATCTGCATGGCGGCCTCGATCGCGTGGGTGTCATACGGGTTGAGATTTCGCTCACCCGACCTGTCCATCCGCCCCGTCGAGGGGTCGATCCGCTTCTCGACGGCGGCGTCCGGAACCTCTTTCACCAGGACGCAAATCTTCAAGTGTGGCCTCCTATCGAGTGTCCTGAGCGGGCCTCAGACCCGCGCACTCACGATGGTTCTCATGCGAAAAGGTGCTGCGACTATACCCGGTTGACTGACGAGTCAATCGGTCCGTGCGGGCCCGCCGCATGGGCTGGTACGCGAACGTTCCCGCCATGCCTGACCTCAGCTGGCCATCTACGCGCGGACGGCGCCGCGGATGAAGTCGATCGCCTGCTGGGCGGAGGCGCCCGGGGTGAACACCTCGGCCACCCCCAGTGACTTCAGCTCCTCGATGTCGTCGGAAGGGATCGTTCCCCCCACCGTCACGACGACGTCGTCGACGCCCTGCTCGGCCAGCAGTTCCATGATCCGCGGCACCAGCGTCATGTGGGCCCCGGACAGGATCGACAGGCCGACGGCGTCGGCGTCCTCCTGGATCACCGTCTCCACGATCTGCTCGGGTGTCTGGTGAAGACCCGTGTAGATCACCTCCATCCCGGCATCGCGCAGGGCGCGGGCGATGATCTTGGCGCCGCGATCATGGCCGTCGAGGCCAGGCTTGGCGACGACGACGCGGATCTTCTTCTCTGAGGAGGGCATCGGTGAAGCCGGCGGATTGTAGTCCCGCGCGCTGGGCGGCAGCGGTGTGCCCGAGGCGTCCCCGGGCCGCGTGGCGGCGCCGTCCTACCGGACGACGACGGTCATCTTCATCTTCGGATGGATCGTGCAGACCAGCTGGTAGGTGCCCTTCTTGGTGAAGGTGTGGCTGTAGGTGCCGCGCACCTGGGTCTTGGAGCTGAACGCCGAGGGCCCCGTGCGGACCACGACGTTGTGGCGGAGGACGCCGACCCACTTCCAGGTCACCTTGGTGCCCTTCCCCACCGTCAGCGACTTGGGCCCGTAGTAGTTGTCGCTCACATTGACCGTCTTGCCCGACGAGGCAAGTGCGGATACGGCCGAGACCGCGACGACGAGCACGGTGAGCAGGGCGAGGAGGCGTAGGCGACGTGAGAGCATGGCGCGGCAGTCTATGTGCCCAGCCCCGGCCGCTGCGCCGATGCCCCGAGCCGCCTGACCGCGCGGGCCGGTCGCAGGCGCCGCAGCGCCAGCACGGTGCCGATCCCGCCGGCGCCCGCCGCCGCCCCCAGCGCGGCCGCCGTCTTGAGCCGGCGGCCGAGGCGATCGAAGCGCAGCACGTCCCACCCGCGCTCGCGGGCCACCCTGGCCAGCGTCCCGTCGGGATTGACCGCCACCGGGTGCCCGACGGCCTCGAGCATCGGCAGGTCAGATTCGGAGTCCGAGTAGGCGTAGCAGGCCTTCAGATCGAAGCCCTCGCGCTCGGCGAGCTCGCGGATCGCCTCCGCCTTGCCGCTGCGGTACACGAACAGGCCCACCGGCCGGCCGGTGTAGACGCCGTCGACGACCTCGGACAGGCCCGACCCCAGCGCGCCGTCGAGCGACATCACATGGGCCAGGATCTCGGCGAGCTCCTGCGAGGCCGCGGTGACGATGTAGGCGGGCCGCCCGTGGTCCTGATGCTCGTGGGCCAGCGCCAGCATCTGGGGATAGACGCGGGGCAGGATCCCGGCGAGGACGTCGGCCCCGAGCCGCTCGAGATCGACGACGCGCTTGCCCTCCAGCGACGCCGCGATCCGTTCGCGCAGGGCCATCGAGTCAGCGTCGGTGGCGCCGCGCAGGCGGAACTGGATGTTGGCGAGGGCGTCGGCCAGCAGCTGCCGGCGGCCCAGCAGGCCGGCGCGGTAGGCGGCGCGGCCGAACTGGAACGCCGACGACCCCTGAATGAGCGTCTTGTCGAGGTCGAAGAATGCGGCGCTGCGCCCGCCGGCGGTGCCGGCGGGGCCTGAGTCGCCCGGGGCTTCGTCAGCCGCCATTGACCTCGACAATCACCGCGTCGCCCTGGCCACCGCCCGAGCAGATCGCGGCGCAGCCGAGACCGCCGCCGCGGCGGCGCAGCTCGTAGACCAGGGTCCCGAGGATGCGCGCGCCCGAGGCGCCGATGGGATGGCCGAGCGCGACCGCCCCGCCGTTGACGTTCACCTTGTCCTCGTCGATCCCCAGCATCCGGATCGAGTTGAGCGTCACCGAGGCGAAGGCCTCGTTGATCTCCCACAGGTCGATGTCCTCCACGGACAGGCCGGCCTTCTCCAGCGCCTTCTGCGCCGCCTTGGCGGGCGTGCGGGCCAGGTAGGCGAAGTCGTCGGCGACCGCGGCCTGGGCGACGATCGTCGCCAATACGCTCTTGCCGTTGCTCTTGGCCCACTCGTCGGAGGCGAGCACCAGGGCGCCGCCGCCGTCGTTGACGCCCGGCGAGTTGCCGGCGGTGTGGGTGCCGTCCTTGAGGAAAATCGGGGGCAGCTTGGACAGGCTCTCGAGGCTCGAATCGCGGCGCGGGGCCTCGTCGATCTCGACGACGGTGTCGCCCTTCCGGCTGGTGATGGTCACGGGGACGATCTCCTCCGGCAGGCGGCCCTCGTCGGTGGCCTTGATCGCCAGCTGGTGGGAGCGCAGCGCCCAGCGGTCCATGTCGGCGCGGGTCATCTCCAGCTCGGCGGCGACCTCGGAGGCCTCCTGGGCCATGTGCTTGCCGCTGAACGGGTTGGTGAGGCCGTCGTTGATCATGGCGTCGAGCGCCTTGCCGTCGCCCATACGGAACCCGAACCGGGCCTCCTTGAGCAGGTAGGGCGACTTGGACATCGACTCCATGCCGCCGCCGACGGCGATGTCGAGATCGCCGGCGCGGACGGCGGCGTCGATCATGCCCGCGGCACGGATCCCCGAGGCGCAGACCTTGTTGATCGTCTCGGAGGAGACCTCCTTGGGGATCCCGGCCTTGATCTGCGCCTGGCGCGACGGGATCTGGCCCTGACCGGCCTGGAGCACCTGGCCCATGACCACGTGCTGGACCTGCTCGGGGGCGACGTCAGCGCGCTCCAGCGCGGCCTTGATCGCGGTCCCGCCAAGCTCGGTGGCGTCGACCGAGGCCAGCCCTCCGCCGAGCTTGCCGACGGGCGTGCGGGCAGCAGAGAGGATGACTGTCTTGGGCATCGATTGGCGTCTCCAAGGTCGCTGGCGAGTGAGTCCGATGGTAGTAGTGTGGCGCGCCGTGTACGTCGAGACGACGACGACCCCGGCCCTCTCGACCGACGCCGACACCGTCGTCTTCGCGCTGCTCGACGACGAGCCGCTCCAGGTCGACGAGGCCCGGCAGCCCCTCGAGGCGCTGCTTGATTCCGGCGAGGCCAAGGGCCGCTTCAAGCACCTGGCGCTGACGCACGTCGACGGCCGACGGGTGATGCTGGTCGGCCTCGGCGCCCGCGACGAGCTCGATGGCGAACGGGCCCGGGTCGCAGCCGCGCTGGCCCACCGCCGGGCGCGGGAGCTGGGCGCACAGACGCTGTGCTGGGCGCTGCCGCCGGGCGCCGGCGACGAGATCGCCGAGGGGCTCGTGCAGGGCACGCTGCTCGGCGCCTACCGCTTTGACCGCTACAAGCGCGGCGGTAATGGCGATGCCGAGGACGCCGCCGGCGGCGGCTCAGGGATCGAGCGGCTGCTCATCAGCGCGTCCTCCGACGTCGAGGGCAGCGTGTCTCGCGCGGTGATCGTCGCCGCCGCCCAGAACCGCGCCCGCGATCTCGGCAACCGGCCGCCCAACGACCTCACCCCGACCGCGCTGGGCGTCTACGCCGCGGAGCTGGCGGCCGAGCGGCCGGCGCTCAGCGTGAGCGTGCTCGGCGGCGAAGAGCTGCGCCGGCTGGGGATGGGGATGTTCGCGGCGGTCGCCGCGGGGTCCGCGCAGGACCCCCGCCTGATCACGCTCACGTATGTAGGTGCCCCGGACAGCGAGCGTCGCCTTGCGCTCGTCGGCAAGGCGGTGACGTTCGACAGCGGCGGCCTGGCCATCAAGTCGCTGGCGGGGATGGTCGACATGAAGTTCGACATGGCGGGCGGGGCCGCGGTGATCGAGACGATGGCCGCGCTCGCCGACCTCGAGGCACCGATCAACGTGCTCGCCGTCGTCGGCGCCACCGAGAACATGATCAGCGGCACCGCCATGCGGGCCGGCGACATCCTCACCGCGCTGGACGGCACCACCGTGGAGATGAACAACGCCGACGCCGAAGGTCGGCTGGTACTCGGCGACTGCATCACCTTCGCCCGGCGCGAGGGCTGCGACGCGATCGTCGACATCGCCACCCTCACCGGCGGCGTGGTGGTCGCGCTGGGCAGCGTCTACGCCGGGCTGATGAGCAACGACGACGCCCTCGCCGAGCTGGTGACCGCGTGCGGGGCGCGCACCGGCGAGCGCGTCTGGCGGCTGCCGCTGCACTCCGAGTACGCCGACATGGTCAAGGGCCGCTTCGCCCAGATCACAAATCGCACCGAGCGCCGCGAGGCGTCGGCGATCACCGGCGCGGAGTTCCTGCACCACTTCGCCGGCGAGGTGCCGTGGGCGCACCTGGACATCGCCGGGGTCGGCGACAACGGCCGCGCGCCGTACCTGGACAAGGGCGGGACCGGGTTCGGCGTGCGCCTGCTCACTGAGCTGGCGCTTAGCTTCTAGCGGCCTGGGCCTTCACCTTCTCGCGCTCGAGGATGCTCGCCGCGGCGCTCGCCGGGTCGAGTTCGCGCGACACCACGCGGTCAAGCAAGCCGCGCACCTCCGTGTCCTCACGGACGGACTCCTCGAGCTCGCGGCGCATCCGGTAGGTGGCGATGGCCAGCACCTCGTTGAGCAGGTTGCGCCGGCGGCGCTCGGACAGCGTGCCCTCGGACTCGATGAAGGCGCGGTGCTCGTCCAGCTTGTCGACCACCTCGGCCACGCCCTCGGCGCGGACGGCCTCGGTGCGGATGATCGGGACCGGCCAGTCGGGCTTGGGGCCCAGCGCGAGCACCCCCTTGATCTCGCGGACCATCGTGTCCGTGAGAGGGTGGTCGGCCTTGTTGACGACGATGATGTCCGGGATCTCCATGACCCCGGCCTTGAGCGCCTGGATCGAGTCGCCGGACCCCGGCATGAGCACGAGCACGACCGTGTCCGCGTGATCGATGATGTCGACCTCGGCCTGGCCCACGCCGACCGTCTCCAGGAGCACGAGGTCCCGACCCGACGCGTCCATGAGCAGCGCTGCCTGGAGCGCCGCTTCGCTGAGTCCGCCGAGCGCGCCGCGGTTGGCCATCGAGCGGATGAACACACCCGGATCGAGGAAGTGGTCGGTGAGGCGGATCCGGTCGCCGAGCAGCGCGCCCTTGGTGAACGGCGAGGACGGGTCGATGGAGAGGACGGCCACCGAGCGGTCGCGCTCGCGCTCGAGCTTGGTCAGCGCCCCCATCAGCGTGGACTTGCCCACGCCGGGCGGGCCGGTGAAGCCCACGACGGCGGCCCGGCCGGTCTTGGGGTAGATAGTGCGCACGAGCTCCCAGCCCTCGGGATCGTCGTTCTCCACCAGCGATATGGCCCGCGCCAGGGCGCGGCGATCGCCCTCGAGCAGGCGCTCGGCAAGATTCTCATTGGACCGGGACACGGCGGCCAGTGATCATGCCAGGTGTGGTCGCCGGCAAAAGCGGGCAGGGTCGTAGGCAATGGGGAACGCGTTGGTAGTGCGCTTTGACCAGTTGCTGGGCGACGGGATCGAGGCCACGGTGGCCTTCAAGCACCGGCGGCGGCTGAGGAAGCTCGGGTGGGCGCGGGTGTTCGAGCCCTCCAGCCCGGGCGTGTTCGCCCACGGCGATCCCCCGCCGCGCGAGGGCTGCGAGCTGAAGGTGCTCATCGACGGCGCCAACGCGCTGCCCGAGATCGCGCAGGCGATCTCGGAGGCCAAGCGGTTCGTCCACGTGACCGGCTGGCACCTGGAGCCCGCTTTCGAGCTGGTCCGCGGGCGCCCGCTCAGCGCCATCGGGGTGCTGCTCGCCGAGATGGCCGAGCAGGTGGACGTGCGCGTCCTCGTGTGGTCCGGCGCGCCGGTCCCGTTGTTTCACCCCAGCCGCAGCGAGGTCAGCGAGACCCTTGAGAACCTGACTCGCCACACGCGCATTCAGGCCAAGGGTGATCCCAAGGAGCATCCGTTCCACTGCCATCACGAGAAGACCGTTGTCATTGACGGCGAGGTCGCGTTCGTGGGCGGGATCGACATGACCAATGCCGCCGGGGATCGCTACGACGTCCAGGCCCATCACGCGCGGCGGTCCATCGGCTGGCATGACGTCGGAACGCGGTTGCGCGGCCCGGCGGTGGCCGATGTCAATGACCACTTCCGCACGCGGTGGCGCGAGCTCACGGGGGAGCAGTTGCCGGCGCTTCCCGCCCCGGAGCCGGCGGGTGATTCGACGGTCCAGGTGGTGCGCACGGTGGAGGAGGACATGTATGACTCCATCCCCCACGGGGACTTCCGCATCTTCGAGAGCTATGCGAGGGCGCTGCGCTCCGCCCGGGAGCTCATCTACCTCGAGAACCAGTTCCTGTGGTCCCCCGAGCTCGTCTCGATCATCGCCGACAAGCTGAGCAACCCGCCCACCCCGCAGTTCCGCGTCGTCGTCCTGCTGCCCGCCAAGGCCAACAACGGCGCCGAGGACACCCGCGGCCAGGTGGGACGGCTGATCGATGCCGACGACGAGGGGGATGAGACCAAGCGGTTCCTGGCGGCCACGATCCGCGCCCTGTCCCCCTCGCTCGACCGCGCCGACCCCGTCTACGTCCACGCCAAGGTGGCGGTGGTCGACGACCGCTGGCTGATCGTCGGCTCGGCCAACCTCAACGCCCACTCGCTGTTCAACGACACCGAGATGTGCGTCGTCACCGACGACGCGGCTCTGGCGCGCGATACCCGGGTGCGCCTGTGGGCCGAGCATCTGGAGATGGACGAGGCCGAGGTGCGCGACGCCGAGCCCGCCGCGCTTGTGGACGAGCGCTGGCACCCGATCGCCGACGAGCAGCTCGAGCGCGTCCGTGCCGAGCTGCCGCCCACCCATCGCCTGCTGGAGCTGCCGGGCGCGTCCCGGCGGACGGCGCGCCTGCTGGGGCCGCTCAACGGGCTGTTCACCGACGGCTGACGCACCGCCGTCCGGCCCGAGATTCCCTACGATGCCCCCGTGCGCTCGGTCGGCACTCAGGACATAGAGCGGCCACGGCGGGGTGGGCGGGAACCGCGTCACCCGCCCGCCGTCATCCGAGAGGGACCGCCCCCGCTCCGCGGCGGCCCGTTGACGTTCCTGCGCTTCGCCAGGGCCAACCGGATGTTGACCTGGGGCTACCTACGGCTGGCCGCGCGCTGGCTGTGGCTGAAGCTGCGCTGGCGAGGTCGGCTCCAGACCGACGGGCTGTGCTTCATCTGCCCCGGGGTCAAGTTCGAGATCGGCAAGAACGCACGGGTGACGCTGGGGCGCTGGTCGTGGATCGGCCACGGCTGCAAGGTGCGCGTCCACGAGGGTGAGCTGATTCTGGGCGCCAAGTCCGTGATGGGCCAGGAGTGCACGATCTCGGCCTTCCAACACGTGTCCATCGGGCGCGAATGCATCATCGCCGACCGCGTGATGATCATCGACTTCGACCATGGCATGGTCGAGGTTGAGCGGCCGATCCGCGAGCAGGGGATCTACAAGCGCGACGTCAACATCGGCCACAACGTGTGGGTTGGCTATGGAGCCTGCATCCTGCGCGGCGTGACCGTCGGGGACAACTCGGTGATCGGAACCAGCTCGGTGGTGACCTGCGACGTGAAGCCCAACTCCGTGGTGGGCGGCGCGCCGGCGCGGTTGATCCGGATGCGCGAGGCGCCCAAGTCGTTCCGCTGGAGGTAGGCGTCCCGTCGGGCCGTCCGGCCGTCGGGCCGTCGGGCCGTCGGGCCGTGAGGGCCATCGAGGCCGTCGGAGTCAGGACCAGCCGGTCAGGTCGGGCGCGAGGCCGCGTAACGCGGGCTCGTCCGCAAGCTCAGCGTCGCCCGCCATCACACGTTCCAGCGCCCGGCGGTGGCCGTTCGCGCGCTGCACCGGATAGTCGCCCGCGGTGGCGCTGGTGTGCAGGAACGCCCAGTCGCTCGACTGCAGCGCCAGCAGCTCACGCAACGCTCGGTCCGGCGGCCGGCCGGACATCGCAGCGAGCCGCAGCTCGGCGGTGCGCGCCGGCCAGACCAGCGCGGCGACCTGCGGTCCCGACCACGTGCGGAGGTCTCCCCCGTCGCCCCAGCTGCTCACCGGGAGACGCGCCGGCGCCGGCGCCGGGTCGTGGCGGGCGAGCGCGTCGTCGAGCGTCGTCAGCGCCAGCCCCTGCCGCGCACACTCCTCGAGCACCGCGGCCAGCCAGTGGACGCCCTCATACCACCAGTGCCCGAGCAGCTCGGTGTCCAGGGCGCAGACGCACACCCCGCCGTCGGCGACCCGGCGCCGCGCGTGGGTCACGAACTCCGCCGCGTCGGCGCGAGCCTGCTCCAGCGCCGCGCCGTGGTCATAGGCGCCGCCGTCGTTGCGCCAGGCGTGATGGCGGCGCGTGGTGTGGCGATGGGAGTCGCGGTAGGGCCCGCGCGAGGGATAGCCGTCGGCCCCCCACGCCAGGGCGATGATCGTGCGGTCAAGCGGCCACAGCACGGGCCCGTCAGTGGCCACCAGGGGGCGCAGGTGACGCGGGTCGCCCAGCCCGAAGACGCCGGTCAGCTCGACGCAGGTGGCGCGCACGCCGGCATCCTCGAGCAGCTCGTCCAGCCACGGCGCGTGCGCACACTCGGGAAGCCAGAACCCGCCGCGCCAGCCCCCGAAGCGGCGCCGGTGCGAGGCGACGCCGGTCTGGACCTGGAGCAGGGCGCCGGCGTCCGTGGGCAGGAGCGGCAGGATCGCGTGGGTGGCCGACGAGGTCCAGCCGGCGTAGGGTGCGAGCGCGGAGAGCAACCCGCCGGCGGCCACGAGCTGTCGCAGGCGCCGGGCGCGCGCCGCGTACTCGGCCGCGGAGCGCTCCAGTTCGGCGGCGAGCGCGTCCTGGCCCCCGGCTCTCAGCTCCTCGATGTCGAGCCGATGTGACTCGGGCCTGATCGTGTCCAGGAACGCCAGGCAGCGCTCGAGCGCACCGGCCGTCTCGAACTGGTCGGCGAGCACCGGCGTGATCGAGAGCGTGACGCGATCACCCCCGGGCGCCGCGAGCACGTCGAGCAGCGGCAGGTAGCTCGTCGCGATCGCCTCCCAGAGCCACTCCTCGCCGAACGGCCAGGTCCCGAAGCCCTCGACGTAGGGCATGTGGGTATGCAAAACGAGGGCGAGTTCGCCCCGCTCACCGCGCTGTGGCGCCATTGGCTCTGGCTCTGGCCGGAGACGGTCGGTCTAGCAGAGCTTGAAGTCCGCGATCACCTTGCTCGGCATCTTGTTGGACAGGCTGCAGCCACCGTTGCCGTTGCGGAAGTCGCTGCCGGCACCCTGAAAGCGCCAGCGGCCGGCGCGGAAGTGGAACAGGATCACGCCGTCGGCGGCGAACTTGGCGCAGCCCGCGGGCGGATGACCGGCCTTGCCAAAGGCGAAACCGACCTCCGCCCACGAGGCGTTGGCGGTCGAGATCTCCTCCCTGAGGCACTTGCCCGGGACGGGCTCGTGCAAATAGCCGTCGGTCGCCCTGACCAACGCGGCCCGCTGGCGCTGGCTCGGCGCCTTGTGCGCGAGCGCGACGGCCGGGTAGGCGCCAAGCACGGCGAGCACGATCAACACCTTCACGTATCTCATTTCTCTCCCTCGTTGGATTCGCACACCGCCAGAAAATCGAGTGCGCCGTCCAGCCCGGCCTCGCGCAGCGCGAAGTCGCTGGAGGCGATCGACGGTGTAAAGCGGTCATAGAACGGCTTGGTGATGCGCAGCCGTGCATGCACGGCGTCCCAGCCGCAGGCCAGCGCCAGCTCGTGCAGGCGGAGCTTGCGGGCGTGGAAGAGGCCGAGCATCCGCACCTGGGCGAAGACCTGGCGGCACAGTTGCTCGAACTCGGTGGCCCGGTATTCCTTGACATGCCATGGGTTGTCGGACTTCGCGGCCCCCGGCGGGGCCAGGGTCAGCAGGTTGGGCGTCGACACGTAGACGGCGCCACCGGGCGCCAACAGCAAGCGGAAGTGGCGCAGCACCGCGGCGGGATCCTGGACGTGCTCGATCGTCTGCAGGAACACCACGGCGTCAAAGGCGCCGGCCTCCCCGTAGCTCTCGACCATCCCGCGCTCGAAGCTCAGGTTCTGGCGCCGGTAGCGCAGGCGCGCGTGCTCGAAGGCCTCCGGGTTGGCATCGACCCCGACGACGCTCGCCGCCGAGCGCGACAGCACCTCGGACCCATAGCCCTCGCCGCAGGCCATGTCGAGCACGCGCCGGCCGATGACACGCGCACCGATCCACTCATAGACAGCCAGATGGCGGCGATACCAGTAGTTCTCCGCGGGGACATCGGGCAGCGTCCGCTCGCCGGTGAGCTCCAGCGGCGGGACCCCCGGCGGCTGATCGCGCTGGACGTAGAGGTTCGTCGTCACGGGCCGACAGGGTACGGACACGTGCCCTAATCTGCCCGATGGCATGGAGGCATTGCTCAGTGCGGACGAGATCCGCGACGTCAACACGCGCTACCACGACGTGGCAGCTGACAGCTACGACTCGAAGTGGGGCATCGACTTCGGCGAGATCGGTCAGGGTCAGGTCCTGGGCAAGCTGCGCAAGCTGCTGGGCTCAGAGCTCGATCGCGGCTATGACCGTTCCCTGGAGATCGGCGCCGGCACGGGCTACTTCAGCCTGAACCTGCTCCAGGCCGGCGTCGTGGGCGAGGCCACCTGCACCGACATCTCCCCTGGCATGGTGGCGACCCTGGCGCGCAACGCGCAGCGCCTCGGCCTGAACGTCAAGACCGCGCGCGCCGACGCCGAGTCGCTCCCGTTCTCCGACGAGAGCTTCGATCTCGTCCTGGGCCACGCCGTCCTTCATCACCTGCCCAACCTGCGCCGCGCCTTCGCCGAGTTCCATCGCGTGCTGCGGCCCGGCGGCCGGATTGCCTTCGCCGGAGAGCCCTCGCGACTGGGCGACCGGATCGCCTCGCTCCCCAAGCGCGGCGCTAACGCACTGGCCCCGGCGTGGCGGCAGTTGCTGCGTGCGCGCCCGGCGGGCGGGCGAGCGGCCGGAGGTTCCAGCCACAACGGCGCGAGCGCGGACAACGACCACGACCTGGAGCGGTTCGTGGACATCCACGCCTTCGAGCCCGGCGACCTCTCGCGCTACGCGCGCCGCGGCGGCTTCAGCGACGTCCGGGTGCGTGGCGAGGAGCTCACCGCCAACTGGTTCGGGTGGTTCAACCGGGCGCTGGAGGCCTCCGCCGAGCCCGAGGACGTGCCGATGCTGTGGCGCCGCTATGCCTTCCACGGCTACCTCGCGCTGCAGCGGCTGGACGAGCGGCTGCTCGAGCCCATGCTGCCTCCGGCGATCTTCTACAACCTGCTGCTCACCGCCCGGCGCGACTGACGCGCGGCGCGGCGCGGCCCACTGCGCGTCCGTGGGCCACGCTGGGAGCGCCCTAGACTGGCCTGCAATGACCGATGAGGTCACGGACTTCCCGCTGTTTCCGCTGGAACTGGTCGCTCTTCCCGGCGAGCTCGTGCCGCTCCACATCTTCGAGGAGCGCTACAAGACGATGATGAGCGAGTGCCTGGACTCGGGCACCGAGTTCGGGATCGTGTGGATGGCCGACGACGGGCTCAAGGAGATCGGCTGCGCCTGCACCATCGAGCGCGTGCTCGAAACGATGGAGGACGGGCGCATGAACCTGCTGGCCCGCGGCACGCGCCCGTTCCGCGTCCTCGAGCGCCAGGCCCATCTCCCCTACCCCGCCGGAGTCGTCGAGTTCGTCGAGGACGGCGTCGACGAGCCCGACGCGAAGCTGGCGGGCGACGCGCGTGCCGCCTACGCCGACCTGGTCGAGCGCGCCACCGACCGTGAGCCCGAGGATGCCGAGCTCGAGGAGATGGGCGCCTACGACATGGCCGCCACCGTCGACTTCGGCCTGGACGCCAAGCAGGGCCTGCTCGATCTGCGCTCCGAGAACGCGCGGCTCAAGCTGGTCACGCGTCTGTTCCGGGCGGCGACCAAGCGGCTGGATTTCGTCGACCGCGCTCAGGCGCGGGCGCGCTCAAACGGCAAGGTCCGCTTCGGCTGAAACGAAGCCACGCGCGCGCTACGGCGCAGGCGCGCCGACGATGATCGTGAACGCCGTCATGAAGGCGCCGAACAGAATGCAGTAGATCCCGAACGGGCGCAGGTTGCCCTTCTTGAAGTACCGGGTGAGGTAGTGCACGGTGGCGACCGCGGTGATGGCGGCGCAGATCGCGGCGATGACCGCCGCGCCGCGGATGCCGTTGCCGTTGGGCCCGGTCAGGTCGCCGACCTTGAGGAGGCCTGCGGCCAGGATCGGCGGCGTGGCCAGGAGGAAGCCGAAACGGGCGGCGTCGGCGTTGTCCATGCCACGGGCCAGCCCGGCGGTCATGACCACGCCGTCGCGGCTGATGCCGGCGATGAGCGCGGATGTCTGGGCGGTGCCGATGATGCCCGCCTCGCGGAAGTCCAACGTGTCCAGGGCGCGAAAGCCCTCCGGATTGAGGCCCTCGCGGCGGGCCAGTTCGCGGACCTCGGCGCGCTTGCGATAGCGCTCGGCGTAGAGCAGGATGCAGCCGTTGACCATCAAGAAGATCGCTGCGGACAGCGGCTTGGCCAGCGCCTCGCGGATGACCCGCTCGAGCAGCAGCCCGAGGATGCCGACCGGGATCGTCGCCACGATGATCAGCCAGG
The DNA here is from genome assembly GCA_963850325.1 of uncultured Actinomycetota bacterium. GTDB lineage: Bacteria > Actinomycetota > Thermoleophilia > Solirubrobacterales > Solirubrobacteraceae > Palsa-465. Next base: position 97,789 of record CAWKLB010000009.1, read on the forward strand.
CGAGGCGCTCGGTGGGCGTCTCGATCCGTCGCTTGCCCAGCGTGGCGAAGAACGCCTTGATCAGATCGATCCAGGTACGCCAGAAGTAGATGAGCAGGCCCACCGCGCTGCCCACGTGGAGCATGACCACGAAGGCCAGCCACGGCGACTCGGGCTGCGACTGCCACGCGACGATGTTGCCCCAGCGGAACAAGGTCGGGAGCAGCACTGTATGGCCGAGACTGGACACGGGGAACAGCTCGGTAGCGCCCTGGACGACGCCGAGGACGATCGCCTGGAACGTTGAGATCAGATGGGAAGCAGCAAATGAGAGCAAGGCAGCGGACTACGAGGCCGGGGTCTGGACGCGGCCGAGGTTAGCCACCCAGATAACGCGGCGTGGTGTCGATCGCATCCGCTTAAGCGCATTCTCACACCCATAAAGCCTGTGTCAGCCGCTCAGACCGCAGTCCTGCTGGGCCGCCTGAGCGGCGAACAGCTCGGCCTGGGCCAGGACGTTACGCGTTGCTGAGGCCTTGTCGGGAAAGGAGATGGTCCCCTGCTGCAGGCGGATCCGGTAGTAGTAGACCGACCCGGGCTTGTTGGGGATCGTCAGCTTGTTCTGAGCGTCGGTGGCGAGATTGTCGGCCAGGTCGCGAGCCGTGATCAGGCTGGTGTTGGAGATCGCCTTGGCCTTGCCGCCGTTGCAGCGGATCGTGCCGGCGTCGTTGACGAGCAGCGTGAGCTTCGCTCCCTGCCCGGTGCGCGTGAGCAGGAACAGGTCAGGCGACTGGACGTCAAAGCATCCGGACAACAGCGCGGCCACCGCGGCGCCGAGCGCCGCGGCGCCCAGGGCCCGCCGCATCAGACGGCCTCGACGACGATCGCCGCGCCGCCCCGTCTCGGGTCACCGCCTCCCGAGAAGCGGCCGGCGGGGTCCAGGGCCGCGGCTTGCGCGCCGCCGAAGAACAGGTTGCGGTCGCGGAACGGGCTCACCGACCGGCCGGCAGCCTCGAGCCCGGCGACGTCGATGCCGGGCTCGGTGTAGACCATGTCGTCCTCGAAGTGCACCCGTGGCGCGTCGATCGCGGCCTGGGCCTCGAGCCCATCGTCGATCGAGCGGATGATCGTCTGGAGCACTGCCGAGCGGATCCGGTTGGAGCCGGCGCTGCCCACGGCAAGCTGGGCGGCGCCGTCGCGCAGGACGATGGTCGGGGACATCATGCTCGGCATCCGCCGGCCGGGCGGGTGACTGTGAAAACCGAGGGGGTTGAGGTCCTGCTCGCCGAGCATGTTGTTGAGGTGTACACCCGTGCCGGGGACGATGACGCCGGATGCCGAGCCGTTGGAGCAGGTCACCGAGCACGCCCACCCGTCCCGGTCAAGCGCGGCGATGTGGGTCGTGGAGCCCAGCCGGCCGGCTGGGCCGCCCAAGAACGCTCGCAGGAACTCGGGATCGTCCAGCCCGGCCAGAAACTCCGGGGTCCGCTCGTTCTGGGTGCTCTCCATCACATCGACGAGCTGGACAACCGACGGAGGGCCGGGTACCGCGTCCAGCCGTGCGAGAGCGCGGGCGATGAGGATGCCCCCGGCCGACGGCGGCGGGTTGGTGAGCACGTCGCGGCCCCGGTAGGTGACGTGCACGGGATCGCGGTCGACCACCTCGTACGCGCTGAGATCCGCCTTGGTGACCAGGCCGCCCCGCTCGGCCAGCCAGTCAACGATCGCAGCCGCGATATCGCCCTCATAGAACGGCCGCGCGCCCTCGGCACCCAGCCGCTCCAGCGCGTTGCCGAGCTCGGGCTGGCGCAGCGTCTCGCCCGCGCGCAGCAACCGGCCGTCGGGGGCGAACAGCGCCGCGGCCTCGGGGGTCGAGGTGACGATGCCGCCGAGAATCTCGATGATGTAGGCCTGCTGGGGGTTGAGCAGCACGCCCTCGCGCGCAAGCCGGGCGGCGGGCGCCACGAGCCGGTCCAGCGGGAAGCGGCCGAAGCGACGGGCCGCCTCGCACACGCCCGCCGGCATCCCGAACGTGCCCACCGACGCCTCACCGACGTGGAACGTCTGCACCGCATCGCCGAACGAGACCGGCACGGGGATGAGCTCTGAGCGCCCCGCGGGGTCGGCCCCGCGGCCGGGAGCCTCGACGAAGAAGTCCAGCAGCGTCACGCCGGCCTCGCGGCCGGGCGACATGACCAGCATGTAGCCCCCGGCGCCCAGACCGGTGAGCAGCGGCTCGCAGGCGAACGACGCCAGCATCGCCCCCAAGGCGGCGTCGACGGCGTTGCCGCCGGCCAGCAGCACATCGGCACCCGCCCGCGCGCTCACGGGATGGCCCGCGGCCACGACGCCAAGCTGGGTGCCCGGCGCGGTCACGGCATCAACGGCGGCGCGTCGTCAGCGTCTGGGGATGAACTCTGGGACGTCGAGCTCCGTGGCGCTGCGGCGCACACGGCTCACGCGCGGCTCGCCGGACGGCTCGCGCATCCGGCTCACGCGGGGCTCCTCCTCGGGCCGCGACCGCGCGCTCGGCGCGTCCTCGCGACGGCGGGGACGCTCGTCCCCGAACCCGGTCGCCACCACCGTCACCCACACCTGATCCTCGAGCTTGTCGTCGACCATGGCGCCGAAGATGATGTTGGCGTCCTGGTGGGCGGCCTCGGCGACTGCCTTGGCGGCCTCGTTGACCTCCCACAGCGAGATGTCCTTGCCGCCGGTGATCGACAGCAGGATGGAGTGGGCCCCCTCCATGCTGGTCTCCAGCAGCGGCGAGGCCACGGCCTGCTCGGCGGCGTCGATCGCCCGGCGCTCGCCGGTGCCCATCCCGATCCCGAGCAGAGCGCTGCCGGCTTCGGTCATGATCGTGCGCACGTCGGCGAAGTCCAGGTTGATCAGGCCCGGTAGCGTCACCAGGTCGGAGATGCCCTGGACGCCCTGGCGCAGCACGTCGTCGGCGACGCGGAAGGCATCCACCATGGACACACCGCGGTCCAGGACGGACAGCAGGCGGTTGTTGGGGACGACGATGAGGGTGTCGACCTCTTCGCGCAGCGCCGCGATCCCGGCCTCGGCCTGGGCGCGGCGGCGCGAGCCCTCGAACTGGAAGGGCAAGGTCACGATGCCGACCGTCAGCGCCCCGACCTCGCGGGCGATCTGGGCCACGATCGGCGCAGCGCCCGTCCCGGTGCCGCCGCCGGCGCCGGCGGCGATGAACACCATGTCCGAGCCGCGCAGCATCGCCTTGATGCGGTCGTACTCGTCGCGCGCGGCCCGGCGGCCGAGATCCGGGTCAGAGCCCGAGCCCAGCCCCCGCGTCACCGCGTCGCCGATATGCAGGGTCTCGCCGGCCGCCGACAGCTGCAGCGACTGCAGGTCGGTGTTGATGGCCAGGAACTCCACGCCGGTGATGTCGGCCTCGACCATGCGGTTGACGGCGTTGACGCCGGCCCCGCCGACGCCGACGACGCGCAGTACCGGATGGCCCACGGCGGCCGCCGACGGGTACGCGTCGCGCTCGTGATCGGCGCGCGCGTAGACGTCACGCGTGGGCTCCGACGGTTCGGGGCGCTCCATGAGGTTGGCCGGGATGTCGGCCGAGAACGCGTGGCGCAGACGCTCCTGAGGCGACGGGATCTCACGCTCAGGCTCGTCGATCATCGGCGACTCGGCGTCCGACTCCAGAGAGGGGTGGGCGCGGCGGCGCGGCTCGGGCGTCGCGCGCTCGGGCGCGCCGGGCTCGGGCGTCACGCGCTCGGCCGCGGCGGGCTCGGGCGTCACGCGCTCGGGAGGCGGCTGGATCGACTCGCTCGCCGGCGACGTGGGCCCCGGCGTCGACGCGGGCGCCTCGGGCTCCCGCTGGGTGGCGCCATCCCGCCCGTCCTCGGTGGTCCTGCGGAACAGGTCCGCGAGCGGCCCCTCCCGCATGCTCGCGCGCTTACCGGTTGCCATTTGCGAGGACCTCCTTGGCGAGCTGCCTGTAGGCGTGGGCGGCAAGACCGTCGGGATCGTACTTCAGTACTGACATCCCTTTCACCGGCGCCTCGGCAAACCGGACGGTCTTGCGAATGCGCGACGCGAACACCTGGTCGCCGAAGTTCTCCTCCAACAACTCGATCGCCTCCTTGGCGTGCAACGTGCGGAGGTCGACGAGCGTGGGCAGGATGCCCTCGATCTCAACGTCGGGGTTGAGGTTCTCGCGGATCATGGTGAGAGTGTTCTGCAGCTGGATCAAGCCGCGCATCGACAGATATTCGCACTGGACGGGGACGATCACCTTGTCAGAGGCCGTCAGCGCGTTGATCGTGAGCAGCCCGAGGCTCGGCGGAGTGTCGATGAAGATGAAGTCATAGTCCTCGGCGACCTCCTTGAGCGCCTTCTGCAACGAGCGCTCGCGGCCGATCATCGTCGACATCGCGATCTCCGCTCCGGCGAGGTCGATCGACGCGCACGCGACGTCGACCTCCCGCTTGCGGATCACCTCGCGGATGGAGATGTGATGCACGAGCACGTCGTACATCGACTTCTCCAGCGTGTCGGGGTCGATCCCCTGGGACATCGTCAGGTTGCCCTGCGGGTCCATGTCACAGCACAGCACGCGGTGCCCTTCCTCGGCAAAGGCGACGGCCAGATTCAGAGTTGTCGTGGTCTTGGCAACGCCACCCTTCTGGTTGGCGAGCGCGATCACCTTGCAGGTGGGCATTGTCTTCCGGCTCCGATGCGATCGGGGACTCATACGCGCCTGTATTTCGCACGTGGATGAGGAAATCCTTTGCCAGATGGGGCGTTTGGCCCTCATGGTCACCCTAAAAGCTATGTTCTGGGGCCGTGCCCGGGCTCTTTGACCGTCGCCTGATCTTCGTCACCGGCAAAGGGGGCGTCGGCAAGTCGACCGTCGCCACCGCGCTCGGGGTGGTCGCCGCACGCCGCGGGCTGCGCACGATCGTCGCCGAGCTGGCCAGCCAGGAGCGCGTCGGGCAGGCCTTTGACCGGCGCGGGCGCACCTTCGAGGAGGTCGAGCTCGCCGGGAACCTGTTCACGATCTCGGTCGATCCCCAGCTCGCGATGGACGAGTACCTGCGCGTGAAGACCGGAGCCGTGGGGCAGGTGCTGGGACAGAGCCGGCTGTTCGGGGCCTTCGCGATGGCGACGCCGGGCATGCGCGAGCTGCTCAGCGTGGGCAAGCTCTGGGAGCTGGCCCAGCACGAGCGGCGCAGCGACGGCGGCAACGTCTATGACCTGGTCATCGTCGACTCGCCCGCCGCGGGCCATGGCGTCGGCATCCTGCGCACCCCGCGGACCTTCGCCGAGATCGCGCGCGTCGGGCCGATCGCGCATCAGGCCGGCGTCATCGCCGCCACGATCGCCGATGCGGACTTCACGGCGATCATCGCCGTCGCCACCGCGGAGGAGATGCCGGTCAACGAGACGCTGTGGCTGCGAGACGCCCTCGGCGAGGAGCAGCTCACACTCGAGGCCACCATCGTCAACGCCTGCTATCCGCAGCGGTTCTCCGCGCGTGAGCGCACCGCGCTGGAGAAGGCGCGCCGGCGCGCCGGGCAGCCGCTCATCGGCGCGGCGCTGGGAGCCGCGCTGTCCGAGTATGCGCGCATGACCGCCCAGCGCGAGCAGCTCGCCCGCCTGCGCGAGGGGCTTGGCACCGAGCTCGTCGAGCTGCCGTATCTGTTCGCCGAGTCCGTCGGGCGGCCCGAGCTCGATCAGCTCGCCGACTCGCTGGAGGGCGGGCTGGCCGCGCTCGAGTCGCTGCCCGTCAGCGGCTGAGGTCCGCCGCGCCCGCGCCCGCGCGCAGCCCGGACTCGATCGCGCCGTCGATGAACCCGGCCCACCCGTTGGCGAGGTCCGAGCCCGCGAAGATGAGGCCGGGCTCGGGGCGGCGCATCGCCGCGTGGTGGTGCTCGTACCAGCCAGGACGGTGGATCGCCCACGTGCCCTGGGAGAACTCGTCGGCCAGCCAGTCGTGGGCGGTGGCGCCGAGGAGCTCGTAGCCGGGGAGGATCGCGTCGAGCTGCTGCTGGACGACGCGCAGATCGGTGGCGTCGCAATCCGCGGCGTCGGGCCCGAAGCCGATCATGAGCTGCGTGCCGTCGCCGTCGAGCTCTTCGGAGCCGAGATAGCCGAACGGATGCCCCGGTCGGATGGCGTTCTGCATGAGGTGCTCGCCGCGGACCCGGAGCATGATCTTGATGCCGCGGCTGGCCTGTCCCAGCGCGATCGCCGCCTGCTTGTCCTCGGGCAGCACGGGGTCAAAGGCGATTGCTCCCAGCGCGTTGAGGGGCACGGCCACGATCGCGGTGCGAGCGCGGACGGCCTCGCCCTCGCGCGTGGTGAGCTGGACGCCGTCCGGCCGCGTGGCGATGGCGGCCACGGGCGTGTCGACCCGGCGCTCGAAGGGGGCGGTATTGGCGATGGCGGCGAGCAGCGCGCCGGTGCCGGCGTCGATCGTCACCCGCCCACCGGTCTCCTGGGTGAGCCGCAGGCTGTAGCCCGACAGGGCGTGCCAGCGCAGGACCGACACGGCGCCCGCATCGGTCAACGGCGCGTGGGCAAGTGACTCGAGCTCGGCGCGCAGCACGTCGCGCTCCTCGTCAGAGAGCGTGAGCTGGTCGACGCGCTGCGCGATGCTGAGGCGGTCAAACGCGCAGAGCCTGTCGATCGCGCGCAGCGGCGCGTGGGGCGCGGGCAGTGCCTCGCGCACGCCGTCCACGAACTGGTCCCAGCCCCTCTGCGCGATGGCGTCGCGCTCGGCGACCGTGCCCACGTGGCGCTCGGCGCCGACGTGCCAGTGGGCACGCGCGGCGTCGGGACCGAGCGTCGTCTCCAGTCCCGCGCGCGTGATCTCCGAGAACGTGTGCGGCTGGTGCCAATGCACCCAGGCGCCCCCGTACTCGACCTGCCAGCCGTCCCACGCGGCACTCCAGGTCCGCCCACCGAGGCGGTCACGAGCCTCGAGCAAGATGACGCTTCGCCCCCGCAGCGCGCATTCGCGGGCTGCCGTGACCCCGGCGAAGCCGCCGCCGACGACGGCGACGTCGTAGGTGTCGCGCCGCGTCGTCACTGTCGTTCTCTGGTCCTGATCGCCGCGTCCACCGCCACCGCGCCGCCGGGGTGGGTGGGGGCGGTCTCCCCCACGAGCACCGGGTTGCACTCGACCGTGGCCAGCCTGCGCTCCAGCAGCAGCGCACCGACCTGCTCCGCAAGACGGGCCGCCGCGGCGACGTCGATACCGGGCCCACCCCCGCCGCGTCCGCCGAGCAGCAGCGGGGCCCCGCGCAGGGTGGCGATCGCTCGCTCGATCCGCGGGGCGTCCGCTGGAAGCGGGATGACGGCGACGTCGTCCAGGAGCTCGGTCCAGATCCCGCCGAGGCCGACCACCAGCGCCGGGACGACGCCGTCGGTGTGCGCGGCGACGATGAGCTCGACGCCGGGCGGAGCCATCCGCTCGACCAGGATCCTCCCGTCGTGCGCGTCGGCGAGGGCGGCCAGCGTCTGGTGGGCGCTGCGAACGTCGCTCTCGGAGTCCAGCCCGAGGGCGACACCACCGAGCTCCGTCCTGTGCTGGACGCTCGCCGCGCTCAGCTTGAGCGCCACCGGGCCATCGAGCTCGCGCCACGCCGCGACCGCGTCGTCCTCGCCCTCGACCGCCAGGCCGTAGGGCACGGCGACGCCAGCGGCGCGGAGCAGTTCCTTGGCCTCGTGCTCGGGCAGCCAGTCGCCGTCGGCCCCGGCGGCAGCGGCCGCACGAGCGGCGGCCGCGATCTCGCGCAGCCTGGCGGGGTCGGCGCCCGCGGTCGCCTGCAGCGTGGCCGCGGCGGCGGCGCAGCGCAGCCCGGTCCGCAGCCCCGCGGCAGCGGGCACGCCGGCCGCTGCGAACTCCGCGGCGGCGGCGTCATCGAGGAGCTCGGGCAGCGTCGAGGAGACCATCACCGGCACCGGGCTGAGGCTCGCGCCGAGCATCACGCCCTCGCGGACCGCGCGCCAGGATTCCTCGGGCGCGCCCGTGAGCCCATGCGGCTGGTCATAGAAGACGAGCACCTGGCCGATCGCGGGGTCCTCCCCCAGCGCGCGCACCAGGTCGCCGAGCGCCTGCACGTCGCCCCAGATCATCGCGGTGTAGTCGAGCGGGTTGGCGGCGGTGGCCGCCGAGGGGAGCAGCTCGGCCAGGCGGGCCTGGGTTGCGGGGGCGAGGGCGGGGAGCTCCAGGCCGAGCCTCTGGGCCTCGTCGGCGCCCTGCGCCGAGTCGCCGCCGCTGCAGGTCATGATGGCCAGCCCGTGTGCGTCGGTCGGCCGCGGCGCCGAGCTCCGGCGGGTGGCGATCGTCTTGGACAGCTCGAGCAGCTCGTGGACGTCGTCGGCCCACACCGCGCCCGCCTCCTCGACGAGGCTGCGGAAGACGCGCTGGTCTCCGGCCAGGGCCCCGCTGTGGGCGGCGGCGGCGCGTGCGCCGGCGGGTGAGCGCCCGACCTTCAGGACCACGACCGGTATCCGGGCATCGGCGCACGCGGCCAGGCCGTCGATGAGACCGGCCCCACCCACCCCGCCGTCATCCTCCAGATACAGGGCGATGGAACCGACGCCCGAGGTCTCCCCGGCGAGGAACTCGAGATAGTCGGCAGCGGTCAGCACCGCCTGGTTGCCGCTGGCGATGACCGTGTGGAAGCGCAGCCCGCGCCTGGTGGCCAGCGCGTTGACCGCGACGTTGCCGCTCTGGGAGACCAATGCCACCCGACCGGGCTCAGGGACCGAGAAGGCGTCGCCCCACAGCGCGGTGCGCGAGTACGGGGAGACGATCCCGTTGCAGTTCGGACCGCACACCGGCAGCCCGTGCCGGCGCGCGGCGGCCACGAGGTCGTCGTGGTACCCGCGCCCGGACTCGACCTCGGCGAACCCCGCGCTGAACACGACCGCACCGCCACAGCCGCGCGCGCCGGCCTGGTCGATGGCGGCCGCGACGCCGGCGGCAGGGATGGCCACCACGACGGCGTCGACGGCCTCCGGCAGGTCGGACACGCTCGGCACACACACGCGCCCCATGACCTCCGTCCGCTTCGGGTTGACGCCGTAGACCGGCCCCGGGAACCCGATGAGGTCGAGGTTGACCAGGGTCTCGGCGGCGTAGCTGCCGGCCCGATCGGTGGCGCCGACGACGGCGATCGACGCCGGGCGCATGAGGCGGCCGAGGTCGGCCTTGCGCCCGGCCTCGGGTGTCCGGAGGGCGGTCAATGGATCGTCGCCTCCACCCCGCGGCGCTCGAGCGCGCGGGCGATGATCAGCCGCTGGATCTCCGAGGTGCCCTCCCAGATCCGGTCGACGCGCAGCTCACGGTTGAAGCGCTCGGCGACGTTGGAGCGCAGGTAGCCGCGCCCGCCGAACGCCTGGACTGCACGGTCGGCGCAGCGGCCCGCCGCCTCGGAGACGAACAACTTGGCCATCGAGGCCTTGGCGTGGATGAGCTTGGGGTCCGCCCCGCCGTCCACCATCTCGCACACGTGCAGCGCCAGCAGGCGGCCGACGGTGGCGTCGGTGGCCGAGTCAGCCAGGGGGAACGAGATCCCCTGGTAATCCATGATGCGCTGCCCGCCCTGCTTGCGGTTCAGGACCCACTCGGTCGTCTCGTCGAGCAGCCGCCACATCGCACCGAGGCCGTGGGTGGCGATGCCGAGGCGCTCCTCGGTGAACCAGCGCCGCTGGAGCTCGTCGCCGTTGCCCACGCCGCCGACCACCGCGTCGGCGGCCACCTCGACATCGGTGAAGCGGATGGTCGGATGGCCGTGGGGATAGTTGTGCGTATACAGCGGGTCATCGACGAACTCCACGCCCTTGGCCTGCGGCTCGACCAGGAACAGCGTGGGGAGCCGGTCGGCGCCGTCGATGACGTTGGCCACCACGATCAGCACCCGAGCGACGTCGCCGGAGGTGACGAACCACTTCTCCCCGTTGATGCGCCAGCCGGCGTCGGTGGCGACGGCGGTGGTGGCGATCCCGCTGGGATCGGAGCCGGCCTCGGCCTCGGTGACGGCGTAGGCGTCGCCGCCCTCGCCGCGCAACGCGGGCACCACGTAGCGCTGGACCTGCTCGGGGCTGGCCTCGACCCACACGTTGTAGACGCTGGGGACGTGCCAATGCAGGCCATTCGTGACACGGCCGAACTGCTCGTTGACCAGGAACCACTGGTACATGGACCAGCCCTGGCCGCCGAGCTCTGCCGGGACCCGCCCGCCCTGCAGGCGCGCCGCGATCGCCTCGCGCTTGATGTGCTCGACGGTCTCGCCGGGGAGCCGACCCCCGGCCGCCTCGGCGGTGAGCTCCAACGGGCGAAGGACCCGTTCGACGTACTCACGCGCGCGCTGCTGGAGGGCGACGTGCTGTCGTCGGAGAGGTCGGTGGCGGCGGGTGTCGTGGTCGTGCTCCCGGTGGTCGTGCTCATTGGACTCCTAGTCGTCGGTCAGGTCGAGCGCGCGCAGACGGCTCGAGTCGGTGGCGGTGAAACCAGCCCGCCCGGCCCGGGTGGGGTCGTAGTCATTCAGCCCCAGCAGAAGGTTGTGATGGTTGGCGATCACCTTGGCCGCCCGCTCGCGAGCCGCGGCGACGTCGGGGTCGTCGCTGCCGTTCGGAGCGGTGATCAGATCCACCACATCATGGAGGTAGGCCAGCCAGCGGCGCCGGCCTCCGTGGAGGATCAGGCGCTCGATCCGGGCCTGCTCGGCGGCGACCGCGTCGGGGCCGGCGCGGCGCCCGGCGGCCAGGGTCGCCACCGCCTCGGGCAGCTCGCGCTCGGGCTCGGGCGTGATCGACAGCCAGGTCGCGCGCTTGACCATGGCGGTTAGAATACATCAACTGATCACAAAGTCAGGATGAGAATATGGACAGCACCGTCGCCTCCCCCACGTCGTCCTCACCCACCGGCAACGGCTCCGCGCCGGCCCCGTCGGGGATCGCCCTCGAGCCCGTGTTCTACACCGATCCCGCCCTGGAGGCGGCCGAGCAGGAGCTCATCTTCGAGCGGACCTGGCAGCTCGCCGGGCATGTCTCCCAGCTGGCCAACACCGGCAGCTACATCACCGCTGCCGCGGGCAGCCAGCCCGTGCTCGTCGTGCGCGATGACAGGGGGGCCCTGCGCGCCTACCTCAACGTCTGTCGCCACCGCGGCTCGCGGCTTCTGAGCGGATCGGGCCAGTGCAAGGCGGCGATCCGCTGCCGCTACCACGGCTGGACCTACAAGATGGACGGATCGCTGATCGGGGTGCCCGAGGGGATGGCCTTCGGGGAGAAGCTGGACAAGAGGTCGCTGAGCCTCATGCCCGTCCGCGTCGAGGAGATGTGCGGCCTCGTGTTCGTCAACCTCGACAACGACGCGGCGCCGCTGGCCGAGCTCGTCGGGGACCTGCCCCAGCGCCTGGCCCCCTACCGGATCGAGACGCTCACGCCGTTCGCGCCCGCGGGCGGCACCCAGCCGGCCAACTGGAAGGTCGTGGCCGACAACTACATCGAGGGCTACCACATCCCCATCGCCCACCCGGGCCTCATGCGGATGCTCGATTACAAGCACTACGACGTCGAGGTCAACGAGCACTACCTGTGGTTCGACGCGCCGATGCGCGACAAGCCCTCGAGCAACCGGCTCGAGCGGCTCTACGCCCAGCTCGTCACCCCGATGCCGGGCCTGACCGAGCGCGACCGGACCGTGTGGCGCTACGTGTACATCTATCCCAACACGACGATCGACCTCTACCCCGACCAGGTCGGGACCTGGCAGCTGCTACCCCACGGCGTGGCCAGCACACGGGACGTGTCGGCCTCCTATCGCCCCGCGAGCGTGAGCCCGCGCACCCGCTTGGTGCAGTGGGCCAACCAGCGGCTCAACACCCTCGTCCTCGACGAGGACATCGATCTCGTCGACAACGTCCAGCAGGGGCTGCAGACGCGCGGCTATCGCTGCGGGCCGCTGTCGGCGCGCGAGAAGGGCGTCGCGTGGTTCGCCGACCGCATCCGGGCCGACCTCACGCCGGCGATGGGCGGAGCGAACGCCAACGGTGCGGGCGCCGCCGCCAACGGTGCGGAGGCCGCGGCCGGCTGATGGCGAGCCGGCGCGACGGGCGCGAGCGGATCCTGGCCGCGGCGGTCGGCCAGATCGCCCGCGAGGGCATCGACGCGGTCCGCATCGCGCGGATCGCGATGGAGGCCGGGGTCTCCACGGCGAACGTCCACTACCACTTCGAGACGCGCGAGGCGTTGTTGGCGGAGGCGCTCGAGTACTCCTACGCGCAGGCCGGTGACGTCCGGGTGGACACCGACCTCCCGGAGGGCGCCACCCACGCCGAGCGCCTGCAGTCGATGATCGACCAGTGCCTGCCGACCACGGCGGCGCTGGAGGAGGACTGGGTCCTGTGGGTGGAGCTGTGGCTGCGCGCCGTGCGCCACCCGGAGCTCCGGCCCGTGGCCGAGGAGCTCTACGCGCGCATGCGCGCGTGGTTTGCCGATGAGATCACCGCCGGGATCCGCGACGGCGAGTTTCAGCGCTGCGACCCCGAGGAGGTCGCCGACCGCACGCTGGCGCTCCTGGACGGCTTCGGCGTGCGCACCCTGATCGGGGACTCCACCATCCCGCTGGCGCGCGCGCGGCGGTCGGTGTCCGCGGCGCTGGCGGCCGAGCTCGGGCTCGGCGAGCGGCTGATCACCGGCGACGGCGCGCTGGGTGATGACGGCGGGGTGGAGCTCCGCAGCACGGCCTGAACCTGGAGAACGTGGGAAACCTGCCTCGTCGGTTCCGGTTTCCCGCGAATTCCATCCACCACCTGGGTTGCGTGGGAAGTTGTGCCGGCGCGGCGCGCTTTCCCGCGCATTCCAGGTCCCGGCTCAGACGGCTGAGCCGACCTCCAGCGCGGCCCGCGCCGCCCCCCGCCCGGTGCGCACCGCGCCCTCCATGTAGCCGGCCACCCAGTGATCGGACCCCGCGACGTAGAACGGGGGCTCGTGTTGGCCGTGCAGCGGCCCGGCGGCCATGAGATCCCCGGGCGCCCAGCTCGTGATGTAGCCCAGCGTGAAGGGGTCGGCGCCCCAGGGACGCTCGATGAACGCCTCAGGCGTTCGGGCCCCCTCTCCATAGAGAGCCTCGAGCCCACCCAAAATCACCCCCCTGCGCGCGTCGGGCGGGGCGGCCAGGAAGGCCGACAGGCGCTCGGGCGGGACCAGCAGGGACATCACGCCCTCACCCTGGGACCAGGTGGAGCCGAACAGCCACTCGGTCTCGGCCAGGCCGTTCTGCCCGTTGCGCTGCCAGAACGAGTCGGGGTAGGCCACCACCAGCTTGGCCGCCAGCGCCTGGCGCAGCGCCCGCAGCGAGGCCAGGCGGGCGTCGCTGAGCCCGGTGATCTCCACGGCGCGCAGCGGCCCGGCCGGCAGCGCGCAGACCACGGCCTCGGCGCGGATCTCCTCGCCGTCAGCCAACCCCACCACCACTCCGCGAGGGCCCAGCACCTCCACCCGCGATACGACGGCGCCCAACCGCACGCGCGGCCCGAGCTCGGCGGCCATCCGCAGCGCCACCTCCGCCGAGCCGGCCGAGCAGCGCAGGCCCTCCCACTCGGCCAGGTCATAGAAGCCGTGGCCGGCGAGCGTGGCGTGCTTGCGCAGGTCGGCCAGCAGCGAGCTGCGATCCGGGCCGTCGCAGGAGAGCGACAGGGACGCCAGCGCGTAGCGGCGGCGCACCGCGGGAAGCGCGCCCTGCAGCCGCAGCCAGGCGCCGAGGCTGAGCTGGTCCAGGCGTGCGGCGTCAGGATGGCTCCACGGGTCGTCGGGGTCGACCTCGGCGGCCAGGGCGGCGAGCAGGCCATCGATCCGATCGGCGTCGGCGCGTTCCTCGGGGGTCAGCCACGGCACGTCGTCGCCCACGAACACGCCATCGTCCAGGCCCCAGCTGATCTCGCCGGGATCGCCGACGTAGCTGGGCTCGACTGGCAACCCCAGCTCGCCCACGAGCTCCAGGTACGCGGTGTGCTTGTGGCCGATGACCTCGCCGCCGAGCTGGACCGTCCGGCCGTCGGGCAGGGTGGTCGCCTCGACACGGCCACCCACGCGCGAGCGGGCCTCGAGCACCAGCACGTCGGCCCCGCCGCGCGCCAGATCGCGCGCCGCCGACAGTCCGGCCAGGCCGGCTCCCAGCACCAGGACATCGGTCATCCGCACTCCCCTCACCAAATCCACGCGGTCCCCGCTTGACAAGCAGGCGGCCCGCGGTTTAGTTTCCTGACTCGCGATTCAGTATACGTCTCGCAGCCGTACACGGAGGAGCATTGAGCCCGCGACCCAAAGTCGATCACCTGCGCAAGCCGCAGATCATCGCCGCTGCCGCCGAGGTGCTGTACGAGCGCGGATTGTTCGACACGCGCATCGGCGACATCGCTGAACGGGCCGGGACGAGCTCGCCGACGATCCTCTACTACTTCGAGTCCAAGGACCGGCTGCTGGAGGAGGCGGTGGAGTACGCGGACCGCAGCTTCTACGAGCGTCTGTACGAAGGCCAGGACCGGTTCGAGGATCCCGGAGACCGGCTCGTGCATCTCATCGAGGAGACGAGCCTCGGCCCCGGCGGCCTCAACGACTACACGCTGTGGATGGAGATCTGGGTCCGCGCCCGGCGCGACATCAGCGTCCGCCGCTCCTACTTCCGCCTGGACCGTCGCCAGCGGGTGCTGATTGCCGACATCGTGCGCGACGGCCAGGAGACCGGCGCCTTCAGCGCCGATGCCGACGCCGACGACTTCGCGCTGGCGCTCAGCGGACTGATGGACGGACTCGGGGTCCAGGTCACGCTGGGCCAGCCTGACATCACGGCGGAGCGGATGGTCGATCGGTGCCTCGCGCTCGCCAGCAGCGAACTGAAGTGCGAGCTGCGCCGCAGCCGGCCGATCGAGACCACTGAGAGGAGAGGAGCCACGCCATGACGGACGAGACCCCTTGGATGAATCGCCCCACCCGACGAACCTTCATCAAGCGTGCCGGCGGAGCCGCCGCCGCGTTGTCGATCCCCGGACTGCTCGCCGCCTGCGGCAGCACTACGCCCGTCGCCCCGAGCTCCGCCTCGAGCTCTGGCGCATCGAGCGCGGCCCCCGCCAAGCTCGGCCCGGGTGGGCTGCCCCTCGCGCGCCCCGACAACCCGCTCACGCTCCCCATCTACGCCGACAACAAGCCCATCGCGTCGGGTATGCAGCCTGAGAAGGGACCGCTCCAGCTCTACAACTGGATCGACTACATCAACGAGGACGTCGTCAAGGCCTTCGAGAAGAAGTACAACGTCAAGGTTCAGATCAGCACCTTCGACACGATCGACGAGGCCGTGGCCAAGCTCGACTCGGGTGCCGTGCAGTTCGACGTGTTCGTGCCCGAGCTCGTCTACCTGGAGCAGCTCGTCGTCGGCAAGATCCTGCAGCCGATCAACCTGAGCTACATCCCCAACCTCAAGGGCAACGTCTGGCCGTCGCTCAACAACCCGTGGTACGACGTCGGCGCCCGCTACACGGTGCCCTACACGATCTACACCACCGGGATCGGCTGGCGCACGGACAAGCTCCCCGGCTTTGACCCGGCCAAGCTGTCGGCGCCGTGGTCGTCGCTGTGGACGGAGGGCCCCAAGATCAGTGGCAAGGTCGGCATGCTCGACGACCAGCACGAGGGCCTGACCATGGGCCTGCTGCACAACGGCATCACCGACGTGAACACCGAGGACCCGGCGCATATCAGCGCAGCGCAGAAGTCGATCCAGCAGCTGGTTTCGACGACCAACCTGAAGTTCGACACCAACGAGTACCAGCGGCTGGCTGACGGCTCGCTGTGGCTGCACCAGGCGTGGTCGGGCGACATGGCCGTTATCCCCTCCTACGCCCCCAAGGGCACCAAGGCAACCGCGTTCGCCTACTGGTGGCCCTCTGACGGTCGCGGCCCGATCAACAACGACACCATGGCGGTGCTCAAGGGCGCCAAGAACCCGGTGCTGGCACATCTCTTCCTCAACCACCTGCTCGACACCCAGCAGGCGTTCTCGAACTTCAGCTACACCGGCTACCAGCAGCCGCTCAACGCCATGACCCCCGAGGCGGTGGTCAAGAAGGGCTACCTCGCGCCCAACCTCACCAACACGCTGATCCGCGAGCAGCAGTTCAAGAACGGCTACGTCCAGGGCACGCTCAGCCAGGCCGGGCAGGCACTGTGGGAGAACGCCTGGGCGGCCATCAAATCGTCGTGAGCTCAACCTCGATCGACAACCGCGCTTCCCACTGGCGGGCCTTCGCCCTTCCGGGGGTCGTGTGGCTGCTGCTCTTCGTCGTCATCCCCGCCTACGCGGTGGTGGCGATCGCGATGGGCCAGGTGGACTTCCTGTTCCAGCCGATCCCGGCTTGGAACCCGGCCAACTGGAACCCGGGATGGCTGTCCAAGGCGTTCAGCGGCTCGCTGCCGGGCGGCGAGTACTGGCCGGCGGTGCGCAACACGCTCGTGTATGTCTCGGTGTCGCTGGGCCTGTGCTTTGCCATCGGCTACCCGGTGGCCTACTACGTCGCGCGCCACGCCAAGCGCTCCAAGACGCTGCTCATCGTGCTGCTGGTCATCCCATTCTGGGTCAGCTACCTGTTGCGCATGCTGGCTTGGATCGGCCTCCTCTCCCCCGACGGCTACGTCGACCAGATCCTCAACGCGATCGGCATCGGCAACCCACCGGATTGGCTGAACGGCAACGCCTACTCGGTGATCCTCGCCCTTGTCTACGGCTACATCCCGTACTTCATCCTGCCCGTGTTCGCCGGCTTGGACCGGATCGACGGCAGCCAGATCGAGGCCGCCCGTGACCTTGGCGCCACACCGTGGCAGGCCTTTCTCAGGGTCACGCTGCCGCTCAGCCGGCCGAGCATCCTGGCCGGCTCGGCGCTCGTGGTCCTGCCGATGTTCGGCGACTACTACACCAACGACCTCATCTCGGCCTCACCGAAGACCAACATGCTGGGGAACGAGATCAACATCTTCGTCCAGGGGGGATCGGAGAAGAACCTCGGGGCCTCACTCGTGCTCGTGCTGATGGCCATCCTCGCCGTCGGCATGGCGTACTACCTCTACCAGACCGCACGCGATCAGAGACGGCAGCTCGCATGAGCACGACCACCACCTCCGCTCCCGACGCCACGCCCCGCCCGGTCGAGCCCGCGCCGGCCTCGGCCCAGAGGCGCAGCCTCCTGCCCCGCTTCCTGCGCAACCCGTGGGGCGAGCCGCGGTTCCTCATCGCCGTCACCTGGACCTACATCGTGTGGGCGCTGGTGCCGGTGGTGATCGCGATCCTGTTCAGCTTCAACGCCGGCAAGTCGCGCAGCGTGTGGCAGGGCTTCTCCATCCGCTGGTGGTGGGGCGATCCCAGCCAATCGATCTTTCACGATCCGCAGTACACGCAGGCGCTCGTGCACAGCCTCCTGCTGGCCGGGCTCGACATGCTGATCGCCACCCCGTTGGGCGTGCTGTTGGCGATCGGGCTGGCGCGCTGGCGTGGCCGCGGCTCGGGGGTCGCCAACTCGCTGATGCTCATCCCCCTGGTCACGCCCGAGATCGTCATGGCGGTCTCGCTGCTGGTCGTCTTCACCCAGCTGGCGCTGTTCCCGTTCAATGCCATTCACCTCGGCACGGTCGCCCAGGTGGTGGGCCAGGTGACCTTCTCGCTGTCCTACGTCGTGGTGATCATCCGCAGCCGGCTGGCCTCGATCGGACCCCAGTACGAGGAGGCGGCGCGCGATCTCGGCGCCACCTCATGGGCCTCCATCCGGCTCGTGCTGCTGCCGCTTCTCATGCCGGCGATCCTGGCCAGCATGCTCATCGTGTTCGCGCTGTCCATTGACGACTTCGTGGTTACCCAGTACATGTCATCAACCGCCTCGACCACCACCATTCCCATGTACCTCTACTCCAATGCCCGCGGCGGCACCAGCACCCCGGCGCTCAACGCGCTGGCGACGATCCTCGTCTCCACGACGCTGCTCGCCATCGCGATCGGCTATCTCGTCTACTCGGTGCTGGGGCGCCGCACCGCGTCCTCGCGCGGCGGGGCGTCCGCCCTCCGCGAGCTCTCCGGAATGGAGGCTTAATGCCCGGCGACGTCCACCTCCGTGCCCTGACCAAGCAGTACGCCGAGACGCTGGCGGTCGACGCCATCGACGCCTCGATCAATGCCGGCGAGTTCTTCTCGCTGCTGGGCCCGTCGGGCTGCGGCAAGACGACGACGCTGCGAATGATCGCCGGCTTCGTCCGGCCCACATCCGGCGAGATCATGCTCGACGGCCTCGACGTCGCGCAGGTCCCGCCCCACCGTCGCAACGTCCATACGGTGTTCCAGAACTACGCGCTGTTCCCGCACCTCAACGTGTTCGACAACATCGCCTTCGGACTGCGCCGCCAGAAGGTGGCCAAGGCCGACGTTCGCCGGCGCGTGGAGGAAGCGCTCGAGCTCGTCGAGCTCGGAGGCATGGCGGCGCGGCACCCCCAGCAGTTGTCCGGCGGCCAGCAGCAGCGCGTCGCGCTGGCCCGCGCGCTCGTCCTGCGTCCGGCGGTGCTCCTGCTCGACGAGCCGCTCGGCGCATTGGACGCCAAGATCCGCAAGCAGCTGCGTCTCGAGCTCAAGGCCCTCCAGGAGGAGGTCGGGATCACGTTCGTGTTCGTCACCCATGACCAGGAGGAGGCGCTGAGCATGAGCGACCGGGTCGCGGTGATGAGCGCCGGGCGCATTGAGCAGATCGGGACTCCGGCCGAGGTGTACGAGAGCCCGGCGACAGTGTTCGTCGCCGACTTCCTCGGCGTGTCAAACCTCATGGATGCCGAGGCCGGCCACGGCAGCGGCGATCACTGCACCGTGCGCGTGGGTGATTTCCGCCTGCGGGCAGCGGCGGGCGATCTGACGGCGTCCGGCCCGGTGAAGATCGTGGCGCGGCCCGAGCGCGTTGAGTTGCTCGGGCACGGAACAGACCAGGAAAACTGCCTGCCCGGGATGGTCGAGCGCACGGTCTATGTCGGCGCCACCCTCCAGGTGATGGTGAGGCTGGCCACGGGCGCCCAGCTCCAGGCCTCGATCACCAATACCGGCGACGCCGACGGCTACCAGCAGGGCACCCCGGTGTCCGTCCACATCCCCGCCGACGCGCTGCGCGTGCTCGGCGGCACCCAGGCTGCGCCGGGCGCCGAGTCCGGGGGCGGCCCCGCCCCCGCACCGGATGCGGAACAGGCCACCGCCTCCGCCCAGGCCTAGCCGGCCGCGGCCTGCTCCTCGAACATCCGCGTTACCACCATCGCCTCGACGGGCTCAATCAGCGACGCGTTGACCGAGTCGCCCAGGGAGGCCGAGGCGTCGCGCATGCGTCGGCCGGCGGCGGCCGCGTCGTAGCCGGTGCGCCGCAGCTCCGGGACGCCATCCTCGATCCACAGCCAGCGCGCGTCGCCGTCGCCCTCGTAGGGCAGCCCGACGCTGCCGGCGTTGACGAAGCGCACGCCGTCGACCATGCGGTCGTCCTGCTGGTGGGTGTGCCCGGCGACGACCAGAGGGAGGTCCACCCCCGCCAGCACCTCAGACCACCGCTCGGGCGTGGAGATGCGGGTGACCAGCTCCTCGTCGCTGCGCGGAGTGGCGTGACAAAAGAGCACGCCGTCCACGGTCACGGTCAGAGGCAGGTCGCCCA
Organism: uncultured Actinomycetota bacterium; assembly: GCA_963850325.1. Taxonomy (GTDB): domain Bacteria; phylum Actinomycetota; class Thermoleophilia; order Solirubrobacterales; family Solirubrobacteraceae; genus Palsa-465. The sequence continues at coordinate 117,480 of CAWKLB010000009.1, forward strand.
GGGGGCGCGCGCGCTCGGGGCCCAACTCGTTCGCCGAGTAGGCCGACATCTCCGCGGCGTTGCCCCCTGCCGCCGGCGGCGGTCCGTCCACCGCGGCGGCCACCTCCCGCTCTCCGTTGCCGCGCAGCCAATGCACTGCCCCGCCCAGCGTCGCGCTCAGCGCGTCCAGCCGGTCCAGCGCGGCGGCGACGAACGCGCCGGGCACGACGTCCCCGCCGACGACCACGGCATCCGGGTTCGCCGCGCGCGGGTCGGTCAGCACTGCCTCCAGCGCATCCGGATTACCGTGGATGTCATACAACGCGAGGATTCGCATCGCTACGGCGGAGAGTAGCGCAACTGTTTGGTTGCGCATGGACGGATCCTAGACTCAGCGCGCATGAGCGTCTCGGATCTGCTGGCGGACAAGCGCGTGTGCGTCTGCGGAGGGTCGGGCGGCGTCGGCAAGACCACCACGTCGGCGGCGATCGCGCTCGGGATGGCGGCCGAGGGCGCCAAGGTGGCCGTGGTGACGATCGACCCGGCCAAGCGGCTGGCCAACGCGCTGGGGCTGCAGGAGCTGGAGAACGAGCCGCGGCGGGTCGAGCCCGAGCGGCTGGCGGGCGCGACCTCGGGCTTCAAGGGCGAGTTGTGGGCGATGATGCTCGACCCCAAGCGCACGTTCGACGAGCTCATCGAGCGGGTCGCGGCCGACCCCGAGCGCGCCGAGGAGATCAAGCGCAACCGCATCTACCGCGAGCTCTCGACCGCCGTGTCAGGCTCACAGGAGTTCACCGCGGTGGCCAAGCTCTACGAGCTCGAGCGCGACGGCGAGTTCGACCTGCTCGTCCTCGACACGCCTCCGTCGCGCAACGCCCTGGACTTCCTCGACGCTCCCACGCGGCTGACCTCGTTCCTCGAGGGCCGGGCGATGAAGGCGTTCATCCGCCCCACGGGCCTGGGCATGCGCGTGCTGGGCCGCGGCGCCGCGCCGCTGCTGGGGGCGTTGCGCCGCGTCACCGGCGTGGACCTGATCGGCGATCTGACCACCTTCTTCGGGCTGTTGGGCGACATGACCGATGACTTCAGCGAGCGCGCCCGCGGCGTCGAACGGATGCTCAAGGCCTCAACGACGGCGTTCGTGCTGGTCACCTCCGCCCAGCAGGCGGCGATCGACGAGGCGATCTGGTTTCGGCGCACGCTCATCGACGGCGGGCTTCCCTTTGCGGGCGTCATCGTCAACCGCGTGCACCACGACATCCTGGGCGAGGCCGAGCCCGAGCACCTGGTCAGCGGGCTCAACGCCGAGCTGCCCGGCGACCTCGCCGCCCGCGTGGCTGAGAACTTCTTCGACTATCACCGGCTCGCGCAGCGCGACGCGCGCAACGTGGCCCGCCTGCGAGAGGAGCTGGGCGACCAGCCGCTCCTGCTCGTGCCCCACCTCGACGATGACGTTCACGACGTCGAGGGCCTCCTGCGGGTCCACCGCTACCTGTTCGCGTCAGAGGCCGAGCGCGACCGGCTCATCGCCGACGTCGTCGCCTGACCCGCGGCCCCGAGCCCCGGGCCCCGGGCCCCGGCGCGGACGGCGCGGGGCGGACGGCGCCGGGCGCCGGCTCCGGGCGCGGCACAGCGCGGTGGCCGGACAGCTCAGGAACCCGGGGACTGGAGGCGAAAAGGCTCGGTAGTGACGCCGGCCCACGTGGCCCAGCTCAGCACCACCGGCTGCCAGCGCTCGCGCGCCACCACGTCGCCGCTCACCGTCATGACCACGCGCCCTTGGTGCAGCATCTCCCACACCGCCTGCTCGGCGAGCTCGAGCTGCTGGCTGGCGCGCCACTGCGGGTGCGCGGCCGCGGCCAGCGCCATCACGTCCTGAAAGCCCAGCGACGTGCCGGCGACCTCGCCGATCGCCGCCTTGAGCGTCTCGACCTCCGGGCGTGCCTCCGCGCCTCGGCGCGCCTGAGCGATGACCGCGTCGGTGACGTCGGTGCCGGTGCGCTCGGCGCTCGCCCAGCCGCGCCCCATGCCCAGCTCGTCGACGCGCAGCTCGGGCCCCTCGACGATCTTCAGCCGGCTGCGCTCGGGCGCCCAGCGGCGGTCGTCGTGCTCGATCATCGCGCCGCCCACCCACGGGCGCACGAACCTGGACTCGAGCTCGTCGCGGGTCAGGTTGAAGACCCGCGCGACGTGGGGGAACTGGCGTAGCTCGAGGTGGTACACGTTCGCCGCCCCTACGCCCCCGCTCGCGCCCGGTATCGCTCCTGGGCCTCGGTGATGTGACCCAGCGCCGACTCACGTCCCTCCCATCCGATCGGCTCGGAGTGGCGATCGACATCGAGGTCCTTGTAGACCGTGAAGAAGTGGAAGATCTCATCGCGCAGCTGCTGGGGCAGGTCCTCGAGCTCGCGGTACACGTTCCAGCGCGGGTCGTGGACGGGGACGCACACGACCTTGTCGTCGGGACCGTTCTCGTCGCGCATGCAGAACAGGCCGATCGGGTTGACCGGGACCAGGCATCCCGGGAACGTGGGCTCGGATACGCAGACGAGGACGTCCAGCTCGTCGCCATCGAGCGCGTGCGTCTCGGGGATGAAGCCGTAGTCGGTGGGATAGACGACCGAGGCCGACACGAAACGATCGAACTTGATCGCGCCCAGCGCGGGGTCGAACTCGTATTTGTTGCGGCTCCCCATCGGGATCTCGACCATGCAGATGAGGGCATCCTGAGACATGAGGCGCAGCCTAGTCGTTCGCGCTGCGCCCCAGCGGCCGGGCGCGTGAGCAGCCGTGCTCCTTAAACAGAACGAGCGGGCAGTGCCCGCTCGCCGCTGTGATCGCGCTCCCCCTGACTACTTACGAGCCCCAGGACTTACTTGTGTCGTGCCTGGCGGGCAAAACACTCCCGGCCTCCCGTGGAGACCGAGTAGGGAGCGGTCGTGACGCAGTTTAACGGATTCCGGCGGCAGGATCTGACGACGGCACCGCGGGCCCATCCGCGGCCTCGGCCAACAGCTCGTCGGCGACGGTCACAAGATCGGCATCCAGGTGGCCACAGAGCATGTCGCGCAGGATCGCGCGCAGGTTCTCGGCCAGCTCGTCGACGAGCGCGTCGGGGCGGGCCGGATCCCCGCGCTCGCCCGACAGCCCGGCGATCACCGAGTGCTCCAGCGCGACGGCGCGAGCGGTCCGCTCGGCCAGCGCCACCCGATCCCCGGGCCGCGCACAGATGACCGCGAGGCGCTGGGCCAGCCGGCCGCTCGCGGGGCCCTCGGGCTCCAGCAGCGCCCGCAGAGCGAGCAGGTAGTCCGTCAGCGCCTCGGCCGACGCCAGGCGCTCGCACCCCATCTCATACCGAGCCAGCGCCCAGGCGAGCTCGGGGTGGGGATCGCGCCGGGCGACGAGCCGGCAGAACGCGCGCAGCTCCTCCTCCTGGGCGACCGGGACGATCGTGAGCAGCCGCGGGCGACCAGCGACGCCGATCGACACCGAGCGCCAGCTCCCGGCCTCGGTCCGCGCCCAGCCGACGGGCCCCACCGCGAAGCCGCCGCGCTCGAACAGTCGCAGCGCGCTCAGGACGTGGCGGAAGCGCGCACGGGCCACCGCCACCGGCGGGCGGTCGGAGGCCTGCTCGTCGATGGCGAGCAGGGCGAGCACGTTGGGCTCCTCGCTCTCTCCCCAGACCGCCTCGGGAGGCGCTTCGGCCAGCGCATCGCCGCGGATCAGCGACAGGCCGTCGCCGAGGGACAGCTCGATGGTGTCCGGGTCCAGCGCCACGCCCAGCAGAGGGGCGATCACCGTGGCGGTGCAGTGTCCTTCGTAGATCGCGCGCTCGAGCTCGGCATACGCGGCCTCGAACGCGGCCGGCTCGAACCCGAAGCCGCTGCGCTCGGTGAACACTGACTCCAGGAACACCCCCAGCGCGGCAATGGCGGTGCCGCGCGGATCGGGCGGCGCCTTGACCCCGTGCTCTGACAGGTAGACATCGAGCGCCTCGCATCGCGCCAGCGCGTGGGCGGCGTCGGCATGGCTGGGCAGGTCGCCCAGCGACGCCATCCGCGAGCGGATGAACTCGTCGACGAGCGGGCGGTAGCAGTACAACGGGACGCGCCCCGAGCCGCGTTCCTCCGCGAGCTCGAACGGCATCTCGGCACCGGCGGCGGCCTGCGCGCACAGGCGGCTGGACGCGTCGACGGTGAAGGACTCCAGCAGACGGTGAAGGGTGACGTTGCGCACGCCCGGGGTTTCCCTGCCGCGGCGGGCGATCCTCTCCCCCGCATCAGACCTTGCAGGGTCGGTTCAGCGGGGGTCGAGCTCGTCGAGTTGCGATGTGGCATCGTCAGGCCGCGGTGGCGACCGGCTCGCAGCGGTGGCGGCGTCAGGCCGCGGTGGCGACCGGCTGGCGGCCGGCGTCGGCGGCGGCGTCGAGCTCGTCCGAGCAGCTCAGCCACTCGCGCCCGTAGGTGCGCATGCTCTCGATCAGCGGCACGAGCGCCCACCCCTTGGGGGTGAGCACGTACTCGACGCGGGGCGGGACCTCGGGGAACGTCTGGCGCTCCACGATGCCCTCTTCCTCCAGCGCGCGCAGCCGCAGCGAGAGCGTGCGGGGACTGATCCCGGCCAGCGAGCGCTCCAGCTCACAGAACCGCGACCGCCCGTCGGCGAGGTCGCGGATCACGAGCAACGTCCACTTCCCGCACACAATCTCAGCCGTCCGGCAGACCGGACACGTGTCATTCGAAACCATCAGATTTCCGATTCTAGCGCAAGACTTCACGAACTGAAGCATTGCAGGGCCCATCACCGCGTGGCCGCCAGCCCCCGATCGTCGCCCTCAGGGGGCCTGCACCACCGCGGCGTCGGCGAGGCGGTGGCGTTGAATCACGTCGATGGCGCCGTCGACGATGCGGTCCCCGAACTGCGCGCTGTCGTTGACCCGGGGAAACGCCGCGTCGGGGATCGGCAGCTCCAGGAACGCGCACAGCGGCTCCCAACCTTCGGACGCCGACCAGACGAGCAGGCGGTCCGCGGGGACGGCGGCCTGGACGTCCTGGTGATAGCGGTCCATGGCGGCCGCCATCTCCTCGGCGGAGGTGTGAGCGTCCTCGATCAGCCCACTGCGCCGCCACATCTCGGCCATCATGTTCATGTAGCCGTCCCACTGCGGATCGACGGTGCGCCGGGCGTCGGACATGTACCGGATCAGGCAGTCCCCGTAGATGACGCCCCAGATGGTGTCGCGCATGCTCCGGGCCCAGGCGGCGCCGTCGCGGACGCTGAGCAGCACCTTGGCGTCCGGGTAGAGCTCGATGAGGTCGCGATAGAAGAACGAGCCCGGCCAGTCGACCGTCGCCTCGAACCCCCCGAAGATCTCGGTGGGCGACAGACCCCCATCGAGAGCCTGGCGCCAGCGCGTCGCCTCGTCGAGGTCCGTCAGGACATTGACCATGTGGTAGCAGGGGGCGAGCCCGAGCATCTCGAGCGCGATCTTCTGAGACAGCGTCCCCGTTCGCGGCAGTCCGGCTCCGATGAGCTTCATCGCTTCACTCCATTTCGTTGATGGGACGTCGCTTTGAGCGACTCGAGGACCGCCTCCACGGCGGCGGGCAGGGCGGTCCCGTGCTCCACGGTCACCTCGGGCTCCTCCGGCGGCTCGTAGGTCTGGCCCACGCCGGTGAGGTCGGCGAGCTCGCCCGCGCGCGCACGCGCGTAGAGATGCTTCGGGTCGCGCGCCGCGCATTCGGCCAGCGGCGTATCGAGGAACACCTCGATGAAGCGCAGGCCGGCGGCGGTGTGCTGGGCACGGACCTCGTCGCGGGCGGCGGCCAGCGGCGACACGAGGGCCACGATGGCGATAGCGCCGGCGTCGGCGAACAGCCGCGCCAGCTCGCCGACGCGAAGGATGTTGCGCGCCCGGTCGCCCTCGTCAAAGCCGAGATCGCCGCAGATCCCGTGGCGGAGGTTGTCCCCGTCCAGCAGGTACGCGAACCGCCCCGACAGCACCAGCCTCTCCTCCAGCGCGGCGCCGAGCGTCGACTTGCCCGCAGCGGGAAGTCCGGTCAGCCAGACCGTCGCGCCCTGGGCGTGCAACGCGCCCCAGCGCGACGCGCGCGAGAGGCACGAGTCCTGCCAGGTGACGTTGGCGCTCCGAGCCACTAGACCACCGGTGACCGCCCGAGCTCGCGCCCGCTCGAGTCCAGCGCCACGGCGCAGAAGGACGGCCCCTCGCTGTTGACCGCGATCGCGGTCTCAAATCCCGTCCAGGCCTGGGATCCGACGGCTGACAGGGACGAGCTGTCGCGTCCGGCCAGCACCGTCCACCGGGCGACCTCGGTGGCGCCGTTCCAGCTGGCATGGACGGCGAAGCCCCCCGCTGGATTAGCCTGGGCGACGATGCGGGGACCGTCGGCGGGACGGCCCAGCCAGTCGGCGAGATGGGCGCGGTATGACCGGACGCCGATCGGCAGCTCGCCGTCGAGGATCATGGTCCCGTCGGGGGCGTACTGCGAGAAATACGACTGCGAGCCCCAGCCGACGAACGCCCCGCCGTCACGCAGCAGCTGCACGTTCCCCAGGGTGCCGGCGATGAACCCCGCCGGGTGCACGAGCGCCCGGGTCAGCTCGGCGCGCCTGGCCGCGGTGTCGATGGACAGGACCAGCCCCCGCGACCGCTTCTCCTTGTCGGGCCCCGCATTGTCGAACACGGTGATCACCGAGGACCCGTGAGGACGGGCGTCGTGTTGCCACCAGAAGCGGGCCGTGGGACTCACGCTGAAGTCCGAGCGCTTGCCGTTCAGGCGCCACAGGATCTTGCCGGTCGACCGGTCGACCTTGTAGAGCGCGGACGTGTTGCGGGCGCTGATGAGCAGATGGCCGTCGTCCATCTCGGCGATGGAGTTGAGATGGAAGTAGTCGTAGCCCTGCCCGTGGTGTGGAGGTGGCTGGAAGCTCTCGTCGATCCCCACGTGATCGAGGCTGTTCCAGTCGAAGAGAACCCGCCCGGTCTTGAGGTCGACCTCCTGGACGTGCCCGACGAACACCTGCCCGTGCGACGACCCGCCGATCGAGGACAGGTCCGTCGTCGTCGTCTCATACGCGGTGATGAGCGCCGTCCCGCGAGCGGTGAGCTGGAGGTCGTGCAGGTCGGTCTGCAGCCCGTGACCGGCGCGGATCGGCTCGACGGGGTGATACGTGTCGTCGCCGATCTCGCCCAGCCCGTACCCGTGCGCGTTGGACACCGTGCCCTGCCACCACGTCAGCGCCGGCTTGCCGGCGTAGGACTGGACGTCGAGGTTGAACCTGGGGCCCTCCGACGGGGCAAACCACACGAGGCGGCCCTGGCGATCGATCACCATGAGCCCCTGCTGCGGCTCCGAGGCCGGCACCGCGTTCATGGGCGCCAGCAGGATGAAGCGCGGCGTCGATGCGGGCGCGGGCTGGGTGGCGAGCGGGGTCACCCGCACCGCGGGCGGGCGCAGATCCGGGCGGGTGAGGAACGTCTGGACCCTGCTGGAGCCGGCCGCGGCCGTCGCCGGTGTCGGTTGCGTCGAGGTGCCCGTCTCGGGCGACGCGGTCGACGCCCCATGCCGAGCCCCGGAGCGGTGGGGCAGCTCGTAACCGAGGGCTCCGGCGGCCACGACGCCCGCGGCGGCGGCCGCCGCACGGGGCAGGAACTGCCGCCGATTGAGCTTGGACGTCGACCGCGTGGCGGTCACCTGATCCTGGGCGTCCTCGCGTGGCGGCGGCGCGGCGGTCACCTGTCCCTCCTCGTCCTCACGCGGCGGCCGGGTGGCGGTCATCGGCTCACCCCGAAGGTCCTGGAGGTCCCCAGGACCCGTCCCGCTGCGTCAAGGGCCTGAACCTGGAAGCGCCGGGAACCTCCCGAGACCGGCATCGAGGTCTCAAACCCGGTGCGCGCGTGCGTGGCGAGAGGCTGCGTCCCGCCCCCGGCCGTCACGGCGAGCACCCTCCACGAGCTCACCTGCGTCGCCCCGTTCCAGCTGGCGTAGACGGTCGTCCCGGCGCCCTGGGCGCGCGCGGCGCCGCTGGGCGGGGAGAGCGGCTTGCCCACCCAGGGCTGGACGTAGGCGCGGTAGCTCATGTCGGGCGACGGGAACGCCGCGTCGAAGATCAGCTTGCCGGCGGCCGTGTACTCGGAGACGAACGGGACCTCGCCCCAGCCGACGATCACGTTGCCGTTGGGCAGGACCTGGGTGTTGCCCATGTACTCGGAGTGGAACGTGGCGCCGTGGGAGTACTGCCGCACGACGCTCGCGGTGTGGGCCGCCTGATCGAGCTTGAGCGTGAGCCCGCGCGACGGGCCGGTCGCGGGAAGGTAGGTGTCGGCGCCCGTGATGTCGCAGCAGTGATCATCGAACAGCGTCACCGTCGACCCGGCGTGGAGCTCCGCGTCGTGCTGCCACTTGAACGCGGCCTGGCTCGGGATGGTGAAGCTCGAGGCCTTGCCGCCGAGGGTCCAGATGATCCGGCCGGTGCGCGCGCTGACCAGGTAGACGGCCCAGGTGTTGCGCATCGAGACCAGGAACGTGCCGTTGCCGAGCGGTTGCACCGAGTTGACGTGGTAGGCGTCCCACGGGAACCCGTTGGGCGGGGGCTGGGTGTACGAAGCGTGGCGGGGGATGTGAGCCAGGGCGCTCCAGCTGTAGAGCAGCCTGCCGGTGTGTAGGTCGTACTCCTGCACCGCCGAGTCGGTGACCACGCCGTTGCTGACGCCCCCGTCCCCGGACAGATCGGCGCGCACGTTCTTGTTGGCGGTCACCCAGGCGTCGTGTCCCTGGATCGCCATCGTGTGCAGCGTCAGGACCCAGCCGTCGGCGCCCGTGAGCGTGGCCACGCGACGGTAATGGTCATCGACGACGATGTCCTGGCCACGATTGATGGCGCCGGTGGCGGTGACGTCACCCTGCCACCACGTCAGCACCGGACGTCCGTCGTAGGTCTGGGCCTCGAGATTGGACGCCACGAGGTTCGTCGGGATCGGCGCAAACCACACCGGCGCCAGGCTGCCGTCGAGCATGAGCGGCCCGCTCTGGCCGACCATCGGCGGGTGGGTGACGTCGAAGAAGTTGGCGAGCATGAGATAGCCGGGCGGGCGCTGCGCCCCAGGAGCGGCGCTCTCGAGCGTCAGCTTGGGCGGGTGCAGGCCGGGAGCCGACACGAACGAGTAGGCACCGGTGGTGGTGTAGGCGCCCAGCGGCGCGGCGTGGGTCCTGGGCACGGCCAGCCCGATCACGGCGAAGCAGGCCACGACCCCGGCGACGGCGGCGAGCATTCGGCGGCCGGCGGTGGGGTGCCGCAGGTCAGCTTGCAGTCGCGGCACCAGCGCGAAACTGAGGACGGCGGCCGCGGCGCACAATCCGGCACCGATCAGGTACGCGACGCGGAAGCCGTCGGTGAGCGCCTGATCGACGGAGTGCTGCGCGCCGATGAGGTGGCTCGTGTACAGGGTGGCGATCGAGATGAGCACTGCCAGCCCCAGCCCACCGCCGACCTGACGCGAGGTGTTGACCAGGCCGGACGCGAGCCCCGCCTGCCCGGGCTCCGCCGTCTGGGTGGCGGCGATCGTCGACGGGACGATCGAGAAGCCGATGCCCATAGCGGTGAGGACGCCGGGCAGGATGACGTACTGCACCGGGCTGCCGCTGGCGCCGATCCGCGTGAACAGCAACATCCCGGCGGTCATCATGATCAGCCCGCCGCCGAGGACCGGGCGCACGCCGGCCCGTCCCGCCAGCTTTCCCGCCCGAGAGGCGCAGGCGAAAATCGTCAGCGCCATCGGCAGGAAGACCAGACCCGTCGCCAGCGGGGTGAGCGCCAGCACCTGCTGCAGGTAGAGCGAGCTGACGTACCACATGGGAAACAGCGCCGCGCTGAACAGCAGGACGATGAGATTGATGACGCGCAGGGGCCGCGTGAACGCCTTGGGCGGCACCAGCGGCGCCTTCGCGATCCGCTTCTCGACGACGGGGAACAGGCTCAGCAGCACGGAACCGACCGCGATGGGGACCAGCGCCGCTGCCGAGCCCCACCCGTGGCTGCCCGCCGTGACACCCCCGTAGGCCTCGAGCAGCAGGCCGATGGTGAGCAGCAGCGCTCCGGCGAGATCAAACGACGTGCGCTTCTCCGAGCGGCGATCGGCGACGACCGCGCTGGCGACCACGGCAGCCGTCAGGCCGATCGGCAGGTTGATGAGCAGCACCCAGCGCCAGCTGAGCTCCTGGGTGATCACCCCGCCCAGCAGGGTCCCGGCGGCACCGCCGGCGCCGTTCATCGCGCCCCACAGCCCGACCGCGCGGTGACGGGCGGGCCCTGGCTCGAACGAGGCGGTGATGATCGCCAGCGACGAGGCGGCCATCAGCGCGGCGGCGAGCCCCTGGAGCGCGCGAGCGCCGATGAGCACGCCGCTCGTCGGGGCGATCCCACCAGCCAGGGACGCCGCCGAGAACATCGTCAGGGCGACGACGAAGGTCCTGCGCTGGCCCCAGATATCGCCGGCGCGGCCGGCCAGCATGAGAAAGCCCGCGAAGACGATCGCGTATGCATCGATGACCCACTGCAGGCCAGAGGCCGAGAACTTCAGGCTCGACTGGATCGACGGCAGCGCGACGTTGACGATCGACAGGTCGAGGATGACCATGAACTGCGCAACGCAGCAGACGGCCAGGAGCAGGCCCTTGCCGCCCGCGGGCTTCGGCGGGGCCAAGACCGACTCAGGGGGCGGCAGGGTGTCGACGCTGGCGGTCACCGGCGCGAGGCCCGCGCTGCGTCGCGCGTCGTCAATAGCCACCGGCGGACGTCGACTTCACGGCGCTACCAGCCGGCGAGACCAGGTACCAAACGCCTCCGTCGGCCGCCACCCCCGCTCCGGAGGCGGCGCCCTGGCCCTTGTGGGTGTACAGCGCGTGGTGGTTGTACATGACCTGCTCCTTGCCGTCGCTGCGCTTGAACGTCGCCAGGAGCGACCCCTTCACGCCGGGTCCGGCCCGCAATGACTGCGGTGCCAGAAGGGGCGGCCAGTCGGTCGCGCAGGAGGTGCTGCACCGGCTACCGCCAGCCGGATCGGCGGTGAGGAGATACACGGCCTGACCCGAGGATGTGGTGAGCACCGAGCTGTATCCGGGGAGCTTGGACACCGTCACGGTAGCCGGCGACGCCGAGGAGACCGATGTCGCGCCGCCCCGCTTCCCGCCTCCCCCGCAACCCGCCACACACAGCGCCACCGCCGTCGCCGTCGCCGTCGCCGCGATGAGCGCCGGCAGCACGGCGCGACGTCGGCTGTGGCGAGACGCGTCGTCTCTGTTGAGGGGGCGGCGGCGATTCAACGTGATCCTGTGAGGGCGCAGATACGGCGGGCGCGAAGCTACACAGACCCCGGTCGACCTAACGTAAAGTCAATGTAAGGCCAATGTAAGCTAACCCAACGACGGCGGGAGGCAACGCTACACGTCGTCCAGGACACGCGAGGCGCGCGTAGGTAGCGGTGGTTCGGCGCTCACGTCGCTGAACGCTCTGGCGGCCAGGCATGGGTGAACGGCGCGCACACCGACGAGCCGGCGGGGCCCGCCGGCTCTATTCGCGTGCTGTGTGGGCGCCGGGTCTCCGGCGCCGGATCGACTAGCTAGGCGACGTCGCGGAGCTTCTGCGCCTCGGCGAGCGACTGAAGCTTCTTGAGCGACTGGTTCTCGATCTGGCGGATGCGCTCGCGGGTGACGTTGAACGTCCGACCGACCTCGTCCAGCGTCCGCGGGTGCTCGCCGCCGAGCCCGTAACGGAGCTCGAGCACGCGGCGCTCGCGGTAGCTGAGGTTCTCCAGGGCCTCGCGGAGGGCCTCCTTGGTGAGGATCTCCGCCGCCCGCTCGTACGGGGACTCGGCGCGCTCGTCGGCGATGAACTGCCCGAACTCGGACTCCTCCTCGTCGCCGACCGGCTTCTCCAGCGAGACCGGCGCCTGGGCGGAGCGCTTGATCGACTCGACCTCCTCGGGCTCGATCCCCGTGACCTCGGCGATCTCCTCAGCGGTCGGCTCGCGACCAAGCTCGGTCACCAGCTTGCGCTCGGCGCGCCCGATCTTGTTGAGCTTCTCGACGACGTGCACCGGGATGCGGATCGTGCGGGCCTTGTCGGCGAGCGCGCGGGCGATCGCCTGGCGGATCCACCAGGTGGCGTACGTGGAGAACTTGAAGCCCTTGCGGTAGTCGAACTTCTCCGCGGCGCGGACCAGTCCGAGCGTGCCCTCCTGGATGAGGTCCAGGAACGGCAGCCCCTGGTTGCGGTAGTTCTTGGCGATCGAGACGACGAGGCGGAGGTTGGACTCCACCATCTTCTGCTTGGCATCGAGGTCGCCGCGCTCGATCCGCTTGGCCAGGTCGACCTCCTCCTGGGCGGTGAGCAGCCGGACCTTCCCGATGTCCTTGAGGAACAGCTGCAGCGAGTCGGTCGTCATGTCCGGCTTGAGATCCAGCGCCGTCTTCGCCTTGCGCCGGCCGCGCTTGTCCGGCGCGCGCTCCACCTCGGTGGCCGCGAGGGCCGGGTCTACTTCCTCAACGAGCTCGATCTCCGTGCGTTCGAGGAAGCCGTGGAGCTCCTCGACGTCAGCCTCGTCGAGATCCAGCTCCGAGATCGCGGTCGCGATCTCCGAGTAGGTCAGGACCCCAAGCTGCTGGCCGCGGTTGACGAGGCCCTTGATCTCTTCCAGTTCCTGCAGGTCCGCTACAGACATCTGATTCCGTTTCCGTCGTTGGCGGCAACACGCCAGCGGTGCCGTCGCAGTACAAAGAAAACCGCGGCAAACGCCCTTCTCAGAGCGTACGACCGCTACTCAAACATACGGTCCGACTATAGTCACTATATTTTGTGAAGTCAATCCGCGGCAGGCCTGCGCAGGCCCAGCTGAAGAGCCGTTCGGCGGCGCGTTGCCGCTAGGCGTCTTCTCTCTGTTGAGATCTATACCTCGGACCGTCCGCGTCGTTTCAAAGATAGAACGAAATTTTTGGTCTCCTGCGATTTTTCTTCTCGGTGCGCCATGATTGGATCGCATGAGCAATGAGCCCAAGCCGGGAGTGATGGGCTCGCTCCCGCGGACCCGCCCCCACCGTCGCAGCGACAAGCGGCCCGCCCCGGCCGCTGCGCCCCCTCTGGACACGCAGGCGCAGGAGCCCGACGTGGTGAAAGCCGCGGCGCCCGCCGCGGTCAACCCCGCGGCGCCGCCGAAGGCCAAGACCGCCAAGAAGCCGGCGGCGGCGCGTAGCGCGAAGCCCAAGCCGCCGGCCGGCAAGCGCGCGGCAGCGAAGCCGCGGACGGCCAGACCGACGCCTGGCGCAGCGCGACCGACGCCAGCTGCACCGCGGCCCAAGCCCGCTGCCGCCGGGCCACGGCCGGCCGCGGCGGCGCCTCAGCCGACCGCCGCAACACCCGCGCCGCCGACGCCCCGCGAGCCTTCGCCGGGCGCGCTGGAGACCGCGGTCCAGGCCGCGGCCGAGCTGGCCGAGATCGGCCTCCACGCCGGCGCGCGCGCCCTCCGCCGCGCCGTCTCGCGCCTGCCCCGACCGTAGGCAGGCCTCACCGGGGGGTACATAACTTCGTCCGGCGCGGTTGCGTATACTCCGCCGCCACCGGCCGAACGATCTCTCCTCCGGGAGCGATCGACGGGGGAACCACCTGCGGGTTGTCACAGACCCGCTGGGGCGAATCGGTCCCGCTAAGGACCGTAGCGCCGTCAAAAGCGCGAGCCCGTCAGCTCACCTCGTAGGCCCACGCAGGACCAACCACAAGTGACCCGTCGCCTACGTCGACATACCCATGTCGTTCCCGCACTGCTTGCCGCCGCGCTGGCCGTGCCTGCCGCCGCGCTGGCCTCTTCGGGAGGCGGCTCCGGTGTCTCGCCCGGCGGCTCGCCGGTGACCACGACAGGCGGCACGACCACGCCGGGGACCACGACCGGGTCCGCCCAGTCGGTGCAGAGCGGTGACGTGACCGTCTCCACGAGCGGCGACGGCATCACGCTGCAGACCAACGCCTCCGGCATCCTGCACAAGGGGCTGACCCTCTCGGGCACCGCGCCCACCCAGCTGGTGGGCCAGACCATCCAAATCCAGCGTTCGGGCCATGAGACCAACTGGTCGTGGGCGAACACCGTGACGGCGACGGTCAACCAGGACGGAAGCTTCAGCGCGGTCTGGCAGGCCAACCACATCGGACAGTTCGCGATGCGGGCCGTGGTCTCGAGCACCTCGTCCACCCAGGCCGTGGGCGCCTCAATGACGCCCTCGCTGACCACCACCGTCTACCGGCCCTCACGGGCGACGGAGTACGGCCCCGGGTTCTATGGCAAGAAGACCGCGTGCGGACAGCGTCTGAGCCGCGGCACGATCGGCCTGGCCAACCGCACGCTGCGCTGCGGCGAGTCCGTGGCCATCTATTACAAGGGCAAGACGATCGTCGTCCCGGTCATCGACCGCGGGCCCTACGCCAACGGCGCCGACTGGGACCTCACCGTCGCGACCGGCAAGGCGCTGGGCATCGGCGGGACCGCGCAGATCGACGCGGTCTCCCTTCCCAAGCGCTGACCCCGCCTCAGGGCTCCTCTCCAGCGCCTGGCCCCGGCTCAGGGCTCCTCGGTACCCCCAGGACCTCGGCGCCGTCGGCCGCAGCTCCGAAGCGCGCCTCCTCGGCGGCCTCGATCAACTCACCGCTGGTGCGCCCGTCCTCGCCGAACACGGCCACGCCGACACTCGCCACCAACGGCGCGCCGTGCCAGGCCGCCGAGGACCTGACCGCGGCCGCGATGCGCTCACCCAGCGCGTAGGCGCCGCCACGGGCTGTGTCGCGCGCGATGATCCAGGCGCGGGCATCGCTCTCGCACACCAGGATGTCCTGGCGGCGCACCGCGCTCCGCACCGCCCCGGCAAACCGGTTGAACACGGCGCGGGCCTCGGCGCGAGGCTCGACCGCGGTGACGCGATCGGCGTCCTCGAGCTCGGCCAGAAGCAGTGACAGCGGCCCGCCCGGCGAGCGCACGATCTCGTCCTCGAGCGCGCTTACCCAGAGCGCGCGCGACGGGTCAAGCGTGGGCGGGTCCGAGAGGCCCGGCCACTCGCGCTGCGGGGGCGGCGGAGCGGCCGCGGTGGGCCGCCCGGGCGGTGCCGAAGGCGGTGAAGGCGTCGCAGGCGCTGGAGGCATCGGGGACGACGGGCGAGTCGTGGCCACCGGCGGGGGCGGGGCGACCGGCGGGGGCGGGGCGACCGGCGGGGGCGGGGCGACCGGCGGGGGCGGGGCGACCGGCGGGGGCGGGGCGACCGGCGGGGGCGGGGGCACCGGCGGCGGGGCGACATGAGGCGACACCGGCGTCGGGGCCAACCGCTCGAGCGCCGCGGAGCGCACCAGCTCCCCGATCAGAGCCAGGCGCTCGGTCAGCTCTGCCACGAGGTCGGCATCGGCCCCCCGCAGCTCATCTCGGACGGCAGCCCAGATGACGCCCACGAGCGCGTCGACGGCGCGGGAGACAGCCGCCGGCGCCGCCGCGCCGGCCAGCTCGCCCACCCGAGCCGCGAGCGGGGTGAGCACCCCGCCGGGCTCCAGGCGGCGCAGATAGGTGTCGTCAGCGATCGCGCGCAGCACGGCGTCGCACACCCGGGGCCCGTCGCGGGTGAGGTCGGTGGCCAGAATGGCGGGGGCGTCATCGAGCGGCGCCTGCTCCAGCAACGCGAGGAGCCACCCCTTGGCCAGATCCTCTGACCGCGGCAGCAGCGCATCTATCGGAGCGTCGGCAACCGGCCGTGCCCGCCGCCGCCGTGGAGGCATGGGCGGCATCGGCCGTCTTCTATCACGCGCCCCTGTCGACTCCATGCTCCTTCACCGCAATATGCTGGAAATCCGATCCGCTCCCGACCCGTCCACCATCCGTCCTGATGCCCAGATCGCTCATTTCCATAACCGACGCCCGGCAACGCGTGCTCGATGCCGCCACCCCGCTGGGCACCGAGCAGGTGGAGATCGACGACGCGCTCGGCCGCGTCCTGGCGCAGGACGTTGCGGCGGCCGGCGATGTCCCTCCCTTCCCGTGCTCGGCGATGGACGGCTACGCCGTGATCGCCGGCGACGCCGGGCGGACGTTGCGGATCGTCGGCGAGTCGCGCGCCGGTACTCCCTCCAGCCACGAGGTGGCCGAGGGGGAGGCGATGCGCATCTCCACCGGCGCAGCCATCCCCCCCGGGGCCACGGCCGTGATCCCTCAGGAGAACGTGGAGCTCAACGGCGGCAACTCGATCCACACCAGCGCCGCGGCCAGGCCCGGCGAGCACATCCGCGGCGCCGGCGAGGACATGCGCGCGCGGACGGTCGTGCTCAGCGCCGGGACCCCGCTGGGGCCGGTGGCGCTCGGCGCGGCGGTCGCCGCCGGGGTGGGCTCGGTCATCGCCACCCGGCGGCCGCGGGTCTCGGTGGTGTGCACCGGAGACGAGCTCCGGGCACCCGGCGAGCCGCTTCGCCCCGGCGAGATCCACAACTCCAACGCCCCCATGCTCACCGGCCTCGCGCAACGGGCCGGCGCCGTCACCACGCCGGCGAGCCGGCTTCCCGATGACCGCCAGGCCACCGAGGACGGGATCGGCAGGGCGCTGGCGGAGTCAGACGTCGTGATCATCTCGGGCGGCGTGTCGGTCGGCCCCCACGACCACGTCAAGCCCGCCCTCGACGCGCTCGGCGTGCGGGAGGTGTTCTGGAGCGTGGCCCTCCAGCCCGGCAAGCCGACCTGGTTCGGCGTCCCGCCGGCGGGCCATCCGCTCGTGTTCGGGCTCCCCGGCAACCCGGTGTCGGCGGTGGTGACCTTCAGCCTGTTCGTGGCGCCCGCGCTGGCCGCCCTGCAGGGCGCGCCGAACCCCGAGCCGCCCCGCCCGACGGCCGTCCTGGGCGTCGAGGTGGCGCGCAATCCCCGGCGCGACCAGATGATCCGGGTGCGCCTCACCGATGAGGACGACATCGTGCGGGCCTATCCCAACGGCGCCCAGGGATCGCACATCCTCACCTCGCTGCTCGGCGCCGACGCGCTGGCGCTCATCCCCTCCGGCGAGGGCGAGTTGCCGAGCGGCGCCACCGTCACACTGCACGCGCTGGCCGGCTGACCGCCCAACCGCCGGACCGCTGTAACCATCGCTTAGCGCCCCAACAGCTTGCAGCGCCTCCAAAACGGGCACAATCAGCGCCGTGATCGGACCACTGGCCATGGTGGCGTTCGTCCTGTCCGCGGCGGCCGCGATCCTTCGCCGGCGGCGCCGGCGCCGACACCCGGCGCAATCGGTGATCGTCTCGCCGCGCAAGTCGACGGTGATCCAGCGCGACGGTGCGGTGCGCTCGGTGCAGTCGGCGGTACTGACGATGACCGCCACCGACCTCGAGCGCATCTGGACCCCGGCGAGCCTCGAGAACCTGGCCCGCACGTACTGGCGCTTTCTCTCGCGCGTCACCCTCGGGCTCATCCGCGTCAAATACACCGCCGACAGCCGCTCGGTCATGCTCCTGGCCCGGCCGCTGACGCTGCTGCGCTTCGGCGCTCCGGAATACACGATCGAGGACGACCACGGCGCGGTGCGCTGGCCGATCCGCGACGGCCTGCTCGTCGCCCGCGCCGGCCGGGGCAGCGGTTTCCTGGCACTCGACGTGCGCCGCGAGCCCGTCCGGGCAGACGGCCAGGAGGATCTCCTCATCGAGGTCGAAGTGGCGAACTTCTATCCGTCGATCTCCGTCGGGTTCTCAAAGCCGGTGTACGAGATGACCCAATCGGCCGTCCACGTCCTGGTCACGCACGCCTTCCTGCGCTCACTGTCCAAGCTGGATCTGGCCCGCTCCAAGGTCGGGCAGTTCGCCGATCAGCCCGCCGCAGGTGACTGGGACGCCGCCGCCGAGCGTTCGCGAGAGGGCACCGCGCTCAGCCGTAGGACGTGATGCCCATCGCGCGCATCTTGGCGCGATCGTGGCGGGCGTGGATGCGGCGCACGGTGCCCGATCGCGAGCGCATCACCAGTGACTCCGTGGTCGCGCCGCGGTCGCCCTGGTAGCGGACGCCCTGGAGCACGTCGCCGTCGGTGACGCCGGTGGCCGAGAAGAACGCGTTCTCCCCCTGGACCAGGTCGTCGCAGGTGAGGACCTTGTCGAGGTTGTAGCCCGCGTCGACCGCCGCCGTGCGCTCCTCGTCGCTGCGCGGCCACAGCCGCCCGAGGAGCTGACCGCCGATGCACTTGATCGCCGCGGCGGAGATGACGCCCTCCGGGGTGCCCCCGATCCCCCACAGCAGATCGACCGGCGAGTTCTCACTCACCGCCAGGAGGGAGGCCGAGACGTCGCCGTCGGTGATCAGGCGCACGCGCGCCCCCGCTTCCCGGACCTGGCGCATGGCGTCATGGTGGCGCTCGCGGTCAAGCATCACGACCATCACATCGCGGATGTCGCGGTGGCGACGCTCGGCGACCAGCGCCAGCGTCTCAGCCAGCGGCCGGTCGAGGTCGAGCACGTCGGCGATGTCGGGCCCGCCGGCGATCTTCTCCATGTACACACACGGGCCGGGGTCGAACATCGAGCCGCGCTCGGACAGGGCGATGACGGCCAGGGCGCTCGGCATCCCCAGGGCAGCCAGGCGGGTGCCCTCCAGCGGGTCCACTGCGATGTCGACCTTGGGGGGCGTCCCGTCGCCGATCTGCTCGCCGTTGTAGAGCATCGGCGCTTCGTCCTTCTCCCCTTCGCCGATGACCACGACGCCGTCCATCGCGACCGTGTCCAGCACCAGGCGCATGGCGTCGACGGCCGCCTGATCGGCGCCCTCCTTGTCGCCGCGGCCGACCAGCCGGGCGGCGGCCAGCGCCGCCGCCTCGGTGACGCGCACAATCTCCAGCGCGAGATTGCGATCGGGCTTCTGGCTCGGCGGCGTGTTCATAGGACTCCCGGAGGCTTGCGGCCCGCCGCGCTCTCCTTGGAGCGCCACACGGAGCCGGTGAGGATGAGGACACAGGCAGCGACCGCAACCCACCAGCCGGCGGCCACGCTGATCTCACCCGGCGGGGAGCCGGGGTGGTCGATGACCCCGAGGAACAGGGTCATGATCAGCGCCACCATGGCGGTGACGGCGGTGAGCTCCCCGCGCGGCCAGGACAACGCGTGGCCACGAGCGATGACCCAGGAGAGGATCAGGGGAGCGACGGCGGCGATGAGGAACACGAAGCGGAACGCCGACAGAGCGGCCCAGCCGGTGCAGGAGGTGTTGGGGCCGCGGCAACTGGCCAGCACGGCATTGCGGTTGCCCAGCGTGTACCAGCTCAAGAAGAGCGACAGCCCCAACAGGATTCCCCCCGCGACAGCCACCAGCTCACCGCGGTCGAGCTCCTTGATGTTCATCTTCGAAGCAGCCTAACCGGTTTGCCCGGATCTCAAGCGCGCGCGACGCCGGCGCACACCGCATCACAGACTTAACGTTTTGGTCAGATTTCAGGCTGTCACTATTAAGGGATGGACGGCTTCCAGGCAACCGTCGCGGTCAGCGACGTCCAGACAGCGATCGAGCGGCTCCACGAGGCGCGCGAGCGGACGCTCGAGCTGGTGGCGCCCTACTCCGATGACGAGCTGGAGCAGGTCCACTCCACGCTGATGAGCCCGCTGGTCTGGGACCTGGGCCACATCGCCGCCTTCGAGGACCTCTGGATCGTGCATCGCTTCGGCGGTGAGCCACTCCTGCGCGAGGAACTGGCCGACGTCTACGACGCCTTCGAGACCCCACGCGCCGGCCGGGGCGACCTGCCTTTCCTGCGGCCGCCCGAGGCCCGCGACTACCTGCAGGAGGTGCGTGAGCGAGCGCTCGAGGTGATCGAGCGCCGGGGCGTGGGCGACGGCATCATCGCCGAGCTCATCGTCCGCCACGAGCAGCAGCACACCGAGACGATGCTCCAGACGATCCAGCTGGCGCAGCTGGAGGGATTGTCCGAGTTCACCGCCGCGGGCCCCGCCGGCCTCGGCGGGACGGGGACGGGCGCCACGCCGGGAGTCGCCGCGGCGCGCTCGCTCACCGGGCTGGAGCTCGTCGAGATCCCGGCCGGCCCGTGCCTCATCGGCGCTCGCGCCGCAGGCTTTGCCTACGACAACGAGCGGCCCCGTCATCGCACGGACGTCCGCGGGTACCTGATCGGCCGCACGCCGATCACCAACGCCACGTACCTGACGTTTGTGGAAGGGGGTGGGTACGAGCGGCGTGAATGGTGGTCTGACGAAGGGTGGTCGTGGAAGGAGGACTACGACATCACTCGACCACAGTCCTGGACGGCCGATCTGCGGTCTGAGTGGCGCCTGTCTGGGCTCGAGCCACTGCACCCGGATCGCCCGGTCGTCCATATCTCCTGGTTCGAGGCCGACGCCTTCGCTCGAGCGCACGCCGGCCGCCTCCCCACCGAGATCGAGTGGGAGAAGGCGGCGACCTGGGACCAGGAGCAGGAGACCTCCCTGCTCCATCCATGGGGCGACGACCCCACCGTCCCCGGCCTACACGCCAACATCGACCAGCGCGCCGGCGGACCCGTTCCAGTCGGATCTCTGCCCGACGGCGCCTCCCCCTCTGGCGTGCTGGGCATGATCGGGGACGTCTGGGAGTGGACGGCGAGCAACTTCACCGGCTACCAGGGCTTTGAGCCGTTCCCATACCGCGAGTACTCCGAGGTGTTCTTCGGAGACCAGTACAAGGTGCTGCGCGGCGGCGCGTGGGCCACCCGGCCCCGCGTCGTCACGCCGACGTTCCGCAACTGGGACTTCCCCCAGCGGCGGCAGATCTTCTCCGGCCTGCGAATCGCAAAGGACCTCTGACATGGAGCCTCTGTCGCAACCCCTCGTCCAGGTCGACTCGTGGCTATCGGAGGACGACGAACGCTCGCTGGCCAACGACGTGCTCGACGGCCTCACCAAACCGTTCAAGGAGCTGGCCCCCAAGCACTTCTACGACGCCCGTGGTTCTGAGCTGTTCGAGCAGATCACCGAGCAGCCCGAGTACTACCCCACCCGCACCGAGCTCGCCATCCTCCGTGACAACGCGGCTGCGATCGTGTCCATGACCGGCGCCGGGGAGCTGGTGGAGCTGGGGGCCGGTGCCTCAGACAAGGCGCGGGTGCTGCTCGACGCGATGCGCGACGCGGAGACCCTGCGCCGCTACATCCCGCTCGACGTCTCCCAGAGCGTGGTGGAGGATGCCGCGCGCACGCTGATCGAGGACTACGAGGACCTCCAGGTGTACGGCGTGGTTGGCGACTTCGAACGCCACCTCGAGCACGTCCCGGCGTCCGAGGCCGGGATGGACGGGAACCGCATCGTGGCCCTGCTGGGCGGCACCATCGGCAACTTCCCGCCCGGCACGCGGCGCAACGTGCTGAGCAAGATCGCCACGCTGCTGGGCCCCGACGACCGGCTGCTGCTCGGCACCGACCTGGTCAAGGACCCGCACATCATCGAGGCCGCCTACAACGATGCGGCCGGGATCACCGCGGCCTTCAACCGCAACCTGCTCTACGTGCTCAACCGCGAGCTTCACGGGGACTTCCAGCCCGAGAGCTTCGAGCACATCGCCTTCTATGACCGCCGCAACGAGTGGGTGGAAATGCGGCTGCGCGCCACCCGCGCGTCGTCGGTCTACATCGCCGATCTCGACCTCCGCGTCGAGTTCGCCGCCGGCGAGGAGCTGCGCACGGAGATCAGCGCCAAGTTCACCCGCGCTCATATCGAGGCCGACCTCGAGGCGGCGGGCCTGGAGCTCGAGCGCTGGTTCACCGACGACGAGGACCTGTTCGCGGTGACGATGGCGCGGCCCCGCGGCGACGGCTCCGAGTAGGGTTCGCCGCCATGCGGATCGATGGCAGCGCGGCGATGGTCGCGGGGGGCGCCTCCGGGCTCGGAGAGGCGACGGTGCGCCACCTGCACGGCGCCGGAGCCCACGTGGTGATCGCCGACGTCAACCGCGAGCGCGGCGAAGCGCTGGCCGGCGAGCTCGGGGAACGGGCGTTGTTCGTCTTCACCGACGTCACACGGGCTGAGACGGTGGAGTCCGCCGTTGCGCAGGCCGCGGCCCAGACCGACGATGGGCTGCGGATCAGCGTGTGCTGTGCGGGCATCGGGCACGGCGAGCGGATCGCCGGGCGCCGCGGCGCCCACGCGCTTGAGTCGTTTGAGAAGGTCATCGCGATCAATCTGATCGGGACCTTCAACGTGCTGCGCCTTGCCGCGGCGGCGATGCTGGGCAACGAGCCGCTCGAGTCCGGCGAGCGCGGCGTGTGCATCAACACGGCGTCCATCGCCGCCTTTGACGGGCAGATCGGCCAGGTGTCCTACTCGGCCTCCAAGGGGGGGATCGTCGGGATGACGCTGCCGGCAGCACGCGACCTGGCGGTCGGCGGGGTGCGCGTCTGCACGATCGCGCCGGGCACGTTCGAAACGCCGCTGCTGGGCGATCTGTCCGAGGAGACCCAGCGGGCGCTGGGCGAGGCAGTCCCCTTCCCCTCGCGGCTGGGACGGCCGTCGGAGTACGCGGCGCTCGCCGCCCACATCATCTCCAACCAGATGCTCAACGGCGAGGTCATCCGGCTCGACGGGGCACTGCGGATGCCCCCGCGATGAGCCGGACGAGGCTCACGACGCTGCTCGCCGCCGCGCTCGGCGCGACACTGGTCGCGGTGGTGACCGCGGTCGCGAGCGCCGCGCCGGTGGCCGCCAAACCGCCGACGATCACCGGCAGGCCCGCCTACCAGCAGACGCTCACGTGCAACAAGGGCACGTGGTCAGCCGACGCCGTCTCGTTCTCCTACGCGTGGGCGATCTCCGGCGGGTCGACGATCGCCACCGGGCCCACGCTGAAGGTCCCCGCGTCCGCCATCGACTACAACGTCGTGTGCATCGTCACGGCCCGTGACGCGCAGGGCCAGACCACTCCGGCCAGCTCGGCCCAGGTGCTCATCGCACCCGGGATCTCGACGGTGAAGATCACCAAGGCGACCGCCAAGAACGGAGTCGTCACGATCTCCGGCTTCGTCGGCCCGGCCACCGCCCGCACGCGGGGGCCGGCGGGGTGGTCCATGGTGGTGCTCGACCGGATCATCTCGGGTCAGGAGGTCGAGCAGCTCTCCAACCCCAAGATCGTCCGCAGCAAGAACGGCTCGTTCACCATCTCCGGCCACGACGTCAAGGGCAAGCACACCTACGTGATCAACTTCGAGCCCTCCGAGGGGTCGGGGTTCTCGCCGGGCAAGGCCACGCGCACGCTCACGGTCCACTAGCGAAGGCCTGGGCCGAGCCGCCGTGGCGCCACGGCGGGGCGACGCTGGGCGGGCGGCCCGTCGTGCACCGACGCCACAGAGCACACACCGTCGTGTCTGGACCGGCGTGCACTGAAACCCTAGTGATAGCGACACCTCAGAGCACGCCGGCGTCAACGGGCAGGCGCGCGCTCTGTGGCGTCGGTGCAGTTTTCGCCAGATGGGCTAGAGCAACTCGATGAGCATCGCCTGGCCCATCCCACCGGCGACGCACATCGACTCGATGCCGTAGCGGCCGTTGACGCTGCGCAGGCCATTGATGAGCGTGGTCATGATCCGCGCGCCGGTCATCCCGAACGGGTGCCCGAGCGCGATCGCGCCGCCGAACGGGTTGAGCTTCTCATCGGGGATCCCCAGCTCGTCCTTGCAGGGGATGATCTGCGCCGCGAAGGCCTCGTTGATCTCGACGATGTCGATCTCGTCGATCGTCATGCCAGTCTGCTCGAGCAGCGCCTGGATGGCCGGGATCGGACCCAGGCCCATGATCTCGGGGCGGATCGCGGTGACCGTCGAGGCGACGATCCGGGCCAGCGGCTTGACCCCGATCCGCTCGGCCTTCTCGTCGGACATGACGAGCACGGCAGCGGCGCCGTCGTTGAGCGGGCAGGCGTTGCCGGCCGTCACGGTGCCGTCGGGCCTGAAGGCCGGCTTGAGCTTTCCCAGGACCTCCATCGTCGTACCGGGGCGGGGGCCGTCGTCCTTGGAGACGACGGTCTCGGGCACCTCGACCTCGTTGCCCTCGTGGTCGGTCTCGGTGTGCGCCGGCACGGTGACGGGAACGATCTCGACGTCGAAGTGGCCCGATTCGCGCGCCTCGACGGCACGGTTCTGTGAGATCACCGCCCACTCGTCCTGCTGCTCGCGGGTGACGTTGCAGCGCTCGGCGACGTTCTCGGCCGTCATCCCCATCGGGATGTAGACGTCGTAGAGCGAGCCCTCGGAGCCGTTGAGCTTCACGTTCTTGCTCTCCTCCATCATTCCCGCGCCCAGCCCGGCGCGGGAGACCGCCTCGACGCCGGCGGCGATGTACTGGTCGCCCTCGCCGACGCGGATGGCGTGGGAGGCCATCCGGATGGTCATCAGCGACGAGGCGCAGAAGCGGTTGACGGTGCAGCCGGGAACGTGATGGTCCAGGCCGGCGAGCAGCGCCGCGTTGCGCCCGACGTTGTAGCCCTGCTCCCCCACTCCGGAGGCGGCGCCCATGAGCACGTCGTTGGTCTGCGCGAAGTCGACGTCGGGGTTGCGCTCGATGAGGGTCCGGATGGGGAGCGCCGCCAGTTCGTCGGCGCGCACCGACTTGAGAGAGCCCTTGCCCGCTCGTCCGATGGGCGTGCGGATGGCGTCGACGATCACTGCTTCAGGCATAGAGGGTCTCTCTCCTTGGTGGTGGGGGGTGTCAGAGGCCGAGGCCCCGGACGCCCTTCTCGCCCCACCCGAGATGGTGGGCGAGCTCGTGACGGACGGTCCGCCGGACCTGAGCCTTGAGCAGCTCGGGGTCATGGCCGAAATCGCGCATCAGGGTGTCGCGGAAGATGATGATCCGGTCGTGGAAGTAGTCGCGGGCCACGGTGTCGCCCTGGTAGAGGCCATAGGCGCGTCGGGCGCGGCCGCCGTCTGAGACGACGACCGCGACGTGCTCCAGCGCGCGGTGGAACTCCAGCGGCAGCTCGTCGAGCGCCGAGCGCACGAGCGCCTTGAAGTCCTCATCGCTGGTGATCGCGTACTCGTCATCGTCGTCGTAGCCGTTCCCAGTGCCGTCGAAGTCGGGATGGGCGGAGTCATATCCCCGCGCCGCCAGTTCCTCGGCGCGCTGGACGATGGCCTCGAACTCCTCCTCGGTCTGCAGATCCCCACCCTCCCAGCGCCAGTCAGCCATGCGGGTCATCGCCACCACGACGACGATGCCGAGGATCGCCGCCCCGGCGCCGAAGATGGCGATGCCCTGGAGCAGGCGTACCGGCGGCGAGTCGCTGAAGCCCGACATGACGCTCACCGCGCCCAGGCCGATCGTCAGGGCCGCGACGGCCGCGAACACAATGCGGCGGAGGGTCGGTGGCGAACCAGGCAACGCCGGCTACCTCAGGGTCCGGGCGATCACGAGACGCTGGATCTCGTTGGTCCCCTCGTAGATCTGGGTGATCTTGGCGTCGCGCAGCATCCGCTCCACCGGGTACTCCTTGACGTAGCCGTACCCGCCGAGGACCTGCACGGCCTCGACGGTCACCTTCATCGCCACATCGGAGCAGAACAGCTTGGCCATCGCCGAGTACTTGCCGATGTCAGAGTCGCCGCGGTCGATCTTCGCGCACGCCTGGTAGAGCAGCTCGCGCCCAGCGGCGCACTGCGTCTCCATGTCGGCCAGCTTGAACTGGATCGCCTGGAAGGCGTTGATCGGCTTGCCGAACTGCTTGCGCTCCCGGGCGTAGGCGGCGGCGTAGTCAGTCGCGCCCTGGGCGATGCCCAGCGCCTGCGCGGCCACACCGAGACGCGAGCGGTCCAGCGTGCCCATCGCCACCTTGAACCCTTCATTGACGTTGCCGATGACGTTCTCCTGCGGGACCCGGACGCCGTCGAAGATCGGCTGGCCCGTCGGTGAGCCGCGGATGCCGAGCTTGTGCTCGAGCTTCCCGACGCTGAAGCCGGGGCGGTCGGCCTCGACCACGAACGCGGTGACGCCGCGCGAGTGACCCGCCTCGCGGTCAGTCACCGCGAAGCACACGTAGAAGTCAGCGACGCCCAGGTTGGTGATCCAGTTCTTGGTGCCGTCGATCACCCACTCCTCGCCGTCCTTGACGGCGCGGGTGAGCATCCCGCCGGGATCAGAGCCGGCCTCGGGCTCAGAGAGCGCGAACGCCGGGGACCACTCGCCGCTGGCGCAGCGCGGCAGGAACCGATCCTTGAGCTCCTCAGAGCCGAACAGCTTGATCGGCAGCGTCCCCAACTCCTGGATCATCAGGATCAAAGCCGTCGACGCGCACGCCTTCGCGATCTCCTCGACGGCCATGTTGAGCATCAGCGTCCCCGTGCCCGTCCCGCCATGCTCAACCTCGAACGGCAACCCCAGAATGTCCTGCTCAGCCAACAGCTTTCGCAGGTCATGCGGGTAGGCGGCCTCCTCATCGATCTGAGCCGCTCGCGGAGCGATCCGCTGCTGAGCGATCTCGCGAATCGTGTCGCGAAAGTCCAAATGCTCCTGCGGGATCGTGTACAGCTCAGACAGCGCGGACATGTGCGCTGTGGATGCTAGATGGTCCGCGCCGTCGGCTGCCGGCTGCGTGGCGTAGACCGCGAGCCCGGTCAGGCGGCGTCCGGGGACGCGCGGCGCGGACCGGCGCCCTGCGCGCCGGCGACCCGCGCCGCACCCCCGAGCTTAGAGGTGAGCGGCTGCCCTAGAGGCCGGACGGGTGCCGGATCACGTAGTCGCCGCCGTCCTGGAGGTTGGCCGTGACGTTGGCGGGGGTGAGCCAGCGCGGACCGGTGCCGCCTGGCGTGGTGGGGCCATAGTGGGCGGTGTCGAAGGCCAGCCCGGCGATCACGATGAACGTGTGCGCGGAGTCAGCGTAGATCGTCATCCACTGGCCCGGCCCGGCGCTGCCGTAGGACTCGAGCTGGGTCGAATCCTCGGGCGCCGAGAGTAGGTTGGCGCCGTGCAGCGCGAAGCTGACCGCGCCCGAGCAGTCATAGGCGGAGTCGTTCCACTTGCCGTGCCCGCCGCCGACGGCATAGGGCTTGTCGATGATCGAGTTGGCGGCGTTGATCGCAGCGACGACGGCCTGCGGCGCGCCCGCCGGCGGCGTGACGGTGCCGTCGGAGTTCAGCGTCGCCTTGCCCACCGGGCCGGTCGCGGTCATCGCCTTGGCGACGACTTGGCGCAGCACCTGGGACTGGGCGTAGGTGACCACGCCGTCGTCGGTCAGCGCGTTGGCGTCCTCGAACTTGACGACGTTGGCCTTGGTGCCGGGACCGAAGTCGCCGTCGACGGCGGTCGGGAAGCCGGCGATCGTCAGGTAGCCCTGGAGCACTCGGACGTCGTGGCCCTTCATCCCCTGGTGCAGGGTGCGCTCGCCCAGGTGCTGCGAGCCGCCGTCCTGGGTGACGGGGGCGACCACCGGGTTGCTGCTGAGCACGCTCGTCGGGTCATTGGCGGCCGCGGCCTGCTTGGAATGGCGCTTGCCGCCGGCCGGTCCACCCTGGCCCAGCGCCGTGCCGCCGCTACCGGGCGAGCTGTCGGCGTTGGAGGCGCCCGTGATCACCAGCTGGAGCTTGCGCACGAAGGAGCCGTTGACAAGGCCGTTGACGGCCATGCGGTACTTGCGCTCGAAGCTCTTGACGTTGCGCTCCGTGGTCGGCCCGAAGACGCCGACCGCCGGCGTCTTGAAGCCGGCCTTGGTCAGGTCGGCCTGGAGCGTCCGCACATCGCTTCCGCTCATCCCCTGACGAAGGGTCCGGCTGCCCAGCCGTTGTTTCGGGCTGGCCTGGGCGGACGAGATAGGAAGTACGAAAGCAGTGAGCGCCAAGAGCCCCGCAATACGGGGAACGGCGCGGACGCGGACTTGGAACAAAGGTAACCCTTCTCTTTCGGACGCCTACGGGGTTAGCTGACGGGCTCGCGCTGAAAGAGATGCGCTACGCCGGAATTCCGGCGATTCGCCCCACGGGACCCAGGTGGGTCCCAGCGGGTTCCCCGATCGTCTCGGACACGGCCTCGACGATTCGGCTGGGTGCTTATCGGCTGGGCAGCCTACACGACCTGCAAGATGTCTGTCACACCATCCTTTGCACCGTCCTGATGAGAGGAGATTCGGTGCTGATGACGGGTCCCCTACCCGGCTGGCTAATCTGCTGAAACATGGGCGCTGACTACACCCCCCACGAGGTCTCCCAACTGCACGCCGACGGCGAGATCCAGCTCATCGACGTCCGCGAGCTCCACGAGCACGAGGCCGGGAGGATCGCCGGCGACCGGCTCATCCAGCTCAGCAGCCTCAGCGCCGAGGCCCACTCCATCGACCAGAGCCGTCCGGTGGTGTTCTACTGCCGCAGCGGGGCGCGATCGGCGTTGGCGACTCAGGCGTTCTCCGAGGCCGGCTTCGACGCCCACAACATGACGGGCGGGCTGCTGGCGTGGGACGCGGCGGGACTCCCGCTCGAGCCCGACGGCGGCTACGTCGACGTGGCCTGAGCCGCGAGCGTTACTGCTTCCACTTGATCGAGCATCCCACCGGCGTGGTCTGCGCCCGCTCGAGCTCCTCGCCCGCCAGCACGGCGTCCAGCGCCTCGCGCAGCCACTCGGCGCGCTGCGCCGGGTCGTCGTGGTCGGAGTCCGGGGCGCCGCGGTAGCGCAGCTTCCCGTCGGCGTCGAGCACGAACACGTCGGGAGTCGTCTTGGCGCCATAGGCGCGTGCCACCTGCTGAGTGGGATCGTGCAGATAGGGCATCGGCCAGTTCTCCCGCGCGACGCGGCTCTGCATGGCCTCGTAGGAGTCCCGGGGATAGCGCTCGCCGTCATTGGCGTTGATGGCCAGGAAGCGCACCTCCTGGTCGGCGTAGTCGCGCGCGGCGTCGGCGATGCGGTCGTGCCAGGCCAGCGCGTAAGGGCAGTGGTTGCAGGTGAACACGAGCACGGTGGGCGCGGTTCCGTCGCCGGCCAGCGACCACCCCTCCCCGTCCGTGTCGGGCAACGTGAAGTCCGGTGCCCGCTCGCCGATGTCAACACTCATGGCCTCACTCCTCTCGTTCGTAGGTCGTGCTCAGCGCGTCGCGCAGGTCCTGAGGGTCCGGGGTCGGCGACACCCGGCCGTCGCGGCGCACGTAGACACGGCAGTTGAGCCCCGCCGGTTCGTCGCCGGCGCCGCGGCCCAGCGCCGCCATCAGCTCCACGCCGTCGATGAGGATCGTCGGCGAGCCGGTGAACGCGGCCGCCTCGGCCTCTTCGTCGGTGCGGATCTCGCGCATCTGGACCTCGTCGGGCAGGCCGAGCTCGCCCAGCGCGGCGCGCAGGTCCGCGAGCGCCCGGTCCGTGGACGGGCACCCCTCCCACCACAGCAGCTCAACGCGCGACGTGGTCAGGCCACGGTCCACGTGTCGCCGGCGAAGAGCAGGTCCGAGAGCTGGCTCTCGGTGGCCGGCTCGGTGGCGCCGCGGCGGAACACCGGGCGGTCGACGTCACGGAAGATCCCGATCGGGGTCGGCCCGGTTGGCGTCTCGGCGAGCTTGGCCAGCGAGAACGCCTGGCCCGCGTCCGCGCGCGCCGGATCGTGGACCAGCAGCTCTGACTCGTCGATGTCCGCGACGTCCACGACCGCCAGGCAGCCGTCGGACCCGCGGATGACGCCCCGGTGGTCCTCCGCGCCGAAACGGATGGGCTGGCCGGCCTCGAGGCGGATCTGGTTGGCGTCCTTGGTCTCCTTGTCCGTGAGCGCCGCGAACGCGCCGTCATTGAACACCGGGCAGTTCTGGTAGATCTCGACCAGCGCGGCTCCCTCGTGGGTGGCGGCGGCGCGCAGCACCTCGGTGAGGTGGTGGCGGTCACGGTCGATCGTGCGTGCGACGAACGAGGCCTCGGCGCCCAGCGCCAGGGCCACCGGGTTGAACGGGTGGTCGGCGACGCCGAACGGAGTGGACTTGGTGATCTTGCCCAGCTCCGAGGTGGGCGAGGCCTGGCCCTTGGTCAGGCCGTAGATCTGGTTGTTGAAGAGCAGGATCTTGACCGGCACGTTGCGGCGCAGCGCGTGAATGAGGTGGTTGCCGCCGATCGACAGGGAATCGCCGTCGCCCGAGACGACCCAGATCGACAGGTCGTCGCGCGATGTCGCCAGCCCGGTGGCCAGCGCCGGCGCACGGCCATGGATCCCGTGCATGCCGTACGTGTCCATGTAGTAGGCGAAGCGGCCCGCGCACCCGATCCCGGTGATGAAGACGATCCGCTCGGGCGGGATGCCCAGCTCGGGCATGAACTGCTGGACCGCCGAGAGGACGGCGTAGTCACCGCAACCGGGGCACCAGCGGGTCTCCTGGTCTGACTGGAAGTCGGCCTTGCTCAGAGTTGCACTCATTGGCGGTTGGCGATCTCCTCTTCCATCTCGGAGGCAAACAGGGGCTGTCCCTGGATCTTCGTATAGGACTCGACGTCGACCAGGAAGCGGCTGCGCAGCAGCATCGCCAGGTGCCCGCTGTTGAGCTCGGGCACCAGCACGCGCTCGAAGGAGCGCAGCACGTCCCCGACGTTGGCGGGCAGCGGATTGAGGTGGCGCAGCTGGGCCGTGGCCACCTTGTGGCCGGCTTCCCGGGCGCGGCGGGCCCCGGCCCGGATCGCGCCCTCGGTGGAGCCCCAGCCGAGCACGAGCAGTTCGGCGCCGGGTTCGGAATCCACGACCAGCGGAGGCAGCTCGTCGGCGATCGCGGCCACCTTGGCGGCGCGCAACTCGGTCATTCGCTCGTGGTTGGCGCCGTCGTAGGAGATGTTCCCGCTGCCATCGGCCTTCTCCAGCCCGCCGATCCGGTGCTGCAGGCCCGGGGTGCCGGGGATCGCCCACGGCCGCGCCAGATGGTCGTCGCGGCTATAGGGCTCGAACGGGGGTGGTTCGGGGGTGGGCGGGTGGGAACCGTTTTGCCCAGGCGCAGTGGCGAACTGTGGGTCGATCTCGGGCAACGACTCCACATCGGGCACCAGCCACGGCTCCGACGAGGAGGCCAGGAAGCTGTCGGAGAGGAGGATCACCGGCGTGCGGTACCGAATGGCGATGCGCGCGGCCTCGAACCCGGCATCGAAGCACCCGCCCGCCGTGGTCGGGGCGATCACTGGCAGCGGCGACTCGCCGTGTCTGCCGTAGAGCGCCATGAGCAGATCGGACTGCTCGGTCTTGGTCGGCATGCCGGTCGAGGGTCCGGCGCGCTGCACATCGATGATGATCATCGGCAGCTCGAGCATCATCGCCAGGCCGATCGTCTCGGACTTGAGGTCCATACCGGGCCCACTCGTCGCGGTCACCCCAAGGCGGCCGCCGAAGGACGCGCCCAGGGCCATGCCGGCAGCGGCGATCTCATCCTCCGCCTGGATCGTGGAGACCCCGAGGTTGGCGTGGCGCGAGAGCTCGTGCAGCAGCTCGGAGGCGGGCGTGATCGGATAGCTGGCCAGTACCAGCGGAAGCTTTGAGCGGACGCTGGCGGCGATCAGCCCCAGCGACAGCGCCGTCGTCCCGTTGACGTTGCGATAGGTCCCGGGCGGGACATCGGTGGCGGCGGGGACGCGGTACTGGACATCGAGCAGCTCGGTGGTCTCCCCGAACGACCAGCCGGCGTTGAAGGCGGCCAGGTTGGCCTGCGCAACGGCCGGGTTGCGGGCGAACTTCTTCTCCACCCACCGCTTGGTGACATCGGTGGGCCGCCCGTACAGCCACGAGACGACGCCGAGCGCGAACAGGTTCTTGGCCCGGCCGGCATCCCGGGTGGAGACGCCCTCCATCCCCTCGACGGCACGCGTGGTCAGCGTGCTCATCGGGAGCCGGTGGACCCGGTACTCGCTCAGCGAGCCGTCCTCCAGCGGGTTTGCCGTCCCGTAGCCGGCCTTCTCCAGATTGCGCTTGGAGAACGCGTCCTCGTTGACGATGATCGTCGCCCCGCGTGGCAGCTCGGCCTGATTGGCCTTGAGCGCCGCCGGGTTCATCGCCACCAGGACGTTCGGGTGGTCGCCCGGGGTGAGGATGTCGCGCGAGGCGAAGTGGATCTGGAAGGCGGAGACGCCGGCCGTCGTGCCCGCCGGCGCGCGGATCTCGGCCGGGAAGCTCGGCAGCGTGGCCAGGTCGTTGCCGACCACGGCGGTGGCGTCGGTGAAGCGGCTGCCGGTGAGCTGCATCCCGTCGCCGGAGTCGCCGGCGAACCGGATGATGACGTGCTCGAGCTCCTCGACCTCCTTGGTCATCGTGCCCCCAGCGGTCGTATGCGCGTCACCTGCGTCTTCCCTTCCTCTCAGGAGATCGATTCTAGCCACACGGCCGGTCGGGCTTTTCTCGTGGTGTGTGCGATCCACACCGCTCGGCGGCGACCTTTGGTTTGCGGCTTGACGCGAGTGGTGAGCTTTGCCCCATGAGTGAACGAGAGCAGTACGGCAAGCTCGCCGATGAGCTGGAGGACCGAGCCGACACGCTCGCCGACGAGAATGAGCGGCTCGGCGATCGGATCACGGCGGCCCGCGAGGAGGCTGAGCACACGCGCGACGAGTCCGCGGGCACTCCTGACTGGGACGATCCCGACGACGACGAGAACGATGACGACGAAGACCCCGACAGCAAGGACGAGGACGAAGACGACGACGCGACGCGGACGACTAACGGGGGTCGTGCCCGTCCACGGTCCAGTACCTGACGACGATTGCCCGCATCGGGTTGTCGATCGACGGGCGGTCGTCATCGGTGGGCCACGGAGCGATGACGAAGCGCGCGATGGCGCGCTGGCCGCCCTCGTGGTCGCCGTAGAGCAGGTCGACCTGGATCGCGCCCCCGTGCTCCAGTGACTCGCGGACCTCGTCGTAGCCCGGTGCGGCCGGATCCCGGAGCGCGCCCTGCCAGTACCCGCTGTCGCCCGCCGGGATGTAGATATCGAGTTGCTGTGCGCGGAACTCGTCGAGGTCGGGCGCCTCGTTGGGGCGGCCCGCGCCCGGGTTCGAGGGGTCGTGGCGTACTCGCGCGCGCCAGCCGTGGATGACGGCGAGGCCGTTGCCGCCGTTGCGCAGCCCGAGCGCCATGAAGATGTTGTCGCTGTGGACCTCGGCCGCGCCGCCGTGGCCGGGCACCTGCACGATCTGGCCGTCCCCGAAGCGGATCCGCTCGAGCAGATCGTCCTCCCGAGAGGGGATCAGCACCGGTCGCATCCCGATCATGAACGAGCGCTCGGCCACCCGCGCCGAGCGGTTGGCCGATTTGACCGAGCTGAACGTGGCGACCGCCAGCACGAGCGTGCCGCCGGCGGTCGCCAGCGAGGAAATCGTCACCCAGTCGGCCATCGACCGCCTGGGCTGGTCTTCGGATTCAGAGTCGACGCTCGGCGGATCGCGCGCCGGCGCCGGCCTCTAGACCTTCTGGACGTTGATGGCCTTGGGCCCCTTGGGCCCGGCCTCCTCCTCGTAGGACACCTTGGCGCCCTCCGCGAGAGACCGGTAACCGTCAGCCTGGATGCTGGTGTGGTGGACGAACAGGTCCCGGTTGCCGTCATCGGGCGTGATGAAGCCGAATCCCTTCTCGTCGCTGAACCACTTGACTGTTCCAGTTGGCATGGGAGATCCCCTCCGCTGCTTGAAGTGCTGCTACCGCGGAGGTGTTGCGTCCCCCAGGGCCTGCACCTGCTGTATTCACCGATCAACTATTAAGCGATTCGGCCTTGTCGGCGGGCAACGTAGCACGCAGACGGGCAAAAGCACTAGTCCCGCTTTACCACCTGAACACAGGTCATCATCTGATCAAATGGACGATCCGCTTCCTGTGCGCCCCGGCACCGCAATCCCGCTGCGGGAGATCACCGTGCGCGCATCGCGCTCCTCGGGCCCTGGCGGGCAGCACGCGAACACGACCGCGTCTCGGATCGAGGCGTCGTTCGACGTCGCCGCCTCCGAGACCCTGTCTGAGGAGCAGAAGCAGCGCATCATCTCCCGCCTCGGTGCCCGGGTCGTCGCCGTGGCCCAGGACGAGCGCAGCCAGGCACGCAACCGCGAGCTCGCCCTCGAGCGGCTCGCCCACCGCTTGGCCGGTGCGCTCGCGCCCCGGCGCACCCGGCACCCGACTCGGCCCACGCGCAGCTCGGTGAACCAGCGGCTGGACTCCAAGCGCCGGCAGGCCGAGCGCAAGCGCACCCGCCGCCGCCCCGGCGCGGACGAGGGCTGAGCGCGGCACGCCCGCCGCGAGCTCGAGACATGCGCTGGTACGTAGACGGGATGAACGTCATCGGCACGCGGCCGGACGGCTGGTGGCGCGATCGCGATGCCGCCATGCTGCGCCTCGTCGACCTCCTGGAGCGCTGGGCTGCGGCCGAGGGCGAGGACGTTGTGGTCGTGTTCGAGCGCAAGCCCTCCCCGCCGATCCGCTCCACCGTGATCGAGGTCGCTCACGCGCCCAAGCCCCGCCGGGATGCCGCCGACGACGAGATCGTCCGCCGCGTGCGCCAAGAGCCCAACCCCGGCCTCGTGCGCGTGGTCACCTCGGACCGCTGGCTGGCCGACCAGGCGAGCCATCTCGGCGCCGCCGTCCACGGGGCCGACATGTTCCGGTCGCTGCTCGAGAACTACTGATCGCACGCGGGGTCGGTGGCGTGGTCGGTGGGACGGTCGGTGGCGTGGTCGGTAGTTGATCGCGCGCGCGTACGCGCGCGAGGCCGCCGCCCGGCACCCGGCGTGGGCGGCGGTGTGCAATGGCCGTGGCGAACACGCTGGCTCGCCTTGCCACAATCCCTTTTAATGGCTGACCAGCCTCCCCGCAGATCAACCCAGCAGCGCGGCCGCGCGCAGCCTCCGGCGCCCGGCCAGCAGGGCTGGCGCGTCACGCCCGCCCCCGACGGCCGCGGGGCCAGCCAGCAGGGACGCCCGCCATCGCCGTCGCGGTCGCGGTGGTGGATCGTCGCCGGGATCGTCGTCTTCCTGCTGGCGATCAACCTGTGGGTCTCCTCCCAGGCGCTCAAGCCCAATGCGCCGATCGCGATCCCCTACAGCCCGACCTTCCTCAACGAGGTCCAGACCAACAACGTCACGACGATCTCCTCCACGGGAGACGCGATCTCCGGAACGCTCAAGACGGCGATCGCCTACCCCTCGGGGAGCGCGGACAAGTCCACCAACTTCTCCACCCAGATCCCATCGTTCGCCGACAACGCGGCGCTGTTCACGTCCCTGCGCAAGGAGGGGGTCACGATCAACGCCCAGCCGACGAACAAGGGCCCGTCGGTCGCCGAGAGCCTCATCTTCGGCTTCGGCCCGACGCTGCTCCTCGTCGCGCTGTTCGTCTTCGTCGCGCGACGTTCGGCGGGCGGCGGCGGAGCCGGGGGCCTGATGTCCTTCGGCCGCTCGCGGGCGCGGCGGGTCGAGGCCTCCGATCAGCACATCACCTTCGAGGACGTCGCCGGGATCGACGAGGCCAAGGAGGAGCTGACCGAGATCGTCGACTTCCTCAAGACTCCGGACAAGTACCTCGCGCTGGGCGCCCGGATTCCGCGTGGCGTGCTCCTGTCCGGTCCGCCGGGCACCGGCAAGACGCTGCTCGCCCGCGCGGTTGCCGGGGAGGCCGGGGTGCCGTTCTTCCAGATGTCGGCGTCGGAGTTCGTCGAGATGATCGTCGGGGTCGGCGCCTCGCGCGTGCGCGATCTGTTCCTCCAGGCCAAGGAGGCGGCACCGGCCATCATCTTCATCGACGAGCTCGACGCGATCGGCCGCTCGCGATCCTCCGGTGGGCCCAACCTCTCCGGCGGCCACGACGAGCGCGAGCAGACGCTCAACCAGATCCTCACCGAGATGGACGGCTTCAGCCCCCGTGAGAGCGTGATCGTGCTGGGCGCGACCAACCGGCCGGAGATCCTCGACCCGGCGCTGCTTCGCCCCGGGCGCTTTGATCGGCGGGTCGTCGTGGTGCCGCCCGATCGCGCCGGACGCGAGGCGATCCTCGAGGTCCACACCCGCTCGGTCCCGCTGGACACCGACGTCGACCTCGGGGGGATCGCGGCGTCGACGCCCGGGATGGTCGGCGCCGACCTGGCCAACGTCGCCAACGAGGCGGCGCTGCTGGCCGCCAAGCGCGACCACTCCAAGGTGGCGCGTCAGGACATCACCGACGCCCTGGAGCGGATCGTCCTCGGCGCCGCGCGCAAGGTGATGCTGTCCGAGGAGGACCGCCGCCGGACCGCCTACCACGAGGCCGGCCACGCGATCATGGGGATGCTCACCCCCGGGGCCGACCCGGTGCGCAAGGTGTCGATCATTCCCCGCGGCATGGCCTTGGGGGTGACCTTCTCCGCCCCGGACGCGGACCGCTTCAACTTCGACGAGCGCCACCTGCTGGCGCAGATCAAGGTCGCGCTCGGCGGCCGTGTCGCCGAGGAGGTCGTCTTCGGCGACCTCACCACGGGGGCGGAGTCAGACATCCAGCAGCTCACGCGGATTGCCCGCGGGATGGTGGGGCGCTGGGGGATGAGCCGTGCCGTCGGGCCGATCGCGGTCCTGCCCGCCGACGGCCAGGGGCCCCTGCTGCCGGGCGTGTCGGAGACCTCCGAGCAGACCCAGCAGCTCGTCGACGAGGAGGTGCGCCGGATCGTCGAGACCGCCCACGAGGAGGCCACGGTGACGCTCAGTGCCCATCGGGCCAACCTCGACGCGCTCGTCGCCGCGCTGCTCGATCACGAGACGCTCGATCAGTATGAGGCCTACGATGCCGCCGGTCTGCCCCAGAACGTTCAGGCCCAGCCGGAGGACGCGGCCCCGGTGGTGCAGTCCTCCGGGGACTAGCCTCGCCCGCTAGAGCGGACGGCGCCCGCCGAACCCGGCCTCGGGCTCGTGCCAGAAGCCGATCGACTCCTCGTCGTCGACCAGCCAGCAGAGGTACACCTCGATGCCGTCGCGCATCGCCGGAAAGTCGATGAGGCCGCGGTCGACGTCGCGCAGGACGATGTCCACCGCATCAAGCGCGCCGACCGTGCGGCTGATCTCCACCAGTGCCCGCGCGACCTCCCGACCGGGGTAGGCGCCGCCGGAGTCCTCCTCGAGCGCGTCGATCGCGTCGGTCGCCCTGGGACCCATCGCCATCAGCCGCGCCTGGGCGTCGCGGACCCAGCCCACGCGCTCGGCCACCCAGCCGCGCACGGCCATCGCCTGCTCGAGCGTGTAATGGCGATGGTGCCGCGGGCCCTGCAACGCAGCGAAATCGGGGGGCTCGTCAGTCATTGAGACGGGTCATCCGCGCCAGCGCCTCATGGCATTCGACGACCCGCTTCTTGACCGGATCGTCATCGGTCCGGTCGTGGACAAGATCCCAGGTGCGGTCGGCGATCTCACGGGCGTTCTCCGGCGTGGCGGTCTCCCACAGGCGGTCGACGAGCCGCAGCTCGAAGCTCTGGATCTGGTCGGCGGGGTCGCCGGGGGCCATCCGGGGCAGGGGCTCCCCGGTCGCCTCCTTCCACATCCCGGTCGCGACGAGCAGGCGATTGCGCAGCTGGATCTGATCCATCGCCGCAATGCTAGCCCCGCGCTCCCATCGCCGATCCCTAACCCCGTGGCAGCTGCTGCCGCGTGGAGAGCAGCATCGCGAACGGATCACCGTCGGCGGCGACCCGTTCGAGCACCTGATCGGTGGTGAAGCTGAGCAGCTCGGGATCGCGCGCGTCCAGGCAGGCCTGAACCTCCTCCCAGCTCACCGGCGCCGACACCGTGGGCTGCTCCCGCGCTCTCACCGAATACACCGTGACCGTCGTCTTGTGGTCGTCGTTCTGGCTCCAGTCCACCAGCACCTTGCCTGCCCGCAGACGCTTGGTCATGCGTGAGACGACGAGCTCGGGGAGCCGCTGCTCCAGCAGTTCGGCGATCTGCCGCGCGAACGGCTTGGTGTGGCGATATGTGACCTTCGGATCGTTGAGCGGGACATAGAGCTGCATCCCCTTTGATCCCGATGTCTTGGCCACGCTGTCCAGCCCAAGCGCCTTGAACAACCCCGTAGCACCAGCGCCACCTCGCTGCACTCCACGACGGTCGCGGGTGCTCCGGGGTCGAGGTCGAACACGAGCATCGTCGGCGTCTCGGGTTGGGATCCGAGCGACAGTGAGGTGTGCAGCTCGATGTCGGCGAGGTTGGCCAGCCAGACAAGCGTGGGCCGATCCTGGCACAGGGTGTAGTTGACGTCGCCGACCCGTGCCGTCTGCACCCAGTCGGGCCGGTGCGAGGGCGACTGCTTCTCGTAGAAATACGGCGACTCGACGCCGTTGGGATAGCGCTTGAGAGTGAGCGGGCGGTCGAACAGATGAGGCAGGACAGCCGGCGCAATCCGGGTGTAGAAGGCAATGAGGTCGCCCTTGGTGAACCCCG
Organism: uncultured Actinomycetota bacterium; assembly: GCA_963850325.1. Lineage (GTDB taxonomy): Bacteria > Actinomycetota > Thermoleophilia > Solirubrobacterales > Solirubrobacteraceae > Palsa-465. The sequence continues at coordinate 155,850 of CAWKLB010000009.1, forward strand.
TCTCCGGGAACAGCACTTTGTCCCAGTTGGTGATCCGCAACTCCCTGCCGTCGACCTCGACGGCGAGCGCGCCCTCCGGCAGCCGTTCAACGCCACCGAACAACGTCTCTGGGGAGACCGGACCCGACCCGCCCACGTCGCCGGCGTCGTCGTCATCTGCGTCATCCGGGTCGCGCACGGCGGCGCCGGCGTCCTCGCGCACCACCTCGACCGCCTCCTTGTCGCTGCGCAGCCCCTTGAACGAGGGCGCTCGCATGACCCCTTCCGTCGTCCACTCGCGAAACTCGATCTCTGCCACAAGGTCCGGCTCGGCGAACACGGCGTTGCGGGGAAGCTTGGGCGCATCGTCGAACGGGCTGTCGGTGCGGCGCAGCGGCGCGAGCTTGCGCGCCAGCTCGTTCAGCGTGCGCTCGGTGAAGCCGGTGCCCACCCGCCCGGCGTAGCTGAGGCGGCCGTCCTCGGTCCAGTAACCCATCAACAGCGCGCCGATGCGCTCGGTGCGCCGGCCCTCGCCCGGCAGCCAGCCGCAGATGACCAGCTCCTGGCGGCGGACGTGCTTGATCTTGACCCAGGCGCCGGTGCGCCGGCCGGGTTCATACCGGGAGTCCAGCCGCTTGGCGACGACGCCTTCCAGCCCCTGGGCCTCGGTGGCTTCGAGCAGCGCGCTGCCGCGCCCCGGATGCGCCGCCGGCACCCGCCACGCCGGGCCGCCCAGCCCCAGCTCCTCAAGCCGCTCCCGCCGTTGCTCGTAGGGCAACGCCATCAGCGAGTGGCCGTCGAGGTAGAGCAGGTCGAAGATGGCGTAGACCACCGGGGTGCTCGCCACCAGGCGGCGCACGGCGCTGGCCGATGACACGTTGATGCGCCGCTGGAGGCGCTCGAAGCTGGGCCGCCCGTCGTCACCGAAAGCCACGATCTCCCCGTCGAACACGGCCTCGCGCATCCCCAGGTCACGGAGGATGCCGCGGACCTCGGGATAGGTCTCGGTGATCTCGTTGAGGTTGCGGCTCTCCAGACGGAGCCGCCCGGGCTTGACATAGGCGATCGCCCGCACCCCGTCCCACTTGACCTCAAACGACCACTTCTCCTCGCGCGCGGGAAGCTCCCCGCTGCCGGCCAGCATGGGCAGGATCCGCTCGGGCATCGCCTCCCGATCGGGGTCGGCCGGCGGGTCCATGCGGTGGATCATCCAGTCCTTCTCGGAGCCCTCCCGGCCGCGCTGGCCGATCGGGAACAGCCCGTAGCGCCCGGACAGCCGCTCCCCGTGGAACGTGATCTCCACCTTCTTGTCGTCCCACAGGTGTGTCTCGAAGGTGCCGTGGTCCCAGATCGTCATCGAGCCCGCGCCGTACTCGCCCGCGGGGATGTCGCCGTGGAAGTCCAGGTACTCGAGCGGATGGTCCTCGGTGTGGACCGCGAGGCGGTTGTCGGACGGATCGGCGGGGATGCCGTTGGGGATCGCCCATGAGGCCAGAACGCCGTCGTGCTCCAGGCGCAGGTCCCAATGCAGCCGCGTGGCGTGGTGCTCCTGAATCACGAACCGTGCCATCTCGTCCCGGCCGGCTGCGTCCCCGGCGGGCTCGGGCGTGGCCCTGAAGTCGCGCTTGGCGCGGTACGTGTGCAGCTTGTCCGGGGTCATCTGAGCGAGGACTGCCGATGATCGCGGTTCGAGCCCATCGGTGCGCGCCAGTGGTCGTCCGCGATCGTGTTTGCGGGGACGGCCACGGGTACGATCCGGCGGGTCCTCTCACCGTGCGCATCGTCACCTGGAACGTCAACTCTCTGCGCGTCCGCCTGCCGCGGGTCCTTCAACTTCTCGCCGAGCACGGGCCCGACGTCGTCTGCCTCCAGGAGACCAAGACCACGCCCGAGGCGTTTCCCGTCGCCGAGCTCGCGGCCGCGGGCTACGCCGCCGTGCACGACTCCGGCGGGCGCTGGGCCGGGGTGGCAGTCCTCGCGCGCGCGGGAATGGAGATGTCGGACCCGGTCATCGGCCTCGTCGGAGACCCCGTCCCGTCAGAAGCGCGCTGGTGTGAGGCCACCGTCGGCGGCATCCGCATCGCCAGCGTCTACACGCCCCACGGCCGCGCACTGGACAGCCCCGAGTTCCCGCGCAAGCTCGCCTTCCTCGACGCCGCCGCGCGGCGGGCGGCGGAGCTCCGCGGGACGCCGCTCGTCCTCGCCGGCGACTTCAACATCGCGCCCGCCGACGTCGACGTCTACGACGCGGCCGCGTTCGCGGGGTCCACGCACGTGAGCGCCGAGGAGCGCGCCAAGCTGGCGGCGATCGAAGACCAGGGGCTGGTCGACGCCTACCGGACACTCCACCCCACCGAGGTCCAGTACACGTGGTGGGACTACCGGGAGGGCAGCTTCCACAAGGGCCTGGGGATGCGCATCGACCTCGCCCTCCTCTCCAGCGGCCTGGCGGAGCGGCTGCGTGCCTGTGGCATCGACCGTGAGTACCGTAAGGGGACAAAGCCATCCGACCATGCGCCGCTCCTGCTCGATCTCGCCGGCGCCGGGCACTGATGAGACTCCTCAGCGCTTCTTCACCAACTTTTACGCGATCGCGCGATCATTGACCCCATGGCGCGCGTACTGGTAGTCGACGATGAGCCTGCCGTGCGGCGGGCGCTCGAGCGTGCTCTGCGGCTCGAGAATCACGACGTGACCCTCGCCGAGGACGGCGAGCAGGCACTGGATGTCCTCGCGGGCGGCTCGACCGACGCGGTGATCCTGGACATCCTCATGCCCAAGCTAGACGGGCTGGAGGTGTGCCGGCGTCTGCGCAAGGCCGGTGACCGCACGCCCGTGCTCATGCTCACCGCGCGCGACGCCATCGACGACCGTGTCGAGGGCCTCGACGTCGGCGCCGACGACTATCTGGTCAAGCCGTTCGCACTGCGCGAGCTCCAGGCGCGCCTCCGCGCGCTGCTGCGCCGCTCCGGCGACGGCAGCGCCGACGGCGAGCCGCTGCGCTACGGCGACCTGGTGCTCGACCCGATCGCCCACGAGGTCCACCGCGGCGACCGGCTCATCGAGCTCTCACGCACGGAGTTCCTGCTGCTGGAGCTGTTCATGCGCCACCCCCGCCAGGTGCTGACGCGGACGACGATCTTCGAGAACGTCTGGGGCTACGACTTCGGCCCCACCTCCAACGCGCTCGGCGTCTACATGGGCTATCTGCGGCGCAAGACCGAGGCCGGCGGCGAGTCCAGGCTGCTGCACACGGTGCGCGGCATCGGGTACGTGCTTCGCGATTGACCCACTCCATGACACTGCGCAAGCGTCTCTCGTTGATCGCGGCGGCCTCCGTCGCCATCGCGGTGACGATCGCGGTGGTCGTCTGTTACACGGTCGTGCGCCACCAGCTCCTGAGCCAGGTCGACAACGAGCTCAACCAGCAGGCGCAGATCGTCCAGAACATTGGCTTCCACGGGCTCGCCCAGCAGCTTCCGAGCCTGCCGGCAAAGGCGGGCGGCTCCGCGCAGTACGCGCAGGTGCTCGTGGCCGACGGACGATCGCAGATCGAGGAGGGCGGGACGCAGCTGCCGATCAGTGGCCGCACTCAACAGGTCTCGCAGGGCAATGGGGGCGCCTTCTTCAGCAACGTCTGGGTCGGCGACACCGAGCTTCGGATGCTCACCTTCCCCGTGTCCGGACTGGTGGTGACCTCGACCTCACCAACCGGAAGCCAAACCGTCGAGACGGGCGCGATCCAGCTGGCGCGCCCCCTCAACGCCGTCAGCTCGATCCTTTCCGACCTCCGCCTCGTCCTGCTCGTGGTGCTGCTCGCGGGCATCGCCCTCGCTGCGGTGCTCGGCCGCATGGCCTCCCGCCGGGTATTGGCGCCGCTCGCCGAGGTGGCCGACGTCGCCCAGGAGATCGGAGAGACCGAAGACCTCACCAAGCGCCTCCACGTCCACGCCGACGACGAGGTGGGCCAGCTCGCCACCAACTTCAACGCGATGCTCGACCGCTTGGAGGCCTCGCGGGAGGCGCTGGACGAGTCCGTCCGCGCCCAACGCCAGCTGGTCGCCGACGCGTCGCACGAGCTGCGCACGCCGGTGACGAGCCTGCGCACGAACATCGAGGTCCTGCTCGAGGAGGTCGAGCTCGAGCCCGACGATCGCCGGCGCCTGCTCGCCGACGTGGTCGAGCAGAGCGAGGAGCTCACCGCGCTCGTCGGCGACCTCATCGAGCTCGCCCGTGGCGACCAGCCGGGCTCCGACACCGATGACGTGCGGCTCGACGGCGTCGCCGCAGAGTCGCTGACGCGGGCCCGCCGCAACGCGCCGGGCATCCACTTCGAGGCCACGCTCGTCCCCACGCTGGTGGAGGGTGCCCCCGAGCGCCTCGCGCGGGCCATCAACAACCTCCTCGACAACGCAGCCCGCCATTCTCCGCCCGGCGGCACCGTGGAGCTCCAGGTCGGGCCCCAGGGCGTCGAGGTCCGCGACCATGGCACCGGCGTCGACCCCGAGGACCTCCCCTACGTGTTCGACCGCTTCTTCCGCGGGCGCAACTCCCGGGGCCGCCAGGGCAGCGGGCTGGGCCTGGCCATCGTGCGCCAGGTGGCCCAGCAGCACGGCGGCAGCGCGTCGGTGGTCAACGCCGTCGACGGCGGCGCGATCTTCACGCTGCACCTACCGTCGGTGCCGGCCGAGGACATGGATATGACGCACGACGAGATGATCGACGCAATGCCTCGAGTCGACGGGCCCGCGCAGCCCACCCAGCCGGTGGAGAGCCGCTAGCCCCGGTTCGCTACGACGGCGTGCGGGTGTGCATGCGCGCGACCCGTGCCTGGCGGGCGATGAGAAAGCGCTTGCGCAGCCACCAGAACAGCGCCCCGAACACCGGCACGACGACGAGCACCAGGAGCGCGCGCTGGCTGGGCTTGAAGGCCAGCACGATGCCGACCTCGATCGCCACCGACGGGATCGCCGCCAGCAGCGAGGCATGGGAGCGATAGCCGCTGAAATGCTCGCGCGCCGTGATCTCGATGACGCCCAGCGCGCACACGATGAGGCCCACGATGAGCGCCGGCCCCCCGTGCCGGAGGAAGCCGATCACCGCCGCGACGAGCCCCAGGAGGATGGCCAGCTCCGAGATCGGCAGGCCGCCGAACGGGCTCTCGGGCCGCTCGCCTTCGCGTCCCAGCACGCGGCCGCTGCGTTTGACCTCCTGCGTGGTCTGCGCCTGGCGCTCCGCGCGGGCGTCGCGACGGGTGGAGGGGACCGCGCGCGGAGCCGTGTCGCGGCTACGCCGCTTGCGAGACTTGGTGGACTTCCGCTGAGCCAAGGACGCTGAGGATAATGTCGTGGATGGCCCGCCGCCTCGCCAGCCTCCTCGCCACCGTGATCCTGGTGGGGGCGGTGGGGGCGGGCGGGTCCGGATCCGCCCTCGCCGACGGAGATCCGGCCAGCGACGTCCTCCTGGGCCAGAACGTGTACTACCCGTATTCGCCCCCGGTGCCCGCCAGCGTCCAGGGCACGCTCAACGCCGAGACCGCCGCGGCCAAGAAGGCCGGGCTGCCGCTCAAGGTGGCACTCATCGCCACCGCGGTGGACCTCGGGGTCATCCCCGAACTGTTCGGCCAGCCCCAGAACTACGCCAAGTTCCTGGACAAGGAGATCAGCTTCCAGGGAACCCAGCCACTGCTCGTGGTCATGCCCGCCGGCTACGGGGTGCAGGGCGTGAGCGCCAAGGCCGCCGCGGCCATCAAGGACCTCGCGCCCCCCAAGGGCAAGACGAGCGCCGCGCTGGCCCAGGCCGCGATCGCCGCGGTGGCCAAGGTCGCCGCCGCCGACGGTCACCCGATCAAGGGCGTGGCCGGGGTCTCCACCGGCTCCTCCGGCGGTGGCAGCTCGACCACCCCGCTGCTCATCGGGCTCATCGTGGCCGCCGTGCTGGTGGCCGGCGCGCTGATCCTGCTGCGCCGGCGGCAGGGCACCGCGAGCGCGGCGAGCTGACGATCGGCGCCAGCGGCGCGCGTGAGCTGACGATCGGCGCCAGCCGCGCGGGTGGGCTGCCGATCGGCGCCGCCGGCGCATGAGAGATTCCGACGCCTCAGAGCGCACGGTCCGGCTCGCGGGCCGCCGTGCTTCAGATCACGTGTCATGCCGACGCCACAGAGCGCGCTCCCCGCAGACCCGACCCGTGTGCTCTGTGGCGTCAGTCCCAGCGGTGCCGCCCGGCCCGCAGCGCCCTCAGCTCTGAGACACCGCGCGGCTCCCCGGCCCCGACCGGCGCGTCGGCGGCCACCGCGCCCGGCAGCACTCGAACGCTCATCGGACGCTCCATGGTGCCGCCCTCGCCGTCGGCCTCCACCCGTAGCACCCGGGCCCCGGGGCGCGAGCTCACAGATTCACGGACCTCGGTCCCGCACACGAGCAGCGCTGCGAAGTCATCCACCGCGAACCCCGGCGGCACCGCCCCGCTCCCCACCGCCTCCCGATACGCGGGCAGTCGCTCGGGCTCGCCGTCGAGGTGGACGGAGAGGCTGCCCTCGATCAACCCGAGGCCGGCGGCGGGACGCGGCGCGCCGCCGCTCATCGTGATCCCGCTCTCAAACCAGCACATGGCCCCGGCGCTCAGCCCGGCGAGGACGACGCCCCGCTCCCAGGCCGAGCGCATCGCCTGATCGACACCGTGCTCGCGCCATACGGCGAGCATGTTGCGCATCGAGCCGCCCCCGACGTAGATGGCGTCCTGCGAGAGCAGGTGGGCCCGGGGGTCGATCCGGTCGCGGCCGAGGTGAAACAGCGACAGCACGCTCGGCTCGCACGGCCAGCCGCTGAAGCGCTCCTGGAAGCGGGTGGTCTGGTCGCGCCCGTCCCCGCTGGCGGTGGGCAGGAAGCAGATCCGGGGCACCGGCTTGCCCGTGAGCGTGAGCACCAGCCGGTCAAGGGAGGCGCTGCGGTCCTGCATGGTGAAGCCCCCGCCACCCATGGCGAGGATCCGCCGGCAGCTCGTCGCCGCCGTCGGTCACGCGGCGCGGCGCAGCTCGTGAGCGCCGAGATACCTCACAGTGAGATCTTCCTCCTTCGCGTCGCCGGCACCGTCGGCGCACACGAAGCGCGCGCGGGCACCGGGGCGCGAGGCGACCACCTCCACCAACTCCGTGTCCACGAAGTGCAGGGCCGCGGCGTCCCCCACCCCGTAGCCCGCGGCCATCCCTCCGGCCACGGCGGACATGAACGCCGAGCGCCGGCCGGGCTCGTCGCTGTAGTGCACGGCGTTGCTCCAGGGCAGGAATCCCAGCCCCTCCAGCCGGCGCGGCGGGCCCTCGTGAAAGCCGGAGATCGCATCGGTGAACCAGCACAGCGAGCCCGCCGACCCTCCGCACAGCACCACCCCGGAGCGCCAGGCGTCATAGAGCGCCAGATCGATCCCGTGGGCCTGCCAGGTGCCCAGCAGCGACACGAGGCTGCCCCCGCCGACGTAGATGAGGTCCTGGGCCTGGAGGTGGGCATACGGGTCGCCCACGCCCGTCTCGCGGCGAAACAGCGAGATGTGCGACGGCTGGCAGCGCGAGGCCGGGAACGCCCGGTAGAAGCGCACCACGTAGTGGTCCGCGTCCCCGCTGGCCGTGGGCAGGAAGCACACGCGGGGGCAGGCGACGCCGGTGAGCGAGAGGACGTGGTCGTCGAGCAGCGGGTTGCCCCACTCCATCGAGAACCCTCCGCCGCCGAAGGCGACGATCTGCGGTGGTCTTGCGCTCATACGCACAAGATTCACGGCCGCGGCCACCACCGTCACTGGCCCCGTGGACAAGACTTGCCCGCGCGGACCCTCCACGCGTGCGCCCCCGTCGCACGCGCGGACCCTCCGCCCGCGCGCCCGCGCGACTAGCTGCTCTGCGCGGCCTCGGCCGACGCGCCGATGTCGGCCATCTCGCGAAACAGGCCGGTGACCACGAAGACGACCTGCTCCGCGATCTCCACCGCGTTGTCGCCGACACGCTCCAGGCAGCGCGCCACGAGGATCATGAACATCCCCCACTCGCGCAGCTCGAGGTCGTCCCCGATCTCCACCGCGCGCTTGAAGATGCGCCGGTTGAGGCGGTTGATCTCGGCGTCTTGGCGCACGAGGTCCTGGGCCAGTTCGACGTTGCGCGTGCGCAGCGCGTCCTTCGCCTGGGAGACCTCAGAGCGGGCCAGCTGGCCCATCCGCTCGATCGCATCCAGGGTGTCCTTGTCCTTGGGCGCGTCGTGACCGGAGAGCGGCACGAGCTTGGCGATGTTGACGCACTGGTCGCCCATGCGCTCGATGCAGCGGATGCAGTGCAGCAGCGCCGCGACGATCCGCAGGTCGGTGGCGACCGGCGACTGGCGGGCCAGCAGCGACAGGATCCCCTGGTGGACTTCGAGGTAGCGCCCATCGATGCGGTCGTCGTCGGCGACGACCATGGAGGCGAGCTCCACGTCCTGGTAGCTGACGGACTCCAGAGCCCGGTCAAGCTGTCCGATCACGAGGTCGAGGCCGCCGAGAACCTGGCGCTCCAGCTCCTTGAGGTCCTCGCGGAATTGGTGGCGCGTCTCCTGCATATCTGAGCCCCCTAGCCGAACTTGCCGGTGACGTAGCGCTCGGTGCGCTCGTCGGATGGGTTGGTGAAGAGCTTGGTTGTCTCTGCGTGCTCGACGACGATCCCGTCGAGCATGAACACCGTCGACTTCGCGACGCGCGCGGCCTGCTGCATGTTGTGGGTGACGATGACGATCGTGTAGCGGCTCGTGAGCTCGTCGATGAGCTCCTCCACCTTCAGCGTGGCGATCGGGTCAAGCGCCGACGCCGGCTCGTCCATGAGGATCACCTCGGGCTCGACGGCCACCGCCCGGGCGATGCACAGGCGCTGCTGCTGACCGCCGGAGAGCCCGATCCCGGGAGCGTTGAGGCGGTTCTTGACCTCACCCCACAGACCGACCGCGCGCAGGGCGCGGTGGACGCGCTCGCGCAGGTTGTCGTGCTTGGCGCCGGTCAGCCGCAGCCCCGCGGCCACGTTGTCGAAGATCGACATCGTCGGGAACGGGTTGGGCTTCTGGAACACCATCCCGATCATCCGCCGCACGGCGGTGACATCCACCCCGTCGCCATAGACGTCGGTCTCGTCGAGGGTGACGCTGCCCTCCGAGCGCGCGCCCGGGATCTCCTCGTGCATCCGGTTGATGCAGCGCACCATCGTCGACTTGCCGCAGCCGGACGGTCCGATGATGGCCGTCACCTCGTTGGCGGGAAAGTCGATGTCGATGCCCCTGACCGCATGGACCGAGCCGTAGTACGCGTGCAGGTCCCTGACCTTGACGCCATGGCCCTTGCGGCGCTCCCCGAGCGCGGAGAGATCGGGCGCCGTGTCGGCTTGCTCCGACTGATCTGGAGCGCTTGCCATTTTCTCGGGTTCCTTACTCGTCGTTTCCGGAGGGGTCATGTTAGGCGGCTCCTGCGCGAGATTGCCCGCGCGATCAGATTGAGAATGAGGACCAGGGCGACCAGGGTCAGCGCGGCACCCCAAGCGCGGGCGACGACGACGTCACGTGGATTGGTGATGTCGTTGAAGATCTGCACCGGGAGCGTATTCATCTCCGAGTTGAGGTTCCCGGTCAGCGCAGATGCCGCGGAGACCGTGAACAGCAGCGGCGCCGTCTCACCCATGCCGCGGGCTACCGCGAGCAGGGACCCGGTGACCAGCCCGGTCCGCGCCGTGGGGAGCACGACCTTCCACACAATCCGCCAGCGCGGCGCGCCCAGGGCCAGCGCGGCCTCACGGAGGCTCGCGGGCACGAGCAGAAGGACCACCTCGCACGATCGGATGACGATCGGGAGCATGAGGAGCGACAGCGCCAGCGCACCCTTCCATCCGGCGAACCCGGAGCCCCCGATGTGTGAGACCACCAGCACGATGTAGATGAAGAGGCCGAAGACGATCGACGGCACGCCGGTCATCACGTCGACGAAGTAGCGCACCACGTTGGCAAAGCGGCCCTCCTTGCCGTACTCGGTGAGGTACAACGCCACTGCGATCCCGATCGGGACCGCGATCAGGGTCGCCAACCCCACGATCTCCAGCGTGCCCAGGATCGCGCTGCGGATCCCGCCGGGGTTGCCGAAGAAGTCGCCGTTGGGGTCGGTGGTGAAGAACGTGCCGCTCAACGCGCCCAGGCCCTTGTAGAGCAGGTAGTAGATGATGAGGACCAGGGGAACCAACGCCAGGCCGGTCCCTGCCATCATCACCCCGCGCATGAGGGCGTCCTTGCGCTTGCGCCCGGGGCTGGTCTGGGGAAACAGAGACGCGCTCGAAGTGCTCATCAGTTCGCTCCCGCGGTGTTGGCCGCCGTGACCACGCCACCCGTCGCCCCGGCCGGCTCGGCGTCAGGGGCCCCCATCCGTCGCGTGCCGCGGCGGACGAACCACCGCGCCAGAATGTTGACCAACAGCGTGAGCACGAACAGCACGAGCCCGGCGGCGAACAGCGCCGACGCATGCAGCGGCTGGTTGGCCGCCTCGCCGAACTCGTTGGCGATCACGGCCGCCAGCGTGTACCCCTGGTCGAAGAGGTGCTTGCCGATCGTCGGCGCGTTGCCGATCGTCAGCACCACCGCGATCGTCTCGCCGATGGCGCGTCCCAACCCCAGCATCGCCCCGCCGGTGATGCCGGGGCGAGCGTAGGGCAGCACCGTCATCCTGATCATCTCCCAGCGGGTGGCGCCCAGTGCGAGCGCGGCCTCCTTGTTCTCGGCCGGCACGGTCGCCAGCACCTCGCGGGCGATCGCGGACACGATCGGGAGGATCATGATCGCCAGGATGAGCCCGGCGATGAAGTAGTTGCCCGGAGTGATCGTGTCCGCGCCTCCGCCGATGAACGGAATGAACGAGAACGTGTTGGCGACCCACTTCTCGGCGGGCTCGAGCTTGGGGCCCAGCACGAACACGCCCCACAGCCCGTAGACCACCGACGGCACCGCCGCCAGCAGGTCGACGAGCATCCCGAGCGGCCCACGGGCTCTGCGAGGGCACAGCTCGGTGAGATACAGGGCGGTCGCCACCGCCACCGGAACCCCGATGAGCAGCGCGATCGCCGAGGTGATGAGCGTCCCCACCACCAGGGGAGCGCCGTGGAAGATGTTGCGGCTGACGTCCCAGTCGTTGCCGAAGATGAAGCTCAGCCCGAACGTGTTGAGCGCCTTCGTCGACTCGCCGATGAGGCGGACGAAGAAGTACGCGATGAGCAGCAGGATCAGGACCGCCAGGGTGGTCAGGCCCCATTGCAGAACCTGGTCGGGTAGCCGTGACGCCGGCGACCGCTGAAACGCGGAGCGGCCGCCGGTCACGGTGGTGGCACTTGCCTCCATGACGTGTCGGTCCCGAGGGTGGGTGGTGTCCTAGGAGATCGGCGAGCCGTTGCAGGTCATGGTGGCCAGCTGCGTGTTGTTCTTCGCCGCCAGCGACGAGGGCAGCGGAGCATACGGGAGCTTGTTGCCGCCCTCACCCAGTGTCTGCTGCCCGGCACCAAACGCGTACGCCAGGAAGGACTTCAGGCCCTTGGCCGTCGCCGCGCTCTCCTTGTCGTCCTTGCACGGGTCCTTATAGACGACGAGGAATGTCTGGGAGACGATCGGGTAGGCGCCCGGGGCCGACGAGTTGATGGTGGAGATGCCCAGGTCCGCCGGGACCGTGATCCCATTGGCCGCCGCCGAGGTGTTGGCGATCGTCGGCAGGACATACGAGCTGCCGTTCTTGATCGCTGCGTAGGTGAAGCCGTTCTCAAGCGCGTAGGCCTGCTCGACGTAGCCCACGGCGCCGGCGGTCTGCTTGACCGCCGCGGCGACGCCGGAGTTCTTGGCGGCACCGGTGCCGACCGGCCACTTGACGTCCTTGCCTGCCCCGATCGACGACTTCCAACTCGAACTCACGTCAGACAGGTAGGTGGTGAACCCGTTGGTGGTGCCCGAGGAGTCGGAGCGGTGCACGACGGTGATGGCGGTGCTGGGCAGGCTCAGGCCGGAGTTCAGCGCCTTGATCGCGGGGTCGTTCCAGGTCTTGATCTTCCCGCTGAAGATGTTGGCTAGCGTCGGGCCGTCGAGCTTGAGGCCGCTCTTGACGCCCGGGAGGTTGTAGGACACCGTGATGGCGCCGAAGGCGACCGGGAACTGGAGGACCGGGCCCTTCATCCCGGACTTGTCCGCAGACTTGAGCGCCGGGTCAGAGCCGGCGAAGTCGACGGTGGCCGTCTGGAGGTCGGCGATGCCCGTGCCCGAGCCGACGCCGTTGTAGTTGATGGTCAGGCCCTGGCTCTTGAGGTTGGACCCCCACTGCTGATAGATCGGCTGGGCCAGCGTCGAGCCGGCGCCGTTGAGCGTCGCCGGGCTCACCTTCGAGCTGCTCGAGCCTCCGGAGGCGGACGTCCCCGTCGATCCACCGCTTCCGCCGGCACTGGACGAGCTGCTACTGGAATTGCTGCTGCCACACGCAGCTATGACGAGTGCAGCGGCCACCGAGACCGCCACGCCGCCGAGACGAGTTGTACGCACTTGGTTTCTCCTTCGTTTTCAGTTCGAGTCGGGCAGAGTCTCCGTGCCGGGTGGCCGCATCGTGTTAATCAGTTGTGAACCACCGGTTATCACTTGGCGCGGACCCGCGTGGCGCGGATCCGCCGCGAGCCGATAGCCGAGTCCGAAATGCGTGTGGATGAACGACCAGCCCGGGAGCGCCGCCTCGAGCTTGACCCGGAGCTTGCGCACGTAGACGTCCACCGACCGGTCGCGCACCCGCATCTCCCGCCCCCACACGAGGCGAAAGAGCTCTTCGCGCGTCACGATGCGATCAGCCCGCCGCGCCAGCTCCGTCAGCAGCCGCAGCTCACGGATCGACAGCATCAGCGCCCGGCCTTCCGCCCGGGCCAGATGCTCGTCGGGGATGATCTGGAGGGGACCCACCTCCAGCACCTCCTGCCGTGCCTGAGCTGCCTGCGTCACGCCTTCGCATGCTCCCGCGTCAAGCAGCCGACGGGGTTATCAGCTCGTGACGAGGGTGTGAATCAATTGTGAACGCGCCCGCGAGCGCGATCGATCGATCAGCCGGCGAGCGCCGAGTTGAGCTCCTCGTTGTCCAGCTCTTCGCCGGCGTTGGCCGAGGTGATCAGGTCCAGCTCCTCCTCCACGCTGCTCTCGTGCTCGGGGGAGAAGCGGTAGCCGACGCCGAAATGCGTGTGGATGTAGTTCCACTCCGGCGAGCCCGACCGCAGCTTCTGGCGCAGCTTGCGCACGAACACATCGACCGAGCGATCGCCGTGGGCCATGGCGTAGCCCCACACGCGCTCGTAGATCTCCTCGCGCCGCAGGACGCGGTCAGACCCGGTGAGCAGGTGCAGGATCTCGAACTCCCGCGCCGTGAGCTCCAGGCTGACCTCGTTGACGTAGGCCTGGTAGAGGTCCGGGCGGACCGTGATCTCCCCGAACGTGGTGGCGGCGTCGAGCGCGGGCATCTCCGAACGCCGGTGCCGGCGCACGGCGGCCTCGACGACGCAGATGAGCTCCTCGGCGTGGCATGGCTTGGTGATCCACGCGTCGGCGCCGAGGCGCAGGCCACGGACCCGCTGGGCCACCGAAGACGGCCCGGTGCACACCACCACCGCCAGGCCGGGCAGCCGGGCACACACCTGCTCCAGATAGCTCCAGCCCGTCGGCCCGAGGATGGCCAGATCCAGGACGATCGCGTTGAGGCGCATCGTCACGAGGGAATCGGTGTTCAGCGGCGCGGACAGCGGCCGGTACTCGCATCCCAGGGCGTCCAATCGCTTGGACAGGACCTGCATGAAGCCCGGATCGCGGTCCAGCACGGCCAGACGCAGACGGTTCTGACCGCGCTGCGCCGGGGCGGTGGTCGAGTAGCCGGGCAGCGTCTCGCTGCGCTCAATCGACATTGCCGCCACTCTAACCCACGCCCCGCCCGCGCTGGTCCGCCCGCGGCCGTCGGTCACAAGATCTTTACGCGCAAACAGCGGCGAACCGGGGGGGCCCGAGCAAATCCAGTCGCACCTGATTTGTGCATGTGAAGCGCGGGTGAACGTCCCAGCACCAGCGCTCGAGGTCAACCCCGCCGCTACGCTCTGGGGCGTGCGGCAGTCCGGGTCTCGAGAGGTGCGCGTCGTGCGGGGTCCTCGCCCGCGCGCCAGCGCGCGCGCGCTGGTTGCGGTCCTGGCCGTCATGGCGGTGGTGGCGGCCGCGGCGGTCCTCGCCGGGTGCGGGTCGTCCTCATCCTCGAAGACCGCCTCCGAGGCGGCGACGAGCGCCGGCGCGACCACGACCTCGGCCCTGAGCAGCGCCGCGGTCCCCGCCGTGGCCGATCTGTCCGCCGCCGTGCATCCCCGCGCGTCCCAGTTCCCGTCCTCGAGCGGCAAGAGCCTCAAGGACCTCGGCACCCTGGCCAAGTCCAGCGTCGACCTCGGCGCCGCCACCGGCACGTTCACGCCCGGGACCCAACGCTACGCCTTCGCGCTGACCACCAATGCCGGCAAGTTCGTCTACGCGCCCACGGCCATCTACGTCGCCTCCAACCCCGGCGCGCCGGCCAAGGGGCCTTACCTGGCCCCGGCGGACCCCATGACGGTGCTGCCCCAGTACCGCAGCAAGCAGAACACCGGGCCGGGCGGGATCCAGGCCATCTACGCCGCCCAGGTCCCGGTCCCCAAGGCGGGGACCTACTTCGTGCTCTCCCTGACCAAGGGGCCGAGCGGCCTGATCGGGGCGACCGGCGAGCTCGCCGCGGCGCCGTCGTCGCAGATCCCCGGCGTCGGGGACCGGCCGCCGGCCATCGCCACCGACACGTTGGCGACGGTCCACGGCAACCAGCAGCTCCTCACCACGCGGCTGCCCCCGGAGAACATGGCGGCAGTCTCGTTCAACCAGGTCCTGGGCAAGAAGCCGGTCGCGCTGCTGTTCTCCACGCCGCAGCTCTGCATCTCGCGCGTGTGTGGGCCGGTGACCGACGTCACCGTCCAGGTCCAGCATCGCTTCGGCAACCAGGTGGCCTTCATCCACCAGGAGGTCTACGTGGACAACCAGCCCAGCAAGGGCCTGCGCCCACAGCTGAAGGCCTTTCACCTGCGCACCGAGCCGTGGCTGTTCGTGGTCAACCGCCAGGGCAAGATCGTGGCCCGCCTGGAGGGCGCCTTCGGCACCAACGAGGTGACCCAGGCCATCCAGGCCGCACTGCGATGACCGGCACGCGTCCCACGGGGGCGCTCGCCGCGACGGCGCTCGTCACGATGGCACTCGCTGCGCTGCTCGCCGGCTGCGGGTCGAGCTCGGGCTCGTCGATCACCGCGCCCAAGGTCGCCCCCGCCCAGACCTACAGCCTCGCCGGGTTTCAGCCGAGCGGCACGATCGTCCCGGGCAAGCCCACGATGCTGACGTTCGACATCAGGCAGCCCAACGGCCGCACGCTCACCCAGTACAAGACCGGCCCGGGCCCGCACACCGGGGTGCACCTGATCATCGTCCGCAACGATCTGGCCTACATCATCCACCAGCATCCGCCGATCCCGCCCAGCGGAGTGCTGCACCAGTCGGTGACGTTCCCCGCCCCCGGGCCCTACCACGTCCTCGTCGACGTGTACCCCGACATTCCCGGCGGGCAGCCCAACTTCCAGCTGTTTCGCAACGTGACCGTCACCGGCGCCTATCACCCGATCAAGCTGCCCCCGTTCAAGCCCCACCAGGTGATCGATGGCGTCCACTTCGACATGCAGCCCCACCCCGCGATCCATGCCATCCAGGCGGTGTTCCTGCACGTCAACATCACCGACACCCACGGCAAGCCGATCAAGTTCGTGCCCTGGTTCGGGGCGCTGGCACACGCGATCTTCTTCCAGGAAGGGACGTTGAACTACTTCCACACGCACGTGTGCGCGCCCGACGCGCCCAATTGCGGCAGCCTCGCCGGCGCCCCGAAGATCTCCGGCACCTCCACGTCTCCCGGGAAGCTCACGCTGGGCGTGCTCCTCCCCGTCCCGGGGACCTGGCGGCTGTTCATCCAGCTCAAGGTTCACGGCCGCGTGGTCACCGCCCCCTTCACGCTCAACGTCGCTTCAGAAACCCAGTGACGTCCTTAAGTCTTGGCTAAAGCAGCCACCGCTATCCTGACGCGTCCCGGAGTCTTGTCGGCGTACCGGGCGCCCGCCCGAATGTCGCATGGCCTCACGTAAAGAGCAAAAAGAAGCCGCCCGCCAGCGGCGGCTGGCAGAGGAGCAGGCCCGCGCTGAGCGCGCCCGCCGCGATCGCCGCCTGCGCATGCTGGGTGGGACGCTGGTCGGCGCCATCGCTCTCGTCGCAGTCGCCATCGCCGTGTCCTCGGGGGGCAGCAGCGCGAAGGTTGTCGCGCCCAACAGCGCGGCGGCCAAGAAGGCCCAGACGACGGTCAATACGCTCCTGGCGGGGATCCCTCAGACGGGCAACACGCTGGGCTCGCCGAGCGCCAAGGTGACCGTCACCGAATACGGCGACCTCGTGTGCCCGGTCTGCAAGGACTTCGCCCTCGGGGCCGAGAACCAGCTCATCGCCAACGAGGTCCGGTCGGGCAAGGTCAAGATCGTCTACAAGGCGCTCAAGACCGCCTCGGGCCAGGCCAACGATTCCATGTTCGTGCCCAGCCAGGCGGCGATGCTCGCCGCCGGCAACCAGAAGAAGGCCTGGAACTACATCGAGCTCTTCTACCACGAGCAGGGCGATGAGACGACGAGCTACGTCACCGACAACTATCTCGGCGGCCTGGCCAAGCAGATCCCCGGGCTGAACTTCAGCCAGTGGAGCTCGGATCGCGGCTCCTCGGCGCTCAGCTCCCAGGTCAGTGCGGACATGGCGTCCGCCTCCGCCGCGGGGTTCAACAGCACCCCGACGCTCGTGGTCTCGGGGCCCAAGAACCAGGCCCAGCCGCTGGTCGGCGATCAGACCTACAGCGCGATGCAGACGGCGATCAACTCGGTGTCATGAGGTTCCCGCTCCGCAGGGTGATGCTCGTTCTGGCGGTCATCGGCCTGGGAGTGGCGACCTATCTGACGATCATCCACTACGCCGGGATCAAGCCCGCGTGCACGGCCGGCGAGTCCTGCATCAAGGTCCAGAGCTCGGTGTGGTCCAAGCTCGACGGCATCCCGGTGGCACTGCTGGGATTGATCGGCTACATCGGCATCACCGCCTCGCTGCTCGCCCCCGACCGCGAGGAGACGCGGCTGGCCACACTCGGCCTCACGCTGATCGGCTTTGCCTTCAGCGGCTATCTCACCTACCGCGAGCTCTTCTCCATCCACGCGATCTGCGAGTGGTGCGCATCGAGTGCCGTGATCCTGACGCTGCTGTTCCTCGGCGCGGCCTACCGCTACGTGACCGTCTCTGATCACGTCGCCCCGGCGGCGCCGGCGCCATTGCCCACCAAGGGCAAGAAGGCCGCCACGGGCTCGCAGCCCACGAGCCGCTCCAAGGCCCGCACCTGACTCAGGGCCCTTAGCGCCTTTCACACGCTGGTCACAGGAACTTCGCAGGCTCATCACGAGCCGCGCGGGCACGGGCGCGAACGTATGTGATCGATGAGCGCTGTGGTCACCGGCCAGCCGTCCGTGAGGTGGCGACCGCGCGTCACGGCTTCCGCGAGTACTACAACCCGCTCACCGGGCGCGGGCTCGCCGCCCGCGGGTTCGGGTTCGCCACATTGCTCGTCGATCTTCTCGCAGAATGCGGGATCGACGGCAGCGAGCCGTCCGGTCGTGCCCGCATGATGCAAATGTGAGCTGGCGATCGACGCGCGCCGCGGGCCAGAGTGGCCACAGCCCTCGTCAGGTCGCCGTTGTCGATCTCGGCTCCAACTCGTGGCGCCTGGTGGTGTTCACGTACGAACAAGGCTCCTGGTGGAAGCTCACCGACGAGCTCTATGAGACCGTCCGTATCGGCGCGGGCCTGGCCGCGTCGGGCAAGCTCAGCTACGAGGCGATCGGCCGCGGTCTGGAGACCCTGGGGGTCTTCGCGCGCTTCTGCCGGGCCAACCATCTCGACGCCGAGGACGTCCACGTCGTCGCCACCAGCGCGATCCGCGACGCCACCAACGGCGAGCGTTTCCTCGCCGATGCCCAGGCCGCGACCGGCCTGACGATCGAGACGCTCTCGGCGCAGGACGAGGCCTATTACGGCTATGTCGCCGCGGTCAACACCACCACGCTGACCGACGGCGTCGTGCTCGACATCGGGGGCGGCAGCATGCAGCTCACCCACGTCGACGGCCGCCGGCCCCAGGAATCGGCCTCGTTCCCGCTCGGCGCCGTGCGCGTCACCGAGGAGTTCCTCCCCGGCGACGGCCCCGTCAAGAAGAAGGACCTGTCCAAGCTGCGCGATCACGTCATCGCCACGGTGTCGGCGCTGGACTGGCTCGCCTCCTCGGGCAAGCGGATGGTGGGCATCGGGGGCGCGGTGCGCAACCTGGCCGCCGCCGCTCAGGCGGCCAACGGCTCGCTCGATCTCGGCGTCCAGGGATTCCACATCACCCCCAAGGTGCTCTCGGACATCACCACCGAGCTGGCCTCGATGTCGGTGGAGGAGCGCGGCATGGTCCCCGGGATCAAGCCCGGCCGCGGCGACATCATCCTCGCCTCGGCCGTCGTCCTGGACACCGTCGTGGCCCTCGGCGGCTTTGACGGGATCGAGGCCACCGACGCCGGCCTGCGCGAGGGCGTGTTCCTGGCCCGCACCCTGCTCGAGGGCGACCCTCCCCTGTTCGACGACGTCCGCGAGGCCGCCGTGCGCAACCTCGCGATCCAGTACGAGTCGGACATCGTCCACGTCGAGCACGTGGCCAAGCTCTCGCTGCAGATGTTCGATTCGCTGGTCAGCGGCGGGCTGTTCACGCCGGTCGAGGGCGAGCGCGAGCTGCTGTGGGCGGCGTCGATGCTCCACGACGTCGGCATGACGATCTCCTATTCCGACCACCACAAGCATTCGCGCTACCTCATCGAGAGCGCCGAGCTGCCCGGCTTTGACCCGCGCGAGCGGGCCCTGATCGCCCAGATCACGCGTTATCACCGCAAGGGCATCCCCAAGCTCGGGATCATCGAGGCCATCGCGCATGACGGCGACGAGGAGGCCCTGGACCGCTGTGCGGTCATCCTGCGCCTGGCCGAGCACCTGGAGCGCGGGCGCGACCAGTCGGTGTCCGAGGCCCACCTCGACACCAACGGCGACGGCGTGGACCTGCACCTCAAGGCCGGCGGTGACCTCACACTGCCGCGCTGGAGTGTTGAGCGCTATGGCGACGACGAGGCGTTCGAGCGGGTGTTCAACCGCCGCCTGCTCATCGGCTGAATCCACCCGCCGCCAGCGTCGCAGCGGCGCCTCCGTGGTGGACGTGGGCGTGAGGTAACCGCGTTCACCAAACCTTCACGACGGCCCCGGAGCGGCCCGCTTAGCCTGGGCAGCACCATGCGGCGTAGAGTACGAGCATGCTCTGGCTCCTGCGGCACGCCGACGCTGCCGATGGCACTCCCGACGACGATCGGCCGTTGACCGAGCGCGGGATCATGCAGGCTCAGGACGCCGGACAGGCGCTGGCGACGCTGGGCGTCACCCTTGACGCCTGTCTCTCCAGCCCCAAGGTCCGGGCAGTACAGACCGCCCAGTACGCGTGCGCGCCGCTCGGCGTCGAGGTGACCCTCGAGCGCCGGCTCGGCGGCGAGCCCTTTGACGCGTATGACCTGGTCGCGGGACTGGGCGAGGTCCTGCTCGTCGGCCATGACCCATCCTTCACGCTGACCGTGCACGACCTCACCGGCGCGCAAGCGCGGCTGAGGAAGGGCGGTCTGGCCGGGATCTCCAAGGGCGAACTGGTGGTGCTCATGCGCCCCGGCGAGCTGAGCGCAATCGCCGGACGGGAGCATGTCTATGACTGAGATCGGTTCCGATCCCCGCGAGGCCGCCACGGTCGGGCCGCAGGAGGCCAACGGGTCCGCATCAGGCCAGGTGCCCGATCTGCGCGACCAATCGCTCTACGTCAATCGCGAGATCTCGTGGCTGGATTTCAACGACCGGGTTCTCCAGCTGGCCGAGGACGAGTCGCTCCCGCTGATCGAGCGGCTCAAGTTCCTGGCGATCTTCGTCACCAACCTCGACGAGTTCTTCATGATCCGCGTCGCCGGCGTACACGACCAGGTCGACGCGCGGATCGACGCCCGCGGCCCCGACGGGCTCTCCCCGACCGAGGTGCTGGCAGGGATCAACAGCCGCGTCCGTGAGCTCGACCATCGCCACACCGAGCAGTTCTCCGGAGTGGTGCGCCCCGAGCTGGGCGCGCAGGGCATCCGCATCGTCAGCTGCGACGAGTCGGGCGCGTCCGACGAGGCGATCGAGCGTCACTTCCGCGAGCAGATCTTCCCCGTGCTCACGCCGCTGGGCGTCGGCGCGGGCCGGCCGTTCCCCTACATCTCCAACCTCTCGCTGAGCCTGATCGTCCACCTCCACGACCCCGAAGCCGACCAGGAGGCGTTCGCCCGCGTCAAGGTGCCCAAGGAGGTCCTGCCGCGATTCGTGGAGATCGAGAAGGACACCTTCATCCCGCTCGAGGACATCATCGCCCGCCACCTCGACGCGCTGTTCCCAGGGATGGAGATCCTCAGCCACGACCTGTTCCGCGTGACGCGCGACGCCGATTTCGAGGTGTCCGATGAGGCCGACGACCTGCTCCAGGCGGTCGAGGACGAGTTGCGCCGCCGCCGCTTCGGCGAGGTCGTGCGCCTCGAGGTCGGAGCGGGGATGGAGCCCGCGCTGCGCACACGCTTGATCGAGTGGCTCAACGTCGACGAGGTCCAGGTCTACGACATCAAGGGCCTGCTCGACCTCGGCGACCTCTGGCAGATCGCCTCGGTCAAGGACCACCCCGACATCCGCTGGCCGAACTGGACGCCGGTGACCGCCCCCGGCCTGGTCACCGCCCAGTCTGACGGCGACGCGCAGCCGGACATGTTCGCGATGATGCGCGCCGGCGACGTCCTCGTCCACTACCCCTACCAGTCGTTCACCTCGAGCGTGGAGCGATTCGTCAAGCAGGCGGTCGACGACCCCAACGTGCTCGCGATCAAGATGACCGTCTACCGGACATCCGACGACTCCGCGCTGGTCCCGTCGCTCATCGAGGCCGCCGAGAAGGGCAAGCAGGCCGTGTGCCTGGTGGAGCTCAAGGCCCGCTTTGACGAGCGCCAGAACATCCACTGGTCACGCGCGCTGGAGGAGGTGGGCGCGCACGTGGTCCATGGCATCCCGGGGCTCAAGACGCACGCCAAGGCGATCCTCATCGTCCGCCGCGAGCGGGGCACGGTCCGCAACTACGTGATGATCGGGACCGGCAACTTCCACGCCAAGAATGCCCGGCTGTACGAGGACTTCGGGTTGTTCACCATCAACCACGAGATCGGCGACGAGGTCGCCAACCTGTTCAACACGCTGACCGGGTACGGACGCCCGCAGCGCCAGCGCAAGACGCTGGTCGCTCCGACATGGCTGCGCCAGCCGCTCATCAACGAGATCGACCGCACCATCGAGGCCCACGGGGAGGGCCAGGAGACGCGGATCGTGATGAAGATGAACGCGCTCGTGGACCAGAAGGTGATCGAGGCGCTCTACCGTGCCTCCCAGGCCGGCGTCCCGATCGCGCTCAACGTGCGCGGGATCTGCTGCCTGGTGCCCGGTATCCCCGGGGTCAGCGACACGATCGAGGTGACCTCCGTCGTCGGGCGCTTCCTCGAGCACAGCCGCGTCTACTCGTTCCACCGCGGCGACGAGCACATCTACTACATCGGCTCGGCGGACATGATGCCGCGCAACCTCGACACCCGGGTCGAACTGCTCGTGCCGGTCGAGCGCCCCGAGCTGCAGGCCGAGATCCAGGACACGCTCGATCGCTGCTTGGCGGACGACACCTACAGCTGGATCATGGCCGCCGACCATTCCTGGACGCGGCGTCGCGGCAACACCCGCAGCGTGCACAACGAGCTCATGGAGCGCACGCTGGCCTGGGCGGCGAGCGCGGGCAGCTGACGTAGCCTGACGCTCGGGTGCATAGCGTCCTCCTGCTCGTAATCGTCGTCGTTGCCGCGACGGCGTTCGACTTCACCAACGGCTTCCACGACACCGCCAACGTCGTGGCGTCGTCGATCTCGACGCGGGCCCTCGCGCCGCGGACGGCGATCGCTCTCGTCTCGGTGCTGAACTTCGTCGGGGCGTTCATCTCGCTCAAGGTCGCGGCCACCATCGCCACCGGCATCATCGATGCCGCCCAGGTCACCGAGACCATCGCCTTCGCCGGCCTCGTCGGCGCGATCGCCTGGAACCTCCTCACCTGGGCCTACGGTCTGCCATCGAGCTCGTCGCACGCGTTGATCGGCGGCGTGATCGGATCGATGCTGGCCGCCGTCGGCACCGGGGGCGTCAAGTTCGGCGGCCTGCTCACCAAGGTGGTCATTCCGGCGGTGGTGGCGCCGGTCTCGACGTTCGTCATCGCCGGCTGCGTGATCGCCGTCATCTACTGGTTGCTGGGCCGGCGCAGCCCGGGGCCGGTGACGCGCGCGTTCCGCGCGGGCCAGATCGTGAGCAACTCTGCGCTGGCGCTCGCCCACGGGACCAACGACGCCCAGAAGACGATGGGCGTGATCACGCTGGCCCTGGTGGCGCACGGCTCCCTGAGTCCCCACCACCCCGATGTCCCCGCGTGGGTGGTGATCCTGTCGGCGACCGCGATCTCCCTCGGGACGTATGCCGGCGGCTGGCGGATCATCCGTACCGTCGGCAGCCGCATCATCCGCATGGACGCCGCTCAGGCGTTCTCGGCCCAGGCCTCAGGTGCCGCCGTGATCCTCATCTCCTCGCGCCTGGGCTACCCCCTCTCCTCCACGCACGTGATCTCGGGTGGGGTGATGGGGGCCGGCGCGGCCAAGCGCCTGTCGGCGGTGCGCTGGGGCGTGGCCGGCACGATCGCCGCGGCGTGGCTGATCACGCTGCCGACGGCCGCCCTGTTCGGAGCCGGCGCCTATGAGATCGCCGCGGCCTTCGGCGACGGCGCGCTGGGCCCGCTGCTCATCGCCGTGGTGGCGGTCGGCGGCCCGCTCTCGATGACGCTCGCGAGCCGGCGCCGTCGTGTGAAAGCGGACCCGGCCCACCCCGCGAGCGCCTGAGCTCGGGGGTGGGGCCAGGGTCAGCCGAAGCCGGGGTCAGCCGCCGGTCGCCGCCTGGGCGGGCCGGTTGGCCAGCGTGACCTTCACCTGCTTGCTCTGACCGGAGCGCTTGATGGTCAGGGTCACCTGCTGTCCAGGCTTGAAGTTGTCGAGCGTGGCGATGAACTGATCGCTCGTGGTGATCGGCGTCCCGTTGATCGCGGTGACGACGTCCCCAGTCTGCAGGCCGGCCAGGGAGGCCGGCGTGTTGGGCTTGATCTGGACGATCTTCGCGATGCTGCCGCCGGCGCTCGGCAAGGAGACGCCGACGAAGGCGTGCTCGACCTTCTGGCCGGCGATGATTGTGGTCGCGACCTTCTTGGCGGTGTCGGACGGTACGGCGAACCCGACGCCCGAGCTCGATCCCTCGCCGCCGGCGGTCTGGTTGTTGGTCTCGATCTGGTCGTTGAGACCGAGGACGTGCCCATCGGCGTCCAGCAGCGGGCCGCCCGAGTTGCCGGGGTTGATGGCCGCGTCGGTTTGGATGGCGTTGGGGATCGTGTATTGATTGGGCGCCTGAATGCTGCGGCCCGTCTGGCTCACGATGCCCGTCGTGGTCGTCTCGGGCAGGCTGAACGGGCTGCCGATCGCCACCACCGGGTCGCCGACCTGGGCCTGGGCGGAGTCGGCCAGGGGGATCGGGTGAAGCTCCGACGCCGGGACATCGACATGGATGACCGCCACGTCGGTGGACGGGTCGGTGCCCACCACCTTGGCCGGCACGCTCTTGCCGTCCTGGAAGTTGACCTGAACGGAGGTCGCGTTGGCCACCACGTGCTCGTCGGTGAGGATGTTGCCGTTCGTGTCGTAGACGACGCCGGCGCCTTCGCCCTTCGTGGTGCCACCCTGGCCGCCGAAGAACCCGAAGCTCGGAGTCTGGCTCTGCGACGTCACAACGATGTCGACCACGCCGGGGCTGGCGGCCTTGTAGATCTGGTTGATGCTCAGACCGGTCCCGCTCTTGAACGCCGTCGGCTCAGCCGAGGTGTTCGAGCCCTGCTGCACGACGGTCGTTGTCACAGAACGGGTGGTCGAACTGGAGCTGGCGATCACCAGCGCGATCACTCCACCCGCAATGGCGCCGCCGATGATCGGAAGCCATCGGCTCAGACTTCTCATTGTGTTGGTTCTCCCTGGATGGGGGCTGCTTTTGTCGTTCCCTATAGGACCACGTACCCGTGAGGAACCTTTCAGAGTTCGGGAAGAAGTCCGTAAGAGGAGCCTAGGACGGCCCCGCCTTCGTGCAGAATGCGCTGCAAACGGGCGTTTCGCCGCTACTCCGAGTCCGCAGCCAAATCCACGAAGAAGTCCAGCGCCTCGGGGTTGGCCAAGGATTCCCGCGACGCCGCCTCCTCGACGGGCGTCCCCATCAGGATCCGCTTCACCGGGACCTCGAGCACCTTTCCGGACAGCGTCCGGGGGACCGCGGCGATCTGGCGGACCTCGTTGGGCACGTGCCGCGGCGAGCAGTCCTCCCGGACGCGGCGGCGGATCTCCGCCAACAGCTCATCGGTCAGCTCTGAGCCCTCGCGCAGCACCACGAACAGCGGCATCCACCCGTCGGTGCCATCCTTCGGGAGGTCCACCACCAGCGCATCGACCACCTCGTCGACGTCCAACACGGCGCGGTAGATCTCAGACGTTCCCATCCGGACCCCGCCGCGGTTGATCGTGGAGTCCGAGCGCCCGTAGATGATCGCCGTCCCGCGCTCGGTGATCTTGATCCAGTCCCCGTGGCGCCATACGCCCGGGTACATCGAAAAATACGAGTCGCGCAGCCGCTCCCCGTCCTCGTCGCCCCAGAAGAACACGGGCATGGAGGGCATTGGCTCGGTGATGACCAGTTCCCCGACCTCGTCGATCCGGGCCTTGCCGTCGGGATCCCAGGCCTCCACCGCCGCGCCGAGCGACCGCGCCTGGAGCTCGCCGAGGTAGACCGGCAACGTCGGCACCCCACCCACGAACGCGGTGCACATGTCGGTGCCGCCCGACGTCGAGAACAGCCAGGTCTCAGAGCCGAGATGGTCATAGACCCACTGAAAGCCCTCAGGCGACAGCGGCGAACCGGTCGATCCCACGGCCCGCAGGGTTGTGAGCTCCCGTCCCGCCCGGGGCTCCACGTCGGCCTTCATGCAGGAGGCGATAAACGCGGCGCTGGTCCCGAACGTCGTCATCTCAGACTCCTCGGCCAGGTCCCAGAGCCGGTCGAGGGTCGGGTAGCCCGGGTTGCCATCGAACAGCACGATCGACGCCTCGGTGAGGAGCCCCCCGACCAGGAAGTTCCACATCATCCAACCGGTCGTGGAGAACCAGAAGATCCGATCGCCGGCCTGCGCGTCGACGTGCAGGTGCAGCGCCTTGACGTGCTCCAGCAGGATCCCGCCCTGGCCATGAACGATCGGCTTGGGCAGGCCGGTGGTGCCGCTCGAATACAGCACCCACAACGGGTGGTCAAACGGCAGCGACGCGAACTCCAGCTCCGCGTCCTCGGGGCCAAGGAACCCGTCCTCCCAGCCGCTCCCGTCCAGATACCCGAAGCGGACCACCTTCTCGAGGCCCGGCAGCTCCGCCGCGATCCGCTCCACCTGACCTGAGCGGTCAAACTGCTTGCCGCCATAGCCGTAACCGTCGACGGTCAGCAGCACCCTGGGCTCCACCTGAGCAAAGCGGTCAATCACGCTGCGCGCCCCGAACTCCGGCGCGGCCGAGGACCAGGTCGCCCCGATCGACGCGCACGCCAAGAACGCCGTGACCGTCTCGGGGATGTTGGGCATATAGGCCACCACCCGGTCACCCTCCACCACACCCAAGGCGCGCAGCCCCGCGGCGATCCGCGCCGTCTCGGCGCGCAGCCGCCCCCACGTCCACTCCCCCAGCTCCGGCCGCACCTCGGAGGCGTGACGGATGGCCACGGCGTCGGGGTCCTTGCCGCGAAAGACATGCTCGGCATACGACGTCCGCGCGCCCGGGAACCACTCGGCGCCTGGCATCGAACGATCGCCCAGAACGGCCCCGTCGCCGCCCTCGATCCGCACGTCGAAGTACGCCACCACCGCGGCCCAGAACTCGTCCACCGAGTCCACCGACCACCGCCACAGCTCCTCATAGGAGCCGAAGCTCAGCCCGCGCTCGTCAGACAGCCAGCTCGCGAACCGCGTCAGCGTCGCGTGCGCCACGCGCTCGTCAGATGGCTCCCACAGCAGAACCGGGGTCTCGCTCATGGCCGCGAATCGTAGACTGCCGCCCGTGCCCGCACAGATGAGCCAGACACTGGTGGCCCCGTTCACGGGCACCGTCGTGGCCACACCGGCGGCCACCGACGAGCATGTCGCCGCCGGGACCCCGGTCGTTGTGATCGAGGCGATGAAGATGGAGCACGAGATCGTCGCCGAGCGTGACGCGACGCTCGCAGAGCTCCACGTCGGGATCGGCGACACCGTCACCGAGGGCCAGCCGCTGGCGCTCCTCACCCCTCCCGACGGGCCCGCCCCTCTCGATGCCGCCGCGGCGGAACCCGAGGCGACGCAGGAGAGAGCGGACCTCGCGGAGGTCCACGAACGCCACGCCGTCGGCCTCGATCACCGCCGGCCCGACGCCGTCGCCAAGCGCCACGCGCAACAGCGCCGGACGGCCCGGGAGAACCTGGACGACCTCCTGGACGAGGGCACCTTCGTGGAATACGGGCCGCTCATGTTCGCTGCTCAGGAGCAGCGGCGCTCCCGGCAGGAGCTGATCGAGCGCACGGCGGCGGACGGCCTCGTCGGCGGGGTCGGCGCGATCGCCGGACAACCGGTGGCCGCGATGTCCTACGACTACACAGTCCTGGCGGGCACCCAGGGCATGCGCAACCACCAGAAGAAGGACCGCCTGTTCGAGATCGCCGAGCGCCGGCGCCTGCCGGTGGTGCTGTTCGCCGAGGGCGGCGGCGGCCGGCCGGGCGACGTGGACATGCCGATCATCGCCGGCCTGGACTGCCGGGCCTTTCAGTACTTCGCCCAGCTCAGCGGGCTCGTGCCGCTCGTGGGCATCGCGAGCGGCTACTGCTTTGCCGGCAACGCCGCGCTGCTGGGCTGCTGCGACGTGGTCATCGCCACGGAGGACTCCAGCATCGGGATGGGCGGCCCCGCGATGATCGAGGGCGGCGGGCTCGGCGTCTACGAGCCGGGCGAGGTGGGGCCGATCGACGTCCAGGACGCCAACGGCGTGGTCGACCTGCGGGTGCCCGACGACGCCGCCGCCGTGGCCGCCGCCAAGCGGTACCTCAGCTACTTCGCGCGGCCGCCGCACGGCGCGCGCCCCGACCCTCCCGTTCCCGACCAGGCCCGGCTGCGCGACCTCATCCCCGCCAACCGCAAGCGGGTGTACGCGGTGCGTGACGTCATCGACGGGGTGTTCGACGAGGGGTCGGTCCTCGAGCTGCGCCGGGGCTTCGGGCCGGGCATGGTCACCGCGCTGACGCGCCTGGATGGGAACGCGTTGGGCGTGATCGCCAACGATCCGTCGCATCTCGGCGGAGCCATCGACGCCGCGGGCGCCGACAAGGCGGCGCGGTTCATGGGCCTCTGCGACGCCTTCGGGCTGCCGCTGGTGTTCCTCGCCGATACGCCGGGCTTCATGGTGGGGCCGGAGTCCGAGAAGACCGCGACCGTCCGCCACTTCTCGCGGATGTTCGTCACCGGCGCCAACCTCAGCGTGCCCACCGGGACCGTCGTGCTGCGCAAGGGCTACGGGCTGGGCGCCCAGGCGATGGCCGGCGGGAGCTTCAAAGCGCCCCTGTTCTGCGTGGGCTGGCCGACGTCGGAGTTCGGAGCGATGGGGCTGGAGGGCGCGGTGCGGCTGGGCATGCGGCGCGAGCTCGAGGCGATCGAGGACCCGGCCGAGCGCGAGCGCGCCTACGACGCGATGGTGGCGACCGCCTACGAGCGAGGACGCGGCATCAGCATGGCGTCGTACTTCGAGATCGACGACGTGATCGACCCGGTCGACACCCGGCGCTGGATCGCGACGCTGTTTGACGACGCGACGCCCCGGTGGTGGCAGACGCCGGGCAAGCGGCGGCCCAACGTCGACGCCTGGTAGTGGGCGGTGGGACCGGCGCCGGGGACGGCGGACGGCGGCGCCGTCAGCGGCACTGCTCGCAGGCGCCGCGCAACAGCACGTCGTGGCTGTCGACGGTGACGCCGAGGCGATCCTCGAGCTTGTCGATGGCGCGCTCCAGGCCCGGGTCATCGAAGGGGATGAGCCGGCCGCACTGGCCGCAGAAGAGGTGATGGTGGTGCTCGCCGCTGGGCTCGAGCGGCTCAAAGCGGGCCTCGCCCTGACCGACGACGACGCGCTCGGCCAGGCCGCGCTCGACGAGGAGGTCCAACGTGCGGTAGATGCTGGCCCGCGCGATGGGACGGCCCTCGCCCCGCAGGCGCGTCTCGATCTGGGCCGCGCTCAGCGCGCACTCCTGCTCGCCGAGCAGGTCGATGACCGCGTCGCGGGCCCCGCCGCGGTTGAAGCCACCCGTCTGCAGGTTGGCGTACACGTAGCGGATCCAGTCCAGACTGGCCATGTCCCCACTCTAGCGAGAATGAGAATAAGAACAGGAATAAGACTTATTCTCATTCTGTGATAGGTTGGGGGCGTGCCGCGCCCCTGGCTTGTCCTTGCCGTGCTCGCCGGCTTCGCCCTGACGGCGACGGGCTGCGCCGACCCCAAGGTGGGAACGATCGGGGGCAAGGTCCGGGTGGTGGCCGCCGAGAACTTCTGGGGCAGCATCGCGCGCCAGCTGGGCGGTGCACACGCGCAGGTGCAGAGCCTCATCGTCAATCCCGCGCAGGACCCCCACTCCTATGAGCCCACCACCAGCGACGCGCGGACCATGGCGACGGCGCAGCTGGCGATCGTCAACGGGGTGGGCTATGACCCGTGGGCGCCCAAGCTGCTGGCCGCCAACCCGGTCAACGGGCGCGTCACGCTCACCGTCGGGCAGCTGTTGCACCTGGCCGAGGGCGACAACCCGCACCGCTGGTATGACCCGGCCGACGTCACCCGCGTCGCCGCGGACGATCACCGCGGATCTCCAGCGCCTCGACCCCCCGAACACAGGCGTACTTCGCCCAGCGCCTCACCCAGCTCGACGCCCACGGCCTGGCCGGCTATCACGACCTCATCGCGCAGATCCGCCGGCGCTACCAGGGCGTCCCCGTCGGCGCCTCGGAGAGCATCTTCGCGCTCCAGGCGCCCGCGCTGGGCCTCGACCTCATCACCCCGCCGAGCTTCATGAAGGCGATCAGCGAAGGCACCGAGGTCACGGCCCAGGACACGATCACCACCGAGCGCCAGCTCACGGCCCACCAGATCAAGGTGTGGATCTACAACTCACAGAACGTGACGCCGGGAATTCAGCGTCTCAACGCCCTCGCCCGCGCCGCGCACATCCCGATCGCCACGGTCACGGAGACCCTCTCGCCGGCCACCGATTCGTTCCAGCAGTGGCAGGTCGCCCAGCTCAGCCGCCTGCAGGCGGCGCTGCACGAGGCCACGGGCCGATGACCGACGCCCCGCACGCCACCGTCCCCCGCGCCGAGGCTCACGCGGTCGCGCTCAACCACGCCGGGATCCGCGTGGGCGGGCGCGAGATCCTCTCCGACGTCACGCTGACCATCGGCCACGGCGAGTTCGTCGCGGTGCTCGGGCCCAACGGCGCCGGCAAGTCGACATTGATGAAGGCGATCCTCGGCCTCGTGCCCCTCGCCGGCGGATCGGTCGATGTCCTCGGGCGCTCACCCCAGCAGGCCCGCGGCCGGATCGGCTACCTCCCCCAGCGCCAGAGCTTTGACACGTCCGCGCGGGTGCGCGGGGTCGACCTGGTGACACTCGGCCTCGACGGCGCCCGCTGGGGCGTTCCGGTGGCCCTCACCCCGCGCGCCCGCCGGCGGCGGCGCGTCGAGCGCCAACGGGTCGACGAGGTGATCGCTCTCGTGGGTGCAGGCGCCTACGCCGACCGCGCCATCGGCGAGCTCTCTGGCGGCGAGCAGCAGCGCCTGCTCATCGCCACCGCGCTCGTCCGCCGCCCTGAGCTGCTCATCCTCGACGAGCCGCTGGACAGCCTCGACCTGCCCAACCAGGCGGCGGTCGCCGGCCTCATCCGGCGCATCTCCAGCGCCGAGGGCGTTGCTGTGCTGCTCGTGGCCCACGACGTCAACCCGCTGGCCGCCTACCTGGACCGGGTCGTCTACCTCGCCGGCGGCCGCGCCCTGTGCGGCGGGGTCGAGGAGGTGATCACCGCCGACACCCTCAGTGCCCTGTACGGCACCACGGTCGAGGTGCTGCGCACCTCCGACGGGCGGCTCGTCGTCGTCGGCCAGCCCGAGGCGCCCCACTACCACGGCCACCGCCACGGGTGAGCGGGCGCCGATGATCCCCTCCCTCTCCCCCAACCCCATCGACGATCTCCGCCAGCTTTTCACCTATCCGTTCATGGTCAATGCGCTGGCCGCGGGGACGATCGTCGCCGTGTTGGCCGGCGTCGTCGGCTGGTACGTCGTGCTGCGCCGCCAGACCTTCGCGTCGCACACCTTGAGCGTGATGGCCTTCCCCGGCGCGACGGGCGCCGCGCTCGCCGGGCTGCCGACGGCACTGGGGTACTACGTCGCCTGCACGGTGGCCGCGGTGGCGATCGGCCGCTTCGGCGCCGGCACCTCCCGCCAACAGGGGGAGTCCGCCGGAATCGGCGTCGTGCAGACGGTTGGCCTGGCCGCCGGCTTCCTCTTCCTTTCGCTCAACCAGGCGGTGCTCGGCGGCGCCGAGACCCTGCTGTTCGGCACGTTCCTGGGGATCACCCGTGGCCAGGTCCTCGCTCTGGCGCTCGTCGCGCTGGCGGCGCTGGCCATGCTCACCGCGCTGGCCCGGCCCCTGCTGTTCGCCTCGGTCGACCGCGAGGTCGCCCGCGCCGGGGGCGTGCCCGTCGCGCTGCTCGACGCTGTGTTCCTCCTCGTCCTGGCGCTCGCGATCGCCGCCACCAGTCAGCTCACCGGCGCGCTGCTCGTGTTCGCACTGCTCGTGGCCCCGCCGGCCGCGGCCCAGCAGCTCACCCTGCGCCCCGTCGCCGGGCTCGTCCTCAGCGTGGTCTTCGCCGTGCTCACCATCTGGCTTGCGCTGGCGATCGCCTACTTCAGCATCTATCCCGTCGGCTTCTACGTGACGACGATCGGCTTCGTCCTCTATCTCCTCGCGCGCACGACGCGCACGGCCCGCACTGCGCGCACGGCGCGCACGGCCCGCACGGCGCGCATAGCGCGCGCGAGGCCCCGCTGATGTTCGCTCACGAGTTCGTCCGCAACGCGTGGCTCGCCGGGACCTTCATCGCGCTGGCGTGCGGCGTGATCGGCTGGTTCGTCGTCGCCCGGGCCCAGGTGTTCGCCGGCGACGCGCTCAGCCACGTCGCCTTCGTCGGCGCGATCGCCGCAGCGGCCGTGGGCGTCGACGAGCGCATCGGCCTCTTCGGCCTGACCCTGGCGCTGGCCGGCGCGATGGGAATGCTGGGCCGCCGGGCGCAGGCCGACGACGTGACGATCGGGATCACCTTCGCCTGGATCCTGGGGATCGGCGTGCTGCTGCTCGCGATCCTGGCCACCAGCGCGGGCGGGGCGAGCGGCATCACGACCGCCAACACGCTCTTCGGCTCGATCTACTCGCTGGACGCCGGCACGGCGGTGATCGCGGCGGCAGTTGCCCTGGCCGCAACCGGGTTCGTCCTGGGTGCCGCGCGGCCGCTTCTGCTGGCCACGCTCGATCCGGAGCTTGCCACTCTTCGCGGCATTCCCGTGCGCGCACTGGGCCTCGCCTTCCTCGCCGCGCTGGCTGTCGTGACCGCCGAGAGCACCCAGGCGGTCGGGGCGCTGCTGCTACTCGGACTGATCGCCGCGCCGGGCGGTGCGGCCCGTGCCCTGACGGCGCGACCGTACCGTGGCGTGGCCCTGTCGGGGGCGATCGCGGTGGCGGCGATGTGGGGCGGGCTGGCGCTCAGCTACGCGATCAGCGCGTTGCCCGCCAGCACGGCCATCATCGGCCTGGCGGCGGGCGCCTACGCCGCCGCCGGGATCTGGTCGCGCGTCAGATCCACCGGGACCTGGCGGCGAGTCACCGCCGGCGCAACGAGATAACCCGAGGTCCGGCGGGCATGCTCAGACGGGAGTCGTGGCCCAAGCCGCCGCCGGTACCTCGGGTAGCGGGGAGGTATCTCCTCCGCTGGCGACGAGGCGCACATTCGTCGCAATCGCACGGTGCCTGGACTCGACTCTGGGAGGGACACGGCGCGGGGATGCCATAGTCAGACCCTCGGTCGCTTCGCATGAAATGGCGCCGACGCGACATGCACCGGAGCGTACGTTCCGGCCCGTCAGCTTTGCGTAAGAGGACTCTGAGGATCGGCTGATAATGCGCCGCCGGCGGAGCGCACTGCGTCGGTCGGCCGCGGGCGCGTCGCGTGGCTCTCGCTCAGCCGCGGCAGCGTCACCCTCACCTCGAGGCCGCCCGTGGCCGGCGCGAGCAGGATGGCCGTGCCGTGGTGGGCCTGGGCGATCGACCGGACGATCGAGAGCCCGAGCCCGAAACCGCGCACCGACCGGTCCAGGCGCCGGAACGGCTCGACCAGCTCCCGCACCCGCTTGGGATCGATCGGCTCGCCGCCGTTGGCGACCACGAGCTCGACCTCGTCGCCCGTGGCTCGTGTCTGGACCTGGAGGAAGCCGCCCGGCACGTTGTGATGGATGCCGTTGTCGACGAGGTTGGCGATGAGCCGTTCGAGCAGGCCGGGGTGCCCGGTCGTCCAGGCCGGCTCGAGGTCGTCGCGGATCTCGATCTGCGCCTCCTCGGCCCGCGCCCACAGGTCGGTGATGCAGTCGGCGGCGAGCGCGGCGATGTCCACGGGCTCCTCCTGACCGGTGGCCGCCTCGCTGCGCGCCAGCAGCAGCAGGCTGGCGATGAGCCGCTCGCAGCGGTCGACGGTGTCACGCACGGCCTCGCCCATCTCCCGCAGATCGGTGACGCTGGCGTCCGGGTCGGCGAGCGCCACGTCGACCTCGGTGCGCATGATGGCCAGGGGCGTGCGCAGCTCGTGCGAGGCGTTGGCGACGAAGTGGCGCTGGCTCGCAAACGCGCCGTCCAGCCGGGCGAGCATGCCGTCGAAGGTGTCGGCGAGCTCGCGGAGCTCGTCGGCGGGCCCCGGCAGGTCGATTCGCTCGCCGAGGTTCTCGCTCGAGACGCGGCGTGCCGTGGCGGTAATCTCGCGCAGCGGGGCGAGCGCGCGTCCGGCGAGCAGCCAGCCGATGACCACCGAGATCGCCGTCATCGCGACGAGGGCGACGGCGTACTCGATGAGCAGCCGGTGCAGCGCCCCGCCGAGGACCTGGTTCTGGACGGTGTGGATCAGCTTGCCCGTCGCGGACCCGGGCGGGAACCCGAACTCGCCCCGGACGGGGCGGATCCCCAGGCGGATGAGCTCGGCGCGCAGGCTGTGGTGCGTGCGCAGGTTGGTGCGCGTGAACACGTAGCCGACCGTGAGCAGCGCCGCCCCGGTGATGAGGAAGACCGTGCCGTAGAGCGCGGTCAGACGCAGCCGGATCGTCGGAGCCGGGGTGCGACGCTTGCGCGGCAAACGGTCGGACGCGCGCCGGCCGCCGACCATCACGCCATCCGGTAGCCCACTCCGATCACCGTCTGCACCACCGGCGGGTCCCCCAACTTCCGGCGCAGGGTCATGATCGTCATTCGCACGACGTTGGTGAACGGATCGGTGTGCTCGTCCCAAACGCGCTCCAGCAGCTGTTCCGCTGACACCGTAGCGCCGTCGGCCGCCATCAGCGCCTCCAGCACCGCGAACTCCTTGCGCGCCAGCTCCAGCTCCTTGCCCCCGCGGGTGAGGCGCCGGCGGGCCGGGTCGAGCTCCAGGTCGCCGTGGCTCAGCACCGGCGGCCGGCTGGGCGACGTACGCCGGGCCAACGCGTGGATGCGCGCGACGAGCTCGGCGAACCGAAACGGCTTGGCCAGGTAGTCGTCGGCGCCGAGCGACAGGCCCTCGATGACGTCCTCGAGCGCGCCCGCGGCCGTGAGCATGAGGATCCCGGTGTCCGGGCGCTCGTCGCGCACGGTGCGGCACACATCGTCGCCGTGCACGCCGGGCAGGTCGCGATCGAGCACCAGCACGTCGTAGCGGACCACTCGCGACTTGACGAGTGCTTGCTCGCCATCCGGGGCAAGATCCACCGCGAACCCCTGACGGCGCAGCCCCCGCGCGATGGCGTCGGCCAGTCGCAGTTCGTCCTCGGCGATCAGTACGCGCACCAAACGAGCATGACGGGCACCGAGTAAGAACTCCATAAGAACCCCCTGCACAGCCCCGAGATGTTCAGATGTACGCTGCCGTTCAGCATTACATGAAATGACGTGACAACAAATCGTGCTATCGTAGGAGAGAGATGGCAACGCCACCGAACATCGCCGAGCGCGGGATGGCCGTCGGGCTGCGCGCGCTCAACCGCGTCGCCTCGTCGGGCACCATCGACCGGCTTGGCCTGCGCGACCCCGTCACCAACCTCATCTACGGCGCCACCAAGACCGGAGCGCGCACGGCGGCCACCGCCGGACGCACCTTCGCCGCCGCCCAGCGGCTGTCGCGCCCCGCCCGTCAGCCCAAGGCGCGCACCTCCGACCTCTTCGACCTGACGCCCTCGGACGAGCAGATCCTCCTGCGCGACTCGGTGCGCGAGTTCGGGCAGCATCGCCTGCGTCCCGCCGCCCTCGATGCCGACGCCGGCTGCGCCGCCCCCGGCGAGCTGCTCACCCAGGCCAACGAGCTCGGCCTGACGATGATCGGCGTTCCCGAGGAGCTCGGCGGCGCGGTGGACGAGCGCTCGGCCACCACGACGGTGCTGATGAGCGAGGCGCTCGCCCAGGGTGACATGGGCATCGCCGTCGCCTGCCTGGCGCCCGCTGCCGTCTCGACCGCGATCAGCCTGTGGGGCGACGCCCAGCAGCAAGCGACCTACCTGCCGGAGTTCGTCGGCGACGACGTGCCCGCCGGGGCCCTGGCGCTGATGGAGCCCCAGCCGCTCTTCAACCCGTTCGAGCTGCGCACCAGGGCGCGCGCGGCGGGCGGGGGCTACGTGCTGGACGGCGTCAAGGCGATGGTTCCGCGCACCGCTGACGCCGAGGTGTTCGTGGTGGCCGCAGACCTGGAAAACGACGGCCCCTCCCTCTTCATCGTTGAGTCCAAGACCGCCGGCATCTCCGTCGAGCCCGAGCCGGGCATGGGCGTGCGCGCCGCCGGCACCGGCCGGCTCGTCCTCGAGGACGTCAAGCTTCCCGCCACCGCGCTCCTGGGCGGCGGCGAGGCCGAGGTGTACGAGGAGTGCGTGGCCCTCAGCCGCCTGGCGTGGTGCGCCCTCGCCGTCGGTACCGGCCAGGCCGTGCTCGACTACGTCACCGATTACGTCAAGGACCGCAAGGCGTTCGGCGAGCCGATCTCCCATCGCCAGGCGGTCGCGTTCGCGGTCGCCAACATCGCGATCGAGCTCGAGGGCCTGCGGCTGGCCACCTATCGCGCCGCCGCCCGCGTGGACCAGGGCCTCCCGTTCGCCCGGGAGGTCGCGCTCGCGCGGCGCCTGTGCGCGGACCGCGGGATGGCCATCGGCTCCGACGGCGTGCAGCTGCTCGGCGGCCACGGCTTCGTCAAGGAGCACCCCGTGGAGCGGTGGTACCGCGATCTGCGCGCCGCCGGGATCATCGAGGGAGGGCTGCTCGTCTGACCATGATCAACCTCGAGACCCCCAGGAAGTTCAACCAGCTCATCTCCCAGGCCCATCAGGTGGCCTCCGAGATCCTGCGCCCGAACTCGCGCAAGTACGACACGCTCGAGCACGAGTACCCCAAGGAGCTCGACATGCTCGCCGCCGCCATCGACGGCCTCAACGAGGGGGGCGGTCTCAGCGGAGCCGGGGCGGGCGCCGTCGGCACCAACGGCTCCTCGCCGGCCAAGAAGACGGACGGCGGCAACCGCAACGGCTCCAACATGGCCAGCCTGGTCGGTCTCATCGAGATGTGCTGGGGCGACGTCGGCCTCCTGCTGGCGATGCCGCGCCAGGGCCTCGGCCAAGCGGCGATCGCCGCGGTGGCCAACGAGGAGCAGCTCACGCGCTTCGGCGGCAAGTGGGCCGCGATGGCCATCACCGAGCCCGAGGCGGGCTCTGACTCGGCGGCGGTCCGCACCACCGCCAAGCTCGACGAGACGACCGGCGAGTACATCCTCAACGGCGAGAAGATCTTCGTCACCTCCGGTGACCGGGCCGAGCTGATCGTCGTGTGGGCGACGCTCGACCGCTCGCAGGGCCGGGCCGCGATCAAGAGCTTCGTCGTCGAGCGAGACAACCCCGGGCTCAAGCTCGACCGGCTCGAGCACAAGCTTGGCATCCGCGCCTCGGACACCGCCAACTTCGTCCTCCAGGACTGCCGCGTCCCCAAGGAGAACCTCCTCGGTGACCCGGAGATCGCGCCCAAGGGCGGCTTCTCCGGGGTCATGCAGACCTTCGACAACACCCGCCCGCTGGTGGCCGGGATGGCAGTCGGCGTCGCCCGCGCCTGCCTGGAGGACACGCGCGATCATCTCGAGAGCGCCGGGATCGAGATCGACTACAACCTGCCGTCTCAGCTGCAGAGCGCCGCCGCCGCGGAGTTCATCGCCATGGAGGCCGACTGGGAGGCCGCGCGACTGCTCACCCTCCAGGCTGCCTGGATGGCCGACAACAAGAAGCCCAACTCGCTGCAGGCCTCGATGGCCAAGGCCAAGGCGGGCCGGATGGGGACCGACATCGCGCTGCGCTGCGTGGCGCTGTGCGGCGCCACCGGCCTCGGCGAGGGCGAGCTCATGGAGAAGTGGGCCCGCGACGCCAAGATCCTCGACCTGTTCGAGGGCACCCAGCAGATCCAGCTGCTCATCATCGCGCGCCAGCTCCTGGGCAAGACCTCCGCCGAGCTGAAATAGGTCGCGGCTCAGCCGCCGTCGCGCATCGGGACGATGCCGCCCAGCGTGCCGACGTACTCGGTTCCGTTGCGGACCAGCGCGATCCCGGCGTAGTTGTTGTTGTAGCCCACGCCCGTGCCCGCAGCGATCGCCATCAAAACAAAGAAGATCAGAAAAGTGGGGTAGCGCACGCGCGCATCATAAGCCACGCGCCTCGCGCCGCAGCACGTCCCAGGCCCGGCGGACGTCCTCCTCGGTGGTGCTCATCTGGCCGATGGCCATCCGCAACACGTAGCGTCCGCCCAGCGCCGCGTGCGAGAGGAACATCTCGCCGCCGGCGTTGACGCGCTCCAGCAGCGCCTTGCTGCGCTCGTCTTCGCCCTCCAGGCGGAAGCACACGAGCGAGAAATGGCGCGGCGCGCACAGCTCCCAGCCGGGCTCGGCCGCGACCCAGCTCTCAAAGCGCTCGGCCAGGGCCACGCCGCGGCGGATGTGCTCCTGCAGGCCGCTGCGCCCGTAGCAGCGCAGCACCGCCCACAGCTTGAGCGCGCGAAAGCGGCGGCCCAGCGCCGGCCCGTACTCGCTCAGCGACAACGCGTCCTCGGCGTCGGGTGTGCGCAGGAACTCCGGGACCAGGCTGAAGGCGGCGCGCAGCTCCGCCGGGCGGCTCGTCCACAGCAGCGAGCAGTCCATCGGCGTGAGCAGCCACTTGTGCGGGTTGACGACGAGCGAGTCGGCGCGCTCAACCCCGTCGAAGGCCCAGCGGAACTCGGGGCAGATCATGGCGCTGCCGGCGTAGGCGCCGTCGACGTGCAGCCACGTGCCCGCGTCCGCGCAGGCGTCCGCGATCGCGGGCACCGGATCGACCGAGGCGCTTGCGGTGGTGCCCACCGTGGCCACCACCAGCGCCGTCTGGCCCAGATCCCCGAGCTCGTCGACGCGCAGCCGGAACTGACCGTCGGTCGCGACCTTGCGCAGCGTCATGCCGAGCATGCGCGCGCCCTTCTCCACCGCGGAGTGGGTGTGCTCGGAGCAGACCACCTCGTTGCGGCCCGTCGTCTCACGCGCGGCGATCATCGCCGCCATCGTCCCGGTCGAGGCGGTGTCCTCGATGTGGCCGTGCCAGCCGTCGGGCAGCCCCAGCAGCTCGGCCGTCCAGTCCAGCACCACGCCCTCGAGCTCGGTGGAGGCGGGGGCGGTGCGCCACAGGAAACCCACGGAGTTGAGCGTCGCCGCCAGCAGCTCGGCCAGGATCCCCGGCTCCGCCGCGCTGGTGGCGAAGTAGGCGAAGAACCGCGGGTGCTGCCAGTGGGTCACGCCGGGCAGCAGGATCTCGTCGAGGTCGCGCAGCACCGCGGAGAACGGCTCGGGCTCGTCGGGGGCGTGGGCCGGCAGCCGCGAGCGGATGTCGCCGGGGGCCACCTGGGCGAGCACCGGCAGGTCGCCGACACGATCGAGGTAATCCGCGGCCCAGTCCAGCGCCGCGCGGCCGTCGGTGCGCAGGTCGACCATCCGCCGGCGCTCGCCGAGCTCGGGGCGGTCGTGCAGCTCGGTCACCCCGAGGCCTCGCTGGACACCGTGGCAAAGCCGATCCCGGCGGCCACCAGGCGATCGATGAGCGCCTGGCCCATCGCCACCGCGGGGGTGAGCTGGCCGGCGCGGTCGGGCAGGTCGTCGTGGGCGAGGCACAGCGCGGCCTCGGCCAGCATCTTGGAGGTCTCGCTGTAGCCGGGGTCGCCTCCGCTGACCTCGGTGACGACACGCCGGCCCCCGCCCTCACCGCGGAAGCGCACGTTGAACCACGCCTTCGCGCGCTCCTCCGGGCTGGGTCCGTCGCCGGGGTCCTTGAGCTTGAGCAACAGGTTCCGCGTCGGAGGCAGCTGGGCCAGGGCGACCACGCCGCCGATCCCGGCGACGAGACCGGCTGCGACCGGCAGGCGCTTGGCCACGATGTAGTGGGCGTAACTGAAGTCGGGGCCGTAACGGTCAAGCGCACGGGCGGAGCGCAGGACGGTGACGGGATCGATCGTGGGAGCGGGGATGACCCAGCCTCCCGCGGTGTCGTCATGGTGGGGCAGCGCGGTGACGCCCTTGACGGTGCGCCCGGCGGGACGTGCCTCGAGCTTGGCGCGCTGGCTCGCCACCTGCCGGCCCTGGCGCAGCCGGGCCATGATGTGGACGGCCGAATGCAAGGTGCCGCCGGAGAAGGTGCCGTTGACCCGCACGAACCCCTCGAGCTTGATGGGGGCCTGTTCGGGCAGCTCGCCCACCGTGTAGAGGGCACCCAGGTCGTAGGGGATCGAGTCAAAGCCGCACGAGTGCACGATGCGAGCGCCGGTGCGCTGAGCCTGCTGGTGGTGGCGCAGCCACATCAGGTCCACGAACTCGGGCTCGCCGGTGAGATCCACGTAGTGCGTGCCGGCAGCCGCGCAGGCGGCTACCACGGGCTCGCCGTAGTGGATGTAAGGCCCGACGGTGGTGATGACCACCTTGGCCGACTCGGCCATCCGCCGCAGGGAGGCCGGATCCTCGATGTCGGCGAGCACCAGCGGCACGTCGCCCGAGAGCCGCGCGCGCACGCGCTCGAGCTTGTCCCGGCTGCGGCCCGCGATCGCCCAGCGACCGGCGCCGGCCGCGCCGGCCAGGTACTCCGCGGTGAGCGCCCCGGTGAAGCCGGTGGCGCCGAAGACGACGACGTCGTGCTCGCGCTCAGCCATCGGAGTCGCCATCGGGCGAGTCGGTCTCGACCTGTTCGGCGAGCTGCATCGCCTCGCTCAGGCCGATCCCGGCCTTGCCCGCCATCCACGTCGCCACGGGCGCAGCGATCCGCTGGGAGGAGTGGGCGGCGACGCCGGCGAGGTCCAGAACGGCCGTGAGCTCGTCCTCGGTGGGGGCCGGGACGCCGAGCTTCTCGGCGTACGCGGCCAGCCAGTCGGGCGCGTTCATCGTGGGCGGGAGGCTAGCGTCCGCGCGCCTGGGCCGCCGCGCTGGCAAGATCCCGCGCG
Source organism: uncultured Actinomycetota bacterium (assembly GCA_963850325.1). Classification (GTDB taxonomy): domain Bacteria; phylum Actinomycetota; class Thermoleophilia; order Solirubrobacterales; family Solirubrobacteraceae; genus Palsa-465. Next base: position 196,102 of record CAWKLB010000009.1, read on the forward strand.
GCTCACCTCAACCCGACGAAAGGCAGTGCAGATGGCAATCCTCGAGGACAAGGTCGCGATCGTCACCGGATCGGCGCGCGGGATCGGCCGCGCGACCGCCGAGCTTCTCTCCGAGCAGGGCGCCAAGGTCCTGATCAACGACCTGGACAGCGACGTCGCCGAGCAGACCGCCTCGGAGATCAACGGCGACACGCTCGTGTTCGGCGGCGACCTGACCAAGCCGGGCATGTGCGACGACCTCGTCGGCAAGGTCGTCGACGCCTGGGGCCGGGTCGACATCCTCATCAACAACGCCGGCTACACGATCGACGCCCCCATCCACAAGATGAGCGACGAGGGGTTCCAGCGGATGATCGACATCCACAACGTCGTCCCCTTCCGCATGTGCCGCGCCGTCGCCCCCCACATGCGTGAGCCCGCCAAGAAGGAGCGCGAGCAAGGCGTCGAGGTGTTCCGCAAGATCGTCAACGTCTCCTCGATCAGCGGCACCATGGGCAACGCCGGCCAGGCGAACTACTCCTCGGGCAAGTCCGGCGTGATCGGCCTCACCAAGACGCTGGCCAAGGAGTGGGGCCAGTTCAAGATCAACGTCAACGCCGTTGCCTTCGGCTTCATCGAGACCCGACTCACGGCGGTCAAGGAGGAGTCCAACACGATGGAGATCGACGGCGAGACCGTCCAGCTGGGGATCCCCGGCCAGATGCGCGAGCTCGCCCCCAACCTCATCCCGCTGGGCCGCCCGGGCCAGCCGTTCGAGGCCGCCGGTGGCATCTTCCTGCTCTGCACCCCGTGGGCCAACTACATCACCGGCCAGGTGCTGGGCATCACCGGCGGGCAGTGGGGAGGCATGATCTCCTAGCGCTGTCGGCGCGGTGAGCTACGAGAGGTGCAGCGGCTTCGGGCGCAGCACCCGGGCGTGGCCGCCGGGAGGCTTGTAGGTCACCGCGAAGGCGATCACGGGCCGCGCGCCGTGGGTTCCGAGCAGCGCCCGGCCGGCGGCGGTGGGCTCGACCACGAGCGCCAGTGGCCCGCCCCGGCGGGCGCCCGCGCTCGTCGTCCCGTAGGCGAGGCGCCGGCGGGAGGCCCCCGCCGCCGCGTTCCACGCGGTCGCCACCACGTGCACGGAGCCGGGCCCCGGCAGACTGAGGGCAAGCCGCGCCTCTCCTGACCCGGTCGCGCGCAGCCGCACGACGACGAAGCGGTTGGTCGTGGGCACCACCTTGTAGCTCACCGTCTCGGTCGTCGACTCGCCCTGATCGTTGGTGGCCGACACGTTGAAGGTGTGGCCGCCCAGCGTCGCCGTGTTGATGCGGTGGCCCGCGGGGACGGTGCCGACGCAGGACTGCAGCGCGGGCCCGGTCGTAACAGCCGCACACGAGTAGCGGGCCGCCACGGCCTCACCCAGCCGATAGCGCGCGCCCTGGGCGGGAGCCTTGATCGACACCGGTGGCGGCGGGACCGCCGAGTAGGTCACGGTGTAGATCGCGGTCTGCGTCGAACTGAGCCCGTCCGCATCGGTGGCGGTGACGCTGAGACTGTGGGTGCCGAGCGCGTTGGGAAGCGCCTGGCCGTCGGAGATGGGCTGGCCGCCGGCGGTCGCCTTGCAGAACTGGACGGTCGATCCCGCTCCGGGAATGCAGGTGAAGTCAGCGGGGGAAAGCGCCGTCCAGAGGTAGGCGGCGTTGTTGATCGGCGCAGTGATGACGACCTCGGGGGACTTCCCCACCACCGTGTAGCTGATCGTCGCCTTGCCGCTCTCCCCGTCCTGACTTGTGGCGGTCACCGTGTAGGTGTGCGCTCCCTCGGCCGAGGTGTCGAGCGTGCCGGCGCCGGCACCGGCGCCGCCTGAGTCGACGCATCTGGCGATGCCAGGACCGTCCGCTCCCTCGCTGCAACCGAAGCGCGTTGGCACCGATTGCCCGACCGTGTACACGCCACCGGCACTCGGGGAGGCGATCCTCGCCGTCGGCGGCGCCGCCACCACGTACGAGATCTGCGCGGTGACGGTCAGACCGTCCTGGGTGGCGGTGACGGTGTAGGTGTGGGACCCCAGGGTCGCGGTGTCGAGCCTGCCGGTGCCGTCGGTCTGGCCGCGCGAGTCCTGGCACGACGGCGCGTGGCTCGCGCCGCCACCCTCCACGCACTGGAACGTTGTGCGGACGACCTGGCCCTTGGCGTAGGTGCCGCCGCCGCTCGGGGACGAGATCTCCGGCGTGGGCGGATCCTCCGCGGTGTAGGACGCTTGCCGGGAGACCTGGGCGCCATCGGCCGCCCTGCCGGTCACCGTCAGGGTGTGTGGGCCGGGGACGGCCGAGAGCGCGTCGCCGTTGCTGATCGGCTGACCGTCGAGCAGCGCCGCGCAGGCTGTATCACCCGGCGCGCAGGCGAACGCGGCGGCCGGCACGGATGCCGCGGGGTAGACGGCCCCGCCGGCGGGCACCGTGATCATGGGAAGCCGGTCGAAGTTGGCGGTCACAGTGGCGTCCGCGGACATCAGGACCGTGCAGGTCGGACCGGTGCACGCGTTGCCAAACCCCGTGAACACCGATCCGGCCCCCGGCGTCGCCGTGAGGACGACGGCGGCCGTGGGGTCAAACGGGGCCGTGCACGTAGCGGTGATGCAGTCGATCCCCCCTGGAGCGGACGTGACCGCACCGGCCCCGTCGCCGCCGAGCGTGACGGTCAGGTTCGAAGTCGCGGCATCGGCGCTGGCCGCCGCAGTCAGGCCGCCCAGTGCAGCGGCTATCAGGACCAGGGCGGCGAGCGCCCACTCGGTCATGCGCCGCCGCACGCGATTCATCGAGGAACGCACCACACCCGATCAACCTCGCGTCGGTGCGCGCCCTTCCACGCGCCGCCCACCAGAAAGGGTGGTCATTCGGGCGTGCCGCTGTCGAGCCGTGCCCGGCGCTGGAGCTCGTACATGTCCTCGCGGTTGCGGATGTACTTGGCGGCGGCGTCGTAGGGCGGCTCGTGGTCCCACGGCGTCGGGCGGCCCTCGCGCAGGGCGCGGGAGACGAGGAACCGCTCGCGCTGGCTGGTCCGCACCCGATCGCCGATGTCGGTGAGGTCGAGGCGTCGCTCGAGCTCGGCGCGCATCGCCGCGATGACCGCCTCGGACTCGGGCCGGCCGCTGACATCGTGCAGCTCGTGCGGATCGGCGGCGAGGTCGTAGAGGAGGTCGGGGTCCTCCAGCGACACGATGAGCTTGTGCTCGCCGGAGCGGACCATCGCCGCGGGGGCCTGCACGCCCTCGGCGTGGTACTCGGACACCACCGGATGCTCTGGGGCGGAGCCTTGAGAGACCGCGCCGGCCAGGCTCACTCCGTCGCCCGCTCCCGCGATCGCGTCGACCGGCAGTCCCGCCAGCTCGAGCACCGTGGGCGCGACGTCCACCAGCGAGACCGGCTGCGCCACCCGCGCGCCGTCACCGGACCCACCAGACCCACCCGAACCACCGGACCCACCAGACCCACCCGACCCGCGCACGATCAGCGGCACCCGCGCCGACTGCTCCAGGAAGCTCATCTTGTACCAGAGGCCCCGCTCACCCAGCATCTCTCCGTGGTCGGCGCAGAACAGGACCGTGGTGCGGTCCTCCAGGCCGGACTCGCGCAGCGCGCCCAGCACCTGCCCGATCCGCTCGTCGAGATAGCTGATGGCCGCGTAATAGCCGTGGCGGGCGCGGCGGATCTGCTCGGCGGTCAGCCCAGCCTGGTCCACCTGGCACATCGTGCGCAGCCGCCGGCTGTGGGGGTCGACCTCGTCGAGCGGCAGCGCCGGGACCGCCGGGTCATCGATGTCATCGCGCCGATAGCGATCCCAGAAGCGCTGCGGTATCTCCCACGGATCGTGGGGATTGGTGAACGAGACGAAGAGGAAGTACGGCTGGCCGGCGCGATGGCGGGCGATCTCATACAGCTTGCGCGCCGCCTGGAAGGCGACCTCGTCGTCGTAGTCGGTCTGCATGCTGGCGGCGCAGATCCCCGGCGCGAGCACGCTCTCCATCGTGTGGTACCAGGGCAGCGGGTCCTCGAGCGGGCGACTCCAGTCCGGCGTCCAGTCCACGTCGGCGGGATAGATGTCGGTGGTGAGCCGATCCTCGAACCCGTGCAGCTGATCGGGGCCGACGAAGTGCATCTTGCCGCTCACAGCGGTGTGGTAGCCCGCGGCGCGCAGGGCGTGCACCACCGTGGGCGCGCCCGCCCGGAACTCGGCGGCGTTGTCGTAGACCCCGGAGCGCGAGGCGTAGCGGCCGGTGAGCATGGCCGCGCGCGCAGGGGCGCAGAGCGGGAACGCGGTGTAGGCCGACTCGAACACCGTCCCGGACTCGGCGAGCGCCGACAGATGCGGAGTCTGGACCACGGGATGGCCGTAGGCGGGCAGCCAGCCGGCGGCCAGCTGGTCGGCCATGAGGATCAGGAACGAGTCGGGCGCGCGTGTGGCCATGGGCTGGCGGAGGATAAGCATCCGTCCGCCCGTCCGCCGCGCACCCAGCTAGCGTGGGCCGGGCGATGAACCACGGAGCGACCGCGGCCACCGTGCAGCGCGGCGGGGTCAGCCGGGCGCTTGTCCTCGCCCACCGGGGCGCGTGGGACCAGGCCCCCCAGAACTCGCTGGAGGCGGTGCACCGGGCCGCCGAGCTCGGCTGCGACGGTATCGAGATCGACGTCCGCCGCACGGCCGACGGCCGCCTCGTCGTCGTCCACGACGGCCGGCTGGGGTGGCGAACCGTGCGCCGCCTCACCCACGCCGAGGTCCAGGCACGGATGCAGGCCGGCCAGGCGCCGCTGCTGGGCGACCTTCTCGATGCGGCGGCCGGGCGACTCCTCGTCGATGTCGAGCTCAAGGAGGACGGCTACGTCGAGGAGGCGATGGCGCTCGTCGCCCAGCGACTCCCGCCCGACTCCTTCGTCGTCACGTCCTTCCTCGCCCGCGTGCTGGCCCAGGTCAAGCGCCACCGGCCGCAGACCCGCACCGGCCTGCTCGTCGCCCCCCGCGCCGCGGCCCAAGCCAGGCGCCAGATGCGCGAGACCGGCGCCGACTTCCTGGTCCCCCACGTCAGCCTCGTCCGCACCGGCGTCGTCGAGTGGGCGGCGGATCAGGGGCTGGCGTCGTGGGTATGGACGGTCAACGACGACGGCGCGATCCAGGCGCTCAACGCGGACCCGCGCGTGGCCGCGCTGATCACCGATGTTCCCGCCCGGGCACTGGAGCTTTCACATCCTGTTGACTTGGCCGACAGTCGGGAGTAGGTTGTCGACAAGTTGGCCGATCACACCGCCTGGGGCTTAGGAACGGTCGAGCGGCGCTCGACCACCGATCAGGTTCTGCACGAACTGCGGGCCGCCATCCTCGCGGGCCGGATCAAGCCGACCGAGCAGCTGCCCGAGGTCGCCCTGGCCCAGGCGTTCGGCACCGGGCGCAGCGCCATCCGCGAAGCCATCCGCCATCTCGTCCAGGAAGGCCTGGTCATCAGCGAGATCAACCGCGGCGCCCGCGTGCGCCCGGTCTCGACCACCGACCTGATCGACGTGTACCGCGCGCGGACCGCCATCGAGGTCGCCGCAGTCGGCGCCCTGCTGGACAACCCGGCGGGGTTCGACGCGGCGCCGCTGCAGGAGGCCCAGGAGCGGATCCGCGAGCTCTGCTGCGACGATGGCAGCGCGTCCCCCTCGCGCGACGTGATCGCCGCCGACATCGACTTTCACCGCGTGATGGTGAGCCTCGCCGGCAGCCCGCGGCTGAGCCGCGCGCACGAGCCGCTGGCCGCCGAGTCCCAGATGCTGCTCAACTGGCACCCGGTCTACTCCGTCTCCGACTACGTCGCCGACCATCAGAAGCTGCTCGAGGCGATCGCCAGCCGTGACCCCGCCGCTGGGGATGTGGTGCGCGCCCACCTCGTGTTGACCGTCGACCTCCTCACCGAGGAGGCGACCCGCTACGCCCACCGGCTGACCAGCGCGGAGAGCCTGGTGCGCACCGACAGCCATGTCCACACCGACAGCGATGTCCACACTGACAGCCACAAAGAGGAGAGTCTGGGGTGACTGATCACGAGTTCTCAAACGAAGAGGCACGCGACCGACTGACACGGCGCCAGGTGCTGCACGGCGCCCTGGCGGGCGGCGCGATGCTGTCTGCCAGCGGCTTGCTTGCCGCCTGCGGCGGTTCCAGCGGCGGTTCCAGCGGCGGCGGTGGCGGCGGGACGGCCAAGTCCAGCCCGCCCTCCACCGGCACGCTCAAAGCCGGCGGCAGCCTGCGCGTCGGCGCGACCGGCGGCGGTGCCAAGGACACGATCGACGCCCACCTGCCCACCGCCGACACCGACATCATGCGGTGCTGGAACCTGTACGAGCCGCTCGCGGTGCGCCCGCCGAGCTTCGGCCCGTTGGAGATGATGGTGGCCGAGTCGATCGAGGCCGAGCACGGCAAGGCCGACTCATGGGTGGTCAAGATCCGCCCCGGGATCGAGTTCCACAACGGCAAGACCGTCACCGCCGACGACGTCATCTTCAGCCTGCAGCGCATCCTCGACCCCAAGGACCCCAAGGTGGGCGCGGCGTCGATCGGCTACGTCGACCTCAAGAACGTCAAGAAGCTCTCGAACTCGCAGGTCCGGATCCCGCTGAAGTTCGCCAACGCGACCTTCCTGGACGACATCGGCCAGTACTTCAACGCCATCGTCCCCACCAACTACGACCCCAAGAACCCGGTCGGCACCGGCGCGTTCATGTACGCGAGCTTCACTCCGGGGCAGCAGAGCGTGTTCAAGAAGTTCCCCAACTACTGGCAGAGCGGCCGGCCCTACGTCGACCAGCTCACGATCATCGACTTCACCGATGACACCGCCCGCGTCAACGCGCTGCTCGGCGGCCAGGTCGACGCGATCGACAACCTGCCCACCGGCCAGATCGCCCAGGTGCAGGGCAACAGCCAGCTCAAGGTGCTCATCTCCCACACCGGGCAGTGGCAGCCGTTCACGATGCGCGTCGACCAGGCGCCGTTCTCCGACGTCCGCGTCCGCCAAGCGATGCGGTTGATCGTCGACCGCCCGCAGATGGTGGAGCAGGTGCTCTCGGGCCAGGGGCGCATCGCCAACGACATGTACTCGCCGTTTGATCCGGGCTATCCGACCACCCTGCCCCAGCGCCATCAAGACCTCGAGCAGGCAAAATCGCTGCTTAAGCAGGCCGGCCACTCCGGGCTCACCGTGCAGCTCACCACCGCGCCCGTGTTCCAGGGCGTCGTCCAGGCTGCGCAGGTGTTCGCCCAGCAGGCCACTGGCGCCGGGGTCAACGTCAAGCTCCAGAAGCTGGACACCGGCACGTTCTACGGCCCCAACTACCTGAAGTGGACGTTCGCCCAGGACTTCTGGGCCACTCGCATGTACCTGCCCCAGGTGGCGCAGGGCAGCCTGCCCAACTCGCCGTTCAACGAGACCCACTGGGCCGACCCGCAGTTCCAGAAGCTCATCCAGCAGGCCCGGGCCGAGCTGGACGAGACCAAGCGCAATCAGATCATCGGCCAGGCGATGACCATCGAGTACAACACCGGCGGCTACATCATCCCGTACTTCTCCAATCAGATCGACGCCTACAGCGCCAAGCTCGGCGGGTTCGTGGAGGCGAAGTCCGGGTTCCCACTGGGCAACTACTGGTTCAAGAACGTGGCGTTCACGTCCTGAGCGCACACGAAACGGACGGGAGGGCGTCAGATGGCCAAGTTCATCCTCAAACGGGTCCTGCTGGGGGTGTTGACGTTGTTCCTTGTGTCGGTGGTGGTGTTCGCTGCCACCCAGGCACTGCCCGGCAACGCCGCGATCGCCATCCTCGGCCGCAACGCCACGCCCGGGCGGGTGGCGGCGCTGACCCGCCAGTTGCACCTGAACGAGTCGGCGGTCTCCCAGTACACCCACTGGCTGGGGAACATCCTGCACGGCAATCTGGGCATCTCGGCGGCGACCCAGGAGGCGGTCACCCATTACATCAGCGCGCGACTCGCCAACTCCGCATTCCTGGTGCTGGTGTCGGCGATCATCGCCGTGCCGCTGTCGATTGCCCTCGGGGTCCTCATGGCGGTGCGGCGCGACAAGCCGACCGACCACGTCCTGTCGATCACCACCCTGGCGCTGGCGGCGCTGCCCGAGTTTGTGATCGGCATCGCGCTGGTGTTGCTGTTCGCGACCAATGCATCGCACGTGCTCCCGGCGGTGTCCATCATCCCGCCGGGTGAACACGCCTGGAACGTGCCCAAGGTGGTCATCCTCCCGGCGGCGACGCTGATCATCGCGGTGACGCCATACATCAGCCGGATCATGCGGGCCTCGATGGTGGAGGTGCTGGAGTCCGAGTACGTGACGATGGCCCGGCTGAAGGGCCTGCCCAACCGTACGGTCATCTGGCGCCACGCCGTGCCCAACGCGATCGTCCCAGCGCTGCAGGTGTCGGCCCTGCAGTTGGCCTATATGGCGGGCGGGATTGTCGTCGTGGAGTTCGTGTTCTCCTTCCCGGGCGTCGGCACTGCTCTGGTGGACGCGGTAGGCAACCGGGATGTCCCGGTCGTGCAGGCGCTGTCTCTGATCATCGCCGCGGTCTACGTGCTCGTGAACCTGGGAGCTGATGTGATGACCGTTCTCGTGACACCGCGGCTGAGGACGGCGGCACGATGAGCACCTCCGCCGTCAGCGGCGAAGCGCTCGCCGTCGCCGCCCCTCCCGAGATGCGCCAGCGCCAGTGGCGCGTGCTGCTGGGCGCAACCATGCGCCAGTGGCGGTCACGGATCGGCCTGGCCATCTTCGTCCTGATGGTGTTGATCGCCATCTTCGGGCCGCTGATCGCGCCCCATCCGCCGACCGCGTTCGTGTCGGCGCCCAACAGCCCGGCCGGTGTGAACGGGCTGCTGTTCGGCTCCGACTCGCTCGGCCGCGACGTGTGGAGCCGCTTTCTGTACGGCGGGCGGACCGTCCTCGGCATGTCGCTGGCGTCGACGATCATCGGCGTCGGCCTTGGCCTGACCATCGGCCTGGCCGCGGCCTACTTCAGAGGCTGGGTGGATGAGGTGCTCATGCGCATCTCCGACGTGTTCATGGCGTTCCCGCAGATCGTGCTGGCGCTGCTGCTGGTCGCGGCGTTCGGCCCGAGCGTGCCGCTGATCATCGTCGTCGTCGGGATCTCCACCGCGCCGCGCGTGGCCCGGGTTATCCGGGGCGCCGGACTGCAGATCGTCGAACGGGACTTCATCAAGTCCGCCGAGGCCGTCGGCGAGCCGCGCCGGCGGATCATCTTCGGCGAACTGTTGCCCAACGTCACCAGCCCGCTCATGGTGGAGTTGGGCTTACGGTTGACGTACTCCATCGGGTTGATCGCCGCGCTGAGCTTCATCGGCCTGGGCATACAGCCGCCGACCGCCGACTGGGGCCTGATGATCAGCGAGAACCGGCTGGCGGTCACCGTGCAACCGTGGGGCGTCCTGCTCCCGGTGCTCGCCATCGCGCTGCTGACGATCGGGACCAACCTGCTGACCGATGGCTTCGCCCGCGCGGCGATCGGCATCGACCGAGGGGAGTGAGCATGGCGACTGCAGAACAGCCATCGAGCGCGGTGATGGTCCGCGACCTGAAGATCGACCTGGTCTCCAACGGCCAGGACATCGTCGACGCCATCGCCATCGACGTCCGTGCGGGCGAGGTGCTAGGCCTGGTGGGCGAGTCGGGATCCGGCAAGACGACGGTCGGCATGGCCCTGATGGGCTACTGCAGGCCCGGCGGCAAGGTGACCGGCGGGGAGATCCTCATCGACGGCCGGCCCCTGGCCGCGATGGCCGCCAGCGAGCTGCGGCGCCTGCGCGGCGGGACTGTCTCCTACATCCCCCAGGACCCGGGGACGGCGCTGAACCCGGCGCTGCGTATCGGGCGCCAGCTCTCCGAGATGCTCGAGGCCCACAAGTCGCAGACGAGCTCCGAGGATCAGAAGGCCCGCATCCGCGAGACGCTGGAGGAGGTGGCACTGCCCTCCGACGAGGCGTTCCTGCGCCGCTACCCCCACCAGCTCTCCGGCGGCCAGCAACAGCGCGTCGCCATCGCGATGGCGTTCGCCTGCCGCCCGCACGTGATCGTGTGCGATGAGCCGACCACAGGCCTGGACGTCACCACGCAGGCGCGCGTGCTGGAAACGGTGCGCGACCTGTGTCACACCCACCAGGTGGCGGCGCTCTACGTCAGCCACGACCTGGCCGTGGTGGCCGAGCTGGCCGACACGGTGGCGGTCATGTATGCGGGGCGGATCGTTGAGCTCGGACCGCGCGACGTGATCTTCGCGAAACCGCGCCACCCCTACACCCGCAAGTTGCTGCGCGCGGTGCCCGATATGGCGGGCAAGCGCGCGGTGGTCGGCATCGGCGGGCACGCACCGCTGCCGGGCAACCGGCCCACCGGCTGTTTCTTCGAGCCGCGATGTGACCTGGCCGTCGACCGCTGCCGGGAGGAGTTCCCGCCGGCCTCGGAGTTCGACGGTGGCCATCTCGTGCACTGCTACCGCGCCGAGGAGGCGCCGTCTGAGCTCCCCACGACCGGGGAGCCCCTGGCGGCGGCGGCGGCCGGCGACGTCGTGCTCTCCGTGGAGCACCTCAACGCCAACTACGGCTCGGTCCACGTGCTGCACGACATCGACCTCGAGGTGCGCCGCAACGAGTGTGTGGCCGTGGTGGGCGAGTCGGGCAGCGGGAAGACGACGCTGGCCCGCTGCATTTCCGGGCTGCACTCCAACTACACGGGGGACGTCAAGCTCGGCTCAGAGCGGCTGGCCGAGAGCGCCCGCCAGCGCAGCTCCCAGGCCCGCAAGCAGATCCAGTACGTATTCCAGAACCCCTACGCGTCGCTGAACCCACGACGTACGGTGGGACAGACGATCGGGCGTCAGCTTCAGCTGTTCGGCGCGTCGCGGCGCGACAGCGGCAAGCGCGTAGCCGAGTGCCTGGAGCGCGTGGCCCTGTCGTCGGCCGCCGTCAATCGGTACCCGGACCAGCTCTCCGGTGGTGAGCGCCAGCGCGTGGCGATCGCCCGGGCGCTGGCCGCCGAGCCGGCCCTGCTGGTGTGTGACGAGGTCACCTCTGCGCTCGACGTCTCTGTGCAGGCCGCGATCGTCGAGCTGCTGCGTGACCTGCGGGCCGAGACGGGACTGAGCATGCTGTTCATCACCCACAACCTGGCGCTCATCCGCACCATCGCCGATCGCGTGGTGGTGATGACCCAGGGCACGATCGTCGAGTCGGGCGAGACGATCAGCGTGTTCGAATCGCCCAGCGCCGAGTACACGACCAAGCTCCTGTCCAACACACCCACCGTCGAGGCGGCGCTGAACCGATGAACACGGAGGCGTTCATCACCTGCGCGGTGACCGGCGCGGGCGATACGACGGCGCGCAGCGCCAACGTCCCGGTCACGCCCGAGGAGATCGCCGCGTCGGCGCTGGAGGCGGCGCGCGCGGGCGCCGCCGTCGTCCACATCCACGTCCGCGACCCCGCGACGGGTCAGGGCTCGCGCGATGTCGAGCTCTACCGCCAGGTGGTCGACATCATCCGCGCCGCCGACGTCGACGCCGTCATCAACCTCACGGCCGGCATGGGCGGCGACCTCGTCCTCGGCGGCCCGGACTCGCCGCTCCCGCTCGACCAGGTGGCCACCGATCTGGCGGGCGCCGCGGAGCGGCTCGTGCATGTCGAGGCGCTCCGGCCCGAGATCTGCACGCTGGACTGCGGAACGATGAACTTCGCCGCCGGCGGGGACTACGTGATGGCCAACACCCCCGAGATGCTCCGGGCGATGGCGCGCCGGATCAAGGATCTGGGCGTGCGCCCGGAGCTCGAGGTGTTCGACACGGGCCAGCTGGTGATGGTCAAGGACCTCGTCGAGGAGGGGCTCATCGACGATCCGGTGCTCATCCAGCTGTGCATGGGGATCCGCTACGGCGCGCCCGATGATCCCGGCACGCTGCTCACGCTGGTGAACGCGCTGCCGGCCGGGACGGTGTTCTCCGCCTTCTCGATCGGGCGCATGCAGCTGCCCTACGTGGCCATGGCGGTCCTCACCGGGGGCAACGTGCGCGTCGGGCTGGAGGACAACCTGTACCTGGGACCGGGTCAGAAGGCCACCAACGGGGAGCTGGTGGAGCGGGCGACCACGATCCTCAACGCGATGAACGTCCGCGTGCTCGGGCCCGGGGAGGTCCGGGAGCGGCTCGCGCTGCGCGGCCGTGGTTGACGGGGCGCACCCGCGGGCAGGCACGCCACGAGCGGTCGGCCTGCTCGGTGCCGGGGTCATCGGCGGCGGCTGGGCCGCGCGGTTCGTTCTGCACGGCGTGGATGTGCGGCTGTTCGATCCGTCGCCTGACGCCGCGAGCGCTGTGCTCGACACCGTCGAGCAGGGCCGGCGCGCCTGGCGGCGGCTCACCCTCGCCCCCCTGCCCGCCGAGGGCACGCTCACGATCGTCGACTCCGTCGAGGAGGCCGTGGCCGGGGTCGACCTGATCCAGGAGAGCGCCCCGGAGCGCGAGGAGCTCAAGCGCACCCTGCTGGCCCAGGCCAGCCAGGCGGCGCCACCCGACGCGATCATCGCCACGTCCACGTCGGGCCTGCTGCCCACACGGCTCGCCGCCGGCCTGCAGGGCCCCGAGCGCTTTGTCGTCGGCCATCCCTTCAACCCGGTCTACCTGCTGCCACTGGTGGAGGTGTGCGCCGCGGAGCGGACCGCGCCTGACACGGTGGCGCGAGCGGTGGCGGCCTACCGGTCCGTCGCCATGCACCCCCTCATCGTCCGCCACGAGGTTGATGGCTTCATCGCCGACCGCCTGCTCGAGGCGCTCTGGCGCGAGGCGCTGTGGCTGGTCGCCGATGACGTCGCGACCGTCGAGGAGATCGACGACGCCATCCGCTACGCCGCGGGGCTGCGCTGGGCGTCGATGGGGACCTTCCTCACCTACCGGCTGGCGGGCGGCGAGGCCGGCATGCGCCATTTCATGGCCCAGTTCGGGCCGGCCCTCCACTTCCCCTGGACCCATCTCACCGACGTGCCCGAGCTGACCGACGAGCTGCTCGACAGGATCGTGGCCCAGTCAGACGCCCAGGCCGACGGGCAATCGATCGCCGAGCTCAGGCGCATCCGCGACGATTGCGTGGTCGCGGTGCTGCAGGGACTGAAGGGCGCGGGCTACGGCGCCGGCGAGGTGCTGGCGCACACCGAGCGCGAGCTGTTCGAGCGCGCCGGGACCGCTCGTTCGCGGCCGCCGCTGCCCGACGGCCGCCTGCGCCTGCACGAGGCGCTCGTGGAGCCCTCGTGGATCGACTACAACGGCCACATGACCGAGTACCGCTACCTCGAGGTGATGGCCGACACGACTGATGCCTTCCTGCGCGAGGTCGGGATCCTCGGGCCCTACATCGACGGCGGGCGCTCCTACTACACCGTCGAGACCCACATCCGCCACCTCGGCGAGGCCCACGGCGGTGACCGGCTGTACGTGGCCACTCGGCTGCTCGGCCACGACGAGAAGCGGCTGCATCTCTGGCACGAACTGCGGCGCGACGCCGATGACGAGCTCATCGCCACCGGCGAGCACATGCTGCTCCACGTCGACCGCGCCGCCGGCACGACGACGCCGGCGGCCCTGGAGATCCTTGCCGTGCTGGACCACATCGCCGCCGCCCAGCGCGACCTGCCGGTCCCCGAGGGCGCAGGCAACCACGTGCGCGGGCCACGCCTCGAGGCGGTCTGAGGGTCAGGACGGCGGCGCATAATTTCCTTTGAACCTATTTGTGCAGAACGCGCCGAGCGCCTAGTCTACGTGCGCCGCCTGAAAACGAGCGTGTTTTAGGACAACGAAGAGCCGGAGGAGCTACATGTCCGAGAAGATGTGGGATGGAGAGCCTTTCTGGGGACTCGGCTATGAGTGGGACCCGGACTGGGTTCTGACCGATCGGCAGAAAGAGCTGCGCGATCTGCTCATCGAGCTCTCCCAGAAGGAGATGCGCGCCAACGCCAAGGTCTCCGACGACAACCTCGAGTACCCCCGCCGCAACCTCGAGCTGCTGGGTGAGCACGGCTTCCTGGCGCTGACCGTCCCCGAGGAGTACGGCGGGCTCGGTGAGGACCACGTCGGCTTCCACATGACCTGCGAGACGATCGCGCGCTACGCCTGCGCGTCAACCGCCATGTGTTACGTCATGCACATGGCCGCGGTCAACACGATCATGCTGCGCCCCACCGACGAGCTGATCGAGAAGTACGTACGCCCGCTGGGCACCGGCAAGATCGGCACCCTCTCGTATTCGGACCCCGAGACCGGCTCGCACTTCTGGTACCCGTTCTCGTCCAGCGCGGAGCGCTCCAACGGCGGCTACAAGGTCAACAAGAAGGCCTCGTGGACGACCTCGGGCGGCTTCGCCGACTTCTACGTCGTGCAGACGACCAGCCCCGACTTCTCGGGCTACGACGACCTGTCGGTGTTCGTCATCGACGGCGAGGACGTCAAGGCGCAGCCCTCCACCTGGGACGCGCTCGGTCTGCGCGGCAACCAGTCCGGGCCCATCCAGGTCGAGGACGTCTCGATCCCGGCCAGCCAGCTCGTCGGCCCCGAGGGCGACGGCGCCGCGTCCAACGACGAGGCCGTCGACCCGTGGTTCCTCATTGGCTCCTCGGCGGTGTGGAACGGGCTCGCCCTCGGCGGCATCGACATCGCCAAGCGCCAGACCACGCGCAAGAAGCACGTCGACGTCGGCCTGCGCGTCGCCGACTACCCGACGATCCAGGACTACGTCGGCGAGGCCCTGATGGACACCAACGCGTGCCGCCTGTTCGGGTTCTCGGTGGCTCAGGCGATGGACAACGCCACCGACCACAACACCAAGCGCATGGCGCCCGGCGAGTTCGCCCGCGCCAACTTCCTGCACTGGGCGTGGCAGATCAAGTTCGAGGCGGCCAAGAACACCGCCCACGTCGTGGACAAGATGCTCCACGCCTGCGGCGGCACCGGCTACAAGCGCGACATGGAGATGGAGCGCTACCTGCGTGACGCCAAGGCCGGCTGGGTGATGGGCCCGACCAACGAGGTCCTGCGCCAGTTCGTCGGCAAGGCGGTGCTCCTCGGCTTCGACAGCCTCGACTACTGGAACCAGACCTACAACCGCCGCGCCGTCGAGAACGAGATCAAGAAGCTCGACGCCGACGGCAAGCGCAAGCTCGCCGAGGAGCTGATGGCTCAGGTGGACAAGGAGTCCTCGGCGGCCCCGGCGTAGCAGTGGCGACACTCGCGCCATCGGGTCTCCTCGTCGTCGACCGCGCGGTCGAGCGCTACCCGGTCCGGCCGGGCGGCGTCACCGTGATCAAGCTCGTCGGCGACGACGAGCTGCGGATCATCGATCGCTATGGCGGTCAGGTGGCCGAGATGACGGTGACCGGTGCCGGCTTCGGGACCGGCGAGCCGCGCTCGGAGCGGCTGTTCGGTCCCGACTCGGCCCCGGGCAGCACCCTGACGTTCACCGCCATCGGGGACACCACGGTCACCGTGGGGGCCCCCGGCGGGCGGGTCGTCGATGGAGATGCCCCGGCGACCGAGCTCGCGCTGGAGGTGCGGCGGGCGACCCCGCGTCAAGCCGTCGATGTCGAGCTGCCCGCGCCGCTGGCCGAGCCGAGGCTGGACTTCCGCATCGACCCGGCCTCGGCGCAGAGCTACGAGGTCCGCGAGGGCGAGTACATCCAGATCATCGACGTGCGCGGCAAGCAGTGCTCGGACTTCCTGGCCTTCGGCCGCGCCAAGCTGGAGTCCGGCCTGGAGCGTGGCCTGGACGCCACGGTGACCCGGACGCTGATGGGCAGCGCCTATCCGCAGCCCGGCCTGTACCGCAAGTTCTATGACCTGGACATGGACCCGCTCGTCGAGGTTGTCCGTGACACCGTCGGGCGCCACGACACCTTCGCCCTGGCCTGCCAGGCCAAGTACTACGAGGACATGGGCTACCCGGGCCACATCAACTGCACGGACAACTTCAACGGCGCCCTGCGAGCGTTCGAGATCGCTCCGCGCAAGGGCTGGGAGGCCCTGAACTTCTTCTACAACACGACCTTTGACTCCAACATGCAGCTCGCCTTCGACGAGCCGTGGTCACGGCCGGGCGACTACGTGATGCTGCGGGCGTCCAGCGACCTGGTGTGCGCGTCCTCGGCCTGCCCTGATGACATCGACCCATCGAATGCCTGGGAGGTGACAGATGTCCACGTGCGCGTCTACTCGCCGGAGAACCGCTTCTCGATGGCCGTCGCGCGGCGCGTGACCGCCGATGCCGAGGCGGTCCTGACCCGGGAGACCGCCTTCCACCCCAAGACCTCGGAGCTGACCAAGAGCTTCGTGGAGTACCGCGGCTATTGGCTGCCCCATTGCTTCAATAACGAGGGCGCCATCGCCGAGTACTGGGCCTGCCGCGAGAAGCTGGCGGTGATGGACCTCTCGCCGCTGCGCAAGTGGGAGGTCCTCGGCCCCGATGCCGAGACCCTGATGCAGCGGATCGTCACCCGCAACGTGCGCAAGCTGGCCGTCGGCCAGGTCGTCTACACGGCGCTGTGCAACGAGACCGGCGGCATGCTCGACGACGCCACCGTGTTCCGGCTGGGCCAGGACAACTTCCGCTTCGTCGGCGGTGACGAGTACGACGGGATCTGGATGCGCCAGGTCGCTGACCGCCTGGGGCTGAAGGTGTGGATCAAGCCCACCACCGACCAGCTGCACAACATCGCCGTCCAGGGGCCGCTCAGCCGCGAGGCGCTGGCGGAGTTCGTGTGGACGCCGCCGTCCCAGCCGTCGCTGGCCGAGCTGAAGTGGTTCCGCTTCCTGGTGGGCCGGATCGGTGACTACGACGGCGTGCCCATCGTCGTCTCGCGGACCGGCTACACCGGCGAGCTCGGCTACGAGATCTTCTGCCACCCCTCCGACGCCGAGGCGGTGTGGGACGCGGTGTGGAAGGCCGGCGAGCCGCGCGGGATCAAGCCGCTGGGCCTCGAGGCGCTGGACATGGTGCGGATCGAGTCCGGGCTCATCTTCGCCGGATACGAGTTCGACGACCAGGTGGACCCGTTCGAGGCCGGAATCGGCTTCGCCGTGGCGCTCGACGACGAGGACTTCATCGGGCGCGACGCCCTACTGGAGCGCCGCGAGCACCCGCAGCGCACGCTGGTGGGCCTCGAGCTCGAGGGCAACGAGGTGGTCGGCCACGGCGACGAGGTCTACGTCGACCGGCGCCGCGTGGGCGTGGTCACCAGCGGCATGCGATCGCCGCTGCTGCGCAAGTCGGTCGCGCTGTGTCGCATGGCGGTCCAGTACTCGGAGATCGGCACGGCAGTCGAGGTCGGCAAGCTCGACGGACTCCAGAAACGGATCCCCGCGACCGTCGTACGATTCCCCTTCTATGACCCGGAGAAGAAACGCCCGCGGTCGTGACCGATAAGGAGGGCGTGGCTCGCCTGACGCGGGTGGCGAAGGTCGCGCCGCCCACGGCGAGCACCGGCATGATGCCCCCGATGCGGGGTGCGTCGTCTCCCGGGTCGGCGAGTGCCGGGCGCGGCAAGACGCCGCTCGCTCCACCGCCCCCGGCATCACTGGGGGCGCCGACCGGCGTCGCCAGGCTCACGCCCCGCTCGGCGCAGGCCGAGGCCGCGGCCCGGGAGCTGCGCAACGTCATGGGCCGCTTCGCCACCGGGGTGACGGTGGTCACCACCACCCACCGCGACACGATCCACGGCATGACCGCCAACGCCTTCCTGTCGGTGTCCCTGCGCCCGCCGCTGGTGCTGGTGTCGCTCGGGCGCTGCCGGATGAGCGAGATGCTGCCCCGGACCGGCCGCTACGGCGTGAGCGTGCTGGCGTCAGACCAGGAGCACTTCGCCGCTCACTTCGCGGGCCAGCGCGCGTCCTCGGTGGACCCGTCGTTCGTGTGGCAGAACGACCTCCCGCTGCTCGAGGGCGCCCTGGCCCACGTGGGCTGCCGGGTCGTCGACGTGCACCCCGCCGGAGACCACGTGCTGTGGATCGGCGAGGTCGAGCACCTGTATCACCGCGAGGGCGAGCCGCTGCTCTTCTACACGGGGCGGTTCGGGACGCTGCGCGAGACCCAGGACCGCGAGGCGGCCGCGGCGCAGCGGGCCGGCGGTTCGGGCTCGTAGCGCGTGACTGGTCGCCCCGTGCGCCTCGCGGCGGCCGGCCACCCCGCCCCTCACCCACCCGGCGCGATCCACACCAGACACCCGGCCCGCCGCCGGATCCGCCGCGCCGCCACCGTCCGCCACCACCGCGGTGACCGCCGCGGGTCGGGGCCCAGCACCACCAGGCCGGCGCCCCGCTCCTCGATGAGCTCCAGGAGCGCCGCCAGGGGCCGGCGCGACGAGATCCGCAGAAGCTCGGTCTGAACACCCCGGGCCGCCGCACGCGCGGCGGTCTCGCGCACGGCGTCAAGGTCCTCCTCATGGGGCAGGGTGGCGACCTCGCGGGCAAGGACAAGCGTCGTCGGGTGCGGCGGCAGCCACAGCATGTTGGCGATGATGAGCGGCGCACGGGCGTCCAGGGCGCTCTCGATGGCCATCCGCTCGGCGTCGGGGTCGACGCGCACCGAGAGCGTGGCCAGCACGACCGGGCGCGGCGCAGCGTCGCTGTCAACGCGGTCGCGCGCAGGGGCGTCGGCGCCTTCGCGCTGGCTCAGGAGGGGCATGGGAGCGATCACGCACATGTTCGCACGGGCCACGTGGAGCACCGGCCGCGGCGACCCCGCTCCCTCCGTACAAACTTGTCCGAAGCTGTTTGACCCAATTTGTACAAACTGGTATACCTGCGCCCAACAGGCGTCGGAACATGACCTCTCGGATGAGGCTCCGGCGCGCCGCAAAAATCAGGAGGGACGAGGCTTGGCTACTGCCACCGTCGAGGAGGTACAGCTCCTCAAGACGCTGCGCTGGTGGGATGGATTCGTCATCGCGCTCTGCAACCCCGGCTTCCTGCTCGGCAGCCTCGGATTCACGTTGGGAATCTTCGGGGTCGGCGGCTCGATGATCTTGTGGGGATGTTCGGCGACGATCGGCTTGCTCCAGGCCTGGATCTACTCCGAGCCGGCGACGATGTTCGGGCACCGCAGCGGCGGCATCGCGCTGTACGCCCACGAGGGCTGGCGCAAGTACACGACGTTTGTCGGGCCTCTGTCCGCGTTCGGCTACTGGATCGGCTGGTCGGTCGTGCTGTCGATCTTCGGCAAGATCATCGGCGACCTGGCGACCTCGCAGTGGTGGCCTAACTCGCACCTCGCGGTCGGCTTCCTGGGCAACACGCTCTCGTTGTCCTCGTTCATCGCGATCGGCTGCATCATCTTCGTGTGGGGCTTCAACATCTTCGGCCTGCGGCCGGCGGTGTGGTTCACGTACGCCTGCGCGGGGTTGCTGATGGTGCCACTGGCGCTCTTCATCATCGTCCCCTACTTCACTGGCCACTGGCACAGCTCCAATGTCCACACGACGTTCACCGGCCCGTGGGGCGGGATCAAGGTCGCGCTGGTCTACATGTTCATCCTCGCCTGGTCGGCGTACGGCACGGAGGCCTGCGCGACGTTCGCGCCTGAGTACAAGTCCATCCAGGACACTCATAAGGCGCTGCGCTCGGCGGCGACATTCATGTTGCTCGTGTGCATCCTGCTCCCGCTCGGTCTCGGCGGAATCGACGGCGTTTCCAAGGCCGTGACAACCGGAGCCGAGGGCCAGTTCTACACGCAGGCGATGGGCACCCTGGTGGGCCACGGCGCCGCCAGCTTCTTCACCATCTGCATCATCGCCAGCCTCTTGCTGTCGATGACCTCGTCGACGTCTGACGCCGGCCGCGCCCTATTCGGGATCTCGCGCGCCGGGATGACGATCAAGGAGTTCGGGGTGCTCAACCGCTTCCACGTCCCCGGCCGCGCCATGACGCTCGACCTCTTCGTGAACATCGTCCTCGTGCTGGTGATCAAGTCCAACCTGGCGATCCTGTACCTCAGCAACATCGGCTACGTGATGGCCCACGTCTTCGCGCTCAGCGGGTTCCTGCTTTTGCGCCGCGACCGCCCCAACTGGCCGAGACCGATCAAGGTCGGGAGCGGCTGGCTGCCGATCGCCGGCTTCCTGTGCTTGCTGAACCTCCTGTTCCTGATCGTCGGCGCCCTGGCACCCCAGCTCAACGGCTACGGCACGTGGACCGACTTCTGGATCGGGATCGGCGTGCTCATCGGCTCGCTGGTGCTGTTCGTCTGGCGCCGTGTCGTCCAGGACAAGGAGGGCGTGCACCTGCGCGAGGATGTCCCCGAGGTCCCCTCCGCCGAGGAGTCGGCCGAGCTCGGTATCCCCGTTCCGAGTGCGGCGGCGATGGCGTGATCACGACCATCCTCATCGGCTACGACGAGACGGACCCGTCGCGGCGCGCGCTGGAGCGCGCCGCGACCCTGGCCAAGGCGTTGGAGGCCAAGCTGGTGGTGACAAGTGTGGCGCCGGTGACGACTCCGGCGTCGGCTCGGTCCATCGGGACCGACCCGGTCGACTCCGCATCCGACCACCGCGCCGAGCTTCACGACGCCCACGTCTATCTGGAGACCCAAGGGGTGACGGCCGACTACATCGAGGCGGTCGGCCACGAGGCCGAGTCGATCCTCGAAGCCGCGCGCGAGCGCTCCGCCGACCTGATCGTGATCGGCTCGCGAGAGCTCTCGACGCTCCACCGGCTCCTCGGCCAGAGCGTGTCGGACGCCGTCTCACACGGCGCCCACTGCGACGTGCTGATCGTCCACTAGTCCACGAGCCGCGCTCGCAAAACAGGGCGCGGCGCCCCCGGGCGCCGCGCCCCCGACCGCGCCTACTCAGGCTTGATCTTCCAGGAGGGCAGCTCGGCGATCGCCTCGCGGTACTTACGGCGGTGGATCGGCTTGAAGAACATGCTCCAGGTGGTGGCCAAAAGCCCCACCACGATCAGCCCGCCCAGCGCCTTGCCGACGATGATGCACGCGATCACCGTTGCCAGCGCGAAGGCGCTGACCGCGATCGGGATGCGGCGGTAGCGCAGCTGCGTGGCCCGGATCGCCGCGTACTGCTCTACGGGGATCCGGTTGGTGTTCCACGTCTTGCCGCACTTCTCGCACGTCCATCGCTCGCCGTAGCGCAGGTAGCGCCGCTCCCCGCAGTCGCAGGTGACGGTGATGGGCGGGCCGCGCCTGACCGCCTTGGGCACAACCGCCGAACCGCTCATTGAGTGGCCGTCCCCGCGAGCATCAGTGCTCGGGCGGCTCCCAGCCCTCGAGCACCGACGGCCGGTAGTCGGCGCCGACCGTCCGGGAGCCCTCCACCCACGGGCCGAGCTCCGGCTGGGCGAACTTGGCGTGACGTTCCTTCAAGGCGATTCCGTAGGAGTTTCCCGACTGGAGGTGCTTGATGAGCACCTTACGCGCAATCTCGTCCTCGCGACCCTTCGGGATGTCGAAGTAGATCTTGATGAACGAGTTGGAGTAGCGGTCGAACACCGCCGGCACGTCGTCCTCGGCGAGCAGGGTGATGTCCTCCAGCCAGTTGATGTCCTCGCCCGGCGTGGCCGCGATGAGGTCCACGTCCTCCACCAGCGACATGTCCTCCTGATACTCGAACCGCTTGCCCGAGAGGTACTCGGCGTCGATGGCGAAGACCTTCTCGGGCTCGCCGGGCACACGCGTCACGTCACTCATGCCCGCTCACCTCCCGCGGTCGCCTGGACCGGGTCCAGGTAGTCGATGGGGTTGGCCACGTGGCGCTCGAGCAGCCGCTCGATACGCGCCAGCGTCTTCTCCTCCGAGACGCCGGGGATGTAGTCGGTGCCCGCCAGCGGGACCTTCGCCATCGCGGAGGCCTCCACGGTCAGCGCGCACAGGTCCTCGGGCTCGAGCGAGTGCACGTCGGTCTTCCCGCACGCCCGCGCCAGCATCTGGCACTCCAGCGTGAGCGTGTGCAGGAAGTTGTAGACGCGATTGGCCGCCTCGTCGACGACCAGGCGCTTGCGCAGCTCGGGATCCTGGGTGGCCACGCCGACCGGGCAGCGCCCAGTGTGGCAGTGGTAGCAGCGGCCCGCGGGGACACCGACGGTGCCCTCGTAGTCCGTCACCCCTGGGATCTCCTTGTTGCAGTTGAGCGCCATCAGCGCGGAGTGCCCGATGGCGATCGCGTCGGCGCCGAGCGCGAGGCACTTGGCCACGTCGCCGCCGTTGCGGATGCCGCCGGCCACCACCAGATCGATCTCGTCGACCAGGCCGACGTCCTCCAGCGCGCGCCGCGCCTCGGGGATGGCCGCCATCAGCGGGATGCCCGTCTCCTCCGAAGCGGTGTGGGGTCCGGCCCCGGTGCCGCCCTCGGCGCCATCGAGGTAGATGATGTCCGGGCCGCACTTGGCCGCCATCCGCACGTCGTCATAGACGCGCGCGGCGCCCAGCTTGAGCTGGATCGGGATCTCGTAGTTGGTGGCCTCGCGGACCTCCTGGATCTTCAGTGACAGGTCGTCGGGGCCCAGCCAGTCGGGGTGCCGCGCGGGCGAGCGCTGGTCGATCCCGGCGGGCAGCGAGCGCATCTCGGCCACCTGCTCGGTGACCTTCTGGCCCATGAGGTGGCCGCCCAGGCCCACCTTGCAGCCCTGGCCGATGAAGAACTCGCAGGCGTCGGCGAGCATGAGGTGGTGCGGGTTGAACCCGTACCGGCTCTGGATCACCTGGTAGTACCACTTGGTCGACAGGTCGCGCTCGGGCGGGATCATGCCGCCCTCACCGGAGCAGGTCGCCGTGCCCGCCATCGACGCGCCCTTGGCCAGCGCCATCTTGGCCTCCAGCGACAGCGCGCCGAACGACATGCCGGTGATGTAGACCGGGATGTCGAGCTCGATCGGCTTGGACGCGAACCGGGCGCCCAGCACCGTCTTGGTCAGGCACTTCTCGCGGTAGCCCTCGATCACGAACCGGGTCAGCGTGCCCGGCATGAACATGAGCTCGTCCCAGTGCGGGATCTTCTTGAACATCGAGAAGCCGCGCATCCGGTAGCGGCCGAGCTCGGACTTCACGTGGATGTCGTCGATGACCTCGGGCGTGAAGATGCTCGAGTGGCCGAGCACGTTGCGAGCCACCGGTGCGTTCTCGTCAGCAGTTGCCATGGAACACCCCCTCCTAGAGAACGAGCTTGCGCTCGGCTGGCTCGAGCGAGTCGTAGTTGTAGAGCTTCTTGCCGCACACGAACTTCTGTAGTGACGGCGGCGCTCCGAGGTCATAGATGGCGAACTTGCGCTCGACGAACTCGGTATCGGCGTCGGTCCACTCGCCCTCGACGCAGTCCACCCCCAACGACTTGACCTTGCCGCCGACGTAGATCGTGCCGTCATACATCGAGTCGCCCAGGCCCGGGCCGGCGTCGCCGCAGATGATCTGGCGGCCGCGCTGCATCATGAAGCCGGTCATCGATCCGGCGCTGCCCAGCGCGATGATCGTCCCGCCCTTCTGGTCGATGCCGGTGCGGGCGCCGACCTGGCCCTTGATCACCAGGTCGCCGCCGCGGATGGCCGCACCGGTCAAAGACCCAGCGTTGGACTCGATGACCACGACCCCGGACATCATGTTCTCGCAGGACGACCAGCCGACGCGCCCGGCGATGTGGACCTCGGGGCCGTCGATCATGCCCAGAGCGAAGTAGCCCAGGGAGCCATCGAAGCGCAGCTTGCAGCGGGTGAGGATCCCCGCCCCCAGCGAGTGCTTGGCGCCCGGGTTGAGCACTGTCACGTCGGTGACGCCCTGTTCATACAGGAGCCAGCGCAGCTCGAGGTTGATCCGCCGGGTGGTGAGGTTGCGGGCGTCGAACGTGGCCTTGTCACCGTCGATGTCCGACACCTGCGGGACCCGGGCATCGAGCTCGACGAGGCCGCGGGCGTCGAACATCGGCTCCTCGACGGATGGTGCTTGATTCACCGTGTCCATACCATCACCGTGCTCTCGTAGGGGTCGTAGGTCTCGATCTCGTGGTCGATGACCGCGCGGATCGCCATCTCCTCGGAGGCCAGGGCCACCATGTCGTCGCCCTCGTAGAGGACCAGCGGCTTGGCGGCAAGCTCGTCCTTGGCCACTCCCAGCGCATCCTCGGAGACGCAGATGTAGGTGAAGACGCCGTCCAGGTCCTCCAGCGAGTGCTGCATGGCGTCCTCCAGGGAATCGCCGTTGGCCATCCGGTCGGCCAGGTACACGGCGATGATCTCCGAGTCGCACATCGAGGCGAAGCGGTGACCGCGGGACTCCAGGCGCCGGCGCCACTGGTGGTAGTTGGTCAGCTGGCCGTTGTGGACAACCGCCACGTCGGAGAACGGATAGGCCCAGTAGGGATGCGCGTTGGCGATGTCCACGTCTGACTCGGTGGCCATCCGCACGTGCCCGATCCCGTGCGAGCCGAAGTAATCGTCCAGGCCGTAGGAGCCTGACACGGTCTTGGCGTCACCCAGGTCCTTGATGATCTCCAGCGAGTGGCCCAGCGACAGCACCTCGGTGTGAGGAACCGACTCGATGTAGTCGGCCAGGTGCTTGAGGTCACCGTGGTAGTCGACGGTGGCCGAGAACGTGTACTCGTTGACGTCCTCGGTCGCCTTGATCGCGGCCCCCGCCGACTTCAGACGCGCCTCGACCTCACGGCGGCGACGGCGCACGTCGTCGGCGAAGTCCATGTCGCGCGGCGCCGTCGACTCCGCCAGGTTGATGCGCACCACCAGCTCGTGGCCGGGGGCGTGATACAGCGCGTAGCCGGTCGAGTCGGGGCCGCGGTGCTTCATCGACTGCAGCATGCTGGTCATGTCGCGGCCGATCCGGTGCGCGCCGTTGCCGTTCTTGTAGATGATCCCTGCGATTCCGCACATAGTCTGTGTCTCCGATGCGAGAGGTCGGGTCGGGTGGGTGGACCCGATTTACGGCAGGACCTCCAGGTACTCGTCGCGCTCCCAGTCGGTCACGGCGGCGAGGTAGCGCTCCCATTCGTCGCGCTTGTAGTGGTTGAAGACCTTGTAGAGCCGACCCGGCATGGCGCTGCGGATGACCTCGTCGGCGGCCAGGGCCTCCAGCGCGGCACCGAGGCTGTCGGGGACCTTTTCGATCTCGGCGCCCTCGGCGAGCAGGTCGTAGGTGTTGCCCTGCTGGGGCGGGCCCGGATCGATCTCCCGGCGCACGCCGTCCAGGCCGGCGCGCAACAGCGTCGCGACGGTGAGGTACGGGTTGCAGGAGGAGTCCACGCCGCGATACTCGAAGCGACCCTCGCCGGCCACGCGGACCGTGGTCGTCCGGTTCTGCCAGCCCCAGTTCTTGTAGATCGGCGCCCAGAAGCCGGTGTCCCACATGCGGCAGTACGAGTTCACGGTGGGGTTGCCGACGCACATCAGCGCCGGGAAGTGCTCGAGCATGCCGCCGAGGAAGTGGCGGGCGAACTGGGAGAGCTTGGCCGGGCCGTCGGGGTCGTAGAAGACGTTGGTGCCCTGCTCGTCCACGAGCGTGAAGTGGTGGTGGTGGCCGTTGGCCGACACCCCGGTGAACGGCTTGGGCATGAACGTCGGCAGCAGGTCGTGCTTGCGGCCGACCGCCGCGCACACCTGGCGGTAGGTGGTGATGTTGTCCGCGGTCCGGACCGGCCGGTCAAAGCGGAAGTTGAGCTCGAGCTGGCCGGGGGCGTCCTCATGGTCGCCATAGCTCATATCCAGGCCCAGGGCCTGGCCGTACTCGACCACGTCGAGCAGGACCGGACGCAGTTCCTCGAACTGGTGGATGTGGTAGCAGTAGGGCTTGGTCACGCCCTGGGGCACCTCGCCCTCGCGGGGCTTGCGCAGCCACATCATCTCGGGCTCGATGCCGATGAGGAACTGAAGGCCGAGCTCGGCCTCGAACTCGCTGGCGATCTTCTTGAGGTTCTGGCGCGGGTCGGCGTCCAGCAGCTCGCCGGTCTCGGTGTCATAGCAGTCACAGAAGACGCGGGCCACCCGGTTGTCCCAGGGCAGGACGGCAAAGGTGTCGAGGTCAGCGATCGCGGCGAGCTCTGACTCCTCGGGGCCGAAGCCGATGTAGTTGCCGTAGCGGTCGGTGAACAGGTTGGCGACGGCACCGTAGACGAGCTGGTAGCCGCGCTGGGCGACCTGGGGGAAGAACGAGGAGACGACGCCCTTGCCCATCACCCGGCCGGTGATCGAGACCTGCTGGAAGAAGACGTACTTGATGCCCTCGTCCTCGATCAGCTTGGTGAGCTCCTCGATCTTGTCGGCACGCCCCGGGGCGTTGCGCGCCTCCTCGAGCGTCGCCGGAGCGGCCGCGATCCGGGGACTGGAGAGGACCGTCTCCACGGTCCCACCAAACTGCGGCGTCTCCACGTCTTTCGCCATCCTCCACTCCTTCCTCAGGCCCCCGCGTCCGCGGGCAGCCGCAATGGATCGATTAAGCCCGGCAGCCGGGACCCGGCGTCAACGCCGTGGCGGCACTCCCGGCTCGCTTCCGCTCCGCCCGCAGACGGCCGCTTCCCCCATCTCAGGCCCGCGCGACTGGACAAATTGGTACACGGCGCGTTTATACCAAGCGGCCGTAGACAAGGCAAGGCTCCGCGCTTGCGCGTGCGGCTCCATGACGGTAGCATTCTGTTGCGTTATCTACAACTCTATTGCGTAATAGGCAACAGCAAGCTAGGAGAAGCCTCCGTGTCTGACCGCCTTCCCTCCTCCACCCCGACGCTGGTCATCGGCGCCGGCGTCCACGGCCTGTCCACGGCCTGGCATCTCGCCCGCCAGGGAGAGGACGTCCTCGTCGTCGATAAGACCGAGGTCGCGGCCGGCGCCTCCGGGATCGCCTGCGGGATCGTGCGCAACAACTACTTCCAGCCCGCCATGCAGGAACTGATGGCCGCGTGCGTCGAGGTGTGGGAGTCAGAGGCCGAGAAGCTCCACTATCACCCCAGCGGCTACATCGCGCTTGGTCCCGCCGCCCAGGAGGAGGACCTCACGGCGGTCTATGAGCGCCAGCAGCGGATCGGCTACCCCTCCAAGCTCTACGTCGGGGAGAGCGACGTCGCCGAGCACATGCGCTCGCTCTATGACGACTGGCGTGCCCCCGGCCTCAGCGTCTGTCTGCACGAGCAGGCCGGCGGCTACGCCTTCAACAAGGAGTCCATACACGGTCTGGCCGACCTCGCCCGCGCCGCCGGCGCCCGCATCGAGACCGGCGTTGAGGTCACCGACTTCGAGTCGGACAACTCGGGCGCGGTGACCACCGTGCACACCAGCGCCGGCGACATCGCCGTCGAGAAGGTGGTCGTCGCCGTGGGCCCCTGGGTCGCCTCGCTGTGGTCGATGCTGGACCTCCCCGATCGCCTCGACGTCCGCCAGCCCGACGGCCACGTCGTCAGCGACCAGCCGATGTGGACCTACTGGTACCTCCAGGAGGGCGAGGCGGCGTTCGATCCCTCGATCTTCGTCACCAACGACGGCGTCTCGTCGCCGGTGCTCCACGTCGACTCCGAGGCGCCGCTGTACGCCGACGACGGCACGCTCATCACTGACGAGTTCTGGGGGGTGTACTTCAAGCCCGACCGCGACAGCGTCCAGGGCGGCGCCCAGCCGCTCACCGTCGGCCCCGAGTTCACCGTCGACCCCTACCCCACCGGCACGGTCGACTCCGGCTTCCCCGACATGTGGTCGGCGTCGCTCTCGCATTGCCTCAAGCGCTTCGAGGGCGCCCGGGCCAAGTACCGCCAGGTCCGCTCGGGCGGGGTCGGCGCCTTCACCGTCGACAACTTCCCGGTGTTCGACTACATGCGCCCCAACGTGTTCGTGGCCGCCGACTCCAACCACGGCTACAAGATGATCGCGGTGGGCAAGGAGATCGCCCGCGTCCTGCAGGGCGAGCACTCCTCGCTGCTGCACCCGTTCCGCTACGAGCGCTTTGCCACCGGCGACCTGCATCCCGTCTCGCATAGCCCCTACCCCTGGAGCTGAACTCGAGCGAAAGCGCTACCGCCCGCCACCCCCGAGGGCGAGGCTGAGGTCGGCGGCCGCCACCAGCAGGGGCTCGCGCAGCGAACGCCGCGCGGCCACGGGCAGCCGCGACACGGGCCCCTGCACCCCCAGGATTGCCGCCAGCTCGCCATAGCGCCCGAACGCCGGCGCCGCCAGCGCGGCCAGGTCGGCCTCACGCTCGCCCACGGCCTCGGCCCAGCCCCGGGCCCGCACGGTGTCGAGCTCGGCGGCCAGCGCCGCCGGGTCGGTGATGGTGCGCGGTGTGAACGCGGTGAGGGAAACCGGTCCCGCCCGCCCCAGGGAGCGGCCGCCGGCAGCCTCGCCTCCGGCATAGGCGAGCATCACCTTCCCGGCAGCGGTGGCGTGCGAGACGCTGGGCCGCCCGACGCGGGCCATGCTCACCACGCTCGAGGGTGAGGGGACGAAGTCGACGGTGATGGCCTCGGTCTCCCCCGGCACCGACAGCGTCGCCGTCTCCCCGGTCTCCGCGACGAGCCGCGCCAGCAGCGGGCGGGCCAGCCCGCGCACATCCAGGGAGGCCAGCACCCGATCAGACAGCGTCACGAGCTTGAGCCCGAGCCGGTAGGGGCCGCTGTCGGTGCGCATGACCAGGCCCGCGTCCTGGAGGGTGGCGAGCAGCCGCGAGGCGGTGCTGGCGTTCACCCCGATGCGGCGGGCCAGCTCGTTGACGCCCAGCGGCGTCTCGGAGGCGGCGAGGACGTCAAGCAGCTGCGTCGCGCGCGCCACCGAGCCCACCGGGCGGCGCGGCACCTCTCCCCGGTCAGCAGGCATGCGCCCGCTGACCCTTAGCCGTCAGAAGCCCGAGCGGGGCCCCGCGCCCCGCGTCCGTTGGCTGCGCTGCGCGCGTTCCCGACCTTGTCCGCCACGCGCGCCGGCCGCGGCGAGTCCAGGGAGCGCATCACCATCACCTCGATGCCGCCGGGGGCGAACAGGTCGCGCGAGTAGGCCACGCGCTCATCGCGGCCGGCGAAGATCAGCTCCTCGAGCTCCAGGCCGGCGGTCGTCCCGCTGATGCCCAACAGCTTGCCGGCCCGCTCGCGTGCGCTGAGCACGGCCGGCATCACCCGCGTCCGCGCATAGGTGACCGGGACGCCGATGTCGATGAGCACGTCGAGCACCATCCGCCCCTGCTCCACCTCCGCGCGCAGGGCATCGAGGGCGGGCAGGGCGATGCTGGGGTGCACGACGTCGTACATGACCGCCACCGGCGACCCCCCGGCCACCAGCGTGCGCCACACCGACGTGCAGGGCTCTGAGAGCTCGAGGCCGAGCGCCTCGCACACCTCCGCGCCGACGGCACGGTGCTCGATGCGCACGTCGACCGCCGACAGATGCAGCCCCCGGCGGGCCGCCACCGAGGAATAGGGCTCCAGGCGCTCCAGGCGCTCGCCGAACGCGGGCGGCACCGCCACCCGCCCCACGAAGGTGCCGCTGCCCTGGCGCCGGACGATCTCGCCGCTGTCCTCCAGCCGCTGGAGCGCTGAGCGCAACGTCCCCCGCGAGACCCCCAACATGGCCGCCACCTCGTGCTCGGGCGGCAGCCGATCCCCCTGGCGATAGCGCCCCGGCGCGAGCCAGTTGCGCAGCGCCCGTTCGGCACCGTCGACCAACGACGGCCGGTTGACCGCCGGGGTCTCGTCGCCCGAGACGACTGCCCCGGCGTTTCGTGGTGACCCTCCGCGTGTGATCTCGACGACTCCTTATCCCGAATGGTGTCGGGGGGAATCGTATGTCCCCGCGCGGAGGTTTGGTCAAACAGTTTTCAGTAGCCCAGCTTGTGAGCCGCCTCGTTGAGGCTCCGCTTCTTCGGCGGCTTGGCCTCACTGGCGGGCTTGGCGTCGGCTTCGCGGCGGCTGGCAGCGGGCCGGCTGGTCGTCGGGTGCAGGCGGGGGAGCGGCAAATGCGTGGGGCGCATTGAGCCTCCTTTTCTCGCTCGGGGGCTACCCATTGGCATCAGCTTTCATGCGCTTTGGGAAGAGCCTTTGGGCGGGCGTCAGCATCGTCCAAACACTGTGCCGTCCACGCCGGACGTTGGGCGGAAAGCAGCTCAACGCGCAGCGCGAGATCGGTCAGTCTGCCGTCTGCAGACTCTGTCTCTCCGCGGAGATTCCTTTCGCCGCTCATCGCCTGACTCCTAGTTAGTGGGCCATTAGAAGAGCCCGACCGTCCGGCCGTTCTCGTCGATGTCGATGTTGAGGGCCGCCGGGGTCTTGCCCAGGCCGGGCATCTGCACGATGTCGCCGGCCAGCGGCACCAGCCACCCGGCGCCGGTGTAGGCGCGGATGTCGCGGATCGGCAGGGTGAAGCCCTCCGGCGCGTTGAGCAGCGTCGGGTCGGCCGAGAGCGAGAGGTGGGTCTTGGCCATGCAGACCGGGAAGTGGCCCAGGCCCTCCCGGGTGAACTGGGTGATCTTGGTCTCCGCCTCGGGATAGAAGTAGACGTCCTTGGCCCCGTACACGTTCTTGGCCACGGCCTCGATCTTGTCCTGAATGGGCTCGTCGTCCTGGTAGAGCTGGTGGAACGTGTTGGGCTGCTCGCACGCCTCGACCACGGCGGAGGCGAGATCGGCCGCGCCGGCCCCGCCCTTGCTGAAGCCCTCGTTGGCCTCGGCCGCGAACGCGCCCGCCTCCATCGCCAGGCGCTTGACGAGCTCGACCTCCTCGTTGGTGTCGCCCGGGCGGCGGTTGACCGCGACCACGGCCGGCACCCCGAAGGTGGTGATGGTCCTGAGGTGATGGCGCACGTTGGCAAAGCCGGTCTCGATCGCGTGCAGCGCCGCCGAGCGGTCCGCACGCGGGTCGTCCTCGAGCCCCGCGTGATGCTTGATGGCGCGCACGGTGGTGACCAGGACCGCCGCCGACGGGGTCAGCTTCCCGAAGCGGCAGACGATGTCGAAGAACTTCTCCATGCCCATGTCGGCGCCGAACCCGGACTCGGTGACCACGTAGTCGGCGATCTTCATGCCCACCTGATCGGCGATCAGCGAGTTGTTGCCGTGGGCGATGTTGGCGAACGGGCCGCAGTGCATGAGGACCGGCTGGCCCTCGAGCGTCTGGACCAGGTTGGGCTTGATCGCGTCCTTGAGCAGGACCGTCATCGCGCCGGCGGCACCGAGGTCCTCGGCGGTGATCGCCTTGGCCCCGTCGAATGAGTAGGCGGCGGTGATCCGGCCGATCCGCTTGCGCAGATCCTGCAGGTCGCGCGCCACGGCCATGATCGCCATGACCTCCGACGCGGCGGTGATGTCGAAGCCCGTCTCGCGCGGGTAGCCGTTGGGCCGGCCGCCGAGGCCGACCGTGATCTGGCGCAGGGCGCGGTCGTTCATGTCCACGGCGCGGCGCCAACCGACGCGCAGGGCGTCGATCTTGTGCGGGTTGCCGTGCAGGATCGAGGCGTCGATCATCGCCGCCAGGAGGTTGTTGGCCGCTCCGATGGCGTGGATGTCGCCGGTGAAGTGGAGGTTGAGGTCCTCCATCGGGACCACCTGGGTCAGGCCGCCGCCCGCGGCGCCACCCTTGATGCCGAACACGGGGCCCAGCGACGCCTCGCGCAGGCACGCCACCGCGTTCTTGCCGATGACGCCCAGGCCCTGGGTGAGCCCGACGAGCGTCGTGGTCTTGCCCTCGCCGGCCTTGGTGGGCGTCATGCCGGTGACGCAGATGAGCTTGCCGTCCTGGGTGGTCTTCAGGCGATCCAGGACCGAGAGCGCCACCTTGGCCTTGTAGCGGCCGTAGGGCTCGATCTCGTCAGGCTCAAGCCCCGCCTCGGTGGCGATCGCTTCGATCGGCTGAAGGACGGCTTCCTGGGCGATCTCAAGGCTTGATTTCATCTCTCACTCCTGGGGGCTAGTGGCTGACGGCGGCGGCGGCGAGCTCGGACACGAGCTTGTCCTCATAGAAGCGCTCCAGCGCGAACGGCGCAATGAGGTCGGGCTGGCGTCCGGTGGCCACCAGCTCGGCGAGCGTCTTGCCGACGATCGGGGCGGCCTTGAACCCGTAGGTCCCCCACCCCGCCGACACGTGGAAGTTATCCACCTCGGTCTTGCCGAGGATCGGGCTGTAGTCGGGGCTGAGGTCACACAGGCCCGCCCAGCTGCGCAGCAGGCGCGCCCGCTCGAGCTGGGGGAACAGCTCCAGCGTGTGGCGGCAGACGTCCTGCAGGAAGTTGAGCGTGCCGTTCATGCGGTACGTCGTCCAGGGCTCGATCTCGGCGCCCATCAGGAACTCGCCGCGGTCGGTCTGGCTGAGGTAGACGTGCATCTGCGAGGAGACGATGACCACGTCCAGCAGCGGCTTCATCGGCTCGGTCACGCAGGCCTGGAGGATGTGGGTGGTGATCGGCATCGCCACCCCCGCCATGTCGGAGATGAGCGTGCTCCAGCCGGCGGTGCAGTTGAGGACCTGGCCGGCGTTGATCGTCCCCCGGTTGGTCTTGACCTTGGTCACCTTGCCGTTCGAGCGCTCCATCCCCAGCACCTCGGTGTTCTGGTGGATCTCGGCGCCGCCCTGGTCGGCGGAGCGCGCCAGCCCCCACACCACCGCGTCGTGGCGGATGATCCCGCCCGGGGGGTGATAGAGCGCGCCCATGATCGGATAGGTCGCGTTGGGGTTGTGCACCTGCATGGCCGGGGCGAGCTTGGCGATCTCGTCGGGGTAGATGAGCCGGCTGTCGATGCCCTGCAGGCGGTTGACCTCGGCGCGGTTGGCCATCACGAACATCGCGCGGTCGGCGTGGGCCAGCGTGAGGTGACCGCACTGGGAGAACAGCAGGTTGAAGTTGAGGTCCTGCGAGAGGCCCTCGTACAGCTTGACGCTGGCGTCGTAGAACCTGGCGCCCTCGGGCGTCTTGTAGTTGGAGCGCAGGATCGTGGTGTTGCGCCCGGCTGCGCCCGAGCCGATGTAGCGCTTCTCCAGGATCGCGATGTCCTTGATGCCGTGGTCGCGCAGATAGTGCGCGGTGGCCAGGCCGTGGGACCCGCCGCCGACGATCACGACGTCATACGAGCTCTTCAGATCCTTCTGGCGGCGCCACATCCGCCGCTTGCGAAAGATGTCACGCATGGGCCGCAGTCACCTCCCGCAGCGCGTCGGCACCCACCGGGCGGCCGCCGAGATGCGCGCCGGCGTCCGCGACCACGCTCCACATGTACTCGCCCGTGGCCCACCCGAACAGGAACAGGTAGCGCTCCTCGTCCTCGCGGATGACGATCCCCGGCTGCCGGCCGATCGACCCCGGCCGCAGCGCGTTGACCGGCGTCACCTGGGGACGGAGGTCCAGGGCGCAGAACCGCGCGAACGTCTCGCGCGCCAGCGGCCCCAGCAGCGTGATCGCGGCGAAGTTGGTGGTGACGTCCAGGACGTCGAGCCCGTCGGCGCCGGTAACCGATGCCCACCCACCCTTGCCGATGACCAGCGCGCGCGTCTGGGTCAGCCGGCACCACCACGCGTCGTCGCGGCGCACCGCGGTCCCGAACGGAAGCTCGGTGCCGGCGGCGGCGTCGATGGCCTCGGAGGGGCCCTGGAGCTCGACCTTGCCCAGGTGCGAGACGTCGGCCCAGCTCACCGCGTCGCCCGGCCCGTCCGCCCCGGGGAACTCGACGGCCACGTTCCAGCCGTCGCGGACCTCGAAGCGGGCGCCGGCGGCGCGCGCCAGCCGCTCCATCGGCGAGTGCGCCACGGCCGCTTCGGCCGTCGGCCGTAGGAAATCGAGGTTCACGAGCGCAGCACCTCCCCGTCGGGGTCGTAGAACGGCTTGGTCTGGATCTCCGCGCTGAGCTGGCGACCCTCGTCGGAGATGGTGATCGTGGCTCCGTCCTCGGCGAACGCCTCCGGGACCCACGCCATCCCGATCGTCCGGTCCAGCACGGGCGAGTGGCGCGAGCTCGTCACCTGCCCGGCGGGCGTGCCCTGGGCGTCGAGCACGACCGCGCCCTCGGTGGGCACGTCCCCGTTGGCCATCGTGAAGCCGACCAGGGCCACCCCGGCGCCGTGTTCTGAGAAGTGCTCGAGCGCCCACTTGCCGATGAAGTCCTGCTCCTTGTCGAGCTTGACGATCCACGGCATGGCCGCGCCGTAGGGCGTGGACTCCGAATCGGTGTCCTGCCCGACGATGATGTGGAGCTTCTGGAGGCGCAGGATCCGCTGGGGCTCGAGGCCGAACGGACTCAAGCCCAGTGGGCGGCCCGCCTCCATCAGCGCGTCCCACACGTGCTCGCCGAAGGCCGACGGGAAGTGGATCTCATAGCCCACCTCGCCCACGAAGCCGATGCGCAGGATGAGGCACTCCACGCCCGCAATCTGGGCCTGCTTGCCGTCCAAGTAGCCGAAGGCCTCGTTGGAGCAGTCCAGGTCGGTGACTTTCGCGATGATGTCGCGCGCCTTGGGGCCGGCCAGGTTGACCGCGCCGAGGCCCTGGGTGACGTCGGTGAGATGGACCCGATCGCCCCAGTCGGCCAGCCACCAGGAGAACCACTCCTCCATGGCGCCGGCGCCGCTGGACGTCGTCGTCACGTAGAAGGTCTCGTCGTCGATCCGGCAGATGGTGCCGTCGTCGACGATGCGGCCGGCGTCGGAGCTGATCACGCCGTAGCGGATCCGCCCGGGCTTGAGGTTGGAGAAGCGGTTGGGGTACAGCCGGTCCAGGAACTCGCCGGCGTCGGGGCCGCGCACGATGAGCTTGCCCAGCGTGGAGACGTCGATGATCCCGGCCGCCGTGTTGACGTTGAGCGCCTCGCCCTCCGGATCGCCGTAGTCATAGGCGCGGCGCCAGTCGCCGGCCCACTTGACGTTGGCGCCCAGCGCGCGGTGGCGGTCGTGGATGGCCGAGCGCTTGGCCGGCTCGACCGGCCGTCCGCCGAGGATGCCCATCGGCACTGACACCCATGGCGGGCGCGCGGTGGTGACGCCCACCTGCTCCAGCCCCTGCCCGGTCTCCTGGGCCATCAGCCGCACCGACGGCAGCTGGCACATGCGGCCCTGGCAGGGCCCCATGGTCACCGTCGTGTAGCGCTTGGAGAGCTCGATCGAGTCATAGCCCTCCTCGATGGAGAGGTGGACGTCCTTGCTGGTGACGTCCTCGCAGAAGCAGGCAAAGCACTTCCCGCGGCCCGCGCCGCTCACCGGCGGGGCGACGGCGAGGTCGGGCGCGGCCGGCTCGGCCAGCCGCTTCTTGAGCTCGGTGACGCGCTTGGCCGAGGCGTCGTCGCCCAGCCCCATGGCGTGGGCGGCCTCCAGCCCGGCCAGCTCCCCGGAGACGGCGACCGCCGTGTCGGAGTCCGCGCCCGCGACCTCGCCGGCGGCGAACACGTTGGCCGGCAGCTCCGACAGCGCGAAGTGGCCGCGCTGGGAGTCATACGCGCTCTTGGCGCCGGACTGCAGCAGCAGCGAGGTGGCGGGGATGGTGCCGCCCGAGACGACGACCAGGTCGCACTCGAACGAGTGCTCCGAGCCCCCCGTGAGCGGCTGGATGATCGCCTCGGTGACGGCCTTGCTGCCGCGGGCTTCGATGACCGTGTGGGCGCTGAACACGGGGATCCCGTCGGCGCGCAGCGCGGAGGCCAGCGCGCCGGCCTCGGGGCGCAGGTCGGCGACGGCCACGATCTGGACGCCGATGGCGCGCAACGCCAGTGCCGCGTGCAGCCCGCGATCTGACGTGGTGGCGATCACCGCGCGCTTGCCGGGGCTGACCCCGTAGAGCGAGGCCAGCCGCCGGGCGCCGCCGGAGAGCATCACGCCGGGCAGGTCATTGCCGGCGAACACGAGCGGCTGCTCGATGGCGCCGGTGGCGAAGACGTGGCGCGCGGCGCGGACCTGGTGCAGGATGTCGCGCTGCCACACCGGGACCAGGCCGTCGAAGTAGCCCAGCGCGGAGCCCTGGTGGATGATCTCCACCCCGGCCTCGCGCACGTCGGCGATGAGCGCCCCGAGGCCCTGGCCGTCGGCCTCGATGAGCTGCTGGCCGCCTGGCTCGGCCCCCTCGTCGGCGAGCACGACGTCGGCGCCCAGGCGCGCGGCGGCGAGCGCGGCGTTCAGTCCGG
The DNA here is from genome assembly GCA_963850325.1 of uncultured Actinomycetota bacterium. Lineage (GTDB taxonomy): Bacteria > Actinomycetota > Thermoleophilia > Solirubrobacterales > Solirubrobacteraceae > Palsa-465. Next base: position 232,228 of record CAWKLB010000009.1, read on the forward strand.
CGATCCCGCCGCCGGTGACCAGGACGTCGGCGTGGCGGCGCCGGTACTCCGTGCGCCACTCACGCTCGGGCTGGGAGTGGCGCAGCTTGCCCAGGCCGGCCGCGTTGCGCAGGATCTTCTCGTAGAGCGGCCACAGCTTGCGCGGGCGGATGAAGGTCTTGTAGTAGAAGCCGGGCGGCGTGAACGGGCCGCCGAAGATGTCGGTGGCGCGCATGGCGTCGAACTCCAGCGACGGCAGCGCGTTGACGTGGGTGACCGTGATGCCCTCGCGCACCGGTTCGGTGCACGCGCGCGCTCCGGGCGCGCCGTCGACGGCGCAGATGCAGTTGGGGCACTGGCCGGCCACGCACATGAGCCCGCGGCGGCGGTGGTATTTGAAGCTGCGGCTGAACGTGCGCTGCCCGGCGGCGTACAGCGCCGAGCCGATGGTGTCGCCCTCGTAGGCCTGCACCTTCTTGCCGTCGAAGGTGAAGGAGAGCTTCTTGGTCCGGTCGATGCGCTCGCCGGGCTGGGGGCTGAGGCGGCTCATGGCAGCTCCACCAGCTTCACCTCGTTGGTGACCGTGTCGCGCTCGGCGATGAACCAGGCCCGGCAGCCCGAGCGGTGAAACCACCATTCGCGCTGGACCCCCGCGACATTGCGGCGGAAGTAGTTGTAGGTGTTGAGCTCGCGGAAGCTCGGGCGCGACTTGGGCCGAGCGGAGACCTCTCCGCCGAAGCCGAAATCGGTCACCTCGCGCACCCCGCAGTTGGGGCACTCCAAGAGAAACGACATGGCCAGGGACGCTAAGCCCGGGCCTTGATCCTGTCCAATATTGAATTAGGATCTATTGATTTGGTTCTCGTATCAGTGAGACCAGCGTCACCGCCATCGGACGGAGGGTATGGAACTACGCCAGCTTCGCTATTTCGTCGCCGTCGCCGAGGAGCTGCACTTCCGGCGTGCCGCGGCGCGACTGCACATCTCCCAGCCGCCGCTCAGCCAGCAGATCCGCGCGCTCGAGACCGAGCTCGGCTGCACGCTGCTGGAGCGCACGCGCCGCCGGGTGGAGCTGACCCCGGCGGGCGAGGCCTTCCTGCGTGACGCCCGCGCCATGCTCGCCGAGCTCGACGTGGCCGTCTCCACCGCCCGCGCGATCGACGCCGGCCAGTCGGGCGTCCTGCGGGTCTCCTTCGTGGGCTCGGCGCTGCTCTCGATCGTGCCCGCGGCGGTGCAGCGCTTTCGCCGTGCCCGCCCCGGGGTCGAGGTCGAGCTGCGTGAGCGCTCCACCGCCGAGCAGCTGCGCGCGCTGAGCACCGGCGCGGTCGACGTGGCCCTGGTCCGGCCGCCGATCCGCTCCGACATCGACCTCCACCTCCACGAGGTCATGCGCGAGCGCACGATCGCCGCGATCCCCGAGGAGCACGAGCTCGCGCAGCTGCGACGCATCCCGCTGCGACGGCTGGCCGCCGAGCCGCTCGTGCTGTTTCCCCGCGCTCAGGCGCCGGGCTATCACGATCAGATCATCGGCCGGCTGGCCGCCACCGGCACCACGCCCCACGTCGTCCAGTATGCGCCGGAGATGATGACGATCATCGGCCTGGTCGCCGCCGGCATCGGCGTCTCCCCCGTGCCGGCGTCGATGGAGCACCTGGCCATCGACGGCGTCACCTACCGGCCGCTGAGGGGCGCGCCGGACGCCGAGCTGGTGGCGCTCACGCGCACCGGCGAGGCCTCGCCGCTCGCCGAGGCGTTCGTCGACGATGCCCGCGCGGTAGCGTGAAGCCAGGGTCGGACTGCGCCCAACCGGTAGGGTCCGGCCCATGCCGCCTCGGGGTCGTGACCGTCTCGACGCATGCTGGAAGGAGGATCGTCCCGCCTTCGGGCTGTGGGGATCGATCCCGTCCTCGCTCACCGCCGAGATCGCTGCCGCGGCCGGCTTTGACTACGTCTGCGTCGATCTGCAACACGGCGGCGCCGATGAGGAGCGGATGGTGGCGATGTTCTCGGCGATCGAGGCGCGCGGTGCCGTGCCGCTCGCGCGCGTGCTCTACAACGAGCCGTGGATGGTCAACCGGGTGCTCGACCTCGGCGCCGCCGGGGTGATCGTGCCCCTGGTGGGGAGCGCCGCGGACGCCCAGCGGGCGGTGAGTGGCTGTCGCTACCCGCCCCACGGCGCCCGCTCCTACGGGCCGCTGCGCGCCGCGCTCACCGTCGGCTCCGCCGATCCGGAGCGGCTGGCCGCGGGGGCGCTCTGCTTCGTCATGGTCGAGACGCGCGAGGGCCTGGAGGACGTCGACGCGATCGCCGCCACCGCCGGCCTTGACGGCATCTACATCGGCCCGGCGGACCTGTCGATCGGCCTCGGGCGCGACCCCGGCCATGGCGGTGATCTGCTCGAGACGGCGATCACCCGCGTGCGCGAGGCGTGCGCAGGCGCGGGCATCGTCGCCGGCATGCACTGCACCGGTGGCGGCGAGGAGGCGCGCGCCCGCGCCGCCGCCGGCTTCCGGCTGATCACGGTAGGCGTGGACTCGTCGCTGTTCGGGGCGCGGATCGGCGAGGAGCTCGCCGCCGCCCGCGCCTAACCGGCCGCGCGGCGCAACGGCTGGGGCTCGCGCCGCGCCTCGATCTGCTCGAGCTTGGCCAGCAGGTTCTGTGCCATGCGGATCGACGCGGCGTCGATGAGGCGGCCGTCGAGCGAGACGGCGCCCTTGCCCTCGGCGGCGGCCTGCTCCATGGCGGCGATGATCCGCCGGGTCCGGTGCGCCATGTCGGCGCTGGGGGTGAACACGTCGTTGGCCAGGGCGATCTGGCTGGGGTGGATCGCCCACTTGCCCTCGTAGCCCAGCACCGCGGCGCGGCGCGCGGACGCGATGTAGCCCTCGGGATCGGTGAAGTCGCCGAACGGCCCGTCGATCGGGCGCAGCCCGTAGGCACGGCAGACGACGGCGATCCGCGAGAGCGCGTAGTGCCACTGGTCTCCGAGATGGTGCTCGCGCTCCTGGCCGAGGAAGAGGACTTCCTCGCGGTCGGCGAGCATCGCGTAGTCGGGGTTGGTCCCGCCGATCGAGGTGGTGTGGCTCTGCAGCGAGGCCGCGTAGTCGGCCACGCCGAAGACCATCGCCTCCATCCGCTCCGGGCAGGCGGTGGCGATCTCCTCGCATTTGACCATGCCCATGGCCGTCTCGATGAGCACGCACAGGGCGATCTTGCGCTCCTGCCCCATCGCCTCCTCGATCTGGCTCAGCAGCGTGGCCACGAGGTGGACGTCGCCGGCCCCCGAGACCTTGGGGATCATGATCGAGTCCAGGTGCCGCCCCGCCTGCTCGACGACGTCGACGATGTCGCGGTAGCAGTAGTGGGTGTCCAGCCCGTTGATCCGCAGGGACACCGAGCAGCTTCCCCAGTCCAGCTCGTTGAGCGCGGCGATGACGTTGGTGCGTGCCTGGACTTTGTCGTCGGGGGCGACGGCGTCCTCCAGATCGAGCATCACGATGTCAGCGCCGAGCTTGGGCGCCTTCTCCAGCATGCGGACGTTGGAGCCCGGGACGGCGAGCTCGGAGCGGTGAAGGCGCGAGCGGGTGGGCTTCATGGCGCAGCAGGGTACGCGCCCCGGGTGCCGGGGCGCAACATATTTGGATGAATTTGTTCAATACATAGAACGCAGTCGATGGTTGCCCGGGCTTCGCACAACTAAGCTCGCGGCATGACCACCACTACCGGCAGCCCCTCTCCCGACCCCTCCCCGGTCCCGTCCCCCGTCAACCCGCCCGAGCGGCTCCTGTGCGGCCCCGGCCCCTGCAACGTCTCACCGGCCGCGCTGGCCGCCATGCAGAAGCCGCTGCTGGGCCACATGGACCCTGACTTCGCCGACATCATGTTGGAGGTCGTCGCCCTCCAACGCGCCGCCTACCAGGCGCAGGGCGGCCTGGTGCTGCCGCTCCAGGCCACCGGCACCTCGGGCATGGAATGCGGCCTTGCGCACCTGCTCGAGCCCGGCGACACGGTCATCGTCGGTGTCAACGGCTTCTTCGGCCGCCGCCTGGTGGAGATCGCCGCCCGCCTCGGCGCCACCGTGGTCAAGGTCGAGGCCGACTGGGGCGAGCACGTCTCCAACGACGCGCTGCTCGAAGCGCTCGACCAGCATCCCACCGCGCGGCTGGTGTGCGTCGTGCACGCCGAGACGTCGACGGGGGTGCAGCACCCGCTCGCCGAGCTCGGCGCTGCCCTGGGCGACCGCGACGTCCTGCTCATGGCCGACTGCGTCACCTCGCTCGGCGGGATCGAGCTGCGCTTCGACGACTGGGGGATCGACTTCGCCTACTCCTGCTCGCAGAAGTGCGTCGGCGCGCCGCCCGGGATGTCGCCGGTGGCGGTGTCAGACCAGGCGCTCGAGCGCATCGCGAACCGCACCCGCCCCGTGCCCTACGCCATCGACCTCTCGCTGCTGCGGAAGTACTGGGTCGATCGACCGCTGGCCTACCACCACACCACGCCCGTGCTCCAGGTCTACGCGCTGCACGAGGCCCTACGCGAGGTCGCCGTCGAGGGACTGGAGGCCCGCTGGGCGCGCCATATGGACGCCGGGCGCTTCCTCCAGGACGAGGTCCGCTCCCGCGGCCTCGAGCTCCTGGCCGAGCCCGAGTACCAGCTGCCCCAGCTCACGGCGGTGCGCGTGCCCGAGGGCGTCGATGGCAAGGCGGTGGCCGGCCGTCTGCTGCAGGAGCACGGCATCGAGATCGGCGGCGGGCTGGCCGGCGCGCCCCCGATGTGGCGCATCGGCCTGATGGGTGTCAACGCCTCGCGCGAGACCGCCGCACGTGTCTTGGACGCACTGGACACGGTGTTGGCGGACGAGCCGGCCATGGCTACCAACGCCTAACAACGGCGGGCCGTCGACGAGGGACGCAGCGAACCTGGGTATCCCGACAAACCTGCAACCCGGGCCCGAGTTTGCCGGGCTACGCGACCGAAGCCGCAGCGTCAGCCGCCCGCGCGGCCTGCAGCGTGTTGCGCAGCAGCATGGCGATCGTCATCGGGCCCACACCACCGGGCACCGGGGTGATGAGCCCCGCCACCTCGACGGCCGAGGCGAACTCGACGTCGCCCACCAGTCCTGAGTCGGTCCGGTTGATGCCCACGTCGAGCACCGTGGCGCCGGGCTTGATCCATGAGCCCTTGACCATCTCGGGGCGCCCGACGGCGGCGACCGCGATGTCGGCCCGCCGGCACACCTCCTCCAGCTCGCGCGTGCGCGAGTGGCAGATGGTCACGGTGGCGTTCTCGGCCAGGAGCAGGGCGGCCACCGGCTTGCCGACGAGGTCCGAGCGGCCGACGACGACGGCCTCGGCGCCCTCAAGCGTCACGTCGTGGCGCTTGAGCAGCTCGATGCAGCCCGAGGGCGTGCACGGCCGCAGTCCCGGCAGGCCCTTGGCGAGCAGGCCGGCCGACACCGGGGTGAGCCCGTCGACGTCCTTGCCGGCGTCGATCAGGGTGGTGAGGTGCGAGCCGTCGATGTGGTCGGGCGTGGGGAGCTGGAGCAGGATGCCGGACACACGGTCGTCGGCGTTGAGCTCCTGCAGGAGCGCGACGACGTCGTCCTCCGGGGTGTCGGCGGGGAGGTGGTGGGCGAAGCCCTCGATCCCGACCTCGGCGCACGCCTTCTGCTTGCCGCCGACGTACACCGCCGAGGCGGGGTCGTCGCCGACGAGTACGGTCGCCAGTCCGGGGCGGCGGCCGCCGCCGGCGACCCATGATTCGATCTCGTCGCGCAATTCGGTGCGAACCTGTTGTGCGATGGCCTTGCCGTCGATGAGCGTTGCAGTCATTGAACCAATTCGTACAGTATGAGCAGAGTGCCGGTCAAGCCCACCTTATCGTCGCCGCGATCGTCGTCCTCGGCGACGCTCGCCCGCGTGCCGCTCGAGTGCGCGCTCTCCCCGGGGCAGGTGCTCCGCCTGCTCGCCGAGCGCGAGCCGCTCCCGTTTGCGCTGTCGGGAATGTGGACCCACCCATCCCACGGCGGCGGGGCGATCGTCGGCGCCGACCCGCTGCGCGTGGCCGCCGACACCGAGGACCCGTTCGCGCTGCTCGACGCGCTCCCGTCCGTGGAGACCGGCGCGGTGGGCGCCACCGGCGCGCTGGGCGCCCCCGGCACGAGCGGCGCCCCCAGCACCCCCGGCGCCGCCCTCCCGGTCGGCGGCGGCTGGTTCGGCTGGCTGGGCTACCGCCTGGCCGCCCGCGTCGAGCGCATCCCGCTCAACGCCCACCGGCCCGTCGCCCTGCCGGACTTCCACCTCGCCTACTACGACAACGTCCTGCGTCGCACCCCCGACGGGCAGTGGTGGTTCGAGGCGCTGGTCACCGAGGCCCGCCGCGAGGCCCTCGAGCAGCGCCGGCGCCATCTCAGCGATCTGCTGCGGCGACCCGCGCCGCCCGCGCCGCCCACGCCGCATGTCTCCGAGTTGCATCTCAGCGCACACGACGCCGACCATCACCTCGACGCCGTCGCCCAGTGCCGGCGGCGGATCGCGGCCGGCGAGATCTTCCAGGCCAACCTGTGTCTGCGCCTGCACGGGGAGACGGAGGCCGGCGCCACGGACCTGTTCGCCGCCGCGCTCGAGCACGTCGACCCGCCCTACGGAGCGACCTTCGCCACCCCCCGGGGCGGGATCGCCTCGCTCTCGCCCGAGCTGTTCGTGCGCCGGGGCGGTCGCCACATCGTCACCGGCCCGATCAAGGGGACGATCGCGCGCGACCCCGACCCCGCCGTCGCGGCCGCCGCGCTGGCCACCCTGCGCGGCTCGGTCAAGGACGGCGCCGAGCACGTGATGATCGTCGACCTCATGCGCAACGACCTCGGGCGGGTGTGCGAGTACGGGACGATCGTCGCTCCGCGCCGCCCGACGGCCGAGCCCCACCCCGGGCTGTGGCACCTCGTCTCCCACGTCCACGGCCGCCTCCGTCCCGGTGTCACCGACGCCGAGGTGCTGCGCGCGACGTTCCCGCCCGGCTCGGTCACCGGGGCGCCCAAGGTCCAGTCGCTGCGTGTCATCGCCGAGCTCGAACCGGTCGGGCGCGAGGTCTACACCGGCGCCGTCGGCTTCGCCAGTCCCGTCGCGGGGCTCGAGCTCAACGTGGCCATCCGCACCCTGGAGCTGGCCGACGGCCACGTCTGGCTGGGCGCGGGCGGCGGGATCGTCGCCGACTCCGATCCGCACACGGAGCTCGAGGAGGCGCTGACCAAGGCGCGGCCGATCGCCGCCGCCGTCGGGACGACCGTCGACGTGCAGCGACGCGCGCTGACCACCCGTGCGGCCTGACCCCGCGCAGGGCGTCTTTGAGACGATGCTCGTCTGCGACGGGCGGGTCCACGCCCAGCACCGCCACCTGCACCGCCTCGCCGACTCGATCGGCGCGCTCTATGGCCTGCGGTCGCCGGCGGGCCTCGCAGAGCAGGTCCACGCCCACGCAGCCGGCCTGGCCGGCGCGCACCGGCTGCGCGTCGACCTCGTCCCCGGCGAGGACATCGCCGTCAGCACCCAGCCGGTCGCGAGCGGCTACCGCCGGCCCGTGGCGCTCGAGCCCTTCGTCGTCCCCGGCGGCCTGGGCCCGCACAAGTGGCGCGACCGCCGGCTGCTCGATATCGCAGCACGACATCGTGCCACGATATCGGGGCACGAGGGAGGACCGCCGCCCACGCCCACGCCGCCGCCCACGCCCACGCCGCCGCCCACGCCCACGCCCGCGCCCACGCCCACGCCCCTGCTGGTCGACGCGGACGGCACGGTGCTCGAGGCCGCGTGGGGCAACGTGTGGGTGCTCGACGGCGACGCGCTCATCACCCCGCCCGCCGACGGCCGGATCCTGCCCGGGGTCACGCGCGCGCTGCTGCTCGAGCTCGCGCCGTCCCTCGGCCTGCGCCCCCGCGAGGAGCCGCTCAGCCTGCACCGCATGCGGGCGGCGCCGGTGACGTTCGCCACCTCGTCGATCCGCCTCGCCGTGCCGGTGAGCCTGAGCGGCGGCGTCGCGCCGCCCGCCGCCGTCGTCGATCGCCTCCGCGCCGCGCTTGGCGCACACTGCTGACGATGATCATCCGCCACGCCGATCCCGACCGCGACGCGGCCGCCTGCGCCGCCATCTACGCCCCCAGCGTCACCCACGGGGTGGCGTCACTGGAGGAGCGCGCCCCCGAGCCCCACGAGATGGCCGACCGGATCCGAATCACCTCCCGCACCCACCCGTGGCTGGTGGCCGAGATCGACGGCGAGGTCGTCGGGTACGCCTACGGCTCGCGCCACCACGAGCGCGCCGCCTATCGCTGGACGGCCGACGTGACCGTCTACATCTCCGACGCCCACCACCGCCGCGGGGTCGGCCGCGCGCTCTACGCCGCGCTCTTCCCCCTACTGGAGCGTCAGGGCGTCTACGAGCTGTGTGCCGGGGTGACGCTGCCCAACGACGCCAGCGTGGGCCTGCACGAGTCGCTGGGCTTTGAGCCGATCGGCGTCTACCGCGACGTGGCCTTCAAGTTCGGACGCTGGTACGGCGTGGGCTGGTGGCAGATGAGCCTGCGCCCGCGACCCGACGGCGAGGTGCCCGCGGAAATCGCCCCGCCCGCCCAACCTCAACGGCTGCCCGGCTCCTGAGGGCCGCCCGGGGTCCGCGCCACGGGCAGGTCGAGCGTGAACGTCGAGCCGTCGATGCGCACGCGGCCGTGATGATGCCCGGCGATCGCGGCCACGATCGACAGCCCGAGGCCCGAGCCGGGACGGTCAGACGCCCCGGGGCCCCGCCAGAAGCGCTCGAAGAGCTGACCGTGCAGGTCGGGTTCGGGGCCCGGGCCCTGGTCGGTGACGCTCACCAGCGCGCGGTCGCCGACCACGTCGAGTGACACGGTGACGTGGCCGCGCACCGGCCCGTGGACGAGCCCGTTCTCGATGAGGTTCCCCACCGCCCGGCGCAGGCCATCGTCGTCGCCGGCCACGGTCACCCGGTCCAGGCTGCCGATGTGGACGCGTCCCGGGTCGCGCTCGTCCACCGCCATGCGCACGAGCTCGTCGAGTCGCACGGGCGCGAGCTCGGGCAGCCCCTCCCCCGCTCGCTCCAGGGCCAGCAGGGAGTCGACCAGGCGGGCCAGGCGGCGGGCGTCGTGGCGCAGGTCGGCCAGGACCTCCTCATCGGCGCCGTGGCGTGCCGCGTACTCGACGTTGCCCAACAGCGCGGTCACCGGCGTGCGCAGCTCGTGCGACGCGTCGGCGAGCAGGCGGCGCTCGCTCTCGCGCGCCTCCAGCAGGGACGCGAGCATGCGGTTGAGCACCCCGGTGAGCTGACCGATCTCATCCAGCGTCTCGGCCTCGGGCAACCGGCGAGCCGGGTCGGCGGTGACCTCGATCTCCCCGGCGGCGGCGGCCAGCGTGCGCAGCGGCCGCAGGCCCCGGCGCGTGAGCGCGGCCGCGACCAGCGCCGCCACCAGTGCGACGGCGGCGCCGCTGAGCGCCACCAGCACCCCGAGCCGCGAGGTGGTGTGGGCGATGTCGGAGGTGTCGGAGGCGACGAGCACCGCCCCGCCCGCGGCGGGCCCGCCCGCGTCGGCGATCGGCGCCGCGTAGATGCGCAGTGGCCGGCCGTCGAGCTCGACGTCCTCGGCTCCAGTGCGCCCGTGCACGCGAGCGGCGCGCTCCAGCGCGTCCTCGGGCAGCACCCGCGCGCCGAGGTTGAGCGAGCGCGCGACGATCCGGCCCCGGCGGTCCAGCACCTGGACGGAGATCTGGCGGCCTGAGACGGGGCTCTCCAGCGCGCCCGGATCGGTGAGGACGGCGGGCGTGGAGATGGCCAGCTCGGCCACCTCCTGGGCGCGCTGGCGCAGAGCGGTGTCCAGCGAGGCTCGCAGCTCGTGGTTGACGAGCAGCACGGTGATGACCGCCAGCAGGGCGACCGCGACCAGGATCGCCGACCCCGCGGCGACCGCGATTCGTGCGCGTAGCGAACGCAGCGGTCTCAGAGCGAACCTCACCGCCAAAACTTCATTTTTTTGTTTTTATGGTCAAACCTCTCTATTGCGAGTAAAGTTCCAGGACGCAACACGGAGGTTTGCACGGTGGTGATGGAGTTGTACGGGCCCGGCAAGCCCGCGCGGATTTTGCTCGTGGAGGATGACGCGCGCGCCGCGCTGGAGCTGGGACAGATGCTGCGGTCGGTGTGGAACCGCGGCCTGGTGGTCAGTCATACACAGCATGTCGACGACGCGGTCCAGGAACTGGCCGATCACGGAGCGACGTGCGTGCTGCTGGACCTGCACGAGGAGCCGGTACTCGAGGCGCTTCAGAAGCTGAGCACGGCGTCGCCGATGACGCCGATCGTCGTCGTGGCCGATGGCGACGACGATGAGATGGGCGTCGCCGTGGTCCGCGCCGGAGCCCAGGACTACCTGGTGCGATCGGAGCTCAGCGCGCCGCTCCTGGCCCGCGCGGTCAGCTACGCGGTGGAGCGCAAGCGCAGCGAGGCGGCGCTGGCGCTGCAGGCGCTGCACGATCCGTTGACCGCGCTGCCCAACCGGGCCCTGTTCCTCGATCGCCTGCGCGGCGCCCTTGACCGCAGCCGCCGGACCGGCACCCCGGTGGTGGTCCTGTTTCTCGATGTCGACGGGTTCAAGCAGATCAACGACACGCTCGGACACGGCGCCGGCGATCGGCTCCTCAGGGAGCTCGCCGACCGCTTCCGCGCCATGCTGCGCCCGATGGATACCGTCGCGCGCTTCGGCGGCGACGAGTTCACGTTCCTGTTCGAGGGGCTGGAGAGCGAGCAGGAGGCGGCGCTCGTCGCCCAGCGCGTCACCCAGTCCGCCGGCCTGCCGCTCCTCCTGGGCGGGCAGGAGCGGTCGGTCTCGATCAGCATCGGTGTCTACCTCGTCACCGATCCCGAGGAGGAGATCGACGACGTCATCCGCCAGGCCGACACCGCGATGTACCGCGCCAAGGAGTCGGGCGGGGACCGCTTCGAGGTCTTCGAGGACGTCATGGCCCGGCTGCCGGGGCCGCGCTCGCACCTGGAGCGGGAGCTGCGCCAGGCGGTGGAGCGCGCGCAGCTGCGCGTCCACTACCAGCCGCGCGTCTCGTTCAACGACGAGACCGGCCTGGAGGGGTTCGAGGCGCTCGTGCGCTGGGAGCACCCCGAGCTGGGTCTGATGGAGCCCGTCGAGTTCATGTCGATCGCCGAGGAGACCGGGCTGATCGTCCCCATCGGCGAGTGGGTGCTCCACGAGGCCCTGGACCAGGTCGAGCGCTGGCGCGAGTCGCGTCCGGAGGTGACGATCTCCGTCAACCTCTCGGCGCGACAGCTCGGCGACTCCCACCTCGTCGAGCACCTCGCCGAGAAGATGCGCGACGGTGGCCACGACCCCAGCGTCCTGTGCCTCGAGGTGGCCGAAGGGGCGCTGGAGGCCGCGCCCGAGCTCGCCATCCGCCAGCTGGCGGCGCTCAACGAGCTGGGGATCACGCTGGCCATCGACGACTTCGGGACCGGCACCTCCTCCTCGATCACGCTGTCGGAGCTGCCGGTGCACATCCTCAAGATCGACACGACGCTCGTCTCGCAGCTGGGGCGGGTGGAGGGCGACGTGGACCCCGTCAGCGACGTGGTGGAGCTGGGACACGCGCTCGGGCTCAGGGTTGTCGCCGAAGGGGTCGAGACCGACGCCCAGCTGGCCCAGCTGCGCCGGCTGGGATGCGACGGCGCCCAGGGCTTCCTGTTCAGCCAGCCGATGCCCGAGGAGGGCGTCTACAGCCTGCTCGGCACCGGGTAGCCGCGCGGATGGGCGGGGCGCGGTGACGCGCAGCCTGGTCAGGCGCGCAGCACGAACCCCGTGCCTCGCAAGGTCCGGATGAGCGGCGGGTCGCCGAGCTTGCGCCGCAGGCGGGTGACGTAGCGGTCCACGACGTTGGCCTCGGCGGCGTCTTCCCAGATCTCCTCCAGCGCGCGCTCGCGCGTGAGGACGCGGCCGGGCTGGCGCAGCAGGAGCTCGAGCAGAGCCGTCTCGCGGCCGGTGAGGTCCAGCGGGCGGCCGCCCCGGGTGGCCGTCCGTCCCGCCAGGTCGAGGCTGAGGTCGGCGTAGGCCAACGAGTCCGACGCCTGGCCGCGGCGCGTCAGCGCCCGCACTCGGGCAATGAGCTCCTCGATGGCGAACGGCTTGACCAGGTAGTCGTCGGCACCGGCCTCGAGGCCGGCGACGCGGTCGTCGACGGCGTCGCGCGCGGTGAGCATGAGGATGGGCGTGGGCAGGCCCTTGCTGCGCAGCCGCCGGCACACCGCCAGGCCGTCGAGCGTGGGCATGGCCACGTCGAGGACGATCACGTCGGGGGCGAAGCGCTCGGCGGCGGCCAGCGCGGCCCCGCCGTCGCCGGCCACGGTCACGGCGAAGCCCTCCGCCGAGAGGGTGCGGGTGAGCATCCGCTGCAGCGGCGGATCGTCGTCGACGACCAGGACGCGCTCGGCGTCGGGCGGCGGCTCAGCCACCGGCGACGTCGCGGCGGATGAAGACCAGGAACGCCGCGCCGATGGTGGGGATCCCGTAGAGGGCACACACCCACGCCGCGCGCACGATCGGCTCCCAGTCAGTGGGCGTGCGCAGCAGCCCCTGCCAGGCGTTGAACTGCGTGGAGAGCAGGTAGGGCTGAAGCGAGCCCAGCCCCGGCAGGATCCCGATGAGCTGGATGAGCAGGGACACCATCAGCGTCCCCACCACCGCAGCGGCGCTGTTGTGCGTCACCGTGGACAGCAGCAGCCCGATGCAGACGATGGCGCCGATCGGGATGAGGTAGACGAGCAGGCTGACGTAGACGAGCTCGAGGCCCTTGGGCGCCGAGACGATCGTCCCCGACAGGCTCTGCAGCGAGTTGAACCCCGACTGGAGGCTGCCGGCGATGACCGCCACCGTCCCGCACAGGAAGATCGCGATGACCGCGTAGGTGCTGGCCGCCAGCGCCTTGCCCGCAAACAGCTGCCAGCGCTCGAGTGACCGGGTGAAGATCGTCTTCAGCGTCCCGTTGTGGTCCTCGGAGGCGACGATGTCGCCCGCCACCAGCGCGGTGATGAGCGGGAACATCCACACCGCGCCGAACAGCAGGATGACGAGCGGGACGGCGAGCCCGCTGCGGTCCAGGTAGTCCGAGAAGGCAAAGCCGCCGCCGCGGTCCTGGTGATGGCGCAGGTGGATGGCCAGCACGAACAGGATCGGGACGATGATGGCCGCGCCCAGCCCGATGTACGTGCGCTTCTGGTGGCGCAGCTTGAACAGCTCCCAGCGATAGACGGTGCCGACGCCGGGCATCAGCGCGCGGTCTCGCCGGCCTGAGCGGGCTCGGGGCCGGCGGGGGCCGGCACCGGTGCGGTGGGCAGGGTGGGCGGGATTCCGTCTCCCTCGGTGAAGGAGAAGAACAGGTCCTCGAGCGTGACCGTCTGGGGCGCCATCGCGTGGATGAGCGCCCCGGACTCCACCAGCGCCTGCGACAGCGTGCCCGCCGCGTCCTCGTCGGCGGTGAACGAGATCCGCCCGTGCTCGGTCTGGACGTCGGCGATCCCCGGCTGGGCGTGGCACACCGCCAAGGCGCGCTCGTCATCGGTGGTCTGCAGCCAGTAGCGCGTGCCGGCCCCGCGCTTGAGCGCGGCGATCTCGCCCTCGTAGACGATCCGGCCCTGGCGCACGATCGCCACCCGGTTGCAGACGTCCTCGATCTCGGTGAGCAGATGGCTGGAGAGCAGGACGGTCATGCCCTGCTCGGCGAGGCGGCGGATGAGCAGGCGCATGTCGCGCATGCCGGCGGGGTCCAGGCCCGTGGCGGGCTCGTCGAGGAGCAGGAGCTTGGGATCGCGCAGCAGCGCGGCGGCGATCCCCAGCCGCTGGCGCATGCCGTGCGAATAGCCGCCCACCCTGTCGCGCTGGCGACCGGTGAGCTCGACGGTGTCGAGCGCCTCGTCGATGCGCTCGGGCGCGCCGGCGCCGTCGTAGGCGGCGAGCATCTCCAGGTTCTTGCGCGCATTGAGGTACGGGTAGAACGTCGGCGCCTCGACGAAGCCGGCGACGCCCTCCAGTGCCCGCACGCTCTCCATCGGATCGCGGCCGAAGAGGCGGACCGTCCCCTCGGTCGGGCGGATGAGGCCGAGCATCATCCGCAGTGATGTCGTCTTGCCCGCGCCGTTGGGCCCGAGGTACCCGTAGACGTCGCCGGTCTGCACCGTGAGGTCGACCCCGCCGACGGCGGTGAGCTCGCCGTAGCGCTTGACCAGCCCGCGGACCTCGATCGGTGGCGGGGTGGCCGGGGACGTACTCCCGGTCACCGCCGCCGGATCGTGAACCGAGCTGTCTGGGGGTGACGTCACTTGGTCAGCGCCCGCGACGCGGCCTCCGCCGCGTAGGGGGCCACCGAGCCGAGCACCGTGTAGGCGACGCCGCCGTGGGTGAAGCGCACGACGGTCCCGAGCGGGGTGGCGAGCTCCTGGCCCGTGGCGCCGTTGATCGACACCGTCGGGAGGTTCAGGCCACCGCCGGAGCCCGACATGCTCGGCGCCGCCGCCTGCGAGGACGCGCTCTGCTCAATCACCACGATGCCGCCCAGGCCCTGGCCGTAGGTGGCCAGTGCGGCGGGCTTGCCGGCCCAGTCCAGCAGGCTGACGCCCTCGCGGGGCAGGCCCGCCAGCGCCTTGGGCGCCGCCAGGGTGAAGGGCACGTGACCGGCCACGGCGGCGACGCCGCGGACCTGGGCGTGCCTGGCCTTGGAGCGGGCCGCCCGCGCGGCCCCGGCCGCCGAGCCGTGCATGGCAGCGCTGGAGACCTTGACGACCTTGTCGCCGGCGGGCGGCTGGATGCTGAGGTCTGAGTCGGCGACCTTCCCGTAGGAGATGTTGGTGGCGGTGAGCGCCAGCACGGGGGTGCCGTTGCCGCGGGCGTAGATGGCGATCCGCAGCGGGACGCCGGTGACGGCATCCCAAGCGAGCTGGGCTTGACCGAGCAGGCCACCGGAGTGCTTGGGCGAGACCGAGACCGAGTAGGCGGGGCGTCCGGCGACGTCACCGGGGTCAGAGGTGGCGACCCCGCCGACGTCGACGCTCTTGAGCAGCTGGGTGATGTGCGACTGGATCTCGGCGACCGTCGGGATGCCGTGCGCGGAGGCCGCCTGCTTGGCGCCGGCCTTGTCGCGCTTGCCGGCGGTGTCCGCGGGCAGCGTGCCCTCGTAGACGGTGCTCTGCATCGGATCAGACACCCAGAACGAGCTCTTGTTGACGACGAGGTTGGCATCCCCGTTGTCACCCTGCAGCTCGATCCGCATGCGGCCGTCGCCCGACAGCCACACCCGGCCGTGGCGTGTGCCCTGCAGGAGCGGGTCGGCGGTCTCGCCCGGAATGTCGGCGGAGCTGATCAGGTTGTTGGTGAAGCTGATGTCGGCGGTGATGCCGTTGACCGGCTTGGCCGCCAGGGCATTGTGGAGCGCGCTGGCCAGGGGCTTGGCCCGTGGGACCGGGCCGTGGCTGGTGGCGGCGACGGCGATCGCCGTGCCGGCGGCGATAGCCACGATGAGGCCGCCGATGAGGGCCAGAAGCCGGCCGGTTGACGCTGTACGCAGGAATCTCATGATCAGGTCCGCCTTTCCTTGGACGAGACCAAGATCGCAGGCGAGCTTGAAATTACTTTGACAGACCTGGATCACCCCTTAGTGTGGGCCACATGTGCCGTCTGTTTGGGATGAGCGGGGGCCCAGAGCCCGTCCACGCCACCTTCTGGCTGCTCGAGGCCCCTGACTCGCTGTCACAGCAGAGCCATCGCGAGCCCGACGGGACGGGGCTGGGGTACTTCAGTGACGACGGGCGCCCTGTCGTCTCCAAGCAGCCGATCGCCGCCTACGAGGACGGCGATTTCGCGCGGGAGGCCAAGGAGATCGACTCGCGCACCTTCGTGGCCCACGTCCGCTACGCCTCGACCGGAGCACTGTCGCCCGCCAACACGCATCCGTTTGAGCAGGACGACCGGCTGTTCGCCCACAACGGCGTCATCGAGGGCCTGGACCTTCTGGAGCGCGAGCTCGGGGACGACATGTCGCTGGTGGGGGGCGAGACCGATTCTGAGCGCTTCTTCGCCCTCATCACCCGTGAGACGCGCCGCACCGGCGACATCGGCGAGGGCATCGGCGCCGCGGCCCGCTGGGTGGCCGACAACCTGCCGCTGTTCGCCATCAACCTCGTGCTCATCTCGGCGCAGGAGCTGTGGGCGCTGCGCTACCCCGACACCCATGACCTGCTGGTGCTCGAACGCGACGCCGGCGGCGACAGCGGCGATCGCCATCTCGAGCACGCAAGCGCCCACGGACGGATCCACGTGCACTCCGCCGATCTGGCGACGCGGCCGGCGGTGGTGATCGCCTCGGAGAAGATGGACGACGACGCGGGATGGCAGTCGCTGGCCCCGGGCGAGCTGCTCCATGTCGACCCTGAGTTGCGCGTCCGCCGCCATCGGGTCATCGACGGGCCGCCCGCCCATCCGCTGACGCTCGCGGATCTCGGGGGCAAGGCGGCAAGCTCGCAGTCCCCGCAGTCCCCGCAGTCCCCGCAGACCCGCTGACCGGGCGGGCCGGGCGGACCGGCGGGCCGGGCGGGCCGGCGAGCCCGGTATGCCACGATCGGGCGATGAGCACCGTCACCGCCTCCCTACCTCCTGGTCCCTCGTTCCCGCGCTGGCTGCAGACGCTGGGGTTCATGACCGGCGGCGTGCGCTACCTGGAGTGGTGCCGCCGGCGCTACGGCGACATCGTCACGATGGGGACGCTGTTTGACCAGCGGTTCGTGATGCTGTTTGACCCGGGCGCGGTCAAGGAGCTCTTCCAGGGCTCGGGCGAGGCGCTGCATGCCGGGGAGGCCAACGCGCTGCTGGGCCCGATCGTCGGCGAGCGCTCCGTCCTGCTGCTCGACGGCCGCGAGCACCTGCGCCACCGGCGGCTGATGCTGCCCCCGTTTCACGGCAAGCAGATGCTCGCCCATGTCGAGACGATGCGCACCTGCGCTGACACCGAGATCGACCGCTGGCCCGTGGGCGAGCCGTTCACGCTGCTCGAGAGCATGCAGTCCCTGACCCTGCGGGTGATCCTGCGCGCGGTCTTCGGCTACGCCCCCGGCGCCGACGAGGACGAGCTCGCGCGCCGGCTGCGAGCGATGGTGGAGCCGCTGTCACGCGCCCGCGGCGTGCTCGTGCTCAACGCCGTGATGCGCGGGCGCAGAGAGCGCGCCTCGGCGCAGCGCTTCGAGGAGCGCAAGCGCGCCGTCGACGAGGTCATCTACGCCGAGATCGGCCGCCGGCGCGACGCCCCGGACCTCGCCGACCGCGACGACGTGTTCTCGGGCCTGCTGCTGGCCCGCGATGAGGACGGCGTCGCCCTCACCGACCGCGAGGTCCGCGACGAGCTGCTCACGCTGCTGCTCGCCGGGCACGAGACGACGGCGACCGGGCTGGCCTGGACCTTCGACCTCGTTCTGCATGACGCGCGCGTCCGCGCGCGAGCGCGCGAGGGCGACGACCGCTACCTCGACGCCGTCATCAAGGAGTCCCTGCGTCTGCGGCCCGTCATCCCCGGCGTCGGGCGGGTGGTGCGCCAGCGGCCGTTCCCCATCGGGGGGTACGAGGTGCCGGTGGGCGTCGAGATCAACCCGTCGATCCGCACCATCCATCGCCGGGGCGACCTGTACCCCAACCCGCGCGCGTTCTCGCCCGAGCGATTCCTCTCAGATGCCGCGGGTGGGCGGGGGCCGGATACCTACACGTGGGTGCCGTTCGGCGGCGGCACGCGACGCTGCCTGGGCGCGAGCTTCGCCCAGACCGAGATGCGCGTGGTGCTCTCGCGCGTGCTCGAGCGCACGTCGCTGGCGCCGGTCGACCCCGAGCTCGCCGAGACGCAGTTCCGCGCGATCACCCTCGCCCCCAAGGGCGGCGTCGAGGTGCGACAGGACCGTCCCCCGCTGCCCGCGCGTGCCGCGACGGCGCCCGAGACGGCGGCGGGCACCGAGGCGAGCGGCTCAGATCAGCGCGTGCCGGCGGCGTAGCGCAGGATCGAGAGGTCGGTCAGCCACTCGACGGGCGCCTTGTCGTCGGTGTAGACCGTGCCGCCGGTGAGCGTCGGGCCGACGCGGCCCGCGGTCGAGGCCAGCAGCCCCTGCAGCTGCAGCGGCAGGCGGGCGTGGGCCGCGATCATGGCATCCGCCGACAACGGCGCGGTCGAGGCCACGAGCAGCGAGTTGTCCGGGCTCACGCGGTCGCGCACCACGTGCGGGAACACGGCGCGCAGCGTGGCCGTGACGACCCGCTCCAGCGAGCGCGAGCCCGGCAGGTGGCCGACGTTGACGATGAACGTGCCGCCTGGCTGCAGGTGCGCCCGCGCGGACGCAAAGAACTGGCGGGTGACGAGGTAGAACGGGATGTAGGGCTGGCGGTAGGCGTCGAGGAAGATCGCCCCGTAGCGCGCGTGGCTGGCCTGCAGCCACGGCCGGGCGTCGGCGGTGTAGAGGTGCAGGCGCGGCCCGGAGAGGTGGAAGTAGCGCTTGCCGATCTCGGTGAGCTTGCCGTCGAGCTCGACCGCGTCCACGCGCGTGGCGGGGAAGAAGTGGCCGTAGGCGCGCGCCACCGAGCCTGCGGCGTCGCCCAGGATGGCGATCCGGGTGGGCGGCGTTGGGACCGCAGCCGATGGCTCCGCCGCAAACGGGAGCACCAGGAAGTCGTCCCAGTACCCGTGGGTGAGAAACGTCCCGGGCCGGTAGAGCGAGTGGACGGCCACGCCCTCGTTGAGCTGGAGCCAACGCACGCCGCTGGCGAACTGGACGACGCGGGCGTACTGGTACTGGGTCTCGGTCTCGTAGATGACCCGGCCGCCCGCCACGCCGGCGCCGATCGCCGCCGGCGGGATGGCGAGCGCGCCGCCCACGAGCAGCGGGATGACCCAGAAGCGCCGCAGGCCCAGGCCGGGCACCGACACCAGCGCCAGCCCCAGCGCGAACACGATGAACGTGCGGTGGGTGCCGATCGTGGGGATGAGCAGCAGCGCCGCCAGGAACGTCCCCACCAGCGAGCCGACGGTGGAGATCGCGTAGAGGTTGCCGATCGTGCGCCCGGTCTCGCTCACGTGCTGGATGCTCAGGCGGCTCACGTAGGGGGCCACCGTCCCCAGCAGCATCACCGGGACCGCCACCAGCACGAGTACCGCGGCCAGCGACCCGGCGAACCCGCCCACGGACAGCGAGCCCAGCGCGTTGACCGACAGCCGCAGGAACGGGTCGGCCACGAACGGCACGAGCGCGAGCAGCAGCGAGGCGACGAGGACGACGGCACACAGCCCGCGCAGGTCCGCGCGGCGGTCGGCCAGCTTGCCGCCCAGCCAGTAGCCGGCCGAGAGCGCCACCAGCACGGTGGCGATCGTGTTGGCCCAGATGATCGTCGAGGCGCCGAAGTACGGGGCGAGCAGGCGCGCCGCGGCGATCTCCGTGCCCAGGCTGGCGGCCCCCACCACGAAGGCGATGCTCCGCACCATGACCGGGTGCGGAGCCCGGCCGGCCACCCCCACCAGCAGCGCCGGCGCCGCCCCCTGTGATCGCTCAGGAGGGCGGGTAGCCTCGGCCATCCTTCGAGGTTAGTGATCGCCGGCGGCGCTCTCGTCAGTCCGTGATGGCGATGTGTCCCGGCTGTGACGAGACCCGGGCCAGCCACTCGCGGACGGCCGGGTACGGCTGGAGTGAGAACCCGCCCTCGGGGGCGACGTGCGTGTAGGCGTACAGCGCGATGTCGGCGATGCTGAACCGGTCACCGACCAGGTACTCGTGCTCCGCCAGGTCACGTTCCATCGCTGCCAGCGCCCGCTCCCCACCCTTGCGCTTGGCTTCGGCGTCAGCCTCTGACGGGCTGATATCGGCAAGCGCCCAGAACCGCGCGACCGCGATGTTCGGCTCGTGGTCGTACTGCTCGAAGAACTGCCATTGCATGACCTGCGCGCGTTCGTACGGGTCCGTCGGCACGTACTCGGTTCCGTCGCCGAAGTACCAGAGGATCGCGTTGGACTCGCCGAGCGGCCGGCCGTCGTCCAGGACGAGCGTGGGCACCCGCATCGCCGGGTTGAGATCGCCGAGTACGTCCGGGCGGTCGGAGCGATCGAAGACGCTCAGCTCCCGCCGCTCGAACGGGATGCCGAGCCGGGTCAGGAGCAGGCGGACCTTGTAACAGTTGCCGGAGATGGCTGAGTCGTAGAGGAGCATGGCGTCGCACCTTAAACGACCCCGCCGGCGCAAACCGGACGGCGCTGCTCTCAGCCGGTCCAGAACTCCGGGTCCATCTCCGTGTTCTCGCCTTCGGCGTGGGCACCGAAGGCCACGACCTCCATCCCGTCGGGACCGGCCTCCCACGAACGCATGGCGCTGGCCGGGCAGTAGACGATGTCCTGCGGACCGACGTCGAACACGTCGTCCTCGACCCGGAAGCGGCCCGAGCCCGCGATCACCAGATAGGCCTCCTCGGACTGGTCGTGGCGATGGCCGAAGCCGAGCCGCTGGCCGGGATTGACGCGGTACCTGCTGAGGCCGATCCGCTCGGCGCCCAGCGCGCCGCGGGCAAAGCGCGCCTCCCCCATCTCCGACATGCCGTAGTCGGGCGCGAGGTCCTTGACGTCTGAGAAGTTGAGCTTGGTGTATGTGGGCATGACCCCACGCTAACGGGTGGCGGCCCCACCGCGCCGACGCCCGACCGGGCACGGGTCCGGAGCGCCCGAGGGATAAGCTGGCCCAATGAGAGACGCCCTTATTTGCGAACCCCTGCGCACCCCCGTCGGCCGGTTCGGCGGCATTTTCAGAGACGTACCCGTGACCTCGCTGGCCACCACCGTTATCAAGGCCATTCTCGAGCGCACGGGCCTTCCCCACGACCAGGTCGACGACGTTCTGCTGGGCCAGGGCTACGCCAACGGCGAGGCCCCGGCGCTCGGACGCGTCGCCGCCCTGGACGCCGGGCTCCCCGTCGAGGTGCCCGGCCTGCAGATCGACCGGCGCTGCGGATCGGGCCTGCAGGCCGTGATCGAGGCCGCCATGCAGGTCCAGACCGGCGCCGCGGACGTCGTCCTGGCCGGCGGCGCGGAGAGCATGAGCCAGGCCGAGCTGTACTCCACGACGCTGCGCTGGGGCGCGCGCTCGGGCGGGGCGATGCTCGAGGACCGGCTCGTGCGCGGCCGCGTCACCGCCGGCGGCGACAACTACCCCGTGCCGGGCGGGATGATCGAGACCGCCGAGAACCTCCGGCGCGAATACTCGATCCCGCGCGAGGAGCAGGACGAGCTGGCGTTGCGCTCCCACCAGAAGGCCGTCGCCGCCCAGGAGAACGGCACCTTCGCCGAGGAGATCGTTCCCGTCGAGGTCAAGGAGCGCAAGACGGGCACGCGCTTGATCGACCGCGACGAGCATCCGCGCGCCGACGCTTCGCTGGACAGCCTGGGCTCGCTGCGCCCGGTGATGGCGCGCAAGGACTCCGGGGCCACGGTCACCGCGGGCAATGCGTCGGGCCAGAACGACGGCGCCGCGGTGTGCATCGTCACCCACGCCGAGAAGGCCGCCGAGCTCGGGCTCACGCCGATGGCGCGGATGGTGGGCTGGGCGGTCGCCGGCGTGCCGCCCAAGACGATGGGGATCGGCCCGGTTCCGGCGACGGCCAAGGCGCTCTCGCGCGCCGGCTTGACCATGGACGAGATGAACCTGATCGAGCTCAACGAGGCCTTCGCCGCGCAGGTGCTGGCCGTCCTGCGCAACTGGCAGCTCCGCGACGGCCTGGAGCGCGTCAACGTCAACGGCTCGGGGATCTCGCTGGGGCACCCGATCGGGGCCACCGGCGGTCGCATCCTCACCACGCTCGTGCGCGAGCTGCACCGCCGCGGTGCGCGCTACGGCCTGGAGACGATGTGCATCGGGGGCGGCCAGGGGCTGGCCGCGATCTTCGAGAACGTGGACGCGTAGGTGGTCGGCCGCGGGGGCGGCCACTGATGGCGCCCGGAGGCGATCCGGGTGTCCTGCCGCGCGGCGACGAGGCGACGCTCCGCGAGGTGATCGAGGCCCTGGCGCCGCTCGAGCGCCGGGCCGGATCCGACGGCGAGCGGCGGGCGGCGGAGTGGATCGCGCAGCGGCTGCGCGCCGCCGGCTGTGATGCCGTCGTCGAGGAGGAGCAGTTCCGCGACGGCTACGCGCGCGTGATGAGCTCACTGTCGGTCACCAGCGGCCTCGCCGGGGTGGCGGCGCTGGCCAGCCGCCGCGCCCGCCCGCTGGCCGGCGTCGTCGCGGGCGCCGTGGTGGCCGCCATCGCCGACGATGTCTCCAACGGGCCCCGGCTGTTCCGGCGCGCGGCCAGCCCCACCCGAACGACCTGGAACGTCGTCGGCGCCTGCGGAGAGGCGAGTGCGCCGCGCACGCTCGTGCTCCTCGCCCACCACGACGCGGCTCCCACCGGCAAGATCTTCGACGACACCCTCCAGCGGTTGTGGGGCGAGACGCTCCCCGGGATCATCGAGCGCGTGGACACGTCGCTGCCGCTGTGGTTGACCCTGATGGGTGCGCCCGCGCTGGTGGCCCTGGGATCTCTGCGCGGGCGTCGAGGGCTCATCGCGGCGGGCGTGGCCGGCTCGGCGCTGGGCGCCGCGGTGTTCGAGGACGTCGCCCGCAGCCCGATCGTCCCGGGCGCCAACGACAACCTCACCGCGGTGGCGGTGCTGGTGGCGCTGGCCGAGCGCCTGCGCGCCACGCCGATCGAGGGCCTGCGGGTCGTGCTGGCGTCCTGCGGAGCCGAGGAGGTCATCCAGGGCGGCATCTACGGCTTTGCCCGCCGCCACTTCCCGGCGCTGGATCGCGAGCGCACCTGGTTTCTCAACCTGGAGACGCTCGGCTCCCCGCGGCTGATCATGCTCGAGGGCGAGGGCCCGGTGGTCATGGA
Source organism: uncultured Actinomycetota bacterium (assembly GCA_963850325.1). Taxonomy (GTDB): domain Bacteria; phylum Actinomycetota; class Thermoleophilia; order Solirubrobacterales; family Solirubrobacteraceae; genus Palsa-465. The sequence continues at coordinate 255,194 of CAWKLB010000009.1, forward strand.
GGATTACCACGACCGCGCATTCAGAGATCTCGTCGCGCGGGTCGCCGACGGGGCGGGCGCCCACCTGCGCCGCGGGATGCGCGCCCGCAACTCGACCGACGCCGTCATCCCCAGCCGGGCCGGCTACCCCACCGCGACGCTCGCCTCGATGAACCGTTACAAGGCCCTGTCCAACTACCACCTCATGTCAGACACGCCCGAGAACGTCGAGTACCGCACGGTGCGCCAGGCCCTGATGCTCACCGAGGCGGTGGCGCGCGAGCTGGCCGCCAACCCCTGGATCTGACGAGCACCCGCATGCCTCTCGCCGGCGAACTCCAGCTCGAGATGTTCAACCACACCGACCCCGCGCTCCGCGGGCCCCGGTACCGCACGGCGATGGCCGCGCTGGAGGGTCACGACGGGTGGCTGGCCGCCTGCCCGTTCGGGTTCCTCGTGCTCGAGCGCGAGTCGGCGGAGTTCTTCCTGCGCACGCGCGACGCGGTGTTCCCCGGGATGACGATCGCCGAGATCTTCGAGATCACCGACGGGCCGCTGCACGAGGAGATCACCAAGAACATCATCAACATCAACGGCGACGATCACCGCCGCCTGCGCAACCTCGTGAACCCCGCATTGGCGCCGCGGGCGGTCGCCCGTTACCGCCCGGCGATGCGGGCGTTCCTCGCCGAGCTGCTCGACGGGATCGCGCCGGGCGACGAGTGCGAGTTCATCGCCGCCATCGCCAAGCCGTATCCCTCGCTGGTCATCGCGCACGTCATGGGCGCTCCGCGCCGCTATGCCCCCAAGCTGCACGAGTGGTCCAACGTCATCCAGCGCCAGTTCGACGCCACCAGCCTGATCGAGGACCGTCCCCGGATCGAGGCCGCGGTCGAGGAGTTCTACGTCTGGGGCGACGAGCTGATCGCCGCCCGCCGCGATGACCCGGGCGAGGATCTCATCACCGACCTCATCGCCGCCGAGGCCGAGGGCGAGCGCCTCAACCACGACGAGCTGCGCAACCTCGTCCTCAACATCCTCGTCGGCGGCGTCGACACCAGCCAGAGCCAGCTCGCCCACGCGGTCCGCCTCCTCGCCCTGCACCCCGAGCAGTGGGAGGCGCTGCGCTCAGACCCCGATGGGCTGGCCCTGCCCGCCGTCGACGAGGCGCTGCGCTACGAGCCGATCACGCCCTTCACCGCGCGCATCACGACCGCCGAGATCGAGCACCGCGGGATCACGTTCCCGGCGGGCTCGGTCATCCTCGTCTCCGCCTGGCACGCCAACCGCCAGGGCCTTGACCCCGACACGTTCGACATCACCGCCGACCGCGGCGGGGCACGCGTGCTCACGTTCGGGGCCGGGATCCACTACTGCGTCGGCGCCAACCTCGCCCGGGCCGAGATCCAGGAGGGGCTGGCCGCCCTCGCGCGCCGCGCCGAGGGCATCGAGCTCGCCGGCGAGCCGGAGTTCGGAACCCCGTCGGGGATCTACGGCCTCCAGGCGCTGCCGCTGCGCCTGACCTGGGCCGAGTAGCGCTACGCGGCGGCGCGCCAGAGCGCGTCGTCGCCCAGCGATTGACGCGTCGCCTTGCCGTCGGCCACGAGCTCGATGAGCGCCGCCTCCGCTGCCGCGCGGTCGGGGGCATCGTTGCCGTGGGTCATCAGCGCCGCGACCTCCTGGGTCGTGAGCCCGCCGGGGAACGCGCCCAGCAGCGGCTCGGGCGTCTCGGGCGGCGCGTGCCGGGTGAGGGTCGGATCGAGGTTGGTGACGAGGATGTCGTAGGCCTCGACGGGCTGAAAGCCCCCGGCGACCAGCGAGGTGCCGTTGGACTGAAAGACGATCGAGGGCGCCGTGAAGCGGACCGGTCCGTCGGTGGTCGCGGTCTTGCCCTGGAGCTCGGCGGCCGAGCCGGCGGCCTTGCGGGTGTCGGCCTTGTCGGCCTGGTAGGCCTCGGTGACCTCGGGTGAGTCCAGCGCTGCGATGATCGCGTCGGCATCGACGCCCGGGACCTCGCGCAGGACGTCGCGGAGCATGTCGTCGTCCTCGAGCACGAGCGGACCGTTGAAGTTGGCCAGCTGGATGGCGCGGAAGACGGCCCATTCGCGGCCGGGGTGAGCCATGCGCGTTGCCACCACGGCGCGGCAGGCGCGCGCGGTGGCGCTCAGGCGCGCCTTGGGCTCGGGGGCGAACGGCATCCCGTAGCGGCTGCGGAAGTGCAACTGGCCCAGCGCGCCGCGCACCGGCGTGTACCCCCGCTGGGCGTACTGGTCAGAGCTCTCGGTGAGCCCCACGAGCACGAGCTTCCAGTCCAGCTGGTCGCCGTAGCGCCATTCGATCACCCTCAGCGCGGGGCTCTCGGAATAGGCCCAGGGGCAGGCCGGATCGGAGTACAGAGTGGCGGTGATCATGGGCGACGCTCCGAGTCAGGTGGTTGATGCCTCAAGTATATGCGCCGTCGACCGTTGCTCGCGCTCAGGCAGCTCGATGATCGTTCCCGCCCGGAGCACCGCCGCCCCGGTGAAGCCCGCGTCGCGCAGGGCCGCCTCCGCCTCCTCGGCGCCGTCGAAGTGCAGGTACACCTGCCCGCGCACGAATGCCCCGAGCAGCTGGCGGAACAAGCGGACCGCCGGGGTCTGGACGCTGCCCAGATGCAGATCGGAGAAATAGCGCCCCGCGGGGAACGGCTGAAGCGTGACCGCGATGCGCCGCCACAGCGCCAGCATGGCGTCGGTGGCCAGGTACCCGAGCAGGCCCTCGGTGACGACGGCCAGCCCCACGCCGGGATCGAGCTCTGAGGCGAGCTCGGCGAGGCTGCCGGGGCCGTCGTCGCGCAGCGCGTCGATCTCCACCACCCGATGCGCGTCAGACAGCGACCCGATGCGCTCAAGCGCCCGGCGCTTGCGGGCCGCCATCGCCGGCAGGTCGGCCTCGACGTAGGTGAGGCGGTCGCCGTAACGGTTGGCAAAGCGCCAGCCCCGCGCCGACATGCCCGCGGCGATCTCGATCACCTGGCCGACGCCGTGGCGCTCTACCGCGTCGGTGAGGAGCGCGTCGATCGCGCGGTGGCGCGCGAGCAGGTAGCTCTCGAGCGAGGGGCCGCCGAGCGCCCCGCTCACGACCATCAGGGGGTGCAGCGCCTCGACCATGATCCGGCCCTCGCGAGTCCCCAGCCAGGGGTGCGAGAGGCCTGCGCGCCGCCACACCTCGCCCGTGTAGTGGGCGGTGGGGCTGATGTTGTCGCCCGAGCTCACGCGCCGCGCACGCTAGCGCGCCGCGGGGCACGGCTGTGGGGGTCGTCATGGCCGTGGGGCACCGACCGAGTTAACGGCAGGGCTTTCGAGTGGGTGGCTGCGGCGACCTGGGTGGCCGCAGCCACTCCCGACGGGAACCGTGGGAGAAAGTGCCTCTATAGCAAGCAATATCTACCAGGACTCCCTGCAAACGCGCGCCTTTGAGGCCCTCGCCCCCCTCCCCAGCCATGCCGTTCAGCTGCGCTGATACCTCCACCGCACGGGACCCCCACAGCCCCGGCCACACCCCCTCACCCCTCGAGCGCCTCGCGCAGCCGGTCCAGCAGCGCCACCTGAGCCGGGTTGATCCGCTCGCGCGCCTCGGCCAGCGCGAACCACCCGGCCCGGTCGACCTCGGGGAACCGCTGGATGCGCCCCGACCGCGGCGGCCACTCCATCTCGAACATGTTGCTGGTGATCTGCTCGGCGTCGAGATCGCCGGCGATCGCCCAGGCCAGCACGGTCTTGCCGGCCTTCTGGCGGACCTCGCCCAGCTCAAGGGCCTCGCCCTCGGGCGCGGGTGAGCCGAGCTCCTCGCCGAACTCACGCCAGGCGGCCGCCCGGGGATCCTCGCCGTCCTCGCACTCCCCCTTGGGGATCGACCACGCACCGAGATCGCGGGTGGCCCAGAACGGGCCCCCGGGGTGGACGAGCAACACCTCCAAGTCCTCGCCACCGCGCCGGAAGAGGAGCAAACCGGCGCTCTTGCGACCTCTGGAGCTCCGCCCCGGGCTCATGGGGCGCTCCGGTCAGAGGCTGTCAGCCAAATGTCAGCGAACATGTGTTCAATCGGTGCCGCGGCTGGGCGCGGCGCGGCGCTGTCGTGACAATTGTCATGACTCATTTCGGCTCCAGGCCACTTACGCCGAACATCGCGGGGCCGTAGCCTCAAGGCGTAACGACTCTGGAGGAATTGACTGTCGTATGAGAACCCTAGCTTCCTGGTGTTTCAGACATAAATGGCTCGCGCTGCTCGGCTGGCTGGTCGGGCTGGTCGCCCTCGTCGCGATCCACTCCGCGGCCGGCAGCGCGTTCACGGACAACTTCAAGCTCCCCCATACGGGCAGCTTCGACGCCATCCGCCTGCTGCAGAAGGCCAGCCCCCACCAGTCGGGCGAGACTGACCAGCTGGTGATCGGCGTCGACCACGGCAAGGTCACCGACCCGGCCGTCGTCGCGCGGGCCAAGAAGGTGTTCGACAAGGTGGCCGCCAACCCGGACGTGGCGAGCGTGGTCTCTCCCTTCACGCCGGAGACCAGCCACCAGATCGCCCCCGGCGGCCAGGTGGCATTCGCCAACGTCACGTTCACCAACGCCGCCAACCAGAACAAGATCACCGCCCCGCAGGCCCAGGCCTTCGTGAAATCGATCACGTCGCAGTCGGGGAACGGCGTGCAGTTCCAGGTCGAGGGCAACATCGCCGAGGCCGGTAACACCAACAACCAGGGCAGCGGCCTGTTGTTCGGCTTCATCGCCGCGGCGATCGTGCTCTTCCTGGTCTTCGGCTCGTTCTTCGCGATGCTCCTGCCGCTGATCACCGCCGGCGCCTCGCTGGGCGCCGGGATCGCGGTCGTCGGGCTGCTCTCGCACGCGATCAACATTGCGACGTTCTCGACCGAGCTGGCGCTGCTCATCGGGCTCGGCGTCGGCGTGGACTACGCGCTGTTCATCGTCACGCGGTTCAAGCAGGCGCTGGCCCGCGGCGAGACCCGCGAGGCGTCCGTGGTCGAGGCCATCGACACGTCCGGACGGGCGGTCCTGTTCGCCGGGCTGATCGTGTGCATCGCCATGCTGGGGATGTTCGCGCTGGGCGTGAGCTTCCTCTACGGCGTGGCCATCGCCGCGGCGGTCACCGTGGCCTTCACCGTGCTGGCGGCGCTCACGCTGCTGCCGGCGCTGCTGGCCACCCCCATCGGCAGGCTGGTCCCGCGCCGGCGCGAGCGCAGGGCGCTCAAGGAGGGGAAACTGCAGCTCAGCGCCGAGTCCCCCGCGTGGGTGCGCTGGGCGGGCCTGATGAGCAAGCGCCCGGCGGTCTTCGCGATCGTGGCCACGCTGATCATGCTCATCATCGCGATCCCGTTCCTCTCGATGCGCCTGGGCTCGGCCGACGCCGGCACGGACCCATCGAACACGACCACCCGCAAGGCCTACGACCTGCTGGCCAAGGGCTTTGGCCCCGGCTACAACGGGCCGCTCGAGCTCGTTGCTCAGATCAAGCAGCCGTCGGATCTGGCGGCGTTCAAGAAGGCCGAGGCGGCGGTGGCGGCCACCCCCGGCGTCGTCGGCGCGACCGGTGTGTCGGTGCTCGGTGGCCACGGCCACCCGACGGTGGCAATCGCCAGCGTGTATCCGAAGGGCTCGCCGCAGGCGGCCTCGACCACGGACCTGCTCAGCCACGTCCGCACCACCGTGATCCCGGCGGCGACGAAGGGGACCGGGCTGACCGTCCTCGTCGGCGGCACGACGGCGATCTTCGAGGACTTCAGCCACATCCTGTCGGCGAAGTTGCCGTTGTTCATCGGGGTGGTCGTCGTCCTGAGCTTCCTACTGCTCATGGCGGTCTTCCGCAGCCTGGTCATCCCGCTCACCGCGGCGGTGATGAACCTGCTGTCGGCGGGCGCGGCCTTCGGAATCGTGACCGCCATCTTCCAGAAGGGCTGGCTGGGGGGCACGACCGGGCCGATCGAGACGTTCGTGCCGGTGCTCATGTTCCCCATCCTGTTCGGCCTGTCGATGGACTACGAGGTGTTCCTCGTCAGCCGCATCTATGAGGAGTGGCACCGCCGGCGCGACAACACAGAGGCGGTGGCCCATGGCCTGGCCGCCACCGGGCGGACGATCACCGCCGCGGCGGCGATCATGGTGCTCGTGTTCGCCTCGTTCATCCTCGGTGGCGAGCGCATCATCGAGCTATTCGGCGTTGGCCTGGCCAGCGCCGTCTTCCTCGACGCGCTGATCGTCCGCTCGGTGCTCGTGCCGGCGCTGATGATCCTCCTCGGCGACGCCAACTGGAAGCTCCCGCACTGGCTCAACTCGGCGTTGCCGCGCCTCAACGTCGAGGGGCGCAGCGCCACCACGCGCGGAGAGCATTCCGGCCCGGCGCCCGAGCCCGCCGCCGGCTGACGGTCGGTCAAGGTGTGCGGCCGCCCGCACGGTGTGCGGGCGGCCGCCGCCTCGTGGTCGCCCGCATGAGGCGGGGGGCGACCACTACTGGCCCGGCGGTGCCGGGGCGACAGCGGCCTCGGCCGCCCCGGTCTCCGCCTGGAGCCGCTTGGCGATCCCGGCGCACCGCGCCGTGGGATCGTTGGCATCGGTCGGATCTGCCGCGTCGTAGCGGTCAAGCGCCGTCGCGTCGCAGCGCAGCAGGCCCGCCGCCGTCCGCGCGTCGGTGATTGCGTGCGACGCCGTCCTCAGGACGTGCGACGCGGCCACGACAACGAGCGCGCCGATCACGGCGAGAGCGACAATCCGGTGCACCTCCTACCTCCACGGCGAGCACCCGGCTCACCTCGATGTTGGCATCCTGGCCGCCGCCGCCCCCACGGACACCGGACCACTTGAATCAACCGAAGAACGGTGGACGGATGTCCTATCTCGCGGGGGCGCGCACCGGTGGTCAGCGCACTGACCGAGGATCAGGTGGGGTACACGATCTCCTGGATCGACCAGCGGTTGCCGTCGGGGTCGGCGAAGAACACGAACTTCCCCCAGGGGAACTCCTGAACCTCGGAGACCTCGACGCCGCGGCCGGCGAGCTCGTCATGGGCCTCGGCGGCGCTGGCCACCACGAGCTGCAGCCCCACGACGCTGCCCGGCTCGGCGTCCGTGATCCCCACCCCGAGCGCGATCGAACAGGCCGAGCCCGGAGGCGTGAGCTGGATGAAGCGCAGCCCATCCTGGACCGGGATGTCGTGGTCGGCGTTGAACCCCACCTTCTCGGTGTAGAAGGCCTTGGCGCGATCGGGGTCTGATACCGGGACCGCGACCAGCTCGAGCTTCATGTCCATCGTCCCTCCATCCGGGCGGTGATGCGTGGTGTGTGCCGCGCACGCTACGGCCGGATGAGGTCAGGTTCGGTCCTGTAAGTGGTCAGCCTCAGGACATGTGGCGGGCTGAGCCCGCCGCACGCGCTCAAGACGCGCTCACCGTGGCCGACTCAATGGCCAGCGCCACGCCCTGGCCGACGGGACCGGACCTGTCTTGGAGCAAAGAGGAGTCATCGTGCCCACATTCGTGTCCCTGTCCATCCGCTCGCGGTTGCTGGCCTCGTTCGGCGTCGTCGTGGCGCTGCTGCTGGCCGTCGGCCTGTTGGCGATCAGCAAGCTCGGCAGCCTCGACGGCAAGATCAACCAGCTCGCCACCCGCGTCGTGCCGGCCACCGACATCGTCGGTCAGGCGTCAGCGGCGATGAACAAGTTCCGCAAGGACGAGCTGCACTACATCCTCTCCACTCCCGCGGAGCGAGCGGGCGCCGCCGGCGTGTCGGGCGACCTCGCCGGCGACCTGCAGACGATGAGCGGCCTGCTCGACGGGTATCGCACGGACGGCCTGGTCACCGACGCCACCGACGCGCGTCTCGTCGACGCCTTCCGCAGCGCCTTTGACATCTACGTGGCCAAGACCGCGGCCTTCCGCCGGCTCGCCGATAAGGGCGAGACCGCGGCGGCCGCCGCCGTCGTGGGCAGCGGCCCGGGCGACGACGCCTACAACGCGCTCAAGGCCGCCGACGCCGCGTGGGAGAAGTACGAGCAGACGATCGCCAAGCGCACCGCCGCCACGTCGCGCTCCACCTACACCGCGGGCCGCTCGCTCATCATCGTCCTGCTCATTCTCGCCGTGGTCGTCGCCGTCGGGGTGGCCCTGGCTATCTCGCGCCGCCTGGCCCGCGGGATCTCGGCCGTCGGGCGCGCCGCCAAGAAGATCGCCCGCGGTGAGATCGATCAGCGCGTCGACGTCACCAGTCGTGACGAGCTCGGTGAGATGGCGTCTGATTTCAACGCGATGACCGATTACCTGACGGCCACGGCCGAGCTCGCCGAGACGATCGCCAGCGGCGACCTCAGCGTCGAGGTCCAGCCGCGCTCGGACAAGGACGCGCTGGGCAACGCGCTGGCCGACATGACCCACGGCCTGCGCAGCCTGGTCGGCTCGATCAACGACGCGACGGGCACGATGAACGACTCCACGCGCCGCATCGCCGACAGCTCCGAGAACGCCGGCCGCTCGGTCAACGAGGTCTCGACCGCGATCACCGACGTCGCGCACGGCAACGAGCGCCAGGTCGCCTCCATCGACGAGGCGCGCCGCGTCGCCGAGCAGGTCGCCTCCGCCGCCGAGTCGGGCGCCGAGATCGCCCAGCGCACGGCCGAGGCGGTCGAGAACGCGCGCATGGTGGCCAGCGGCGGCGCCGACGCCGTCACCCGCGCCGCCGAGGCCATGGATGCGGTCCGCGAGTCCTCGCAGGCCGCCACCGACGCGATCTTCCAGCTGGGCGAGAAGTCCGACCAGATCGGCGGCATCACCCGCACGATCACCGCAATCGCCGAGCAGACCAACCTGCTGGCGTTGAACGCCGCCATCGAGGCCGCCCGCGCCGGGGAGCAGGGCAAGGGCTTCGCCGTCGTCGCCGAGGAGGTCCGCAAGCTGGCCGAGGAGTCCCAGGACGCGGCCGCCACCATCTCGGCCCTCATCAACGAGATCCAGTCTGAGACGACCGCCACCGTGGCCGTCGTCGAGGCCGGCAAGGAGCGCTCGACCCAGAGCACGGTCGTCGTCGAGGAGGCCCGCGAGGCCTTCCTCGCCCTCGGCCAGAGCGTGTCGGACATGAGCGGTCGCGTCGAGGAGATCACCGCCGTGGTCGCGGAGATCGCCACCGGCGCCCAGGCGGTGCACGAGAACATCGCCGTGGTGGCGAGCATCGCCGAGGAGTCCTCGGCGGCCGCCGAAGAGGTGTCGGCCTCCGCCCAGGAGACTTCGGCCTCGACTCAGATGTTCGCCGTCTCGGCCTCTGAGCTGGCCCAGTCCGCCGACGGGCTGGCCGCGCTGGTCGGCCGCTTCCGCCTCGCTGCCGACACGACCGAGTAGCCCTCAGCCTTCCCGGGAAGGGAACGTCACCGCCGGCAGCGCCACCACGGCGGTGGACTCCGACACGGGGCGCAGCGCGACGGCCGCCACCAGAGCCCCGATCAGCGCGAACCCGATGGCCACGGTGAAGGCCAGGTCAAAGCCGCCGGTGAGAGCCTGCGGCGGTAGCGGCGCCGGTCGCACCGCGCGTGTGGCCGGTGGCGATCGTCGAGAGGATGGCCAGGCCCAGCGCGCCCCCCATCAGCCGGCTGGTGTTGAGCAGCCCCGACGCCACCCCACTCTGTCTTCCGGCCACGCCCTGCATGGCCACGATCGTCGATGGCACGAGGCTGAAGCCCATGCCCAGAGCGGTGAGCACCGCGCCGATGAGGACGGGCCCGACATAGCTCTGGCCCGGGGCGATGCCGCTGAGCGCCACCATCCCCGCCGCCATCACCGTCATCGCGGTGACGATCACCGGCCGCGCCCCGAAGCGCGCGACCACACGCGGCGCCAGGGTGGAGCCCGTGAAGATCGAGAGCGTCATCGGGAGGAACGCGAGGCCCGCCTCGATCGCGCTGTAGTGCAGGACCTGCTGGAGGTAGAGGGTGATGAAGAACCATGCCGGGAAGTTGGCGGCGTACATCAGCACCACGATCAGGTTGGCCGCGCGCAGCTGGCGGATGCGGAAGATCTCCAGCGGCACGAGCGGCGCCTGGGCCACTCGGGCCTCGACGTAGAAGAACGCGGCCAGCAGCGCGACTCCGGCGGCCAGCGGTCCCAGCACTCCGGGCGAGCCCCAGCCCAGCGTGTCGGTGCGCACGATGCCGAAGGTGAGGGCGATGAGCCCGGCGGTGACGAGCGTCGCCCCCAGCGCGTCGAAGTGGCGTGGGTGGCCTTCGACCGGCGCGATCGCCGGGATGGCCAGCAGCCCCAGCGCCACCACGATGGCGCCCAGCGGGATGTTGACGGCGAAGATCGCCTGCCAGCCGAACGCCTGGGTGAGGATCCCGCCGAGCAGAGCCCCCGAGGAGGCGCCGAGCGCCCCCATCGCTCCCCACAGGGCGAGGCCGCGGTTGCGCTCGCGGCCTTCGGGGAGGGTGCTGGTGATGATGGACAGGGTGGCGGGCGAGGTGATCGCACCGGCGATGCCCTGGACGCCGCGGGCGCTGATGAGCAGGCCCCGCGAGCTTGCCAGCGCGCAGATGCCCGAGCTGAGCGCGAACATCGCGGTGCCGGCCAGGAAGACACGGCGCCGGCCCAGCAGGTCGGCCGCGCGCCCGCCGAGCATCAGCAGCCCGGCGAACGTCAGCGTGTACGCGTTGACGACCCACTGCAGGCCGGTGGTGGAGAAGTGCAGCCCGTCCCGGATCGACGGCAGTGCCACGTTGACGATCGAGACGTCGAGGATGATCATGAACTGGGCGAGGCAGACGACCGCTAAAAGGGCGTTCGTCGACGCCAGCCGCCCTTGGAGAAAGTCTCTGGTTGCAAGCATGGGTAGTAGTCTGCGATCATCTTTATCCAGGTACAAGAGAAGGAGTTATCCTGGTAGTAGAGCTTCCCCCCACACTGGTTGAGCGCCCCGCGCTGGAGTCGGCGCAGATCCTTGGCGAAAGCGACGAGCGCCGCCGCGAGGAGCTGGCGGACTTCCTGCGCAAGCGCCGCGCCCACCTCAAGCCCGAGGAGGTCGGACTCCCCTCCGGCGGGCGGCGGCGCACCCCGGGACTGCGCCGCGAGGAGGTGGCCCACCTGGCCGGCGTGGGCACCACCTGGTACACGTGGCTGGAGCAGGGACGCGACGTGCGCGCGTCGCTCGATGTGCTGGAAGCGATCTCGCGCGCGCTGCGGCTCACCCCCGCCGAGCGCACCCACCTGGTGCTGCTGGGGCGCGGCGAGGTACCCCCGCCCTGCAAGTCAGACGAGCGCGTCTCCCCCACCGTCAAGCGCCTGATCGAGAACCTCGGCCCCAACCCGGCCTACGTCATCGGCCGACGCTGGGACTACCTGGCTTGGAACCGCGCCGCGTGCGCGCTCCTGGGCGACTTCGAGGACGTGCCCCGCGCCGCGCGCAACCACCTGTGGATGCACTTCATGGACCCGGCCCGGCGCGAGGTGTTCCCAGACTGGGCGCGCAGCTCACGGCTGATGGCGGCCAAGTTCCGCGCCGACCACGCGCACCACATCGGTGACCCCAGCTTCGACGAGCTCGTCACCACACTGCGCAAGTCCAGTCCCGAGTTCTGCAAGTTCTGGGGCAAGCACGAGGTGGCCACCAGCGGACCCGGGCGCAAGACCGTCAACCACCCGGTCGTGGGGACGCTCATCTTCGAGCACGCGGTCTTCCACCCCCACGACACCCCCGAGCAGCGCATGATCCTGTACTCGCCGCTTCCGGACGAGGACACGCCGGCGAAGCTGGCGAGGCTGCTGGAGTCCGCCGTTTAGGGGCCCGCAGCGAGGGCCTCGCGGACGCGCTTGACCGTCGCGCCGGGGCGCACGAGCGGACCTGGCGCGAGCTGGGCGACGCGCACCTCCTCGATCAGCCACATCACATCACTGCGTCCGGCGGCCTGAGCCTCCAGCTCGTGGATTGCAGCCATCCGCTTGCCGTCGGCGACGACGTGGCTCGCCAGCCGTTCGAGACGCTGCGTCGCGGCGCGCAGGTAGCGCTCGATATCGCCCAGGCGCGCGAGGCCGGCCGCCGCCAGCATCCCGGGGTACACAAGCCGGCCGAGCTGGCGAGCGACGTCCAGTCGCGCGGGGCCGAAGACCGCGTTCGCCGGCAGCGCGTCGAGCCGCTCGCGGACGGATCGCGCCGCTTCGAGGATCTGACCGAACGCGACCAGCGCGTCGAGCGTGGTGGGCCGGAGCTCATCGCGGACGCGGTCGTGGAGTGCCGCGAACGCCCCGGCGTCCCAGGCCGGCCCGCCGCCACGCGCGATCAGCGCGTCGAGCGCGGCGCTCGTCGCATCCTCGATCGCCGCTTCCACCGTGTCGTGGGGCGCGGCGGTCAGCGCCAGGGTCAGCTGGCGGCCGAGCTGACCGGTCACCCAGCGGCGCGGCGAGGGGATGGTGAGCCGCAGCAGCCGCCGGGTCCCTTGGGCCATCGTCATCGCCTGTTCGCCCGCGCTCTCGCAGATCCGGATTCCGACTGATTCGCCTTCGTCGACGAGCGCCGGGTAGCCGCGCACATCAGACCCGCCCGCCAGGTCGACCGTGCGCGGCAGCGAATCAACGTCGAAGCCGCGCATGCCATGGCGCACGAGGGCCGGCACCGCCTGCTCGAGTCGCGCCGTCAGCGCCGGCCGCAGCTCATCGCGCAGCGCGTCGAGGGACCGGCCCGACGCGAGCGCGGTCCCGTCCTCGTCCTCGACGCAGAAAGTCATCCGCAGGTGCGCGGGCAGATCGTCCAGTGACCAGTCGGCGGCGCCGATGCGCACACCGCGCAGCCGTTCGATCGCCTCGGCGAGCACCTCGAGCAGCGGGCCGGACCGCGGCGTGACGTCGGTCAGCAGCGCGGTCGCGGTGTCCGGGATCGGAACGAGCGACGTGCGCAGTCGTTTCGGCAGGGTCCGCAACAGCGCGACGACGAGCTCCCTGCGAAACGCGGGCACGAGCCACTCGAAGTGCGTCTCCCGCACCGCCCCGAGCGACGCGAGCGGGATGTGGACCGTGACGCCGTCGGCCGCCGTCCCGGGGTCGAAGCGGTAGGAGAGCGCGAGCTCCAGCGGAGGGTCGGGCTGAATCCAGAGCGCCGGCCGGTCACGGTTGTTCGCCGAGACGTCGCCCTCGATCAACATGTCCATCGGGTAGTCGAGCAGCGCCGGCTGGGTCTGCCGCGCCTGTTTCCACCAGCGGTCGAAGTGACGCCCGCTGACGACGTCCTCCGGGACCCGCGCGTCAAAGAACGCTGCGCGCTTGGACTCGGCGGCGAGCAGGTCGCGCCGCCGCGCCCGCGCCTCGAGCGCCTCGACCTCCTCCACGCGACGCTCGTTCTCGTGCATGAACGCGTGGCGTTGGTCCCAGTCCCCCTCGACGAGCGCGCGGCGGATGAAGAGCTCGCGCGCGGACGCCGGGTCGATCCGCCCGTACTGGACGGTCCGCGACTGCACGATCGTCAGGCCGTACAACGTCACCTGCTCGGTCGCGACGACGGCGGCGCGGCGGCGATCCCACCGCGGCTCGCCGTAGGAGCGCTTGACGAGGTGCTCGGCGAGCGGCTCGACCTGCCTGATGTCGACCGCCGCCGCTGTTCTGCCCCACAATCGCGTCGTCTCGACGAGCTCGGCCACCATCACCCACGTCGGCCCCCGGCGCGCGAGCGCCGAGCCGGGGAAGATCGCGAACTTGGCCCCGCGGGCGCCGGTGTACTCGCGGGTCCCGCCGTCCTTCAGGCCCAGGTGCGAGAGCAGCCCGGAGAGGACCGCGGCGTGGATCTCGGCCCCCTCGGCAGGCGCGTCGTTGAGGGTCACGCCGACCTCGCGCGCCGCGTCCTCGAGCTGGGCGACGAGATCCTGCCACTCGCGGATGCGCAGGTAGTGCAGATACTCGGCCTTGCAACGCTTGCGCACCTGCGAGCGCGAGAGCTCGTCGTCCAGGGACTGGAGGTAGCGCCACAGGTTCACGTAGGCGAGGAAGTCCGACGATCGATCCGTGAAGCGGGCGTGGAGCTGGTCGGCCTGGCCGCGCTCATCGGCGGGGCGCTCGCGTGGATCCTGGATCGAGAGGGCGGCGGCAATGACCGCCACCTCGCGGGCGCAGCCGAGGTTGTCGGCCTCCAGCACCATGCGCCCCAGGCGTGGGTCGATCGGAAGCCTCGCGAGATTGCGACCGAGCGGGGTGAGCGGCTCCGCGGCCGACGGATCCAGCGCCCGCAGCTCGTGGAGCAGGGCGACGCCGTCGCGGATCTGGCGGCGGTCGGGCGGCTCGAGAAACGGGAACGCTTCGATCTCTCCCAACCCGAGCGCGGCCATCTGGAGGATCACGCTCGCCAGGTTTGTTCGCAGGACCTCCGGGTCGGTGAACTCCGGCCGCGCGTTGAAATCGTCCTCTGAGTAGAGCCGGACGCAGATCCCGTCGGCGAGGCGGCCGCAGCGGCCCTTGCGCTGATCGGCCGAGGCCCGCGAGATGGGCTCGACCGGCAGCCGCTGGACCTTGAGCCGCGCGCTATAGCGGGAGACCCGGGCGATGCCGGTGTCGACGACACAGCGGATGCCAGGGACCGTCAGCGACGTCTCAGCCACGTTGGTGGCAAGGACGACGCGGCGGGTGTTGGGTGAGCCGGGACCGTGTCGCCTGAACACCTTCTGCTGGTCGGCGGCGGCCAGCCGCGAGTACAGCGGCAGTACTTCAACGCCCGGCCCGAGGCGGCCGGTGAGGAGCTCCGCCGCGTCGCGGATCTCCCGTTCCCCCGAGAAGAACGCGAGCACGTCACCGTCCCGCTCGGCGAGCAGCTCCTCGACGGTGTCCGCCAGCGCGTCGAGCAGCTCCTCGTCTTCCTGCGGCGGCCGGTACCGGACCTCCACGGGATAGGTCCGGCCCGAGACCTCGACGATCGGCGCGCCGTCAAAGTGCGCGCTGAAGCGCTCAGGGTCAATCGTCGCGCTCGTGATGATCAGCTTGAGGTCCGGTCGCCGAGGCAGGATGCGGTGCAGGCAGCCGAGCAGGAAATCGATGTTGAGCGAGCGTTCGTGCGCCTCGTCAACGATCACCGTGTCGTAGCGGCGCAGGAGCGGATCGCGGCGGATCTCGGCGAGCAGCAGGCCGTCCGTGACCAGACGGACCAAGGTGTCCTGCGAGCCTCGGTCGTCGAAGCGGACCGCGTAGCCGACGGCGCCGCCAAGCGGCACATCGAGCTCGTCCGCGATTCGCTGCGCCACGGTGCGTGCCGCGAGTCGGCGGGGCTGGGTGTGGGCGATGGCCCCGCGCACGCCACGCCCGAGCTCGAGGCAGAGCTTCGGAAGTTGGGTCGTCTTACCCGAGCCCGTCTCCCCGGCCACGACCACAACCTGGTGATCCTGGATCGCAGCGAGCAGGTCGTCTCGACGTGCGGATACCGGCAGCTGCGGCGGGTAGGACACCTCGGGGACCGACGCGCGCCGTCGCTCCAACCGCGCCCGCGCCTCGGCAAGCTGTCGCTCGAAACGCACCCGGCCCTCCTCGTTGCCCCGACCGAGGCGCCGAGCCTGGCGGCGAAGGCGCTGCTCGTCTCTCAGCGTCAGCTCGCCAAGCGCCGCTTCGTCGACGTGTGACATCTATGCGGCGCCGAACCAGGCGACGGCAAACGGTGTGCGGACGGGTGTGCGGACGGGCATCCCGATCGAGAATAGGCTGCTCCTTATGGTTGAGGAGAACCCGTTTGGGCTAGGTTGGCGTGAGAGATGACCTCGCTCGCGCCGGAGGCGCGGGCGGTCATGGCGATTACGAGTGAGCGTCGACAGATCATCAAGGATCGACCTAGGGCGGGCGAAATCTGTCGGCCAGGTCCTCGCTGATGCGGTGCGCTGCTATGCGGCCTATCCCGTTCTGTTTGCCGGGTTGACGTTGGCGGTGGTGGTGCCGTACGCGGTGATCGTTCGGCTGGTCGAGGAGGCCAACCTGATTGGCCCGACGCGCCATGGGGCGCTCGCGGCGGTGGTGTTGCTCCTGGTTGGCGTCCTGCTGGTGGGTCCGCTGATCTCCGCCCTGCACGTTCATGCGTTGGTGGACATCGGCGAGCACCGGGTGCCGCGGGCGCGCGAGGTCTTTGCCCGCGGACTGCGAGTGCTTCCGGTGGTCGCCGCAGCTCAGATCGTCGCCGGGATCCTGACGGGCGTCGGGTTTGTGCTGTTCATCGTCCCGGGGCTGGTTCTGCTCGCAGTGTGGGCGGTTGTCGCTCAGGTCGCGGCGGTCGAGAGAACCGACTGGCTCGGCGCGCTGCGACGCAGCGCGCAACTGACCCGCGGGGCACGCTGGCACGCGCTTGGCGTGGTGGTCAGCGTTGGACTCATCAACGCGGTGATCGAGCGCACGTGTGGAGCCGCAGTGGGGTCGAGTGTCTCCGCGCTGGCCCTCGTGGCTGGGGTCATCGTGGAGACGATCACGCTCTCATTTGCCGCACTGACCGGCGCCGTGCTCTACTACGACCTCCGAGCTCGCGCGGCCGGGAAGAGCCAGAGCCCGTGACGCGACCACCTGCGACACCCGGGACCGCCGTTGTCAGGCGTCGCGCGGGATGACGCGGTCGGCTTCGACCGCCTCGCCGGAGCCCGTGTCGGGATAGACGACGATGATCGTGGGTGAACCGCCGAACCACGCGCTCATCTCGCCCTCGCCGACGAAATCCGCGGCCCGCTGTGAGCCGTCCGGGCCCATGACCCAGACGGGCTGACCCTTGTGGAATTGGCCGTCGCCGATGCTCATCAGCGATGCGCACCTAGGCGCTTATTGTCCCGAGACACTGTCCGCTGAGCATACGCACGCCGAGCCTTCGTGGGATCTATGCCCAGTCGGCCCTGGGCGGTAGCCACTTCTTGTCGTCGAAGAACGGGAGGATCGAAGGTCTGGGAGCCGGGGGCTCTGGGCCCTGGAGCGGTGCCTTGATGAGCTCTTTGAGCACCGCTCGGCTGGCCTGCTTCTCGTCCTCGGTCATGGCCTCGTAGTTGGGTACGTACTTGGTGAGCTCATCGACCTGCTCCTCGAGCCGCTGGGCCTCCATCAGTTGTGGGTTGTCGCTCTCCAGCCCGATGACCAGGCTCGCGAACAGTCCTCCGGGCAGACGGGTGATGACCGCGCCCAGCGCGACATCCGCCGCCAGGCCGCCTGCTACCTGCTTGGCGTCCATGCCGGCATGGGCGAGGTACGCCGTGCCGCCGATGACGAACAGCACCAACAGCGTTCCTTCAAACAGCGCCGCCCCGCGGAACGTGGCGAGACGCACACCGCGCCGGAGTCCCGTGAGCGCCGTGAAGGCTGTCCGCCATTCTGCGTAGGAGGTGAAGAGCCGCCCGAGCCGCAGATCAAAGACGCTCAATCCCTTGTCGAACAACGAGGCGGTAAAGCGCGTGGTTTCACCGGCGAATGCGTTGGTGACGACACGTCGCACCCGGCCGGCGCGTAGCGCTTCCAGTGCCACCTGTGCCTCCTTGCTGGCGCTGTTGTTGGCGAGGAAGGCTTCGATGTCGGTGAGGTTGCGCGCGTATTGCGGCCCGGTCAGCGCCGGCGCGTCCGAGATGCCGCGCCATTGAGCCTTGTTGTCGAGCACCCACACCTCGCGCGACGTCGGATCGTAGGCAACGCGGTCGATTCCGCTTCCGGCCACGTGCTTGGACCAGTCCGTGAAGACGATGATGCCCCGCTGATCGAGCGCCTGGGAGAGCAGGTGCTCGCCGATCTCGCCGCTGATCTGGTTGGGCGCGGTTGCCGCCGGTGCGACGCCGCCACCCGACCCCGCCGCCGGAGAAGCCGTCGGCACCGACTGACGCAGAAGCCGGTTGACGGCAGCGTTCCCGGCACGACGTTGCAATGACATCACCCCCTCGGGGGAGAGGAGCGACGGCGGTGCCGGCGCAGCGAGGGCACGAGTCGATTCGACGAGCCCCTCCGGCGTCGGGGCGCGGCTGAAATCGGCCTCGGACACGCGGCGCCAACGTACTCGCTCCCCGGCGCCGAGGTCAACCAGCCGACCTGCCCTGGACCACCTCCATGCGCCATCCGAGTGGGCGGACTCCAGAGGCATCCAGCCGGGGGTGCCATAGGATTGCGCCGTGCCGTTCACCCTCCGGAACCTCAAGGAGGACCTGGAGGACGTCGGGTCCAGGTTTGACGGCGCGCCGGACCTGGAGTTCCGCATGGCGACCGGCGCGCTCGAGCTCGAGCAATCTGGCCTGAGCTACCAGCGCGTCCCGCCCGGCTATCGCTTTCCGTACGGCCACACGCACAAGAAGCAGGAGGAGGTGTACGTCGTCGTGCGCGGGAGCGGGCGGATGAAGGTCGGCGACGAGATCGTCGAGCTCAAGGAGTGGGACGCGGTGCGCGTCGCGCCCGGTACCTGGCGAGGGTACGAGGCCGGGCCTGAGGGCCTCGAGATCCTCGTCATCGGCGCGCCCAATCTCGGCGAGGCTCCGCGCGAAGACGTCGACGGCCAGCGCGACTGGTGGGCTGACTAGCGCCAGTCAGGTGAACACACGGCGGAGAAGGGACGCACTCCGCCCAGGTGTCCGCCCCCGAGAGCGTCCCGGCCCGGGCGGTCCGTACGATCCTGGCCGGCCATGTTCCTACTCGTGACCGGCGCCAGCGGGGCTGGCAAGTCAACGGTACGTCGGGCAGTTGTGCAGAGCTTGTCGCCCGAAGTCGAATGCATCGAGCTCTACGACCTCGTTGCTGTGCCCGCGGTTCCGGATCTGGTGTGGCGCCAGCGGGCGACCGAGGCCGTCGTCCAGCGGGCGCTCGAGCTACAGGCTGGCGGACGACACCTGCTGCTATCCGGTGATCCGGTTGCTGCGGGAGAGGTCGTGGCGGCTCCGTCCTCAGTCGGGCTCGACGGTATCGCAGTGTGCTTGCTGGACGTGAGTCCCGACGTACAAGCCGCGCGGCTCGCTCACCGCGGCGACGACCCGTCGCTGTTGCCCCACCACCAAGCCTTCGCCGAGTGGATGCGTGGGCACGCCCGCGATCCCGGTCACATGCCCCATGTGCTCCGCGCAAATGGGTGGGAGGCCATGCGCTGGGAGCGGTGCAGCAACTTCGATCCCCTCAACGGCGGCTGGAGCATGGAGGTGCTGGACACCTCGTCGCTGACCCCGGTCCAGGTCGCTGACGAGGTCCTGACGTGGTGCCGCCGCGTCCTGCGCGGCGACGCGCCCATCCTGCGTCCCACGGGCGGGTCAGCCGCGGACGCAGCGGGGTCTAGATGAAATCGTTGCCCGTGAGGACGTAGACGAAGGGGACGAACGGAACGATCGCGGCGATCGCCCAAGTGACCTTGGCGATCAAGCCGATGTCGCCACGGGTGCAGACCCTCCGCGGTCGTCGCCGGTGACGCGCTGCGGCCTGGGAGCTAGCCGCTGGCGCGGCGTGCGAGCTCCGCGCTCGCCGCCGAAACGAAGCCCTCCGCCACCGAGTTTCCAACGTCGCCGAGCGGAAGGAAACGGGGAACGTCGAGACCCGCGTCGAGTTCAAGCTCGATACGCGTGCTCTCCCCCGCGCTCAACCGCCAGACGACCTCGAACTTCGCGGAGCCGCCGACCTTGGTGAGCTTGACCGTAGCCGGCGGCTCAACCGTGACCGCCATCAGCAGGTCGAAGTCCTTCGTCACCGGGCCAGCCGACACGTGCAACTTGGTCTGTGCCCGGTTGGGCAGGCCACGCGCGTCGCGCTCGCGCACCTCGACCGAGCGGACGACTTCCGGATACCACACCGGGTATTCGTCAACCGCCTCGACCAGCGCAAGGCACTGCGCCAGCGGCGCCGGCACCAGCGTCGCAGCGGCTCCTCGCAGTTCTTTCATAGCTGCAATCTACGCCCCGGGCGCTCGGCGCCGCGGCGTGACCCGGACACGATCCGCGGCTCTCATCCGGATTTCTCCGCTGTGAGGGCGCCGGGCGTAACGGTGGCATGGGACCCGGTGACGGGTACGATTTCCGGGTATGGCGGCGCTGTTTGACCTGGCTCGTCACCGCCTGCCGACTGCCGTTGTCGTCGTGTCGGGCGTGCTGGTGATCGCTGCCTGCGGGTCCTCGAGCAAGCCGAGTGGCACCGGCAGGAGCGCGACCACCTTGCCTGGCGCCGGCAGCAGCGCGACCACCTCGCGGAGCGCCGGCAAGAGGAGTCCCCCGGCTTACGCGCAGTCCCAGCTCAAGGCCGCCGGTTGCATACGGTCGCACGGATTCCCGACATTCCCTGATCCGACGTTCGGCGCCGGTGGCGCGCAGGTCAACCTGAGCACCAGCATCAACATGAGCTCGCCCGGGTTCCTTCTGGCCGAGAAGGACTGCGCAAAGCTGGGCTTCGTGCTCGCCGGCTATACCCCGACCAGCACGGCGACCGCCGCTGAGATGGCGCAGGCGCTCACGGTCGCCAAATGCATGCGCGCCCACGGGGTTCCGAACTGGCCAGATCCGTCCAAGACCATCCCCAGCAACCTGCACGGCGGCGGGGTGCAGGGCGCGGTGCCGGGGCCCCCAGGCGGGCCGATCTTCGTGATCCCGAAGTCGATCGAGATCGGATCGCCGGCGGTCAGGCAGGCCGCAAGGGTCTGCCACGACGACTGACGCTTCTGTGTGCGCGCGGTCGTGGCAGATGGCAGAGGTGTGTCTGCGATCGTGGCGTCTCGAGGATGCCGATGACATCGCGGTGATGACCGGTGACCGGTATCTCCGTCCCTGGTCAGCGATGGGGGCCGACGTCGAGGGCTGGCTGCGCCGGGAGATCGCTGAGGTCAGAGGCCCGTCGCGAGCGATCTGCCTGCCCGACGATGATCGTGCCCTCGGGCGCGTCGCGGTGCGCCTGCCCGAGTTCGCCTCAGAGGCAGTTCGCTGCGACGCCGTCCGCGGGGATGACCAGCCTGCCGGCGAACTGGGTTACTGGCTGGTCCCGGAGGCGCGGGGACGTGGTCTGGCCTACGCGGCCGTTCGGCTGATGATGGTGTCGGTGATGGCCGGCGCCGGACTGCGGTCAGTCGTGCTGGACATCGAGGCCGGCAATCTGGGCTCGGAGCGACTTGCTGAGCGGCTGGGCGCACAACGAAGAGCTCCGACGCGCGTCGAGGTCGACCGCCATGGGGTGCAGCGGACCCTGGTGGTCTATGTCCTACGCGTTGGCGCCGAGTTCGACGATCCCCGCGCCGGCCGCTCTCCCGGGTAGCGGCCGGTGCGAGAAACCCGGTCGAGCGCTATCTAGTTGGCGGCGACACCGATGCGATGCCCTTGGGCGTCGGCCAGAACGCCGAAGCTGACACCTGGCACCTGTTGCATTGGCTGAACGACCGTGCCGCCGAGCTGCTCGGCTCTGCTCAGCGTGGCGGCGACGTCGTCGACCGCAACGAAGAAGAGGACTTCGTCATCGGGCCCCTGGAGCGGGCTGATCGCCACCGCCGGTCCCGCCTCGGCACCGGTGTCCATGAAGGTGTAGCCGGGGAAGCCACCCTCGGACGCCACCTTCCAATCAAACAGCGCGGCGAAGAACTCTCGTGTCGCGTCCGCGTCCTGGGACCGGATCTCGGCGTGAATCACTGGGTGAGGCATCGACGCTCCTTATGCGATCGCGACGGCCCCGCTGGCCGTCATCGCTCCATTGACGATTGCGCTGCGCCGATGGGGACAGGCTGGTCAAATATTCGCGCGACGCGCGCCGCAGGCGGATCTCATCGGCGCCGTGAGCGGTGCGCAGCACCCATTCGCCCGTCTCCGGGTAGCACACGGCCGCCGGGAACCCCGTTGTCCACAGAAGGAGGACGCGGGCCGTCTCGCCGCCGCGATTGCGCACACTGCGCCCTCCGGCGGGCCCCTCCGGGAGGCAGGCGACATCGCCGGGCGACAGCGTCCGCGCTCCGTCGGCGTGCTGCACCGTCGGTGTACCGGCGATCACACACAGCCACAGCTCTCGCCCGTACTCGTAGCGGTAGGGGCCGAAGTCCACCCCGGGATCGAGCTCGAGGACCGCCCCGTCAAGCCCGTCCGCACCCGCCGCGCCGCCCAGAGACGCCCACCGCCAGGCCTCCACCGGCTCGCACGTCACATCCCGCGCGTTGAGCGATGGCGGCCTGGGCGCACCCTCCGGCTCACGTGTTACCGGCGCCGGCGAGACGGGACCGTTGCCCTCGCCGTACCAGTAGTCGACCGAACCGGCGCGCACCAGCCGTAGCGCGTTGAGACCGTCGGGCTCGATCGCGGGAAACACCGAGACCTTGTCGGAGTCCGGGTAGACCGATACGTACGGACCGGACGACCTCCCGCCGGAGAACAGGACAAACCTGCCCGGGCCCTCGAGCGTGTGCGCGCCACGATGACCGGGCGGGAAGCACACGACGTCGCCGGCGTCCAGCACGCGCCGGCCACCGACGTCGCGCAGCAGGGGCGCCCCGTCCAGGACATACAGCCATTCCTCATTCGGGTAGTGGTAGTGATACGGCCAGATCGGGACACCCGCACGAGCCTCGTACACCGCCGCGCCGATCCGCGCCGCCCCGAGCATCGCTCCCAGCGCCGAGGCGCGAAACCAGAACCCGTCGCGGCCAGGCCCCTCCTCCATATCGCTGTCGAACACGTTCACCACGCGCACAGTCCGGCACCTTCGCACGCTCCGCATCTGCGAGCAACCGCACCTTGGCGGGGTGCTGCCGGCATTGCGCAAGCTCCCACGGTCGTTCACCATCGGGTCACACGGCGTGGCGGCGCACCCGTCGATGATCCGAATCAGGGACGGTGGTGGCTACCGCTGACGCCGGCCGGAACCCGCTCGATGTTGGAGGGCAGTCCATGCAGACCGACGAACGCGACCTCATCCACGCCTACTGGAGCGCCGCGAACTATCTCTCCGTCGGCCAGATCTACCTGCTCGATAACCCGTTGCTGCGTGAGCCACTCACGGCCGAGCACATCAAGCCGAGGCTGCTTGGCCATTGGGGGACGACTCCCGGCCTCAACCTGATCTACGCGCACCTCAATCGCCAGATCCGCCAGCGGGATCTGAACGCGATCTACGTCGCCGGCCCCGGCCACGGCGGTCCGGGGATGGTCGCCAATGCCTACCTGGAGGGGACCTACAGCGAGGTCTATCCGCACATCGGCCACGACGAGATGGGCCTGCGGCGGCTGTTTCGCCAGTTCTCCTTCCCGGGGGGCATCCCGAGCCATGTCGCGCCCGAGACCCCGGGGTCGATCCACGAGGGCGGCGAGCTGGGTTACAGCCTGTTGCATGCGTACGGCGCCGCGTTCGACAACCCGGACCTGCTGGTCTGCTGTGTGGTCGGCGACGGTGAGGCGGAGACCGGCCCGCTGGCGGCCAGCTGGCACTCCAACAAGTTCCTGAACCCGTCACGCGACGGCGCGGTGCTGCCGATCCTGCATCTCAACGGCTACAAGATCGCCAGCGCGACAGTGCTGGCGCGGATCGGTCAGGACGAGCTCGAGGCGCTCATGCGCGGCTACGGGTACGAGCCCTTGCTGGTCAGCACGGAGGACGCACTCGCCGTCCACGACCTGTTGTCAGACACGCTGGACCGGGCGCTTGACCAGATCTCCGAGATCCAGTCGGCGGCGCGAGCCGGCCGTGGCCAGGGACGTCCCCGCTGGCCGATGATCGTGCTGCGGACGCCGAAGGGATGGACCGGCCCCAAGACCGTTGACGGGCTACCGGCCGAGGGCAGCTTCCGCTCGCATCAGGTGCCGCTGGCCAACGTCCGCAACGACCCCGCGCACCTGGCGCAGCTGGAGCAGTGGCTGCGTTCCTACCGTCCGGAGGAGCTGTTCGATGAGGCGGGCGCGCTACGCGACGAGTTGGCAGCGCTGCCGCCGCGGGGCACACGCCGGATGAGCGCCAACCCGCACGCCAACGGCGGGTTGCTGCGGATCGCGCTGGAGATGCCCGACTTCCGCGACTACGCGGTGACCGTTGACGCTGCGGCGACCCACTCCTCCGAGGCGACCAGGGTGCTCGGCGGGATGCTGCGTGACATCGTCGCGCTGAATCCCGATCGCTTCCGGGTGATGGGGCCGGATGAGACGGCCTCCAACCGTCTCACGCCGTTGTTCGACGTCACGAACCGGGTCTGGGAGGCCGAGACACTCGACACCGATGATCATCTGGCGCCCGACGGGCGCGTGATGGAGGTGCTGTCCGAGCACCTCTGCCAGGGGTGGCTCGAGGGTTACCTGCTGACCGGGCGCCACGGCCTGTTCAACTGCTAC
The DNA here is from genome assembly GCA_963850325.1 of uncultured Actinomycetota bacterium. Taxonomy (GTDB): domain Bacteria; phylum Actinomycetota; class Thermoleophilia; order Solirubrobacterales; family Solirubrobacteraceae; genus Palsa-465. Next base: position 279,417 of record CAWKLB010000009.1, read on the forward strand.
GAGGCGTTCATCCACATCATCGACGCGATGTTCAATCAGCACGCAAAGTGGCTGAAGGTGACGCGGCAGATTCCCTGGAGGCGGCCGATCGCGTCGCTCAACTACCTTCTGTCGTCGCACGTCTGGCGTCAGGACCACAACGGCTTCTCCCACCAGGACCCGGGTTTCATCGACCACGTCGTCAACAAGAAGGCCGAGATCGTCCGCGTCTACCTGCCGCCGGATGCCAACTGCCTGCTGTCGGTTGCCGATCACTGCCTGCGCTCACGCGACTACGTGAACGTGATCGTCGCCGGCAAACAGCCGGCGCTTGACTACCTCACCATGGACGAAGCGATCGCTCACTGCACGCGGGGATTGGGGATCTGGGACTGGGCGTCGACCGACGACGGCGTCGAGCCAGACGTCGTGCTGGCCTGCGCCGGGGACATCCCGACCCTGGAGACGGTTGCTGCCGCGGCGTTGCTGCGCGAGCATCTCCCGCAACTGGCCGTGCGGGTGATCAACGTCGTCGACCTGATGCGCTTGCAGCCGGAGTCAGAGCATCCCCACGGCATGCCTGACCGCGAGTTCGACGCGCTGTTCACCGCGTCGCGGCCCGTGATCTTTGCCTATCACGGCTATCCCACGTTGATCCACCGCCTCACCTACCGCCGCACCAATCACGCCAACTTCCACGTCCGCGGTTACAAAGAGGAGGGGACGACCACAACACCGTTTGACATGGTGATGCTCAACGACCTGGACCGCTTCCACCTGGTGATGGACGTGATCGACCGGGTGCCCGGCCTGGGTGAGCGGGCCGCAGGCGTGCGCCAGCGGATGCAGGACGCCCGGCTGCAGGCCCGGGCCTACACCCGGGAGTTCGGCGAGGATCCGGTCGAGGTGCGCGATTGGACCTGGCCGGGGGTGCCGCCCGCGCACACCGGCGCGGCCTCGGCGGCCGGCTGAGCCGGTCATGGCGATCCTCGCCGTCAACGCCGGCTCGAGCTCGCTCAAGCTCAGCCTGATCGGCGATGACGACCGGATCCTGGCCGAGCGCGAGCTTGATGCCCCCGGCGCTCAGGTCGATCCCGGCCAGCTCGATGCGGCACTGAGTGACGGGCTCGTCGGAATCGACGCGGTCGCGCATCGCATCGTCCACGGCGGCGAGCGGTTCACCGGCCCGGTGCTGATCGACGACGAGGTCACCGGTGCGCTTGAGGAGTTGACCGACCTGGCGCCGCTGCACCAGCCCAAGTCGCTGGCGGCGCTCCAGGCCGTGAGCGAGCGGCTCCCCGACACGCCCGCCGTCGCCTGCTTTGACACCGCCTTTCACCAGACGCTGTCGCCCGCGGCGGCGACGTACGCGCTGCCGGCTCGGTGGCGCGAGCGGTGGGGACTGCGCCGGTTCGGCTTTCATGGGTTGTCGCACGGCTGGATCGCGCGCCGGGTCCCGGAGCTCTGTCCCGACCTGCCCGCGTCCGCGCGGATCGTCTCCTGCCACCTCGGCGCCGGCGCGTCGCTGTGTGCGATCGCGGCCGGGGCATCGGTCGACACCACGATGGGGTTCACCCCACTCGACGGGCTCGTGATGGCCACCCGTTCGGGCAGCGTCGACCCGGGGATGCTGTTGTGGTTGCTCGAGCGCGAGCGACTGACTGAGCGTGACCTGGCCCGGTCGCTCGAGCACGAATCGGGCCTGGCCGGGATCGCCGGCACCGGTGACATGCGGGAGATCCTGCGTCGCGCCGGTACCGGCGACGACACGGCGCGGCTCGCGCTCGACGTCTACACCCATCGGCTGCGGTCGCTGATCGGGGCAATGGCGGCCGCGATGGCCGGGATCGACGTGCTCGCGTTCACGGGAGGAGTCGGAGAGCGGTCTGCTGAGGTCAGGTCGCTCGCGGCCGACGGGCTCGGGTTCCTCGGCGTCCAGATCGACGCTCACCGCAATTCGGACGCCACGTCCGATGCCGAGATCGGCCACGCCGCAGCGCCCGTCAGGACGCTGCTGGTGACAGCGCGCGAGGATCTCGAGATGGCCCGGCAGGCACGGCCCCTCCTGCGCGGGCGCCCAACCCCGGGGTGAGCAACGACAGTCGTGACCGAGGGTCCAACGACCCGTGGTTTTAGTCGCTGCCCGCGATCAACGCGACGGCAGCGCTGACGAGCTCGGCGTTGTCTGCCGCAGTACTGCCGTCGGGAAGCACCACCACGTCTTCCAGTCCGACGCGGACGTCGATGCCCGCCGCCCCGGCCGCTGAGATGACCTCCCATGTCCGCGGTCCGGAACCGTGCCAGAGTTGCGCCACACCGTCAGGGATCAGCTCTGCGATCGCGCGGGCCTCCTCCGCGCCGCCGTCCACTTCCACCAGCGCCCGCAGGATCTGATGAGCGAACGGGCTGCGTCGGAGCTCCTCGGCGTCAGCCGCGACAGTCAGCCCGGCCTCAATGGCAATGCCCGCATGCAGTGCCGAGCGCGCGAGGCCCGCCCAGCCGAGCTCGGAGAGATTCACCGAGACGAAGTCGGGCGGTTGTCGCCAGGTGGCGAGTGCCGCCGCGCGGGCGAACGGATCGGGGTTGATCGCCGCCGACGTGGAGACGCCGATCGGCAGCCGCGGAACCGCGGCGCGGATTGCGATCACCGCGGCATCGCAAGCCTTGGCGTCCATTGTCTGGACCCCGTGGCCATCCGCGGGATGGACGTGCACGGCAAATGCCCCAGCGGCGCGAACGGCGAGCGCGTCGGCGGCGAGCTCCGCCGGCGACAGGGGGACGGCGGGATGCTCGGCGCGGGTACGCCCTCCGTTCAAGCAAGCCATCACCGCCATCCACAGGAGTCTGACGTGACGGCACGCGTACTGGGTTGGAGAGCACGACGAGTCCCTGCCGCGCAATGAGACTTCGCTCATAGAGGCGCCTCGTGGAGCCGATGGGGTGATACCTGTTCAGGCATGAGAGTCATGCCTACGACCATCGCGCCGGTCATGCCCCGGCCGCCGTGCCAACGGTGACCCCCACTCGGGCGACCTACGCCCGCCGCCGAACGGCGGCGGTCTTGGCGATCGCCGGGGTCGTCGCGGTGGTCATGTGGCTCGTGCTCTCCGGCGGGGGATCGAGCGGGCCCTCGCGTCGAGCGGGGGCGGTGACGACCACGACGGCCAGTCGTACGCATGCCAACGGCGGCAAGGCCGCCACGACGCGCCGTCCGGCTCCAGCCGGATTGCCGCTGGCCAACATCACGGTGGGCCGCTGGGCCGCGCTCCCCGAGGCGCCGACGCCTCGCGGTGAGGTGGCCGCCGCGCGCATCGGCAATGAGGTCTACGTCGTCGGCGGTTTTGATGCCGCTGGTCGCTCCAGCGATGTGGTCCAGCGAGTGGACCTGCGCACGCAGCAGTGGACCACGCTGGCGCCGATGCCTCAGGCGCTCAACCACATGAATGCCGTGAGCTTTGGCGGCCGGCTGTACGTCCTCGGCGGATACGGAGGGCCCGGCGACACGAGCACCGGTGCCGTGCGGGGCTTCTGGCGCTATGACCCCGCCACGGGGAAGTGGGCGTCGATGCCCGACGCTCCGGTGGCCCGCGCGGCAGCGGGTGCCGCGGTCCTCGGTCACCGCCTGTACGTGGTCGGCGGGCGAAACGACGTGACCAGTGCCCTCTCGAGCCTTGCCATCTTCGATTTCGACTCCGGCCGCTGGACCCTGGGGCCGTCGCTCGCCCATCCGCGCGAGCATCTCGCCGCGGTGGCCGCGGATGGCGCGATCTGGGCTCTGGGGGGCCGCGCGCTGGGGCTGGGGAGCTTCACCTACGACGAGCGCTACACCCCGGGGGCATCAGCGTGGCAATCGATGCCGTCGCTGCCCGTGGCGCGCTCCGGTTTCGAAGCCGTCACGGCCGCTGGGAGCATCGTGGTCGTTGGCGGTGAGAGCGGCACCCAGACCGTGGGCGAGGTGGATCGGCTCGATCTGCGTACCGCTCACTGGAGCCCGCTGGCCGATCTGCCGGTGCCGCGCCACGGACTCGGCGTGGTCGCGGATGGCCCGCTCGTCTTCGCCATTGACGGCGGCCCGCAGGCGGGGCTGACGATGTCCCGCATCGTCTCCCGCCTGCGCGTCAACTGATCGGGTCTCGCGGCCGGGCCTCGCGGTCGGACCTGGCGTGGCCGGAGACCCGGGCCGCTACGCTGCGCCATCCGCAGGACGCCGTACATCAAGGAGGAGTTGCATGCATCATCGTTTTCGTGCCCTGGCCCTGGGGCTGCTCGCGCTGTTGATGCTCGCGCCGGCCGCCTCGGCCGCGCACAGGCCCGCGCCGAAGGCCAAGCCGGTCAAAGGGATCCTGCTGTCGCTCGGTGACTCGTACTCCGTCGGCTGGCAGGAGCTGCCGGGCGGAGGGCAGGGCTCGACCCACAACGGCCCCGCCGATCAGTTGGTCCCGCTGGCTGCCGCCCGCGGCTGGCATCTGAAGCTCGTCAACCTCGGCTGTGGAGGAGCGACGACGACCTCGATGCTGACGGCATCGGCGGTCGGGTGTGATCCGCAGGCACTGGCCCCCGGAGCGCCCAACTACCCCAACAAGAGCCAGACGCAGGCGGCGGTCGACTTCATCAAGAGTCACCGCAGCCAGGTCAAGGTCGTCACCGTCTCGATCGGCGGCAACGACGTCGACGGTTGCCCGACCCAGGCCGATCCCACAGGCTGCGTCAAGGCGAACATGCCCAAGGCGACCAGGAACCTGACCAAGATCGTCAAGCAGCTACGTGCGGCGGGCGGTACGCAGATGCGGATCATCGGCTCGACCTACCCCGACGTCGAGCTGGGGCTGTGGGTGCATCCGACGGTCCTCGGCCCGAACACCCTGGCCCTGGTCCCCGGCTCGATCAGCGCCTTCCAGGACGACATCAACCCCGGCCTGAAGAAGGCGTATGACTCCGTCGGGGCGGCGTTCGTCGATGTGACGAAGGCGACGGGCGCCTACGGCCCGTTCCTGGCCACGACTGACCCGACCTTCGGTCAGATCCCGGTGCCGGTCGCCAAAGTCTGCACCTTGACGTTCTTCTGCGACGGGACCTTCAACATCCACATGAAGACGCCCGGGTACCACATCATCGCCTCCCTCGAGGCGCAGACGCTGCCGATGCTGAAGTAGAGACGTCGCTGCCCCGGGCCCGAGGCTTCGGCCGACGGCCCGGGGGACGCCGAGCGGGACAAATGTCGCCCGCCGGCGCAGACCGCCTCAGGAACGCGCGACGGCGCGCACCCCGGGCCGCCTCAGACCGTGTCAGACAGCGCTCGGCGGTAGGGGCGGCAGGGCGCCACGCCTCGCGCCCCACGTGACCGGCTTCGCGTCGCCGCAGTAGCCGTCGTCGATGCCGCCTTCGGGGTTGCTCTTGGACTGATAGGTGCCGGTTGCTCTCGTCCCGGTGATCGTGCCCGAGAACGTGAGGAGCGTCGCGATCACAGTCTTGTGGCTGAGCGGATCGGTGAACGTGTCGGTGAATGAGCCCGAGAAGGAGCCGTTCTTCCTCACGTGGATCGGCTTCATCTGGGGGTAGCCGTAGTCGTCGACGCTGCCCTCCAGCCGTCCGCTCGTCGCGCGGGCGCCGCTTGCCGTGTAGCAGGCGAACAGCTGGTTGTAGACGTGAACCTTCGAGACCTCGGTCGCCGAGAACGTCCCCTTCTTCACGGTGCCCTTGACCGTGAACTGGATCGTCGCGTCCTTGTCGTGCTTCGGCGCCCCGTCGAAGTAGAGCGTCTTCGCATCCGCACTCGCCACCAACGCGAACACGAACACGAACGTCACCCCGGTGAGAATGAGCTTTCGCACGCAGCGCCCTCTTGGCGGGCGACTGTACCAATGGCCCCGTCGTTCTGGGGGAAAGATCACGCGACGACGACCGGGCGCGTGCAGGTGCGCACAGATCGGTACATATGTACCGATGATTGGTACAGTTGTACCGATGGCGACCACGATTGCCCGCGCGTCCGCAAAGTCCCCCCGTCCCCGCGGCGCCGCGCGCCGCGAGGCGCTGCTGGAGGCCGTGCTGCGGATCGTGGCCGAGGTGGGTCCCGATGCGGTGACGCACCGCCGGGTGGCCGAGGTGGCCGGACTGCCGCTGGCCTCCACGACGTACTGGTTTGACTCCAAGGAGCACCTGCTCACCGCGGCGCTGGAGCTGGCGGCCGAGCGCGACACCGCGCGGCTGCTGGAGTACGGCGCCGAGATGGCGCAGTCCGACACTGACCCGCTCGACGCCGTCGTCGGCGCCATCGGCGAGTGCGACGACGGCTCTCAGCCCAACCGCGGCTCGCTCATCGCCACCTTCGCCCTGCTCCTGGAGGCCGCTCGGCGCCCGGCGCTGCAGCAGATCGCGCAACGCTGGACCGAGGCCTACATGCTCACGCTGAGCCGGCTGCTCGAGCGCGCCGGCTCGGCCGACCCGCGCGCCGACGCCGAGCTGCTCATCGGCGCCACCGACGGGCTCCTGCTCGAGCAGCTCGCGTCAGGCCGGACTGAGAACCTCAACCCGCGGCTGCGTCGCCTGGCCGCGGCACTGGTGGCCACTTCGTGAGCTGGATCATGTGCCTGCTGCGCTCGCGCCTGGAGGCGGTCAAGTACAGCCGCCAGGACCCGGCGCGGGGGACCGTCGTGCTGGTGCGCGTGCTGCTGCTCTTCGAGTCGGCCATGTACTCGGCGATCACGCCGGTGCTGCCCCACTACGCCCACGTCCTCGGCGCGTCCAAGCCCGCGGTCGGTGTCCTCGCCGGCGCATATCCGGCCGGGATCATCCCCGGCTCGCTCCTCGGCGCCTGGATCGCCACGCGCGCCGGCGTCCGGCGCACGACGCTCATCGGGCTGCTGCTCTTCGCCGTCTCGATCGCCGGCTTCGGCTTCGCCACGAGCATCGTGACGCTCGACGCGCTGCGCTTCATCCAGGGCATGGGCTGTGGCTTCATCTGGGGCGGCGGGCTGACCTGGGTCATCACCGTCGCGCCACGCGAGCGGCGCGGCGCGATGCTGGGCTCGGTCATCGGCGCGGCCATCTTCGGCACCCTGATCGGCCCCGTCCTCGGGATCCTCGCGGTGACCGTCGGCACCGGGCCCGTGTTCGCCGTCGTCGGGGCAAGCGCGGTCGCGCTCGCCGTCTGGACCGCAGGCCACCCCGAACCCGTGCGCCAGGCCCCCAGCGCCAAGGCCAGCTCGCCGCTGCGCGACATGGCCCGCAGCCCGCTCATCCGCCTCGGCTCGTGGCTCATCCTGCTCGAGGCGGCGACGATCGGCGCCACCAGCACGCTGCTGCCGCTGCGGCTGGCCCGCTTCGGCGCGCACAGCATCGTGATCGGCGCCGTCTTCCTGGTCGCCTCGCTGATGAGCATGGCCGTCTCAGGCCCGATCGGGCGCACCGTCGACCGCCGCGGTGCCGGCGTGCCGCTGTACGCCGGGCTGACGCTCACGGCGATCCTCATGGCCGTGCTGCCGCTCCCACAGAGCGCCGTGCTCCTGGCCATCGTCAGCGTGATCGCGCTCGGCGGCCCGCTCACGGCCTACACCATCCCGGCGCTCACCGTCATCACCGACACCTCCGAGGGGCTGGGCATCCCGCTGGTCGTGGCCACGATGATGCTCAACCTCGCTTGGGCCGTGGGTGAGGTCATCGGCGCCCCCGCGGCCGCCAACCTGTCGCAGGCCACCAGCGATGCGGTTCCTCTTCTCGTGCTCTCGGCGATTATGGTGCTGACCTTGCGACCTGTGATCAAAGCCCGCCTCACCCCCGCTCATCCTCACGACGCCGACAGCACCGGCGACGCGCGCGAAGAGGCATGGGTGCAGGCAGCCGCCGCGCGGTGAGCGCCACCGGCGCGCTGGAGGCGCTGATGGCGCCGATCTCGCTCGGCCCCGTGCAGCTGCGCAACCGCGTCGTCTCGACCTCGCACCAGACGAGCCTCGTCCACGACCACCTCCCCACCGACGATCTCATCGCCTACCACGAGGCGCGCGCCCGGGGCGGTGCGGGCGCGATCTTCATCGAGGCGACCGCCACCGATCCCACCGGGCTGCTCACCGCGCACACCATCGGGGGCTTTCTTCCCGAGGTGGTGCCGGCCTACCGCCGGCTCGCCGACGCGGTCCACGCCCACGACACCAAGCTCTTCGTCCAGTTCAACCACGGCGGGCGCGAGCAGATCTCGGCCTCGCCCCGCGCGCCCACGGCGGCGCCGTCGGCCATCCCCAGCCTGCGCTTCAAGACCGAGCCGCGCGCGCTCACGCACACGGAGATCTCACAGCTCATCGAGGGCTACGCCATCTCCACCGATCACGCCGCGCAGGGCGGGCTTGACGGCGTCGAGCTCTCGATCTCGCACGGCTACCTGCCCGCTCAGTTCCTCTCGCGCCAGTCAAACCGGCGGGGAGACGCGTGGGACGGCAACCTCACCGCGCGGCTGCGCTTCTGCACCGAGGTCCTCACCGCGATGCGCGAGGCCGTCGGCGAGCGGCCGATGGCGGTGGGCGCCCGGCTGTCCGCCGACGAGCTCACCCCCGGAGGCATGACCGTCCAGGACTGCATCGAGGCCGTCCTGCACCTGCACGAGCGTGGCCTGCTGGACTTCGTGTCCCTGGTCCTCGGCCACTCCGCGTTCCCGTCCGCCTCGACGTGGATCGCCCCTCCCCCGCCCACGCCCGCCGCCGCCATCGCCCTGCCCGCCGCCGCCGTACGCGCCGCCATCCCGAAGCAGCTCCCCGTGCTCGCCACGACGCGCGTGGTCGACCTGGTCGCGGCCGACCGCCTCGTCCACGACGGCGTCGCCGATCTCGTCGGCCTCACCCGCGCCCTCATCGCCGACCCCGAGCTCGTCGCCAAGACGCTCGCCGGCCACCACGACGAGGTCATCGAGTGCATCGGCTGTAACCAGGCCTGCATCGGCCACTACCACGCGGGGGTGCCGATCGGCTGCGCCGTCAACGCCCGCACCGGCCGCGAGCTGACGCTCGCCGCCGCCGACCACCACACCATCCCCCACGCCAGCGGGCACGCCCGGCGGATGCTCGTGATCGGAGCTGGACCGGCCGGCGCCGCCGCGGCGATCGAGGCCGCCCGCGCGGGCGACGACGTCACCCTGGTCGAGCGCGAGCCGGAGATCGGCGGTCAGCTACGGCTGGCCGGCGTGGCCCCCGCCCACACCGAGCTGTGGGAGCGCTACCTGCGCTCCACCACCGCCCGCCTCCGCGCCGCCGGGGTCACCCTGAAGCTCCACACCGAGGCCGATGCCGAGCTCGCCGCCGGCTATGACGCGGTCGTGCTGGCCAGCGGTGCGCGACCATACCTCCCTACCGTGCCCGCGACCGACCTCGAGCTCGTCCCGGCCTGGGACGCCATCCGTTCACCGCAGGACGTCGCCGGTCCCGTCCTCATCGCCGACTGGGGCGGCGGGTGGGACGGCCTGGACGCCGCCGAGCGCCTGGCCGGCGCCGGCCGCGAGGTCACGCTCGCCTGCGCGGGGCTCGTCCCCGGCGAGACGCTTCACCAGTACCAGCGCAACCTGTACCTGGGGCGCCTGGACGAGCAGCGCATCACGATCCTGCACCACACCGAGCTGGCCCTCGACGGCGACGGGCTCGCGCTGCGCCACGTGTTCTCCGGCGCCCGTGCGCCCCTCCCCGACGTGACGACGCTCGTCCTCGCCCAGGGCCGGGCCCCCGCCGACGACCTGTGGGCGGCGCTCGAATCCCACCCCTCGGCCATCCGCGTCGGGGACGTCCTGGGTCCGCGCACGCTCGAGGAGGCCGTCCTCGAGGGCACGCGCGCCATCCTTCAGCCGAGCGCCGACGCCGGCGCGGCGGAGGCCGGCTGATGGCCAAGCGGATCGGCGGGCACCTCGTCGCCGAAAGCCTGGCCGCGCTCGGCGCCGAGGCCGCGTTCGGCGTCCCCGGGATCCACGCGCTGCCGATCTGGGAGGGCCTGCGCGAGGGCTCGATCTCCGTTTACGGGACGCGGACCGAGTTGGCCGCCGGGTTCGCGGCCGATGGGTACGCGCGCTCCAGCGGTCACCCGGCGCCCCTGTTTCTCTCCACCGGGCCGGGCGCGCTGAACTCCCTCACCGCGCTGATGGAGGCCGCCAGCTCGCATGTCCCCGTGGTGGCGATCTCCAGCCAGATCCCGTCGCACCTCATCGGCCAGGGCCGCGGCTACCTGCACGAGCTGCCCGATCAGCTCGCCTCGTTCGCGCCGATCGTCAAGGACGCCACGAGGGCGCACAGCATCGAATCGATCCCCGGGCTCGTGGCGCAGGCGTGGCGGATCGCGCTCACCCCGCCCAGCGGTCCCGTCTACCTCGAGATCCCCGTCGACCTGCTCAGCGCGCCCGCGCCGGGCGGTCCGGTGACGACGCTCGAGGCGATGGTCGAGCGCCAGTGTGCGCCGCTCGAGCAGGTGCTCACCGCCGCCACCCGGCTGGCCCACGCCAAGCACCCCGTGATCTGGGCCGGCGGCGGGGTCCTGCGCTCCGGCGCCGGGCGCGAGCTGCGCGAGCTCGCCGAGCTCATCCAGGCCCCGGTGGCGACGACGTACATGGGCAAGGGCGCGATCTCGGCCGACCACCCACTTGCCGCCGGCTCGGGGTGCGACGAGGCCGCGCTCCAGGAGCTGCTCTCCGGCGCCGACGTCGTGCTGTGCGTCGGCACGGAGCTGGGGGCCGAGACGACCGCCCAGTACGGCCTGCGCTTCGGCGGCCAGGTCATCCACCTCGACGCCGCCCCCGAGCGCATCGGCGTCAACTACAGCGCGCTGCCCCTCGTCGGCGACGCCAAGCTGACCCTGCTGGCCCTCTTCGCCGAGCTCTCCCAGGACCATCCCCATCCGCCTCCGGCGACCGATGCCGAGGCGCGGGTCGCCGCCGCGCACGATCGGATCCGCTCCGGGCTGCAGTCCCAAGGGCGCGAGATCGAGCTGGGCCTGCTTCAGACGATCGAGCAGACGCTGCCGGCCGACGCGGTCACGGTCTGGGACATGACCATCCTCGCCTATTGGGCTGCCCCGCACCTGCGCCTCGGCGGCGGCCAGCAGTTCCTGTACCCGATGGGCTCGGGGACGCTGGGCTATGCCTGGCCGGCGGCGATCGGCGCGCGCGTCGCCGATCCGCAGCGCCCGGTGCTCGGCGTGATGGGCGACGGCGGCCTCCAGTACACGATCGCCGAACTCGGAACCGCCGCCCAGCACGAGATCGCCGCCAAGCTGCTCGTCGTCGACGACGGCGGCTACGGGATCCTGCGCGAGTACCAGCGCGAGCGGTTCGGCCAGACCACCTCGGTCGAACTGCCCGGCAAGAACCTCGAGGCGATCGCCGACGGCTACGGCGTGGCGGTGCGCACCGCCACGCCCGAGGACCTCGGCCAGCAGCTGCGCTGGGCGCTCGACGCGCCCGGGCCGGCGGTGGTGGTGCTGCGCCAGCGCATCGCCGCGGCCCAGCCGACCTCGTAGCCGGCCCCGGCCTCAACCACGCGCGGCGGCCGCAGCGGCCGCCCGCTCGAGCTCGCCCGGGTCGCAGCCGAGCTCCAGCGACGCCGCCGCCAGCGACATGGCCACGTACGCGTCGGGGGTGTGCTCGGCGTCGCCGAGCACCATGTGCACGGCCAGTCCGTCGGTGAGCGCCGACAGCCTCAGCGCCACCGCGTCGGGGTCGGCAACGCTCCACTCCCCCGCATTGCACCCGTGCCTGACGACATCGGCGATCGTGCGCCGCCAGCGCTCGTGGAAATTGCGTTGGGACATCGCCGTCTCGGGGTGGTGGCGCGAATAGACCCACAGGTCCATCCACAGCGGCCAGTCGCTCGTGCTCGAGCGCACGAACAGGCAGGCGATCCGCTCAGCGGCGGTCCCCAGCTCCTCTAGCTCTGAGAGCAGAGGCTCGTAGAACGCGTCGTCGGCCTCGGCGATCGCCTGGGCGAAGAGCTGATCCTTGGAACCGAAGTAGTAGACGACGCTCGTGGCGCTGATCCCGGCGCGCTTGGCCACGTCGGCCAGCCGTACGTCCCACAGCCCCCGCTCGCCGATGAGCGCCACCGTCGTGGCCAGGATCTGCGGGCGCCGCACGTCGTCTAGACGCCGCCGGGGCCGCTGCTGTACGTTTCCACTTGAAACGGCCATTTCAACTCATTGTTTCAAATGTTCGTTCTGCCGGCCACCCCGTCCATGACCGCCCGTCCCATCGATGCCCTCTTCGACCCCGCGTCGGTCGCGGTCGTCGGCGCGTCCGAGGACACGCGCAAGTGGGGCAACTGGCTGGCTCAGGGCGCCCTGCGCGGCGAGTCCCAGCGGCCGGCCTACCTCGTCAACCATCGTGCCACCACCATCCTCGGCCGCCGTGCCTATCGAGCCCTCGACGAGCTGCCCGAGGCGCCCGAGCTCGTCGTCGTCGCGGTGCCAAGCCCCGCGATCGCCTCGACCGTCGAGGCCGCGCTGCAAGCCGGGGCGCGGGCGCTCGTCGTCATCAGCGCCGGCGCGGGCGGCGACGAGCGTGGGGAGCAGGACGCGGCCCTCGCGCAGCGCGTCCGCGATGCCGGAGCGGTGCTGCTCGGGCCCAACTGCCTGGGCGTCCTCGATTCAGGGCGACGGCTCGAGCTCGTCCCCAACCCATTGCCCGCGGGCGCCATCGGGCTCATCTCCCAGAGCGGCAACCTCGCGCTCGAGCTGGGGCTGATGGCCGCCCCCGAGGGGCTCGGGTTCTCGCGCTTTGCCTCGCTGGGCAACCAGGCCGACCTCGGCGCCACCGACCTCATCGACGCCTTCGCCGCCCACGACGCCACCGAAGTCATCGCCATCTACATCGAGGACTTCCGCGACGGCCGGGCCTTCGCGCGCGCCGCCGCCCGCGCCGTGGCCGCGGGCACCCCCGTGGTCGCCCTGGCCATCGACGGCAGCGGCGCCGGCTCGCGGGCGGTCCAGTCACACACCGGCGCGCTGGCCTCGGACGGCGCCACCATCGACGCCGCCTTCGCCGCCGCCGGCGTCCTGCGCGTGCGCACGCCGCGCGAGCTCGTCGATGCCGCCCAGGCGCTGCTGCGCTCCCCCGCCGCCCGCGGGCGCCGGGTAGCCGTGCTCGGCGACGGCGGCGGCCACGTCAGCATCGCGGCGGCGGTGGCCATGCAGGCCGGACTCGAGGTGACCGAGTTCTCGGAGGCGGCCGCTGCGCCCCTGCGCAAGATGCTCCCGGCCGCGGCCGGCGTGTCGAACCCGATCGATCTGGCCGGCGCCGCCGAGCAGGACGTGCACGTCTTTGACCGGATCGCCCTTGACCTGCTGGGCGGGGGCGAGGTCGACGCGCTGCTGGTCACCGGCTACTTCGGCGGCTACGCCGAGTACGGCCCCGAGACGGCCGAGGCCGAGCTGCGCACCGCGGAGCTGATCGGCGCCGCCGTCTCCGCCACCGGCCGCCCCGCCGTCGCCCAGACGATGTACCCACACGGCCCGGCGGCCCAGGCCCTGCGCCGCTCCGGCGTGCCCGTCTATGAGTCCGTGGAGCAGGCCGCGGGCGCGCTGGCGCTGCTCGCCGATCGCGGGGCGTGGGAGCCACAGCCCATCCCCGAGCTGCCCACCGCAGAGCCCCCGACGGCGTCGACCCATGGCGACGCCTACCTCCAGGCACGCGCGCTGCTCGCCGGCGCCGGCATCCGCTTCGTCGCCCACCACGAGGTGACCAATGCCGACGAGGCCGTCGCCGCCGCGTTGCAGATCGGCTACCCCGTCGTGCTCAAGGCACTGGGCCAGACCCACAAGTCAGACGCAGGCGGCGTCGTGCTCAACCTCGCCAACGAGGGCCAGCTCCGCACCGCCTATGCCGGCATCGCGGACGCGTTGGGCCCCGAGCGGTGCACGGTCGAGCGCATGGCGCCGCTCACCGACGGCATCGAGCTGCTCATCGGCGCCCGCTGGGACCCCCGCTTCGGGCCGGTGGCCCTGTCCGGCAGCGGCGGGCTCTACGCCGAGGTCCTCCGCGACACCGCCGTCCGCCTGGCCCCGGTGACCGAGGCTGACGCCGACGCCATGCTGCGCACCCTGCGCATCGCCCCGCTGCTCAGCGGCGCTCGCGGCCGGCCCCCACTGAGCGTCGCGGCCGCCGCCACCGCACTGGCCGCGCTGTCACGCGTGGCCGCCGCGCACCCCGAGCTCGCCGAGCTCGAGATCAACCCCCTGCTGGTCACGCGCACCGAGGCGATCGCCCTCGACGCGCGCTTCATCCATGCACCCGCTAACGCCGAACCACAGGAGCGAGACAGTGCAGTTCACCTACACCCCTGAGCAGCACGAGCTGCGCAACCGCGCCCAGGCTCTGACCGAGGCCATCATCGGATTTGAGGAGTCGTGCGAGCAGGGCCGCGGGCTGCCCGACGAGTCGCTGGCCGAGATCCGCCGGCTCACCCTCGAGCACGAGCTCAATGCCATCAACATGCCCACCGAGTGGGGCGGCCAGGGCCTCTCCGTGCTCGAGCAGGTCATCGTGCAGGAGCGGCTGGGCCAGCTCACCAACGCGCTGTGGGACGCGGTGTGGCGGCCGGCCAACGCCCTGCGCCACTGCACCCCGGCCCAGCGCGAGCGCTACCTGGTCCCCGCCATCAACGGCGAGCGCCGCGACTGCTTCGCCGTCACCGAGGAGAAGGCGGGCTCTGACCCGTCGCTCATCGAGACCGTGGCCGAGCGCGACGGTGACGGCTTTCGCATCAGCGGCGAGAAGTGGTTCGTGACCGTCGGCGACGTCGCCGACTTCCTCATCGTCCAGGCCCTGGTGGGCGAGGAGCGCGCCCCCACGCTCTTCCTCGTGGACAAGAATCTGCCCGGGGTGTCGGTCAAGCGCACGCCCGCGTACATGCACACCTTCGTCTTCGAGCACCCCGAGTTCATCTTCGACGCCGTCGCCGTCGGCCCTGAGCAGGTGCTCGGCGAGATCGGCGGGGGCTATGACCTCACCCGCGAGTGGTTCGTCGAGGAGCGGCTGATGATCGCCGCGCGGGCCACCGGCGCGGCCGAGCGCGCCCTCACGCTCGCCTCGGAGTGGGCCAACACCCGCATCCAGTCCGGCGGCCCCATCGCCTCACACCAGCTCATCGGCGCGATGATCGCCGACAGCGTCTGCGACATCGCGCTGTGCCGCACGCTCACCCATCAGGTCGCCTGGGAGGCCGATGCCGGCATGTCGGCCAAGCTCCTGCACGCCAAGGCGGCGATGGTCAAGCTCACCGCGTCCGAGGCCGCCGGCCGGGTCATCGACCGGGCACTGCAGATCTTCGGCGGGCGTGGCTACATGCGCGAGAACCCGGTCGAGCGGCTGTATCGCGACATCCGCGTGGACCGGATCTGGGAGGGCACCTCGGAGATCCAGCGCATGATCATCGCCAACGAGGTGTCCAAGCGTGGCCTGGAGCAGCTCGTCACCTACCGCGTGGCCGAACCCGCCGTCCATGCTTGAGCTCACCGACGAGCAGCGCGAGATCCAGCGGGTCTGCCGGGAGTTCGCCGCCCGGGAGATCCGCCCGATCTCGCTCGCCGTCGACGAGGCGGACACCGAACTGCCGCGCGAGATCTGGGTGAAGGCCTCCCGGCTCGGGCTGACCTCGTTCATGCTGCCCGAGGAGTACGGCGGCGCCGGCATGACCGACTGCCTCACCGGATGCATCGTGCAGGAGGAGCTCTCGTACGGCTGCAGCGGGATCGGGAACCTCATCACCTCCAACGGCTTCTTCGCCGAGCCGGTTCTCGCGCTGGGCACCCACGAGCAGAAGCAGCGCTGGCTGTCACCGCTGGCCGGCGAGGACCCGCCGTTCACCGCGCTGGCGATCACGGAGCCCGAGAGCGGATCCGACGCCGCGTCGATCCGCACCCGGGCGCGCCGCGTCGACGGCGGCTACGTGCTCTCAGGCCAGAAGGCGTGGATCTCCAACGGCGGCGTGTCGCGCTTCTACGTGATCTTCGCCACCGTCGAGCCGGGCAGCGGCCACCGCGGGATCACGGCGTACTTGGTCCAGGACGACGACGAGGGACTGCGCTGCGGACCGACGCTGCGCAAGATGGGCCAGCGGGCGATCCCCAATTGCGAGCTGTTCCTGGACGACCTGTTCGTCTCCGACGACCGGCGCATCGGCGACGAGGGCACCGGCTTCACCGGCCTGATGCACACCTTTGACCGCTCACGCGTGACGCTCGCGGCGTCCGCCACCGGCCTGGCCCGGGCGGCGCTCGAGTACGCCACCGCCTACGCCAAGGAGCGCGAGCAGTTCGGCAAGCCGATCGGCCAGCATCAGGCCGTCGCCTTCCGCCTGGCCGACATGGCCCTGCGCGTGGACGCCAGCCGGCTGCTCACCTGGCGCGCGGCGCAGATGGTCGACCGCGGCGAGCGGGCCACCACCGAGGCGGCGATGGCGAAGCTGCATGCCTCCGAGACGGCGATGTGGTGCACCTGGGCGGCCGTGCAGACGCTCGGCGGCTGGGGCTACAGCCGGGAGTACCCGGTGGAGAAGTGGATGCGCGATGCCAAGCTGGAGGAGATCGAGGAGGGCACCTCGGACATCCAGCGGCTCGTCATCTCACGCGGCCTGTTGCGCTGAACGAGGGGCGGCGTGAGCGACCGCCGCCCCTCCCAGCACCTACCGCGGCGCCTACCGCGTCGCGGCGTCAGCCTGCTGGGCCAGCGTCGTCATCGCTGTGAAGAACGCGGGCGACTGTCCGCGGAACAGGCCCATCGCGGTGAGGAACTTGGCCACGCCCATGGCGATGCCCTTGGTCTCGGTGGGCCGCACGATCGACACAGCGGGGAGCCTGCGCCCGAGCCAGCTCGTCGTCGGCTCGGGCATGATGAGGTTGGTCTGGAAGTCCTCGCCTCCGAAGGGCCGCTTGTTGAGGTCGGGGAACACCAGCCCATTGGTCGGGTCGCGCAGCGGCGGGGCGTTGCCGGCCTTGTCTGACCAGGTCTGGAAGTGCATCGCCTCGGTCGGCCCGATGCTGAGCACGACCCGCAGCACATCCGCGTCCTGGACGCGCTGAGCCAGCGCCGGGTACAACGTGGTGCCGCCCTGCTCGATCGTGGCGAAGTGGAACCCGGCGGTGTTGGCGATCGCCTGGAGGTGCTTCTTGTTCTTGAGGTCGGCGTTGTTGCGGGGGATCGCCGGCCACCGGCCCTTGGCCAGCGCCGGCACCGCCTGCGCGAACGTGTCGCCGTTGTCGGGGTTCTTGGTCCGCGAGCGATACCGGGTCCACCACGACGTGTCGACGGTGAGCTCCATCAGGTTGGTGATGCGCTTGAGATTGGCGGCCCCCGAGGCGGTGCTGCCGGGCAGCGTGCGGAACTGGTCGAGGTTGACGGGTTGGGCCCCGCGCGACTGCAGATAGGCGTTGATGAAGGTGAAGTGGGTGAACTCGTCCTCGGTGTTGTCGTGGACGTACTGGGCCATGTCACTGTCGAGCTGGCTGAGCGCCTCGGTGAACGCCTTGTTGCCGGTGCCGTGAGGCACCTCATGGTCCTGGATCCCGCACAGCTCGTTGTACTGCTGCCACAGGTCGGTCTCCAGGATCTCGGCTGCCGCCAGGAACCGCAGGATGGCGGCGTCACCCGTTGACAGGTTGCCGGCGCCGAACGCCGCAGGGGCGGCGGACAGCGAGCCGACGCCGAGCACGGTGAGCCCGGTGAGGCCCGCGCCGGCGATGAAACGCCGCCGGTTGGTCACGCGCTCTGGGCGCTCGGTATGGGAGGACTCGGGGGTATGGGTGCTCACGTCTACTCCGATCTGAACGGGTACGCCGGACCACGCGCCGCGGGGGCGGCTGCGCGCAGGGGTCAGCGACACGCCCGCTCAGCGGCTGCGCTGGCCCGCGCAGATCCCGCTCGCGCCCGGCATGCGCCGTCGCGCGACTCTCAGCGTCGTGTGTCTTCGCCCTTGCCGCTTAAGACGCTCTGGGCCCGGTTGCCTTCCCGGGATCAGGCAAATCCGGCTCGTCGGCGACGTCGCGCGCTACCAGCGCCGCGTAGGCGCCGCCGCGCTCCAAGAGCTCGTCATGGGTGCCGCGCTCGACGATGTGACCGCTGTCCAGGACCACGATCTGATCGGCGTCGCGCACGGTGGACAGCCGGTGGGCGATGGTGATCGTCGTGCGCCCCTCCGAGAGCCGCTCGAGCTCGGCCTGCACGGCGTACTCGGTCCGCGTGTCCAGCGAGCTCGTCGCCTCGTCGAATACGAGCACGGGCGGGTTGCGCAGGACCGTGCGGGCGATCGCCATACGCTGCTTCTCACCGCCGGAGAAGCGATAGCCGCGCTCGCCGACGACGGTGTCGTAGCCGTCGGGCAGCGAGGCCACGAGATCGTGGATCCGCGCGGTGCGCGCGGCGTCCTCCACCTCCTCGTCGGTGGCGTCGGGGCGGGCGAAGCGCAGGTTCTCGCGGACGCTGGCGTGGAAGAGATATGTCTCCTGAGAGACGACGCCGACGGTCGCCGCCAGCGAGGCCAGCGACACGTCGCGGATGTCGACGCCGTCGATCGTCACCCGCCCCTCCTGGGGCTCGTACAGCCGCGCCGACAGATAGCCGAGGGTGGTCTTGCCCGCACCGGTCTCCCCCACGATGGCGGTGCGTGTCCCCGCGGGCACGACGAGGTCCACGTGGCGCAGCGTCCACTCCCCGGCGTCGGTCCCCGGAACCCCGTAGCGGAACGAGACGTCCTCGAGGCGCACCTCGCCGAGCACCTCGTCGCGGCGTAGCGTCACCGGATCTGAGGCCTCGACGATGTCGATCGGCAGGTCCAGGTACTCGAAGATGCGGTCGAACAGCGCCATCGAGGACTCAAGGTCGGCCTGGGTGCCGAGAAGGGAGTTGATTGGGAACAGCAGCCGCGTCTGCAGTGTGGTGAAGGCCACCACCGTCCCGATGGTGATCGAACTGCCGACGAACGCCTGTCCCGCCAGCCAGTAGACGATGGCCGGCTGGACGGCGAAGATGAACTGGATCGTGGCCATCATCCAGCGGCCGGTCATCCGGCTGCGGACCTCGAGATCGGCGATGCCCTTTGACTCCCCGGTGAAGCGCTCGGCGAGGTCCTGCCCGCGCCCCATCGTCTTACCGAGCATGATCCCGGAGACCGACAATGACTCGGCGACGAGCGCCGACAGGTCGGCCAGGCGCTTCTGCTGCTCGGTGGTGATCCGGCGGCGGATCTTGCCGACACGACGCGTCCCCCACACGCTGGGCGGGACGAAGATCAGCGAGAGGAGCGCCAGATGCCAGTTCAGGATGCACATGGCCACCAGCGCTGCCAGCACCGTGGTCACATTGGAGGCGATCGTCGTTGCGGTGGTGGTGACGACGCTGTCCAGGCCGCCGATGTCGTTGGCGATCCGGGACTGGATCTCGCCGGTCCGGGTGCGGGTGAAGAAGGCCAGGGACATCCGCTGCAGGTGCCGGTAGACGGCCGCGCGGAGGTCGTGCATCACCTGCTGGCCGACCATGTTGGACAGGTAGGTCTGCCAGACCGACGTGGCGTTGGTGAAGATCGCGACAGCGATCATCCCGAGCACCGTCGCGGTCAACACCGCGTCGTTGTGCTTGGCGAGCCCCGTGTCGAACGCCGCCTTGAGCAGGAACGGGTTGAGCATGCTCACCCCGGCAGCGACGATGATCATCACCAGCACCACCGTCAGCCTCACGCGGTAGGGCTTGAACAGCGCGAGGATCCGCGCCCGGTCGCGCTCGCGCGTGGGGTCCATCAGCTCCGGGGTCTTCTTGCCCGAGCCGCGGGTCGAGCGCATGAAGCCGCTGCCACCGGCACCGTGCGACGCTGCAAAACCTCGATGTCCAGAACTCATGTCTGTCCTCATCCTACGAAGCGGCCACCCCCGGCCGGCGCGGGTCATCTACTGTTCTCGGCCATGAACGACGATTGGCGAGTACGGATCGACGTCCAGGACGACGGACTGGCCCGGCAGCTGACCGAGCAGCTCGATGCCGACGAGCTCGAGCACGACCTGCGCCAGTCCTTCCATGACCGCGTCGTCGTCTCGGTCGAGGGCCCGCTGGTCTTCTGTTACACGGGCTCGCGCGAGCAGGCGCAGGGCGTCGCCGACCTCGTGGGCCAGCTCGCCAAGCAGCACGAGCTGACCGTCGACGTGCAGATCGCCCAGTGGCACCCGGTCTCCGAGGAGTGGGAGAGCCCCGACGAGCCGCTGCCGGCCAGCCCGGCCGCTACCGAGGCCGAGTTCGAGGAGCGCGTCGAGGACGAGCGCGAGGAATCCGCCGAGCAGGGCTACCCGGACTTCGAGGTCCGGGTCCAATGCCACTCGCGCCATGACGCCTCGAAGCTGTCTCACCGGCTCGATGGCGAGAACGTCCCCCACGTGCACCGCTCGCACTACCTGCTGATCGGCGCGACCGACGAGGACAGCGCGCAGGCCCTTGCCGAGCGCCTCCGCGGCGAGGCCCCGGCGGGCAGCGAAGTGGTGGTGGAGCAGAACCGACGGGTGGTCTACGAGCATCGCCCGTTCAACCCGTTCACGCTCCTCGGCGGCCTCGGAGGCTGACAAAACCGCCGCAAACCGGCCGTTCCCGCTGACAGCGAACGACCAAACATTGCGTTTTCCGGGTAAAGGTTGATACTGCCGACCTTGCGAGAGGAAGCCCACAGCCCCGAGCTTCACGCCCGCCCGGCGCCGACCCCGGCGCCGTCATCCCCGGCGCGCGACCGTGAGTACGATCCGCGCACGGGCACCAGCGCCTTTCCGCCCATCGCTGAGTACGCGTTCCTCTCTGACTGCGAGACGGTGGCGCTCGTGGCACCGTCGGGGGCGATCGAATGGATGTGCTTGCCCCGGGTGGACTCGCCGAGCATCTTCGGCGCCATGCTCGACCGTGACGCCGGCCTGTTTCGCCTCGGCCCCGACGGCTCGACCGTCCCGGCGGCGCGCCGCTACCTCCCCGGCACGATGGTGCTCGAGACGAGCTGGGGCTCGGGCACGGGCTGGATCATCGTCCGCGACGTGCTCCTGATCGGGCGCTGGCACCACGAGCGCGACCGCTCCCATACGCACCGCCGCGCACCCACCGACTATGACGCCGACCATGTCCTGCTCCGCACCGTCCGCTGCGTCAACGGCGAGGTGCAGCTCCTGCTCGACTGCGAGCCCAAGTTCGACTATGGCCGCGACCCAGCCAACTGGGAGTACTCGGGCGACAGCTACAACGAGGGTGTCGCCCGCAGCAAGGACGGCAGCGTCGAGCTGAAGCTCACGACGGACCTGCGCCTGGGCTTCGAGGGCAGCCGGGCGACGGCGCGCCATCTCATGAAGGAGGGCGAGACCGTATACGCCGCGCTGTCGTGGTCAGAGCACGCGCCGCCCCAGAACATCCAGGAGGCCTACGAGCGGTCGGTGTGGACCGCCCATCACTGGCAGCACTGGCTGGACCGCGGCGACTTCCCCGATCACCCGTGGCGGACGTTCCTCCAGCGCTCCGCGCTCACGCTCAAGGGCCTCACCTACGCGCCCAGCGGTGCCCTGCTGGCGGCCGCCACCACCTCCCTGCCCGAGACGCCCCAAGGCGAGCGCAACTGGGACTACCGCTACAGCTGGATCCGCGACTCGACATTCATGCTGTGGGCGCTGCTGTCCCTGGGCTTCGAGTGGGAGGCCAACGACTTCTTCTACTTCATCGCCGACGTGGCGGCCGGTGAGGAGGACCTCCAGGTCATGTACGGGCTCGACGGCGAGCGCCAGCTCGACGAGTACATCCTGGAGCACCTCGAGGGCTACGAGCGCGCCCAGCCCGTGCGGGTCGGCAACGCCGCCTACGAGCAGAAGCAGCACGATGTGTGGGGCGCGCTGCTGGACTCGGTGTACCTGCACACCCGCAGCCGTGACTCGCTGGACGACCGCGTGTGGCGGATCCTGCAGCGCCAGGTCGAGCAGGCCATCGAGAACTGGCGCGAGCCCGACCGCGGCATCTGGGAGATCCGCGGCGAGCCCAAGCATTTCACCTCATCCAAGGTCTTCTGTTGGGTGGCCTGTGACCGCGGCGCCCGCCTGGCCGAGCTGCGCGAGGACTTCACGCGCGCCCGGCGCTGGCGTGAGGCGGCCGACGAGATCAAGGCCGACGTGCTGGCCAACGGCGTCGACGAGCGCGGCGTGTTCGTGCAGCACTACGAGACCGAAGCACTCGATGCCGCCCTGCTGCTGCTCCCGCTGATGCGCTTCCTGCCGCCCGACGACGAGCGCATCCGCGCCACGGTGTTCGCCATCGCCGACGAGCTCACCGAGAGCGGCCTGGTCCTGCGCTACAAGACCGAGGAGACCGACGATGGCCTGGAGGGCAAGGAGGGCACGTTCCTGATCTGCTCGTTCTGGCTGGTGTCAGCGCTGTGCGAGATCGGCGAGCTTGACCGTGCGCGGTCCCTGTGTGAGCGGTTGCTGGGCTACGCCAGCCCGCTGGGCCTCTACGCCGAGGAGATCGACCCGCAGACCGGCCGGCACCTGGGCAACTTCCCGCAGGCGTTCACGCATCTGGCCCTCATCAACGCCGTCATGCACGTGATCCGTGCCGACGAGGAGCTCGAGGAGTCCCAGTCTCCCTGGTCCGGGTTCCGCTAGGAGCGCGGCCCGAGCGTCACGGGCAGAGTCTTCAGTTGGTTGATGAAGCCTGACTCCACGAACGTCGTGGGGCCGGCCCTCTCCATCTCCGGGTAGCGGGCCAGCGTCTCCTCGAGCATGATCCGCAGCTCCAGCCGCGCCAGCGCGGTGCCGAGGCAGAAGTGCCGACCGCCGGCGCCGAACGCCTGGTGCTCGGGGTTGCGGCGGACGTCGAAGCGGTCCGGGTCCTCGTAGCGTGACGTGTCCCGGTTGGAGGACACGTACCACATGACCACCTTGTCGCCCTCGCGGACCTGCTGCCCGGCGATCTCGGTGTCGCAGGTGGCGGTGCGCCGGAAATGGGCGAACGCGGGGAACATGCGCAGCGACTCCTCGACCGCGCTCGGGATCAGCGACGGGTCCTCGACCAGCAGCCGGCGCTCCTCCGGGTGCTCCATGAGCGCCTTCATGCCGCTG
This sequence comes from uncultured Actinomycetota bacterium, assembly GCA_963850325.1. GTDB lineage: Bacteria > Actinomycetota > Thermoleophilia > Solirubrobacterales > Solirubrobacteraceae > Palsa-465. The sequence goes on from CAWKLB010000009.1 coordinate 302,466, forward strand.
CAGTAGGTCGCCTTGGTGCTGTCGTTGCCCGCGGCCATGAGCAGGAAGAAGCCCATCACGATCTCGTGCTCCTCCAGCTTCTGGCCGTCGATCTCGGCGTGGACGAGCACCGAGGTGAGGTCTTGAGTCGGGTGCTCGCGGCGGGCGGCGATCATCTCGGTGCAGCGGCGGAAGATCTCCGGTATCTCGTTGGCCAGGATGCTCGGCATGCCGTCGGGCGCAAGGTCCGGGTCACCGGCCGCCAGCGAGACGTTCATGAGCTTGGCCCAGATGGCGTCGTCCTCCTCCGGGATCCCCATGAAGCTCCCGATCACGCGTGAGACGATCGGCTGGGCGACGTCGGACACGAGATCGCAGCTGTCGCGGCCCTCGAGCCGATCGAGGACGCGGACGGTGATCTCGCGGATGGCGTCCTCGTGGGCGGCGATCCGCTTGGGCGTGAAGCCCGCCTGGAAGAGCATCTTGAGGCGATCGTGCTTGGGCGGATCCATGCCGATGAACATCGCCCGCATCAGCTCGAGCGGGAACCCGTCCGTGATCGCGGTGACGCCACCCAGCTCGGAGGAGAAGGTCTTCCAGTCCCGGCTGACGGCGTGGATGTCGTCTGGCCGGGTGACCGACCAGTAGCCCGGCTCGTTGGGGTACTCGCCGATGCGCGAGGTCCAGTGGACGGGGCATTCGCTGCGCAGCCGGGCGAACAGCGGGTGCGGCGGGCCGTCGATCCAGAGCTCCCGCTCGGTCACCAGCACGTGGTCGAGGTCGCCTTCGAGTGCCTGCTCGAGGTCACGACGAGTTGATGTCACCTGCTCCTCCTGATGGGCCGATGGACCACGGCCAATGCTACTGGCTGGCTAGCCAGCTTGGAGGGTTACCGGATCACGAACACGGCGTTGCCGACCGCCCGGCCGTAGTGGGCGTCGCGCTGGGGCCCGTACCCCGGCCACACGTACCAGTGGTAGCGGCCCGGGGCCAGGCGGTGGCGCTTGCCGCCAAAGCGCCAGGTCCGCGACAGCTTCATGCTGGGGTGCGTCGGCCAGGCGCTGAGGATCTTGGATCCGCGGAACAGCTGGACGTTGTAGTAACTGGCCTTCGGGATCTCAGTCCAGCGCAGCGTCGGCGGCGCGCTGAGGTGGGCATTGGGCCGCGGCGCCAGCAGGCGGACCCCGGGCCTGACCGAGACCGTCCGCTGGGTCACGTTGCCCGCCTGATCGGCAGCGGTGATCGTGTACGTGTAGGCGGTCCCGTTGCGCACGTGGCGGTCCTGGTAGCCGGTGCCGGCGGTGCCCGTGTAGAGGACGCTGCTGGCGACGCCGGCGAGGCCGGGGCGACGCGCGATCTGGACCCAGGCGAGCGGCGCGGGGGCGGCGCTCGCGTGCCAGCTCACGCCGGCGAGGCGGTCGCCCGGCTGGGAGGCGGCGGTGAGGGTGGGCGGGGTCGCGTCGTACGCGAACGGGAAGCTCGCACTGGCGGTCTTGCCGGCGTTGTCGGTGCAGGTGCCGGCGAGCGCGGTGGAGGTGGTGGCCGGGCCGGCGTAGGTCTGGGCCGGCGTGCAGCCTGCGATCCCCGAGAAGGCGGTGCCGGCGAGGGTGATTGTGACCGGGTGGTTGTACCAGCCGTTCGCGTCCGGCGGGCGGTCCGGGGTGGCGGTGGCGGTCGGCGTGGAAATCTCGACGTGCAACGGGACTGAGGCTCGAGGGACTGTCCGCTCCACGTCGCCGTGCAGTTCAGAGCGGTCGATGTGTCGACATCGAAGACGTATTGGATCTGGAGCGCGCATCCCGAGATGCTCGACGCCGGAGGCGATACGTGCCAGACGACGGTCACCGGACTGGGGTACCAGCTGTCCGTGCAGTCGCCCGTTTGCCCGGCGAAGGTGCACTCCGCTGAGATCGAGTTCTGTGCATGCGCCACACTCGCGGCCGCGGCCCACACCCCGACCACGACGCAGCCCACCAAGAGCTTGCGCACGCTCATGCCGGCGACCCCATGATCTCCCGGTGCAGCCGGTTCGCCAGCCGCAGCAGTGACAGGCTCGCGGCCACCAGCACGAGCAGCACCAGCGCACCCACCAGGAGCATGACCCCGCTGTTGTGACTGGGCGCCGCGCGCGCAGCCGCATGACTCGCCACCACGGGCGGGGCCGGCCGGACGACCGGGGTGGAGTGGCGGGCCGGCGCCGGACGGTGGCGCGGGTGCGCCCGCACACGATGTGTCTTCCTGGCGACGGCGTGATGACGGGCTCGCGCTCCGGTGTGGGTCGCCGACGCCCGCGGCGGCGAGGTGATCGCCGGGCGCAGCGATGGCGTCGATGCCGGTACGTGGGTGGCCGCAGGGCTCGACACGTGCGTGGTGGTGGTGGTGCCGGGATGCGACCGTGCCGACGGCGCGGGGTCCGGTGAAGGCGTCGGCGCAGGGGTGGTGGCAGGGGCCTTCTGCGGGCTGGGCCCCGCGGCCTGGGCGCCTGCCATCGGCATCGCGGCTGAGACCGCGACTACCGCCGCTGTAAGGCTAATCCTTGGCCATCGCGCCATGGGTCATGGCAACGGACGATGCTGAGCTTGAACGTCGCGCGTTCCCCTCCGCACGTTGTTGCTCTCTCCTCTTGGGGACCAACGCACGGCCCCCCGTCGATCTTGCGCTGAGGCTTCTCGTGTGCGCCCGCGCTCGACACATCATCTCACTCCACGCCGGCGCCAGACGCCGATTCCAACGGCCGCCAGCACCAGGGCCACGGCAAGCTCCAGGTCGGGCACCGCGGAGGAGGTCCGGGCCAGGATGCCAGGGCCCGCCCCCGCCCCCGTCCCCGCGATCGTGAGCCGTGCGGCATGAGCCGGGTGCGGCCCGCCGCGATGGCGGGCGATGCGGTGCGCCGCGCGCGACGTCCGGTGACTGAGCTCGGCCTGCACGGTCTCCGTCGCGGCGACGGACACGAGTGCCGCCCCGTTGCCACCCTCGGCCGACACCGAGACAGCGGTCGCACCGCTCGCGCCGAGGACCTGCCGTGCCGCCCCGGACACGCCAAGGGCGAGCCCGGCACCGAGGACGCGGACCGGGGCGCCGCCGCTGTCACGGGTGCGAGCGCCCTTCGACGGCGGCAGCGGGCTCGTGCCCTGGACGGGGCCTGGGGCAGGCGTCGGCGCGGCGACCGGCGCAGCGACGGGCGACCCCACAACCGGCGCACTAACAACCGGCGACCCCACGACCGGCGCCCCATCAACCGGCGCCCCAGCGACGGGCGGCGGGACGACCGTGGCGACGCTCGAGTCGGCTCCGGTGGCCGTCTGGCTCTCGACGGCGTCATAGCACCAGGCCACGCAGCCGACCTGGACCTGCCAGATGACCCGGGAGACGGTGTTGGCCGCGCCGGCCCCGGAGCTGTCCACCGACTGCACGGTCGCGTTGGACTGCTGGGCCTGCTGGGTCTGCTGGGTCCCCGAGCAGTAGAAGATGCATCCGACCTGGAGCTGGACGATGCCCTGGGCCGTCTGGTTGACCGCCGCCGGGCCGGTCCCTCCGTCGGCCGGCGCGCCCGCCGGAGTCGCGACGACCTGGACCGTGCCGTTGGTCTGGCTCGCGATCTGAGACTGGTTGCCGTCGCCGTTCTCGGACTGGGCCGATGTCTGCTGGGTCGTGTTCTGCTCGCTGCCCGGTGCCGCGGTCGCCTCAGGCGGCGACGGCACCTGGAGCTCACCCAGGAGCTGCTCGATCTGCGCCAGCGTGAGGCCGGAGGTGTCGAGAGTCGTCTTGCCGTGGCAGTGCTCGATGCACCCCACCTGGACCTCGGTCACGCCACTCGGCGGAGGGCTCGGCGACGTGGAGTGCGCCGAGGTCGACGTCTGGCTGGCCGTGATCGGGGGCTCCGCGATCGCGGCACCCCCGTCGTTGGGCACGGGCGGACCCACGGCCTGCACCGTCGTGTTGTCCTGGGACGCCCGCTGGACCTGGCTGCCCCCGTCGCAATGAGAGACGCACGTCGAGACCTGGACTTGAGTGATTGTCTGCGTGGTCGTATTGGATGCGGCGGGTGCCGGCGAAGCTGGGGGTGCGGGAGCCGGCGCGGGTGCGGCCGATGTGCCCGAATCGGCGCCCGAGGCCGGATCTGTGGGTGATACCGCGGCTGATCCGGGTGGTATCACCGTGGTTGGCGGTCCGGGAACGGTCACCGGAGGGGGTGCCGGCGCCGGCAGGGCCGCACTTGGCGGTGCCGGGACCGGCACTGCGGTGGCCGGCGGCGTCGCAGCGACCGACGTCGGAGCCGTCGGCGTGGCTGATACCGGAGCCGGCGGTACCGGCGATACCGGCGATACCGGCACAGTCGCGGTCGGGACGGTCGGAACGGTCGGAACGGTCGGAACAGGTCGGAACAGTCGCGACCGGCGGGGTCGGCGCGACCGGCGGGGTCGGAGCGACCGGCGTCACCGCCGGCACCCGCACCCGAACCGAGGGCGTCAGGCCCGTCAGGCTGGCCCCTCCGTTCCGCAGAGCACTCGACGCGTCAGCGCGCGCCCCCGGTGCTCCGGCGAGCAGCGCGACGGCGGTGCTGATGAGTGCGAGTTGCTGTCCGAGCTTTATGAGGTGCATCCACTGGTACTTCAAGTGACGAAACGCCCCGGCCGCGGTCAGCCGGGGGTTCCGAAGCATCAAGGGGGTCCGGCCGGTTTAGGCTCGGCCGGCCGGACCACCCCCACGAGGCGTCAGGCGGTCTGGTCCTGGCCTCCGTCCTGCGCGGTTCCGGCGTTGTTGCCGGCACCGCTGATCGAGCCATTCAGCGCGTTCTGCGCTGCAGTGTTGGCTCCACCCAGCACGTCGCCGCCCGCGGTGTTGACCGGGGCGTTCGAGTTGACCAGGTTCTGCCATGCGTTCGCGCACGAGGCAGCGAGCTGCGCCGTGAGCGAACCCTGCAGGTTGAACTGGGCCTGACCGGAGCCGCCACAGCCAATGCTGCACGCGGAGCCGGCGTTCTGACCCTGGTTGCTGCCCTGCGTCGTGCCGGCGTTGTTGCCCGCACCACTCAGCGCGCCGTTGGCGGCGTTCTGAGAGGCGGTGTTCGCGCCACCGACGATGTCGCCACCGGCGACGTTCACCGGAACGTTGGCGTTCACCGCGTTCTGGTTGGCGTTGGCCGACGACAGTGCGGCCTGCAGCGTCGCCGCGTACTGGCCGGACTGCTGAGCCTGTCCGGAGCCGCCACAGCCAATGCTGCACGCGGAGCCGGCGTTCTGGCTCTGGTTGTTGCCCTGCGTCGTGCCGGCGTTGTTGCCCGCACCACTCAGCGCGCCGTTGGCGGCGTTCTGAGAGGCGGTGTTCGCGCCACCGACGATGTCGCCACCGGCGACGTTCACCGGAACGTTGGCGTTCACCGCGTTCTGGTTGGCATTGGCGTTGGAGTCAGCCAGCTGGCCCGTCAACGAACCCTGCTGACTGTCCTGCGCCTGGCCCGAGCCGCCGCAACCGACGCTGCAGCTCGACCCGGCCGACTGGGCCTGGTTGTTGCCCTGAGTGGTGCCGGCATTGTTGCCCGCGCCGCTCTTGGCGCCGTTGGCGGCGTTCTGGGACGCCGTGTTCGCGCCGCCCGTCACGTCACCACCGGCGATGTTCACCGGAACATTGGCGTTGACCGTGTTCTGGTTGGCATCCGCGCCGGACTTCGCGGCCTGGAGCGTTGCCGCTCCCTGGCTGGAGTCCTGCGCCTGGCCCGAGCCGCCGCAACCGACGCTGCAGCTCGACCCGGCCGACTGGGCCTGGTTGTTGCCCTGAGTGGTGCCGGCATTGTTGCCCGCGCCGCTCTTGGCGCCGTTGGCGGCGTTCTGAGCGGCGGTGTTGGCGCCACCCGTCACGTCGCCGCCCGCGGTGTTGACCGGGACGTTGCTGTTGACCGCGCCCTGGTTGGCGTTGGCGTTGGACGCCGCGCCCTGCAGGGTGCTCGCCAACTGCGTCGACCCCTGTGCCTGGCCGGCGCCGCCGCAGCCGACGCTGCAGCTGGACCCGGCCGACTGGCTCTGGTTGTTGGTCTGCGTGGTGCCGGCGTTGTTGCCCGCGCCGCTCGCCGCGCCATTGATGGCGTTCTGAGCGGCGGTGTTGGCGCCACCGGTCACGTTGCCCCCGGCCGTGTTGACCGGAGCGTTGCTGTTCACGGCGTTCTGCCCGGCCTGTGCCTGTGAGGCCGCCTTCTGCAGGGTCGCCGCGAGCTGGGAGGCCAGCTGCGCCTGACCGACGCCCGCGGCACCCCCTCCCGTGCTGCCCGGATCGCCTCCCGCCATCGCAGTGGCCGGAACGGCCATCGCGAGGAGGGTGACAACCAGAGCGATCATTTTTGATCGCATGCCTGTTTCTCTCCTGTGTGGAATCTGTGCCCCGTCCGGGCGAGCCCGGCCAGATGCACTGGACTGTGGGCCGTCCACGGCATCTCTGCCCAACGGCCCGGCGGCGGCTCGGAGCTCCCGAGTCGGCCGCCGTTCGTGACCAGACAGGGAGAGCTATCCCGGGCGTTCGAGCCGCAGGCTCAGCAGCGTGGACCGCCACGCCGACAGGTCCAGCGACACACGGGTCGACAACAGGAAGATCAAGAGCAGGGCCCCGGCCGCCATCAGGGCGGTCGCGGCGACGCCGGTGCCCGTCCCGGCGGCTGCCGCCGCGGGCCCGCCGCCGGTCACCGGCACGCTGAGCGGAGGCGCCGAGCTGCTGGGCTCAGGCGCCTGCCGCGCCGGCCGCGCTGGGCGAGGCGGAACGTCACCATGCCGGGCCGGATGCGGCGAGAGCCGCACCGGCGTACCACCAGGGAGCGGCGGCCGGCCAACGTCAGCAAGCCACGACGGCGGCGCGACGGGCAGGGGCCCGCGAGATCGCGAGATCGAACGGACGCTCGACTCGGTGTGCCTCGCCCGGCGGTGTCCGGCGCTCGAAGTTCGATGCCGCTGATGCGGGAGGCTCGCATGGCCCAGCGGCGTCGCGACGCCCCCATCCAGCAGTGGCCGCGTGGCATCGGATCCCGGGATCCCCGCCAGGCTCAGCGGCCATCCCATCGAGGGCAGAATGCCCAGCACTGGGGCGAGCACCGGCGAACCGGGCGCGGGAGGGGTGACCGTGGAAGGTGTGAAGACCGACGCCCACCCGTCCGGCCACGGGATGGAGACCGCCGGCAGCGGCACCGTGGGAAGGGCACCGACGGCTGGCACCGAGACGCCCGGCACCGAGACGCCCGGCACCGACGGCATCGGCACGACCGCGACCGGCGCCATACGCACCGGCACGGCAGGCGCCGTGACCACCGGCATTGCGTGGGGCCTCGAGCTCGCCCCCGCGCGCGCCGCCGACGCCGCGACCGGCAGGGGCGGGTCGGCGGCGCGCGCAGGGTGAGCGGGCGGGGCTGGCGGCCTCGGCGCGCGCGAGCCCGCGCCCGCTGTCGCCGCCGCGGGGTGCGCGGCGGGCTGCGGGGCCGCGGCGGGGGGCGACGCGACGGCCCGCACAGATGCGGTGGGGGCAGCGGCCGGGGCCGCTCCCGTGACGGTGGGGACGGCGATCGCCGGCTCGGCGGCGCTCACGGCGGCCGCGACGGTGCCGACGGCGTCCTGAGCCTCCGCCAGACCGGCCTGAGCGAGCGCGCTCGGAGCCACCGGCAACATGCCTGCGTGCGCGCCCTGCGGCACGGCCATCGCCACCGCCGCGATCAGAATGGTGATCGCCGACCAGCGTGCCCCGTCAGCGTGCCGCCCCCGGCCCGCCATGGTTTATGACGGTCCCGGAGGGATGTTGAGCTTTGCGCAGGTCCCCACACCCTTAAGATCCCCTGGGGGCGCTGGTCTGATCCATGCAAGCGCTCAGACCACCGTTGGTACCATCGCGCTGGTATCGCCCACGGGGGAACGGGCTGAGGTGGAACGGTGACTTCAAGGCAGCAGACTCGTACGACCGCGGATCGTGCGAGCCTCATCGAGTCGCATCTGCCGCTGGCCAAGTCGGTGGCCAGGCGTTATGTCGGGCGTGGCGTCGAGTTGGACGACCTCGTTCAGGTCGCTGCCGTGGGTCTGGTGAAGGCGGCAAACCGGTTCGACACCCGGCGCGGCGCGTCCTTCTCGGCGTTCGCCGAGCCGACGATCGAGGGCGAGATCCGCCACCACCTGCGCGACCGCTCCGGCACCGTCCGCATCCCTCGCGAGCTGCAGCGCTTGGGCAAACGGCTGCGCAGCCGGCAGTCAGAACTCGCCGCCACGCTTGGCCGCGCGCCGACGCTCAGCGAGCTGGCCGATGCCGTCGACGCCGACACCAAGGAGGTCGAGCGCGCGCTCGCCGCCGAGCTCGCGCGGGACCCGATCAGCCTGCCGCGGCCGGAGGACAGCGGCGAGGCTGCGCTGGATGCCGAGCCCTACGCCGGCAGCGACGAGCGCCTGCTGCTCAGCGAGCGGCTGCACGTCCTGGACGAGCGCGAGCGGCAGATCGTCTACCTGCGTTTCCACGCCGACATGACCGAGCGCCAGATCGCACGCGAGGTCGGGATCTCCCAGGCTCACGTCTCCCGACTGCTCGCCGGGGCGCTCACGAAGCTGCGCGCCGAGCTCGCCGAGGAGGAAACCCCCCAAAAGATGCGTGATACCACGCCCCAACCCGTGGTATCACCTGCGGTCATGGCTGCCGACACGCCCGAGAGCAGGCCCACGAAGGGTGCCGCCTCGGGCAAGCCGGCCGCCAAGGCGGCCACCGGATACAGCGGGCGCTTCCTGGTGCGGATGTCCGGCGACCTGCATCAGCAGCTCGCCCAGGCCGCCGAGCGCGAGCACGTCAGCCTCAATCGGTTCGTCACCGACGCCCTCACCGAGTCCGTCACCGGCGACAGCCCTCATGAGCCGGACGCGGTGCCCGCGGCAGAGCCGGCCGCGTCCGTGAGCGATCCGAGCCCGGCCGAGCGGCCGCGCAATCCTCGGCGCACGCTGCGGATGGTCCTGGCGGCCAACGTGGTGGTGGTCGTCCTCGCCGGGACGATCGCCATCGTGCTGCTCGTGCTCGCCCTGCGCCAGGGCCTCTGACCGCGGTCAGAGGGCGACGGTGGTCCCGGCGTGCTGCGACCGCCGTCAGCGGGCGACGGTGGTCCCGGCGTGCTGCTCGCCCCGGGTCCGGGCGCGCCGCGCGGGCCCTGCGCCGGCGGCCTCGTCAGCGCGGGCCGGTTTGCCCCCGCGGAACCACGACGCCGCGGCCGCGATCAGGCAGGCGATGATCGCGAACGCGAACGCCTCGTGCAGCCCGTTGCGGAATGGCGCCGAGATCAGGTGGGGGAAGAAGGAGCGTCCGACGACGAGCGCGTGCTGGTGGGGAGAGAGATGGGCCAGGACGTGGCTGCCGACGAGGTGCTGGATCGGGTTGTAGCCGAGGAAGGCGGCGAACAGGATCGACACCGGCGGCAGCTGGGCAACGTGCTGAGCGGTCGCCGCGGGCACGCCGTGAGCCTGGAGGCCCGCCGACATCGTGTGGGGCAGCGTCGCAGAGAGCCCGATGATCATCAGCGTGAAGAAGATTCCGATCGACAGCACCTGGGCGGAGTTCTGGAAGGTCTGGTTCATCCCGCCGCCGGCGCCCCGGTCACTCGGGGGAAGGCTGTTCATCACCCCGGCGCGGTTGGGCGAGGCGAACATCCCCATGGAGACGCCGTTGAGGAACAGGCACGCGGCGAACAGCGGATATGGGAAGTTGGTCGGCAGGAGCGCGAGCAGGAGGAAGCTCACCGCGGCGCTGAGCATGCCACCCGTCGCAAACGGCCGGGCGCCGTAGCGGTCGGATAGGTAGCCCGACGTCGGGCCGGCCAGGAGCATCCCGATGGTGAGCGGCAGGATGTAGATGCCCGCCCACAGCGGCGTATCGGTGAAGTTGTAGCCGTGCTGGGGCAGCCAGATCCCCTGAAGCCAGATGATGAGCATGAACATCAGGCCGCCGCGGGCCACCGCTGAGAGGAACGTCGACAGCGTTCCGAAGGTGAAGGCCCGGATCTTGAACAGGGGCAGGCGGAACATGGGGTCCTGGACGCGGCGCTCGACGACGGCGAAGATCACCAGCGAGAGCACGCCGCCGCCGATCAGGAGGAGCACGCGCGGGCTCCCCCACCCGGTCGCGGAGCTGCCGTACGGGCGGATCCCGTAGGTCACGGCGACCATGATGAGGATGAGGCCGAGGGCGAAGGTGACGTTGCCCGGCCAGTCGATCCGGGCCTTCCTGGGTTTGGAGAGCTCCTGGAGCTTGAGGTAGGCCCACACGGTCCCGAACAGCCCGACCGGCACCGAGATGAGGAACACCAGCCGCCAGCTGATCGGGGCGAGCAGGCCGCCGAGGACCAGCCCGATGAACATGCCCGAGACGCCGACGATGTTGTTGATGCCCAGCGCCATGCCCCGCTGGTTGGCCGGGAAGGCGTCGGTGATGATCGCCGCCGAGTTGGCCAGAAGGCAGGCGGCGCCCACGCCCTGGACGATCCGGAAGACGATGAGGAACAGCGCGCCGTCGCGGCCGGTCAGCCAGTCCACGGTGAGAATGAGCGACGCCACCGTGTAGATGACGAAGCCGAGGTTGTAGATCTTCACGCGGCCGTACATGTCGCCCAGCCGGCCAAGACTGACGATCAGCACGCTCGAGACGACGAGGAAGCCCAGGATCATCCACAGCAGGTAGAAGCTGTTGGACGGCACCAGCGGATCGAGGTTGATCCCCCGGAAGATGTTGGGCATCGCGATGAGCGTGATCGACGCGTCGAGCGTCGCCAGCAGGACGCCCAGCGTGCAGTTGGAGAGCGCGATCCACTTGTAGTTGGGACCGCGGGGATCGCTGCGCGTGCCCCTGAGCGAGTGGCGCGCCACCGTCAGGCGGTTTCCTGTACGCCTGCCAATTCAGGCTCCCGTGGCGCCACCGCCGTCGCGTGCCGATGAGCGCGATCCGGAATGAGCAGTCCGGCGAGCACGGCCACCGCGAGGAACGCCGCCTCAAGCGCGAACGAGGCTGTGAACCCGGTGACCGTCGGTTCCCCGTTCGCCACGTTATTGGCGATGAACGTGGCCACGATCTGGCCACCAAGCGCGCCGCCGAGCGTCCGCATGACGGTGTTCATGCCGGTCGCCACCCCGGTCTGCTCCGGCGGCACCGCCTCGACGATCAGGTTGCCCAGCGCTGAAAACGCCAGTCCGATTCCGACGCCGAGCAGGGCGGCGCTGATCAGGAAATCGTACGGATGCCCGTGGGCGACGGCGAGCCACCCGAACGCCACTGCAGTCACCCCGCTGCCGACGATCACGGCGGCCTTGGAGCCGAACCTGCGCGCCACGGAGCCCGCGGCCGTCCCCAGGACGCTCATGAGGAGCGCCGCCGGGAGCAGGTACAGGCCCGCGACGACGACCGAGGCCCCGAAGCCGAAGCCGGTGCTCGTGGGCAGCTGTGCGAACTGGGGGAAGACCAGGAACGACGCGTACATTCCCGCGCCGAGCAGGAACGCCACCAGGTTGGTCGTCCAGACGCCGCGGATGCGCATCATCGTCATGTCGATGAGCGGTTCGTCGCTGTGGATCTCGACCCAGACCCAGGCGGCGCAGCCGAGCAGGCCGATCGCGAGCAGCCCGAGTGTCTTGGGCGAGCCCCAGCCCCAGGTGGTCGTCTCCGAGATCGCGATCAGAACGCAGATGAATCCGCCTGACATCAGCGCGGCGGCGAGCCAGTTGACCCGCCCGGGCACCCGGACGGGCGACTCCGGAATGAACCTCCAGGTGCAGAAGGCGGCGATCAGCGTGATGACGAGCGGGATCCAATAGAGCCAGTGGTAGTTCAAGTGCTCGATGATCAGGCCGCCGAGCACGATCCCGATCCCCCCGCCGACGCCGAGGATGGAGGAGAGCAAACCGATGCTGCCGGCGACTCGCTCGCGGGGGAACTCGTCGCGGACGATCCCGAACGCAAGCGGGAAGATGCCGCCGCCGGCGCCCTGGATCACGCGACCGAGGATCATCGGGAGCAGTGAGCTCGACAGGGCCGCGATCAGAGTCCCGACGGCCAGGATCACGAGCGTCACCAGCAGCATCTTCTCCTTGCCGTACATGTCGCCGAGACGGCCGAGGATCGACGTCGCCACCGATGCGGAGAGCAGGTACCCGGTCAGCAGCCAGGTCACCCCGGTCTCGGTCGTGTTCAGACTGTGCTGCAGATCGGTGAGGGCCGGGATGACCGCGGAGCTCAGCATCGCGTAGGCGAGGCCGGCGAGGGCCGTGACCGCGAGGATCAGATTGGGGTTGATTCCATGATCCCGATGGGCGCCGATAGACACGACGAGTTACTCTAGCGGAATGATGATTCCGGTCTCAGAGCCGGAGGCCCCCTCCGCCCGCTGCGGCTGGACCCAACTCGACGCCGGGGCAAAGCGCGAGCGGCTGCTCGTAGCAGCGACCGAGGTCTTCGCCCGCGACGGTCTCGACGCGCCCATGAGCGTCGTCGCTCACGCCGCCGGGGCCGGCGTGGCGAGCGTCTACCGCCTGTTCGAGTCCAAGCGCGAACTGCTGGCCGCGCTGGTCGTCCGTCGCATGGACACGATCGCCGCTGCGGCACAGGAGGCATACGAGCAGCCCGGCAACCGATGGGAGGCGCTCACCGGGATGGTGAGGACGCTGGTGACCGCGCAGCGCGCCGACTACCTGATCGGGGACGCGCGGGTCGTCGTGTCCGACCATCCCGATGTGATCGACGCCGTCACGCGGGCCAGTGAGGCCCAGGAGCGGCTGCTCGCCGCCGCGCGCGCCGAGGGCCGGCTGCGCGCCGACGCGACGACGCTGGACCTGCGGCTCCTGTTCGCCGCCACGCGCGCGGCCCGGCGCGTCGAGCCCGACCAGTGGCAACGGATGCTCGAGTTGATGATCGACGCGCTCGACGGGCACCGCCCCACCACCAGCCGGTAGCGCGCCCGACCATTAGGGTTGGGTCCTGACCCAACCAGAGGGAAGGAGCGCCCCGTTGAAGATGCGTGCCGCGGTGCTGGAGGAGTTCGCCAAGCCCCTCCAGTTGGCTGAGCTGGACCTGGCGGAGCCCAAGGCGGGTGAGGTGCTGGTGCGGCTCGCCGCGTGCGGGGTCTGCCACACCGACATGTACACCGCTTCGGGCGTGGACCCGTCCGGGTACGCACCGGCCGTTCTCGGCCACGAGGGAGCGGGATTTGTGGAGAAGGTCGGAGATGGCGTCTCGAGCCTCTCCCCCGGCGACCTCGTCGTCACCCTGTTCTCGCCCCAGTGCCGCGAGTGCGTGCACTGCCTCAGCCCTGACACGAACCTCTGCCTGGCCATCCGCGAGCAACAGAACAAGGGCTTCCTGCCTGACGGTACCACCCGCCTGTCACGCGACGGCGAGCCGATCCGCCACTTCATGGGCACGAGCACGTTCGCCGAGTACACCGTCATGCCCGAGATCGCGCTGGCCAAGGTCTCGCCCGAGGCCGAGCCCGATCATGCGTGCCTGTTCGCGTGTGGCCTGTCCACCGGGCTGGGCGCGGCGATGAACACCGCCAAGGTCAAGGCGGGCTCGACCTGCATCGTCTTCGGCGCGGGCATGGTCGGCCTGGGCGCCGTGGCGGGCTGCCGGCTGCAGGGCGCCGAGCGGGTCATCTGCGTGGACCTGTCCGACGACCGGCTCGAGCTGGCCAAGGGCCAGGGCGCCACGGAGACCTGGATCGCCGACGAGAACACCGTCCAGCGCGTGCTCGACGAGACCGGCGGGTTCGGGGCCGACTACACCTTCGAGGCCACCGGGCTCGTGGCGGTGATGCGCCAGGCCGTGGAGTCCGCGCGCATGGGTTGGGGCCTGTGTACCGTGGCCGGCGTGGCCGGCCGGGGCGAGACGCTCGACGTCGTTCCGCGCTACCTCATCACCGGGCGGCGGATCTGCGGCTCCTCGTTCGGCGGCGTCAAAGGACGCGACCAGGTACCCCAACTCGTCCAGCTCTACCTCGACGGCCAGATCGACGTCGACCCGTTCATCTCCCACAAGATCACGCTCGACGAGGTCAACCACGGCTTCGAACTGATGGAGCAACAGGACGGGATCCGGAGCGTCATCTCGTTCAGCTGAGCGGCGCTGAGCTGGCCTGGGCGTCCGAGGTGATGCGGGGCGAACGTCAACGACGGCGACCGAGGAGGAGGTGCGGGCTGTCCGGGACGCTTGCGGGCAGCTCCCCACCGGGGTCGTGGGAGATATTGCCCATGTGACGGGCAATATCTCCCGTGAAGTCCCTGCAAAGGCGACCTTTCCGCCTCGGACCCGCCCTCCCCAGCCGCCGTTGACGTTCGCCGATACCCCGCTGAAACGTCCCACGGCAGACAGCCAACCCGGCCTGCCAACCCCGGAAACCACCGCTGGGCCGGCCCCCCGAACGGGGCCGGCCCAACTACGGCGGGGATGTGGGTGATCGTCCGTTCACTCGTTCGATCACTGGTGAGGGGCAGTTGGGAGAAACCTGCCCGGACATCACTCTCGCGGGCTCCTTTGAGAGTTCCGTAGGAGTCAGCGAAGAGTTCTGAAAGCGCCACCGCCTCGTTACCCGGCGGGTAATCGACGGCGTGACCGGCGGCTGGGAACGTGCCCAGCCATGAGCACTCAATCGATACCGGCCGTCGGCCCTGCTCCGGCGGCGTTCTCCCCCACTCGCAGCCACTGGCTGCCCTTGCCGGTGATCCTCGCTGGCACCTTCATGGTCGTGCTGGACTTCTTCATCGTCAACGTCGCGCTGCCGTCGATGCAGGCTCACCTGCACGCGTCCAACGGCGCGATCGAATGGGTCGTCGCCGGCTACGGCCTCACCAATGCCGTCTTCCTCATCACCGGCGCCCGGCTGGGTGACCGGCTGGGCCGCGTCCGGGTCTTCACCATCGGGCTCGCGCTGTTCACGCTCGCCTCCGCCGGGTGCGGGCTGGCCGGCACGCCGGAGGTCCTGGTCATCTCCCGCCTGGCGCAGGGCTGCGCCTCCGCGATGCTGATGCCCAACGTCCTGGCGATCATCGGCGTCCTCTACGACGGAGGCGACCGTGCCAAGGCTCTCGCCGCGTACGGCATGAGCATGGGCTTTGCCGCGGTCTCGGGCCAGCTGATCGGCGGCATCCTCGTCCAGGCCAACCCGGCCGGTCTGGGCTGGCGCAGCTGCTTTCTCATCAACATCCCGATCGGCATCCTCGCCGTGGTCGCTGCGCCGCGCATCATTCCGGAATCACGGGGTCAGGGCGGCAGTCTGGACCTCGCCGGCACAGTGCTGGCAACCGTGGGCCTCACCGCGATCGTCCTGCCGCTGGTCGAGGGCCGCGCGCACGGGTGGCCTCTGTGGACGTGGCTGTCACTGGCCGCCGCTCCGGTCCTGCTCGGCGCGTTCGCGCTCCAGCAGCGTCGGCTGGCCGCTCGCGGCGGCACCCCGCTGATGCCCCCTGAGCTGTTCGCCTCGCGGGGCGTTGTCGTCGGGCTGGCCGCCCAGATGCTGTTCTGGAGCGGGCAGGCGTCGTTCTTCCTCGTGCTCTCGCTGTATCTGCAGCTCGGCCGGGGCATGAGCGCGCTGCACTCCGGGCTCGTGTTCACGATCCTGGCCGCCACGTATCTGATGACCTCGCTGCGGGCACCGGCGCTGACCGTGCGTCACGGCCGGCGGGTCCTGGCCGCGGGCGCGGGCCTGCTCGCCGTGGGTCACCTCACGCTCGCCGTGACGGTGGCCGACGTCGGGGTCGGCGGCTCGGTGCTGGCGCTCGCCCCCGGGTTGGCGCTCGTCGGAGCCGGCATGGGCCTGGGCATCACGCCGCTGGCGTCGCTGATCATGGCCGCGGCTCCGCCGGAGCACGTCGGGGCCACGTCGGGCGTGCTGTCGACGATGCAGAACGTCGGTAACGCGATCGGAGTGGCGGTGGTCGGGGTGCTGTTCTACGGCGCCGTGTCCCACGGTTTCGCAGGCGCATTTCAGGTCAGCGTGATCGCGCTGGCGGTGGCCCTCGCCGGCGTCGCCGCCCTCACCCGGCTCATCCCGGCGACGGTAGCCTCCTGATGGTGACGATCGCCGACACACCGGCTCCCACCCCCCGCACGCTCAACCGCCGCGTGGGTCCGCTGCTGCGTGACTGGCGCCAGCGCCGGCGCATGAGCCAGATGGAGCTCGCGCTGGAGGCGGGGGTCTCGACGAGGCATCTCAGCTTCGTCGAGACCGGCCGCTCCCGGCCGAGTGCGGAGATGGTGCTCCACCTGGCCGAGCGGCTCGACGTCCCGCTGCGCGAGCGCAACGAGCTGCTGCTGGCGGCCGGGTTCGCCCCCCAGTACTCGGCGCGCGACTTCGACGATCCCGCGCTGCGGGAGGTCCGCGACGCGGTCAGCCGCGTCCTGGCCGCCCACGAGCCGTATCCCGCCATCGCGGTGGACCGCTACTGGAACCTCATCGCCTCCAACGAGGCGCTGGGGCCGTTCCTGGAGGGCGTGGCGCCCGACCTGCTCGTGCCGCCGGTCAACACGATCCGCCTCGCGCTGCACCCCGACGGGGTCGCGCCGCGGATCCTCAACCTCGGCGAGTACCGGGCCGACCTCGTCGAACGACTGGACCGGGCGGCTCGGCTCACCGGGGATCCGGTGCTGGCCGAGCTGCACGAGGAGATGCTCGACTACCCGGGTGACCGGGACTGGTCTCCGGCGGCGCGGGTCGAGGCGGCGGTCACGGTGGGACTGCGGCTGGCCCCGGCCCCCGGCTCCGACGCCCCCGAGCTGTCGTTCTTCAGCACGATCACCACGTTTGGGACAGCGGTCGACGTCACGGTGTCAGAGCTCGCGGTCGAGGCGTTCTTCCCCGCCGACGAGCAGACTGCGGACTACCTGCGCGGCTGAGCAGAGGGCGGAGTACCTGCGTCGCTGAGCGGACCCCGCGCGGCGCGCCGTCCGTACAGGAGGGTGTGCGCAGGCTCCTCCTGGTCCCGGCTCTGGCCCTGGCCGTCACAGCGGCGCTGACGGCGCCCGCCGGAGCCGGTGACCAGGAGCACCGGCCGTTGGTGGGCGGGCGCGTGGCAGTCGGCGGCGGGGTCAGCGTCGTGCTGCCCGCCGGGTGGCACCTCACCCGCGGCAAGGGGACCGCGGTCACCGTGCCGATCCCGCGGCTGGCGGCGGCGACCTTCGCAGTGCGGTGGTCTCGGCGGCACTGCGAGTGCGACACGCCGCGCGCCACCCACCTCCCCCGCGGCGCGGCGCTCCTGTTCGTCTGGGAGTACCCGCGGATCGCGCGCCGCGATTACCGTGCGTTCGGCCGCCGCGGCGCGCACCTCCGCATCAGCGCCGGACCGGTCACACAGAGCGGGTGCGGTGCGAGTGACACCGTCGCGTTTCGCGTCGGCCACCGCGGCTTCGAGGCCGAGGTCTACCTCGGCCCCGATGCGCCCACCTCAGCACGCGCTCAGATCGCCGCGATCCTCGATAGCTGGCAAGTCGCCTGAGGGGTGTGTCATCTGAAGCGTGGTAGACACGCTTAGTTTGCGTCACGGGTCAGCGGCGCCGCCCCGGGTCAGCGGCGCCGCCCCGGGTCAGCGGCGCCCCGCTAGCGGCGCCGCGCGACGGGCTCCAGCCCAGGGTTGGGCCAGCCGCCGTCGGACGGGTTGAGGTTGACGCCGGGCGGCACGATCCCGTCGATCTTGTCGAGCACCTCGTCTGAAAGGTGGACGTCGGCCGCGGTGAGCTGGGACTCCAGGTGCTCCATCGTGCGCGGGCCGATGATCGCGGCGGTCACGCCGGGGTGGCGGATGACGAAGCCGATCGCCATCTCGATCAGGGTGATCCCCGCCTCGTCGGCGACCCGGCCGAGCGCGTCGGCCGCCTCGAGCTTGCGCTGGTTGCCGGGCAGCGACAGGTCGTAGCGGTCCGGGATCCGGTCGGCGCGACGGGACTCGGGGACATCCTCGCCCAGCCGGTAGCGGCCCGACAGCCACCCGCCGGCGAGCGGGCTCCAGGGGATCACGCCCATGCCGTAGCGCTGCGTGGTGGGCAGGACGTCCTTCTCGATCTCACGGATGAGCATCGAGTACGGCGGCTGCTCGCAGACGAAGCGCTCCCGGCCGCGGCGCTCGGCCACCCACTGGGCCTCGACGATCTGCGAGGCCGGGAACGTCGAGGAGCCGATGTAGCGGACCTTGCCCGCGCGGACGAGGTCAGTGAGCGCGCCGAGCGTCTCGTCGATGTTCGTGTCGGCCTCGGGGCGGTGGATCTGGTAGAGGTCGATCCAGTCGGTGCCCAGCCGTCGCAGCGAGTTCTCGACCTCGCGCACGATCCAGCGGCGCGAGTTGCCGAACTCGTTGGGGTCGTCGCCCATCGTGCCATGCACCTTGGTGGCGAGGATGACGTTGTCGCGCTTGCCGCCGGCGAGCGCCTTGCCGACGATCTCCTCCGAGCCTCCCCGGGAGTAGACATCAGCGGTATCGATGAAGTTGATGCCGGCGTCGAGCGCGCGGTGGATGATGCGGATCCCGTCGTCGGGGTCCTTGTTGCCCCAGTCGCCGAACATCATCGCCCCGAGACAGAGCGGGCTGACCTTGACGCCTGTGGTGCCTAGTGTGCGGTAGTCCATGACCCCCACCCTAGCCCCCCGTTTGTGAAGTTCCTGGTCGGAGTAACGTCAAACCGCATGAGCGACGACAGACACTTCGGCCTCACCGGACTGGCCACGATGGGCGCCAACCTCGCCCGCAACGTGGCCCACCACGACATCCCGGTAGCGGTGCACAACCGCACCACCAGCCGGATGACCTCCTTCGTGGAGGAGCATGGCTCCGAGGGCCCGATCGAGGGCTTTGAGTCGACCGAGGACTGGGTGGGCGCGCTGGCCACGCCGCGCGTGCTGATGAGCATGGTCCAGGCCGGGCCGGCCACCGACGCCGTCATCGACGACATCGCGCCGCACCTGGACAAGGGCGACATCCTCATCGACGGCGGCAACGCCAACTACCGCGACACCCAGCGGCGCCACAAGCGCCTGACCGAGCAGGGCATCCACTTCTTGGGCGTCGGCGTCTCCGGCGGCGAGGAGGGCGCGCTGAACGGGCCGAGCATCATGCCGGGCGGCGACCGCGAGCCCTACGACGCCTCGGTCAAGCCGATCTTCGAGGCCATCGCCGCCAAGGTCGACGGCACCCCATGCTGCACCTACGTCGGCGCCGACGGGGCCGGCCACTACGTGAAGATGGTCCACAACGGGATCGAGTACGCCGACATGCAGCTCATCGCCGAGAGCTATGACCTGCTGCGCAACGGCGTGGGCTGGGACGTACCGCGCATCGCCGACAGGTTCCGGACCTGGAATGAGTCAGAGCTCGAGTCGTTCCTGATCGAGATCTCGGCTCGGGTGCTGTCCAAGACCGACGGCGCCACCGGCAAACCCCTCGTCGACGTCATCCTCGACGCCGCCGAGCAGAAGGGCACCGGGCGATGGACCGCGCAGGACGCGCTCGAGCTCGGTGTGCCGCTGACCGGAATCACCGAGGCGGTGTTTGCGCGGAGCCTGAGCGCGCTCAAGGATCAGCGCGTCCATGCCTCCGACATCCTCGCGGGACCTCCGCCGCACCCGGCCGCCGACGACTCGCTCGCCGATGACCTCGAGCACGCGCTCTACGCGTCCAAGATCGTCTCCTACGCCCAGGGCTTTGCCCAGATGGCGGCAGCCGCCGACACCGAGGGCTGGGACATCGACCTCGGATCGATGGCGACGATCTGGCGAGGCGGCTGCATCATCCGCGCGCGCTTCCTGGACCGCATCCGCGAGGCCTACGACGCGGAGCCCGGCCTGGCCAACCTCATGCTCGCCGACTTCTTCGCCCAGGCGCTGGAGAACGCCCAGGACCCGTGGCGGCGCGTGGTGGGCAAGGCGGCCGAGTTGGGGATCCCCACGCCCGCGTTCTCATCGTCGCTGGCCTACTACGACGGATACCGGCGCGCCCGCGGTCCGGCCAGTCTCATCCAGGGGCTGCGCGACCTGTTCGGGGCCCACACCTACAAGCGCACCGACCGCGAGGGGACGTTCCACACGCTGTGGGGCGGTGACGGCTCGGAGGTCGAGACCTAGCAGCGGCGTTCCCGCCCCCGCTCCCCGCTCTCCGGCTCCCCCCGCCGGCAAGGGTGGTTGTCGCGCTGGGTTTCGCTGGGTTTGACACCCCCTCTCACGCAGGCTAGCGTTGGCCGAAGGGGAAGGTAGGCACCGGCCGGACGCGGTGCGACAGCAGGATTCACTCCAGATAGGAGAGCATATGACCGGGTTCCGTTGTCCGTCTCTGCGCGGCCACCGTCTAGTGGTGGCGCTTGTCGCCTGCGCGGGGATGGCGATCGTCCAATGCGGGGTCGCCCAGGCCTCCGCCCGAGGCCATCACCGCGGAGATCACGGCTGGGGGGGTCGCCACGGCGCCCTCATCGTGTCCCCCTCCGGCAGCTCGGGCAACAGCGGACGCTCGTGTGACAGCGCCACCTTCTCGACGATCCAGTCCGCGGTCGATGCGGCGGGCGCGGGCGCCAGGGTCATCGTCTGTCCCGGCACGTATACCGAGGACGTCGTCATCTCCCAGCCGCTCACGCTGATCGGCCGCGACGGCGCCACCATCCAGGGCGCGCCGACGAGCACCATCATGTGCGACCAGCTCGGCCCGGCCGGCCCCGGAAGCGCGCCATGCCTCGCCGGCGTCACCATCAAGTCAGGCTGGGTGAGCGTCACCGGGTTCACCATCTCCGGCGCGGTCGGCGAGGGCGTCCTGGCCACCGGATCGCTGGCCGGCGGATCCATCAGCCACGTCTCGATCACCGGCAACCGCGTGACCGGCAACGACAGCGGCGGTGCTCAGTCGCCCAACTCGCCATATCCGCAGTGCAATCCGGCCGGTCCGGTCCCGGGCGACTGCGGCGAGGGCATCCACCTCATGGGCGTGTACGACTCCATCGTGTCCGGCAACTACGACAGCGGCAACAGCGGCGGCGTCCTGATCACCGACGAGTTCGGGCCCACGCATGACAACCTGATCGCGCGCAACGTCATCAAGGACAACCTGTTCGACTGCGGCGTCACCGTGCCGGGCCACAACCCGTTCGCGCTCGACGCCAGCGGCAACCCCCAGCCATCGGTGGCGGGTGACTACCGCAACGTCATCGCCGGCAACGTGATCACCGGCAACGGCGTCAAGGGCGAGGGCGCAGGAGTGATCTTCGCCAACGCAGCGGCCGGCAGCGCCTCCTACGACAATCTCGTGATCCACAACTACATCGCCGGCAACGGACTGGGCGGCGTGACGTTGCACGCCCATCCCATCGCGCCCGGCACGTTCGAGGATCTGAACGGCAACAACGTCATAGGGAACGCGATCGGCCAGAACAACCTCGCCCCCGACGCCGATCCGGGGCCGAATGCGCCGACGACGACGGTCGGGGTCCTGGTCTACGGCGCGGTCCCCGTGACGATCAAGATCGCCCATAACCGGATCTTCGACAACAACATCGGGATCTGGCTGGGCACCGGCGGCAACATCACCGCCGAGCTCCGGCACAACCGGTTCTTCAACGTGACGACGCCGGTCCTCGTTCAGCCCTAAGGGCTCGAGACGGTCCACCCGGCGGTGCGCCTCGCGCGCCGCCGGGCCGGCCGGCGCACAGTGAATCAACCGAGCGGCGAGAGCCCCGGGATCCAGTTGGTCCCGGCCAGCGGCACCTTGGCCATCGCCGACGCCTCGATCGTCAACGCCACGAGGTCCTCGGGCTCGAGGTTGTGCACGTGCGACTTCCCGCAGGCGCGGGCCAGGGTCTGGGTCTCGAGCGTGAGCGTGCGCAGGTAGTTGGCCAGCCTGCGCCCGCCCACCTCCGGGTCGAGGCGCGCGGCGAGCTCGGGCTCCTGGGTGGAGATCCCGGCCGGGTCGCGCCCGGCCTGCCAGTCGTCGTAATAGCCGGCGGCCGAGCCGAGCTCGACGTACTGAGCGTCGTGCTCGGGCGCGTTGTCGCCCAGCGCGATGAGCGCGGCCACGCCGATCGAGACGGCGTCGGCGCCGAGCGCCAGAGCCTTGGCCACGTCCGCGCCGGTGCGGATCCCGCCGGAGACGATGAGCTGCACCTTGCGGTGCATGTCGAGCTCCATGAGTGACTCGACGGCCTGCGGGATGGCGGCCAGGATCGGGATCCCGACGTGCTCGATGAACACGTCCTGGGTGGCGGCGGTGCCGCCCTGCATCCCGTCGAGCACGACCGCGTCGGCGCCGGCCTTCACCGCCAGGGCCACGTCGTAGTAGGTGCGAGACGCACCGACCTTGATGTAGATGGGGATGCGCCAGTCGGTGATCTCGCGCAGCTCCTGAATCTTGATCTCCAGGTCGTCGGGGCCGGTCCAGTCGGGGTGCCGGCAGGCGCTGCGCTGGTCGATCCCCTTGGGCAGGTCACGCATCTCGGCCACGCGATCGGAGATCTTGTGACCCAGCAGCATGCCGCCGCCGCCTGGTTTGGCGCCCTGGCCGACGACGATCTCGATGGCGTCGGCGCGGCGCAGGTCGTCGGGGTTCATCCCGTAACGGCTGGGCAGGAGCTGGTAGACGAGCTTGGTCGAGTGCTCGCGCTCCTCGGGGGTCATGCCGCCGTCGCCGGTGGTGGTGGACGTGCCGACCTCGCTGGCCCCGCGGCCGAGTGCCTCTTTGGCCTGGCCTGAGAGCGCGCCGAAGCTCATCCCAGCAATCGTGATGGGGATGTCGAGGTGGATGGGCTCGGAGGCGAACCGGGTCCCGATCGTCACGTCGGTGGCGCAGCGCTCCCGGTAGCCCTCCAGCGGATAGCGCGAGACGCTGGCACCCAGGAACAGCAGGTCGTCGAAGTGCGGGACGCGGCGCTTGGCGCCGAAGCCACGGATGTCGTAGATACCCTCGCGGGCGGCGCGCTGGATGTCGGCGATCGTGTCGCGATCGAACGTCGCCGACTCGCGTAGGCCCGGGTGCCAATGACCGCGCCCGGCCCCGTTGGTGGTCATGCTCATCGTGCGTGGGTGGGTGGGGGCTTAATAGACACCGACGTTGTCCACCTTGAAGTTGTAGAGCTCGCGAGCGGACCCGTAGCGCGTGAACTCCGACGGGTCGGCGTCGACGTCGGCCGCCGCCAGCAGGGCCCGCAGCTGGGCCAGATGCTCGTCGCGTATCTCCTTCTCCACGCAGTCGGCGCCGAGCCCGGCAACCGTTCCGCGGACGTAGAGCCGCGCCTCGTACAGCGAGTCGCCCAGCGCCTCGCCGGCGTCTCCGCACACCACCAGCGAGCCCCGCTGGGCCATGAATCCGCTCATGTGCCCGACCGAGCCGCGGACCACGATGTCGGCGCCCTTGAGCGAGATGCCGCACCGCGCCGAGGCGTCGCCGTGGATGACGAGCAGGCCACCCCTGGCCGTCGCGCCCGCGGCCTGACTCGCCGAACCCTCGACGATCACCTGGCCGGACATCATGTTCTCGGCCACCCCGACGCCGCAGTTGCCGCGGACCCGGATCGTGGCGCGCTTGTTCATGCCCGCGCAGTAGTACCCGACGTGACCCTCGATTTCGACCTCGCAGTCGGCGTCAACGCCCACCGCGATGGCATGCCGGCCGTCGGGGTTGACCACCCGAATGGTCCCGGTCGCCGCCGGGCCGTGCAGGCTGCGATTGAGATCGCGCACCGTGTCGGCGCGCAGGTCGAAGGTGAGCGCCGTCGCCGGCGTGATCTCCGGCGTGGCCATCACGCCACCACGGCGGTGCCCCAGCTGTAGACGTGCCCGGGGACCGGCTCCCAGCTGACAGCGTCCTCGGCACCCGGGAGCACGGCGATGGCCCGGTACTCGGAGGCCATCGCCACCCACTCGTCGGTCTCGGCCATTACCGCCGGCTTGCACGCGATCGGGTCGCGCAGCACCGCGAACCCCTCGGCGGTGCCGACCGCGAAGGTATAGAAGCCGTCCAGGTCCTCCAGGCAGCCCTCGAGCGCCTGCTCGAGCGTCGCCCCCTGCGCCATGCGCCAGGTGAGGTAGCCGGCGGCGACCTCGGAGTCGTTGTCGGTCTGGAAGTGGATCCCCTCCTTGCGTAGGGAGCGGCGTAGGCGGTTGTGGTTCGAGAGCGACCCGTTGTGGACCAGGCACAGGTCAAGCCCGGTGGAGAACGGGTGCGAGTGCTCCGTGGTCACGCGGCTCTCCGTCGCCATGCGCGTGTGCCCGAGGGCGTGGCTGCCCTCGAGCGCGGCCAGATCGAAGCGCCGCACGAAATCGGCCGGGAGCCCCGCCTCCTTGTAGATCTCGATCGTCTGGCCCGCGCTCATCAGCGTGAGCTGAGGATGGTGGGCGCGCAGCCACGACTGGACCTCGTCGGCCCCGGCCGCGACCATGAACGTCGCATGGGTGGCACGCACCCCGGTCAGCGACGCGTCGCCGAACTGCATGGCCAGAGCGTCGGCCAGATCGTCCCAGCCCGGATCATCCGCCGCCCAGTGCACGGAGATCTTGCACCAGCCGTCGGGCGCAGGATCCCGGTAGAAGGCGACCCCGGCGCTGTCAGGTCCGCGGTCTGAGAGCTGCTGAAGCATCGCCGCCAGGTGGAAGCCAAGCTGCGAGCGCAGCGTGTCCGTCTTGGTGTAGAGCCCCGCAATGCCGCACATGGTGGTGGAGCGTAAGACCTGGTCTGACGCGGTCCAATGGCGCTGTGGCGCACAGTTTCAGCGGGAAATGTGGCGATCTGAGCCACACCGACCCGATATCAAGCGCCAAAGCTTTCAGATTGCGTTACGGATTTAAACCGAAAGGCGTTTCTGGGCCCGCTTGACCACCTGGAGCGCTTCGCGCAGCTCGGTGCGCCCGATCGGGGTCAGCGCCCCTGGATCGATGAGGTTGTCGGCGGGCCGGCCCTCGGAGATGAGCTGCGCGTGATGCTCGAAGCGCATCCGGGCGATCACCTCGAACGCCTCGCTCAGCGCGTCGGCCTCGTCGTCTCCGAGCGCGCCGGCCATGGCCACGGCCTCGATCCGGTCAAGCGTCGGGGAGATCGTCACCCCAGCCGCCAGCGCGTGGTAGCGGACGAGATTGACGACCGGGATGATCGCCCCTTTCTTGAGGTCGAGGTGGCCGTCGCCGTCGGTCGAGAACTGGCCGCGGAAGCCGAGCGCGACAGGGAAGCCGGAGGCAGAGCGGGCCAGCAGCCGCATGAATTGGGGGTGCTCGCGCGCGGCGCGAATGCGCGCCGTGAGATCGGAGACGACGGCCAGCCCGCCCGCGGCGGGCCGGAAGTCGAACGCGACCGTGGCCCGCACCAGATGGGACTCGTCGGGTTGGGTCAGGCACTCGTCGAACGTGCGCAGCCAGTCGGGCTTGGACATGCGCCAGCGGCTGTTGCGGGCCATGACCCCGTTGTTGTCGATCCCGATCCCGCAGCGCTCCAGGCCCTCGTTGACGTCCTGGCCGAGTCGCTCGAAGTAGGCGTCGGCGGCCTCCGGCGTCAGCTCGGCGCCCGGCACGGGCCGCGCGTAGGCCAGCGCGTTGTCCTGGTCTGAGGCCAGCGTGAACTCCCGCCGCGCCGCCGAACCCATGTCGAGCCATGCCCACGGCAGCGGAGCCGGCCCCTGGGTCCAGAGTGAGAAGTCGATCAGCCTCGCCACCACGGCGTCGTGGGCGAGGCTCAGCACCCGGCCGAGATCCCGCGAGGGGACGCCCGCCCGTGTCAGGGTGAGAAACAGCTGCGGCAGGTGCGAGACCGCCTGCGCGAGCACGTCGGCGTCGGGGGCGCCGAGGATCGTGTGGCGCAGGCCGATCGGGCTGTTGGCGTCCAGGCCGAGCAGATCGGCAGCGGAGAGGACCCCGCAGACGCGTCCCGCGTCGACCACGGCCATGTGCTCCACCCCCGCCGCCAGCATGTCGACGGTCGCCTCGATCGCGAGCTGGCGCAGCGGCACGTCCGGCGCCGGCGAGCGGGCGAACTCCTGGACGGGCCCGTCGGCAGAGAAGCGGCCGTCGGCGACGGCGGCGCGCACGTCGGCGTCGGTGAGGATGCCGACGGTCTCGTCGGGCATCGCCACGAGCAGCGCCTGGAGATGCTCCTCCCCCAGCCGCTGGGCCGCGGAGCGCAGCGTCTCCGTCGGCGCTGCGTACACGGGCGCGCGCATGATGGCCGAGACAGGCGTGGTGCCGACGTCGTGCAGCCCGTGGACCGTATGCCCCGCGCGGGTGAGACGCTTGCGCAACGACCCGGCCACGTAGGCCACGCCCGCCTCGGTGGCCAGGACCCGCCGCGCGGCGCCGGGCGGGAACACAACGCAGCTGGAGGGCTCGCGCGCGCGTACGGTGAACGCGGGCGCCATCCCCGTGAGCAGCGACGGATGCCCGAAGCACTCCCCGGGCTCGAGCACCTGGATGACCTCGCCCGAATGCACGACGTCCATCGACCCGGTCACGACAACCCCCAGACCGGTGGCGGGCGGGCCGTCCTCCACCAGCAGGACGGCGCCCGGCTCGTACTCGTGGACGGCCGCCTGGTCGGTCAGCTCCCGGAGCTGCTCGGGGGCCAGCGCGTCAAACGGCGGGTGCCCGGCGAGGAATGTGTCCAAGTCGTCCATGTCAGACATCGCAATTGTGTTCGCATGGTGCCTTGCGAGCCAACGGCGACATGTCAGGGTAAGCCCAGCAACGACCAGCGGACCTGGAGGGCACATGCCGGACGAAACGACGACGCCCGGACCATCGGAGGACGAGCTCGTCTACGAGGGCGCGGGGCTCCCGAAGACGACCAACTGGTGGGGCGCTTTCGTCATCGGCCTGGCGGGCACGATCCTGGTCACAGGGATCGCGCCGGTCATGGTCACGGAGCTGGGAGCAGCGTCGGTACCCGTGATCGTGTTCATCACCATCACCGGCTATCTCGTGTGCCTCCTTCTGGCGGAGCTGTCGGCGATGATGCCCGATCGCTCAGGCGGATTGCCATCCTATGCCTACCCGGCCTACAAGGACAGATGGCCGCGGTTCGCAGAGCACGTCAACGGGTTCACCGCGTGGGCGTATTGGCTGGGCTGGTTCCCGGTGGCACCGCTGAACATGATCCTGGCCTCGCTGTACATCGCGGACCGGTTCAAGCTCACCAGCGGATCGCTCACCGTGTTCAGCACCCCGATCAGCTACTGGACGCTGGGCATCTCGGTCGTGGGGCTGATCCTCCTCGCCATTCCGGCGATCCGCGGGATGCGCTTCGGCGCCAATTTCGCCACCGCGCTGGCGATCCTGTCCATGATCCCGCTCACCTTCCTGGCCATCGCCTGGATCTTCAACCCGTCCGTCGTCGACTTCGGCCAGCTCACCCACTTCCAGCACACCAACGGCACCAGCTTCTTCTCCAACCTGTTCGGCCACAACTGGCTGACCTTGTACATCGCCTTCAGCTTCCTGCTCACCTGGAACGTGATCGCGATGGAAGCGGCCGCCTGCTACATCGGCGAGACCAGGAACCCCGACCGCGACGCCAAGATCGCGATGAACCTCGAGGGCCTGTACGGCCTGTTCATCTACACGATGATCCCCGTGGCCTTCATCATCGTCATCGGCAACTCGGCACTGGGCAACCCCGCGCTGGTCGATCCGCAGACGATGTTCGTCACCTTCGCGTCCAAGGTCTTCGGCGCCGGCGCCGGCTCGAACCTCCTGGACTGGCTGGTCGCGATCATGCTCATCCTCGCCCTCATTCTGTCGGCGCTCAATGCCATCACGGGCACGGCGCGCTCGCTGCATCAGATGTCGACGGACGGGCAGTTCCCCAGGTTCTTCCAGAAGGTCAACCACGCCGGGGTCCCGGACCGGGCGATGATCTTCAACGTTGTCTGCTCGATCCTCGTGGTCTTCGCCGGGGGCGCGGTGCAGATCTACACCATGTCCAACGTCGGCTACCTCGCCTCGTTCATCCCGGTTCTGGTGGGCTACTACCTCCTGCGCAAGCACAGGCCCAACGTCCGGCGGCCTTTCAAGCTGCCCGAGTGGATGAAGTGGGTGGCGATCGCGATCGCACTGCTGTACGCGGTCATCTACTTCTACGGCGGCCCCATCTACGCCTCGTGCGCCTGTAACGCCGCGGGCACCAAGACGCTCCCCTTCTACTTCATCGGCTGGGGCGTGCTCCTGCTCTACCTGCCGCTGTACTGGTATCGCAAACGGGTCGAGGATCCGC
Source organism: uncultured Actinomycetota bacterium (assembly GCA_963850325.1). Taxonomy (GTDB): domain Bacteria; phylum Actinomycetota; class Thermoleophilia; order Solirubrobacterales; family Solirubrobacteraceae; genus Palsa-465. Next base: position 330,626 of record CAWKLB010000009.1, read on the forward strand.
GTGACACACCCGCCGAGGCGGTGGCACCGTCTCAGGCGGGCGTCGCCGGAGCCGGCGATTGACCGCCACCGCGCTGGTGGCGGAGCCCACTCCCGGACAGAGCCGCCCCCGGCGGATTCTGCTGGCCTCTGAAGGCCGGCCGATCCCGTCGGCGGCGGTGGCCCGGGCCATCGAGCTGGCCAAGCCGGCGGGCGCGAGCGTGCACGTGTTCACGATCGCCCGGATCCACGGGACGTCCTTCGGCATGCCCACGCCGGGGCTCATGCCGTCCAAAAAGGAGTGGGCCGAGCAGCGCGACATCGTCGCCAAGACGATCCGCCGGCTGGAGCGCAAGGGCATCGAAGCCGGCGGCCACGTGCTGGGCACGCGCAACGCCACCAAGAAGATCATCGAGGAGGCCAAGAAGGAGGGCTGCGAGGTGATCGTGATGGCGGCCGACGCGGATCGCAACCGCGTCACGGGCAACATGATGTGGAGCCAGGAGCCGCAGCGGGTCAAGCGCAAGGCCAAGCTGCCGGTGTATCTGGTGCCCGATGAGTAGGCGCGGTCAGACGCTCGCGTCGGGACGCCCGTGCAGCCGGGCCAGCTTGATGGCCAGCTCCAGTGAGAGCAGGTCGTCGTCATTGAGGTCGAGTTCGGTGAGCTCCTCGATCCGCCCGAGCCGCTGGCGCAGCGTGTTCGGGTGGATGTAGAGGGCGCGGGCCGACTCGATCACGCTGCGGCGCTCGGACAGATAGCGCTCCAGCGTGTCCAGCAGCGACGTGCGACGACGACGGTCGTAGTCGATGAGCAGATCGACCGCCGCGCGCATCCGGTCGCGGGGGGCGTCGTCGGCGCCGATCTGGACGAGGTAGCGGTAGGCGCCGACCTGCGAGTAGGCGATGGCGCCGCCGTCGCGCAGCAGCGCGTGGGCGATGGTGGCCGCATCACGGGCCTCGCGGTAGGCGCCGGGGGCATCGTCGGGAGCGTCGCGCACCTCGGAGACACCGATGACCGCCCCATGGGCCTGGCCCAGCTCCCGCGCCTGGCGCAGCAGCCCCTCGACGGCGCTGCGCCGCGCGGCGCCGAAGGCCAGCAGCGCTCGCACCGGGCCGGGCCCAGACTCGATGGCCGAGCGCGGCGCGAGCTCGGCCAATCCGCGGCCCAGCGCCTCGGCGGCCACCCGCCACTCGCCCGTGGACTGAGCGCGAGCGCCGGCGGGCTTCGCGGAGAGGACGAGGTACGGGGCGTTGAGGTCGCAGCGCACCTCGGTGGCCTTGGCGGCGGCGAAGGTCGTGGCCCCGGCGGCCAGCGCCTCGAACAGGTCCTTGATCGTGTTGGCCTTCGTCAGGCCCTCGATCAGCTCGACGCGCTTGATCGCCACCGCGGCCAGGTGGGCGATCGCGCGGGCGATCTCGGCCTCCTCGTCGGCGAACGCCCGTGCGCCGGCGGAGGCGACGCACAGCACGCCGACTCGCTGGCCGCCCGCCACCAGCGGCGTGACCAGCACGTCGGCCAGCGCCTCCGAGGGCCACAGGGCGCGTCCGGCCGCCCGCCGGCCGGGTCCAGACCGGTTCTCGAGCCCCGCCAGCATGACCTCGGCCACCGAGGTGAGCGCCGGCGCGGGCAGGCTCTCGGGGTGCGAGGCAAGGGGCAGGACCGTCTCACCGTCGGGCGCGACGCGGAGCAGCTGGCAGGCGTCGGCGTCGAGCAGCGCCGCGGTGCCGCGGACGAGCACCTCACCCAGGTCGGTGGCGTCGGCCGCGGCGGCCACCTGCTGGGCGAGCTCGGACAGGCCGGTGAGGGCGTCGACGCGTCGCCGTTCGCGGTCATAGAGCTGGGCGTTCTCGATGGCGCCGGAGACCAGGGACGCGATGTGAGTGAGCAGGTTGGGCGTGTCCTCGCCGAACTCGTGCGGCGCGCGCGTGTGGAGCACGATGACCCCGATGGTCTCGCCGGCCCGCGACAGGATCGGCACCGCCGCCATCGACTGAAACGACTCCTCCTCGAGCAGCGGGACGTACTTCATGCGCGGGTCCTGCATCGCCCGGTCGCGGATGAACTCGGGGCGGCGATGGCGGGCCACCCAGCCGGTGAGGCCCTCCTGGACCGAGAAGCGCACGTTGCCGACCGCCTCCCCGAACACAGGCGATGCCGCGCGGATGACGAGCTCGGCGTCTTCGAGCAGGTAGATGAAGCAGGCGTGGCAGCCGGTGGCCTCGGTGGCGAGGTCGACGACGCCCTGGAGCATGGGCACGAGCTCGAGCGACGAGGACACGAGCTTGATGACCCCGTACAGGGTCCGGTTCTCCTCACGGAGGCCGTGGAGCTCGGTGCCGATCGGGCTCGGTGATTCTGCGGGTAGTGCCATGCAGTCCTTGCTATGTGCGGCGTGCACATGCCCGGGCGCCCCAACGGGGTGCCCAGGACCATTGTGCAGCACGGCAGCGCCCATATAGAAATGGACAATGATCGATCCTCCCCAGAACGAAGACGACGTCCGCAAGATCGTCAAGGACAACGGCATCGAGTTCCTGTTCGCGCAGTTCGTGGACATGCACGGCAAGCCGAGCGCGAAGCTGGTCCCCGCCCACCACCTCGACGACCTGCTGACCGAAGGCGCCGGGTTTGCCGGCTTCGCCGCCGGCGACATCGGCCAGGGCCCCGACGATCCCGACATGATCGCGATGCCCGACCCGACCACGCTGACGATTCTGCCGTGGCGGCCGACCGTCGCCCGCTTTGCCTGCAACGTGACCGTGGAGGGCGAGGAGTGGGACTACTGCCCCCGCACGATCCTCCGCCGCGCCTTGGCCCGGGCCGCCGAGCAGGGCTATGAGCTGCGCATCGGCGCGGAGCTCGAGTACTTCCTGCTGCGCCGCGCCGCCGACGGCTCCCTGGAGCTCGCCGACCCGCTCGACACCCTCGAACAGCCCTGCTACGACATGCGCGCCCTGACGCGCAACCTGGACTTCGTGTCCGAGGTGTCGCGCGCCGTCACCGACCTGGGCTGGGACAACTACGCCACCGACCACGAGGACGCGAACGGGCAGTTCGAGCAGAACTTCCAGTACGCAGGCGCGCTCACCACGTGTGACCGGGCGATCTTCTTCCGTTACATGGTCGAGTCGCTGGCCCAGCAGCGGGGGCTCATCGCCACGTTCATGCCCAAGCCGTTCGCCCATCTCACGGGCAACGGCTGCCACTTCCACGTGTCGCTGTGGAAGGACGGAGAGAACGTGTTCGAGTGCGATCCGTCCGACGACAAGCGCGGCCTCGGGCTGACCGAGCTGGGCTACAACTTCATCGGAGGGCTTAAGGCCAACGCCAAGGCCTACATCGCCATCACGGCGCCGACGGTGAACTCCTACAAGCGGCTGGTTGTCGGCGCGCCCACCAGCGGCGCCACGTGGGCGCCGGCCTACGTGTCCTACGGCTACAACAACCGCACGCAGATGCTGCGCGTGCCCGCCGCCGGCCGAGTCGAGGACCGCACCGTGGACGGCTCGTGCAACCCGTACCTGGCGGCGACGGCGATGCTCGCCGCCGGCCTGGACGGGATCGAGCGGGGCCTGGACGCCGGGGACCCCAACGGCGCCAACCTCTACAAGATGTCAGTGGAGGACCGGGAGGCGGCGGGGATCGACACGCTCCCGGCCAACCTGCTGGACGCCACGCGTGAGCTCGAGTCCAACGAGCCGCTGCGCAAGGCGTTCGGCAAGACCCGCGGCGGGGACTACGTCGACTACTTCATCGAGTGCAAGCGGCGCGAGGTGCAGGCGGCCCACGAGCAGATCACCCAGTGGGAGCTCGACCGCTACCTCCAGCTGTATTGAGCCTGAGGGCGACGTCGAACCCTGAGCGCCCGCGGTAAGGCGAAGGCGAACGTCAACGACGACTATCGAGTAGGAGGTTGGGGCGGCCGGGGCGCTTCAGGCGGTCCCTCAACGGAGGTCGAGGCGGATAGTGGAGGACATAGCTGAACTATCCGCCACAACCCCGTCTCGCGGGCGACCAGCAACCAGCAGCCCACCCTTCCCCAGCCCGCCGTTGACGTGCGCTGTTACCCAGGGCAGACGCAGGGACCAACCTGGGCGGGCCGGCTGACGGTCACCGGATCAGGGCCCGGCGACGATCGCCTCGCGGACCTCCGCGAGGCGCGGCTGGCGCCCGAACCCGGTGAGCACCCAGGTGGCTCCGGCCTGCTCCCACGGGCCGGGGTCGTCGCCCGGCTCGATCTCGGCGACGATGTCAAAGGGCGTGCCGCCTCGCGCCTCCGTGGTCTCCTGCACCAGCTCGGCCAGCGCCTCGGGACCGGGCATCTCGATCGGGAACAGCCCGTCCCAGCGCACGGCCCGCCTCACCGGCCGGCGGTTGGGCCAGCGCGCCGCCGCCCACACGGGGATCCGCGGCTGCTGCACCGGCGCCGGCTCGAACTCACCGCCCCACATCGCGGCCAGCCGCTCCAGCCCGTCGTCGAACAGCTGGGCGCGCTTCTTGGGATCAAGCTCCTCGCCGAACGGACCCAGCTCCCCGCTGTTGTCGCTGCCCAACCCGACGCCGAGGATCAGCCGGCCCCCGCTGAGGTGATCGAGGGTCACCGTCTCACGCGCGAGCTTCTGGATGCGGCGCCGGGCCGGCGGCGTGACCAGTGGCCCCAGCCGCATCGTCTGAGTCGCGCAGGCAACGGCGCTGAGCACGATCCACGGGTCGGCGACGGCGCGGACCGGCGCCCGGTAGACGATGTGATCCCACACGAACAGCCCGTCCCAGCCCTTCTCCTCCGCGGCGGCGGCGACGTCCGCCATGACCCGCGGGTCGACGAGCTCGTCGAATGGGGCGATGAACAGGCCGCGCATCATGTGGGGTCAACCCTACTCATCAATGCACGAACCGGCTTGTGCGTCCTATTACCTAAAGGATCGGGCGGCACGACCGATCAAAACCCCCGCAGCCCTACTGCAACCGCGGGAGCGCACCCTCGGTCACGACGCTACGAGGAAGGGCCTAATCACAGATGGAGTCTCTCGCCGGGCTGTACCACATCACGCCCGAAAACCTGGCGCTGCGCCGCCGCTTCATCGGGCTGGACGCCGATGTGATCGCGCTGCTGGGCAGCCTGCGCCCGTGGGCCGACGAGGTGGCCGATGACGTCGCCGCCGAGCTCACCGAGCACACCTTCGGTTTCTCCGCCGCCGCCGAGTTCTTCAAGGCGTATGTGGCACGCAAGAGCATCTCGCTCGCCGCGCTGCGCACCCGCTGGCACGCTGCGCAGGTCGGTCACTGGCGCGCGATCTTCGCCGAGCCGGGCACGCCACAGCCATTCGGCACCGCCTACTTCGAGGGCCTGCTGCGGGTGGGCGCGCTCCACAACCAGATGGACCTGCCGCTCAAGTGGTTCCTGGGGACCTATGCCAAGTACATGGACGTCGTGACCTACGCGCTGCGCGAGACGCCTCCGCAGATCGCCGGCGCCGAGCCCCAGGCCTCCGGCTGGCGGCGCCGTCGCGAGCCCGCGGTGGATCCGAACCTGCTGGCCGACGCCGAGCGGGCGATCCGGATCGTCTTCAACTACGACCAGCAGGCGATCACCGACGCGTTCTACTTCGACACCTTCGCCACGCTGGGGATCAACCTCGGCGAGATCCAGAGCAGCGCGAGCAAGCACGACCTGTCCGATCGCGGCCCCGAGCTGAAGGCCACCGTAAACGAGCCTCTGCACCTGTTCATCGACTCCAGCCAGAGCATGCACGAGGTGTTCTCACAGGTGCGCGACAGCGTGGCGCAGACCAGCCACGCCATGAACGGGATCGCCGAGGCGAGCACCGAGGTGGCCCGTGGCGCCGAGCAGCAGGCGGCCATGCTCCAGCGCAACCGGGAGCTCTCCGACGAGGCCGCGGCGGCCACCGCACGGGCCCTCGAGGTCGGCGAGCTCGGCGCCAAGGCCGTCGGCGCCACCAACGACGTCATGCAGCGCGTCCGCGTCTCCGGTCTGCAGGCGCAGACCGGCATCGAGGAGCTGGCCCGCAAGTCGGGCGAGATCGGGGGGATCCTGGACACGATCACCGGGATCGCCGACCAGACGAACCTGCTCGCGCTCAACGCCGCCATCGAGGCGGCCCGCGCCGGCGAGCACGGACGCGGCTTCGCCGTCGTCGCCGAAGAGGTCCGCCGCCTCGCCGAGCAGTCCGGGGATTCGGCCACCTCGATCGGCAGCCTCATCCAGGAGATCCAGCACGGCATCGACGCCGTCGTCGGCCTCGTGGCCCATTCCGCGCAGCTCGCCGACGAGGGCGTGGAGAGCTCCGAGCGCGCCCAGCAGGCGTTCGTCGAGATCGGCAACGCGATCGGCGGCATCTCGGAGCGCGTCGCCGGTATGGCGGGCACGTCGGTGGAGATCGCCGCGGTCGCCGAGCAGTCCTCCGCAGCCGCCCAGGAGATGTCCTCCGCCACCCAGGAGACGAGCGCGCAGTCACAGGAGGTGAGCGTCTCGCTCGGCGAGCTCGCCCGCACCGCCGACCGAGTGCTCCAGGCCTCCACCCGCTTCAGGCTGACCGAGGCCGGGATGCCCGGCCCCGAGGGACCCGGCCGCTAACCAGGCCCGAACCGCCGGGTCCCGCCCCCCAGCTCGCGCTCGGCCGCCTGCAGCGAGCCGACCGTCTGTGGCGTCTCCGCGTCGAGGTGGCTGGCCAGCGCGATGAACGCCTTGGCCGTGGTCAGCGCGTCGCCGAGGGCGTGGTGAGGGTCCTCGGCAGGCTGACCCAGCACCGCCGCCAGCCGTCCCAGTGGGAGCCCCCCGGGCGTGGCCCCGTCGCGCTGGCGCAGCCACAGCCGGCCCAGCACCTCGGTGTCGACGTCGTCGGGGAGCCGCAGGCGGCGCCGGCGCAGCTCCTTGCCCAGGAAGGCGCGCTCGACCATCGCGGTGTGGAACACGGGCACGCGACCGTTGAGCGTCTCGAGCAGGCGGTCGATCGCGTCCTCGAGCGGTGGCGCCTCGCGCAGGTCCACGGAGCGCAGCTTGTGGACGAGCACCGAGGCGTGCTTGGGCGGGTGCTGTGGCCGCGCCAGCGTGTACATCGCCTCGCCCAGGATCAGGGCCCCGTCCCGGATCGGCACCGCGCCGATGGCGATGATCTCGTCGGAGCGGTGCAGCCCGGTCAGCTCGAGGTCGATCGCGCACCACTCCGCCTGGCGCCACGGGGTGTCCCGACCCACGCTGTCCAACTGAGTGGATCGGCTGCCGTAATCGGCGCGCTTGAGCGAGAGCCTCACGTGGGCCGCAGCTCCCGGGCCACGGTGCTCACCGCGCGGAACACGTCGCGCAGGCGCCCGCGCGTCAGCGCGCTCATGTCCGCGGCATCCAGCAGGTCGTCGGGGTCGTGGCCGGCGGCGATCTGGTCGAGCTGATGCACGATGCGCAGCTCCAGGGCCAGCTCGAAGGCCTCGGTGAGCGTCTGGGCCTGATCGCCGCGCAGCACGCCGGCGTCGGCGGCGGCCCGCAGCCGCTCCGGCGTTGAGCCCTCGCCGGCGTCGGCGGCCGTCGCCGCCCAGCGCGCGATGGACGAGATCGGCACGATCGCCGCGGAGCGGACGTTGAGGCGGCTGTGGCGGCCCTCCCGGGTGAGCACAGCGTCGGCGTCAAAGCCCGTCGGCAGGGCGGGCGTGAAGGCGCGGGCGGCCAGCGCCTCGAGCAGCGCCGCGCGGGCATCGCCCGCGGCGATCGGCAACGGCTCGCGCGGCGTACCCCACAGCACCCGCCGGTCGGCGAGGACCGACAGCGCCAGCTCGTCGTCGCCGGCTCGGGCCGCCCAGCCTCGTGCGTCTCGCGCGACGAGCGGCCCGACGATCCCGCAGCGTGTGAGCGCGGCCTCGACCTCCGCCAGCCAGTCGGGCGACGGCGGGAGCTGGGGGTCGTGGATGACCGCGCCGCGCCGTGTGGAGGCCGGTGTGAGCTCGCGCCGCGCCTGGCTGCCCAGCGAGACCCACACGGTCCCGGCCTCGGCCGCGGCGCCGTTGGCCGACACCAGCTCGATCGAGCGCCGGGTGAGTGCGTCGACGAGTGCCGAGAGCACGGGCGCGAGCTCCAGGGCCCGGACGCTCGAGTGGTGCAGATCGAGCATCAGCGCCGGCAGCTGCGCCGCCGCCTCCGACAGCGCATCGAGGTTGCGGGCGCGCTCGATGTTGCGCCGCGCGCGCACCCAGGAGCGCGGCTGGGCGGCGTAGAGGTCGGCGTCCTCGAGCATGCCGATGAGCCGGCCGCGTTCGGAGACCACCGGGGCGTGGCGGATGCCCCGCTCGAGCATCTCGTAGAGCACCTCGCCGGCCAGCCGGTCCGGGCTGACGATGTAGGCGGGGGCGGTCATCGCCGCGTCGACCCGCACCGCGCCCGAGCGCCCGACGGCGAGGACGCGGGCGCGCAGGTCGCGGTCGGTGAGCATCCCCCACCCCCCGCCCTCGAGCTCGACCACGGCGGCGCTGACCCCGGCCGCGGTCATGCGCTCGGCCACGAACCCGATGTTCTCCGAGGGCTTGCAGGTCACCGTCGCCGCGCGGATGAGCTTGACCACCGGCTGGTAGTTGACGTCGGTCCGGCCCGAGCGCAGCTCGCTGCGACGCGCGCGGTCAAGCAGCGGTCGCGCCACCTCGACCGGGATCCGGTAGCAGAGGGTGTCCTCGGCCGCGCGCGCCTCGAAGCCGGGGGGCAGGCCGGAGAGCATCGCCGCGTGGCCGAAGGCGTCGCCGGGGCCGAGCAGGTCCAACAGCCGGCCCTCGTGCATGATGTCCACCCCGCCGGAGTGGACGACGCGCAGATGCGTGACCGGGCCGCCGCCCTCGTCGAGGATCACCGCGCCGCGCAGGTGAAACTCGATCGCCGCCTGTGCCGCGACCTCGGCCAGCTCGTCCGGGGCGAGGCCGTCGAACGGCGGGCGCTGTGCCAGAAAGCGGGCGATCTCGCTCAGGCCGGCGTCCAGCTCGCCCTCCGCTCACTCGCGGCGATGGTCATTTGATCAACGGTACTCACCGCAGTAGCCCGAGCCGCTGCGCGCGCTGCACCGCCTCGGTCCGGTTACGTACACCCAACTTCCGGTACACCGAGCTCGAGTGCTCCTTGACCGTGTGGCGCGACAGGTGCAGCGCCTCGCCGATCTCGGGGTTGGTGGCGCCCGAGGCCATCAGGTCGAGCACCGCACGCTCGCGATCGGACAGCCCGAGGGCGCCCTGGCGGTCCTGATGCTCGAACACTGTCTTGCCGATACCGACCAACCGCACCGCGCTGGCGATCTTGCGCGCGGGCCAGTCCTTGTAGGCAAAGCCCGAGGCGCCCGCCGCCCGGGCCGCCTGCGGCGAGATCTCGCCGGCGCCCGAGAACAGCAGCACGCGCGTGGTCGGCTCGGCCTCGCGCACCCGCTCGCACACCTCGGCGCCCGACTCCTCACCGATGAACAGATCGACGAGCGCGACGTGCGGGCGATAGCGCTTGGTCATGGTCACGGCCTCGGGGCCGGTGTGCGCCGACACGCAGCGCTCGACCCACGACTGCTGGGTGAGCATCAGCCGGAAGCCCCAGTGCACGACGTCGTGATCGTCGACGACCAACACGCGCAGCCGCTCGGGGCTGCGCTCCTCGTCAGTCATCGTCCTCGTCGGGCACCACGAGCCGCACCTGCCAGGTCCCGGGCCCGCGCTCGCCGAACTCGACGACGCCGTTTGACTGCAGTGCCTCCAGCGCCGCCAGACGCAGGCCCATGCCGGGCCGGCGGCGGGTGGTGGTCACGCCGTCGTTGACCACGTCCATCGAGAAGGCCCCGTTGGCCCGGCTCAGCCGGACGTCGACGTGGGTCGGCTCGGCGTGCTTGCCGGCGTTGCGCACCGCCTCGATGAGCACCGACTGGGCCAGGGGCTCGAGCAGCGGCGGCACGTCGTCCGGCGTCCCCTCCACCAGCGACAGCCCGAGATGCGGATGGGCGACGGCGAGGCGCTTGACCTCGGCGGCGAGCGTCGTCCTCGTCGCGCGCGGCGCCCGTCCGAGGGGGCGCTGGAGCGCCGCCCGCAGGTCGGTGAGCGCGGCTTGGGTCTCCTCGGCGCACCGGCGGCGAGCCGACTCGGGCAGCTCGCCGTCGCCGTCGAGCGCCATCGACACGCCGAACAGGCGCTGGATGACGCCCTCGTGCAGCTCGCGGGCGAGGTCGATGCGCTGCTCGAGCTGGCTGGCCTTCTCGAACTGGGTGGAGACGATCCGCGCCGCGGCGGCGAGCGCCGCCGCCTTGCCCAGCGTCCACAGCAGCCGCCGGTCGGCGTCGTCGAGCGGTGGCGCGTCCATCAGGCGGTCGGCGAGGATGACGCCGAACGCGCGGTCCGCCGCGGCCATCGGCGCGCACACCAGCCGCGCCGGCTCGGACACGAGCGCAGCGAACTCCTCGGGCACCTGGCCGCTGAGATCGCCCACCACCTCGACCACCCGATCCTGTCGGATGGCCTGCGCGGCGATCGGGGCCGACTCAACGCTGAAATGGGCACCCGCGAACGGCGCAATGTCCATGCCGTGGGCACCGACCGCCCGCACGCGCCGGTCGGCCGAGTCGTAGCGGAAGATGAGGGCGCGCCGCATCCGCGCCAGGCGGCAGACCGCCTCGCAGAGATGGTCGTAGAAGCCGTCGACGGTCACGCCGGCCTCTGATTGCGAGAGCACCTCGACGAACAGCTCCAGCGCTCCGATCCCGAGGTCGGCGCGACCCTCTGAGGGCACCTCAAGGCTCACGTCACTGGCCCCGGTGGAGACGGACGGGCGCGCGGGTTACGCGGCGTGCGCGTGCATCAGCCCGAGGCGCAGGGCCTGGTCGGGCGCGAGGTAGACACGCCACTGGGTCTGGCACGAAGGACAGTGGCATTGGACCGATGGATCGTAGCCCTCCAGGCTGTCCTGGAATTCCACGTCCTCGGCGCGCAGGCAGAGCGGGCAGGCCAGCGCCGCCTGGACGAGGACATCTGGGTCCTCCGGGCGAAAACGGGCGACGTCGGCGAGGGCGGCCATCGGTGCACTATCGCGTCGGCCCGGAGCACAGGCAACCCGAGCAGGGGGACGACCCCCCGGGTGGGGGGCGGGCCCTCCCGTGGGCGGGCCCTCCTCACCGTGGGCGGGCCCTCCTCATCGGGGGCGAGCCCTCCCGTGGGTAGGCTCCGTTCCCCAGCGCCTCTGGATCGGAAGCGGCCGCGCGACTACGACGCCGCTCTGAGCGGCAGCGGGTACGCGTCGGTCGCGAAGGCGTCGACCCGGGAGATCGGACGTTTGCCCCAGCGGGCGCGCGTGGCGAAGTCCAGGAGCCGGTCGACGTAGTCACGCAGCGGGGCGCTGGTGATGCCGTCGGGCTCCAGACGCTTGCGGGTCTCGCGGTCGTCGAACGTGCCTTCCATGCAGAAATAGGGGAAGTACTCGCTCCCGGCCTCCAGCGCCTTGCGCTCGGCGGCGCCGAGGGTCATGGTGGCGAACTCGGCGGGTGACACGACGCGGGGCACCGGGCGGCGGAAGTAGCGGCTGGCGAGGCCCGCGAGCTCGGCGATCGTCGACGCGTCGTCCCCGGCGGTGAGGTGATACGTCGCCCTGCTGCCACAGCTCGTCTCACACAGCTGGTAGGCCGCGTCGGCGACGTAGTCGATCGAGACGACGTCGACGGGGGCCGACGCGATCGCCGGCACGGCGGTGAACAGGCCCCGCGCGAAGGCGCGCAGCGGCCAGTAGAGGACGTTGAAGGCGGAGGTCCAGCCGTTGTTGCGATCGCCGACGACGATGCTCGGCCGCAGGATCGTGTACGGCAGGTCTTCGTGGGAGCGGACGAGCTGCTCGGCCTCGAACTTGGACTGCTCGTAGGAGTTGTGAAAGGTCTGACCGACATCGGCGTCGCACTCCGCGAAGGCTCCCTTGTGGTCGCCGGCGACGAACGCGGTGGAGATGTGGGCGTAGCACTCCAGGCCGCCATGCGCGCGTGCCAGCTCGGCGAGCTCGAGCATCCGGCGGGTGCCCTCCAGGTTGATCGCCCGCGCCTCGGCGAGCGGGAGCGTGAACGACACCGACGCGGCGCTGTGGACGATCTTGGTCACCCGCTCGGCCAGGCCGGTGCGTTCGGCCTCGGTGAGCCCGAGGTCCGGAGCGGTCATGTCGGCGGCCACCGCATGCACACGCGACCGGTACATCGGGGCCTCGGCCCCGAACAGGTTCGCCAGCACCGCGTCGACGCGCGCCTGGGCGCCGGCATGGTTATCGGCGCGCACGAGCGTGATCACGTCGCGCTCGCCACGCTGCAGGTATCGCGCCAGCAGCTCCATGCCGACGAAGCCGGTGGCGCCGGTGAGAAGGACGTCGCCCTGGGGGGTGACCGTCATCGCAGCGGCGCCAGCGAGTTGTAGGCCCAGATGAGACGGGCGCGCGTGTCCTGCGGGGCGATCAGCTCATCGACGAACCCGCGCGACGCGGCCACCTCGGGACGCAGTTGCGTTTCGGCGTAGTGCTCGGCCAGGCGGTCGCGCTCGGCCTCGGGGTCGTCGGCCGCGGCCAGCTGGCGGCGGTGGATGACCCCGACGGCGGGCTTGGCGCCCATGATCCCGATCTCCGCCGACGGCCACGCGAACACGTAGTCGGCGCCGAGGTCCTTGGAGTTCATGGTGATGAAGGCACCACCGAACGCCTTGCGCAGAATCACCGTGATGCGGGGCACGGTCGCCTGCGCGAACGCATGCACGAACGACGCCCCGGCGCGGATGACGCCCTGGGACTCCTGCCGCACGCCGGGCATATACCCGGGCGTGTCGACGAGCACCAGCAGCGGGATCCCGAAGGCGTCGCACTTGGCAACGAACCGCGCCCCCTTCTCAGAGCTGGCCACGTCCAGCACGCCGCCGGTGTAGCGGGGCTGGTTGGCGACGACGCCGACGGTCCGGCCGTCGAGACGGGCAAACCCGGTGACCAGGTTGCGTGCCCAGCGGGCGGAGACTTCGAGCAGCTCGCCGCCATCGACGATCGCGCCGATCACGTCGCGGACGTCGTAGTAGCGGCGCTGCTGCTCCGGCACGATCGTCTCGGGATCCGTGCCGCTGGGGGGCCGGCGCCGGACGTGCGGAGCGGGCTCCCCGCTGTGGCTGGGCAGGTAGCCGAGCAGCTCACGGGCCAGCGACGCCGCGTCGCTGTCGTCGCGGGCGACGAAGTGGCAGACCCCGTTCTTGGCGTGCACCTTGGATCCGCCGAGGGTCTCGGCATCCACGACCTCGCCCAGCGCCTCGCGGACCACGCCCGGGCCGGTGAGGAACATGCTGGACTCCTCGGTCATGACGATCCAGTCGGTGAGCGCGGGCGAGTACGCGCCTCCGCCCGCCGAGAGGCCGGTGACGATCGAGATCTGCGGCACCTTGCCCGACAGGGCGACGGTGCGCCGGAAGATCCGGCCATAGCCGCCCAGTGCGCCGATGCCCTCCTGCATCCGGGCGCCGCCGGAGGAGACGAAGCCCACCACCGGAGCGCGGCCACGCTCGGCCAGCTCCAGGACGCGGGCGATCGTGTCGGCGTGGGGCTCGCCCAGTGAGCCGCCCGCGTAGCGGGGGTCCTGCGCGTAGCAGAACACGGTACGGCCGCCGACGGTGCCCGAGCCGCCGAGCACGCCGTCGCCCTGGCGGGCCTTCTCGCCCATCGCGTGCGAGAGCACCTCGGTGCGGATGAGCTGCAGGGAGCCGGGGTCGCACAGGGCCTCCAGGCGCTCGAGCGGCGTCAGCGCGTCCTGCTGGTCGCTGCGCGCGCTCGGCTGGAAGCGACGGCCTTCGCGGAGAGGGCGGTCAAGGATCGCGCTCACGGACGACCCCATTCGAGAACTGTCGCTCCCCAGGTGAACCCGGCGCCGAACGCACCGAGCAGCACCCGGTCACCCGGAGACAACATCCCTTCCCTTTCGCTGAAGGCCAACGCCAGCGGCAGCGTTGCTGCGGACGTGTTCCCGTACTGGCCAATGCAGTCGACCACGCGGCCGGGCGGCAGGCCCAGACGCTCACCGACGGCGGACAGGATCCGGCCGTTGGCCTGGTGGTAGACGAAGAGGTCGATCTCGTCGAGTCCGATGCCCGCGGCGCGCACCGCCTGATGGGTGCAGAGGGTGAGCCGGGCCACGGCCTCGCGGAAGGTCTCGTGGCCGCGCATGCGGATATTGCCGTCGGAGCGCTCGACCTTGATGTGGTCCGCGCCGGCCCCGTCGGAGCCGAGCACGACCGGGCCGATCCGTCCCTGGCTCGTTGTCTGCTCGAGCACGACCGCCCCGGCACCATCGGCGAATACGGCCGCGGTGGACCGATCGTCAGGATCGGTGATACGTGACATGAAATCGGCGCCGATGACGACGGCACAGCGCGAGCGCCCGGCCTCGACCTGAGCGGCGCCGACGGCCAGCGCCGAGAGGAAGCCGGTGCAGGCCGAGCCGACGTCAAACGCGCCGGCGCCGGTGGCCCCGAGCGCATGAGCGACCAGCGGGGCGGTGCCCGGCATGATCTCGTCGGACGTGGTCGTCGCGACGATCACGAGGTCGACGTCTGAGGGCGACACGCCGGCACGAGCGAGTGCCTCGCGCGCGGACTCGGTGGCGTGGGTGTCCAGCCGCTCGTCCGGGCGCGCGACGCGCCGTGAGTGGATTCCGGTCCGCCGGGCGATCCAGTCGTCGTCGACGCCGAGGCGGGCGCCGATCTCCGCGTTGGTCACGACCGTTTCAGGGACGCTGACCGCGACAGACGCGACCGCGACACCGGCGCGCGGCTGAAGCACGGGCGTTGGGGCGAGCTCCGGCTCCAGGTGCAAGGTGGAGGGCATGCTTCCACAACCTATGGACCCTCCGCGCAGATACCAGCGGGCTCGGGGCAACACCAGACACCCGGGGGGTACGCGCACAACCCCTTCCAGAAACGGGTGCAGTGGCTTCCCGCGCACTCAGCGCGAGTGAGTCAGTGAATCAGTCCGCCGGGCCGCAGCTGAGCTCGTCGATCAACGAGGCGAGGCGCACGAGCAGGTCGGAGACGAGCAGGCGCTCCTCGCCGGGAAGGGCATCGAAGAACTCGAGCTGGCGTGAGCGCATCCACTCGTGCTGCTGATCGAGGGTCAAGCGGCCGTGGTCGGTGAGGGTCACCGTGACGCCGCGGCGGTCCTCCACCGAACGGGCGCGCCGGACGATCGCGCGCCGCTCCAGCGCGTCGAGGATGCGGCTGGCCGTGGAGGGCGCGATGCCGGCGCCCGCGGCGAGATCGGAGACCCGCGAGGTGTCAGAGCCCGACAGGGGCAGCAGCAGCGAGTACTGCGACAACGTCAGTCGTCCGGGCGTGTCCTGGGCCACAGCGCCCCGAGCGCGACGCACCGCCTGGGCCAGCGTCTCGAACGCGACCAGGAAATCCTCCGCGCCGGCGGGCGGGCTCGGGGCCTGTACCTCCATCGAGACCCAGCGTAGCAACCCTTGCCATGCTAATGTTTGGCATGCCAATCAAGTTCGAGTCTCCCACCTAGGGGGTCGTCATGTTTCGGAACATCCTGGTGTGCGTCGATGGTTCGGCACACGCCGAGCGGGCACTGAGCGAGGCGATCGACCTCGCCGAGGCCGAGCGATCACGCCTCACGATCCTCACCTCCATTCCACGGCCGCCCTATTGGGCGTGCAATCCGGCTACCGCGGCGAGCATCGAGCCGCTGACCAACGACCTGGCCGAGGAGGCCAAGGCCAGCCTTGAGGCGGCCGTCGACCGCGTCCCCGCGTCGATCCCGGTGACCAAGATCCTCACGCGCGAGCCGATCCGCGAGGCGCTGATGGCGCGGATCCGCAGCGGCGAGCACGACCTCATCGTGATGGGATCGCGCGGGCGCGGCGCGCTCAGCGCGTCATTGCTGGGCAGCGTCAGCCACTACGCGCTCAACCACAGCCACGTGCCGGTGCTCATCATCCACACCGAGGACGAGGCGCATCAGCGCCAGGACTCGGTGCCCGCCCACCCCGCCGAGGCGTCGTCGGCCGGCGCGGATGCTGCGCCCGACGACGCGCTGGTCGCGGCCACGTGATCGCGGTCCCACTTCTCCGCGCACCCGTCGGAGCAGAAGTACACGGTGCCTGACCCGTCCGAGCGGGTGACCGCCTTGTCGCGGTCGACGCGCATGCCGCACATCGGGTCGGTGACGCCGCGGCGCTGGGTCAGCCACAGCAACGTGGCGAACACGGCCGCCGCGATCACGTTGAGGACGAGCTTGTAGTTGACCTGCACCGACCCGAAGATGTCGGCGCGGTCCGGGCGCGGCCCGCTGGGGGTGAGCCCGACCAGCGCAAACGCACCGTCCACGAGCAGCGCCGCGATCACCATCGTGAGGAACATCAGCGCGGTGATCCGCAGCGCGAACGCGGTGCCGTAGTACTTGCGGTAGATCGCGATGATCGGCAGGACGATCAGGTCGGCGAACAGGAAGGACAGTACGCCGGCAAAGCCGATCCCGCCCGACCAGAGCACCGCCGCCAGCGGGACGTTGCCGATCGAGCAGACGAAGCTCAGCACCGCGATCACCGGCCCGACCACGGCGTTCTCGATCGTGGGGATCGGAGCGGGCGCGTTCTGCAGGAACAGGCCTCGGAACACGCTGTTGGGGACCTGGGCGATGAAGCCGGCCAGCAGGAAGCCGATGCAGATCTCGCGCCACAGCATCTGCCAGTCGCCGCGGAAGTTATGGGCCACGTCTGACCACGCCTCCCAGGAGGTCAACCGCCGCCGCCAGTCCAGCTGCGAGCCGGCGGAGTGGTGCTGGTGCCCGGGATCGGCATTCAGGGCGTGCTCACGCGCGTGGGCCTCGAGCGGGCGGCTGACGAACAGGCGCAGCGACAGGGCCATCAGCACGATCATCACGATCCCGCCCAAGTACTCGGCGACCGTGAACTGCCAGCCGAGGAGGATCCACAGCACCAGGCCGAGCTCCCACACCAGGTTGGTGGAGGCGAACTGGAAGGCCAGGGCGCTGGCCGCCGAGGCGCCCCTGGCAAAGAGCGAGCGCGCGATCGCGACAGCCGCGTACGAGCAGGACGACGAGGCCGCCCCGAGCGCGGTCGCCCGCACGGCGGCGCCCGCGCCCTCCCCACCCAGCGTCCGCTGGATGCGCTCGCGCGGGACCCACGCCTGGACGATCGCGGAGATGGCGAAGCCCAGGACGAGCGCCCACCACACCTCCCACGCCATCAGGAGGGAGTCGCGCACTCCGTGCCACAGGAACTCCAGGAAGCCTGCCATCTCACCAGTATACCCCTAGGGGGTAGTGGTATGCTTTAGGCTATGACAGCGACTCGCGGGTACACCGCCACCAAGGACCAGCTGCTGGCGCGGCTGAAGCGGATCGAGGGGCAGATCCGCGGGATCGAGGGCATGGTCCAGGAGGACCGCTACTGCATCGACGTGCTCACGCAGATCTCGGCGGCGCGGGCGGCGCTGGACAAGGTGGCGCTCGGTCTGCTCGACGACCATGCCCACCACTGCGTCATCGGAGCCGATACGGCGGAGGAGCGCGACGAGAAGACGGCCGAGCTGATGGAGGCCGTCGGCCGGTTGATGCGCCGCTAGGACGGAGCTGCCGGGGCTACGGGGTCGGGCGCTACGGGGAGGGGCCGCTACGGCGCGGGAGCGGCGGGCGCGGCGACCAGACGCCCGAACAACGCGTCCAGCGTCGCCTCCGGGTCACGGCTGAGCCCGGTGTGGACCTCGGAGGCCTGGACGATCGTCGAGGACGGCGCGGCGAGCCACCCGAAGCGCTCTGACGCCGGCAGGGCGGCGATCGGGCCCGCGTCGGGCGCGCCCTCGACGACGCGAACGAGCGCGGCCAGGTGCGCGCGGAGCTCGCCCACTGCCACGCCCGGGGCCAGATTCGCCAGGCGGCGCTCGTCGAGCTCCACCCGCGCGCCGAGGAAGCCGCGCTGCCGGCAGAACAGCACGACGCCGACGTTGAAGCGCTCACCGCGCTCGACGCTGGGGACGACGCGCAGGATGAGGTAGGTGAACGGCTTAGCGTCCGGCTCGGGCACGCTCGGCCTCCTCCACGAACCCGCGGCTGGCCAGCCGCCGCGTCAGGTACTGGGCATAGACCTCGGGCGCGTCGGCCTCCGAGAACCACTCGCGAGGTACGAGATCGACCGCGGCCCCGACGGCCCCGTCCCCCAGCCGGGCCCGCATCCGCTCGTCGGCCTCCGCGATCGACCCGGCCCGCCCCAGCAGGACGTGGTCGGCGATGAGCGGAAACGGCCGCTCGGGATGGGCGTCGGGGTCCAGTCCGCCGTGCTGGAGATAGAGCGCGGCGCCGTGGTCGATGGCCCACAGGCGCTCGTGCCACATCAGCAGGTTGGGGTTGCGCGCGGTGCGGTCGACGTTGGTGGCCAGCGCGTCGAGCCACACGATGTCGGCGGCCAGCTCCGCTGAGGGCTGCCACGCTCCCCCCGGCGTGTAGGCCAGCGCGCCGGGCAGGAAGTCGACGCCCAGGTTGACGCCCTCGCTGGCGGTGATGAGCTCCTGGATCTCGGGGTCGGGCTCGGCCGCGCCCAGCCGTGCGTCGATCGCCACCGTCACCAGCTCGGGAACAAGCAGCTCGGCGCCGCGTGCCAGCTCGCCGACGATCACCTCGGCCACGAGCGCGCGGACCCCCTGCCCCGCGCCGCGGAACTTGGTGACATAGAGGCCATCGTCGTCGGCCTCGACCAGGCCCGGCAGCGAGCCACCCTCGCGCAGGGGCGTCACGTACCGCGTGGCCGCGACGTCGCGCAGCGCCTTCGTGCTGACGGGCATGCGGCTGCTTTCTAGCAGCCCCTATTGACTTCTCCACGCGCGCGGGGATAGCGTCCAGCACGTGAACCGTCTCGGGGCCGGACCCGGATGGCGGACGGCAATGCAGGACCATCGCCCGCGGCTGATCGCCGTGGCGCTGGTCGCGGCTTCCGTCGCGATCGCCGCGCCTGCCGTCGGCGCCAAGCAGGCCGTCGCGCGGGCCGTGCCGGAGCTCACTGTCACCAAGGTGACGATCAGCCGGCCGTATGTGGTGGTCGCACCCAACGGGAAGGCGCTGTCGTTCGGCGTCAGCGTCTCCCTCAAGAACGCCGGTCACGGTGCCGCGCCCGCATCCACCACCACGATCCTCGTCATCCAAGATGGCAGTCCGATTGCGCGCGACAAGGTGCGCGCCGGACCTCTGGCGCCGGGCCACGCCACCACCCAGATCGCCATCTTCCGCGATGTCGAGGCCGGGCTCGGCTTCCTCCATGCAGAAGGTGTCGCCGAGGGCCGCCTGCACCCGACGCCGTCATCGCCCGTCCCGGTGATCGCCCAGCGCTGGCGCGCGGACCAGATGGAGGCCGATGTGCACACGCCCGGGCTCGGCTTCGGCGGCACCGAGGACGAGCTCACCAGCGCCGGCATCGGGCTCGTCTTCAAGTTCTCGCACCTCGACGCCGGACTCAAGCGCTTCGTCTATACGGCCAGTGGCCCGGTGGGCGACATGGCGACGATCAGCGGTCAGTGCACGGGCTCGGGCGACAGCTCGGCCACCAAGCCCCGGTGGGGAGGTGACAGCGGGCTCTACATCAGCAAGAGCCTGACGAAGTACGAGGCCCAGGTGCGGGCGTCGCTCGCCAAGCCGTTCGTGATCGGCGTGACCTGCACGGACATCCCGGCCACCCTGCCCATGACGGTCCGCTTCCACGACCTCCTGACCACCATCAGCACCCACGGCGCCCCGTTGCCGATGAGCCCGACGGCGCACCACCTGCTCGACCATGCCTCGATGGGCACGATCTCCATCGTCCGCTACGGCTGGGACCTGGCCGCCGACGTGCCGTAGCCGCAAGGTACGAGATCCGTCGAACTAACATCGAGAGCATGCTGCTTTCGGTCCTTGATCAGTCCCCCATCGCGCAGGGCTCCACTGGCGCGGACGCGCTGCACAACACCCTCGATCTGGCCCGGCTCACCGACGCGCTGGGCTACCACCGCTACTGGGTGGCCGAGCATCATGGCGGGCCGATGCTGGCGGGGCCCAGCCCCGAGGTCTTGATCGGGCCGATTGCCGCCGCCACTGAGGGGATCCGCGTCGGCAGCGGCGGCGTGATGCTCCCCCATTACAGCCCGCTCAAGGTCGCGGAGTCCTTCACCATCCTCGCCGCCCTGTTCCCCGGGCGGATCGACCTCGGGATCGGGCGCGCCGCGGGGACCGACCCGCTGACGATGTTCGCCCTTCAGCAGGACCGCCGTCAGGCCGCGGCCGACGACTTCCCCCAGAAGCTCGGCGAGATGCTCGGCTACTTCGAGGACGACCTCCCCGAGGATCACCCCTTCCGCCATCTCGCCGCGACGCTCCCGGGCCGCCCCCAGCTCCCGGTGCCATGGCTGCTGGGCTCCTCGGAGCAGAGCGCGATCTGGGCCGGCGAGCTCGGGCTGCGCTACGCCTTTGCGGACTTCATCAACCCGAACGGCGCCGATATCGCCCGCGTCTACCGCGAGCACTTCACGCCCGCGCGTGACCTCAAGGCGCCGCGCACGGCCGTCGCCGTATGGGCCCTGGCCGCCGCCACCGACGAGGAGGCCCAGTTCCTGGCCTCGAGCAGCCGCATGACCTTCACGCTGCTGCGCCGCGGAACGCTGATCGCGGTCCCGCCGCCAGAGGAGGCGTCGGAGTTTCTCGCCCGCGAGGCGCGCCTGACGCCATCCGGGGACATCCCGGGGCGCCGGGGAGTGGTCGGCTCGCCCGAGACCGTCCGCGCCGGCATCGAGACGGTCGCGAGCGCCTACCAGGCCGACGAGGTGATCGTGGTCACCATCACCCACGACCACGGCGTGCGCCGCCGTTCCTACGAGCTCATCGCCGAGGCGTTCGACCTCGAGCCCCGGGCGCTCGCGGCCGGGACCGTCTGAACACACTTCGCACCGCGCCGGATCAGGGATAGGATCGCGGCGTGACGAAGTGGGTCTACGACTTCGCCGAGGGTTCGCGGGACATGCGCGAGCTGCTGGGCGGCAAAGGGGCGAACGTCGCGGAGATGACCCGCGTGCTCGGCCCCGACCGTGTCCCGGCGGGCTTCACGATCACCACCGAGGCCTGCGTGGAGTACATGCGCGCTGAGCGCACCGAGCCCGACGGGATGGCCGATCAGGTGGCCGACGCACTGCGACGTCTGGAGGAGCAGGCGGGCAAGACGCTGGGTGACCGCGGCGACCCGCTGCTGGTGTCCGTGCGCTCGGGCGCGCGTGAGTCGATGCCGGGGATGCTCGACACGGTGCTCAATCTCGGGCTCAACGACGAGTCGGTGAGCGGGCTGGCGCAGATGACGAGCAACGAGCGCTTCGCCTGGGACTCCTACCGCCGCTTCGTGCAGATGTTCGGCAACGTGTCGCGCGGGATCCCGGGCGAGAAGTTCGAGGACGCGATCAAGGCGGCCAAGGACGCTCGCGGGGTCACGGAGGACACCGAGCTTGACGTGCAGGCGCTCACCGAGCTCACCGAGACGTTCAAGAAGATCTACGCCGAGCACACCGGCGACGAGTTCCCGCAGGATCCGCAGGAGCAGCTGCGGCTGGCCATCCGGGCGGTGTTCGACTCCTGGCTGGGCGATCGCGCCGTCTCCTACCGGCGTCTGAACCACATCCCCGACGAGTGGGGCACGGCGGTCAATGTCCAGCAGATGGTGTTCGGCAACAAGGGCGACACGTCGGGCTCCGGCGTGGCGTTCTCCCGTGACGAGGTCACCGGAGCGCCGGAGCCCAGCGGGGACTTCCTGCCCAACGCCCAGGGCGAGGACGTCGTCTCCGGAGTGCGCACCCCGCGCGACATCTCGGAGATGAAGGAGTGGATGCCCGAGGTCCACGAGCAGCTCATGGAGATCCTGCGCTCGCTCGAGGCCCACTACGAGGACATGCAGGACACCGAGTTCACGGTCGAGGAGGGGCGGCTCTACATGCTCCAGACACGCGCCGCCAAGCGACCCGCCCAGGCGGCGGTGCGCTTCGCGGTCGACGCCGTCTCGGAGGGGTTGCTCAATCGCGAGCGGGCGCTGATGACGATCGATCCCGACTCGCTCGACGCTCTCCTTCACCCGACCTTCGATCCCCACGCGAAGTTCGAGGTGCTCGCCTCCGGAGTCAACGCGTCGCCGGGCGCAGCCAAGGGCGAGATCGTGTTCACCGCCGCCGACGCGGTGGCGGCCGCCGAGGCGGGCCGCGACGTAATCCTCGTACGCCCGTTCACCGACGCCGAGGACGTCGCCGGCTTTCACGCCGCGCGCGGGATCCTCACCTCAGAGGGCGGCAAGGCGTCGCATGCGGCGCTCGTCGCGCGCGGGATGGGACGGCCGGCCGTGGTCGGCGCGCAGGCCCTGGAGATCGACCTCACCACCAGGACCGTCGGCGTGCACGGAAGGTCGGACGGGGTCCGTCTCCATGAGGGCGACCGCATCGCCATCGACGGGACCAAGGGCCAGGTCACCGTCGACGACGTGCCGCTGGTGGAGGCTCACGTCGACGACAACTTCCAGCAGGTGCTGGCCTGGGCCGACAACGTGCGCCGGATGAACGTGCGGACCAACGCAGACACGCCCCAGGACGCCGAGAAGGCCCGCGAATTCGGCGCCGAGGGGATCGGGCTGTGCCGGACCGAGCACATGTTCATGGCCGAGGACCGCCAGCCGAAGATGCGGGCGATGATCATGGCCGACGACCGCGATTCACGCCGCGCCGCTCTGGCCGAGCTGCTCCCGCTCCAGCAGGAGGACTTTGAGGGCATCTTCAGCGCGATGGCCGGGCTCCCGGTCACCATCCGCCTGCTCGACCCGCCGCTGCACGAGTTCCTCCCCAACGCCGAGGATCTCGCCACCGCGATCGAGCGGGCGCGCATCGAGGACGCTCACGACCTGCCCCAGCTCGAGCGGTTGCTCGACCGCGTCCACGACATCTCTGAGGAGAACCCGATGCTGGGCACGCGCGGGGTCCGACTGGGGATCCTCTACCCCGAGATCTACGAGATGCAGGTCCACGCGATCCTGCGCGCGGCCAAGGCCGCCGAGGAGCCGCCCCACCCGGAGATCATGATCCCGCTCGTCGACTACGAGCACGAGCTGGAGATCATGCGGGCACTCGTGAAGGCCGTCGGTGACGAGGAGGGCCTTGAGATCGGCAGCGACTACACGGTCGGCACGATGATCGAGCTGCCCCGGGCCTGCTTCGTGGCCGATCGCATCGCGCGCTTTGCTGACTTCTTCAGCTTCGGCACCAACGACCTGACCCAGACGGCGCTCGGCTTCTCACGAGACGACGTCGAGTCCAAGTTCGTGCCCACCTACCTGGAGCGCAACATCATCGACCGCAGCCCCTTCGAGACGATCGACAAGCCGGGGGTTGGCTGGCTCGTGCGTCTTGGCGCGTGGGTCGGGCGCGAAGCCCACCCGGGCCTGAAGCTCGGGATCTGCGGAGAGCACGGCGGCGATCCGGAGTCGGTGGTCTTCTTTCACCGCGCCGGGCTCGACTACGTCTCCTGCTCGCCCTACCGGGTGCCGATCGCGCGGATCGCGGCGGCCCAGGCCTCGATCGAGTACCCGATCGGCCGCTGGGACTGACACGGCGACCGCCACCGGCTGCTCCTGCGAGCGCCTCGGCGCCTCGCGCCTCGGCGATAGCGAAGATGGTCTAACTAAATGGATAGCTTCTATCCATTTCGAACCGGAACGCTAACACAAAAGCGGATATTGTCAATCCACTTCTTGCTACGGTGGCCCCCGTGACGCTCACCGAACCCGACAAGCCGCTGCGCCGGGACGCCGAGCGCAACCGGCAGCGCATCCTCGATGCCGCCCGCGAGCTGTTTGCACACGAGGGCCTCGGCGTGACCCTCAACGACATCGCCCACCACGCCGGCGTGGGCGTGGGGACGGTCTACCGACGCTTCCCGGACAAAGCGCAGCTGATCGAGGAGCTGTTCGAGCAGCGCCTGGAGGATCTCGTCTCGCTGGCCAGCGGCGCGCTCGACGAGCCGGACGCATGGCAGGGGCTCAAGACGTTCCTGCGCCATGCGCTCGAGCTGCAGGCCAATGACCGCGGCGTCAAGGACCTGATCACCGCCAGCACCGACGGTCTGGACCGAGTGGCCAAGATCCGCTCGCGCCTGTTGCCGATCGGAGCCGAGCTCGTGCGGCGCGCGCGAGAGGCCGGCCAGATCCGCAGCGACATCGACGCGCCTGATCTCCCCATCATCCAGCTCATGCTGAGCACGCTCATCGATGCCTCGCGCGACGTCTCGCCGGACCTGTGGCGTCGCTATCTTGGGATCATCACCCGGGGGCTGTCGGCGCACCCTGACGAGGAACCGGAGCTGGAAACCCCTGCGCTTCCGTCCGACCAGGTTGACCACGTGATGTCCGTCCTTAAACCCGCCCGCCGCTGACCTGAGTCATGACGACTCGCCGTCACCACGCCGACCGGCTCGGTCGGCTCCACCATTCCGCGGCCTGGAACGCGCTGCGGTCGCGCACGGCCATGCTGGCGATTCTCGTGCTGGCCGCGGCAGCGGGGGTGCTCGTCGGCCTGGCGACGAGCCGCCACGGCAGCGGGGGCTCCGGCTCCCGCGGAGGGTCGCTGGCCCATCCGTCCGCGTCCGCTGCCGGAACCGGCGGGGCCGGGGCGGGCGGCGCCACCGGTCAGCCGGCCAACCTGCAGCCGGGCCCGAGCCATCCCAACATCGTCTTCGTGCTCACCGACGATCTGTCGATGGACCTGCTGCCGTATATGCCGCAGGTGCAGGCGCTGCAGGCCGACGGGATGACGTTCAACCACTACTTCGTCTCGGACTCGCTGTGTTGCCCGTCGCGCTCCTCGATCTTCACCGGGGAGTTCCCGCACAACACGGGCGTCTTCACCAACGCGGGCCCCTTCGGCGGCCTCAAGGCGTTCTACAACCACGGCGACGAGAACCGCACGTTCAACGTCGCTCTCCAGCAAGCCGGCTACCGGACGGCGATGATGGGCAAGTACCTCAACGGCTACATGGAGGGCCCGAGCCGCTCCCCCATCGCCAGTACGGCCGTGCCGCCCGGCTGGTCGGAGTGGGACGTCGCCGGCTGGGGCTATCGCGAGTTCGGCTACAAGCTCAACATCGACGGGACGATCCACTACTTCGGCCACGCCCCGCGGGACTACCTCACCGACGTGATCGCCCGCCGGGGAGTGCATTTCATCGACCGCTCGGCCGCCATGGGCAAGCCGTTCTTCCTCGAACTCTCGACCTTCGCGCCGCACACTCCGTACGTCCCGGCCCCGCGTGACGCCAATCTGTTCCCGGGCCTGGTGGCGCCGCAGCCACCCAGCTTCGATGTCCTGCCCACCGACCCGCCGCCGTGGCTGTCCGGTCATCCCCCGCTGACCCTCCATCAGATCGACCGCATCAACCGGGTGTTTCGCCGCCGGGTCCAGGACGTACAGGCCGTCGACGACATGATCAGCCGCGTCCGGACCGCGTTGCAGAGCGATGGGGTGGCCGGCAACACCTACATCGTGTTCAGCTCCGACAACGGACTGCACACCGGGGAGTACCGGCTCACCCCGGGCAAGCTGACCGCGTTCGACACCGACATCCACGTCCCGCTCGTGGTCACGGGACCCGGCGTGCCGGTCGACAGCTCGAGCGGCGCGATGACCGAGAACGTCGACCTGGCCGAGACGTTCGCCCAGATGGGCGGAACGACGCTGGACACCGGCGACGGCCGCAGCCTCCTGAGCCTGATCCACGGCAACACACCCGACGACTGGCGCAACGCCATCCTCGTCGAGCACCACGGTCCCAAGCCCGACGCCGGCGACCCCGACGCACAGGACCGCTCCAGCGGGAATCCGCCCTCCTATGAGGCCATCCGCACCGCCCAGTTCCTCTACGTCGAGTACGAGGACGGCGAGCGCGAGTTCTACGACCTGCGCACCGACCCCTTCGAGCTCGACAACCTCGCCGGGAGCCTCACAGCCGACGATCTGGCGACGCTGCACGCTGAGCTCACGCAGTTCGAGCAATGTCACGGTGAGGCCGCCTGCTGGACGGCCGGCCACCTCCAGGCGACGGTCGCCCTCCGCCACCGCCGCCACCCCGGGTAGCGCCACCGGTGACGGTCCGGCTAGCTTAATGTAAAGATCGCAGGATCCTAATCCGGGCTAACTTATCGAGGCTTGACACGCCGACCCGTACCGTGGCGACCCAGTGAGCTGTCTCGGCGTCTCGGGTGCGGGGAATGTCCGATGCAAGCCAGTCCCTCGACAGTTGGGTGGAATGACGATGACGTTGAAATCGCTGCTGAGCAGGTCGATCGCCGCGTTGGGCGTGGCGGGGGTGAGCGCGCTGGGCGCGTTCGCCACGAACGCGCACGCCGCCGCGCCGAGCGGGGCCTACACGACGAAGGGCGCGTACTCGTTCGTCTCCGCCCCCCGCCTTCACCCGCCCAAGCTGCGCACCGACGTCAAGACCCAGACGAGCAAGCTGGCCCCCGGCAACTTCCTGGTCGACAACTTCCCCAACCTGACGGTCACCGGCCCGATGACGGGCGAGGGCGGACCGCTCGTCTTGGACTCCAAGCTTGCGCCGGTCTGGGTCTTCCCGATCGGCACCGACGTCACGTCGACCAACCTTCGCCAGCAGACCTACAACGGCAAGCCGGTGCTGACGTTCTGGAAGGGCGTCGTCACCAACACGGGCGCGTCGACGAGCGGCGAGGTCGACATGGTCGATGAGCACTACCGCAACGTGGGGACGATCAAGGCCACGGCCCCGTGGATCATCAGCGTCCATGACGCGGTGATCAGCGGCGGCAACATCTGGGTGACGGTCTACCGCTTAGTCCCGGGGCAGGACCTCTCCGCCTACGGCGGCTCGGCCTCCGGGATCGTCTACGACTCCGGTGTGCAGGAGTACAGCATCAAGACGGGCAAGCTCCTCTACACCTGGGACGCGCTCAACCCCGGCGGTACGCCCAACATCCCGCTCTCTGACGCCGAGCAGCCCGCCCCGCCGGCGGCCGCGCCGGCCGGGACCCCGTGGGACGCGTACCACATCAACTCCATCCAGCTGCTTCCCGGCAACCAGATGCTCGTGTCGATGCGCAACACCTGGGCCGCGTACCTCATCAACACCAAGACCAATCAGACCATCTGGACGCTGGGAGGCAAGGCCTCGAGCTTCAAGTCCGCCAGCAATGCGAACTTCGCGTGGCAGCACGACGTGCAGATGCTGCCCCACAACCAGGTCTCCGTGTTCAACGACAACTGCTGCGAGATCACCGGCCCCGGCGTGTTCGCCCAGCCCAACGGCGCCTCCGGGGGGCTCATCCTCAACCTGAACACGGCGAGCCACACCGTGTCGCTCGCCTCCTCCTACACCCACGGCAACCGTCCGCTTGACCCGGCGTTCCTCGGGAGCATGAACGTGCTCTCCAACGGCAACGCCCTCGTCGGCTGGGGCTCGCAGCCCTACTTCTCGGAGTACTCCAAGACCGGCCAGCTCCTGCTCGACGCCGTCTGGCCGGGCAAGGACCTCAGCTACCGGGCGATGTTCTCGAGCAACTGGGTGGGGACTCCGTACTTCCCGCCGAGCGGTGCTGCCCTCAAGTCGAAGGGCAAGGTGACCGTCTACGCCAGCTGGGACGGCGCGACCCAGGTCACCGCATGGAAGGTCCTGGCCGGCACCAATCCCAACCACCTTCCGGTGGTGGCGACCAAGGCCAAGTCCGGCTTTGAGACCGCGGTCAAACTGGCCAAGAGCGCCAAGGTCTACAAGGTGCAGGCATTCGACGCCAAGGGTCACCTGTTGCGCACCTCAAGGGCATTCAGCGTCCCGAAGCCGAAGTCCCTGCCGCTGCCTCCTCCCGGGTCCTACTAGGCACCCGCTTCCTGCGGCGGGCCGGACGCTGTGGTGACACACATAAACACCGTGTCACCACACACCGGTCCGCCGTAACTCTCGCACCCACGGCGTGTTACACAGTGCGCGGGACCACCGATACGGGTGCCGCCTAGAAGGACACCCTCAAGAAGGAGCCTGATGTCTCACCTGCAGCGTCCGATCCGTCCTCGCCGGCGAGACATCCGGCTCGCGGCCTCAGCCCTGCTGGTGGCAGCCGGAGCCGCGCTGGGTCCCGCGGCCGCCGCTCAGGCGTCGGCAACGGTCAGCGTGTTCCCCATCCCTGGCGCCAAGGTCGCCGCACCGTCGACTCAGCTCACCTTCCGCGGCGTGCCCGCCAGCCAGCTTGGGCCCGTCTCCGTGATGGGTTCCAAGACCGGTACCCACACGGGTCGCCTCGTCGCCGACTCGGACGGCGACGGCGCCAGCTTCATCCCAAGCCAGCCGTTCAAAGCCGGCGAGACGGTGACCGTCGGCACCGGCCTCTCCATCGCCGGCAGCGAAGCCGGCACCTACAGCTTCACGGTTGCCACCCCGGCCGGCGGCATTCCCCTGGCAGGTGTGCGACCGGTGCCGCGGGTCCGTAACGACATCAGCCGGTTCGTCTCGCGCCCGGACCTGGTGCCCGCCGCGGTCACCGTGACCAAGAAGGCGTCGCCCTCGGTCGCGGCGGGCGGCGACCTGTTCGTCGCCCCGCAATACGGCCCAGTGCAGAACGGCCCGATGATCATCGGGCCCTTTGGCGGGCTCATCTGGTATCAGCCGGTGCCGCACAACGACACCGCGACCGACTTCAACGTCCAGAGCTACCAGGGCAAGCCCGTCCTGACCTGGTGGCAGGGCAACGTCAGCGCAGCCGGAACCGGCGACGGCGTCGACGAGATCTATAACAGCTCCTACCAGCATGTCGCCACCGTCAGGGCGGGGAACGGGGTGAATGCCGACCTCCACGAGTTCACGATCACAGGCCGCGACACGGCCCTGGTGACGGCGTATTACCCGGTCCTCTGGAACGTCTCCAGCGCCAAGGGCGCCAAGCCTCGGCTCGTGCTCGACGGCGTGGTGCAGGAGATCGACATTCCCACCGGGCTCGTCCTGTTCCAGTGGGACAGCCTCGACCATGTGCCGGTCAGCGCCAGCTACCAGTCGATCCCCAAGAACACCGGTCACCCGTGGGACTACTTCCACCTGAACTCCGCCCAGCTGATCGGCAACGGCAACGTGATCATCTCCTCACGTGACACATGGGGGGTCTACGACGTCTCACACGAGACCGGTGCGGTCGTGTGGACACTGGGCGGCAAGTCGTCGAGCTTCAAGATGGGAGCCAACACGTCGTTTGCCTTCCAGCACGACGCCCGGCTCCTCTCCGGAAACCTCATGACCATCTTCGACGACGGCGCCGGACCGCCCGATGTGCACAAGCAGTCGCGAGGGCTGACGCTGCGGCTCGACACGACTCAGATGGCAGCGTCGGTCGTCGCGCAGGACACTCACTCGCCCTCGGTCCTCTCGCGCTACGAAGGCTCCGATCAGCTGCTGCACAACGGCGACTCGCTCGTCGGCTTCGGCTCTCAGCCGTGGATCACGGAATTCGACCCCCACGGGAAGACGGTCTTCGATGCCCGCTTCGTCGACGCCAACCAGAGCTACCGGGCCTACCGCTACACGTGGACGGGCACGCCGGCCGCCCGTCCCTCGATCGGCACGCGCACGACCAAGGGCAAGACGACCGTGTACGCCAGCTGGAACGGCTCCACCCAGCTCGCCCGCTGGCAGGTCCTGGGCGGGAGCGCCCCGTCGAAGATGTCCGTGATCGCGAGCGCCGGCAAGGCGTCGTTCGAGACGCCGATCAAGCTGCGGTCGAGCCGGACCTACCTGGAGGTCCGGGCGCTGGACGCGCACGGCAAGGTGCTGGGGACCTCCACCGCGGTCAAGCCCTAGTGCCCTAGAGGTCGAGGTCGTAGCGGATGAAGCCGCGGTGCTCGGCCACGCGGTCATACACCCGCCGGGCCCGTGCGTTGGCGGCCTGCGTGCTCCAGTACAGGCGCATGCAGCCGCGCTCGCGCGCCCAGGCGGTGATCGCCTCGATGAGCGCGGTGGCCGCCCCCTGGCCGCGGCTCTCGGGCGCCGTGAACAGGTCCTGGAGATAACAGACGTCGGGGCCCGACGTGTTGGCGTGGATGAAGAAGTGGGCGATCCCGATGAGCCGGCCGTCCACACGCGCCCCCAGCGCATGCATCCGCCGCTCGGTCTGGAACTCCTCCCACGCCTGGGCGTAGCGCTCATCGGGGATCGTGCGCTCGTAGAAGTCGATGTAGCCGCGGAACAGGACCTCCCACCGCTCCCGGTCGGCGGGGGTGAGCGGTCCGATCTCCACGCGGCTGTCAGGGGCGGGTGGCACGCCGTCCTCAGGCGAGCTTGAGCTCTGCGTCGAGCTTGGCCAGCATCTGGGTGTAGATGCGGCGCATGCCCCTCGGGGCGAAGAAGCCCTCGAAGATCCCGGCGAGCCCGCCGGCGCCGTCCCACGAGCTCTCGATCGTCACCTCACTGCCGTTGGGCGACGGATCGACGTGCCACGTGGTGACGAACGAGGAGAGCTGGTCGGACTCCTGGAGCCCGCCCGGGCTCTCATAGACGTGGAGGCGGTAGTCGCGCTCACGTCCGCCGGCGGCGAAGTGGTAGGCGTAGACGGTGCCCTCGCCCTTGCCACCCTGCTCGACCCGGTAGGCGGTGTAGTTGCTGGTGAGGATCCGCTCGCGCGACTCCCTGTAGTCGCGCAGGAAGTCCAGAACCCGCTCGGGGGCGGCCTGCATCTGGACGCCCACACGGGCCACGACTCGGGACATGCTCCGATTGTGCCATCGGACGAAGATGCTTATCGCCGCCGAGATGGGTAGCGTGCCCGGAGATGCTGGCCGTGTACGCCGCCGAGATCAATCCCGAGGACCCGCTCGCGGGCCTCGCCGTGGGCGACATGCCCGACCCGTCGCCCCCGGACGGCTGGAAGACCGTAACGGTCAAGGCCGCCGCGCTCAATCACCATGACCTGTGGTCGCTGCGGGGCGTCGGCCTGGGCGCCGACGCGCTGCCGATGATCCTCGGCTGCGACGCCGCGGGGCTGGACGAGGACGGCAACGAGGTCATCGTCCACGCGGTCATCACCAGCGACTCCTGGCGGGGCGACGAGACCCTCGACCCCAAGCGCTCCCTGCTCTCCGAGCGCTACCCGGGCGCGCTGGCCGAGAAGGTGGCCGTCCCCGCGCGCAACATCATCGCCAAGCCGCCCGAGCTGTCCTTCGAGCACGCCGCCTGCCTGCCGACGGCCTGGCTCACCGCCTACCGGATGCTGTTCACCCGCGGCGGGGTGACGCCCGGGATGACCGTTCTCGTGCAAGGGGCCGGCGGCGGGGTGGCGACCGCGCTGACCGTGCTTGGCAGCGCCGCGGGCGTCCGGGTGTGGGTGACGAGCCGCTCGGAGGCCAAGCGCGCCGAGGCGCTGGCGCTGGGGGCCGACCAGGCCTTCGAGTCCGGGGCCCGTCTGCCCGAGCGCGTCGACGCGGTGATGGAGACCGTGGGCAAGGCGACCTGGGGCCACTCGGTCCGGTCCCTGAAGCCCGGCGGCAAGCTGGTGGTGTCCGGCGCGACCTCGGGCGACGCCTCACCGGCCGAGCTGACCCGGGTCTTCTTCCTGCAGCTTCAGGTCGTGGGCTCCACGATGGGGACCCGGGACGAGCTCGAGCGGCTCATGCGCTTCTGCCTGGAGCGCGATATCCGGCCCGCCGTGCACGCCACGCTGCCGCTCTCCGACGCGCGCGAGGGGTTCGCCGCGTTGCTGGACGGCGACGTGATGGGCAAGGTCGTCTTCACGCCCTAGCCACCGGTTTGGCGGGCTCCGTGGAGCGTCTGCCCATGGTATTTGGCGAACGTCAACGGCGGGCTGGGGAAGGGGTGGCTGGGGCGTAAATGGCTGGCTTTGCAGGGGTTCTTGGGAGATATTGCCCATCAGACAGGCACTATCTCCCACAGCCCCTCCGCGCCGCCCCGCGGCCGCCGCCAACCCCGCAACCTCCTCCTCCAAAGCCGTCTTTGACGTTCGTCCCGCGTAGCCGGGAAGGCGGAAGGACTCCCTACGAGAACGTGATGAGCGCGCGGCCCCGCAACCCTCCGGCATCCATCAGCCGGTGCGCCTCGGCCGCCTGCTCGGGTCCAAAGCGAGCCGCGACGCGCAGGCTCAGCCGCCCCTCGGAGGCCAGCCGGCGCAGCTCCTCCAGCCACTCGGTGCGCTCCAGAACGTCGCGCACCATCACCGGGTGCACCTCGATCCCGCGAGGAGGATCGCCGCCGCGCCAGCCGCGGACCACCACGAGGCCCCCGCCGTCGCGGATCGCGCCGAAGGCGGCGTCGTTGAGCAGCGCCGTGTCATAGACGCCGGCCACGCCGTCGGGCTCGACGGCACGCACGGTGCCGGCGAAGTCATCGGAGCGCGCCACCACGACGTCGGCGCCGAAGCCGCGCACGAGCTCCTCCTCGCCGCCCTTGGCGTCCGCGATCACGCGCAGGCCGCGCTCGCGGGCCAGGCCGATGACGTAGGACCCGAGCAGGCCGGCACCGCCCGCGACGGCCAGGGTCTCCCCTTCGGCGAGGTCCAGCAGCTCCAGGCCGCGCATCGCAGTGAGCCCGTTCATGGGGAGGGTCGCCGCCTCATCCAGACTCGCCCCATCAGGGACCGGGACGACAGAGGCGGCCGGAACGACGATGAGCGCGGCCTGAGCCCCGCCCTCGGGCCGCCGCGGCATCACGGCCGCCATCACGGAATCTCCGGGGGCAAGACGATCGACGCCCGCCCCGACTGACTCGATCGTCCCGGCGGCGTCCATCCCGGGCGTCCACGGTGGCTCGATCCCCTCGGCTCCCATCGCGCGCAGGCCGATGTCGGTGGGGTTGACCGCGGCCGCCGCAACGGCGATCCGCACCTCGCCCTCACCGGGCTCGCGGACCGCGCGCTCGATGACGGTGAGGACCTCGGGACCGCCGGGCTCCGGGATGCCGACCGCACGTGCCATGGTCCCGAGCCTATCGAGACGCCTCGGGGCCGGGCGGAGACGGCTCGGGCGGCCGGCGCTCCAGGTCGAGCTCGGTGCGCACGCCCAGCCCGTTGAGCGCGTCGTTGGCCTCCTCCAGGCTCCCGGCCTTCGCCAGGGCCCGTGCCAGCCGCCCCGCCGCGGACATGGTCACCGAGACATCCAGGAATATGGTCTGCGCGGCCAGGCTGGTCAGCTCGAACTGGCGGGCGCCGCCGCGGATGGTCACCGTCCCGCTCACGCCGCGAAAGGCCCGGACCGCCTGGGCACTGGCCTCGGTGGGCACGAGCTTGAGCGACTCCTCCACGCGCCGGGCGACGGGCTCGGTGAGGCCGCGCGTCCCGCACAGGCCTCCGGCGGCGGCCACCCACGAGATGCGCTCGAGCACCTCGCCGGCGGTCAGCTCGGAGTCACAGCCGATTCCGAACACGCCGAGCAGCACCGGCTGCCCTTCCACGGCCAGGCGCTCGGCGACGGCGAGCATGACCGCGTCACACAGCGGGCTGCGCAGTCCGGGCTCGTCGCCTTGGGCCAGGACGTCGCCACCGACGTCGATGAACACGGTGAGGTCACGGTCAAGCGCGGTGATGGCGCGGCCCAGGCCGTCGGCGATGGCCGCGGGCCCGCGGTGGATGTCGATGAGCAGCGTCGGCCGGGCCAGGAACGCGGCCATCCGTGACTCCCCGAAGAACACCTCGCGGTCGCGCACCCGCGTGTGCGGGCCGGCGAGCAGGACGCCCGGCGCGAGCTCCCAGGCGCCCTCGATCTCATCGACGCGCCGCGGCCCGGGCTCCGGGTCGATCGGCCGCCGCTCCCAGGTGAGCCCGCCGACGAGCGGCTCGGCGTCGTCATAGAGGCGCATCGCCTCGGCGGTCGCCAGCGCGCCCACGACGTCTCCTCCCCCGCCCATCCCGATCACCAACGGCCGACGCGAGCTGCGCAGCAGCGCCTCGGCGTCAGCCGCCATCGCCCGCCCCCAGGCGGATCGATGCGTGCAGCTCCTCGCCGTCGCCCACGATCCAGCGGTAGCTGCCGTCGCCGACCACGCGCTTGGCGCCGGGCTGGGCCGGCGCGCGGTACTCGATCTCGACGTCGAGCTCGGCGGGATCCTCACCGGCCAGCAGCTCCTC
Source organism: uncultured Actinomycetota bacterium (assembly GCA_963850325.1). Taxonomy (GTDB): domain Bacteria; phylum Actinomycetota; class Thermoleophilia; order Solirubrobacterales; family Solirubrobacteraceae; genus Palsa-465. The sequence continues at coordinate 364,759 of CAWKLB010000009.1, forward strand.
CTCCAGCGGCTGCCAGTAGGCGGCGTTGTTGACGTGGTCGGCGATGTCGCACTCGGTGGCGCGGAAGACCCAGCCGGCGCCGCCGTCGGTCGTGTCGGGAGCGGGATGGCGTAGGCGCGCGCTCACGCGCCGCGCGGGCGTGCCGCCGTAGGTGTCCATCTCGGCCTGGGTCAGCGGCGACGGGCGCCAATGCTCGGCGTCGAGGTGCACCCACAGCGAGACCGCCTCGACGTCGGGAGCGGCGCCGTTGCCGGCGTCCTCGCTGACGATGTCCGTGCGGCGCTCGGCCCACATGCGCCCGATGCCGCTGCAGAACGTGGTCAGCCTGAAGCGCTCGCCGAAGCGCGGGAAGCGGTTGACGCGGATGCGAGTGCGGCGCACCACCCACACCGCCGCCTGCTCGAGCCCGGCGTCCTGGACGTCGGCGTAGGCCACGTCCTGGAGCCAGCAGGCCAGCGCATCGAGTCGGACACGGCCCGACGGCGCGCAGTCGGCAAAGCCCGGCCGGCGCGGCTGGCTGAACGCGCGCACGTCGGGGTGGCGCGTCTCGAACCGCATGTCATCGCCGCCGCTCACGTCGTCCACCGTGGCTGTGCGCGGCGGCGATCAGTCGGGCCGGCGCATCGCGGCCAGCACCCAGGCGATGAACACACCCTGGAACGGCAGCCGAGCCCACAGGACGCGCTGGCCGCCCGGAACCTTGGGGAACTCGTCGGCGTGCAGCGCCATGTGCACGTTGGCCGGGAGCACCGCCAGTAGCGTCGCGATCAGCCACCAGCCGGCTCGACTGCGATGGCGCGGCAGCATCAGTCCGGCGCCGCCCGCGATCTCGGCCACGCCGCTGGCGTAGACCATCGGCATATGAGCGGGGACGTACGGGGGCATGATCCGCCGATAGGTCTTGGGGATGACGAAGTGCATGGCCCCCGCGAACACGAAGAAGGGGCCGGCCAGACGACGGATGAAAGACACCGCCCGGAACTTATCGAAATTCGCCGAGCTGCCGATATTCGTGGTGCGTACGCGCGGGCAGGGTGCGCGTACGCGCTTCTCCTCTCTCTCGTGGGCGGGCCGGCTCTCTTGGAAAAGGGAGCCGGCCCACCCGCGGCCCTCTCGCGCACCGGGATCGTCGGGTTCCCGACGAGGCCCTCGCGGTTCAGACGTCCGTCTTAGACGCTTCATAGCGCTGACTTCGGCGTGCTGACGATGCTGCTCGCAGTCACCCCTCCCGAGACTGTGAGCCCGACCATGACCTTCACCATCGCGTCCGAGGCGCCGGAGCGTCCGCGCGGCGAGCCTGCCCGTCCCTCCCTGCCCGCCGCGAGGATCGACATCGTCGTCCCGGTCTACAACGAGGAGGCCGCGCTCCAGGACTCGATCCGCCGGCTCCACGAGTTCCTCTCGCACGAGATGCCCTACGCCTGGCGGATCGTGATCGCCGACAACGCCAGCACCGACGCGACGCTGGCCATGGCGCGCGCGCTGGCCTTCGAACTTGACCACGTCACGGTGCTGCACCTCGAGCGCAAGGGCCGGGGCCGCGCGCTGCGGGCAGCATGGACGGCCAGCGACGCCGACGTGCTCTGCTACATGGACGTCGACCTGTCCACGGACCTGCGGGCGCTGCTTCCGCTCGTGTCGCCGCTGGTGTGCGGTCACAGCGAGGTGGCGATCGGCAGCCGCCTGGCGCCGGGGGCGCGGATCGTGCGCGGACCCAAGCGCGAGGTCATCTCCCGCTGCTACAACGGCCTGCTCCGCCACGTCCTGCGGGCGCGGTTCTCAGACGCCCAGTGCGGCTTCAAGGCCATCCGCGCCGATGCCGCGCGCACCCTGCTGCCTCAGATCCAGGACCAGGGCTGGTTCTTCGACACGGAGATGCTCATCCTGGCCCAGCGCCGCGGGCTGCGCATCCACGAGGTGCCCGTCGACTGGATCGACGACCCGGACTCGCGCGTCGACATCGTCCCCACCGCCCTCACCGACCTGCGCGGCGTCCTGCGCCTGCTCTTCGCGATGCCCGTGGCGCGCTTCCTGTCGATCGGCGTGGCCTCGACGATCGCCTACGCGATCCTCTACCTGCTGCTGCGGGCCCCGCTGGGCGCCGGCGGGGCCAACGCTCTGGCCCTGGCGCTCACCGCGGTGGCCAACACCCAGGCCAACCGCCGCTTCACGTTCCAGATCCGCGGCCGGGCCGGACTGCTGCGCCAGCATGCGGCGGGCGCGGTGGTCTACCTGATCGCGCTCGGGCTGACCGCCGGGGCGCTGGACGTCCTCATCGCGCTCGTGCCCCACCCGGGGCGCCTGCTCGAGGTGGCGGTGCTCATCGCGGCGACGACGGTGGCGACGGTGACGCGGTACATGGCGCTGCGCAGCTGGGTGTTCGCGAGGCGCCGGCGCGGCTCCAGGTTGGTCCGGGCCGCCGCGCGCTGACGGCACGGCCGCAGCCGGGCGGCCGCCGCAGCCGGACGCGCGCCGCAGCCGGGCGGTCCCCGAACCCCGTCCGGGCCGGGGATGACAATGCCCCGATGCCCGACAACGCCGGCGGCCTCGTCTACGGGACGATCCTCGTGGCCACACTGCTGTCGGCCGAGAGCGCGGTCAGGGAGACGTACCTCAAGACCGTCATCGGAGTGCTCGTCGCCCTGGTGACGTACTGGCTCGCCCTCGCCTACGCGCGCTTCACCGGCGAGCGGCTGGAACAGGGCACGGGGGCGACGGTTGAGGGTCTGACCAGCGCAGCCGCCCACGAGCTGACGGTCTTCTATGGGGCGGCCGTTCCCTTCGTCGCGCTGATCGCCTTCTGGATCGGAGGCGCGTCGCTCGACACGGCGGTCACCGGCTCGGTCTATGTCGCCGACGCGGCGATCATCGGGGCCGAGATCCTCATCGGCGTCCGCGCCGGGCTGCGGGGTAAGGCGCTCATCGGGCAGGCCGCGATAGGGGCGGTCCTCGGCGTGCTCGTGCTCGGGCTCCGCCTCCTCCTGCACTAGCCCGGCGGGACAAACTCGCCCGCTCACCCTGTCTGCCGGGCGCGGGTTACCTTCGTCCCGGAGAGCGGGACAAATGCACCCCACCCCGCCATCGCCACCCTGGGCGGGCGACGGTTTGCCCGGTTTAGGGGCCGGCAGCCGACGCTGACGTTCTCCGGTGGCCGATCGCGCCCATGGCTAGACGCGGACGTCGGTGGCACGCCGCGGCGCGGGGTCGCGGCGACGCGGGCGCACCGCAAACATCACCGCCGCCACCACCGCCCCTGCGACGGCCAGGATCACCGCATCCGAGCGCAGGCCCGACAGGAACGCATTCCATACCGCGCCCGCGGCGCTGCGGTCGTCGCCGACGGCGAAGCGGCTGAGGACGACGGGCCGGATGATCGAATACGCCGCCACGAGTACCACCCCGTCGAACAGGATGGCGATGCCGACGTAGCGCACCGCCCGCCGGCGCTCCCCCGCAAGCACGATGGCCAGCAGGAACACGACGCCGCCGGCGATGAGCAGGAGCACGCCCTCGGTGTGAGCGCGCTCGACGGCGCGCGCGGCGCGCGTCGCCTGACCGAAGTCGCCGCCGGAGATGCGGATCACCTGCCGGGTCGTCGAGGGCGGGATCTGCGCGGCCAGCCCCGGCGCGACGCGGCGCAGCATGTCGACCACCAGCTTGCCCACGTGGGCGAGCCGCAGCGTGATGGTGTTCGAGTCAGACACGAACACCGAGGTGTGCAGGTCAGAGATCGCGGCGTCGAAGACCCGGTGAAAGGCCGGGGTCTTCACCGCGATGTCGACCGCCCTGGTGACGAGCGGCATGTACTGCTGCGGCACGTTGGCCGACTGGATGGCCTGCTCCGCCACGCGCTGCTCGATCAGCGAGCGGATGCTCGGATTGTCGAGCAGCGTCGTGGCGCGGGCGCTGAACTGGGCGGAGTTGCCCAGCACGTGGCCGGCGTAGGTGAGCGGGACGCCGACCAGAACGGCGATCGCCCCGAGACAGGCGAGCGCCGCGCTCAGAGAGCGCCGGGTGTGGACGGGAGCGCGCACGGACCGGACCCCGAGTGTGCCCGATCGGGCGGCGCGGGCGCGCAGTCGCCCCGGGCCCCTGGTAGGCCCAGGGCCCGAGGCCACCCGGCTACGCCAGCGAGACCGCCACCTCCCGGGGCTCGACGCCGCGCAGCACGCTCAGCGCCAGGGTGCCGTCGGCGCCACGGACGGCGCGCTCCAGGTCGCCGACCGAGCGCACCGGGCCGGCGGCCGTCGCGGTGATGAGATCGCCGCGGGAGAGTCCGGCGTTGTCGGCCGCGCTCCCGGGCTTCACGCGCACGATGAGCAGGCCCGGCGCCTCGTCGAGCCCGACGGCGCGGCGCATCTTCTTGGCCACGGCGGCGCCGGCGACGGCCACGCCGAGGCGGCGATGCTCGCCCTCACCGGGCTCGAAGAACGCCTGCCAGGCGGTCATCGTCTCGCCCAGTGATGCCGCGGCGCCCCCGGGCACGCCGGCGGCGAGCCGCGCGGCGCGCTCGGCGTAGGCGGGACGGGCCCGCTGCACCAACTCGCGGCCGCGGTCGGTGAGGGTCACAGTGACGCTGCGGCGGTTCTCGGGGTCAGGTTCACGGGTGATCATCCGCGCACGCTCCAGCCGGCCCAGCCGGACCGACAGCGTCCCGGACGTGCGCCGCAGCGCGCTGACGAGATCGCGCTGGTTGAGGGTGTGGCCCTCGGCGCGCTCGAGCGCGTCGAGGACGAGGAAGCTCGGGCGGGAGAGCCGGTGCTCGGCCAGCGCCTCCTCCAGTTCCGCCTCCACGTGGGCGGCGACGCTGATGACGGTGTCGGCCAGCTGCCGCTCGGGGGTGATGGTGTCAGACATTTCGCTTCGCTCCAATTGCTTGAGTCCAAACAGTTGTGTACGATTATTGCATGTCAAGCAGAAATGGATCAAGCGTCCTCGAAGAGTCCGCACTCGCCCTGGACGCGTACTCGCGCACCGTCATCGCCGTCGCCGAGGCCCTGAGCGGCAGCGTCGCCAACCTCCAGGTCCGCCGCCGCACCCGCCGCGGCCAGGCCATGGGAGCCGGGAGCGGCGTCGCCATCTCCGCCGACGGCTTCCTCATCACCTCCGCCCACGTCGTCGAGGGCAGCGGCCACGGTGTGGCCAGCTTCAGCGACGGCCACGAGACGCCGGTGTCTGTCGTCGGCTCAGATCCCCTGTCGGATTTGGCAGTCCTGCGCGCCGACGGCGGCGACCTCACCCCCGCCACCCTCGGTGATGCCTCCGAGCTCCGCGTCGGCCAGCTCGTCGTCGCGATCGGGAATCCCAACGGCTTTGCCAACTCGGTCACCGCGGGCGTCGTCAGCGGCCTCGGCCGCTCTCTCCCCGTCGGCGCCCGCGGGGGGCCGCGTCGCGTCGTGGAGAACGTCATCCAGACCGACGCCGCGCTGAACCCCGGTAACTCCGGCGGAGCGCTGGTGGACGGCGGCGGCCGAGTCGTGGGCATCAACACGGCCCTGGCCGGCATCGGGCTGGGTCTCGCGGTGCCCATCAACGACGCCACCCACGTGATCATCTCCACGTTGATCCGCGACGGCCGCGTGCGCCGCGCCCACCTCGGCGTCGCCGTCGCCCCCCGGCCCCTGCCGCCGAGCACCGCCCAACGGCTGGGCCGTGCCGCCGGGGTGCAGATCATGCAGGTGATCGAGGACAGCCCGGCGGCCTCCGCGGGCCTGCGGCGCGGCGACCTGCTGCTCGAGCTCGACGGTGAGCCGGTGACCGACGCCTCCGACGTGCAGCGGCTGATGGTCCACGAGCGCATCGGGCGGGCCGTGGAGGCGATCGTGCTGCGCGACGGCCACCGACGGACGATCGAGCTGGTCCTGGACGAGTTGTCATAGCGCCTGCTCGCCACCTTGATCGCCGAGGCGCTCAATACGTTGTCGAGCTGACGAAACTCTCACCATCGCGGGTCTACTCTGTGGGCCATGCGAGCTCCTGCCGCGGTAGGCCGTGACGCCGAGCTGGCCGAAGTGGATCTCTTCCTCGGTCAGATGAATGCCGCCAGCTGCGCGCTCGCCCTCGAGGGCGATGCGGGAATCGGCAAGACGACGATCTGGCAGGAGGCCGTTGACCGGGCGCGCGGGGCGGGCATGCTCGTGCTCGCCTGCCGGCCCGCCGCCGCCGAGGCCAAGCTGTCCTTCTCGGGCCTCTCGGACATGCTGGCCGGCGTGGCCGAGCCGGCCTTCGCGGCGCTGCCCGACCTGCAGCGCAATGCGCTGGAGGTGGCGCTGCTGCGCTCCGCGCCCGAGGGCCCGGCGCTGGATGCCCGCCTCGTGGCCACCGGACTGCTGACGCTCGTGCGCGAGCTCGCGCGGAGCACTGCCGTCCTGATGGCCCTGGATGACGCCCAATGGCTCGATGGCCCCACGGCCGGCGTTCTCACCTTCGCGATCCGGCGGCTGGACCACGAGCCGGTCGGCGTGCTGTGCGCCTCGCGGCCACGCGCCGCCGGCCTCGGGCTGCTGGACTCCGTTGAGCGCCAGCGCGTGCGCCGGGTGCGGCTCGGACCGCTGGCGTTGGGGGCGCTCGGCCGGGTCATCGCCGATCGCCTGGGACAATCGCTCCCGCGCCCGGTCCTGGCGCGCATCGCCGACGCGTCGCGCGGCAATCCGTTCTATGCGCTGGAGGTGGCGCGGCTGGTGGTCGACGACACCGGCGCCGCTGATGCCCGCCTGCCGGTCCCCGACGACGTGCGCACCCTGGCCGCGTCACGTGTCTCCGAGCTGCCCGCCTCGACCCAGCGCGCGCTGTTGCGGGCCGCGGTCCTGGCCGAGCCCACCACGCGGGCGATCGACGCCGCGCCGCTCGCGGCCGCCGAGGAGCGGGGCATCGTCAGCATCGACGAGCGGGGACGGATCGCGTTCGTGCACCCGCTGTTCGCCGCGGCGATCTCCGCTTCCGCGTCGGCCGCTCAGCGACGCGCCGCCCACCGCGCCGCCGCCGAGCACGTCGGCGACCCCGAGCAACGGGCCCGCCACCTCGCCTACAGCGCCGACCGCGCTGACCGCTCGGTCGCCGCCGAGCTCGATGCCGCCGCCGAGCTGGCCGCCTCCCGAGGGGCCCCCGATGCCGCCGCCGAGCTGATCGAGCTCGCGCTCGAGCGGACCCCCGCCCGTGACGTCGAGCCGCGCGCCGAGCGCCTTCTGCGCGCGGCGGGCCTGCATCTGGACGCGGGCGGCGCGCCTCGAGCCGCCGAGATGCTCGCACAGCTGCTGGGGTCGGCGACCTCGGATCGCGTCCGCGCCCATGGCCTGCGCCTGCGGGCGACGCTGGAGAGTCGCTCCCACGGCTTCACGACCGCGCTCGAGACCTCGCGCGAGGCGCTCATCTCAGCGGCGGGCGAGCCGTCGATGGCCGCGGCGATCGACCTCGACGCCGCCTTCTATCTGGTCGGGACCGGCGACGTGGGCGGCGCGCTGCGCCACGCGGAGGCGGCGGTCGGCCGGGCCGAGCTACCGGGCGGGGACCGCGGCGTGCTCGCCGACGCCCTCGCGGTGTCCGCGATGGTGAGCTTCCTCAACGGCGACGGGCTGTCCACGGAGCGCCTGGACCGTGCGCTGAGCCTCGAGGATCCCGACCGGCGGCGGCTGGCCTTCACGTCGCCGCGGCTGATCGCGGGGCTGCTGCTCATGTGGACCGGGCGCGTGCGCGAGGCGACCGAGACGCTGGTGGCGCTGCGTGCCGAGCGCCGCGAGCGCGGCGTGGAGAGCGACGTCCCGACCTCCTCGCTCTACCTGGCGTGGGCCTACCTCTGGCTGGGCGAGACCGACCATGCCGCGCAGATCGTCTCCGCCGACACGGCCGCCGTCGCGCTCCTGGGCGATCCGGCGGTCACCGCCCTGACGCTCAGCGCGGCCGCGCTGGTCAGCGCCCAGCAGGGGGATATCGAGGCCACGCGCCGGCAGGCCAACGCCGCGTTGGAGCGCTTCGCGGAGCTCGAGTGGTGGACGGCCACGGTGTTCCCGCGCTGGGCGCTGGGGTTCGGCGAGCTGTCGGCCGGCGATCCGGCCGCCGCCCACGCCGCGCTGGCGCCTCTTACCGAGACATTGCCCTCCCTGGGCCTGGCCGACCCCATCGGCCTCGTCTTCCTGCCCGACGAGATCGAGGCGCTCGTCGCCCTCGGGGAGCTGGCTCGCGCGCAGCCGCTGATCGAGCTGCTGCGCCGACTGGGGCTGACCCATGACCGGCCGTGGGCCATCGCCGCCGCCGCCCGTGGGCGGGGGATCCTGGCCGCCGCCCGCGGCGATCTGGAGGAGGCGACCACCGCGCTGGAGGAGGCACTGGCCGCCCACGATCGCGTCGAGATGCCGTTCGAGCGCGGGCGGACCCTGCTCGCGCTGGGCCGCGCGCTGCGGCGGCGCAAGCAGTGGTCGGCCGCACGCGACGCGCTCCGCGAGGCGCTCGGGCTGTTTGACCAGAGCGGGGCGCAGCTGTGGGCGCGGGCGGCGCGCAACGAGGTGAGCCGGGCCGGCGAGCGCAGCGGCGAGCCCGGCGAGCTCACCGCGACCGAGCGTCACATCGCCGAGCTGGCCGCGTCTGGGCTGAGTAACCAGGAGGTGGCCGAGCGCGCGTTTCTGACCGTCAAGGGCGTCGAGGCAAACCTGACGCGGGCGTATCGCAAGCTGGGCATTCACTCCCGGGGCGGGTTGGCGGGCGCGCTGCGCCGCGATGACGAGCCGGTCGCCTGAAACCCGACTTCACACTGGTTTTTTGCTTCAAGGGTTTTCCCGCTTTGCAGAGGGGCCCGCGGTCCGTACCTTCTGCCCAGCGGTTCGGACACCGAGGCGCGACTCAGGGGCGGGTCTCGCCTCGGTCGTCTCGGGTCATCCTCTATCGGCGGGACCGGGCTAATTGCCGGGGGCTAGTCGGTACGAGGAGGGTGATCCGAGACGGAACCGGCTCCACCGAGGGGCGCGTGGAGCCGGTTCCGAGCGTCCTGACACTGGATCCGCCGTTCCTGACACCGGCTCCGCCGTTCCCGGTTATGCGGTCGCCGAGGCGGCCTCGGAGCCCGCGCGCGCCGGCTCGCGCCCGCGGATGAGGTCGGCGGCGCGCTCGGCGATCATGATCGTCGGCGCGTTGGTGTTTCCGCGCACCAGCGTCGGCATCACCGAGGCGTCCACGACACGCAGCGACTCCATCCCCAGCACTCGGAGCTCGTCGTCGACGACGCGCCCCATCCCGCAGGTCCCGACGGGGTGGTAGATGGTCGTCGTGTTGCGCTCGATGTGGGCGAGGATGCTGGCGTCGTCGGCGCCCGCCGGAGCGGCGGTGGTGCCCGTGCTGACCGCGTCCAGGGCCGGCTGCCCGGCGATGTCCACGGCGCGGCGCACGCCCTTGATCAGCGCAGCCCTGTCCTCTTCGGTGACCAGGTAGTTGTGCAGGATCCGCGGCTTGGCCGTGGGCACGCGCGAGCGCAGCTTGACGAAGCCCGTACTCGTCGGGCGCAGCAGGCATGCCGAGATCGCCCAGCCGTCGACGACGATCTCGGCCGCTCCCGCCTCCGGGAACAGGATCGGGATGTGGTGCAGCTGGATGTCGGGGGCCTCCAGGGAGTCGTCGGTGCGGAAGAACCCTCCCGATTCGGCGAAGTTCGAGGTGAGCGGCCCCCGGCCCTCGGTGGTGAGCAGCCCCAGGTTCTCCACGCTCTCGGCGCTGAGCAGCGACGCCTCGTCGGTGGTGTATGTGATCCAGGTCGACGGGTGGTCCTGGAGCCCCTGGCCCACGGGCAGGTCCTGGGCGCACGGGATGTTGACGAGCGCCAGGTCGGCGGCGGGCCCGACGCCTGACAGCATCAGGATCTGCGGACTCTGGTAGGCGCCGGCGGACAGGATGACCTCGCGCTCGGCCGCGATCTCCGAGACGTCCCCGTCACGGTCGATCTCGACACCGGTGGCGCGGCTGCCGTCCAACAGAACGCGGTTGACGTGGGCGCCGGTGATGAGCGTGAGGTTCTCGCGCCCCAGCACCGGGTGCAGGTAGGCGACGGCGGCCGAGCAGCGCATGCCGCCGCGCTGGGTCACCTGATACCAGCCGACGCCGTCCTGCTGCGCGCCGTTGAAGTCCTCGTTGGCGGGAAGCCCCGCCTGCAGGCCTGCCTCCACGAACGCCTCGCAGGTCCGGTAGCGGCTGCGGTTCTCGCTCACGCCCAGGGGGCCGCCGGCGCCATGCAGTTCGCTGGCGCCGCGCTCGTTGTCCTCGGCGCGGATGAAGTACGGGAGCACATCGTCCCAGCCCCAGCCCTTGTGGCCCATGGCCGCCCAGCCGTCGTAGTCGGCGCGGTTGCCGCGGACGTAGACCATCGCGTTGACCGATGAGGAGCCGCCGAGGGTCCGCCCGCGCGGCAGGTAGCGCTGCCGGCCGGCCAAGCCCGGCTCGGGATCGGAGATGAACGACCAGTCGTACTTGCTGGTCGCGACCGCGAGGACGCCCGCCGGGAGGTGGATCTCGTCGGCGGCGTCGGGCGGGCCTGCCTCCAGCAGGCACACCGATACGTTGGGGTCCTCGGTCAGGCGTGCGGCGAGCACACACCCGGCCGAGCCGGCACCGGCGATCACGTAGTCATAGGTCATGGGCGCCCTCCCAAAGGCGGTGGGGGTTGGCCCCATTCTCGGCGCGGCGACGTGACGGCGTCAAGTCAGGGGTCAGTGCACGACGTAGGCGGGGGCCTAGAAGTCGTCCTGGACCTGGACCGACCAGCCGGCGTCGTCGCTGCCGGGGGTGACCCGGACCGCGTAGGAGCCGGCGCCTGAGTCAAAGCTCTGGATCTGGCCGGTGCCGTTCTGGAGGCCGAAACCCGCGACGTAGACCCCGTTGGCCGCGTCGACCACGCGTGCCGTCGGGCCAGAGCAGAACAGGATCCAGTTGCACGTGCCGCGGAACCCCATCGTGTAGACAACCCGCCAGTGCCGGCCGATGATGCGGAACGCTCCGGAGTCGCCGCCGCTGAACGTCGTGACGGTGTGCCAGCTGGGCACCTCGGCCACGTTGAGCGTCACCGTCGACCCGCGGGGCCTGTGGCCGCCCGCCGGGGTCTGCCCGACGACCGTGCCCGGCGCGGTGCCGGGAGCGGGGACGTTGCGGGCGGCGGTGTGGAGGCCCAGGCCGTGCAGCGCTCGCTCGGCGTCGGCGATGCTCGCATGGACGACGTTGAGCACCTGCACCGGCGCCGGTCCACGGCTGATGGTGAGCGCCACCGCGGTGCCCCGGGCCACCCGGGTGCGGCCCCGCGGAGACTCGCCGATGACCGTGCCCGCCCTGGCCGAGGCATAGGTCGTGTGGGTCGTCGCGCGCAGGTGGGCGCGGCGCAGCGTCGAGAGGGCGCGGTCCTTTGAGCGATGCACCACGGACGGGACGCGCGTGTACGTGGTGTGGCCGATGACCAGCGCCGCCGCCACCATCGCCACGAGCAGGGCGATGACGAGGCCCAGAGCCGCAACGGCCCGGCGGCGCCGCGCCGGATTGACGGTGCGTCGCGGCGAGTACTGAGGGGCGCGCCGCGTCCCGTGAGGACCGGGCGTCGGCGGCGGTGGCGGTGGCGGCGGGGTGCGGATGACGGGGTTTGGCGGCTTGGGCGGCGTCGGCGCGTCCCGATGATCTCGGGGCGGCGCATCAGACCACAGCGGCGCGGCGCCGGCACCCACCAGGGCGCGGCGGGGCGCACGATCCGCCGTGCGTGCCCAGGCCGCCATGGGCCGCCGTGCCCGGCGCGCGGCGGCGGAGCTTCGGCCGGCCTCGAGCAGCGCCTCGGCCATTTCGGCGCCACCCGCGTAGCGCCGCGCGGGGTCCTTGGCCAGTGCCCGGTCCACGATCTGGACCAGAGAGGTCGGCAACCGAGGCGAGAGCGGCGGCGGCGGCTCCTGGAGGTGCAGCAACGCCAACTCCACAAACGAGGTGGCGGTGAACGGCGGGGCGCCCGAGAGCATCTCGTAGAGGACGACTCCGGCGCTATAGACGTCGGTGGCGGAGGTCGTGGACCGCCCGCGGCCCTGCTCGGGAGCCATGTAGCGCGGCGTGCCGACAATCGACGGCGCGGTCCCGTCGGTGCTGCCCTCGGCCAGGCGCGCGACCCCGAAGTCGCCGACCTTCACCCGCCCCTCCGCGGAGAGCATGATGTTGGCGGGCTTGACGTCACGGTGCACGATGCGCTGGGCGTGGGCGCCGGCCAGCGCGCGGCACAGCTGGGCGGCGACGTCGCATGCCTCCCAGGCAGGCAGCGGACCCCGTCGCAGGCGGCTGGCCAGGCTCTCGCCGTCGACGAGCTCCGCCACGTAGTACAGGCCCTCGGCGGCGTGGCCGACGTCGAAGATCTGGATGATGCCGGGGTCGCTCACCCGGGCCAGCAGGCGCGTCTCGCGTTCGAAGGTGGCCACCCACTCGGGGTCGTCGGCCCACCATGGCTTGATGACCTTGACCGCCACTGGTCGAGCCAGCCGGCGGTCAAAGCCCTCGTAGACGCGGCCAAACGCCCCCTCGCCGATGATCGCGCGGAGTTCGTAGCGGTCGTCCAGGGCACAGCCGGAGAGATCGGGGGCGTAGGGCATGAGTGGTCGCTAGAGGCTAAACCACCGCGGCGCGGGCTTGGGGAACCTCGCCCTGGCCGCTCAGCCGGTGTTGCGCAGCCCGCTGGCGATCCCGTTGATCGTCAGCAGGCTCACCCGGCCCAGCTGCTCGGGCGCATCGGCCGATCCCGGACCCGGCCCCACCCACCCCCGCAGCCGGCGCATGAGCTCGACCTGCACGAACGAGAGCGGATCCACGAACGGGTTGCGCCGGTCGATCGAGGCCTGGAGCACCGGCTCGGCGTCCAACAGGCGTTCGCCGCCCCCGATGAGCACCAGTTCCTCGATCGTGCGCTCCAGCTCGGCCTCCAGCGGCGTCCAGATCCGCTCACGGGCGGCCGCGTCGTCCCACAGCTCGACGTAGCGGCGCGCGATCCCGAGATCGGCCTTGGCGCAGCCCATCTCGGCGTTGGACAGAACGCTGGTGAAGAAAGGCCATTCGGCGGCCATCCGTCGCAGCAGCTCCAGGCCATGTCGCTCGCGCGCGTGGCGCAGGGCCGTGCCGAGGCCCAGCCATGCCGGCAGCACGATCCGAGACTGCGTCCAGCTGAACACCCACGGGATCGCCCGCAGGTCCTCGATCCCGCCGGCCTGGGTGCGCTTGGCGGGCCGGCTGCCCAGCCGTAGGCGGCTGATCTCATGCACCGGCGTGACGGCCTCGAAGAAGGCCACGAAGTCCGCGTTGTCGTGGACGATCGAGCGGTAGACGGCGGCCGAGTCCTCGGCCATCTCGGCCATCAGCCGCGCGAAGCGCTCGGACTCGTGGTGCGGCTGGGCCCGCCCGGTGGCCAGGGTGGCGCTGGCGGCCAGCTCGAGCTCGCGGTGCGCGATCTCCGGCACCGCGTACTTGGCGGTGAGGACCTCGCCCTGCTCGGTCATCTTGATGCGGCCGCGCACGGTCCCGGGCGGCAGCGACAGGATCGCGCCATTCGTGGGACCGCCTCCGCGGCCCACCGCGCCGCCTCGACCGTGAAAGAAGCACCAGCTCACCCCGTGGCGGGTCATCACCTCGGCGAGGTGTACCTGGGCCGTATAGGCCGCCCAGGCCGAGGCGAGATAGCCGACATCCTTGTTGGAGTCCGAGTAGCCGATCATGATCTCCTGCTCGTCGCCGACGGCCCGCAGGGCCTGGCGGTAGACCGGCATCGAGAGCAGGCGCTCCATCGTCTCCGGCGCCGCGTCGAGCGTCGCGCCGGCCTCGAACAGCGGAACCACCCGGAGCTCGGCCATGTCGCCGCCGGCGTGGCACAGGCTGGCCTCCTTCATGAGCAGGAGCACCTCGAGGATGTCGGCCGGGCCCTCGCTGCCGGAGATGATGTAGGTCTGGATGGCTCCGCGGTTGGCATCCGCCAGCGTCGTGCGCAGGGTGCGGAAGGTGCGGATCGTGTCCTGAGTGGCCTCTGAGAAGCGGTCGATGTCAGTCGGGATCAGGGGCCGGCGGTCCGCAATCTGGGCCTGCAGCAACGTCAGGCGTACGTCCTCGGTCAGCTCCTCGTAGTCCTCGCAGACGCGGAGCGCGCCGTAGATCTCGGCCAGGGCGCGGTGGTGGACAAGGGCATGTTCGCGGATGTCCAGCCGCGCGAAGTGAAAGCCGAAGACCTCGACCTGGCGGATGAAGTCGCGCAGGTCCGAGCCGGCGGTGAGGGCGCCGTGCCCCTCGCGCAGGGAAGCCTCGACCCGGCGCAGGTCGGCGAGCAGCTCCTGCGGCTCGGCGTAGCCACCGGCGTCGCGGGTGTGGGTGGCCCGGATGCGCTCGCGCATGAAGGTCAGGGCGCGCCGGTAGGGCTCCTCAGGGTTGAGCCCGGCCAGGCGCTGCGCCAGATCGGGGAAGCGCTCGCTGCCGGCGGCCAGGATGGGGTCCAGGCCGGGCGCGGCTCCGGTGAGCCGTTCTGACAGCGAGAGCCGGCCGGCGAGCTGCTCCAGCCGGGACTCCATGAGGCGCAGGCACTGCTCGCGCATGAGCTCCAGCGCCGACACCGTCGTCTCCGGGGTGACGAACGGGTTGCCGTCGCGGTCGCCGCCGATCCAGGAGCCGAAGCTGAGCAGGGGCGGCACCGGCGGCGGGTGGTCCGCAGTCTCGGGGTAGAACTCGGCCACGGCCTCCTCGAGGTCGCGATAGATGCGGGGGATCGTGTCGGCCAGCGTCGAGGAGAAGTGGATGAGGCCGCCGCGCACCTCATCGATGACGGTGAGCTCGGCGGCCCGGAGGTCGTCTGAGCCCCACAGCTCCTGGACGGTGCCGAGCAGCCGCCTGCGAGCGTCGGCGGAAGGCGCGTGCGACCGCTCGTCGAGCTCGCGCAGGACGCCGAACACGCGTGCGAGCTTGTCGATCGTGGTGCGCCGGCGCGCCTCGGTGGGGTGTGCGGTCATGACGAGCCGAAGCTCGGCGTTGCTGAGCACCTCGGCGAGCTCGTCCTCGGTCGTGCCGGCGTCGCGCAGGGCCGACACCACATGGCGCAGCGAGCCCGTGCGCGGGCGCTCGGAGTCCGCGGCGTCGCGGGCCCGCAGGCGCCGGACGCGCTCGTTGTCCTCGGCCAGGTTCACGAGCTGGAACCATCGCGTCAGGGATCGCACCAGCACCTCGGTCTCATCGAGGGTGAGGCCGGCCACGAGCTCGGCCAGCCGCTCGGCGGCACCCTCGTCCCCGAGGCGGGCCTGCTGCCCGAGCGCGACAGCGTCATCGAGCAGGCGCAGGGTATCGGCCCCGTCGCCCATCGCGATCACCTCGCGCAGGACGTCGGTGAGCAGCGCCTCATCGGCGGCGAAGTCTCGTCGGGCGGCGACGGTGAGGCTCACGCCGCAGATGTTCACAGAATGGGGAGGGCCGCCCCGCCCCGGGCGGCCCTCACGATCACAGCAACGTCACAGCAACGTCACAGCAACGTCTCTTCCTCGACCGGGAACCCGACCGCGAATTCCATCTCGAAGTACGCGTCCTCGTCGATCCGGCCCGCCGTCCGGGAGGTCCCGGCGGAGCGCCCGGACCGGGGCCCGAGCACGTGGCGCAGTCCCCGCCCGGCGCCGCTGCGCAGGGTCAGCCCGCTGCGGGCGCGACGGCGCAGACGACGGGGCGTGAGCCCGGCCTCGAAGCGTTCGTCGGGCCCTGGTCCAGCGCGCGTCGAATGCGGCCCCCTGCCGGTGCGAGAGAGCAGCAGGAACTCGTCTCTGTTGAGATTCATGGTGATGTCCTAGGTGTCACAGTGGTGGTGAGCGCTGCGTGTGTCACCGCGTGCGCGCAGCACTGAGTGACTCACCAGAGGTGAGTGTCAATTGGTGCGCTCGGCGGTGGCGCCGGTGCAGCTACGACAGAGCCGGCGAGACGCCGGTCAGGTGTGAGGTCCGGCTAAGCGCCGGTGAACTGGGATGAGAACACGGTGTGGTCTCCAATCGATCGTGAACGCGGTTTTGGGCACAAAAAAGGCGACCCTCGGGTCGCCCTTGCTTCGAGTTCGGTGCGCGCAAGCACTCGTCAGCCTGCGCTCCTCGCAGCAAGGGCATCAAGATTGGTGGTCCGGGAGGCCTCGACGATCGCCGTCCGCGGCGCGGAGTGCCCGCGCATCGCGAAGCCGGCGCTGCCGACGCGGCCCGCCCAGACGCCGAGATCGGCGCCAATGCAGTGCGCCGTCTTGGTCGTGAGAGAGAGGTTGAAGGTGCTGGTCATAGAGGTGACTCCAAAAAGGATCCTCGGCAGAGTAACTCACCAGGTGACGGATTGCAAGCAATTGACACAAAGAATTTGCACGTTCGCGTGGATCGCGCCCGGTGTGGACCTGCCGGGCCCGTGGATACCCTGTCTGAGACGTGCTTCATATCCACCGTGCCGTCCGCGCCGACTCCCTCGCCGACGCCCTTTCCGCGCTCCTGTCCGAGAGCCCGGCTGACCCGTTCGCGCCCGAGGTCGTCGCCGTCCCCACCCGCGGCATGGAGCGCTGGCTGACCCAGCGCATGTCCTCGGTGCTCGGCGCGCGCCCGGACCGCACCGACGGGATCTGCGCCAACGTCGAGTTCCCCTCCCCGCACCGGCTCGTCACCGACGCGGTGGCGGCCGCCTCCGGGATCGACCCCGCCGAGGACCCGTGGCTGCCCGAGCGCTCGGTCTGGCCGCTGCTCAGCGTCGTGGAGGAGTCCCTGCCCGAGCCGTGGCTGGCGACGCTGGCGGCGTATCTGGGGGCAGACACCGCATCGTCTGACCCCATGCGCCCCGCCCGGCAGAGCCGCCGCCTGACCACGGTGCGCCACCTGGCCGGCCTGTTTGACCGCTACTCCCTGCACCGCCCTGAGATGCTCGCGGCATGGGCTCGCGGTGAGGACCTCGACGCCATGGGCGCACCGCTGCCGGCTGCGTCCGCCTGGCAGGCCGAGCTGTGGCGGCGGCTGCGCGCCCGCATCGGCATGCCCGATCTCGCCGAGCGCTCGGGCCGAGCCTGCGAGCGGATCGCCGACGACCCGGCGCTGGTGGGGCTGCCCTCACGCCTGGCGCTGTTCGGGCTCACCCGCGTGCCGGCCGGCCACCTCGACATCCTGCGCGCGCTGGCGGCCGGTCGCGACCTGCACCTGTTCCTGTTACACCCGTCACCGTCGCTGTGGGAGAAGGTGACACATCGCTCCCACCGCTCGGCCGTCGTGCGCCGGGACGCGGACCGGACCGTGACGCTGGCCGCCAACCGGCTGCTGGCCTCCTGGGGTCGGGACTCGCGGGAGATGCAGCTGGTCCTCACCGCGGCCGCACCGGAGCTCTCTGACGCCGGCCACCCCTCCCCCCCGGCCCCCGGCACCCTGCTCGGCCGCATCCAGCAGGGTGTGCACGATGACCAGGCGGCCCCGGGCGCGCCACTGCCCGGCGCGGCGGATGAGCGCCCCCTCCTCGCCCCCGATGACCGCAGCATCGAGATCCACTCCTGCCACGGCCGCGCGCGCCAGGTGGAGGTGATCCGTGACGCGATCCTGCACGCCCTGGCCGAGGACCCGGCGCTCGAGCCGCGCGACGTGATCGTGATGTGCCCGGACATCGAGACGTTCGCGCCGCTCATCCAGGCGACCTTCGGAGCGGGCGAAGCGGAGGACGACACCTCCATCGACCTTCGCGTTCGGCTCGCCGACCGCTCGTTGCGCCAGACCAACCCCGTGCTCGGCGTCGTAGCCCAGCTGCTGGAGCTCGCCGAGCAGCGGCTCACCGCGTCGCAGCTGCTGGACCTCGCCGACCGCGGCCCCGTGCGCCGCCGCTTTCGCCTGGACGATGATGACATCACCCGCCTGGCCGACTGGATCTCCCAGGCGGGCATCCGCTGGGGCCTCGACGGCCCGCATCGAGCTCCGTACAAGCTCGACGCGCTCGACAGCGGCACATGGCAGACCGGCCTGGAGCGGCTGCTGCTGGGGGTGACGATGACCGAGGACGGGCAGCGGCTGTTCGCCGGCGTGCTCCCGCTCGATGACGTGGACAGCCGCGCCATCGACCTGGCCGGGCGCTTCACCGAGCTGGTGACGCGCGTGGGCCAGGCGGTGCGCTCGCTCAACGCGCGCCAGACGCTCGCGGAGTGGGCCGAGGCGATCGCCGAGGCCGCGGATGCGCTGACGGCGACCGGCAGCCGCGACCGCTGGCAGCGCGCCGAGCTGCAGCGGGTGCTCGACGAGCTGGTCTCAGAGACCGGCGATGCCTCGCCCCCCGAGCTCGCGCCTGCCGAGGTGCGGGCGCTCCTGGCCCGGCGGCTCGAGGGCCGGCCCACCCGCGCCAACTTCCGCACCGGCCATCTCACGGTGTGCACGCTGCAGCCGATGCGCTCGGTGCCCCACCGGGTCGTCTGCCTGCTCGGGCTCGACGACGGCGCCTTCCCTCGCAAGGCCCCGCGTGACGGCGACGACCTCATGCTCGACCATCCCCACCTCGGCGAGCGCGATCCGCGCAGCGAGGACCGCCAGCTTCTGCTCGACGCGCTGCTCGCGGCGGGCGAGCGGCTGATCGTCACCTTCAGCGGCAACGACGAGCGCACCAACGCGCCCCGTCCCGCCGCCGTCCCGGTCGGCGAGCTGCTCGATGCCGTCGATGCCACCGTGCGCTGCGAGGGCGGCACGCTCGCGCGGGAGCAGGTGGTGATCCGCCATCCGCTGCAGCCGTTCGATCCGCGTAACTTCACGGCGGGGCAGATCGCCGGGCCACAGCCCTGGAGCTTTGATCCTGTTGCACTCGACGGGGCGCGCGCGCTGGCCGGGCCGCGCTCGGACCCCCGCCCGTTTCTGAGTGGGCCGTTATCGCGGAGGCCGGGCACGGTGGTCGAGCTCACCGACCTCGTGCGCTTCGTCGAGCATCCCGTGCGTGCCTTCATGCGCCAGCGGCTCGGGATCAGCCTCTACTCGGCCGCCGACGAGATCGAGGACGAGCTGTCGGTGGAGCTCGACGGCCTCCAGCGCTGGGGCGTAGGCCAGCGCCTCCTCGAGGCACGGCTGCGCGGCATCGACCAGCGGACCGCGATCCTCGCCGAGATCGCGCGCGGCACGCTGCCGCCCGGCGTCCTGGGCAAGCCCGTGATCGACGATCTCTCGCCGATCGTGGCCGGGATCGTGGATCGCGCCCGCACCGTGGCGCCCGCCAGCGCCCAGACCGGGCCGCGCGCGGTGGCCGAGGCGGGCGCGGCGCCCGGGCCGGGCGCGGTGGCCGAGGCGGGCGCGGCGCCCGGGCCGGGCGCGGTGGCCGGTACGGGCGGGGATCCGATCGACGTGCGCGTCGCCCTGGACGACGGCCGCCTGCTCAACGGCACCGTCACCGGGGTGAGCGGCGACCTGCTGCTGACCACCACCTTCTCCCGCGTGTCGGCCAAGCACCGGATCGCGGCCTGGGTACGGCTGCTGGCGCTCACAGCCAGCGCCCCCGAGCGGCCGTTCGCGGCGGCGACGGTCGGGCGGGGCCAGGGCCGCGGCGACGTGCGCACCGCGCGGATCGAGCCGCTCGGCGGCAGCGCCGAGGAGCGGCTCGCCGTGGCCCGCGCGGAGCTCGCGGTCCTGATGGATCTCTATGACCGCGGCATGCGCGAGCCACTGCCGATGTTCTGCCTGACCTCGGCCGCCTACGCCGAGGCCGCGCACCAGGGGCAGGA
Source organism: uncultured Actinomycetota bacterium (assembly GCA_963850325.1). Lineage (GTDB taxonomy): Bacteria > Actinomycetota > Thermoleophilia > Solirubrobacterales > Solirubrobacteraceae > Palsa-465. The sequence continues at coordinate 384,452 of CAWKLB010000009.1, forward strand.
CGGCTTCGCCGCCGCGGTGAAGGAGTGGGAGACCGAGTGGAACTTCGAGAAGGAGGACCGCGAGGCCGAGCACCAGATGGCGCTCGGAGGCGTGCTCACGCTCTCGGAGGTGCTCGACGTCGAGCCCCGGGACGGCGAGGGCGGCGAGGGCTGGCTCGATGTCGAGGAGTCCCGGTTCGGGAGGCTGGCGCGGCGCCTGTGGGAGGGGCTGCTGGCCCGAGAGGAGGTGCGGGCCCGGTGACCACGGGCGCGATGCCGCTCCAGCCCGTCGAGTTTGACCCGTGCGGCGATCTGCCGCGAGGCGTGACCGTGCTCGAGGCGAGCGCCGGGACGGGCAAGACGTACACGATCGCCGCGCTCACCGCGCGATACGTCGCCGAGGGGATCCCGCTCGAGCGCCTGCTGCTCGTCACGTTCACGCGCATCGCCACCGGGGAGCTGCGCGAGCGGGTGCGCGAGCGGCTGGTGAGCGTTGAGCGCGGGCTGGCCCGGCGGCTGGCCGGAGCCCCGCCGCCCGACGATGAAGATCCGGTGGTGTCGCTTCTGGCGCGCTCCGCTGCGGAGGAGCATCGTGAGAACCTGGCGCGTGCGATCGCCAGCTTCGACGCCGCGACCATCGCCACCACCCACGGCTTCTGCCAGGAGATGCTGGGCGGGCTGGGCATCGCCGGGGATCTCGAGCCCGACGTGACCTTCGCGGAGGACCTGTCTGACCTCGTCGACGACGTGGTCGACGACCTCTACGTGCGGCGGTTCAGCCGGGGCGGCCCACCCGCGTTCGGCCGTGCCGAGGCGGCGGCGATCGCCCGGGCCGCGATCGACAACCCGTCGGCGCGGATCGTCAGCGATGACAGCGAGGTGCCGCAGATGCGCCTGCGCCTGGCCGCGGTGGCTCGCACCGAGCTCGAGGAGCGCAAGCGGGCGATGATGGTCATGACCTACGACGATCTCGTCACCCGGCTGCGCAGCGCACTGGAGGGCCCCGGCGGCGCGGCGGTCGCCGCCCAGCTCCGCGCGCGCTATGAGGTGGTGCTGGTCGACGAGTTCCAGGACACCGACCCGGCCCAGTGGGAGATCATGCGCCTCGCGTTTGGAGACAGTCCCGGCCACCCGGCCACTCTGGTCCTGATCGCGGATCCCAAGCAGGCGATCTACGCCTTCCGCGGCGCCGACGTCTACGCCTACCTCGACGCCGCGCGCGCCGCCGGCACCCAGGCGACGCTGCCGATCAACTGGCGCTCTGATCAAGGATTGATCGACGCCCACGACGCGCTGTTCTCCGGGGTCAAGCTCGGCCACGAGGGGATCGCCTACCGCCAGGTGCGCGCCGCCGACGCGCACCAGGCGCCCGGCATGACCGGAGCGCCCGTGGCGGCGCCGCTGCGGGTGCGGGTGGCCCTGCGTGCCGACCTGCCCCAGACCCCGCGGGGGTATGCGCGTGCTGCGGATGCCCGCCGGCACGTCGTGTGCGACGTGGCGGCCGACGTCGTGGCCCTGCTGAGCTCGGGGGCCCGGGTGGCGGCGCGCTCGGACACGCCGCACGGCGCGGGCTCCGAGGCGGTCCGCCCCGCACACATCGCGGTGCTGGTGCGGACCAATCGCCAGGCGGCGATGATCCGCGAGGCGCTCGAGGACGTCGGCGTCCCAGCGGTGATCAACGGCGCGGGCAGCGTCTTCGGCACCGAGCCCGCTCGCCAGTGGCTGCGGCTGCTCGAGGCGCTCGAACGCCCGGCGTCGATCACCCGCGCCCACTCGGCGGCGCTCACCGCGTTCGTCGGCTGGCCCGCCGAGCGGCTGGCCGGGGCCGACGAGGACTCGTGGGAGTGGGAGGAGGTGCACCGCCGCCTGCACGAGTGGGCGCGCGTGCTGCGCACGCGGGGCGTGGCCTCCCTGCTGGAGACCGTCATGCGCGACGCCACCGATGGCCACGCGCTGGCCGCCCGCGTCCTGGGCGACTCCACCGGTGAGCGCAGCCTCACCGACCTACGCCACATCGGGCAGCTCCTGCACGCCGCCGCCTCCGAGGAGCAGCTCGGCCCGACCGCGCTCACCGCGTGGCTGCGCACCCGCATCGCCGAGGCCGAGGTCGACACCGCCGACGAGGAGCGCAGCCGCCGGCTGGAATCGGACGCCGAGGCGGTGCAGGTCCTCACCATCCATCGCAGCAAGGGCCTGGAGTTCCCGGTCGTGTACCTCCCGTTCCTCTGGGAGGCGGGCTACATCCCGGACAAGCCGCCACGCCCGGTGTTCTTCCACGACCCCGAGGCCGATGACGAGCGCACGATCGACGTCGCGCTCGAGGGCCGGGACTTCGCCCGCCACAAGGAGCAGTTCATCCGCGAGCAGCGCGGCGAGGACCTGCGCCTGGCCTACGTGGCGCTCACCCGGGCGCGCCATCAGGCGGTGGTGTGGTGGGCAGGGTCGTTCGACAGCCGCGACTCGCCGCTGGGACGGCTGTTGTTCGCCCGCACCGACAGCGGCGACGTGGAGCCCAGCGGCGGCTCGACCCCGTCAGACCAGGCGGTCGTCAACCGCTTCCGGTCACTCGCCGACGCCACCGGCGGTCAGGGTCACACGATCAGCGTCGAGCGCTCCCAACTGGGCGAGGCGACGGTGTGGGCGGCGGAGCGCACGCCGCCCGCCGAGCTTGGCGTGTCGGCGTTCGAGCGCAGCCTCGACCTGCGCTGGCGGCGGACGTCCTACAGCGACATCACCGCCGCCAGCCACGAGGAGTGGGTGACCAGCGAGCCCGAGCAGCCACTGCTGGCCGACGAGCCTCCGGGACTGGGATTCCCGCCCACCGCGCCCATCGCGCCCACCCCGCCCACCGCGCCCGAGCCCGCCTCGCCGGCGCGCGACGAGGCGCCGCTCGCGCTGGCGGCGATGCCCGCCGGCGTGGAGATCGGGACATTCGTGCACCGCGTCATGGAGGCCACCGACTTCGCCGCCCCCGACATCGACGCCGAGCTCGCCGCGCGGATCGCCGAGGTCCAGGGGTGGCGTACCGTCGACGTGGGGCCGGTGGGTGCGCTCGCGACGGGGCTGCGCGCGGTGCTCGAGACGCCCCTCGGACCGGTCCTGGGCGACCGGCGCCTGCGCGACGTTGCGCGCGCCGACCGCCTGGATGAGCTCGGGTTCGAGCTGCCGCTGGCCGGCGGCGACCGGCCCACCGGCTGGCTGGCCCTGGACCGGATCGCCGGCGTGCTGCGCGCCCACCTCGGCGCCGACGACCCACTGGCGGGATACGCCGAGCGCCTGGACGATGCGCGGCTGCGCCAGAGCGTCCGCGGCTATCTCACCGGCAGCCTTGACCTCGTCGTCCGGATATCGGACCCCGCCCACCCCGATCCGGCCCAGTCGCGCTTCGCCGTCGTTGACTACAAGACCAACTGGCTCGGCGCCCCCGACGATCCGCTCACCGCCCGCGACTACCGCCCCGAGGCGATGGCCGCCGAGATGCTGCGTCACCACTACGCGCTCCAGGCGCTGCTCTACGCGGTCGCGTTGCACCGGTTCCTGCGCTGGCGGCTGCGCGGCTATGACCCTGAGGTCAACCTTGCCGGCGTCGTGTACCTGTTCGTGCGCGGCATGACCGGGGCCGACGGACCGGTCAGCGATGGGCACCGCACGGGCGTGTTCGGCTGGCCGGCGCCGCCGGGGCTGGTCCCGGCGCTGAGCGACGCGTTTGACCCCCTCCCACCCGCCGACGCACGATGACGATCAGCGACGCGAACGCGAACGCGAACGCGAACGCGAGCCCGGGCCCGGGCGGTGGCCGTTCGCCGGCTGAGCCCGTGGCCGCCCGGGAGCGCGACCCGTTCGAGGCGCGCTTCGCCCTGCACGCGTCGGGTCTACTGCGCCAGTTCAACGAGGCCGGCGTCGTCGACGCCGCCGACGTCCACGTCGCGCGCGGGCTCGGCCGCCTGGGCGGCGAGCGCGACGAGACCGTGCTGCTGGCGGTCGCGCTCGCCGTACGCGGCCCGCGGCTGGGCCACGTGCACGTCGACCTGGCCCAGATCCGCGACACCGCGGCGGTCGACGCCGAGGACCCGATCGACCTCGCCGCGCTGGACTGGCCCGAGCCCGGGGCGTGGATCGCGCGGGTGAGCGCCAGCCCGCTCGTCACGGCCGGCGACCGGCCCGCCGCGGCCGCGGAGGTGCGCCCGCTGCGCCTCGTCGGCTCCTGGCTGTACCTGGACCGCTACTGGGCCGAGGAGGTCGGCGTCGCTCGCTCCCTGCGCGCGATGGCCGCGGGGCCGCCCGGCGCGGTGGACGCTGCGCTGCTCCAGGACGGCCTCGCGCGGCTGTTCGGCGCCGAGGCGTCCGGACGCCAGTCGCAGGCGGCGGCCGCCGCGGTGACCCATCGCTGGTCGGTCGTGGCCGGCGGGCCCGGGACGGGGAAGACGACGACGGTGGCCCGCATCGTCGCCCTCATCTGCGAGCAGGCCGCCGCCGCTGGCGCCGCCGTCCCGCTCGTCGCGCTGGCGGCGCCCACCGGCAAGGCCGCGGCGCGCCTCCAGGAGTCGGTGCACGCCGAGGCGGCCACGCTGGACGTCGCGCCCGAGGTCCGTGACCAGCTGCTGGCCCTGCGGGCCTCCACCATCCACCGCCTGCTGGGTTGGCGGCCGGGGAGCAGCAGCCGCTTCCGCCACGATCGCAACCAGCGACTGGCCCACGACGTCGTCATCGTCGACGAGACCTCGATGGTGTCGCTGTCCCTGATGGCGCGGCTGATCGAGGCGCTGCGCTCCGGGGCACGGCTCATCCTCGTCGGCGACCCGGGGCAGCTCGCCTCGATCGAGGCCGGGGCGGTGCTCGGCGACATCGTCGGCGTGGGTGGGGAGGCAGACGGATCGCGGATCGGCTCCCACCCACCCCCGGAGATCGTGGTGCTCGACCGCGTGCACCGCTTCGGCGGCGGGATCGCGCAGCTGGCCACCGCCATCCGCACCGGTGACGGCGACGCCGTCATGGAACTGCTGCGCGCGGGCGCCGAGGACGTCACGTGGCTCGATCTCGACGTGGCCGAGCAGGACGCGCTCCCCGCCGTGTCGGAGCCCGCGCTGGCGGCCGCCCGGCGCACATTCGAGGCCGCTCGCGCGGGCCGGGCGCGCGACGCGCTCGATGCGCTGGGCTCGTTCCGGATCCTGTGCGCCCACCGGCGCGGCCCCTACGGCGTCGCGACGTGGACCGCGCGGATGGAAGGCTGGCTCGCCGCCGAGCTCGCGGACCTGGACCCCGAGGACCGCTGGTACATCGGGCGGCCCCTCCTCGTCAACGAGAACGACTACGAGCTGCGCCTCAACAACGGGGACACCGGCGTCGTCGTGTCACTGGGAGACGGCCGCGTGGCGGCAGCGTTCGCGCGCGGCGAGGAGACGATCGAGCACAGCCCCAGCCGGCTCGGCGCGGTGGACACCGTCTACGCGATGACCGTGCACAAGAGCCAGGGCTCGCAGTTTCACAGCGCCGCCGTGCTCCTGCCCTCGGCGCGGGCGGGCATGGTGTCCCGCCTCCTCACCCGCGAGCTGCTCTACACCGCGGCCACCCGTGCCCAGCGGCAGCTGATCTTGGTCGGGACCGAGGAGAGCGTTCGGGCCGCGGTGGCGCGCCCGGTGGCCCGTGCGTCGGGGCTGGGCCGGCGCCTGTGGGGCGACCTCGCCGCCTGACGCGGCGTCGTCGCCTTGCGGCGGAGTGAGCCCTGGACGTCTGCCCGGGGTACGCGGCGCACGTCAACGGCGGACTTGGGAGAGGCGGACCGCGGGTTGCCGGTGGCTCGTGAGAGGTGGTTGTGGCGGATAGTTGCGCTATTTCCTTCACTATCCGCCACGACTCGGTTGGGGGGCCGCCCCTGACGCTGGCGGCGTCCCTACCTCCTCCTCGTTAGCCCGCCGTTGACGTTCGCCCATACCCAGCGCAGACGCCCCGAGCGACCACCGGCCACCCCCGCTGAGATCCACCGGCTACGGACCGGGCTGGCTGAGCCCCTCCAGCGACGCGAACGCCTCGCGCACCACCTCCTCCAACTCGGGCGGGCGCTTGCCCCCGATGGCCAGCAACTGGCGGCGGTAGATGCCGGCGCTGCGCAGCACCGCCACTGACACGCGCGCGACGAGCTCGGCCTGGCGGCGGTTCTCGGTCGAGACGCCCGTCCGGGCCAGTACCGCGTCGGCCACCGACTCCTCGAAGCGCAGCAGCGGCCGCGGGGCGGATCGCTGGAGCATCTCGTACTGCTGGGGCGTGTCGGCGAACATCCACAGCGGCGTGCTCTCTGGGTTCTGGCGGATCTCGGCCGCCAGGTCCGCCATCGCCCGCGCCACTGCCCGGAGGGGCGGCTCCTCGACCGGACGCTCCCGGATCGCACTGTGCAGGCGTTGCATCCAGCTCAGCGCCTCGTCGGCGACGAGCCCCGCCTTCCCATCGAAGTAGCGGTAGAAGGTCCGCTCCGTCACCTGGGCGGCATCGGCGATCTGGCGCACGGTGGTCGCTTCGAACCCCTGCTCGGCGACGAGGCGCATCGCGGCCTCCTTGATGGCGGCCCGGGTCGCGCGCTTGTGCGCCTCCCGGCGGCCGATGTCCTCGCTCACCTGATCCATCGTTCCCAATCTTGACATGTCTGACACTTTGTGAGATTCTGTCACACCTGACAGATCGCGGCAAGACGGGGGTAGCATGATCGAGACACTCGGGACATGGGCAGCGCGGCATCGGCGGTGGGTGATCAGCGGCTGGCTGATCGCGCTGGTGGCGGTGGCGATCGGCAATCACGCGCTGGGCGGCGTCTACAGCGACACGCTCACGATCCCGGGCAGCAGCGCCCAGCAGGGACTCAACCTCCTGCGCGCGCACGACAAGACCGCGGGCGGCCAGAGCGGACAGGTCGTGTTCGTCGACCACGGGGGATCCGTCACGTCCCAGCGCACCGCCATCGAGCAGACGCGCTCCAACCTCGAGGCTCTCCCCCACGTCCTCGCGGTGTCCGATCCGCTGGGCCAGGGCACCGTCTCGAAGGACGGCAGCACCGCCTACGCCACGGTCAACTTCGACACCAACCCGCAGAGCCTGGGCGACGCGTACATCTCAGAGGTCGACAAGGCCGTGGCCCCGGCGCGGCAGGCCGGCGTGAAGGTGAGCTACGGCGGCCAGCTGGGGCAGGCCGCCGCGCCCACGGCCAACGACGTGGCCTCCGAGGTCATCGGCATCGCCGTGGCTCTCCTCGTGCTGCTGGCCGGGTTCGGCAGCGTGATCGGCGGGATCCTCCCGCTGCTCAGCGCCATCATCGGCGTCTTCACCGGGCTCGGGCTCCTGGGGATGGTGGCCGCCGCCATCAGCTTCGGCACGAGCTCGCCGACGCTGGCGACGATGATGGGGCTCGGCGTCGGCATCGACTACGCGCTGTTTCTCACCACGCGCCATCGCCAGCGTCTCATCGAAGGCGATGACGTCATCTCGGCAGTCCGAACGACCATGGCCGGCAGTGGCCGGTCGATCGTGATCGCCGCCACGACGGTCGTGATCGCCATGTGCGGGCTATACGCATCCGGGATCACCTTCATCGGCAAGCTGGGGCTGGCCGCCGCCATCACCGTCTCGGTGGCCGCCCTGTCGGCGCTCACGCTCGTCCCCGCGCTGCTGGCGCTCGCCGGAACCCAGATCGACCGGCGACACGTCCGCACGCCGGTGGCCGAGCCCAACAATCCCGACGGTCCGCTGCACCGGTACACCGAGCGGCTCGAGCGCCATCCGTGGCGCTACGCGCTGAGCGGCATCCTCGTGCTCCTCTTCCTGGCCATCCCGGTTCTCTCGATCCGCGTCGGCCACGTCGGCCCGGGCTCGGAGCCGACGAGCTACAGCGAGCGCCAGGCCTTTGACGCCGTCAGCCGCGGGTTCGGCGCGGGAGCCAACGGCCCGTTGACGGTGGTCGTACAGCTGCCCGCCTCGGCCAGCGACCAGGAGCGCTCCTCGCTCGAGCAGTCGCTGCCCACGACGCTGAGCGGCACGCCCGGCGTCGCCTCGGTGACGCCCTTCCAGGCCAGCTCGGACGGGAAGCTGCTGATCGGCAAGGTGACCCCCACGAGCGGGCCCCAGAGCGACGACACCGCGGCCCTGGTCAGCCAACTGCAGGACACCGTGCTGCCCAGCGCGCTGCACGGCGAGCACGCCACCGGCTATGTCACCGGCACCACGGCCGCCACGATCGACTTCCAGAACACCGTCTCGTCCCGGCTGCCGATCATCATCGGCGTCGTCCTCGTCGCCGCCTTCCTGCTGCTGCTCGCCGCGTTCCGCAGCCCGGTGCTGGCCCTCAAGGCAGGGCTGCTCAACCTGCTGTCGATCGGCGCCTCCTACGGGATCATCGTCGCCGTCTTCCAATGGGGCTGGGGCTCGAGCCTGCTCGGCCTCGACGGGACGGTCCCGATCGAGTCCTACGTGCCGATGATCATCTTCGCGATCGTCTTCGGTCTGTCGATGGACTACGAGGTGTTCCTGCTCTCACGGATCCGCGAGCACTGGCTCGCCCACCACGACAACCAGCTCAGCGTCGCCACCGGGCTCAGCCAGACCGCTCGGGTCATCAGCTGCGCCGCGCTGATCATGGCCAGCGTCTTCTTCGCCTTCCTGCTGTCCACGAGCGTCGTGGTCAAGATGCTGGCCCTCGGGCTCGGCGTCAGCGTGATCATCGACGCCACGCTCATCCGCTTGCTCATCGTCCCGTCGCTGATGTTCGTCTTCGACCGAGCCAACTGGTGGATACCGGCGTGGCTGGACCGCGTTCTGCCGCGGCTGGAGGCCGAGCCGGCCGTCGTCCCCAGCCCCGTCCCCGAGCCGGAGCCGGAGCCGGTCCCGGCGGAGACGGAGCCGATCTCGGCGGAGACGGAGCCGATCCCGGCGGAGACGGAGCCGATCCCGGCGGAGCCGAAGCCGATCCCGACGGTGCCGCCTCCGTCTCCGGCCCACTGATCTGCAGCCGCCTCACGGCTGTGCCTCGCGCCCGCGACCGAGCGCCTAGAGCCCGCGGGCGAGGTGGTAGTAGGCACGGTTCCAGCGCAGCTCGCTGGCGAACTGAGGGATAGTGGTGTTCTCGTCGATGACGACCAGCTCGATCCCGGCGATGTCGGCGAGATCGCGCAGCGCCTCCAGCTTGAGTGCCATCGTGAACACGCTGTGGTGCGAGCCCCCGGCCATGAGCCACGCCTCGGCCGACGTGGAGAGGTCGGGGCGCGGCTCCCAGACGGCCCGAGCGACGGGCAGCCGCGGCAGCTCCTCGTCGGGGGGCACCACGTCCACCTCGTTGGCCACCAGCCGGAGCCGGCCGCCGACGTCGATGAGGCAGATCATCACCGCCGGCCCCTGGGGCGCGGTGAACACGAGCCGGACCGGATCGTCGCGGCCGCCGATCGACAGCGGGTGGATCTCGCACGACGGGCGTCCGCCGGCGATCGACGGGCAGACCTCCAGCATGTGGGCGCCCAGCACCTTGGCCGGGCCCGGACCCAGGTGGTAGACGTAGTCCTCCATGAACGACGTGCCGCCCGACAGCCCGTGGGCCATCACCTTGAGCACGCGCAGGAGCAGCGCCGTCTTCCAGTCGCCCTCGGCGCCGAAACCGTAACCGTCGGCCATCAGCCGCTGCACGGCGATGCCGGGAAGCTGACGCAGTCGGCCCAGGTCCTCGAAGGTGTCGGTGAAGGCGCCAAACCCGCCGTCGAGCAGCACCGAGCGCAGGCCCACCTCGATCTGCGCCGCCTGGGCGAGCGATGCGCGGCGGGCGCCGTCGGGCCGCAGGTCGGGCACGAGGTCGTACTCGTCGTCATAGCGCTCGAGGAGTTCGTCCACGGCCGCGTCGCGCGCGTGCTCGACTGCGTCGGACAGGCCGTCGACGCCGTAGCCGTTGACGGTGGCGCCCAGCGTGATCTGTGCGCCGACCTTGTCGCCCTCGGTGACGGCGACGTCGCGCATGTTGTCGCCGAAGCGGGCGATGCGCAGCCGCTGGGCCTCCTGCCAGCCGCAGGCGGCCCGGATCCACGTCCCGATCCGCTCCTGCACCAGTCGGTCTGACCAGTGGCCGACGACGGTCTTGCGCGACACCCCCATCCGGCTCTCGATGTAGGCGAACTCCCGGTCGCCGTGAGCCGACTGGTTGAGGTTCATGTAGTCCATGTCGATCGCGCCCCACGGCAGCTCGCGGTCGAACTGCGTGTGGAGGTGCAGCAGCGGCTTGCGCAGCGCGTTGAGGCCGCCGATCCACATGCGCGCCGGCGAGAACGTGTGCATCCACGCGATCACCCCGACGCACTCCTCGTCGGCGCTGGCCTCCGCCAACGCGCGGCGGATGGCATCAGCGTCGGTCAACGGCTCGCGGTCGACGACCGCAACCGGGACGGCGGGGCTGTCGTTCAGTGCCTCGGCGAGCTTGCGCGAGTGCTCGTGTACCTGGCGGAGGGTCTCCTCGCCATAGAGGTGCTGGCTCCCGGTGAGAAACCACACCGAGCCTCTGGTCTCGTCGGTCACGTGCGCCTTTCGAAGGTGCTGAGCGCGCGCGGAGGCCGGCCGGTAGAGGTGGGTGAGGGCGCGGGAGTGAGTGGGGGCAGCGTCTTGGCCAGGACCGCCGCATCATATGCAACGGCCCGCCGTCGAAGCGCTTCGATTACCCTGCGGCGCCGGTACCGCTCCCCGCCGGCGCCAACGCCGCCGCAAGCGCCGTCCCGTCAGGGGAGCCCAATCCGGTGCAGGCATCCCAGCCGGGCCCGGCCGTGTAGGACCCGTTGTCACCCGAGGTGATGTCGTGGAAGGAGCCGCTGCCCAGCAACGGATACAGCAGCGGCTGCGCGAACCCGAGCGGCGCGCCGAGCTGCTCGTTGAGGCACGCGCTGAGCCCGGCCCACAGCGGGGCGACGGCGCTCGTCCCGCCGATCGTCTCGTCGGCGCCGTCGACGCGGATGACGTAGCCGGTCTGGGGGTCGGCGTTGCCGCACACGTCCGGGACGCCGCGCCCGGCCGCCTGCGTGTCGACGTTGACCGGCAGGCCGGCGCTGGCCTGGTAGCTGGGCACCGCGAACTGGCGGCTTATGCCGCCGCCCGTGGCGCCGTCACCCGGGTCATTCCACACGGTCTCAGACTCGATGGTGGCGCCCGACGCGTGCAGCGTGGTCCCGCCGCAGGCCAGCGCGTGGGGCGCCGAGGCCGGGAAGTCGACGTGCTGCTGGCCGTCGGTGACCCCGTCGGCCGAGCCGTTATCCCCCGCGGCCACCGTGACCGTGACGCCGAGACCGGCGGCCTCGGTGAGGATCTGCTCCATCTGCGTGCGGGCCTGCGCCGTCCACGCGTCCTCGGACTGACCCCAGCTCACCGAGACGACCGACGGCTTGTGCGTGGTGTCGTGCACCGCGGTCGAGAGCGCGTCGATGAACCCCTGGTCGGTGTTGGGGGCGAAGTAGACCACGATGGCGACGCCGGGGGCGACGGCACCGACGACCTCGATGTCGAGCATGACCTCGCCATCGGAGTTGGGATCGGTGCCGGGCGAGTTCTGGCCGCCGTCCACCGAGACCGCGGTGACGCTCGGCGGGGTCAGCCCCAGCCCCTGGAAATAGGTGGTGAGGTCGGTGGTGCTGAAGCCGCCACCGAGCTCGACGATCCCGACGGTCTGGCCCTTGCCGGTGGCCCCCGACGGAAAGGCGTAGGCCTCGGCCACCTGCACGGGCGTGAACGACGTGCCCGCCTGCGCGGCCGCCTGCCGGCGCAGATGGGGCCGGGCCTGCGGCCGGTCGTCGATCCCGAACACGCCCGTGACGACGCCCCCGAGCGCCGTGGGCACCGTCAGCGCGCCGGACCGGGCGCGGTACTCGCCGCTCCCGTCGACGGTCTGAAACCGCCCCTCCATCGTGGCCCCAAAAGCGGCGGCGGCGTCACGCAGCGAGCCGCGCAGATGGGCGGCGCGCCGGGCGGAGTCCAACGATATGACCGTGAGCCCAGCGTCCAGCGCGTAATGCGCCACCGCCGTCATGTCAGCGTCGGCGGCCCCGTGCGCATCGGCCCAGTCCTCGCGCGCGACGAGCCGGCGGCCTAGCGGCGCCCTCGCGGACTCCGCATCAACCCACGCCAGGGGCGCCCGCGGGCGCACGTAGACGGTGACGTCGACGTCGGCACCGAGATCGACCTCCCCCACCCGCGCGTGGCCGGGCGTGAGCACACGCTCGCTACCGGTGACGGGAACACGGTCCGACGCTGCCATGACTTCCCCCCTGCTGTAGATCCCCTGGTGTCGGGCGAGTCTACGCCCCGCGCCTGGCTGGGTGGGGGCGGGCTCACCGGCTAACACGAGCCAAACCTCCGGCGCGGACCGCCCGCGACGGCGCGTCTCCGAGCAGCCGCCGCGGGCGTCCGCGCCCTGGGTGTCAACGAGGCCGGCGCAGGCGATGCGACGTACCCAGCGGCAGGCTAGGCGTCGCTCGGCGAGCCGTCATTGGCCCGCCGTACAGACCTCGTTATCCGCCGGGGGCGCCACCGGTGGCCGACGCGCCCCGGGCGGCGCCCGGCCACCGATGGCCGACGCGCCCCGGCCCGCGCTCAGCCCTTGGCCACCCTGGCCAGGAACGTCATCAGGTTGCTGAAGAACACGTTGTGCGGATACGCGGACGCCGGGTCGTTGTGGGCGTAGGCCCCCTTGCGGCTCACCAGCAGCAGGTGGCTGCGCGGGATCCGGCTCTGCCGGGCCAGCGCCGCCGCGTCCTGGGTGATGAGCGTGCCTCCGTAGGCGCCGAAGGCGTAGATGCGCAGCGACTTCGGGAGCGTGTGGCCCATGGTCGAATCGACGCCGAGCACCTTCTGGGCGGGGTTGGCGTTGCCCTGGTCGACGGCGCCCGTGTCGTCGGTGAGGCGCTGCGGGAAGTACCACTCGCTGCCGTCGACGTTCGTCATGTCCGTGCCGGCGAGCATGCCGGCCCAGCGGTCGATCGGGGTGATGGCCCCGGCACTCGACCAGCCCGCCGGGCTCACGCTGGTGTTCAGCTGTCCGAGGTGAGCTTGGGCGGCGAACACCAGCTTGGACGTCTTGACGTCGGTGTCAAAGCCGAACGTCGCCAGGTTGGTGGCGGGCACCGGCGGATTGAGCACCGACGGCGTGAGCGGGAAGGACTGCGAGGACGATGGGGCGTTGGGCGCGATTAGCGCCGCGGTCGAGCCAACGGCCGAGAACAGACCCAGCAGCGGCGCGGGGACGCCGGAGAAGGCCAGCCAGGGCGTGCGCTTGGACAGCGTGGTGAGCTCGGCGCGCGCGGCGGAGGCCGAGACCGCCTGAGCCGAGCTGCCGCCGTCGTCGTAGACGAGGCCGGCGAGCTCGTCGGCGCCGGGCTTGCCGCCGAAGTTCCAGGTGGCGTAGGCGGTGACGACCGAGCCACCGAGAGAGTGACCGCCGAGCACGACCTGCCCGCCGAGCTTGCGCGCCGCGCCGATGACGTGGTGCAGGTCCTCGACGGCGACCTTCAGACCCCACTGGCGCGCGAATGGCACCGCCGAGTCCGAGACCGGGTGGATGTGATCGGTGATGCTGGAGTCAGCCAGGTAGCCCAGGTAGTAGTTGAACATCTGGTTGACCGTGACCTTGTGCTCCTTGGCCAGGTTGAGCTCTGACTGGTCCTCGAGCAGGTTCTCGCGGCGCTCCACCGACCACACCTGCCAGCCGGGCGAGCGCGAGACGATCCACTGGGCCAGCGGCACGAAGTAGCCGCCCCCGCCGGAGGTCCCGGGCTCGAGCACGAGAACGTTGCGCGCGTGGCGGGCGCCGACCTTGATCACGCCGACCTTGTCGTACCTGGCCGGGGTACCGGGGGCTGCGTAGCCCTTCATCCAGGTGACGCCGAGCTTGGCGCTGGCCGAGGACGCAACCGCCAGCGAGAGCACCGCGAGGGCGAGCGTCGCCCAGCGCAGCCGCCGAAAACCACAAGCCATCCAACTCCTCCTTCAAGGACGACAAGACGTACGCGAGCTCATGTCTCAAATAGCGCGGGCGGGAGTCTACGTCGCCCACCCGCCGCGGGAGCCGAGACCCGTCCGGCCAAGGCCCAGCGGGACGGGCTTGGCCGCGCTCACAGCCCCCGGGAGCGCAGGTACTCGCGGTTGCGCACTTGATCGCGCGCCGGCTCGCCGGGGTTGTCAGGGTCGGGGAGGACGTCCTGCTCCACCACCAGCCAGCCGGAGTAGGAGATCTCCGAGAGCGCGGCCAGGACGTCGTCGATGGGAATGTCCCCGTCGCCCAGGGCACAGAAGGCGCGGCGGCGCCAGATCTCGCGCACCGGTGCCCCTTCGGCCACGATCGCCTGGAGCGTCGCGCGTCGCGCGTCCTTGAGGTGGACCTGGTTGATCCGCGGCGCCCACTCCCGGATCGCGTTGACCGGGTCACCGCCGCCAAGCAGCAGGTGGCCGGTGTCCAGGCACAGCCCGACGTCGGAGAGCTCGAGCAGCCGCTCGATCTCCCATTGGGCCTCGATGTAGGTGGCGGTGTGATGGTGAAAGGTCGGCTCATACCCGCGCGCGCGGCACCGCGCCACCGCCCGGGCCAGCCCGTCGGCGAAGCGCTCCCACGCGGCGTCGTCGAGCCCGACGCTGCGGTCGGTCGCCGAGCGCCCGGGGAGCGCCGCCCGCTGGGGCGAACCCGCATCGGCGAGCGTCGGCCGAGGCGGGGCGGATCCGTCGGCGATGCGGTCGAGGATGTCCAGGAGCGCGTCGAGCTCGGGCAGCGCGCCCTCCATGCGGGCGGGCTCTGAGAACGGCAGCTCGAGATAGCCGCCGGCGAGGCCCAGCCCGCGTTCGGACAGCCGGCCCGGGAGCTCGTCGGGCCCGCCGAGGTAGCCGACGGGTCCCAGGTCGATGCCCACGTAGCCGGCCTCGGACACCCAGTCCAGCAGCGTCGTCGAGTCCGGGACGTGGGGGTCGACCCCGACCGTGATTTCAAACGCCCCGTAGCTGACGGGCGCGTTGGCCACGAGCAGGCCGTCCGGTCCGCGGCCCGCGCTCGCTGCCGCCGCCTCCTGCCCGACGGTCACTCCGCGCTCCCGGCGGCCGCTGGCTCCTACCGCTCGCTCTGCCACGGACCCATGTCTCTCCTGTTTGGAACGTTCCATGCAACCATAGGCCCGCGACGCGCGCGGTGTCAAGTCGCAGCGTTTGTGCATATATGATCGTCCGGGGGTCGCCCCGGGACGATGCGGCCGGGATCGGGTCCCATGGAATCGCTCGAGGAGGATGCTCATCTCGCAGAGTCGTGCTGAGGCGACCGGCCCCGGCGGGGCGGCGTCCCGCAACCGGTCGACCCCCGCCTCCCGCCACACCGGCAGGGCCGCCACCATCCATGACGTCGCCGCGGCGGCCGGGGTGTCGAAGTCGACGGTGTCCAACGTCGTGCGCGGCGCCGAGGAGGTGTCCGAGGCCACGCGGGCGCGCGTCCAGGAGGCGATCGCCCGCCTCAACTACAAGCCCAACGCGATCGCCCGACAGTTCGTCAACCAGCGCACGACGGTGCTCGGTGTGCTCGTCGGCGACCTCTCCAACCCCTACTACGCGCAGATGGCCCAGGTGGTGGAGCGCGCGGCGTTCCGCCGTGGCTACACGACGATGTTCTGCAACATCGAGGGCGCCGAGGAGCTGGCCATGACGGGCGTCGACGCGCTGCTCGAGCAGCGCGTCGCCGGGATCGTGTTCCTCGCCTTCATCCCGCGCACCGACGAGCTTGAGGAGTCCCTCCAGCGAGCCGGCATCCCGATCGTGTTTCTGGGGCTGAGCGAGCGCTGGGGCGACTCGGTCGGCCCGCGTGACCGCCAGGGCGGCAAGCTCGCCACCCAGCACCTGCTCGAGCTGGGCCACCGCCGCATCGGCTACGTGCGCACGCCCTTGGTGGAGGCGATCGGCGATCGCGCCCGCCACAACGGCTACCGCGCCGCACTGCGCCGCGCCGGCATCGCGCCGCTGCCGGTCTACTCGTGGACGCCGGGCGCCGCCACGATCGCCGCGGGCCGCGAGGCCGGCGACCTGTCAGCCGCGCTGGACGGGGCCGACGCGCCCACGGCGCTGTTCGTCTCAAACGACATCGGCGCGATCGCGCTCATCGAGGCCTGCGAGCGCCTCGGGCTCAAGATCCCCGGCGATCTCTCGGTGGTCGGGTTCGACGACATCGCGCTCGCGGGCCTGCACCGCATCTCCCTGACGACCGTCGCCCAGTCGCTCGACGCCCAGGCCGAGCGCGCCGTCGGGCTCCTGCTCGAGCGCATCGAGAACCCGCGGCTCGCCCAGCGCCACGAGAGCGCGGACGTGGAACTGCGGGTGCGGGGGTCCACAGCCCCGCCGCGGACGGCACGCCGGCGATAGTGGTCCCTCGCACGGGTACGCTTCCGCGGTCATGAGCGAGGACACGCAGGGCCGGTTCTGGATCGGCGCCGGAGGCGAGGCGCCCATGTACGTCGAATGGGCGGGGCCCGAGTCACCTGACCGCCCGTCGCTCATCCTCATCCACGGCGGCGGAGGCCAGGGCCTCGACTGGCTGGGCACGCCCGACGGGCGACCGGGCTGGGCGCCGGAGCTCGCCCGCCGCGGCCACCGCGTCTACACAGTGGACCGCCCCGGGCATGGACGCGGCGCCCAGTGGGCCAGCGCGCTGGGCGAGATGAGCCCAGCGCCCGACGCCGAGACCCTCGCCGTCCTGTTTCGCTCGCCTGACGGCGTCCACCCCACCGCGCACCTGCAGACGCAGTGGCCGGGCAACGACGGCGCGCCGGGGTCAGACCCGGCGATCCTCCACATGGTCGCCAGCTGCCGCTCGATGCCCAGCGACCTGAGCGCCGCCCACGCGATCGAGCGCCAGCTCGGCGCCGAGCTCGTCGACCGCGTCGGGCCGTCGGTCCTGTTCACGCACTCCGCGGGCGGTCCCGCCGGCTGGCTGATCGCGGCGGCGCGGCCCGAGCTGGTGCGCGCGATCGTCGCGCTCGAGCCGTTCGGCCCGCCGTTTCGCCCCGCCGCCGACGGGCTTCCGGGCCTCCCGCACGGCCTCACCGCTGTGGCGCTCGACGGAAGCCTCAATGGCATCCCGGTGCTCCTCGTCACCGCCGAGGCGTCGCTCCTGGGCCACTTCGACACCGAGGTGCGCGACTACCTCGCCGACACCGGCGCCAACGTGCAGCTGCTGCGCCTCGCCGACCACGGGGTGCACGGCAACGGGCACGGGATGATCTTCGAGCGCAACCACCTCGAGGTGCTCGACGTGGTGATGGACGGGCTTGCGGGCCTCCTCGAGGGCGCCGGCCGCTGATCGGGCCACGCCGCCCGCCAAGTAAACTTATTGGTGTACTTGTATGGAGCGCTCAGTGCTGACAGGACGGGCACCAGTACGTGGTGCGCCCGCCCACCGTCGCGCGGCTGAGGGCGTGGCCGTCGCGCGGGCAGTGGCCCTCGCGGCCGCGGGCGGGGATGAAGGCCCCGGTGTGCACGCCGCCCTTGCGGATCGCGGATCGCACGGCTGAGCGCAGTTCGCGGCGCAGGCGGTCGAGCTCCTCGTCGCTCAGGCTCGAGGTCAGCCGCGTGGGCGCGATCCGCGCCTGCCACAGCGCCTGATCGGCGAGCAGGTTGCCCACGCCGGAGATCGCGCCCTGGTTGAGCAGCCGCGCCTTCACGGCCGTGTGCCCGGCGCCGATGATCCGGCGGAACTCATCGCGGCTCACATCCGCCGCGTCGGGGCCGACGTGGCTGAAGTCCGGGTTGAGCACCGCGCGCCCCAGCCGCCGCTTGTCACGCAGGGCCATGCGCGTCCCGTCGTCGAACTCGACCGCGAAGCGGTCCCACCGCGAGACGTCCTCGCCGCCGTCGACGACGATCCGGCCCGCCATGCCCAGGTGGAGGCCGAGCACCGGTCCCTCGTCGGTCTCCAGCCACAGGAACTTGCCCCGGCGACGGGCGGTGGCAAAGGTGTGGCCGACGAGCCCGGCAGCGATCTCCCCGGGCGCGTGCGGGCGTGAGACGTAGGTGTCGCCGTCGTGGACGCGGGCGATCCGCCGCCCCAGGACGGACTCCAGGGCGCCGCGGGCGCGCTCGGCTTCGGGCAGTTCGGGCATGTTGAGCAGGGAGCCTAGTGACCCACAGCAGATAGTTGTGGAGTCGACCATCTAGGCTGAGAGGTACCCCCGCCCCCGTGAGAATCGAGACCGCATGGCCGAGCTGACCATCACCGAGTACACCGACCCCGGCTGCCCCTTCGCGTGGTCGGCCGAGCCGGCGCGCTGGCGCCTGCAGTGGCTCTACGGCGACCAGATCGACTGGCAGGTGCGGATGGTCGGCCTCGCCGAGGACGCGAGCGTCTACGAGGACAAGGGCTTCACGGTCGAGCGCATGTCCCAGGGCATGCGCCAGCTCGCCCAGCAGCATCACATGCCGATGGACACGGCGCTGCGCCCGCGCATGGCCGGCACGGTCCCGGCCTGCCGCGCGGTCGTGGCAGTGCGCCGCCACCGGCCCGAGCTCGAATGGGCGATGCTCCGCGCCCTGCGCGTCCTGCACTTCTCCGACAGCCTCCTCGACGACCCGGCCACGCTCACCGCTGCCGCCGAGCGCGTCGGTATCGCCCCCGCCGAGCTGGAGGCCTGGCTGGCCGAGCCCGAGACCGAGGAGCTGCTGCGCCAGGACATGGCCGAGTCCCGCACGCCCACGCCGGGCGCGCTGGCGCTCTCGCACAAGCTCGCCCCCACCGAGACGGGCTACCGCTATACGTGCCCGTCATACGAGGTGATGCGCAACAGCGACGGCGCGTCGCTGTCGGTCCCCGGCTTCCAGCCGCTGGCCGCCTACGAGGTCGCCGTGGCGAACCTGGCCCCCGACGCGTCGCGGCGCCCGGACCCCGAGGATGTGCGCGAGGTGCTCGACTGGGCCGGCGAGCCGCTGGCGACGATCGAGGTCGCCACCATCTGCGGCACCGACCTGGCCGACGCGCGCGAGCGCCTGGGCCGCGTCGCCGACGAGGCCCATCTCGGCTTCGACGGCCTGTGGCACCTCGACGGCGTCGTCGCGGCCGCCGCATAGGCCGGCCGCGCCGCGGCGCATCTCGCGACGGCTAAGGTCCTATGGGCCGCGGTGCCCCCTTTTGACCGCCGTACAGCGATGAGCAACTCCATCCAACGCCATTCGCTCGGCCTGACGTGGGTCGAGACATCGGGCATGCGCCGCGCCGCGCACGCCCTGCGCGCCGACGGCCGCGTCTGGCTCATCGATCCGTTCGAGGACGAGGTCGCGCTGAGCGCCGCCACCGAGCTGGGCAGCCCGGCGGCGGTCATCCAGCTGCTGGACCGCCACAACCGCGACTGCGGCCCGATCGCGCAGCGGCTCGAGGTGCCGCTGCTGCGCGTCCCCGCTGAGATCAGCGACAGCCCGTTCACGGTCATCCCCGTCATCACCCGGCCGTGGTGGCGGGAGGTGGCGCTGTGGTGGGAGGCCGAGCGCGCGCTGGTCGTCGCCGAGGCACTCGGGACCGCTCCGGCGTTCACGCTCGGCCGTCGGGTCGGCCTGCACCCGATGCTCCGCCTGCGCCCGCCCAAGGGCCCCCTGACGGCCCGGTCGCCCGAGCGACTGCTTGTCGGTCACGGCGCTGCGCTGGAATCCGGTGCGGACTCCGCGATCCGCGATGCCCTCTCCGGCGCACTCACGGATATCCCCCAGCTCGTCCTCAAACTCCCCTCGCTGGTCCGCGGCACGTAGTCCGCTGGCGGACGCCGGTCGTAACGGTGTCAGCGTTTTCTGGTACCTGGGTAGGAACAGAAAGTCTTAACACAATGAAAACTGACGCCGTTTTTACATCTAACGCCGAAAGTCGTAGCGTTCCGCCCCGCAGCCGACATTCCGCCCGTTCGGGTGCAATCATCGGTCCTATGAGGGCTCGCGAGCCGCTTGGGGCCACATATCACAGCGGCACGTTCGAGCTGAGCGCGAAAGGTCCTGACGCGTCCAGGGGCATCTCGACGCCCGCCGGCTGGATCGGTCTCGCCGGCTTGCTGATCACGGCGCTGGTCATCTCGCTGTCGGCGGCGCACACCGAACTGCTTCTGCCCCAGTCGCTGCGCCAGAGCCTCGGCGGCCTCGCCGGAGCGTTCGGGCACGTCGGGCTCGACATCGGCCTGCCCGGACTGATCGCCGCGCTGGTGCTGATGTTCCTGTCCTATGCGGTCGCCCTGCGCGCCGCCAAGTACCTGTCGCGCCGCGCCGTGCTCGTGAGCATCGCCGCACTCAACGCGCTCGTGCTGGTGGCGCCGCCGCTGCTCTCCACGGACCTGTTCAGCTACATCGCCTACGGGCGCCTGGGCGGCACCTACGGGATCAACCCCTATCTGTACGGGCCCAACGTCATCTCGTTCGACCCGCTCTATCACCTGGTCGGCCTGCAGTGGACGCACACGCCGACGGCCTACGGGCCGCTGTTCACCGCGCTCAGCTATCCCCTGGCCGGGCTGAACATCGCCACCAACGTCTTCGCCTACAAGGGGATCGCCGCGCTCTCGCTGCTGGCGGTCGTCGTGCTCGTCTGGCGCTCCGCCCAGCTTCGCGGCATCGACCCGGTCAAAGCGGTCGCGCTCGTCGGTCTCAACCCGGTCATCGTCATCTACGGCGTCGGCGGCGGCCACAACGACCTGCTGATGCTCGCGCTGCTCGTGGCCGGGATCTACGTCCTGCTCCGCCAGCGCGAGGGCACCGGCGGCGCGATGATCATCGCCGCCACCGCCATCAAGCTCACCGCGGGGATGCTGCTGCCGTTTGCCATCGCCGCCAGCGCGGGACGCCGGGTGGTGACCTACGGACGCGCCCGGATCCTCGCCGGCGCCGCGCTCGCCGCGGTGGCGTTCGGCGCCCTCGGCCTGATCATGTTCGGCTCGGGCACCCTGCATCTGGTCGGGACCCTCTCGAGCATCCAGGCCCAGGGCGGCATCCACAGCGTCCCCGGCTTCATCCTCAACGCGATCGGCCTCAAGCGGTTCGACGCGCCGGTGAGCGCCGTGATGCGCGTCGGCTACGTGATCAGCGTCGTCTGGCTGATGTGGCGGGTCTGGATCGGCGAGCTTGACTGGATCACCGCCGCAGGGTGGGCCACCGTCGGCCTGCTCATCTCGGCCGGGCTGCTCATGCCCTGGTACATCGCGTGGCTGATCCCGCTGGCCGCGCTGAGCTCCGACCGGCGGCTGTGGTTCACCGCCATCGGGCTGACCAGCCTCGGGCTGACCTCGCTGTAGCCGTCGCAGTCGCTGTACGCAGGCCCTGAGGCTCCCAGGCTCCCAACAACCGTTCGGACCGCTCGTCCTCAGGCGCCCCGGCCTACAGGTTGACCGCGGACATCCCCGTCTCGTCGTAGCGCTCGCCCGCAGCGCGCGGGACCTCGGCATCGATCCGGGCGAGGTCATCAGCGGTGAGCTCCACGTCGACGGCGCCGGCGTTCTGCTCCAGGTACTCGCGGCGCTTGGTCCCGGGGATGGGGACGACGTCGTCGCCCTGGGCCAGCACCCACGCAAGCGCGAGTTGGGCCGGAGTGACGCCCTTGCCCTCGGCGATCTCGGCGACCTTGGCGGCCAGCTTGAGGTTGGCCTCGAGGTTGTCGCCGGTGAAGCGGGGGCCGCGACGGCGGAAGTCACTGGAGTCCAGGTCGTCGGGCGAGCTGAAGCGGCCTGACAGGAACCCTCGTCCCAGTGGCGAGTAGGGCACGAAGCCGATCCCGAGCTCCCGGCAGGTGGGCAGGATCTCGGCCTCCACATCGCGGGTCCACAGCGAGTACTCGGTCTGCAGCGCGGTGATGGGATGCACGGCGGCGGCGCGGCGCAGGGTCTCCGCCGAGGCCTCGGATAGGCCGATGTGGCGGATCTTGCCCTCCATGACGAGCTCCGCCAGTGCCCCGACGGTCTCCTCGATGGGGACGTTGGGGTCGACCCGGTGCTGGTAGTAGAGGTCGATGTGGTCCGTGCCCAGCCGCTCGAGCGAGCCGTCGATCGACGTGCGGACGTGGTCGGCAGATCCGTCAAGCGGGCCGATCGTGCTCATGTCACCCGCCGTGGCGTTGTCCATGCGGCGTGCGAACTTGGTGGCGATGACGTAGTCGTCGCGATGGCCCGCCACCGCCCGGCCGACCAGTTCCTCGTTGGTCAGCGGGCCGTAAAGCTGGGCGGTGTCCAGGAATGTGATCCCCAGCTCCCGGGCGCGGTGGATGGTGGCGATGGCCTCGCCCTCGTCGGCCGAGCCGTAGAACGCCGACATCCCCATGCAGCCCAGACCAAGGGCCGAGACCTCCAGCGTTCCGAGCATGCGCTTCTGCATCAGCTGAGCTCCATTCAAAGTCGGGTGTCCCGCTCACGATAGAAACGGCCTGTCACGATCTGTGTGAATGGCGACGGCGAAGAGCGAGGCGATCGAGCTCCAGGTGGGCGAGCGCACCGTGCGGATCTCCAACCCCGATCGGGTCTACTTCTCCGCACGGGGCGAGACCAAGCTCGACCTCGCCCGCTACTACATGAGCGTCGGGGACGGAATCGTGCGCGCGCTGCGCGAGCGGCCGTGCATGCTGCACCGCTTCCCGTCCGGCGTCGACGGCGAGAAGGTCCACCAGAAGCGCGTGCCCAAGGGGGCGCCCCCGTGGCTCGAGACCGTCCGCATCACGTTCCCGCGCTTCAACCGCACCGCGGATGAGCTGTGCGTCACCGAGCTGGCCAGCGTCATCTGGGCGGTGCAGATGTCCACGGTGGAGTTCCATCCCTGGAACTCACGGCGCGCCGACGTCGAGCACCCCGACGAGTGGCGGATCGACCTGGACCCGATGCCCGACTGCCCGCTCGAGCGCGTGCGCCGCGTCGCCCACACCGCCCGCGAGGTCCTCGACGAGATCGGCGCCGTCGGCTGGCCCAAGACCTCGGGTGGCCACGGCATCCACATCTACGTCCGGATCAGGCCCGAGCACGGCTTCGGTGACGTGCGCCGCGCGGCGCTGGCCTTCGCGCGCGAGGTGGAGCGCCGCACCCCGGACGACGCCACCACGACCTGGTGGCGCAAGGACCGCGCGCCCGAGAAGGTGTTCGTCGACTACAACCAGAACGCCCGCGATCACACCATCGCGTCGGCCTACTCGGTGCGCGGCAAGGTCGAGGGGACCGTGTCAGCGCCGATCACCTGGGACGAGATCGACGACGTCCAACCCCAGGACCTCACGATCGCCACCATGCCCGACCGCTTCGCCAAGCTGGGCGACCTGCACGCCGGGATCGACGACGCCGTCTTCACGCTGGAGCCCCTGCTCGAGTGGGCCGAGCGCGACGAGCGTGCCGGCGAGGAGGCCCCGCCCGAGCCCGACGAGTCCGACGCGGACTAGGCCGCCGACCAGCCGCTCCAGCGCTCGACGTCGACCGCGAGCACCGCCCCCACCGCGCGCTGCTGGGGATAACGCGCCCGCAGCAGATCCACGGCCCGCTCCGCCTCGGCCCGCTCGGTCTCGACCCGCTCGGCCTCGACGCCCGACTCCGGATCGAGCACGCGCGCGACTCCCTCGGCGCGCACCCACCACAGCGCGCCCCAGTCGGAGTCGTCGTAATGGTCCACCAGCAACGCCACGCGCGGGTTCTCCGCGACGTTGCGAAGACGTCGCAGCGCCGTCGTGCGCTTGGGCTTGGCATCGACGACGCTGTAGACGCACTCCCCGTCCACCGCGAACACGACCGGAACCACGTGCGGGCGGCCGCCGGCGTCGGCCGTGGCCAGCCGCGCGACCCGCGCCGACGCGAACCGTTCCCGGGCCTCGGCGGGCGTCACCCCTCGCCGGTGACCTGAGCGATCGCCGCCTCCCAGCGCTCCAGTCCCTGCTCCACGACGGAGAGGTTCCCCGACGGGATCCAGCGCACGACGCGCCGGCAGCCGGCCTCCATGCAGCGCTCGATCAACGCCGCATCGGCGGGCAGGCCCATGACCATCATGTCGATGGGACGGTCGGCGCGGGCGCGGAGCGCCTCGATGCGGTCCAGCACGCCGGCGTCGGTCCAGTTGGGAAACCAGGCGTCACCGAAGTCGAGCACCCGGTCCTCGACGGTCGGCCCGTTGCCGCCGACGAGCACCGGCGGGTGCGGGCGCTGCGCGGGCTTGGGCCATGACCAGATGCGCTCGAAGGAGACGAACTCTCCGTCGTAGCTGGCCTCGTCGTCGGTCCAGATCGCCTTCATCGCCTCGATGCGCTCCTTGATGAGGCGCATCCGCGTGCGCGGATCGGTGCCGTGGTTGGCCATCTCCTCGCGGTTCCAGCCGGCGCCGACCCCGAACTCGAGGCGGCCGCCCGACAGGTGGTCCACCGAGGCAACCTCCTTGGCGGTGGTGATCGGGTCGCGCTCGACGACCAGGCAGATCCCGCTGCCCACGCGCAGGCTCGAGGTGGCCTCCGCGGCAGCCGTCAGCGCCACAAACAGGTCGTAGGTGTGGATGTACTTGCGCGGCAGAGCCCCGCCGCCGGGGTACTCGGAGTCCCGGCTGGCCGGGATGTGGGTGTGCTCGGCGAAGAACAGCGACTCGAAGCCGCGCTCCTCGGCCAGCCGTGCGATCGCGCCGGGGCCGACCGCGTCGTGAGTGGGGAAATAGCCGATTCCGAAGTCCATCCGGGCGAGTTTAGGCCCGGCGCATGCACGCCAACGCTGTCCCGATCGTCATACAGAGAAGGACTCGACCGGCGCCATCCCGGTCTCGCGGCCGGCTGAGCGGGGCGAGGCGGTCAGGCGGTAGTCGTTGGCCCCGCCGATCGTGTCCTCGATCGGGCGCAGCACGATGCCGGTCGGCGCCGTCGCCGGCACGTCGAGATCGTCCATCTCGCGCACGCCGGGCACGAGCAGCGCCGCAAACGTCACCACGGCGCCGAGCACCCCGGCGCCGATCAGGGTGGTGCGGAGCCCCAGCGCGGCGCTGACCGGGCCGGTGATGGCAAAGGAGACCGGCAGCAGGCCGATGGAGATCAGCCAGTCCAGGCTCGAGACCCGCCCCAGCAGCTCCGTGGGCACGAGCCGCTGCTTGGTCGTGGCCCACGCGATCGTGCCCGCGGTCTCGAGGCTGTTGAAGGCGACGCTGGCGATCATCAGCCCCCACAGCTGGCTCGACAGGCCATAGCCCGCGATCGCCAGTGTGGCCAGCGTCCAGCAGATGTACATGAAGGTCAGGGCGCGCCGCGGAAGGCCGCGCTGGCCGATGACGATCGCGCACAGCAATGACCCGAGCCCTCCCGCGGCGAAGACGAGGCCGAGCGCGCCGGCGCCGTCCGACAGCCGGTTCTTGACCACGAACGGCAGCAGGACCTCAGTGGGCCCCATGAACAGCAGGTAGGCGATCGCGGCGCTGACCAGGGTCGCCCACAGCCAGGCGTGGCTGCGGACGTAGCGCAGGCCGGCGGCGACCTCCCGGCGCATCGAGCGCGTCGCCTCGGGCCCCTCGGCTCCGTCGACCGTGTCGGCCCCGTCGGCCGCCCGGCGCAGCGGGGACATCGCCAGCAGGGTCGCGGCGGAGACCACGAACGACGCCGCGTCCAGGCCGAACGACCACCCGACCCCGATCGCGCCGATGACGGCTCCGCCGATCGCCGGGCCGGCGAGGCGCAGGGCCAGTGGCCGGATGAGCTGATCCAGCGAGTTGGCCTGGGCCAGCGACTCTGACGGCAGCAGCTGGGGCACGAGCGCGTCCGAGGCGGGATCGAAGAACGCGGTGGCGGCGCCGTACACCACGGAGACCGCCATGAGCTCCCACAACTTCAGCGTGCCACTCACCGAGAGGAAGGCGAGCGTTGCGAGGCCAAGCGCCCGCACGGCATCGGCGCAGAGCATCACCATCCGGCGGTCGTAGCGGTCAGAGACCGCGCCGCCCAGGAGCAGGCAGACGATCGTGGGGATCGTCATCGCGATGCCGACGCTGGCCAGCGCCGTGGGAGCGTTGGACAGCGCGTAGACCTGCCAGGCGAGGGCGACGAGGAACAGCCCGTCGCCGAGCAACGAGACGCTCATCCCGCCCACGAGCAGCCGGTAGTCGCGGTGGGCCAGGGGCGCGAACAGGCGGACGCGGTCAAAGCCGCCGACCCGGTCGAGCCCCTCGTAGCTGTGCTGCATCGCCGAGCCCCCGGGCTCAGCTGGCGGCCGCGGGAATCGCCGTGCCGTCGACCTCGTCGGCGCGCTCGTCCAGGTAGGTGAGCAGGGCGGGCGGCTCCATCGGGCGTGCGAAGTAGAAGCCCTGGCCGGTCTCGCAGCCGAGGTCACGCAGGGTGGCCGACTGCTCGGGGTACTCGATGCCCTCGGCGACGACCTCCAGGTCAAACGTCTCGCCCAGGCCGAGCACGGCGGAGGCCAGGCCCGAGGTCACCGGGGAGGCGCCGGCGGCGAGCAGCGAGCGGTCCATCTTGAGGATGTCGAGCGGGAACTTGCTCAGGTAGCTCAGCGATGAGTAGCCGGTGCCGAAGTCGTCCATCGCGAGGCGGATGCCCAGCTCGTGCAGCTCACCGAGGCGGCTGACGGCGAGCTCGATGTCGGTCATCATCACGGACTCGGTGATCTCCAGGGTCAGCGCGCTGGGCTCGAGGCCGGCTTCGTCAAGCGCCGCGCGGACGTCGGCGATGATGTCGGCGTGGAAGAGCTGCTTGACCGACAGGTTGATGCCGATCCCGGGCTTGACCGGTGAAGTGGTCTCCTCGCGGAAGAGCTTGGCCTGACGGCAGCCCTCGCGCAGGACCCAGCGTCCGATCGGGACGATCAGCCCGCTCTCCTCGGCGAACGGGATGAAGTCGAACGGGGGGATGAGGCCGCGGGTGGGGTGGCGCCAGCGCAGCAGCGCCTCGACGCTCGTGACGGCGCCGTCGCGCAGGCGGACCAGCGGCTGGTAGTGGAGCTCGAACTCGTCGCGGTCGATCGCCCGCTGGAGATCGGCGCGCAGCTCCAGGCGCGCCACCACCTGCTCGTGCATCGCCGGCTCGAAGACGCGATAGCCGCCCTTGCCCTCGCCCTTGGCGATGTACATGGCTGCGTCGGCGTTGCGGATCAGCTCGTCGGCGTCGGTGGCGGCTCCGGCCTCGGCCACCGAGATGCCCAGGCTGGCGCGGATGACGATGTCGTTGTGGTCGAGCTGGAGCGGGCGCGCCAGGGCCTCCAGGATCCGCTCGGCGGTCTCGGCGGCGGACTGGATGTCGTGGACGTCCTCCAGCAGGATCGCGAACTCGTCGCCGCCGAAGCGGGCGGCGGTGTCGGCCGCGCGGATGCTGGCCGAGATCCGCTGGGCCACCTCGAGCAGCACCCGATCACCGGCGGCGTGCCCGAGGCTGTCGTTTACGGTCTTGAAGTCGTCGAGGTCGACGAACACGACGGACATGCCGATCCCCTCGCGCAGCGACCGCGCCACGGCGTGGCGGACGCGCTCGTTGAACAGCGCGCGGTTGGCGAGGTGGGTGACCGGGTCGTGGAAGGCCTGGTGGGCGAGCTGCTCCTCGAACTCCTTGCGCTCGGAGACGTCGCGGCCGTTGAGCACGACGCCGCGGACGGCATCGTCGTCGAGCAGGTTGGAGTGCAGGATCTCGAAGTAGCGCAGCTCGCCTTCCTTGGTCTGCAGCAGACACTCGATGACCTCGGGGCGGCCGGTGGCGCCGGCGCCGTCGGAGAGGCGGCGCAGCAGGCGGCCCTGCTCCTCGGGGTGCAGCAGAGACTCGAAGGACTTGCCGATCACCTCGTCGGCGGTGTAGCCGAGGACGCGCTCGATCGACGGGCTCTGGTAGGCAATCGTGTTGTCGGCGCGCAGGACGGTGATGAGGTCAGTCGCGTTCGCGACGAGCGTGGAGAACCGCGCCTCCGAGGCCTGGCGGTGCACCTCCTCGGAGAGCTCGGCGCTCCCCAGCGCCAGCGCCACCTGATGGGCCAGCGTGCGCATCGCGTAGCGGGTGTCGGCGTCGCCGCACGGGGCACCGGCCACGACGAACATCAGGAGCGAGTCGCTGTTCTCGCCCTGGCGCAGCTCCAGGCCCAGGACGGGATCGTCGCCGACCGGCAGGCGCAGCTGCTGGCGGGCGTAGGCCGGCAGCATCGCCACGCCACGGACATCGCATTCCTGCACGAGCGCGGCGACCTCGCCGGAGACCGTCCAGTCGGCCAACGCACCGCGATTGTCGATGGCCAGCACGCCGACGTTCTCGCCGGTGATCCGGCACAGGCGTGCGTCCACCTGGTCGCCGCCGAGTTCGACGACGGCCTGGAGCGCGGCGATGACGATCTCGTTGCGGTCGGTGGCGCCGACGAGCAGGCCGCCGGCCGCGGTGAGGGCCTGCTCGCGCCCGGCCGCCTTCTCGCGCTGGCGCACGAGGCCGGCCATCCGTCCCACGACCAGGCAGAACAGCACCACGGAGGCGCCGATCAGCACCACCGCGTCCCAGTCGTGATGTGGGAGGCTGCGGGTGAGCTCGAGAATCGGGGCGATGAGCGTGGCACCCGCGAGCAGCACGAGGCGCAGGCCGGTGAGGCGCGACTCTCGGCCGGTCTCCACGTCGGAGAGCTCGACCATCGACGGGTGCAGGGCAGCGGCGCCCCACAGCAGATAGAAGAAGATCCAGCCGGCATCCAGCCACAGCTGGTGGTTGTAGGTCCCGTCCAGGGTGAGGATGCCGTAGACGAAGTCGGTGAGCAGCAGCGTGACGATGCTGCCGATGAGCAGGTAGAAGCTCGGGCGGCGCTTTCCGGCATCGACGGCGAGGCGGATCGCCGCGGCCAGGAGGATGAGGTCACCCGTCGGATAGGCGATCGACACCAGCTTGGGGACGAGGCTCATCGTGCCGTCGTGGATGTACGGAGCGATGAGGAACAGGAAGGAGACGAGGCTGAGCCCGACGCTCATGATCACCGCGTCGATGACCCCGGGGCCGTCGGCGCGCTGGTTGCGGCGGCGGACCAGCAGCAGCAGACCGATCATCAACACCGGGTAGACGCCGATGTACATGGCGTCGCCGGGCGACGGGAACGGCACATCGGCGTGAAACAGCTTGGGATAGCTGTACGTGTAGACGTCGCCCATGAAGAACAGCAGCAGGCCGCCGGCCATGAACCACCATGCCATCGAGGCCGCGGGCTTGTGGACGCGGATGCCGCCGACGACGCCGATGACGCCGTACAGGCCCAGGCCGTTGATCACCGGGCCCGATCCCTTGAACGGGGCCTGGAAGACGTAGAGGCCGCAGAGGATCGCGCCAACGCCGAGGTAGATCCACCAGTAGTGGCGCGAGCGATTGGACATCTTGTCCGGTGCCGAGGTGCTCATCGTGAGTTAGTTACTCGGCCGAGGAACCCTGAAGCTTGAAGCGCTCGGCGACTTCGCCTAGAACGTCACACAGATGGTCGACCTGCTCGTCGGTGTTGGCCGACGTCAGCTGGATGCGGAAGCCCACCTCGTTGCGGGGAACGAGCGGGTAGGCGGCCATCGTCACGTAGATGCCGCGGTCGAAGAGCAGGTCGCCGACATCGTCCAGGCTGTCGGCATCGGCCAGCGGGATCTCCACGATGGGGAAGCCCGACTGGTTGGGCGTGTAGACGCCCAACTCCGACAGGCGGTCAAGGACCCGCCACGTCAGGTGGTGGAGCTTGCCGCGCAGCTCCTCGCCGCGCTGCTCGTTGACACGCAGCCCCTCGAGCACCGTGGCCAGCGAAGCCACCGGCGACGGACCGGAGTACAGGTAGGGCGGCGCGGCGGTCTTGAGCACCTGCTTGACCGGGGTCGGGCACGCGAGGAACGCCAGCAGCGAGGAGTAGGCCTTGGAGAAGCCCCCGACGAGCACGACGTTGTCGTAGGTCTCGCCGAGGTGGCGGACGATGCTGTTGCCGCGGGCGCCGTAGTCGCAGACCTCGGCGGAGGAACGCTCGCCGATCACGCCGAAGCCGTGGGCGTCGTCGACGTAGAGCAGCGCGCCGTGCTCACGGGCCAGCTCGGCGAAGGCGTGCAGGTCCGGGGCATTGCCGGTCATGCTGTTGACGCCGTCAATGAGGATCATCCCGGGCCGCCGCCAGTCAGATGACCTCAGCAGGGCCTCGAGCTCGTCGAGGTCGTTGTGATGGAAGCGCTCGATGCTGGCGCCGCGGGCTTCGGCCATCGCGCAGCCGTCATAGATCGTCTTGTGCGCGCGGCTGTCCAGGAACAGCGTGCCGCCGCCGGCCAGCACCGGGATCACCGACATGTGGATGTGCGTGATCGTCGGCAGCACGAGGGTGTCCTCGGCGCCGAGCAACTCGGTGAGCTTGCCCTCGATCTCCTCGTAGAGGATCGGGCTGCCCAGCAGGCGGCTCCAGCTCGGGTGCGTCCCCCACTTGGCCAGGTACTCGGGGACGGCGTTGATGATCTCCTCGTCGAGGTCCAGGCCCAGGTAGTTGCACGAGGCGTAGTCGGTCAGCCACTGGTCTCCGATGCGGATGTCGCGCCCGTCGATCTCGTCGATGACGGCGTCGAGCATGCGGTGGGAGTACTGAAGGCGGGCCAGATCCTCGGTGGAGCGGATCCAGCGCTGCAGCCACTGGTCGTGATGGCGCTGACCCCAGCCGAGAGCCTCCCGCGGATCAACGGGGCCTGAGGCGGCGGACTGGGAGCGCCACGAGGGCTGGGAGGGGTTGAGCTGAGAGCGGTCTGATCGGCGCATCTCTCGCGTTATCGGTCACGCCCTCAGGAATCTGAAGAGCACCGATCAACTTTTTGCGCAATCAGGGCCCAGCTGAGGCTGCGGCCTGAGCGAGGGCGATCGCACCCAGCACGCCGGCGCGATCGCCGAGCGCGGGAGCCACCACGTAGCGGCCGACCTGATCGCCGATCATCGGGGTCTCCAGGTAGCCGGCGTTGAGCGCCACCAACCGGGCGCCGACGGCCGCAAGCAGACCCGGACGGTCCATCACGCCGCCGCCGACGACGACGCGCTCGGGCGAGGCCACGAGCACGATGGCGAGGATCCCGAGGGCGACGTACTCCGCCTCCAGTGCCCACGCGGGATGGTCATCGGGGAGCTCGCGGGGGTCGGCGTCCCAGCGCGCGGCGATGGCCCCGCCGGCCGCCAGGCCCTCCCAGCAGTCCCCGTGAGACGGACAGGACCCCACGAACGGGTCGCGCTCGCGGTCGTGACGAATGAGCAGATGGCCCACCTCCGGGTGGATGAGCCCGTGGACCGCGCGGCCACCGATGAGGAGCCCGGCACCGATCCCGGTGCCGACGGTGAGGTAGCAGACGCTCTCGACGTCGGTGGCCGCGCCCCAGCGATGCTCGCCGAGCGCCGCGGTGGTGACGTCGGTGTCGAAGTGGACCGGGATGCCGAGCCGGTCGCGCAGCACCGGCGCCACCGACGTGTGGGCCCAGCCGGGCTTGGGGGTGCTGGTCACGTGCCCCCACGTGGGCGAGGCCGGGTCGAGATCGACGGGCCCGAAGGACCCGACCCCGATCGCGGCCGGGCGCTGCCCGCGCTCGAAGAAGGCGACGACGCGCTCGAGCGTGGGCCCCGGCTCGCCGGTGGCGAAGGTCTCCTGCGCGACGATGTCGTCGGGGCCGGTCCCGAGGGCGCACACCACCCAGGTGCCCCCGGTCTCGACCCCCCCGAAGATGTCCGCCATCGGCGTGCCGACGTCACTCCGGCCAGAGCACGCCGTCGGCGACGGCGCCGCGCTCGATCTGCTCCAGGGTCTCGTCGGTGCGGCGATCGGCCACCATCGCCTCGAGGGCCTCGCTCACCGACCCGGCCCACACGCGCCGCATCACCGCCGGGCGGCGACCGTCGCGCAGCTCGGTCCAGTCCAGAGCCACCCGGGCACGGCCGCCGCCGGGGGTGAGCGGGCGGTGGTCATCGGGGTCGGCGTCAGCGAACAGGGTGATCTGCGCCCGCCAGCCGTGCGGGCACAGCTCGCTCATCAGCGCCCGGGCGCGGGTCTCGGCGTGAGCGGCGGCGTCTGGGCGCTTGTGGCGGCCGCGCCACCAGCGCAGCCTGCCCCGGGCGCCGAACATGGCGACGCCCAGCATCGGGACGGCCACGGCGCTCACCGACACGACGAACGCGATGACCGCGAGCGCGAGCCACTGGCTCGCTGCGTCGGAGTGAAACCCCACGGTCCCGGAGTGCGCCGCCCAGGTCAGCACGGTCTCACCGTACCGCGTCGCCCCTACCCGTCAAGGCCGATCAGCCCCCGGGCACGGGGAGCGTGATCAAAGCGGCGCTGCCGGCGGGCAGCGTCACCGAGTACGTGCCGGCGTTCGGGGTGACGGACTGCGCCGTCGCCGGCGCCAGCACGCCGGTGCTGGTGGCGGCGCCGAATGTCTGGCCACCCAGCGTCAGGCCCGACGTGGCATTTGCGCTGGACGCGCGCAGCCGTTCCAGGCTCGCCGGCCCGGGCGCGCCGGGGGTGCGCACGACGGCCAGCGCGGAGCTGCTCAGGCTGTCGTTGATGAGCAGGACCCGGACGCGGTGGTCGGGAGCGAGCGTCGCCCACGCCCGCAGCGGTCCCTTGCTGCCCGACACGACCCGCAGCAGCCGCGACCCGGCGGGTGCAGCCTGGGCGAACATCAGCGCCCCGTAGTAGAGGGGATGGACGCTGGCGCGGCGCTGGCCGTGGGCGGTGGAGAAGTCGAAGAGGCCGTTGGCGGAGTCGGGATAGGTGTGGAGGTTGACCCCGTCCACGCCGTCGCCGGCCATGGTGAACAGGGCGTCCATCACCCACAGCGCGGAGGCCATCGTGTTGGAGACCCCGAGGCGGCCGTTGCAGCTCACCGAGCCCATCTCATCGATCCGGTAGGTGGCGCCGTTGCGGTGCGCGAGCGCCACGTAGGGCCCGACCTGGCTCACCTCGCCGCGGGAGGCGGCGAGACTGACCAGATGGGGCACCGACGGGTACTCCGGAGACGAGGGGTCCTTGACGCACTGGTTGAGCCCATACGCGTGCGAGGTGACCATCCGCACCTGTGAGCGTGGCGAGATCAGGTGGTCAAAGGCGTCGGCCCACGGCGCGCTCCCGGTCTCCGGGCCGGCGATCGGGAGCCGGGGCACGACCTTCAGCGTCCGCGTGACCTCCTGGACGTAGCCCGCGGGGCCGTAGGTCGGGGCGCGTGAGAACACCGGCGAGCCGTCGTGGCTGTACCAGGGAAGCGGGTGCCCACCCTGGCCGTTGCGCCGGTACCACGGCACGACCGTGTAGAGCTCGGGCTCGTTGCCGATCTCCAGCGCGTCGATGTACCGGCTGGTGATCCCCTTGACCAGCCGGTCGGCCTCGACCTGGCTGATCCGGGTGCGGTTGGCCTCGAGATTGATGCCCACCAGATATTGGGCGGCGGTGGCCTGCGCCAGGGCATGGGCGTCGGCCGCCCAGGCCGACGTGAGGTCGTAGGTGACGCCGAGGGGCTGGGCCATGCCCCGGACCGGCCACCAGGCCCGGTCGGTGCTCTGGCCGCCGATGCGGATGTTGGGACGACCGGCGGGGTCGAGGTTCTTGAGAAGCTGGGCGAAGACCGGGTTGACCGACTGCGGGGTGGAGCCGGCCAACGTCGGGATCTCGTTGAACTCGACCGCCAGGCCCAGGAAGTTGGACGGCAGCGCGCGGCCGTGGGTCGTGCCCGTGACGCCCAGGCGGAACACATACGCCCGCGCGGAGGCGGTCGTGCAGGCGGCGAGGAGCCCCACCACGCCCAGCAGGATCGTCAGCCGGCGTCTCAGCCGGAGTGGCGGGGCGGGCACCGGCGGCAGGTTAGACGCTGATCCGCGACCCCCGCGACGTCGATCAACCGTCTGCGCGGTTTGTGGAACAGTGTGAGCCGATGGCCCGACCCCAGGCGACTCCCCGCGCGCTCGCGGTGGCACGCGGCGACGAGCCCGCCGACACGCTCATCACCGGCGGCCGGGTGTTCGCCGATGCCACCCGGGAATGGATCGACACGTCGCTGGCGCTGGCCGACGGGGTGATCGCGGGCTGGGGCGAGCGCGAGGCCAGGGAGGTAATCGACGTCGGCGGGGCGGCGCTCACGCCCGGGTTCGTCGATGCCCACATGCACCTGGAGTCCACCAAGCTGTGGATCGACGAGTTCGTCTCCACCGTGCTGCCCGCGGGCACGACCGCCGTGGCCGCCGACCCCCACGAGCTCGCCAACGTGTTGGGGGTCCCCGGCATCCTCGCGCTGATGGAGGCGGCGGCCCCGCTGCCGTTCACCTTCGCCGTGTACGCGTCGAGCTGCGTGCCCGCCTCCCCGTTCGAGTCCGCCGGAGCGACGCTCGACGCCACCGACATCGCCGAGCTCATCACCCGCCACGGCGCGCGCGGTGTGGCCGAGGTCATGAACTTCCCCGGGGTCATCGGCGGCGATGAGGAGATGCTGGCCCGGGTCGCGGTGGCCGCGGGGCTGCGCGTGGACGGGCACAGCCCCGGGGTGTCGGGGCCGCTGCTGGACGCCTACCTCGCCGCCGGGGTCGAGTCAGACCACGAGAGCACCCTTCTGGCCGAGGCGGAGGAGAAGCGGCGCAAGGGCATGTGGGTGTTCCTGCGCCAGGGGTCCGCGAGCCAGAACCTGGTGGAGCTGGCGCCCTCGATCCTCGCCCACGGCACCGATCAGGCGGCGTTCTGCACCGACGACCGCGAGCCCGACACGCTGTGCCGGCTCGGGCACGTCAACGACTGCGCCCGGCTGGCCGTGGCCAGCGGGATCTCGGAGATCGAGGCGATCCTGCTCGCCAGCACCAACCCGGCCCGCTACCACGGCTTCGGTGCGCTCGGCAGCCTCGGCCCCGGCCACCAGGCTGACATCCTGGCGTTCTCCTCGCTCGGGACCTGGCGACCCGACACCGTGTGGCAGCGGGGCGGCGCGGTGGTGACGGAGGGCGCGCTCGTGACCGGCGCGGTTCCGGTGGCGCCCGTCCCGGACCTGTTGCGTGACACGGTCAACATCGGCGCGCTGCCCGATGCCGACGCGCTCGTGCTGCCCGCCCCGCTGGGGACCCACGTGCGCGCGATCGGGGTCGAGAGCCACAGCCTCACCACGCGGCGCACCGAGCTCGAGGTCGAGCCCGACGCCGATCTCGCCCACGCCGCCGTCGTCGAACGCCACCGGGCCACGGGGCGTGTCGGGCGCGGATACGTCACGGGCTTCGGCCTGCAGCGCGGCGCGATCGCCTCCACGGTCGCCCACGACGCCCACAACCTCGTCGTCATCGGGCGGTCCGGCGAGGACATGCACAGCGCGGTCGCCCGGCTGGCCGAGATCGGCGGCGGCCAGGTGGCCGTCCTCGATGGCGCCGTCCTGGCCGAGGTGCCGCTACCGCTCGCCGGCCTGATGAGCGACGCCTCGGCGGCGCACGTCTCCGCCCAGATCGAGGCGCTCAATCGCGCCGCCGCGGAGCGCCTGGGCACGACGGTGGCCGAGCCGTTCATGCAGCTGTCGTTCATCGCGCTCTCCGTGATCCCGCAGCTGAGACTCACTGACGGCGGGCTGGTCGACGTCGATCGCTTCGCCTACGTGCCGGTGCAGGTCGACTGATCCGGGGTATGGCTGGTCCGTGACCTCCAGCGTCCTGGACGACACCCGGCCTGCACCCGGCGGCGACGTCACTGACGAGCCGGCGTTCGAGACCCGCGGCATCGAGTACATCCCGGTGGCCGAGCGCCGCGGCGGACCGCTCGACCTCATGTGGATGTGGGCCGGTGCCCTGTTCAACGTCGAGTACGTCGTCTATGGAGCCCTGATCATCTCCTTCGGCCTCGCGTTCTGGCAGGCGGCGCTGGTCATCATCATCGGCAACCTGTCCTATCTGGTGACCGGGATCGGCAGTCTCCAGGGGCCGCGGGCGGGCACGTCGGTGTTCGCCATCACCCGTGCCCCGTTCGGCCCCAACGGCGCCCGGTTCGTGTCGGTGTTCAACTGGATCACCCAGGTCGGCTACGAGACCGAGGGGCTGGCGCTCGTCGTGCTCGCCGGCCTGGCACTC
The DNA here is from genome assembly GCA_963850325.1 of uncultured Actinomycetota bacterium. Lineage (GTDB taxonomy): Bacteria > Actinomycetota > Thermoleophilia > Solirubrobacterales > Solirubrobacteraceae > Palsa-465. The sequence continues at coordinate 420,423 of CAWKLB010000009.1, forward strand.
GCCGCCAAGGCGGGGATCCACGCGTCGACGGGTCTCAAGGTGCTCCTGATCGTGCTCGCCGCGGCCATCCAGCTCGTGCTGCCGCTGTTCGGGCACCGGGCGATGCTGCGGGTGCTGCGGATGCTCGTGCCGCCGTTCGTGGTCCTGTTCATCCTGCTGGCGATCTTCACCCTCCCCAAGGCGCACCTCGGCGCCGGCTCGAACGCCGACTTCGCGACGGTGACGATCGCGCTCGCGCTCATCCTCTCGGCCGGCGGCTACGGGTGGGTGATGAACGCCGACGACTACTCGCGCTACCTGCCGCCCGATGTCAATCCGCGACGCGTCGTCTGGGCGGTCGCGCTCGGGGGCTTCGTCCCCTCGACCCTGCTGAGCCTGCTCGGCGCGGCGGTGGCGACCGCGGTGACGTCGGCCACCGACCCGATCTCCGGCCTCCCCCAGGCCTTCCACGGCTGGTTCCTGATCCCCTACCTCATCTTCGTGATCTTGCAGCTGTTCGCCATCAACAGCGTCGACCTGTACTCCTCGGGCCTGACGCTGCAGGCGATCATCCCCGGCATCCGGCGCTGGCAGACGGTGCTCATCGACACGACGGTCGCGGGCATCCTCACGGCGATCACGGTCTTCTCCTCGTCGTTCAACACCTTCATCGAGGACTTCCTGCTCTTCATGATCGTGTGGATCGCGCCCTGGGTGGCGATCTTCCTCACCGACTGGGCGCTGCGACGCGGGCGCTATGACTCGCGCTCGCTGCTCAGCGGGCGAGCGGGGATCTACTGGCGCGACGGCGGGGTCCACGTGCCCGGCGTCGTCGCCCAGGTGATCGGGATGCTGGCGGCCGCGTCGTGGCTTGACACCACGGTCTGGAAGGGCCCGCTGTCGAGCGCCACCGGCGGCGCCGACTTCAGCGTGTTCATGGGCGCGGCGTTCGGGGCCTGCGTGTACCTGCTGCTGGCCCGCAGAACGGTGCCCGCCGAGGCCGCGACGGCGGCCGCCGATCCCGAGCCGGCCGCCGCATCCCAGGGTTAGCCGCCCCGCGCACACGGTTAGCGCGCCCCGCGCACCCGGTTAGCGCGCCCCGCGCACCCGGTTAGCGCAGGGTTAGGCGGAGCCGTTTGGGGCCCCGAGCATGAGAGGTCCCTTACCTGAGGCTCGTCGTTTTAACCCCGGCTAAGGGACGGTGCCGAATCTCGGTTCGCTCGCGTCTGAGGGGCGCACCTGACGGCGAGCGGGAGAGGCGCCGGTCGCGGCCGGCCATAGACGACTGACCACGCACGAAAGAGACCTCCATGCGCGAAACCAGCCACCCCCGCCTGCGAGCCGCGCTGCCGCTCGCAGTCAAGGTCCCGGAGATCACGCTGATCTTCTGGGTCCTCAAGCTCCTGACGACCGGTATGGGCGAGGCGATGTCTGACTTCATGGGCCAGCACAGCGTCCCCATCGCGGGCGCGGTCGGGATCTTCGGGCTGGCCTTCGCCATGTGGCTGCAGTTCCGCACGCCGGAGTACCGCGCGCCGGTGTACTGGTTCGCGGTGATGATGGTCGCGGTGTTCGGCACGATGGCCGCCGACGGGATCCACGACGGTGCGAGCATCCCGTACTCCGTGACCACTCCGGTGTTCGCCGCGATCGTGGCTGCCACGTTCCTCGTCTGGTACCGCAGCCAGGGCACCCTCTCGATCCACTCGATCAACACCCGGCGCCGCGAGGCCTTCTACTGGACGGCGGTGCTGGGCACCTTCGCCCTCGGGACCGCGGCCGGCGACCTCACCGCGTACTCACTCAACCTGGGATTCTGGACCTCGGCGGTGCTGTTCGCGGTCGTCTTCGCCCTGCCTGCGATCGGGTGGTGGCGGTTCAATCTCAATCCCATCGTCGCCTTCTGGGCCGCGTACGTCGTCACCCGGCCGCTGGGCGCGTCGTTCGCCGACGGCTTCAGCAAGCCCACCAACGGCGGTCTGGGCCTCGGTGACGGCGCGGTGAGCGCGGTCGCGCTGCTCATCTTCATCGGACTGGTCGCCTACGTGACGGTCACCAAGCGCGATGTCCAGCAGCGGCGAGCGGTTCGGGCCGGCGCCGCCTCGCACCTGCCCCATCCGCACCTGGAGCGCGGGCCTCAGCCACAGGCCGCCGAAAGCTAGTGCACGTGTCCGGAAGTTGTGCGCGGATGCGTGTACCAGGCACGCCTGCCTAAACGTCCAGGAAACGGGGCCCCTAGACCAAGGTGCAGTAGCCAGCGCCAGGTCCGCAATTGACACTCCCGTCCAGAGGCGAGGCGTTCGATTCGTTCACCGGGCGCCGACGGGACGGGCCGCACACGGGATGCCCCGTGAGCGGCAGCACCGTGACGTTGTGCTCGGTGGCTCGGCGATGCCGGTCGCTGGCCAGAGTCAGCGCCTCGACCCCTGTGCCCCGGGCGAGAGGCGGCCACCACCCCGTCTCTCGCCCGCTCATTGCCCCTCGCGCCGCGTCCGTTCACACGGGCGCGGCGCCGCCCTTCCGGGCTCGGGGTCCGCGCCCGGTGGATCTGACGTATATGAGAAGTGGCGCGCCCGGGGCGGTAGGGTGCTCCCACACCCCGAAGGAGGCCGCTGCCCATGTCGAAGGTCGCCGAGGCGCGGGTGATCGTCACCTGCCCGGGCCGGAACTTCGTGACGTTGAAGCTGACCACCGACGACGGGGTCACGGGGCTGGGCGATGCCACGCTCAACGGCCGCGAGCAGGCGGTTGTGGCCTACCTCGAGCAGCACGTGTGCCCACTGCTCATCGGCCGCGACGCCGGCGCGATCGAGGACACGTGGCGCTATCTCTACAACGGCGCGTACTGGCGCCGCGGCCCGGTGACGATGACGGCGATCGCGGCGGTGGACACCGCGCTGTGGGACATCAAGGGCAAGACGGCGGGCCTGCCCGTGTACGAGCTGCTCGGGGGCCGCTGCCGCGCCGGGGTCACCGTCTACGGCCATGCCAACGGGGAGACCGCGGACGACGTGCTCGCCGCGGTGAGGCGCTACGTCGAGCTCGGATACCAGGCCGTCCGCATCCAGTCCGGCATCCCAGGACTGCCCAGCACCTACGGGGTCAGCCGTGGCGACATGTTCTACGAGCCCGCCGAGGGCGTGCGTCCCCGCGAGGAGGTGTGGTCGACCCGCCGCTACCTCACCACGATCCCGGACGTCATCGCGGACGTGCGCGACGCCTACGGGCCCGATCTGCGCCTGCTTCATGACGTCCACCACCGCCTCACGCCGATCGAGGCCGCCCAGCTGGGCAAGGCGCTCGAGCCCCACGGGCTCTTCTGGCTCGAGGACCCCGTCCCGGCCGAGCTCCAGGCCAACCTCCGCCTCGTCCGCCAGCACACGACGACGCCGCTGGCCATCGGCGAGGTGTTCAACTCGATCTGGGACTGCCAGCAGCTCATCTCCGAGCAGCTCATCGACTTCATCCGCATGAGCGTCGTGCACTCGGGCGGCATCACCCACCTGCGGCGCGTGCTGCACCTGGCCGAGCTCTACAGCGTGCGCTCCGGCTGCCACGGCGCCACCGACCTCTCCCCCGTGTGCATGGCCGCGGCGCTGCACCTCGACCTCGCCATCCCCAACTTCGGTCTGCAGGAGTACATGCGCCACACGGCGGAGACCGACCTCGTCTTCCCCCACAGCTACAGGTTCAGCGACGGGATGCTCCACCCCGGCGACGAGCCGGGACTCGGCGTGTCCCTGGATGAGGAACTGGCCGCGTCGTTCCCCTACCAGCCGGCGATGCTCCCGGTGTCCCGGCTGGAGGACGGCACCATGCACGACTGGTAGCGAGTCGACGGTGTAATGTAAACCTTTACATGCCTGCCAGCATCCACGACGTCGCGCGGCGCTCCGGGGTCTCCGTGGCCACGGTGTCGCGCTCCTACACCGTCCCCGAGACGGTGCGCGAGGACACGCGCGCCCGGGTGCTCCAGGCCGCCGCCGAGCTCGGGTACCGGCCCAACCGGGCCGCCCGCGGGTTGATCACCGGACGGACCGGCAACGTGGGAGTGATCGTCCCGGACCTCGGCAACCCGTACTTCCAGGACGTCCTCAAGGGTGCGCAGGCCCGCGCGCGCGAGGCCGACTACGCGGTGTTCGTGGCCGACGGCCAGGAGAGCTCGGACGAGGAGGAGGCGCTGATCGGCGCGATGAGCAAGCAGGTGGACGGAATCCTGCTGTGCTCGAGCCGGCTGGCCCCGGGGACGCTGACCGGGCTGGAGCCCGCGCCCGCGGTCGTGCTGCTCAACCGCCGCGTCGACGGGCTGAGCACCGTCACGGTCGACAGCGCCGACGGCATGCGCCAGGCCATGGCCCACCTCGCGCAATTGGGCCACCGGCGGTGCGCGTTCCTCTCCGGGCCGCGGCGGTCCTGGTCAAACCAGCAGCGAGTGCACGGCCTGCGCACCGCCGCCCGGGCTGCGGGCGCGGAGATCATCACGATCGGCCCGGTGGCGCCCCGGTTCGAGGGCGGCGTCGATGCCGCCGAGCAGGTGCTGGCCAGCGGCGCCACCGCCGTCCTCGCCTACAACGACCTCGTGGCCGCCGGCATCCTGAGCCGCGTGGCCCAACTCGGCGTTGAGGTGCCGGGCCGGCTCAGCGTCGTCGGCTTCGATGACATCCCGCTCGCGGCGATGCTCACCCCGGCGCTGACGACCGTCGCGGCGCCCACCGCGCAGGCCGGCGCCGCCGCGGTCCAGGCCCTGCTGAGCCGTCTGGACCAGCCCGACGCACCGCCCAGCGCCCAGCGGCTGCCCGCGGTGCTCGTCGTGCGCGAGTCCACCGCGCCCCCGGGCGCACGCCAGGCGGGCGTGGGCGGGCGGGGACCGATTCTCAAGACCAACCAAGGAGCTGTGTGATGCAACAACTGACGACCGCGGGTGACGAGACCGCCCATATCAACCTCAGCCTCGCCGATCTGAGCCCGGGCGAGGAGCTGCAGCTGCCCGCCGGGGGCGAGACCGCCGCGGTGGTCATGAGCGGCGTCGTCGACGCATCCACCGCCGACGGGGTGTCCCTGGGCCGCGCCGGCGGCCGCGCGTCGGTGTTCGAGGGTCCGGGTGACACCGTCTACGCGCCGGCCGGGACCGGCCTGCGCCTCGTCGCCTCACTTGACGGCCCGGCGCAGGTGGCCGTTGCCTCCGCCGCGGCCGAGCCATCCGCGGACGCTCCGCCGGCGCGCATCATCGACCCGTCCGAGCAGCGGATCGCCGAGGTCGGCGAGGGCAACTGGTCGCGAACGGTGCGCACGATCCTCGGGCCCGAGCACGACGCCCAGCGGCTGCTCCTCGGCGAGACGATCAACCCGCCCGGCAACTGGTCCTCCTATCCCCCGCATCGCCACGACCGCCACAACCCGCCCGATGAGGTCGACCTCGAGGAGGTCTACCTGTTCCGGGTCAACCCGGCCGGCGGTTTCGGCATCCAGGTCCGCTACGAGCTCGACGGGGACCGCGCCGAGGAGTCGTTCCTCGTCCGCGACGACGACGTCGCCGTGATCCGCTCCGGCTTTCACCCCGTCGCCGCCGCCTCGGGGTATGAGCTGTATTACCTGTGGGTCATGGCGGGCGAGGGCCGCGTGATGATGCCGCACCTCGACCCCGCGCACGCGTGGGTGCAGAACGGAGGCTGACCGTGGATCTCGCCGGCGCATTGCTCCAGCTTCACCCCGGAGACCCGGTGGCGCTCGCCCGCCGCGAGCTCGAGCCGGGCACCGTGCTCGAGGGCGCCGGGCGCCGCGTGACCGTCCGTGACGCGGTTCCCCACGGCCACAAGGTCGCCCTCATCGACATCGCCGCGGGCGAGCAGGTGCTCAAGTACGGGCAGCCGATCGGGATCGCCACGCAGGCGATCGCGCCCGGCGAGCACGTCCACGAGCACAACCTGCGCTCGCTCTCACGCGAGGGGATCCCGGTCCCGGCGCAAGGTGGGCGCGGCGGCGCGCCCACCGCGACCCATGCCACCAAGCCGTCCACTGCAGCGGAGGCCATACCCACCTTCGACGGGATCGTCCGCGCCGACGGCCGCGTCGGCACCCGCAACTACGTGGCGGTGCTCAGCTCGGTCAACTGCTCGGCTACCGTGGTCAAGCGGATCGCCGCCGCCTTCTCGGCGCCCGGCGCGCTGGACGACCATCCCGGCGTCGACGGCGTCATCGCCATCACCCACGGAAGCGGCTGCGGTCTCTCGCGTGACGGCGAGGGTCTCGAGGTGCTGCGCCGCACGCTCACCGGCTACGCCCGCCACCCCAACGTCGCCGCCGTCGTCGTTGTGGGGCTTGGCTGCGAGGTCAATCAGATCTCGGAGCTCGTGGACGGGTTCGACCTCCCCGAGGGCACCCCGGTGCGCCGCCTGGTCATCCAGGAGCTCGGCGGATCGATGGCGACCGTGCGCCGCGGTGTCGAGCTCGTCACCGAGCTCCTGTCCGAGGCCGCGGTGCCCCGCCGGCCGGTGCCCGTGAGCGAGCTCGTGCTGGGCCTCAACTGCGGCGGCTCGGACGGCTGGTCGGGGGTCACCGCCAACCCTGTGCTCGGCGTCGCGGTCGACCGCCTGGTCGCCGCCGGAGGCACCGCGATCCTCGGCGAGACGCCCGAGATCCACGGTGCCGAGCACCTGCTCACCGACCGCGCCGCGTCGCCCGAGGTGTCACGCGCCCTGATGGAGCGCATCGAGTGGTGGGAGCGCTACACCGCCGCCGAGGAGGGCCACATGGACAACAACCCCTCCCCCGGCAACCGCGCCGGCGGCGTCACGACGATCGAGGAGAAGTCGCTGGGCGCGGTGGCCAAGGGCGGCTCGAGCCCGCTCCAGGCCGTCTATGAGTACGCGCAGCCCGTCACCGCCAAGGGCCTGGTGTTCATGGACACGCCCGGGTATGACCCGGTGAGCGTCACCGGGATCGTCGCCGGCGGCGCCAATCTCGTCTGCTTCACCACCGGGCGGGGCTCCGTGTTCGGCTCCAAGCCGGCCCCGAGCCTGAAGCTGGCCACGACCACCCAGCTGTATGAGCGGATGGGCGACGACATGGACTTCAACTGCGGCACCGTCCTCGACGGCGGGGCGACCGTATCCGAGCTGGGCGACGTGCTGTTCGAGGAGATCCTGGCCATGGCGTCGGGGCGGCGTACCAAGAGCGAGGAGTTCGGCTTCGGCGACGAGGAGTTCGCCCCCTGGCAGCTCGGCGCGGTGATGTGACCCCGCGCCTGGACCTGGCCACGCTGGAGCACCTCCCGCGCGAGATGGCGCCGCGCGTGGACCCCAGCGCGCTGACGGTGGGGATCGTGCATCTGGGCATCGGCGCGTTTCACCGCGCCCACCAGGCCGTCTACACCGAGGACGCGATCGCCGCCGAGGGCGGTGAGTGGGGCATCTGCGGGGTGAGCCAGCGCAGCGCGGCCGTCGTCGAGCAGCTTCGCCCCCAGGACGGCCTCTACACCCTGGCCCAGCGCGACGGCGCGGGCGAGCGCCTGCGCGTCATCGGCGCCGTGCGCGAGCTGCACTGGGCCCAGGCCGAGGCCGACGCGGTCCGTCACCGCATCGCCGCGCCCACCACCCGGCTCGTGACGCTGACGGTGACCGAGAAGGGCTATCACCAGGACCCGGCCGCCAACCGCCTGGCCCTCGACGACCCCGATGTCGCCGCCGACCTCGCCGACGGGGGTTCGCGGACCGTCGTCGGGCAGCTCGCCGGCGGCCTCGCGCGACGGCGCGCCGACGACGGGGGGCCGCTGACCGTGCTCTGCTGCGACAACCTCCCTGACAACGGGCACGTCCTGCGCGTGCTCGTCGCCGATTTCGTCGACCGCTCACCCGCGGTCCGATGGGTTGGGCGACTGGATCGCGGCCAACGTGACCTTCCCCTCATCAATGGTGGACCGGATCACCCCGGCCACCACCGAGGACGACCTGGCCCGCATCGCCGCCGCGCTCGGTGCCCGCGACGAGGGCGCGGTGGTCACCGAGCCGTTCACGCAGTGGGTGATCGAGGACGACTTCGCCGCCGGCCGACCCGCGTGGGAGCGGGCGGGGGCGATCATGACCGCAGACGTGCGCCCGTATGAGCAGATCAAGCTGCGACTCCTCAACGGCGCCCACTCGGCGCTCGCCTACCTCGCCGTGCTCGCCGACGACGAGCTCGTCTCTGACGCCGTGCGCCCCGACGCCCCGTTTCGCGCGGTGCTGCAGAAGCTGATGGCCGTCGATGTGGCCCCCACCCTGGCGGTGCCCGACGGCTTTGATCTGGACGCCTACCAGGACGAGCTGCTCGAGCGCTTCGCCAATCCGGCGCTGCGCCACCGCACGATCCAGATCGCGATGGACGGCAGCCAGAAGCTTCCGATGCGTCTGCTGGGGACGATCCGCGACCGCCGTCGGGCAGGCGCCGAGCCGGTCATGGCGTCGCTCGGGGTCGCCGCGTGGATGCGCTTCGTCAGCGCGCGGCGCTCAGACGGCGGGCGCGCCCTCACCGTTGACGACCCTCTGGCAGGCGCGATCGCCGACCGCCTGCGCGGGCGCGAAGACGCCGCGCCCGTCGTCGACACGCTGCTCTCGATGAGCCAGATCTTCGACGCAGAGCTCGCCGCCGACACCGCCTGGCGCGACCTGCTCGTCGACCATCTCGACGCGCTGATCCGCGACGGCGCGGAGCGCACCGCCCGCCGGGTGGCGGCCTGAGGTCACAATGCCGTCCATGCCCGAGCGCCTCCCCATCACGCCACAGCTCGCGGACTCGGGCGTCGTGGCCATTCTGCGCGGTTCGACCGACCGCTATCTCGAAGGCGTGTCGCGGACGCTGGGCGAGGCCGGAGTGACGTGCCTGGAGCTCACCCTGACCACGCCGGGCGCAGTCGAGGCGCTGGCCCGGGTCCGAGCCGGGCTGAGCAGCGACGTCGCGCTCGGCATGGGCAGCGTCATCGACGCCGACCAGGCGGCGGCGTGCCTTCAGGCGGGCGCCGACTTCCTCGTCAGCCCCGGTGTGTGCGCCGAGGTGGCGGTGTATGCGGCCGAGCACGGAGTGGCCTGCTACCCCGGCGGCTGGACCCCGACGGAGCTGCTCGAGGCCTGGCGGCTGCAAGCGCCGGCGGTGAAGCTGTTTCCCGCGGCGTCCGGCGGGCCGCGCCACCTCAAGGACGTGCGCGCGCCCCTGCCTCACATCCCCCTGGTCCCGACCGGCGGGGTCGCGCTGGACCAGATCGCCGACTACATCGCGGCCGGAGCGGTGGCGGTGGGGCTGGGTGGGCCGCTGGTCGGCGACGCCCTCGACGGCGGATCGCTCTCCGCGATGGAGCAACGCGCACGCGCCGCGCTGGAGGCCGTCCGTGCCGGCCGGGGGCGGAGATGAGCGCGGGCCTGCTCACCGCCGGTGAGACGATGGGCCTGCTCGTGCAGGGCGCGCCGGGATCGCCGCGCAACGGCGAGCCGATGACCTTCGGCATGGGCGGGTCTGAGTCCAACGTCGCGATCGGCGTCCGGCGGCTGGGCCTGCCGGCGACCTGGATCGGGCGCGTGGGCGCCGACCCTCCGGGCGACCTCATCCTGCGCGAGCTGCGCGCCGAGCAGGTGCAGACGATCGCCGTGACCGACCCGTCGGGGACCGGGCTGATGGTGCGCTGGCGCCCGAGCGGCGCGCACGGGCGCGTCACCTACCACCGCCGCGACAGCGCGGGCTCCCACCTCGTCGCCGACGACATCCCCGCCGACGTCGTCCGCGGTGCCTCGGTCCTGCACGTCACCGGGATCACGCTCGCCCTCGGCCCTGGACCGGCGGGCGCCATCGCCCACGCCGTGGAGGTGGCCCGTGACGCCGGGGTGACCGTCAGCTTCGACCTCAACTACCGCAGCGCGCTGTGGGCCCCCGAGGAGGCGGCGCCGGCGCTCGAGGCCGCGGTGCGTCGCGCCGACGTCGTGTTCGCCGGAGAGCACGAGGCCGAGATCATCACGGCCACCGCCGACCCGCTCGAAGCCGCGCTCGCCCTCGAGTCCCTCGGCCCCGCCCAGGTGATCATCAAACGCGGCGCCGAGGGCTGTCTGGCTCGCGTCGACGGAGCGACGATCGAGCAGCCGGCGCCGGCCGTGACCGTGGTGGACACCGTCGGCGCGGGCGACGCGTGCGTGGCCGGCTACCTAGCGGAGCTCATGAGCGGAGCCGACCCGGTGGTGCGCCTCGGGACGGCCGTGGCCGCCGGCGCGTTCGCGGTCACCGTCTCAGGTGACTGGGAGGGCATGCCGGATCGCCGATCGCTGGCGCTGCTGGGCGCAAGCGAGCCGGTTATCCGCTGAGTTGATCCGCTGAGCCGATCCGCTGAGCCGATCCGCGAGCTGATCCGCTGAAGGGCCCAGAGCCCGGGTGGGCGGCGCCAGCGCAGGCGCCGCCCCCCCGGTTTCATCGACTACGGCGACCAGGTCACCGGCTTGTCGATGTAGCTCTCGGTCCCGGTGTACGCGACCTTCGTGATGCCCCCGGGTACCAGGAAGGTCAGGCACGTCTCAAAGCTCGAGCCGACGCCCATCGGGTTGGGCGCGGACTTCTCGTCGCACTTGGGGAAGTCACCGAAGAAGGTGACGCTCTGCTGCGTCTGCCCGGTCTTGTCGACGCCCTCGATCTGGATCCCCGGATCGTTGTCTGAGGTGTTGATCTTGCCCGGCCCCAGGTTGGTGATCTTCGCCTTGACATAGAACGGGGTGCTCGCCTTCTCGGTGGCGTCGAGCTGGATCCCGTTGAAGTCGGCCAGCGTGCCCTTCGTCATCGACTGCACCTGGACCGTGAGCTTGTAGCTGGGCCCGTCCTTGCCGGACTTGAGCGTGGTCGCGAACGGGACGGTCGCACTGGCGCCCACCTTCAGGCTGGTGCCGGGCGCCGCGGTGGCGCCACCGGCGCTCGCCGCTGCGCTGCTGGTGGCCGCCGCGCTGCTCGTGGTGGCCGCCGCGCTACTGCTCGTGGCCGCCGCCGCACTGCTGGTCGTGGCCGCGGGTGCGGCCGAGGAGGAAGCGGACTGCGTTGAGCCGCCGCTGCTGCTGCTCGAGCCGCATGCCGCGACTCCGAGCGCCAGCACCGCCCCAGTCAGAGCCGAGAGCCCCACTCGCGTGCCCCTGGACAGAATGGTCATCGCGCCTGCTCTCCCTTCTCCGCATCCGTGCCGGATCGGCTCTGACTGAACGCCTCCTGTCGGTCTACTGCTCGCTCCAGTCGGTCCATCAGCTCCAGCCAGCCGAAGAACTCGGCTCCTGGTGCCCCCGGCGCCGTGACCTGTCCAGTGACAGTCCCGTCGCTGTGCCCGATCTGCACGATCACCTCCACAACTGCGCCCCTATTCATCGCCGATGAGGGTGCCGGAGGCCGGTGCTCAGCGCATCAGGAAAGACCCTGATCTTTTGTCACGCCGTCCCTGACGTTTTGCCCCCGCTCCACCGGTCAGCGCATGCGCCAGCTCCGCGCGCGAGCCGATCCCGAGCTTGGTGTACGCCTGCGAGAGCTGGGTCTCGACCGTCTTGGTGGAGACGAAGAGGGCCTGAGCGACCTCGCGGTTGCTCATCCCCGACGCCGCCATCTGTGCGGTGCGCAGCTCCGCCGGGGTGAGCGCCCCGGGGCCACGCAGGGATGTGCGCCGCGGCCGCGCTCCGGTCGCGACGAGCTCCGCCCGCGCCGCCTCGGCCAGCGCGACCGCGCCGCACTGCTGCGCGAGGTCGAGCGCCGCGGCCAGCGGCTCACGGGCGGCGAGCCCCTCGTCACGGCGCCGGAGCCCGATGCCCAGGTTGGCGAGGGCGTATGCACGCGCCAGCCGTGCCGGAGAGTCGTGGAGGAGATCCACCGCCTCGCGAAGCGCCGCCAGCCCCTCCGGGCCGCCGTCGAGCCCGCCGCACACCGAGAGCGCGAGCGCCTTGCGCCGCGGCGCGCCGAAGGCGATCGCCGCCTCGAGCTCGCGCTGGGCGACCGCGGCCGCCTCGTCGGCGCGACCGAGCCGGGCCAGCGCGCCCACGGCGGGCGCCGTCCACTCGACGAGCACGCTGAGGTGGCAGCCGGCGGCGGTCATCCGCCGATCGGCCTCGAGCATGTCCGAGACGCCGGCGTCGAGCTCGCCCGAGGCGATCCGGACCCGGCCGCGCTCGGCGAGCACCCCCGGGCCCTGCCACACGCGCAGCTCGGGCTCCCCGAGCGGGAGCGAATCGAGGATCTGGCGAGCCTCCTCGAGCCGTCCGCGCTCGACGAGGATCGGGATGAGCCACATCGCCGCAAAGTGCGCGGAGCCGATCTCCCGGGCGAGCTCGAAGGCGCGCTGGGCGTGGTCCTCGGCCTCGTCGAGCTCGCCGAGCCGCAGCGAGGTGACGCTGCAGACCGTCGAGGTGTGCATGAACATCGGCGCCGAGCCGCGGCGCTGGGCCTCGGCCAGAGCGATCGCCTGGGCGGCGGCGGCGTTCTCGAACTGCTCGGTCCATGTCAGCGCGCGGGCCGCCCCGTCGTAGGGAATGAGCTGGCGCAGCAGCTGCTCGTCAGACAGGGCCCGCCGCGCCAGCCCGGACGCCTCGGTCGCCGACAGGCCGGTGACGATGCCGGTCGACGCCAGGGCGGCGAGCATGAGGGGATCGCTCACCTCGTCGTTCTGGGCGCGGGCGAACCAGCGGGTGGTGCGTTCGATGATCCGGCGGGTCGCGGTCAGATCGGTGGCGCCGCCGCCGAGGAGATGCGCCTCGAGGCGCTCGATCAGCCGGTCGTCCAGGCGCTCTGAGTCGTCGAGCATGCTCTCGACCAGGGCGCGCACCGAATCACCGCGCCCGACGCTGAGCAGCGCGTACGCCAGCTCCTGGGCGACGCGGGCGCGCTGGGCCGGCTCGCGGGCGAGCTCCAGAGCCTCGCGCAGTGCCGGGAACGCGTCGTCGGTGGGCAGCAGCGCCTCGGCATGACCGAGCTCCAGGAGGACCTCCAGCCGCATATCGCCGGCGGGTGGCTCGGCCAGGGCGCGGCGCAGGTAGGAGGCCGCAGCGTCGGGCGCGCCGCGGGTCATCGCCTGGCGCGCCGCCGACCGCAGCGCGTCGACCACCCACGCCTCGCCGTAGGGCTCGGCGGAGAGCAGGTGCGCGGCGACGCGATCGGGGAGCGCATCCTCGGCCAACAGCAGGCGGGCCGCCCCGGAGTGCAGCGCCGCGCGCCGCGCCGCGGGCAGCTCGGCCAGCAGTGCCTCATGGACGATCGGGTGAACGAAGTCGAGCTCGCGCTCGGCCCCCAGGACGTCGGCGGCCCGCAGCCGGTCAGCCGCGACCTCGGCCGCCTCGCGGTCCAGGTCGGCCAGGGTGGCGGCGTGGCGCAGCGGAGCGCCGGGCCCGAGGATGGCGAGCGCCTGCGCGAGGTGGTCGCAGTCCAGGCCGAGGCGCCCGATGCGGACGAGCACGCTGCGCCCGACCGCGCCCGCGCCCAGCGAGCGCACGCTGCGCGCCACCTCGACGGTGGGTCGCCGGCCCTCGCTGCGTAGGTCGGCGAGCAGCTCGCGCAGGTAGAACGGGTTGCCGCCGGTCGCCTCGTGGCAGGACCGGCACAGCTCCTCGTCCGCGCGCGGTCCCAGCTCGCGGCGCACGAGCTCGCCGCTGGCGGCCTCGCTCAGCGGCGCGGGCTCGAGGACGAGGCTCGCGCGCTCGCTCAGCGCGGTGAGCGCGCCGGAGACCTCCCCCCTCCGCTGCGCGACGACCAGCACGGCGGGCAGCGAGTCGATGCGACGGGCCAGATAGAGCATGAACCGCGCCGACGCCTGGTCAAGCCAGTGCGCGTCGTCCACGAGCAGCGCCACCGGGCCCTGGTCACAGAGGTCGGCTATGAGCCAGTAGAGGCCGTGCAGCACCGCGACGGCGCGGTCGGCCTCCGGCGCGACGTCCGCCTCGCCGGCGAAGACCGGGGCGGCGAGACCCGCGGAGCCGCTGAACGCGTCCGGTCCGACGGCGGGCGTCAGCAGCTCCCGCATCGCGGCGAACGAGGACTCCATCGACACGTCGTCGCCGCGGGCATGCAGGCTCCCCATGCCCAGCTCCTCGGCGCGCTCGGCGCAGGCGTGCAGCAGCGCGCTCTTGCCGATGCCGGGCGGCCCCTCGATCAGCACCAGGGCGCCGCTGCCATCGCATGCGGTCGCCAGCAGGCCGTCGAGGCCGGCTAGCTCCGCGCCACGTTCCAGTAGCGCGCCGCCGTCCCGATACGACTCGCCCACGGCGAGACATCCTACGCGGTGTGCCGCGGCGCCTTGTCGCGGCGCGCGAGGCTCCTCGCCATTCGGTGCCGCAGCGCTTGACACGTCGAGCGCGCGGACGAGAATCCCGCCCCGGCGAGAGAGAGGAAGGGGTTCTACATGCAAACGTTTCGCCTGCGTTCGCTGCGTGCCTACCTGTGCCTGGCAGGAGCCGCAGCTGTCATCACCGTCGCCGTGGCCATCGTGGCCGCAAATGACGGGGTGGCCAGTGCCCACACCAGCCGCGCGCTGGTCCACGACTCGGCCCGGCTGGCCTCGGTCAGCCCGACCATCCCAGCCAAGGTGAACTGCTCCACGCTTCCGTCGCTGCCGAGCCTGGTCACCATCCCGCACTTCCCGACGAGCATCGACTCGGCGACCGACGTGGCCGCGGCCGGCGGCAACCCGGAGTACTGCGACGTGAAGGGCATGATCGCGCCCCAGACGCACTTCGAGATGAAGCTGCCGGTGAGCACGTGGCAGGGCCGCTACCTGCAGAACGGGTGCGGCGGCTACTGCGGAACGGTCTCCAACCAGACGTTCCCGGCCTGCGACGCCCAGCTGGGCGGTGACTTCGCGATGGCCACCGACGACGAGGGCCACACCTCCTCCAGCGGCCTGGGCGGCGCCGGGTTGTTCGCCTTCAACAGCCAGAAGCTGCGCAACGAGTACGGCTATGAGTCAGAGCACGCGCTCGCGGTCGTGGCCAAGACGATCATCGGCGACTACTACGGTCAAGCGCCGAACTACTCCTACTTCGACGGCTGCTCGGACGGGGGCCGTGAGGCGATGGAAGTGGCCGAGCGCTATCCCACCGACTTCAACGGGATCATCGCCGGGGCGCTCGAGAACATCGCCGGACCGCTCAACGCCGAGCTGCAGACCTGGGACTACCGGGTCAACACCGACGCCAA
This sequence comes from uncultured Actinomycetota bacterium, assembly GCA_963850325.1. GTDB lineage: Bacteria > Actinomycetota > Thermoleophilia > Solirubrobacterales > Solirubrobacteraceae > Palsa-465. Next base: position 435,561 of record CAWKLB010000009.1, read on the forward strand.
CGGCAACGCGATCCTCACCTCGGCGAAGCTGACGGCGCTGCACAACGCGGTCATCGCCGCGTGTGCCGGCGATGACGGCGTGCCCGGCGACGGGATCATCACCGACCCGCGCAACTGCCACTTCAACGTCGCCAGCATTCAGTGCCCGGCGGGCACCGACACCGCCAACTGCCTGACTCCAGCCCAGGTGACGGTGGCCGACGACCTCTATCAGGGCCCGGTCGACCCGCAGGGCCGCCACCTCTACCCCGGCGGGTTCGCGCTGGGCTCCGAGGGTTCGTGGGGCGGCTTCCAGATCCCCGCGGCAGCGTTCGGAGCCACGGTGTCGTCCAAGACGGCGCTCGTCTACGGCGGCCTGTCGCTGCCCTACCTGCGCTACCAGTACCTGCCGCCGGGCCAACTCGGGCCCGACCCGGACCAGTGGAGCTTCAGCGACCGGACGTTCCGCTCGCTGTTCCCGGTGGCCAACACGTATGACGCGATGGACACCAACCTCAGCGCGTTCCGCCGCCACGGCGGCAAGCTGATCATCTGGCAGGGGTGGGCCGACCAGGCGATCCCCGTGTTCGGGACGATCGACTACTACGACACGCTGGCCAGCCGCATGGGTGGGCTGAGCTCGACCCAGCAGTTCGCCCGCATGTTCCTGTTCCCGACGGTGGCGCACTGCGGCGGTGGCTACGCCGCCAGCAGCTTCGACCTCGTCTACCCGATGGTCCAGTGGGTGGAGGGCGGCAGCGCGCCCAGCCAGATCACGGCCACCGACACGGTGAACGCGACCACGCTGACGCGGCCGGTGTACCCGTACCCGCTGGTACCCAAGTACAACGGCTCAGGACCCACGAACGAGGCGTCGAGCTTCCACGCCGTGGTCTCGCCGCACGCCCACGACTACTCACAGTGGATCGGCAACGATCTCTTCTACCAGCCCGTGGACGCGTCGCAGGGCTCGCACGGGGACACTAGGAGGGGTGAGCACAAGAAGACCTGACGTCATCGTCGTCGGCGCGGGCCACAACGGGCTGGTGGCGGCGACTCTGCTGGCGGGCTCCGGTCACCGCGTCCTGGTGCTGGAGTCCGCCGGCCACGCCGGGGGCGCGGCGGTGTCGGCACGGCCCTTCCCCGGCGTCGACGCGCGCATCTCGCGCTACTCCTATCTGGTCAGCCTGTTCCCGCAGGCGCTGCTGCGCGAGCTCGGGGTCAACGTGGAGCTGCGCCGGCGGCGGATCAGCTCCTACACGCCCCATGGCGACGCCGGCGTCCTGATCTGCGATGACGCGGCCCGGACCCGCGACACGCTCGCACGAACGCTGGGCGGCGATGGGGACGCCAGCGCCGACGCGCTTGACCGATTGGGGGGCCTCACCGCCGGCGTGGCACAGCGCGTCTTTCCCACCCTCACCGAGCCGCTGCGCTCCCGCGCCGACTTGCAGCGCCTGGTCGCCGATGAAGCGGCCTGGGAGGCGCTGTTCGAGGCGCCGCTGTCACGGTTGCTCGAGTCCTCGTTTGACTCGGACCTGGTCCGCGGAATCGTCGCCACCGACGCGCTGATCGGGACCTTCGCCGCCCTGGATGACCCGGGCCTGGTCCAGAACCGCTGCTTCCTGTACCACGTGATCGGCAACGGGACGGGCCGGTGGGACATTCCGGTCGGCGGCATGGGCGCGCTGTCGGGCGCGCTGGCCGACGCCGCCCGGCGGGCAGGGGTGGATCTGCGCCTAAACGCGCCGGTGACCCGGATCCAGTCAGACGGCGTGGGCGTGGCGGTGGACACTGCGGGCGGCGAGGTCTATGAGGCCCGGCGCGTGCTGGCCAACGTCGCCCCCGCGGTGCTGGCCGAGCTGATCGGCGACCCGGCGCCGGACGAGGCGCCCGAGGGCTCCCAGCTCAAGCTCAACCTGCTGCTGCGCCGCCTGCCTCGATTGCGCGATCCATTGGTGTCTGCTGAGGAGGCCTTTGCCGGCACGTTTCACGTCAACGAGGGCTACGAGCAGCTCCAGCGTGCGTACGGCCAGGCCGCCGCCGGGCAGATCCCCGAGCTGCCGCCCTGCGAGGCCTACTGCCACTCCCTCACCGACCCGACGATCCTCGGCCCCGACCTCCGGGCCGCCGGCGTGCACACGCTGACCGTGTTCGGGCTGCACATGCCCGCACGGCTGTTCTCGCGCCGACCACGACGCCGCGCGCGAGGCGGCGGTGGCGGCCACGCTGGCCTCGATCAACGCGGTGCTGGCCGAGCCGATCGAGGACTGCCTGCTGCACACGCCCGACGGCGCGCCCTGCCTGGAGGCGCACACGCCGGTCGAGCTCGAGGCCGAGCTGGGCATGCCCGGCGGCCACATCTTCCACCGCGACCTGACGTGGCCGTTCGCCGAAGACGAGGCCGAGGTCGGGCGATGGGGCGTCGAGACCCCGCGGGACAGCGTGTTCGTGTGCGGGGCCGGCGCGCGGCGCGGCGGGGCGGTGAGCGGCATCCCCGGCCACAACGCGGCCCGGGCGGTGCAGCAAGTACACCAATAAATTTACTTGGCTAACCCGGCCGATGCCGTGCAGTTCCGCCAATCCTCCGACACCACAGAGCGCGCGCCGTCCGTCTGCGCGGTGCGCGCTCTGTGGCGTCGGCGGGCCGACGGCTTAGAGCGGACACGATCGCGGTAGGCGGTGCGCGCTCTGTGGCGTCGGAAAACTGCGGATGGGGAACCGCTACGCCGAGCCCCCGCTACGAGCTGCGGGCGGCCCAGCGGTCGATCAGGAAGCGCGCGATCGACACCGACGGGGGCAGCTGAAAGCCGGGGTCGCCGCCGTCGATCGCTTCCTGGACCGCGTCACGCGGGTACCAGCCGACCTCATCGAGCTCATCGTCGGTCACGCGCGGCTCGCCCCCGTCGGACACCGCGTGGAAGCCGAGCATCAGCGAGGCCGGGAACGGCCACGGCTGGGAGGCGACGAACACCGGGTCGCGGGCGACGATGCCCGACTCCTCCTGAACCTCGCGCATGACCGCCTCCTCGGCGGACTCCCCCGGGGACACGAAGCCGGCCAGCACGCTCAGGCGGCCGGGCGGCCAGCCGGCGCGCCGCCCCAGCAGCATCCGGTCGTCGGACTCGACGGTCATGATCACGACCGGGTCGGTGCGGGGGAAGTGGTTGGCGCCGCAGCGCGGGCAGTGCCGGGAGTAGCCGGCCTCGGCGATGTCGGTGGGGTTGCCGCAGTTGGCGCAGAAGCGATGGCGCCGGTGCCAGTTGAGCAGCGCCATCACGTACGCGGCCAGGCCCGCCTCGGAGGGGGCCATCAGCGCTCCCGCCTCGCGCAGGCTCATCACGTGGTTGCCGTCGATCGCCTGGCTGCGGTCGCCCGGCGCCAGACCGTCGAGGTCGACGGCGAACAGCGCCGCATCGCCGTCGAGCCCGAGCAGGATCGGGTCCCCCTCGACCCCCGGGGGCACGGCGTCGCGCACGAGCGCCGGGGTGGCGCGATCGCCGTCGCGGACCAGGACCCCCTCGTGGCCCGCGGTGATCGTCCGGGACGCCGGATCGCCGAACCGTGCCCGGATCCACTCAGCGTCCTTGCGCTCGGTCGAGGCCCGGTCCAGAGCCATCCCGGTGAACGGGGGGAGGGCGGGGCGGTCGGCGGCGGCGGACATCGGTGACCATGAGGTTAATGCCAGCCGGTGAACTGCTTGGCCCGGGACCCGGCAGGGCGTATGCTGATCCGGCCGCGTCATGCCGTCGTTTGATGCGGACCAGGTAGGGAACCCAGGAGAGAGGGGATAGCCGTGAAGCGTCGCGTTCTGGCCGTGGCGGTCCTTGCCGGTGCACTCTGCGCCGGCCTGATGAGCTCCGCGGCTGATGCCGCCACCGCGCCCGGCGCCCCGGGCTCCGAGAGCTACTTCGACCTTGCCCGCAAGGACTGCGTGGGCACGGCTCGCAACACGACCTCCCGGGTGTGGTTCACGGTCGCCGACGGCGTCCTCTCCGACACCTACTGGCCCAACGTCGACGCCACCAACGTCCACACGCTCCAGTACGTCGTCACCGACGGCTCGACCTTCACCGACCTGCAGACCCGCGACATGACCTACCGCGTCGTGCCCGACCCCACGGGCATGTCGTGCACGATCGTCGCCTCCAGCGCCGCCCACCACTACTCCATCACCACGACCTACATCGCCGACCCCGCGCGCGACGCGGTGCTCATGCGCACCCGCTTCCGCGGCCCGTCGGGCGATCAGGTCTACGTGCGCCTGGACCCGCTCGCCGGCGGCACCGGCGGCGGGGGCAGCCAGAACGCGGGGGGCAACAGCGCGTCCCTGGTCGGCTCGGTCCCGGTCGATGCCAACACCAACACCGTCACCAATGCCTCCAACCGTGACTACGCGGTGCCGACGTTCGAGGCCCTGCAGGCCAAGCACGGCTTTGGCGCCGAGAGCGTGGGCTACGCCGACAGCGCCTCCGACGGCCTGACGATGCTCGACTCCGCGCACGCGCTCAGCACCCCATATGACTCGGCGCCCAACGGCCATGTGACCCTGACGGCACAGCTGCGACTGCGCCACGACGGATCCACCGACCTGGCGTTGGGCTTCGGCACGACCCAGACCGCGGCCATCGCGACGGCCGGCGCGTCCGCGAACCAGCGCTTCAGCCGCGTGTGGGCGGCCTACGAAGCGCAGTGGCAGCGCTATGACGCGGGCCTGAACCGCCCCGCGCGGTGGCTCGGCCACGCCGCCGGCCAGGAGTACTACGCCTCGGTCAACGTGGTCAAGGCCTCCGAGGACAAGCAGTTCCCCGGCGCCATCGCCGCCGGGCTCGATTCACCGTGGGGCCAGGCGGTGGCCGCCGGGAACCTGACCAACGGCCAGCCGACGTACTTCGGCTCCTACCGCGAGGTCTTTGCCCGCGACCTGTACGAGGCCTTCACCGGGCTGCTCGTCGCCGGCGACGTCCGCACGGCGCAGGACGCGACGCTGTTCCTGTTCGACCGCCAGCAGCAGGCCGACGGGTCGATGCCGCGCAACTCCCTGGAGAACGGCAAGCCCGCGCCTGACACCGGCGGCCTTCAGCTCGACGAGACCTCCTACCCGATCCTCATGGACTGGCAGTCAGGCCTCGCCCACAACGCCTCGCTGTACACCAACCACGTCGTCCCGGCCGCCGACTTCCTCGTCGCCCACGGCCCGTCGGACGGCGTCGAGCGCTGGGAGGAGCAGTCGGGCTACTCGCCCTCGACGATCTCCGCCGAGATCGCCGGCCTCACCGCTGCGGCCAAGATCGCCACGGTCAACCACGACCCGGCGCACGCCCGCGTCTACCAGGCCACCGCCGACGACTTTGCGCGCAACATCAAGGCGTGGACGGTCACCAGCACCGGCCCCTACGGGTCGGGCCGGTACTTCATCCGGGTGTCGAAGACGGGTGACCCCAACGCGGCGATCTCCTACGGCCTGGGCAACGGGATCAACGGCAGCTTTGACCAGCGCTCGATCGTCGACGCCGGCTTCCTCGAGCTCGTGCGGCTGGGCATCCTGCCCGCACGGGACCCGGACATCCGCGCCTCGCTGGCGGTGATCGACAACACGATCGAGCGCACCACGAACAGCGGACCCGGCTGGTACCGCTACGGCACGAGCGAGGGTCCGTCGAAGACCGCATCAACCGATGGCTACGGCGACTGCTTCGTGAGCCTCAACACGAGTTGCTCGCCGACCGGCGCGCCGTGGGCTCCGTCAAACCAGGGGACCGGCCACCTGTGGCCCGTGCTCAGCGACGAGCGCGCCCAGTACGACCTGGCCGCCGGCCACACATCCACGGCACAGGGCCTGCTGACCGCGATGCGCAACATGACCTCGGGCCAGGGTCTGGAGCCCGAGCAGGTGTGGGAGGACGCCGACGTGGCGCCCTCCCCCTTCGGCACTGACCCAACCACGGCCTCGATCGGCTTCACCAACGGCAAGCCGGTCGGTTCGGCGAGCCCCCTCACCTGGGCTCAGGCCACGGTGGCGCGACTGACGATCGACCTCGGCGCGGGACGGAGCGTGGAGACGCCCGACATCGTCTCTGACCGCTACGTCGCGCACGGCATGCCGGGCACGTTCGGACTGACCGTCACCTCGTTGGTCCCCGATGCCGCCGGCACCAGCGCAACGCTGACCGGCACGACGCTGCCGGGCGCCAACGTCGACGCCGAGACGATCCCCGTCGGCGCTGGGATGGCCACGCTGGCCTCCGTTGTCGCGGACTCCGGCGGCAACTGGTCGCTCACGCTGCCCTGGAGCTTCGGCGCCTCGCCGATCACGGTGACCGCCACCAAGGGCAATCGCACCGCCTACACGCAGGCCTCCAGCGTGACCCTCCCGGGGACGAGCGGTGTTCAGCGCGACCGACCCCACCGGCGACGACAACGGCCCGGGCACCTACCAGTACCCGACGGACTCCAACTTCGTCTCGGGCGAGTTCGACCTCACCTCGATGCAGGTCAACGAGACGGCCACCAACGTCTACCTCCAGTTCAAGCTCCGCACGCTGGCGCAGACGTTCGGCGACGCTTTCGGAGCCCAGCTGCTGGACGTCTACGTCCACGACCCGTCGGCCACCACCACCACGACGGCTCCGTTCTTCTCGGGTGCGAACTACAGCATCGCCCCGGCCGACGCATGGAGCGAGCGCCTCGAGGTTCAGGGGTTCGGCGCCGCGCCGGTGTGGGTCAATCCCGGCGGGACCTCTCTGGGTACCGCTCGGTTCGTGGTCGACCAGCCCAGTGACACGGCCACGATCGTCCTGCCGCGGTCCGCGTTTGGCTCGGTCAGCTCCGGGTGGACGTTCACGGTCGCTCTCACCGGACAGGACGGGTTCAGTCCCGGGTCGGCACGCACGTGGGCGGCGACGCCGCAGCAGTTCCAGTTCGGCGTCTGCGCCGCCGGGGGGACGAGCCCGATCTGCGCGGTCGATCCCAACACCGTGCCCAAGGTGATGGACACGATCACGCCCGCGGGCGTGGACCAGGCCACCGAGCTCAACCCGCTCAACGGTCCGGTCCAGCTCCAGGGCGTCACGGTGCCGTAAATCCGGTTCGCACGCAGACATCAGCCTTAAAGCTCGCGGCGCGGGAAGCCGATGCGTACCGGAGACGCCCATGGCGATCGACGAACGCACAGACACCCACCCCGTGCCGGGTGGCGACGGCGTGTGGCCGCTCCGGGAGCTGGCCCTGCGGGACGGCGAATTGGGCGGTCTCAGCCGCGACGTGAGTGGCGCGCTCGACGAGCTCGCGCAGATCACCGTGGAGTTCTCGTGCGGATCGGCGCGCAGCGCCGCCGCCGTGTCGCTCATCGGCAATCAGATCGTCCAGCTGCGCGACGACCTGCGACAGGTGACCGATCGCGCGGGGTCTCTGCGCGCGTCGTCTGACGAGGCCGCGCTGTCAGCGGTCGACGCCGCCGAGTTGGGCGACCAGCTCGCCCAGGAGAGTGCGCGCGGGCTGGAGGTGATCGGCCCGCTCATCGACGCCTTCGACCAGATCTCCGAGCACGCGGTCCGCATGCACGAGCTCGTGGAGAACCTTGCCGCCAACGAGTTGACCAGCATCGGCCAGTTCTCGGCGATCATCGACCGGATCGCCGATCAGACCAAGCTGCTGGCACTCAACGCGGCGATCGAGGCCGCTCGTGCCGGCGAGCACGGCCGCGGCTTTGCCGTGGTGGCCGACGAGGTCAAGCGCCTCGCCGCGGAGACGGCCTCCCAGACCGCACAGATCCGCGAGACCGTCTCGCGCACCCAGACTCAGATGCAGGACGTGGTGAAAGCCGCGGCCACCGCGCGCGACCAGTCGGCCGAGAGCGCGGCCGGAGCCGGCTCGGGCCGCGAGGCGCTCGAGCGGATCGGCGGCCTGGCCGCCCGGTCTGACCAGCGGGCGCGGCAGATCGCGGCGCTGGCGCGCGAGCAGCTGGCGGACGTCAGCGCGATCGACGCCAACCTCCGGGGCATCACGGCCGGCAGCGCGGAGATCGAGTCCCATGTCGGCTCGGTCGCCGCCGCCCAGCTGGGCTCGTCGGCCGCAACCGAGCGAGCGTCGACGATCATCGGCCGGTTCGACACCGCGGGCCTCGTCAGCCGCCTGCGGGCTCGCTGCGAGGGGCTGGCCGCGGACCTGCAGGAGATCATGGAGAGCGCGATCGACGCCGGTCGCGTGAGCCTGGCCGGGGTGCTCGAGCTGCGCTACACCGAGGCCAAGGGGGCCAACATCGCACGGTTCGGCAGGCTGTTCGACGTCTCGGCCGCCGATCCGGCGGGCTTCTCCCCCGCCAAGTTCCACACCGCATACGACGCGGCGGTGGACCGTCAGATGATGGAGCGCATGGACGCGGTCCTGAAAGTCGAGCCCCGACTGACGTTCGCGCTGCCTTTTGACCTCAACGCGTATGCGCCGGCCCACAACACCATCTTCTCCCAGGACATCACCGGCGATCCGGCGCGCGACCTGGCGGGCAACCGGACCAAGCGCTTCTTCCTGGACTCCGGCGCCCTGACCCGCGCGTCGCGGATGGAGCTGGGCGTGAACCTGCCGGCCGAGGTGCTCACGCGTTCCCAGATTCGGAGCGCGGGCGCCCGGCTGAGCAGCCGCAGTGCCGGCTCTCACTCCTTCCTGGTGCAGACGTACGCCCGTGACACCGGCGCGGTCCTGGCCACGCTGGCGGTCCCGCTCTGCGTGAAGGGCGAGCGATACGGCTGCGTCTGCCTGGGCTGGGACCCCGAGAAGCTGCGCTCGTAACCTCCCTATAGCTCAAAACACCGTCTCCTGGTGTATTGTCCCGGGAGTGCGAGGAGACCGGGCCCGGCAGCCACGTCGCCACACGTTGCTCACGCTGCTGATCGTGGGCGTCTGCGCGTGGCAGGGTGCAGCGACGGCCCGTGCCCAGAAGCCCGCGGGGATGCCCACCGATGGCCGCGCGGTTGCGCACGGGGAGAATCACCGTGCGCACCGATGGCCCGACGCGGCTGAGTATCGCCCACCTGCGGCGGGGGACCCGCGTGGTGGTCGGGGGTCGCCGCGCAGCAACGGCGGGACGGTCCGGGCGCGTGACGGTACGGGTCGGCCCGGGGGTGTCGGTGGTCAAGCTCACGAGGTCACATCCTCGAGGGAGGGAGTAGGTGGTAGTCGTCAGACGCGCGTGGGGACCGGCTGTGCGGCGAGCGGGAAGCTGACGCCCGTCAGCTGCTCGGAGACGTCCCACAGCCGGCGCGCCACGTCCATATCCGTCGCGGCGCCCGACCGGCCCACGAGCTTGGGCGCGCCGCGCCCCTCCATGAACCCGCCGGGCCGGCGAAGCTGTTGCCGGGGATGTCGGCCACCGCGGCGTAGAGGGTGGGCAGCGACCCGCCCTTCTCGTCCTGGGCGATCACGCGGTTACCGATCGCCGAGAGGATGTCCATGAACCGGTTCTCGCTGTGGAACTGGAGGTTGGTCGCGGCATAGCCGGGGTGAGCGGCGTTGGCCTCGACGGCCGAGCCCGCATCGATCAGCCGGCGCTGGAGCTCGGCGGTGAAGAGCAGGTTGGCCAGCTTGGACTGGCCGTAGGCGCGCCACCCGCGGTAGGACTTGCGCTCCCAGTTGAGGTCTGAGAAGTCAATCTGGCCCATGCGGTGAGCGCGTGGACGAGACGGTGACGACGCGGCCCGGTGATGTGCGGCAGCAGCAGGTTGGTGAGCGCGAAGTGCCCGAGGTGGTTGGTGCCGAATTGCATCTCGAACCCGTCGGCGGTGCGCGAGAGCGGCGGGATCATGATCCCCGCGTTGTTGATGAGGATGTCGATCGGGCCGTCCCAGCCCGCGGCGAACTCCTTGACGGAGGCCAGGCTGGCCAGGTCCAGTCGGCGGACCTCGGTGGTGCCCGGCATCTGCGACGCGGCCGCGTCGCCCTTGTCGGTGTTGCGGACGGCCAGAACGACGCGGGCACCGTGGTCGGCCAGCGCGGTCGCGGCGGCCCGGCCGATGCCGCTGTTGGCGCCGGTGACGATGACCGTCTTGCCGGTCATATCGGGAATGGAGGATGCGGAGAAAGTAGTCATGGACAACAATGTAGGCGCTGACCACAATGTTGTCAAGAGCTACTTTGTTCGCTAGCCTCTGCGCGTCGATGCCCGAGCGTCCCTATCACCATGGCAATCTGCGCAGCGCGCTGCTGGATGCGGCGGAGCGCACCGTTCGCGAGCGCGGCGTCCAGGAGCTGTCGCTGCGCGAGCTCGCCCGGGACGTCGGCGTCAGCCATGGCGCCCCCCGCCGGCACTTCCCCGACCGCCAGGCCCTGCTCGACGCGCTCGCCGAGACGGGCTTTGCGCGGCTGCGCTCCGAGCTGCGCGCGGCGGTCGACGGCGCCGGCGAGGACTTCGATGCGCGACTGCACGCGACGGCCGCGGCCTACATCCGCTTTGCCACTGCGGACCCGGCATTGCTGGAGCTCATGTTCGCCGCCAAGCACCGTGACCAGGCCGACGCACTGCAGGAGGCGGCAGAGCGGGCGTTTGCGGTGATGCTCGAGATGATCGTCCAGGGTCAGGCCGAAGGGCGGCTCGAGCCTGGCGACCCCGAGCGCGTCGGGCTCGTCCTGTTCGCGACGATCCAGGGGATCGCCGCGCTGCTCACCGGCGGCATGGTGGTGCCCGAGCAGCTCGATGAGCTGTTGTCCGATTCGATCGCGCACTTCCTGCGCGGCTCCCGGACCCCGGTGTGAGCTAGAGGAGCTGCAGGCTGGGCTGACGGCCGTTGCGGATCGTGATCCGGGCGCGCTCGGGTTTCCAGGACGGCGCGGTCAGCGAGATCAGGAGCCGGTCACCCGCCATCGCGGGCCGGCCGCCTCGGGGGGTGGCCGTCTCAGCTACGGAACGGCGTGGGGTCGGGCATCGGGGCGTCATCGCGCGAGAGCTGTTCGTCCAGCGCGTCCTCCTCGGCGCCGTGACCCTCGATCCGGATTCGGGGCAGCCGCCGGTCGATCCAGCCCGGCAGCGCCCAGGTCGTCGGGCCGAGGATCTCGAGCACCGCGGGCAGCATCACGCAGCGCACGACGAGCGCATCGAGGAACACCGCCGCGGCCAGGCCGAACCCGAACTCCTTGATCGATCGCTGGTCACCCAGCATGAACGAGAGAAAGACGCAGATCATGATCGCCGCCGCGGCGCTGATCACCTTCCCGGTGTAGGCGATCCCGTCAGCCACGGCAGTGGTCGCATTACGCTGGCGCACCCATTCCTCGCGCACGCGGGAGATGAGGAACACCTCGTAGTCCATGCTCAGGCCGAACACCACCGCGAACATCAGCACCGGGATCCACGGCTCCACCGGGCCCTTGCTCACCCCCAGCACGCTGGCGAAGAACCCGTCCTGGAACACGACGACCGTCGCGCCCAGCGCGCCGCCGATGCTGAGCAGGTTCATGAGCGCCGCCTGCACCGGGATCACCAGCGAGCGGAAGATGACGAACAGCAGCAGCGCTGAGAGCACGACCACGATCCCGATGAACAACGGCAGCTTGCCGGCCAGGACGTTGGAGAAGTCGATCGAGCCCGCGGTGAATCCGCCCACGAGCGGACGCTCGGCGAACGACGTCTTGAACGGCGGGAGCACGTCCTCGCGCAGGTGGTTGACCAGATCGGTGGTCGCCTGGTCCTGCGGCGCCGTCCCCGGATAGGCCTCCATCACCGCGACCTTGCCCGAGGGGGCCAGCCGCGGGGCGGTCACCGCCACCACGTTCGGCGTCTTGGCCACGGCGGTGCGCAGCGCGGCCAGCTGTGATTGCTGGGCGGGGTTGTCCAGCTGCGCGACGATCTCCAGCGGGCCGTTGAAACCCGAGCCGAAGCCGTGGGAGAGCAGGTTGAAGGCGCGGTAGGTGCTTGTGCTGGACGGGTCGTTGCCGGCGTCGCTTGATTCGAGGCGCAGTCCCAGCACCGGCAGCAGGCACACGACCATGACCAGCAGCGACGCGATCGCCAGCGGCCATGGGCGTGACTGCACGATGAGGCTCCAGCGCCGCCACGCCGACGGCCGCGGCCCCTCGCCCCGCGCCTCCCGGCGTCGGGCCCTGCGGCTGGGGCGCACCACCCGAGTCCCCCAGGCGGCCAGCAGCGCGGGGAGCACGGTCAGTGACGCCAGGAGCACGGTCAGGACCGCGAGGACCGACGCGATCGCCAGCCCGTACATGAACGTCACACCGGTGGCGAACATGCCCAGCAGCGCGATGATCACCGTCGTGCCTGCCAGCAGGATGGCCCGGCCCGAGGTGTCCATTGCCTGCGTGATCGACTTCTGCACGTCCCCGTTGCGGGCGTAGTTCTCCCTGAACCGGGTGAGGATGAACAGCGCATAGTCCACTCCCACGCCCAGCCCGATCATGATCGCCAGCTCGGGGGCGACGTTGGACATGCTGGTGATGTGCGTTCCGATGCCCACCAGAGCGACACCGGTGATCAGCCCCAAGCCGGCGGTCACCAGCGGCATCCCGGCCGCGCTCAGCGAGCCGAAGGTGAGCAGCAGGATGATGAGCGCGGCCAAGACCCCGACCGACGTGGCGGGACCGATGTTGAAGCCCTCGGCGTTCTCGATCACCTGGCCGCCGGCGGCCAGCGTGAGCCCGGGGACCTTGACCGCATTGATCGCGTCGAGGACCGGCTGGCCCGTCTTGTTGGGCAGGAGGTTGGCCCGTTTGTCGTAGTTGATGGTGGCGAAGGCGGTCTTGCCGTCCTTGGAGACCTCGACCGCGCCGGCACTGGTGTACGGGCTCACGACGCCGGCGACGTGCGGCATCTTGGCGACGCTGTCCAGCACCGGGGTGACCGCGCTGCGGACGGCCGGGTCGTCGACGCTGCCGTTGGCGGTGTGGAAGACGATCGTGTCCACGTCCCCGCTCTGGGCCTTGAACTGGCTGCCGAGCAGGTCCACGACGCGCTGGGCCTCGGTGCCCGGGAGGCTGAAGTCCGTGGCGTAATGGCGACCGACGGCGCTGGCGAGCACAGTCGTGAGCGCCGCCACAAGGACCCATCCCCCGATCACCCACCGTCGATGAGCGATACACCAGCGACTCAGTCTGACCATGCGAACAAGTCCCCTTCTGTCCTGTATCTGCGCCTGGCCTTCACTGTAACCAGCCGCGACCCTCGGCCTGTGATCAGGCCGAAATCATGGTGACCCGGTTTCTGGACCGATCAGGGCCGCGGCGCGGCGAGCGCCGCGGCCCATCTCGGAAGACGCGCTAACAGCCGGGACAGAGCTTCGTGGAGCCCGGAGCCAGCGTCCGGATCTTCAGCGTCGGCTGTCCGTTCTTGATCATCTTCAACACGAACTGCCTGCCGATGGAGCCGGACTGGAACACCGCCACGGTGATCTGGCCGCCCACTTGGACCCGCCGGTGGTTGACGTAGCGGCCGAGGTCCAGGTTGCCGCTCTTGGGCGCCACCAGCTTGCACTTGCGCTTCCTGCCCTTGCCCTTGCAGACGCGGTGCTTGGCCAGCGCCAACGTGCGCGTCGTGATGGGACAGCCCTTGCTGCAGGAGAGCTTGACCTTCGCGCCGCCCGGCACGTTCTTGAGGAGAATGTCGGGAATGACCGTCGACGTCGCTCCGGCACCGAAGTCCGGATTCCACGTCAGCACGGAGGTGATCCGTCCCAGCTTCGGCAGCACGATCGTGCCCGTCGCCGCCTTCGACGACCCGCCCGAGTTCGTCGCGTTGTAGACGAACCGATCGGTGCCGCTGGTACCGACCGAGGTCGTGTACGTGACCTTGCCGTTTGACTGGTTGATCTTGCTCAGCCTGCCGTTCCCGGGCTTGCTCACGATCCCGTAGCTGAACGAGTGGCCCGCGGGGCCCTTGCACTTCAGCGTGAGCGTCACCCTCGTCGCGCCCTTCTTGCCCCGGACCGTGACGTTGGAGCACGTCGGGACCGGGAGGAATGGTGAACGTTGACCGTGGCGCCGTGGCGATGTTCGAAATGCCCCACTGATCGCTCGCGCGTAGATACGTGAACGAGTCCTGGCCGAGAAGAACGCGGCCGAGGTGTAGGTGAGCTGGCCGGTCGCTGGGTTGAACCCGCTGAGCGTGCCGTTGCTCGGTCCGCCGAGGATCGAGAAGGCGGGATGGGCGCCGGCACGGGAGCGTGCACGAGAGCGAGACGGCCGACGGCGCCGCCGCCATGCGGCGTCGGTCGCCGAGACGCTCGAGCAGACCGGGGCCGGCGGCGCGAAGGCGAAGGCCGCGCCCGATCTCGTTGTCATCGGCGAGCGCGCCGACCATCGCGGTCTGACCATCGGACGACGAGCGCGACGCTGCGTCGCCGAAGAAGCCGAAGCCGGTCTCGTCCGCGACCCGCTCAGCCTCTGCTGCTGGGTCCAGACGCCCGCCGACCGCGTGAACAGCCAGGCCGCGCCGATCATGTTCGAGTCGTCCGTGAGCGCCGATCAGCGACGGTGTTCCCGTCGCCGGAGAGGGCGACGCTGCTGCCGAAGTCGGCGTTCGGCCCAGTTGCGTTGCTGGGCCCGGAGCTTCGGCCCTGCTCGGCTCCAGGTCGACCCCGGAGCGCGGTGAACACCCAGGCCGCTCCGCCGGTGCCGTCGTTGTCGTCCGACCGCCGATGACGCGCCGTGTTGCCGTCGCGACGAGATGGCGACCGCGCCGCCGAAGCGCGGACGTCGGCGAGTCCTCGTCGTTGGGGAAGATCTCGCTGCTGACGGTCCAGCTGGAGCCGCCGCCGGTGTACTCCCAGACCAGCTCCCGTACCTGGCGCCGTCTCCGGGGCCGCCGATGAGTGCGATGGTGCCGTCGGCCGAGAGCGCCACCGCCGTGCCGAAGTCGCTGGCGTTAGTCGGCGGACCGGTGGTCGGCGAGATCTTTGTACCCGTGCCCCAGGTCGCCCCCGTGCGCGTGAAGACCCACGCGGCGCCGCCGGTATTGCCCACGCCGCCGCGCCCTGGTCGTCCGGGCCGCCGATCAACGCCGTGTTGCCGTCTGCCGACAGCGCGACGCTGTGACCGAAGCGGATGCTCGATCCGACGGGTCCCCGTTGGCGGTGAGCTTCGTCTGCTCGATGTAGGTCGATCCAGACGCGGACGAACACCCACGCGGCGCCGGTCTGGCTGTCGTCGAGCTCACCGCCGATCAGCGCCGTGGTGCCGTCGGCCGACAGAGCCACGCTGGTGCCGAACTCGACTGTTGTCCGTCGGTGGGGACGAAGCTTTGGCCCGAGCTGGCTCCACACGCCGGCCGAGCGCGTGAACACCCACGCGGCGCCCGTGCTGGAGTTGTCGATCTGGGCGCCGATGAGCGCGGTGTTGCCGTCGCGAGAGAGCGCGACGCTCGTCGCCGAACTGGCTGCCCGGACCGCCATTGGCGTGAGTCGTTCGGGACCAGCTTCGCCGCCCTGCTGGACGAGCGGGTCGATGGTGATCGGGTAGCGCGCGCCTCGGTCGTTGACGGAGATGAGCACGCGCCCGTGCTGCACGCTGAGCGCGCTCGGGCAGAGTGGCGACCGGTCGGCGTCAACCGCGGCCAGCCCCCCATATCGCGCCGCGATATCGCCCCGCGACCCCACGAAGTTCACGTCGGATCCCGCTGCCCGCGCGCGCAGCGAACCGCCGACCGCGAGCGAGAGCGTCACGCCCTGGGCGGTCGCGCCGGCCGGACGGTGGGCCAGCGTGAAGCCCTGCTCGATGCCGAGCGGTCCCGCGGCGTACCACTCGCGGATGCCGGGACGCGTGAGCGTGACCCGATTGCCGTGCCCGCTCACCGCTGAGACCGGAGCGCCGGTCAGGGACAACGACAGGGTGTTGCCACCCGCCAGGCTCAGGCTCGGCTCCCCGGCACGGAAGTCCGCGCGCACGCCGCCACCGCTCAGGCCCCATCCGGAGGCGGTGCGCCGTGCGGTGAAGGCGCGGCTGTCGGCGGCGATGGTCGACGAGATGACCGACTGCGCCTGCAAGGGAAGCGACTGGAGCCGGCTGAGGCCGGTGCTGCTCGCGTGCGTCGCGGGCCCGCTCAGGGCGGGCGCTGGAAGGTGAGTGACAACGGCAACGGCGAGCGCGGCGAGCGCCGCAAGTCCAAGCGCCGCCAGTGCAGCGCGCACGTCCAACAGCCTGATCCCCGGCATGTCTGATCCCCCGGTTGTAGCGGTCCTCTTTTTTGATCCTCGCAGGGGCGGCCGAAAATTTCCAGCCCCCTGGGTGCTAACCCGCCACACCCCGCGTCGTTGCGCTTGTTTGCGAAGGGGTGGCGGCGACCCCGCGCGACGGCCGGCTAGACCTCGAGCACGAGCTTGCCCACGTTGTCCCCGCTGAACAGGCGCAGGAGCGTCTCCGGGAACTTGTCCACGCCGCCGGTCGCGACGTCCTCGAAGGACTTGAGCCGACCGTCCTTCACCCAGCCGGCCATCTCCTGGGCGGCCTGCGCGTAGCGGTCGGCGAAGTCGAAGACGAGGAAGCCGGTCATCGTGCCGCGGTTGACGAGCAGCGACATGTAGTTGGCCGGCCCGCGCATCCCGCCCTCGGCGTTGTACTGCGAGATCGCGCCGCACAGCGGAATCCGGGCGCCGCGGGCCAGACAGGCCAGCGCCGCGTCGAGGATCTCGCCGCCGACGTTGTCGAAGTAGACGTCGATCCCGTTGGGGCAGTGCTCGCGCAGACCCTTGACGACGTTCTCGGACTTGTAGTCGACGGCGGCATCGAAGCCGAGCTCGTCGACGATGTGCCGGCACTTCTCCTCCCCGCCGGCGATCCCGACCGCGCGGCAGCCCTTGATCTTGGCGATCTGGCCGACGACGCTGCCCACGGCGCCCGCCGCGCCGGAGACGACGACGGTCTCACCCTCCTGGGGCTTGCCGATCTCCAGCAGGCCGAAGTACGCGGTCAATCCCGGCATGCCGAGCGTCCCCAGGTACGTCGGGAGCGGAGCGAGGGCGGGGTCGATCTTGATCAGCGAGTCGCCGGACAGGACGGCGTGCTCCTGAATCCCAGTGATCCCGGTGACGTGGTCGCCGGGCTCGAATCCCGGGTGCTCGGAGGCAAGCACCTCGCCACAGCCACCGGCGCGCATCACCTCGCCGAGGCCCACCGGCGGAATGTAGGAGCGGGCGTCGTTCATCCACCCGCGCATGGCCGGGTCCAGCGACAGGTACTTGACCTTGATGAGCACCTCGCCCTCGGCCGGCTCGGTGACGGGCTCCTCGGTGTGATTCCAGTCGCTCGCCTTGGGCAGCCCGACCGGGCGCGCGGCCAGGCGGACCTGGCGGTTGACGGCATCCATCGTGGTTCCTCCCATGCTCGAGACGTGACCTGCGGTGTTCGCCAGCCTACTGCGGGTAGGGACACAGCTGATGACCCACGAGAACGACAGTGACCGAGCCGCCGCCGCATCGGACTACTACCTGCTCGACGAGCAGCTCACCGACGATGAGCGCGCGATCCGTGACCGCGTGCGCGCGTTCGGGGAACGTGACGTCCTGCCGGTCATCAACGGCTACTGGGAGCGCGCTGAGTTCCCGTTCGAGCTCATCCCCAAGCTGGCGGACCTCGGAGTGGCCGGCACGACGATCGACGGCCACGGCTGCCCGGGAATGTCGCGGTTGGCGGCCGGCATCGTCTCACGCGAGCTCGCCCGCGCCGACGGGAGCCTGAACACGTTCTTCGGCGTGCACTCCGGGTTGGCGATGGGCTCGATCGCCATGCTGGGCTCAGAGGAGCAGAAGGCCCGGTGGCTTGCGCCGATGGCCCGCCTCGAGCTGATCGGCGCCTTCGCGCTCACCGAGCCCGAACACGGATCGGACTCGGTCTCGCTGGAGACCGAGGCGCGGCGCGACGGTGACAGCTATGTCCTGAACGGCGCCAAGCGCTGGATCGGCAACGCCTCGTTCGCCGACCTCGTGATCGTGTGGGCGCGCGACAACGAGGGCGATGTCGGCGCGTTCGTGGTGGAGAAGGACACCGCCGGCTTTGATGCCTCCACCGTGATCACCGGCAAGATCGGCAAACGAGCGGTGTGGCAGGCCGAGATCGAACTGGCTGATGTCCGGGTGCCGGCGGCCAACAGGCTCGCGAATGCGCGCACGTTCGACGATGCGACGCGCGTCCTTGACCAGACACGAGGCGGCGCCGCCTGGGAGTGCGTCGGCCACGCGATGGCCGGCGTCGAGGCGGCCGTCGCGTACGCGGCGGAGCGCTCGCAGTTCGGGCGGCCGATCGCCGGATTCCAGCTGGTCCAGGCCAAGCTCGCCACCATGGTCGCCGAGACGACGGCCATGCAGCTCATCTGCTTTCGCCTCGCCCAGCTGCAGGACCGCGACGAAATGACGGGACCGATGGCGTCGCTGGCCAAGCTGCACAACGCGCGCAAGGCCAAGCTCGTGTGCGCCGAGGCGCGGGACATCATGGGCGGCAACGGGTTGCTCCTGGAGTACCACGTGGCGCGCCATCTCACCGATCTCGAGATCGTTGAGACCTATGAGGGCACCGACAGCGTCCAGTCCCTGATCCTCGGCCGCGATCTGACCGGGCTCTCGGCCTTCACCTAGTCCACGGGCGGTCCTGGGCCGACCGGCCGGCAGCCTGTCTGAGGCGGTCAGGCTGCCAGCACGGCCGGCTCCAGCTCTCCGGCGATGCGGTCCACGGCCAGGCGCAGCGCCCCTGCCGCGAGCAGCGCGTCGGCGGCACCGGCGAGCACGCGGCCGAACAGGCCGCTTCCGGCGACTCCGATGCGCGCGCGCAGGCTGCTCCCGCGCCCATCGCCGACGACGCGGTAGTCGACGTCGATCCGAATCGGCCCGGTGGCGGTGAGGGCGAGATGCCCGTCGTCGGCCCTGGCCACGTCGACGAGAAACTCGAGTCCGCGGCCGGCGAGCTCGCCGCGCACGCGCACGCGGT
Organism: uncultured Actinomycetota bacterium; assembly: GCA_963850325.1. GTDB lineage: Bacteria > Actinomycetota > Thermoleophilia > Solirubrobacterales > Solirubrobacteraceae > Palsa-465. The sequence goes on from CAWKLB010000009.1 coordinate 454,449, forward strand.
CCCCGGCGCACAAGCGCTCCCGATCGGCGTCCACGAGCGTGAACGGAACCGGTGACCAGCGCGCGATCGCGCCCGGCTCCGTCAGCAGTTCAAGTACGTCCTCCGGCGTCCCGTTGCAGATCGCCTGCGTGGTCCACGTCGACATCTAGCCCCCTCTGTCCTCTGCTCCTGCGCCCTCGCGCCCCTTGCGCGTCGTTCTGCGCCCTCGTGCGGATCTTCACATTACCGTCCTGGGCGCGCTGTGAGAAGGGGCACACAGACGCCGGGGGCTAGTCCTTGTAGGGATCGTGGATGTCACGGCCGGCCATCGCCACGCCCAGCGGCCGCAGCCGATGGGTGACGCGAATCGAGCCGGCATGAGCAGCCAGCACGTCGGGCAGGCGCTTGTAGACCTCCGGCGCCTCGTCGGCGCCGCCCCCGACGAGCACGATGCCCTCGTCGCGCAGGCGCGCCTGGACGGCCGGCCAGTCGACGACTCCGGGCTTGAGCTGCTCCTGCACCCACGTCTTGAGCATCCGCGATCCGGGATGCTCGGGGCAGCGGGCGTCGGCGGACTCGAAAAGCCGGTCACAGTCCCGGTTGCTGCACGCCCATCGCTTGCGCCGGCGCACCTTGCCGGCCGCCTGCGTGCGGCTCATCACCCGGCCCGCGCCGTGCACGGTCGAGAACAGCGACTCGGTCGCATCATCGGAGGCGACGCCCTCGAGGATCACCGACTCGTCGCCCATCGACGCGCCGACGAACCCCTCCTGGCCCGGCTGGGCCGGCGTGCAGCCCTTACGAATGACCCAGTAGGTGCGCCCGCCGTGCTCCTCGCGCCACGCGAAGTTGTGGTGGTTGTGCACCTCGTGGACCGCGTCGGCGGACAGGACATCGAGCACCTTGGCGACCACGACGTCGCGGCCCGCGTAGGCGTACGCGCCCGCAAGCTCCATTGCCGTGATGTAGGCGTCGCCCAGCTCGGTGCCGAGCTCGAGCAGGACGGGCGGAGAGTCCATCTCGCCCTCGCGCGCGCGACCGTCGAAGGCCAGACCCTGCGCCAGCGCCAGGAACCCCGACGCCGTCTTGTGCCCGAACCCGCGCGAGCCGAAGTGGACGCCCACCCACACGTGACCGTCCTCGTCCTCCATGACGTTGACGTAGTGGTTGCCCGAGCCGACCGTCCCCAGCTGGGACTCGGCCAGGCCCGCCAACTTGCGCTGGGGAGCGAACTCCGCGTTGCGGATCTCTTCGAGCACCGGATGATCGACGCGCTCGCGCGCCGGCACACCCATCCCGAACGAGATCCGCTGCGTGATCCGGTTCATGATCGCCCCCACGCCGCCGAGGTCCTCGAGGTCCGCGCGGGTCAGCCCGGTCTGCACCGCCTTGTTGCCGCACCCGATATCAAATCCCACGCCCGACGGCGAGACGTACCCCTCGTACGCAATCGCGCCGCCGATCGGCTGGCTATAGCCCGGGTGATGGTCGGCGCAGAGGACGCCGTAGTCAGCGTCGCCCGCGGACATACATCGCTTGAGCTGATCGAGGCTGCGGTCGTCGACGGGGCCGAACGTCTTGATGTGCATCGCTGCCAGTCCTTCCTTGTCCATGCGTTTGTAGCGGTCTGAGATGTCGCCAAGCCCCCGAGCCCTCCTCTCCGGGCTCGGCGCCGCCGCCTGGACCGGCAGGCGGCGGCGCATCTTCATTCGCCCGCCGCCGCGCTCTGCCGCGAAAGCGCCCGGCCGGGCGAAGGGTGTGAAATTGAACGTGCATCACCGCCACCTGTGCGACAAGGTGTCAGTGACAGTGTCACTCGCCTCAGGGACGGGTGACGGCACAAAAAAGGCGACCCATCTGGGTCGCCCTCGCTCGGCCGGTGTGTGCGCCTGGCTCTAGCGCACGCGCCGCTCCGCGAGGGTGATGGGATTACTGCGCGCGGCCGTTTCCTTCGGGCGATGCGGGCACGGTCCGGCGAGCGCGACTTGCGTCGGCTGAGGCTTGGTAGGGAAGCTATTGGTTAGGGCATACATGGCAAACGTGGTCCTTTGTAGATGCAGGGTAACCCACGTGTCAGACAATTGCAAGTGTCACACAGACAATTTTGTGGGTGACACTTCGGGGTGGGCGGACGGGGTCGCGTCGCGCCGCTGCCGTCGGCCGATGGCCAGAGCCGGGATGGTGAGGTGCGTGATCGGCCCGATCGCCGTCGCGTACAGGACGGTCCCGACCCCCACCTTGCCCCCCAACAGGAACCCGGTGACCAGCACCGTCCCCTCGATGGTGGTGCGCACCACGCGCATCGAGTATCCACGGGCTGCGATCCCGGTGCTCAACCCGTCGCGCGGGCCGGGGCCGAGACCGGCTCCGATGTAGAAGCCGGTGGCCAACCCGTTGCCGATCACGCCGCCCACCAGGAGGGCGATCCGCGCCCACAGCACGTGGGGCGGGTGGAAAGTGGCGAGCATCGCGTCCATCACCAGCCCGACCATGAGGGCGTTGAGGACGGTCCCCACGCCCGGGCGCTGGCGCAGCGGGATCCAGCCACACACGAGCACGAGCACGCTGGCGATGACCGCCCAGGTGCCGATCCCGAGACCGAAGGTCCGCGACAGGCCCTGGTGAAGGACGTCCCACGGGTCAAGGCCCAGACCCGCGAGCACCAGCATCGAGGCGGTCACGCCGTACCCCACGAGGCCGGCCATCAGCTGGGCGAAGCGCCGCGGCCGCCGATCCGCCGGAACAGGGGCAAGCAGGCGGCCCACCGCAGCGACGGGGCGACTCACACCTGCGACGACGCGGCTCATGCGAGTTAGACTGCCAGACTTGGCACCATCCAGACAGGGCCAATCGCGCGATGATGGCACCGTGGTGGCGCTGCGCCGCCTGGCGACGCCGCATCTCGTGCGGCTGCTCGGGGAGTGGCGCGGGGGCGGCGTGGCCTACCCGGCGCTGGCGGCCGCGCTGCGCGCGTTGATCGTGGAGGGCCGGCTGCCTCCATACACACGCCTGCCCTCCGAGCGGGAGCTGGCCCTCGCCCTGGGTGTGTCTCGTAACACCGTGACGGCGGCGCTCGATGTCCTGCGCGAGCAGCGCTACCTCGCCTCGCGCCGCGGCCGGGGGAGCTGGATCACCTCCCCTCCCGCGCCCGACGGCCGCCCCGACGAGGCCGAGCCGCCCGCCGGGGACATGATCGACCTGACCCTGGCGAATCTCCCCGCGCCGCCAGACCTCGCTGAGCTGGCCCTCCGCGCCGCGCACGCGCTGGCCCCTGAGCTCGGGGGCCACGGGTATGAGCCGTTCGGGCTTGCCGCCACCCGCGTGGCGATCGCGGGCTACCTCTCAGGACGGGGACTCGCCACCGAGCCCGCGCAGGTGCTTGTGACCCAGGGAGCCCTGCACGCCTGGGACCTCGCGCTGCGGACCTTCGCCCGCCCGGGGGACCGGGTACTGCTGGAGACCCCCACCTATCCCGGCGCCCTGGATGCCGTTCGCGCGCGCGGCTGCATTGCGGTCGGCGTGCCCGTGGGCGCCGACGGGTGGGACCTCCCGCTCCTACGCGCGGCGCTGCGCGACGCCCGCCCGGTGCTCGGCTATCTCATCCCTGACTTCCAGAACCCGACCGGGTTCCGGGCCTCCGCCCGGGAGCGCGCCGCCGTCGCCCGGGCGGCACGTGCGGCCGGGATGCTGCTGGTCAGCGACGAGAGCCTGGCCGAACTCGTGCTCGAGCCCGGCGACGCGCGCGACCCCGGCAGCTCGCCGCCGTCGATGGCCGCCGGAGACTCAGGAAGCGGCGTGCTGGCGCTCGGCTCGCTGTCCAAGCCGGTGTGGGGTGGCCTGCGCACCGGCTGGCTGCGTGGGGAGCCCCAGCTCGTGCGCCGGCTGGCACTGGCTCGCGCCGGCCAGGACGTCGGCAGCCCGATCCTCGACCAGCTCATGGCCATCGAGGTCCTGCGGCGCTTTGACACCCTGGTGCCCGCCCGCCGCGAGTGGCTGCGCGAACGCCGGGACGCGCTGCTGAGCGCGGTCGCCCGCGAGTGCCCGCAGTGGCGTGTGGCGTGTCCCGAAGGCGGGATGACACTCTGGGCCGAACTGCCCGACGGCACCACGGCGTCGGCCCTGGCCGCCCGGGCGGTGGCGCACGGCGTACGCGTCGCGCCGGGCCCTCGCTTCGGCGTCGACGGCGGCTTTGAGCAGCGGCTCAGGCTGCCGTTCACCCAGACGCCGGAGCGCCTGACCGAGGCGGTCCGCCGTCTCGCCGCCGCCGAGCGCGCGCTGGGCTCGCGCGTGCCCGCCCGGACGCCCGACGTGCGCTGGGTCGCCTGACCCGGGCCCGACCCGCTGCGCTGGGTCGCCTGACACGGGCCCGACCCGCTGGCTAGGGTGAGGCGCGTGCGCACCCGCGCAGCGGAATGGGATGACGCAGGGGCAGTGCTGGCACTGCTGGTGGCCCGCCACACGGCGGACGTCGGGCTGCCTCTGTTCCGCCTGGAGGAGGTCCAGGACGAGTGGCGCTCGCCCGACGTTGAGCTCAGCCGCGACACGCGTCTGATCGAGATCGACGGGGCGCTGGCGGGCTACGCGATCGTGCACCGGCCGGGCGCGTTCGCCGTCGTCGCCCCTGAGCACGAGGGTCGGGGCGTCGGGGCGCGGCTGCTGGAGTGGGTGCAGCAGCGTGAGCGCGAGCGCGAGGTCGACGCGCATCGCCAGATCGCAGCCTCCACCAACTCCCGCGCGCGGGAGCTGTTCGAGGGCGCGGGCTACCGGAAGGTGCGCAGCTACTGGCGCATGGCGCGGCCGCTTGACCGTGGGGTCACCGCGGTCGATCCGCCCGCCGGCGTCATCCTGCGCCCGCTGGACCCTGAGGGCGACGGCCGGGCATTGCACAGGCTGGATGCCGAGAGCTTTGCTGCGAGCCCCGACTATGTCCCGGAGTCATACGAGATGTTTGTCCAGGAGCACCTCCGCGCCCACGATGTCGCGCCCGAGCTCAGCCTTGTTGCGCAGGACGGCGAGGAGACGGTGGGCTTCCTTCTCGCCCGGCGCTGGCAGCACGAGGGCTCCGGCTACGTCGACCTGCTCGCGGTGGCACCGGGCCACCAGCGCCGGGGAATCGGCACGGCGCTCCTGACACACGGCTTCGCCGGCTTCGCGTCGGCCGGCCTCGTGCAGGCCCAGCTCGGAGTGGCATCCGACAACCCCCGCGGCCTCCGCGTCTACGAAGCGGCCGGAATGGGGCCCCAGTTTCGCTTCGACGTCTTCGAGCGACAGCTCAATTAGATGTGTCTCGCCCTAGCTGCTAGCAAGAACGGTGCTAATTAGCTTGCGCGCTAGCTGAGTTCTTGCTAAATTGCTAACACCACCGAAAACGAGACTCAGGAGATTTCCCATGGCAACCAGCAACACGCGCAGCCAGCGCAGCACCGTCACCCCCGATGTCGACGCCGCGTCGGAGCAGATCCGTCAGACCGGCGACCGCGTCGTCGCCGCCAGCCGAAAGGCGACCGTCGCCTACCTCGACGGCGTCGAGCGCTACGTGGCCGGCGTCACCAAGGCGGAGCGCAAGATCGGCGAGCAGTCGCAGATCGACGTCTTCGGCCAGCTGCTCTCCGCTCATGCCGACCTGACCCAGGACGTGGTCAAGGCCAGTGTCGCCGCCACGCGCCAGCTGATCAGCGCGTAGCCCTCCCTCACCCGGAGGCGGCGTCGGGCTCGGTCCGGCGCCGCCGACGAGGACGTGGCGAGATCCCGGTGAACGACTCGTAGATCTCGAGCATCGCCCGCCGCTGACGGGGCGTGAGACGCGGATCCTCCTCGATCGCCGCCATCGTGTCAGAGGCCTCATCGCCGTCACGCGTGACGCCGGCCTGCTCATACAACGTGTCGGCGGACACCCTCAGCACGCCGGCGATCGATTGCACCACCTGCTCAGATGGTGCCCGCAGCCCGCGCTCGATCTGTGACAGGTACGGGTTGGAGATCCCCACCAGCTCGGCGAACTGGCGCATCGAGTACTGCGACAACTCACGGTTGCGACGGATGAACTCACCGAGCGGGGACGTCTTGCGACCGGCCACGCCCCAAGGATAAGACCCGCCCGCCCGGCCCGTGAGCCCGGCCGCTAGCCCCGCAGGCGGTTGACCAGGTCCCGCGGGCGCATCGGCTTGGCCAGCAGGAAACCCTGGACGCGCTCGCAACCCATGGCCCGCAGCGACACGAGCTGGGCGTCGGTCTCGACGCCCTTGGCTGTCACCGTGGCCCCGAGCGCGGTGCCCATGCTGCTGATCGCGGCGACGACCGCGAAACTCACCTCGTCCTCGGGCAGACCGCTGAGGAACCGGCGATCGATCTTGATGCCGTCGACCGGACGCTCGCGGAAGCCGACCAACGATGCGCTGCCGGACCCGAAGTCATCGACGGTGAGGCGGACGCCGAGTGACCGCAGCTCGCCGACCGTGCGCGCGGTCACCTCGTCAGCCTGCATGAGCGCGCCTTCAGTCACCTCGAGCGTGAGCAGCTCGGCCGGGAAGTTCGCGTGGGCCAGCGTCTGGTGGACCGACTGGGCGAAGCCCACCTTGGCCAGCTGGTGGCCGGACACGTTGACCGCGAGCTCGAGGCGCCGGCCGGTGAGCTCGGCGACCCGGACCGCGGTCTCACAGCTCTCGCGCAGCGCCCACGCGCCGAGCGGCACGATCGTCCCCGAGTTCTCCGCGAGCGGGATGAACTCACGGGGCGACACCTCTCCACAGGTGGGCGACGTCCAGCGCGCCAGCGCCTCGATCGCGACGATCTCGTCGCCGGCCAGATCGAACACCGGCTGGAAGGCGAGCGTCATCTCGTGGTGCGGCTCGGCGTCGCGCAGCTCACGCGTGAGCGATACCCGGCGGCGCTCGGGGAGGCCCTCGCCGTTGGCCTCAAAGAAGAAGGAGTAGCGGTCGCGTCCAGATTGCTTGGCGCGGTACATCGCGGTGTCCGCGCGGCGGATGGCCTCGGCCGCGTCGACCTCGCCGTCCACGAGCGCGATCCCGATGCTGGCGGTGACGGTCGTCCCCTCCAGGCCACGCAGGGGCGCGGAGGTGACCTCCAGCAGGCGCGCTGCGAGCGCCGCGGCCTGCTCGGCGTCGCCGATCTCCTCGGCGATGGCGACGAACTCGTCGCCGCCGAAACGCCCGACGAAGTCATCGGCACGCAGCGCGGGACGCAGCCGCTCGGCGACCTCGCGGATCATGTCGTCGGCCCGGTCGTGGCCGAGCGTGTCGTTGAGCGCCTTGAGCCCGTCGAGGTCGACGAACAGCGTGGCCACCTTACGCGCGTCCCCGGCCCGGCCCAGGGCCTGCTCCAACCGCTCGAAGATGGCCCGGCGGTTGGGAAGCCCGGTCAACCCGTCGTAGCGAGCGTCGTGGATGAGCCGCTCCATCGTGCGCCGGCGCTCGATGGCGATCCCCGCCAGTCGCGCGCCGTCCTGCATCAGCGCGATGTGCTCAGGCTGGGGCGCCCGCGGGTGCGGGCCGTAGAGCGCGAAGGTGCCCAGCACGAGGCCGTCGGCGCTCTTGATCGGCATCGACCAGCAGTGGCTGAGGTTGCAGCTGGCCGCGAACTCGCGGACCGGCGTCCACTTGGGGTCGGTCGAGAGGTCCTCGCTGATGACGAGCTCGCCGGACCATGCCGCCGAGCCGCAGCTGCCGATGCTGGGACCGATCACCACGCCGTCGATGGCCTCCAGCCAGTGCGGCGGTAATGACGGTCCCGCACCCGGGTGCAGCGTGCTGGACTCGCGGTCCAACAGCACCACGCAGGCCATGACCGACGGTTCGTACTCCTCGATGCCCTCCACCAGCTCTGAGAGCACATCGCGCAGCGGAGCGTCGCGCGCGATCAGGTCGTGAAGGCGGTTGTGAGAAGCCACGAGGTTGCGCACGCGGACGGTCTCCTCGCGCGCCAGGCGCAGCGCGAGCTCGCCGGCCGGCTCGCCGCCGTCCGTGCGCTCGATCCCCTCGGTTAAGACACTTTCGATCACAGCTCGACGATCGACCGTGGCCCGGCCTATGTTTAGTAACGGGTCTCCAAATGGCCGGATTCCTGTGGGCTGCGGGGCCCGCCCCGGCGCAAGATAGGGACCGACCGGGCGCAACATAGGGAGTCCTCCCGATGCGCCCGGCAGCGGCGCTTCTTAGGTTGAACGGAGTCAGAACCGCTGGGCATCGGGCACTGCGCCCGGCGGAAAACCTCTCTCAAGTCAAGGAGCGTCTCATGCGTCGCATGTTGATACCCGGAATGCTGGTCGCCGCGGTGGCCAGCGTGGTGATCGGCGTCGCCGCCACCGCGTCGGGCCGGCCCAACGTGGCCCCGGCCCCGACCCTCGCGGCCGCTCAGCCGGCACCCCAGCCGGCCGCTCAGCCCGCCGCTCAGCCGGCACGTCAATCGGCCGAAACGGCCGACCTCGTCGCGGCCCGGCTGGCGACGGCGAAGTACGCCACCAACCTGGGCCAGGCCAAGGCCGACGGCTACCGGATCCTCACCAAGATGATCCCCAACATGGGTTACCACTTCATCAACCCCAAGATCACGGGGTTCAACGTGCGCAAGCCGCCGATCCTCGTCTACGAGCACACCGGTCACGGATGGCAGCTGTCCGCGCTTGAGTGGGTCTTCACGTCGATGCCGACCAAGGCCCCGCTGCCAGGTGCCACGTACGGCGTGTTCGGGGCGGCATGCCACTACGACGACGGCACGGTCGTCTTCGCCGACGCGCAGTCCAAGTGCGCCGCGACGGCGCCGGGCAGCGGGGCGAAGTTCAACTTCTGGCACCCGCGCCTGATCACCCTCCACTTCTGGGTCTGGTACCCGAACTACACCGGGATCTATACGGGCACCAACCCGATGGTGGCGCCCTTCAACCACAACTGACGAGCGTTTCCTCCGGCCCCTCCATTCGGTGGGTGGGAACCGACTGGACGGGCTGGGGAAGGGGACCCGGGGGCGGAGCGAGATGACGGGCGCGGTTGCGTCGCCCGTCATCTCCGCATGTGGAGGGCCAGACGGCCGTGAGGTTCAGTTGCGGATCGCTTGCGCCGATATCTGGACAGTCGCGCCCGACGGACCGGGCTCCGGGGCGCCACAGGCTCCATGCGCACAGCCACCCGACACCCCCGCCTGCTCGCCATCGCCTTCACGGCGATGTGGGTCGTCGTCGCCTTCCATGGGGCCCATGCGGTGCTGGGCTTCGGCGGCGCCGGCATGGCCTCGTTCTGCAAGAACTGGGTCTACACCGTGGCCGAGGTCATCGCCTCCGCCATCTGCGTCGCGCGGGTTTGGACCTGCCGTGAGGACCGCTGGGCCTGGGGGCTGATCGCCTTCGGCCTGGTTACGTGGACGGCCGGGGACCTGGTCTGGACCCTGTGGCTCGACAACGTGGCCAACCCACCTTATCCGTCGGTGGCCGACGCGCTCTACCTGGCCATGTATCCCTCGATGTACGCGGCTCTGATGCTGCTCATGCGCGCGCACCGCGGCCGTGGGCACGCCGAGCAGTGGCTGGATGGCGGGATCGTGGCCCTGGCCCTGGCCTCGCTGGGCACCAAGCTGATCCTGCCGACGGTCCTGCAGATAAGCAACGGCCGCCTCATCGAGGACGCCGTCAACCTCGGCTATCCCCTGGGCGACGTGACGCTGCTGGTGTTCGTGGTGGTCGCGTTCGCGCGGTACTCGTGGCGGCCCGACCGGATGTGGCTGTACCTCGGCGCCGCGATGGTGGTGGACGCCGTCGCCGACCTGATCTACGTCTATCTCGCGGCCAAGGGCACATACGTGTCCGGAGGCATCCTGGACACGATGTGGCCGGCCGCGATGGCTCTGTTCGCCATGGCCGCCTGGCAACCGACCAAGCGCCGTGCCCCCCACCCGACGGTCTCCTTCCAGGTCATCGTCCTGCCGCTGGGCTTCGTCGTCCTGGCCCTGATGCTGCTCGTCGACGCCGCCTTCAGCCACGTGACGCCCACCGCGGTGGTGCTGGCGGCGGCCTCGCTCATCCTGGGCACCGTGCGCGCGGTTCTCACCTTCATGGAGAACATCCGGATGCTGCGCCACAGCGCCCTGGACGCGCTGACCGACGGCCTCACGGGCCTGGGCAACCGCCGGCGGCTGATGCGGGATCTGGACGTCGCCGTCGCCGACGCCGACGAGCTCCACCCCCAGACGCTCGTGTTCTTCGATCTCAACGGCTTCAAGCGCTACAACGACACCCTCGGCCACGCTGCCGGCGATGCGCTGCTGACCCGGCTCGGGGCCGCCCTGCGCACGGCGGTCGGCGACCACGGGCGCGCCTATCGCCTCGGCGGCGATGAGTTCTGCCTCCTGTTGAACGGACGGTTCACCACGGACGATGCGCTCATCGCCGGCGGTACCGCCGCTCTCACCGAGCGGGGCGACGTGTTCAGCGTCAGCGCCGCGCGCGGCCTGGCCACCATCCCCGACGAGGCCGCCACCACGACCGCGCTGCTCCAGCTCGCCGACCAGCGCATGTACGCCGCCAAGATCCGCAGCATCCGCGGCACGCCGCAGCGCACCCACGAGGTGCTCATGCAGGTGCTCTCCGAGCGCACGCCCGACCTGCACTACCACGTCTACGGAGTCGGTCAGCTCGTTCACGACCTCGGACGCGACTTCGGCCTCGATGCCGATCAGCTCGACGAGCTGCTGCGCGCGGCCGAGCTGCACGACGTCGGCAAACTCGGCATCCCGGACGCCATCCTGGACAAGCCCGGCCCGCTCGATGACGAGGAGTGGCGGCTCATGCGCCAGCACTCGGCGATCGGCGAGCGCATCCTCAATGCCGACCCCGTCATGCAGCCCGTGGCGCGCCTGGTCCGGGCCGGCCACGAGCGCTGGGATGGAACCGGCTATCCCGATGGGCTGGCCGGCACCGCCATCCCGCTGGGCGCGCGCATCATCGCCGCCTGTGACGCGCTGGACGCCATGATCTCCGACCGCTGCTACCAGTCCGCGCGCTCCCTGGCCGAGGCCCTCGCGGAGCTGCGCCGGTGCGCGGGGACGCAGTTCGATCCTGACGTCGTCACCGCGCTGTGCGCGCGCCTTGACCCGGCGGTCCCGCCGACCTCACCCTCAGCCGAGGGAGCGGACGACCCGGCTGTGCTCGCGCATGGTCTCGAGCCCGTCCTCGCCGGGCTGCCGGCCGAACCCGCAGTACATGGCCACGCCGAAGTCTGAGATGTAGCGCGAGGCGGTGTCGTGCCGGCGCTTGAGGCCGGACGCCCCGTCGATGGGGAGCACGATGCCCAGGAACACGCGCGCCGGCCCGGGCTCGAGGTCCACCAGCGGCCGGAAGAAGCTGCGGTCCTCGCTGCGCAGGTAACGGGGTCCGGCCAGATGCAGCCAATCCACAGTGCGGCCCGAGTTGGCCACCGCGAAGTTGGCCATGCGGACGAGCACCGCGTAGTCGCGCGCCTCGTACATCGGCCATTCCGGGAACGTGCCGTAGCAGAGGTGGTAGCCCACGAGGACCTCCTCGGGAATGAGGCGGGTGAGCGTCGTCACCGGGCGCGCGAAGCGCTCCCACGCTCCCTCCGATGTCCAGGCCAGGACGCCCTCGATGTCCTGGGTCTCATAGGCGAGGTCCCACTGGATGGCCAGCTCTCCCGGCGGAATCGCGTCGGTGAGGCGAGCGAGCTCTCTCGCCACCAGCTTCTCGAAGCCGCGCTCGGCCACCGGGTAGTCGGCGGCGAAGTCGGCCTTGAAGGCATTGAGCGCACTGGACGGGAACGGCAGCCCCACCTGGAAGCGCAGGTGACCGGGGATGACGCCATCGGCCTTGAGCTGCGCAAACTCCCGGTAGGAGACGATCGCGTCGTCGATCCGGGGCCAGCTGTCGAAGCGCAGCTCGGTGACCCCGGAGCGGATGCCGAACACGGGCGTCTCGTAGGCGTGGCGGGGACGGCCCGTGGGCGACTCGGTCTCGGCGACCACGACGACGTCGGGGTTGGGCCGCGCGAGCTGCTCGCGCTCGTAGCTCACCCACGCCGCGCGCGGGCCGGTCTCGCCGTCGGGCAGCGCGAAGGCGAGGTCGCCGAAGAGCTCGGCGCCCGCGCGCAGGGCGGCGTCCGTGGACTGCGCGGGCAGGCTGCCGACGAGCAGGAGCGGGCTGTTGACACGGCGGCTCATCGCTGCGCCCCGAGCATCGCACATCCGTGCATCAGCCCTCGAGCGCCTCGGAGAGATCGAGCCAGGACGCCTCGAGCCGGTCGCGGTCGGCGGCCAGCATCGCCAGCTCGCGGGTGAGCTCGTCGAGGCGGGGCGCGTTGGTCGCAGCGTCGGCCATGGCGGCCTGGAGCTCGGCGTCACGGCGCTCGGCGCGCTCGAGCTCGCGCTCGACCCGGGCCAGCTCCTTCTGGGCGGCGCGGCGCTGAGCGCCGCGTGTCGGCCCGTTCTCGCGGCGCTGGGACTCGGCACGTTGGGCGGTCCCGGCATCGGCGGCGGTCGACGTCGCGCGCAGCTCGAGGTACTGGTCGATCCCGCCCGGCAGGTGGCGCAGCCCACCGTCACCCAGCAGCGCGAACACGTCATCGCAGACACGCTCGGCGAAGTAACGGTCGTGGGTTACGACGATGAGCGTCCCGGGCCAGCTGTCGAGGAGATCCTCGAGCGCGGTGAGGGTGTCGATGTCCAGGTCGTTGGTCGGCTCGTCGAGCAGCAGCACGTTGGGCTCGGTGAGGAGCAGGCGCATGAGCTGCAGGCGACGGCGCTCGCCGCCCGAGAGGTCATCGGTGCGGGTGCTGAGCTTCTCGCCACGGAAGCCGAAGCGCTCGGCGAGGGTGCCCGGCGTCAGCTCCTCCCCCGCGCTCGTCGTCGCCCGCCCCCGCACCTGCGCCAGCGCCTCGACCACGCGCAGCCCCGGCGGGAGCTCGCCGGTGTCCTGTGAGAGCTCGGCGAGCTGAACGGTGCTGCCCCGCTCCACCTCGCCGGAGTCAGGGGCGCGGTCGCCGGCGAGCAGGCGGATCAGCGTCGTCTTGCCCGAGCCGTTGGCCCCGACCAGCGCCGCTCGCTGCCCGGGCCCAAGCCGCCAGGTGATGTGCGAGAGCAGGCGGCGGTCCCCGAAGGCCACCGACACATCGACGGCGTCGAGCACCCGATCGCCCAGCCGCGCGGTGGCAAAGCGCAGGAGCTGCACGGTGTCGCGCGCGGGTGGCTCGTCGGCGATGAGCGCGTTGGCGGCGTCGATCCGGAACTTCGGCTTGGACGTTCGGGCCGGCGGACCTCGCCGCAGCCACGCCAGCTCCTTGCGCACGAGCTGGCGGCGCCGATCCTCGCGGGCCGCGGCCTGCCGGTCGCGCTCGGCGCGAGCGAGGACGTACGCCGAGTAGCCGCCCTCGTACTGATAGACCCCGCCGTCCGCCACCTCCCAGGTGCGGTCGCAGACCGCGTCCAGGAACCAGCGGTCGTGCGTGATGACCGCGAGCGTGCCCCGGTGGCCGGCCAGGAACGACGCCAGCCATGCGATGCCCTCAACGTCGAGGTGGTTGGTCGGCTCGTCGAGCAGCAGCAGGTCGGGCGCACGCAGCAGCGCGCGGGCGAGCATGATCCGCCGCTGCTCGCCGCCCGAGAGGCGCCCGGTGGGCGTCTCGAGACCCTGGGGGAACCGGCTCACGGCCACGCCGCCGAGGAGGCCGTCGAGCACCTCCCGGAGACCGGCGTCGCGCGCCCACTCGTGGTCGGGACGACCGCCCACGAGCTCGGCGCGCACCGTGCTCTCCGGGCTCAGGTCGACCCGCTGGCCGACCAGCACCGCGTTGAGCCCGGTCGTGTGCGTGGCGGCACCCTCATCCGGTGACTCGACGCCGGCCAGCAGCCGCATCAGCGTCGACTTGCCCGCGCCGTTCTCGCCGACGATGCCGACGCGCTCGCCCTCGTTGATCCCCAGCGTGACGTCGTGCAGGACGGCGCGGCTGCCATAGCCCTTGGCGACCGAGTGGAGGTTGACGAGGTTGCGTGGCGGCATCGGACAGATGTATCGGATCGGCTCCGCGCGCGACCTCTGGCAGGATGCGCACCGATGAGTCGCATCGCGGTCATCCCCGGCGACGGGATCGGGCCCGAGGTCTGTGCGGTGGCACTGCGGGTGCTCGATGCCCTGGAGGGTGCCGAGGAAGGCGCTCACTTCGTATGTGAGACATTCGGTTGGGGGTCTGACCACTACCTGAGCACCGGGCGGATGATGCCGGTCGACGCGCTCGAGACGCTGGCGGGCTTCGACGCGATCCTGTTCGGCGCCGTCGGCTCCCGGGAGGTCCCGGACCACGTGACCCTGTGGGGCCTGCGCCTGGCCATCGTCCAGGGGTTCGATCAGGGGGTGAGCCTGCGTCCGGCCCGGCTGCTGCCCGGGGTCCGCGGTCCCCTGGCGGATCGGTCGCCCGGCGAGGTCGACATGGTGGTGGTCCGCGAGAACACCGAGGGCGAGTACTCGGGGATCGGCGGCTTCACGCGCCGAGGCCTGCCGGGCGAGGTCGCGGTGCAGACCACCGTGTACTCACACGACGGGATCGCCCGCACCGCACGCTACGCCTTCGAGCTCGCGCGTTCCCGGGACGCGCGGCATGTCACCAGCGTCACCAAGTCCAACGCCAGCCCCCACGCGAGCGTGCTGTGGGACGAGGTGGTGGCCGAGGTCGCCGCGGAGTTCCCCGACGTCCGTTGGGAATCCGTGCTGGTCGACGCGGCTGCCGCGCGGCTCGTGCTCGCGCCCCAGGAGTTCGACGTGATCGTCGCGTCCAACCTGCACGGCGACATTCTGTCGGATTTGACCGGCGCGCTGGCGGGGAGCCTCGGCATGGCTCCGAGCGCCAACCTGAGCCTCGACCGCTCGCGCCCCTCGATGTTTGAGCCTGTCCATGGGTCGGCGTTTGACCTCGTCGGACGCGGGCTGGCCAACCCGATCGGGATGGTGTTGTCGACCGCGCTGATGCTCGACGACCTCGGCTTGCGTGAGAGCGCGGACCGGGTCCGGCGCGCGGTCGCGTCGGCCTGTGCCGAGGGCGTGCTGACCCGTGACGTGGGCGGCCAGGCCACGACGGCCGAGGTGGCTGACGCCATCGAGCGCGCCCTGGGCACGTACTGATACGGGCGCGCCCCCTCGCTACGTTGTCGGGATGAGAATCGCTGACGCGCGGGAGCTCTGGTCGCCGGCCGGCGTCTACTGCAACACGGCCAGCTATGGGCTCCCGCCGCGGCTCGCGTGGGACGCGCTGCAGGCCGCGCTCGCCGATTGGCGCGGCGGGCGCACGAGCTGGGAGCCGTGGGGCGAGAGCACCGAGGCGTCCCGGGCGGCGTTCGCCCGGCTCGTCGGCGTCGATGTCACGCGCGTCGCGGTCGGCTCCACGGTCTCGGAGCTCGTCGGCTCGATCGTCACCGCACTGCCGGCGGGGACGCGGGTGGTCGTGCCCGACGTCGAGTTCGCCTCCAACCTCTTCCCGTACCTCGTCCAGAGCCGGCTCGACGTCCGCACGGTGCCGGTGGCGGAGGTGGCCGGTGCGGTCGCCGACGGCGCCGGTGCCGTCGCGTTCAGCGCGGTGCAGATGAGCACCGGCGAGGTCGCCGACGTGGACGCGATCCTCGAGGCCGCGACGGCGGTCAACGCCGTCACGATCTGCGACGCCACCCAGGCGGTGGGCTGGCTGCCCATCGACGCGGGGCGCTTTGACGCACTCGTGTGCACCGCCTACAAGTGGCTGATGTCGCCCCGCGGCACCGCCTTTCTCACCGTCTCGGACCGCCTGCTCGCCGATGCCGTACCTCCGAGTGCCGGCTGGTACGCCGGCGAGGACGTGCACTCCAGCTACTTCGGGCCGCCGCTGCGACTCTCGCACGACGCGCGGCGCTTTGACCTCTCGCCGGCCTGGTTCTGCTGGGTGGGCACGGCACCGGCGCTTGAGCTGATCGAGGAGATCGGCGTCCAGGCCATCCACGACCACAACCTGGCGCTGGCCAACCGGTTTCGCGCCGGGCTGGGCATGGAGCCGTCGGACAGCGCCATCGTCTCCGCCCACGTGCGCGACGCGGCGGCGCGGCTCGAGCGAGCGGGGATCGTCGCGGCGATGCGGGGCGGTCGGCTGCGCACCTCCTGGCACGTCTACAACGATGAGCGCCATGTCGACCGGGTGCTCGAGGTCCTGGCTGGCTGAGGAGCCGCGGCCGCCCGGGTCCCCTGGGGATCGTGCACCGGCTACGCGAGCATCTCAACGTACCCGTCGGTGCCATGCAGGCGGATCCGCTGCCCATCCTGGATCACCTGGGTCGCGCGCTCAACCCCCACGACCGCCGGCAGGCCGTATTCCCGTGCGATCACCGCGCCGTGGGTCATCAGCCCTCCGACCTCCGTCACCAGGCCGCTGATCGCGACGAACAGCGCCGCCCAGCTGGGGTCGGTGTAGGCGGTGACGAGGATGTCACCCGCTTCGATGTTCGCGTCCGCGATGTCCAGGACGACGCGGGCTCGGCCCTCGACGATCCCGGCGGAGACCGGGAGGCCGACCAGAGCACCGGCCGGGAAATCGTCGCGCCGGTATGACCCGGCGACGGCCTCGCCATCTGAGGTGAGCACCCGGGGTGGGGTGAGCGGTTGATATGACGCGAACGCCTCCTCGCGCCGGCGGATGAGCTGGTCATCCACCTGATGAGTGCGGGTGACCTCGTGCAGCTCCTGAAACTCGAGGAAGAAGCTGTCCTCCTTCTCACCAAGCACCTGGGCCTGCACGAGGCGCTCGGCCTCCTCGAGCAACGCCTGCTTGTACACGAAGAGGCGGTTGACGATGCCGTACTTCGGATACTCGCGATATCCGGCGAAGGTCCGCACCCGGTCGATCTTTCGCTTGACCTCCTCGGCCTTCCGCTCCCCGTCGGGCAACATCCGGAGGCGCGAGAGCAGCTCCTCCTCCTTCTCTCGGGCCTCACGGCGACCGTCCTCGACGCGCCTTTCGGCGGCGCCGGGCTCGAAGTTCCGGACGTTGCTGAGGATCAGGGGCACGAGCGCCGCGGGGCGTTCACCCCAACGCGGTCGCGTGATGTCGATCTCGCCGACACAGCGCATGCCGTACTTCTCGAGGTACTCCGCGATGGCGGCGCGTGCTTCCCGCCCGCCTTCGAGCGTGACCAGCCCGTCCAGGAAGGCCTCGTCCTCGACCTCCTCCAGAAAGGCGATCACGCCCGGATGTGGGCGGATCACGTCAGCGACATCCAGGAGCGCCAGTCCCATCTCAGAGGTGACGTTGCCGGACACGGACTGCGCGAGCGTGTCCGCCGCATTCTTCTCGCCCAGCCACTCCTCGAGGTGGTCGTTGAGCCACCATGAGGCCG
Organism: uncultured Actinomycetota bacterium; assembly: GCA_963850325.1. GTDB lineage: Bacteria > Actinomycetota > Thermoleophilia > Solirubrobacterales > Solirubrobacteraceae > Palsa-465. The sequence goes on from CAWKLB010000009.1 coordinate 471,789, forward strand.
TCATCCCCGCCATGATCGCCTGCATGTTCAGCGGCTCGACCAGGAGCCGCTTGAGCTCCTGGATGTCCTCCAGGATGAAGTCGAGCAGCGCCGGTCCCGACTTCGTCTGGATCTCCCGCTTCAAGGCGGCGACGGAGGCCTCGTTGCGCGCGATGAGTTCGGCGACGATGGCAGGGTCGGTCGCGATCGGGGCGGGCGGTCCACCGGCCGGTGGCCCGGCGGCGGGGGGACCCTCATCCGGGAGCGCCTCGATGAAGTCACCCCGGTCAAGGACTGTCTGCAAGGCGTCCCCGATGAGCGGATCCCCTTTCCCGAGGGCCTCCAGCGTGGCGGCGCGGGTCGCGGGTGAGGCCAGCCTCGAGGCCACGTCGACGAAGAGCCTCCCGCCGGCCTCGTACATCCGCGGCAAAGCGATGAGCTGCCACACGGAGAGCCCCAGAGGCTTCATCGCGTCGGTCATCATCTGCCCGTGGCCAACCGAGACATAGACGTGGTTATCTGAGTCGTCGGCCACGGGGACGGGGAACAGCGTCGTGATCGGGCGGCTCTGCACGATCCAGATGCCATCGTCGGCCAGGCACCATTCGATGTCCTGGGGACGGCCGAAGTGTGCTTCGATCCGCCGGCCCAGCTGCGCGAGCTGCACGACCTGGGCATCTGTCAGCGCCGGCTGCCCCTGCCGCTCCGGATCGATCGCTTCTTCCTGCGTCCCGCTCGCCGGCGAGGCCTGAATGGCAAGCCGTTTGGTGGCCACCGCCTTCTCGACGATCTCGCCGTCCCGCACCTTGTAGACGTCCGTGTTCACCAGCCCGGAGACCACGGCCTCGCCCAGGCCGAAGCTGGCCTCCACGGAGACGACCTTCCGGTTGGAGGTGACGGGATCGGCCGTGAACAGGATGCCCGCCGCCTTCGGGAAGACCATCTGCTGCACGACCACCGCCATGCGGATGTCCCGGTGGTCGAAGCCGTTGCGCAGGCGGTAGGTGACGGCCCGCTCGGTGAACAGCGAGGCCCAGCATCGGCCAATGTGCCCGAGAACCGACGCCGGACCGACGACGTTCAGGTACGTGTCGTACTGGCCCGCGAAGGATGCCGTCGGCAGGTCCTCGGCCGTCGCGCTGGATCGGACGGCGTAGGCGACGTGCTCGCCGAACCGGGCGAGCGCGCGCGTCACCGCCGACGATAGATCCTCAGGGATGGTGATCCCTTCAAGCGCCTGACGGATCTCCGCGCTGAGTGCCCGTACCGCCTCCCGGTCGTCTGGCCTCACACGCGACAGCCGATCGACCCGATCGCCGATCGACGGCGTTCCCGTCAGGACCCGCTGAAACGCGTCTGCCGTCACACAGAATCCCGCCGGCACACGGATGTCCTCCACCCGCGACAGCTCCCCCAGGAGCGCGCCCTTGCCGCCGACGACCGCAACCTGGGTCTGCTCGATCTCGTGGAAATCCAACACGTCACCCATCTGCTCACCTCCCGCGGAGTTGACCCTGCCAACTCCACATCTGTTCTTGATTCCAACCTGCGGCGGGCGATTATGGGGCACAAGTCAAGGCCTCATGAGAGGCTTTGATCCGGTATAAATTGGAGGTGGGGAGAGCGCTGGGGCGGCCCCTCGGTGGCGGACTACAGGAGCGAGACGAGTTCGGCCACGATTTCGGCGGCGGGCTGTGACCGTCGGGCGAGCGCAACGCTCTGACCGGCCCACAGCGACAGCGCATCGACCTCGCCGGTCGTTCCGACCATTGGGGGCGCCGGGGAATATCGAAGGATCGGGTCGCCCGAAGCGAAGTGGGCTATGACTTCCCCGTCTCCCGGTCGACTACCCAGGGGCGGCCGGCCCGCGGCCTCCCACATTTCCGCGGTTGAGTTGTGGATGGCGCGGTGGGGAGAGCCCGGCCATCCCACCGAATACAGGTCGGGGTACCACTCTGCATCGGTCTCGGTCGCGTCGATCAGGCGGCGCCGATATTCGTCGTGGATGGGCATCTCGTCGGCTAAGAGGAATCGGGTGCCGAGCCAGGCGGCCTGCGCGCCGAGGGCCAGCACGGCCGCGACTCCTCGAGCGTCACCGATCCCACCCGCCGCAATGACCGGCACCGGTGCCACCGCGTCGACTACCGCCGGCACCAGCGGGAGCGTCGCCACACGACCCCATACGTGCCCGCCCGCCTCCCAGCCCTGCGCAACGATGACGTCGACTCCACATCCGACTGCGCGCCGCGCTTCCTCTGCGCTGCCGACCGTGTGCATGACAAGCCCTCCGGCGTCGTGCACCGAGTCGACGTAGCCGTCGGGATCGCCCAGGAGGAACGACACGATCCGCAGACCGGCGGACAGGGCCTGATCGACTCGATGGTGCTGATCCGAAGTGAGAACAAAATTCCCGGCAAACGGCCGGTCGGTGAGCGCTGCGGTGTCACGGACCCAATCTCCGGCGTCATCAGCCCACCACAGCGACACGCTGCCGAGTGCGCCCGCGTTTGAGACCGCGGCGGGCAGGCGGGGATCTTCAGACAGCGGCGCCTCGACGATCGGGTGTTCAATCCCCAGCAACTCGCACACCGGCGTCTGGACACTCATAGGGGCCTCCCTTCTGGCGCCCGTGGCGCCGGTTGACTAGGCTCATTGTGGCCCCCGAAAGGCGCCGAAACCGTGGACAGGAGCAGATCATGCGCAGCGACATCGCCCCCGGCAGCACCTTCCCCGACTACGAGTTGCCCGATCACGAGAACGTTGCTCGAAAGCTCAGCGAGATCCAGGGCGACGACCCGCTGATCCTCACGCTCGCGCGCGGGAACTACTGCCCCAAGGAGCACCAGCAGCACCTCGAGCTCGCCGCCAACTTCGCGAAGATCGCCGTGTCCTACACGAAGGTCGCCACCATCTCGACCGACACCCACCACTCCAGCCAGGAGTTCCGCGCGTCGACCGGGGCCCAGTGGCCATTCCTCTCGGACCCGGAGCGGACCGTCCAGAAGGACCTCGACATCCAGGAGTACACCGACCCCGAGCACGACCCGATGATCCCCCACACCCTCGTGCTCAAACCCGGGCTGGTCGTCCACAGCATCTACAACGGCTACTGGTTCTGGGGACGTCCCTCCTTCGTGGATCTCTGGCACGACCTGCGGACCGTGACCCGCGAGATCCGTCCCGACTGGGATCTCAGTAAGCCCGGGCTGCGCGAGGCGTGGGATGCGAGTGACTACTCGTCATTTCACGGTTGGGACAGGCGCTCTCCTCAGTCGACGCCGACGTCCTACAACTCCTGACTCTCCGGCTCGCCGTCGGCGGACGCCTTCAGGTCGCCAAGCGGTGGGTCGACAAGCCTCTGCAAGCTGGCGACGGCACGGCCGAGGAGGCGTGAGACCTGCATCTGTGAGCAGTTGAGCTGTCGGGCGATCTCGGTCTGCGTAGCCCCGCCCAGCCGTAAGGCAAGCGCTTGACCTTCGAGAGCCGGCAGCCGCGTCCCTGCCGCCGAGATGGAGAGGACGGCCTCGACCATTTCGTAGTTCGCGTCCTCGGCGCCAATGTCGTCAGCGAGTGCGTGGGCCTCGTCGCCGTCGGTCGTCGACGCGGGAGTGTCGAGCGAGATCGAGTAGTGGGCGGTGGCGATATCGAGTCCGGCGAGCACGTTCTCGACGGTGACCTCGAGATGCTCGGCAAGCTCGGCAACACGCGCCGGGCGGCCGGATTGTGCCGTGATCTCTCGTCCCGCCCGGTCAACTCGCAGTGCGAACTCCTGGGCGCTCGGCGGGACGTGCGCCGACCAGCCGGTACTGCGGCGGTAGTGCTTCAACTCGCCGACGATGGTGGGTACGGCAAACGCGACGAACGGGACACCGCGGGCCGGGTCAAAACGATCGATAGCTCCGAGCAGTCCCAGGGACGCGACCTGCATCAGATCCTCGATCGGCTCGGGAGCGGCGCGATAGCGGCCGGCGATCCTCCGCGCGAGCGGCAGGAAGCGAGCGATCAGCTCGTCACGCGCGTCACGATCCCGGTCCTCACGCCAGCGTGACAGCAGAGCGTCGGCGTTGCACCTCCGAACGGCGTCGGGGCGTCTATTGCTGCGTACCGGTACCCGGGCGACGCGCTTCGCTGACGTCGTCGCGCTCATCTCGATCCCCTCCCGCTGGGGTCAAGCCGATCCGCCACCCCGAGCGACACCGGCTCATCCGCCCTGCGAACCGCCCGACACAACTGACCGAGACGGTCATGCCAATAGCCTCCTCCCGCGCATGTGGCGCCGCATCACCCACTCCGGGTGATGACCGGAATTCGGACGCCGGTGACGCCTCTATCCCACCACCGTACACTCGCACCCGCTGGACCGGGAAATCCTCCTGTGAACCGGCGCCAGAGCGGAAGCATCGGGCACAAATGGGCCGGAGGAAAGGGCTACTCGATCAAGCCGTTGAAGACGGGGCCAACGAGGAGCACGTCGACCTCGTGGTGAAACCGCCACAGGCCCGCAGCCTCGTCGCGACACTCGCGCAGGTAGGCGCCGAGGTGCGGAGCCGCCATCATCTCCTGAAGCGAGACGGAATCGTCGAAGGCGCACCGCTGAAGGTAGCCCTCGACGGTGATGATGTTCTCCAGTGCGGTGGTGTGGTCGTAGGACAGGCGGACCGCCTGAGGGTCGGCGCCGCAGACCCGCAGCGCCTCGGCAAGATCCTCTGACGCGGCGTACAACGTGCCCTGACCGTCGCGGAGGTCGTCGAGGAAGTGGCGGTAGAAGCGCAGGTAATGGCCCTCGCGACTGCCCTGGGCGATGAGCAGGGCGCCACCGGGCGCGAGTGCGGCGAGCATGCGAGCGGTCGCCGCACGGACCGCCGCAGGCGTGAGGGAGTAGAGCGCGTGGGTGGCCCACACGACGTCGAACGGTCCGACGGCGTCGTCGAGATCCTCCACGAGGGTCTCGTGGCGAGCGGCCCCGACGAACGGCGGACGAAGCGCTTGGGCGGCCTCCAACAGCGAGAACGGAGACGGGTCGAGCAGGTCGTAGTCAATCTGCAGCTCACCGGATAAGGCGCCGACACCGCCGAAGTCTTGTAACGCCTCCGGGAACTTTCCTGAACCGCAGGCGACATCGAGCAACGTGATATGTCGGCGCCCGTCGGCAACGCGACGTAGCCATGCCGGATGGTTGACGAAGCCTCGAGCGAGCCGCTCATAGTCCCGGCGCGCGAGCGCGTAGAAGGCGTCCATTTCGGCCCGACCCTCCTCGCTCCAGTGGGCCAGGCTGCGTGCGGCGGTGTCCACGGTCCGGAGTCTAGGTGCGGATCAGTTGGGGGCGATCGCGGCAGCGATGGCTTCTGCGAACTCGTCGGGGCGTGAGAGAAACGGATGATGCCCGGCACTGAACTCGACGAGTCGCGTATCTGCTCTGGCGCGTTGACGCTGCGCTTCGGCCCGGGTGGCGAGATCCTCGGTGCAGACGAAGTACGTCGCGGGCTTCTGCTTCCAGGCGATCTGGCGTGGTGGCTGAGTGAATGGTGTGAGGGATTGACGGGTGAGACGGCTGACCGCTTGCTCCGTTGTGCTCTCGTCGCAGTCCTGGAGGAAGAACTCCCGGATCATGTCGGGGTCAACACCGATGGTGCCGTCCTCGCCCGGGTGCAGCCACGGCGCCGGCTCTGCGCCGATGAGCTCGGCCTGGGACTGTCCAGTGTCGGGCATCACCGAGGTCACGTAGAGCAGTTGGGTGACGCGCTCATCAGCACCGGCCTCAGTGATGATCATCCCGCCGTAGGAGTGCCCGCAGAGGACGACCGGTCCGTTGACCTCAGCGATCGCCTGGTGGCACGCCTCAACATCGTCGTAGAGGTCGCCGAGATGGTCTCCGGTCTCGCCGCAGCTCGGCAGCGCCACCGCCACGGTCGCGACGCCGAGTTTGGCGAGCGGCTGCGTCATCTGACTCCACCACCAGTCGGCGTCGCGGACGCATGCGCCATGAACGAACACCAGAGTTGTCATCGCGGGTCCGGCATCGGCGATCGATCCTGTCGAACGGTACGTCGCTTGAATTTCTCTCGCACGGTGTCCACCGTGAGTCCTCCTGGGTCAGCCGGCAGTTCCTGTAGCGACGTTACAGCGGATCGCGCGACGTCCACCGGCAGGGTCAAGCGGCGACGGCGCACAGGACGTCGGAAGCGGGCAGCGAATAGCGGACGATGTACTTGGTGCGCGTGTGGCGCGAGGCGGCGGCCGAGGTGCGTGACGTCATCCGCGCCACCACGCCAACTCACGCCCGGCTGCGCGACCGACTGGTCGCCGTCGCGGTGGCGACGGTCGGGTTCGACGTGGTCTGTGCCGTTCTGGCGTACCTGTTTGAGCACCATCAGAAGCAGACCCAGATCAGGAGTGTCGGCAGCGCATTGTTCTGGACCACCACCCAGTTGCTGACGGTCTCCTCCAGCATGCAGAACCCGATCTCGTTCCCGGGACGGATTCTTGACGTCGTGATGGAGATCTACGCGATTACCGTCATCGCCGCGCTCGCGGGCGCACTCGGCGCGTTCTTGATCAAGCGCGGCGAGGAACTCGACGCCGCCGCCAAGGCCGCCCACGGCTAGCGACAGCGCGAGCGTCCCGGGCGGCGCACGGCACACGAGCTTTCAGCTAACGCCGTCGCGGCACCGATGGACGCCGGTGCGATTCCGCGCAGCGCAGACACAACACGGCATCGGGCAAAGCCCGTAGCCGGCCAGACGGGATCGGCTCGCCGCACACATCACACATCCCATAGCTGCCGTCATCAAGCTTGGCCACCGCACGCTCTGTCCGGGCCAGCACTCGCTCAAGAGAATCGCCAACGCCGATGTCGGTCAGTCGTCCCACCGCCTCGGTGGTTCCGTCGCCCACCCGCTTGCCGAACCCCAGCCCGCTCCCACGTTCGGGACGGCTGGCGAGCGCCGCCAGACGCTCACGCGCGGCGTCGCGACGAGCCTCGAGGTCTCGTCGAACAGCGTCCAGATCCAAGTCGTCGCCGGGAGTCGTCATCTGAGCTCCTATCAACCATAGGCCCGCGGCAGCCGATCTAGCGAGCTCTTATCGAACTCACGAGTTGGTCTAGCGGCCTTCTTATGTCCGCGCGCGAAGCTGGATCCGTGACTACTTTCTCCTTGATTCACCGTCGCGTGCGGCGTCGAAGCCGCCCACACGAACGCGTCGGCGACGCTGTCCGTGGCGCCCGGCAACTGCGACTGGTTGCCTCTGGTGACGGCTGGTCGCTTGTCAGCCTCGACGGCGAGCCGGTGTTCTCGGCCGATGGGCTGCGCGGGCGCTGGCGCTGTCTGGAGTTCGCCCGCAACCGCGGCGTCGTGGCGCTCGTCAGCTAGATCCGCCCCCGACCGTCAACGGGAGCGCATCCGATCACCCCGGCGGTCGAGGAGCGGCGCTCGGACTGCCCGCGACAGCGGATGTCAATACCTCTGCGCCTTCAGGCGTGAGGTGGTGGCGCACCAGCCGACCACGATGGCTTTCAAGCGCGCTCACCATTGCGTCGACGTCCTCTGGTCGCGCCATGAGGATCACGGCTGAGGATCCCTCCGGCACCTCGTCGCGGAGTTCGTCGAACAGGGCGCTGCGAAGCCGTGGACCGGAGTGCTCGTTGGCGACCCCCCCTGCCATGCCGCCCGCCACCAGTCCGACGGCGAGCCCCGCGGGACCGAACAGCAGCCCGGCCGCTCCTCCGGCTACCGCGCCCTCGGCGGTTTTGCGCCCGATGAAGTCCGCCTCGTCATCCGCGTCCACGTAATGCCCGGCGAACGTCCCGCGGACGACGATTCGATCGCGGCGATGGTGCTCGATAAACGCGACCTCTTGTGCCCACGGCTCGCCAGACGCCTGGCTCACCGCGTCGCCGTAGGCGTGCTCGGCGCCCCCTGTGTGCTCAAACACCATCAGTGCGAAATCCACGCCCGTCGGCTCCATCTCACATTCGACGCTACCGGGTCCCGGCGGCCGTCCGCGTCGTCCGAATCGGGTGACGCGACCTTCCGGAAGCACCACACGCGACTGCAATATCAGCGTGGCCGGTAGGTTAGGACCGTGGCGAGTGAGCGACGCGCTGGAGCCCGGACGGGGCCGAGTCGTAAGCAGCAGGTTCTGAGCTCGAGCGTGCTCGGCGCGGTGGCGGGAGCGGCGCTGACGGGGCACCGCGGGCCGCGGGCCGCGCTGCGCGGCGCGGCAGCCGGGGCGGCTTTCCTGGGCGCCGCGGAAGCAGTGTCGCGGGCACGGCAGCAGCCCGGCCAGATTCCGGAGCTCTGGTCACGCATCCTCGCCAGCGGCGCGCTCGCCGCCCCAGCGGGCTGGGCCGCGGGACGGCTGAGTGGGGCGGGACCGCTGACAGTTGGCACCGTGAGCGGCGCGGTGGCGGGAGGGCTCGGCCTGCGGCCGCAGAAGGTGGCGGTCGGTCCCGTGCTCGGAGCCGCAGTGGGCGGCGCGTTCGAGTTGCGTGACCGGGGCGCGGAACCAGCCGTAGTGGCGGCGACGAGCGTCGTGGCGTTCCGAGTGCTGTCCGCGGTGTTGTTCCGCGACCCGCAGGTCAGCATGCTGGCGGAACGGGTACAAGCCGAGGACGTGCCGTTCGTCGTGCCGTTGGAGTCACGCAGTCGGTACGTCGGCACGGGTTACGTCAGACAGCTCGCTGATGTGCTCGGCGGCACCTACACCGCGGACGCGGCCGATGTCGGGATCGTCGCCTCGCTGGACTCGCTGGCCGGCCCGGAGTTCGATCCGGCACACGTCGATCCGCTGGTCCGCGAGTTCTACGAGCACACGACCCGCTTCACCCTCGACATCGTGCCCGAATGGCGGCTGTGGGTACGTCCCGGCTACCTGCTGTATCGCAACCTGCTCGCCAGGCCGCTGGGCCAGGCAAGCGTGCCGATGAACCAGCGTGAGACCCAGCGCGGCATCCGCAGCCGTATCGACACAATCACCGCTCCCGGCGAGGACGTGGTGGCGGTGCGTGGCTGGATCCGATCGTTCACCGACAATGACGAACCCATCTACGTCGGTATCTACACCACATATCGCGATGAGGAGCGCGGGTTCGTCAGCGTCGGCTTCCCACTCCCCCACGCCAGTTTCACCGCGACGCTCGCACCGAACGCGCGGCCGGGCGGCGGGCTGATCCTCACCAGCCGCAGCGAACTGAAACACCCCGGCCACTACCTCACATACATCGACGCTGAGACGCGGGAGCTGACGACGGCCGCCGTGCAAGGCTTCGCCGAGCAACTCGACGTGTACCTGGAGGACGGCGAACTGCGCGCGGAGCACGCCTTCTGGGTCTTCGGCTTTCCGTTCATGGTGTTGCACTACCGGATGCACCGGAAGAGCTGAACCGGCACCCGGGTGCCATGAGCACAGCACGCAACTGACCTCCCGCGCATCCGTCGTGGCGATCGTGCCGCGGGCGGCGTCGGCCAACGGCAACCGGTTGATCGCCAACTTCGCGGGCGTGGGCCTGGGGGTCAGCAGCCCGTTGGCGGTTCAACTGTCGCCGCGCCGGGTCCGCGCGCTCGCGACCGGATCGGACGGCGGGCTCTCACCCGAACTGGGTGATGTGAGCTCACCCCGCGATCAGGAGGATCGGTGTGTCCGAGGTCGGAGGTTGGTAGTGGGAGCGGGAAGACGGTCCAGAACGCGGGGCAGGGGCCTTTGCGTGGTCGTGAGAGCCGGGTGCCTTGCCGCGGTGCTGGCCTGCGCAGTCGCGTCCGTCGCCGTCGCCGGGACGCTCAGCTCCAAGGTCCGCAACTGGCCGAACTCGCCGGTGCGCCACACGCTCAAGCAGAAGGTCGGGGCGGCGACGCCAAGCTTTGCTGAAAACCTGCGTGGGGACGTGGCCGTCACGGGCAACACGCTGGAGACCTGCCCGCAGAACCTGGCGGCAGTGCGCAAGCACAAGCATGGACGGGCGGCGGAGCCGTGCCTGAACGCGAACAACAACGACCAGAACATGGGCTACGTCAACGTCGACCCCAGCGCCGGCCATTTTAACTCCAGCACGGCGACGTTGACGGTCCCGGCCGGCGCCCAGGTGGTGCGGGCGTTCCTGTACTGGGGAGCGGACCTGTCGCGCGGCGTGAACCGCCCTCCGAACACCGCGTCAGACGACGCCCCCGGCGGGGCCAGCCCACAGACCAATTCGCTGTACACGACCGCGTTGTTGCGCGCCGGAGGCGGTTCGTACGCGACGGTCAATGCGACCGCGCAGGGACGTGACGGCAGGTGGGACTACATCCAGAGCTGGTATCAGCAACCTGGCACGTCGACGGGCTGGGCCTACCAGGTGCGCGCTGATGTCACGGCGGAGATCAACGCCGGCCTGGCCACTCGTGCACGACGCAGCGGCGCCGGCAACGAGACCCTCCCGGTGACCGTCGCCAACGTCCAGGCGGGCAAGGGCTATAACCGCTACGCCGGCTGGAATCTGATCGTGGTGTGGGCGACTCCCACGGCACCGTGGCGTGATGTGACGCTGTTCGACGGGTTTGACTTCGTTCAGGTCCAAGGTGGCCAGCAGCTCGTCGTCGGACCGCTCAACTTCACCGGATTCCAGACCCCGCACAGCGGTAAGGTCGACGCACACGTGACGGTCTGGGCGACCGAGGGTGACCGCGCGATCACCGGGGATTACCTCGCGCTCGGGGGTCTGGGTCCGACGTGCAACGGTCTCGCCCACCAGTCCGACGCCGCGCACCCCATCGATAACTTCTTCAACAGCACGATCTCGAGCGGTGGCGCGTCGGTCGGGGGCCGCACGCCCGGATTCAACAATCAGCTCGGATTCGACCTCACCACGCTCCTGGTGCCGGAGGGCACGATCCCCAACGACGCGACGGGCGCGTCGCTATGTCTCGGCACCATCGGGGACACGTACTTCTTCGGCGGGATCGCGTTCAGCTCCCTGATCCGCGCCCCGAACCTGGCGATCACCAAGAACGCGGACCGCACGAACGCCGTACCGGGCGATGTCGTCACCTACACCACCGAGGTCACCAACCCTTCGATGCGCGATCCCAGCGACCCCTTGGCCGGGACCCCGGTCGACGCCGCGACCAACGTCGTGGTCGCCGACGAGCTCCCATCGGGCCTTGATTTCGTCGGCTTCACCGCAAACCCGAGCGGTGCCTGCAGCTACACGGTCGCGACTCGCTCGATCAGCTGTGCGGTCGGGACCATTGCGCCCGATGCGAGCTTCAGCTACGCCTACCAGGCACGCGTGGACGCAACCGCGCAGGGCAACGCGCCGGCGTCGCTCGTCAATCACGCCTGCTACCAGGCCAACTCCGAGGACCAGCCCGACGTGATCTACGAGGGCTGTGACCCCGCGGCGGTGATCGTGCCCCCCGGTCCACCGCCCCCGGCAGATCTCGGCGTGGTCAAGACCGTCTCACACGCAACGGTCGCGCCGGGCGCGAGACTCACCTGGCAGATCGTCGGGACCAACTACGGGCCCGCGACCTCCACCGGGTTCGTGCTGACCGACCAGCTACCGCCGGACGTGCAGTTTGTCAGCGCGACGGCGAGCTCGGCCCTGACCTGTACGACGCCGGCTGTCGGCACCAGCGGGTCAATCATCTGCACGGCCCCGAGCGTTCCCGCCGCGCCCGCGTCGGGCTCATCGCAGACGCTCACGGTCGTGGCGATCGTGCCCGCCACAATCGCAGGAGGGACAGTCCTGGCCAACGTGGCAACCGTGGCCGGCGACCAGACCGAGCCCGTTCCGGACCCCCACCCCAACAGCGATGAGGCACTGACGCTCGTGCAGATCCCGGATCAGGAGATCACCTCACCAGAGCCGCCACCCGTGCTCCCAGACCCGAGCGGCCCGCCGCAGCCGCCGGTACCGCAGTTGCCCCACCCGCCCATCCCCGCCGGTCCCGCCGGAACGCGACTCGCGCTGCACAAGACGGGAAGTCCTGCGACGGTGACCGCCGGTGACACGATCGCGTACACGCTGCGTGTATCCAACATCGGCGAGGCGTCGGCGCTGAAGGTACGGGTCTGCGACACGGCGCCCGCCGGGCTGGCGCTGACCTCCGCGCCCGGGTTCAGCCGCGACGGCGACGCGGTCTGCACCACGATCGGAACGATCCGCGACCGCGCGACCAAGATCCTGCACCTGACCTACCGAGTCACGTCGACCACGCCCGGCCGGCTCACCAATCGAGCGTCGGTGCAGAGCTCGAACGCCCCGAGCGCACACTCGCAGGCCTCAACCCGAGTGCTCGCCCCGCCGCCGCCGCTGCCGCCCGGGCTGGGCTAACACCGGCAGTGACGGCACGGTGAGATCGAGTGCCTCGGTTCGGTCGGTGTCGTTGCATCTGCGACGATGGAGATCGTGTCGATCGCTTCGCCCGGTCGGGAGGGTGCGCCAGCGCGGGCCACGGTGAGTGTCCGCGGTCAGGCCACCGTTCGTACCGAGCCTGATATGGCGCTCTTGTGGATCACGTTGAGCGCGTTTGAGGACTCGCCGGACAAGGCGCTGGGGGATGTCGCCCAGCGTGCCGAGGCGCTCGGCAGCCTCTTGGACGAGCTAGGCGTGCGGGAGGCGGATCGCACGACAGCGGGCGTGACGGTCGCGGAGGAGTTCGATCCTCCCTCGCGCGGTAACCACGGGCTGGGTCATCGCGCGACGGTGCGGATCGCGGTTCACCTCGCCGATCCCGAGGTGATCGGCAGGGTGATCTCGCAAGCCAGCGAGGACCTCCGGGGTAGCATCGACGGCCCGCACTGGTTCGTGACGCCAGGTAACCCGGCTCGTTTGGAGGCCGCCAGGCAGGCGGCCGTGGATGCGCGCAGCAAGGCCCAGGCGTACGCTGGCGGCGTCGGTGTGACCCTCGACGGCCTAATCTGCCTCGTCGAGCCCGAGACGGCGGACCGCCCGCCAGGCATCCGCAGGGTCTCGGCCGCTGCCGGTAGCCGTGACATGCCGATCGATGTCGAGGAGCACGAAGTCTGGGCGACGATCGACGCGACGTTCGCACTCAACGCCGGCGATGACGGACGCGCTCCCGCCACCACGGCGCCAGGACCGAAGGCCAGCCGGAAGCACAAGTCACGTTCCTAGGGTGACGCGGCGGTCGGCATTCGTGCCAGACCAACCGTAGGAGGACGGAAGACGTCCCTAGCGACCGCAATCTTGACCTCGTCGACCGGAATGATGTGCGCGTGGAAGCGACCCAGCCCCGCACCGAGGGCACCAACCCAGTTCTGCGCCGCATCCTGCGGATCGGTTCGTGGCTTGCCGCAATCGCGCTTCTTCTGTTCGTCCTCGATCAGCTCGGCGTCCCGGTCTCTGACTGGATCCACGACTTCTTCGATCAGCTGCGAGCGGTCCCCGCTTACGCGATCGCCGGCGGAATCGTGCTCAGCACCCTCCAGACCGTCCTCGCTGCGGTGGCCTGGCTGACGATCCTTCGCGCTGCATTCCCCGACACGCACCTGCCGTTTCGCCCGGTGCTCGCCTCGTACGCGGTCGCGGTCGCGCTCAATGGCTTCCTGCCGGCGAACATCGGCACGCTGGTGATGCTGCTGATGTTCACGACGTTGATCGCGAGTGCGACGTTCGCGGTCGTGTTCTCGGGATTCATCGTGCAGAAGATCCCGTTCTCGGTCCTCAACGTGGCGGCCTACCTGTATCTGTTCGCGACCGTCGCCGGCTCGCTGTCAATCAAGCTGGGCTTCGTGGCCGAGCATCCAGTCGCCAGCGCCCTCATCGCGCTCGGCGGGGTCGTGCTGTTGCTCTTTCTGGCGCGGTTCTTCTGGGTTCGGGCGACCAAACTCCGCGAGCAGGTCAAGACCGGCGGCGCGATCCTCGGTCAGCCGCGACGGTTCCTGATCGGCGTCGCCCTTCCCGAGCTCGGAAGCTACGTGGCGCGGCTTGGGATCGTCGCCGTGTTCATGGCTGCGTACTCGATCCCGGTCAGCTTCCACTCGGTTGTCGCTGTCAGCGCGTCCAACTCGATCTCCAACGGCCTGTCGGTGACACCGGGCGGCGCGGGCGTCAATCAGGCCTTCAACGTCGCGGTCCTGGACAGCACCACCAGCAGCGCCAACGCCGCGGCCTACTCCCTCGCGCAGCAGCTCATCATCTCCGCGTGGGACGTCGTGCTCGCGATTGTGCTGGTCTCGTGGGTGTTTGGCTGGTCAGGCGGGAAGCAGCTCGTCAGACAGTCCTACGCGGAGGCCGGCGTCAAGGAACGCGAGCTCAAGGCTCAGCGCCAGGCGCGGCGGACCGCTCGACGTCAACGATGGCAAGCGCGACGAAAGCCGAGGCCCTGATGCGCGCACAGCGTTCCCTTGCGGGCGCGCATGGAGCGTCACTCGTCAGGAGAGTGCGCGCTCGAGCGCAGCACGGTCTGTCGGTGTTCCGTGCGTCGGGAGCACGAACTCAACCGGCAGTGCGAGCAGCGGCCGCATTCGGTTGACGACCTGCTCACGGGTCACGCCGCCGCGCAACCGCGCGTTCAGCGCAAGGCCCGTTCCGAAATCGGCGAGTGAGTCGCCGGCGACGACCGCGTGGACACTCTCGATCCAGAGGATGAGGTCGTTGTGCTCGCGGCCTGCGTACGCCTCGATCCCCATCCCAAGCCGGTCACCGGCCGCGTACCAGTGCACCTGACCGCCGCCGTTGTCAAGCCACTTGAGGTCCGGGCTGCCATCACCGGCCTGCTCGGCCGTGACGGCGTACTTGTCCATCAGGTCCTGCACCGTGTCAGGCGGCGGCGCGAACACGGCGGCCTGAAGTCCCTCGACAAGCGCTTGCGCGTCGCGCTCGTGCCACGGCGCAGTGAGGACGATCACCGGCTCACGTTCGACGACACCTCCCGCGGCCACCGCTGAGCAGGCGTCCAGTGCGGGTGCGGCGCCTGCCAGTGCCAGAGTCCGGCCTGAAGCTCGCGCACAGCGCCATGCTAATGCGCACCACGCGCGGTGCGTTGACCCGCTCGCGGGGCGGAGCCGGTGCTCGCCCCCACACCCTCTCTATACCGGCGGTCTCAGCCTCCTGGCCGCTTGAGCGCATAGATCGTGACGTTGACACCGTGAAGATCGTGCTCGCGCAAGGGCTCCATCCCCAACCGCTGAGCAACCCGGATCGACCGCTCGTTCTCTGGGGCGATGAGCGAGATCAGCTGCTCGCACTCAAGGTGTTCCCACGCCCAGACAACAGCAGCCTGCGCCGCCTCCGTGGCAAAGCCATAACCCCATGCCGATCGAGCGAACACCCAGCCGACCTCTAACCCAGGCCATGCCTCGGGTTGCCAGAGCCCGGCCCGACCGAGGACCGCTTGGTCGGCTCGCCGCTCGACCACCCAGCTGCCGTAGCCCCGCAACGGCCAATGCCCGGCAGACAGCGCCATCATCCGCCACGCCTGAGCCCGATCGACGACCCCGCCCAGGAATCGCATCACCTCAGCATCGGCACCCATGTCGGCAAACGCCTCCAGATCGACCTCGCGCCAGCCGCGCAGGACAAGCCGCTCAGTCATCACACGAGGGATCGCCGGCTCAAACTCCACGCCGACCGATCCAGCGTCGTGAAGGTCGGCACCGGAGATCACGGTGTTGCCTTCATCACGAAGCCGGCCGACGAGCTCTCGGCGCAGAGCGTCGATCTGGGCATGCAAAGTCAGTCGCTCGTCCGAGACCGCCTGCTCTCTACCGGTGAGCTCCGTCAAGAGGGACGTCAGCTCGTCTCGCGCGAGCGACTGTGGGTCCGGGAAGGTGGCCACACGCGCATTCTCTCGGGTGACCTGAATCACGACAAGGTCGCGCGAGGCGCCAGTCCTAGCCTCCGTGTGCGTACACCCTCACTGCGTGTGTGATCTTGATGACCTTCGACCGTGGAGGACTTCGCAATGGCGACCTACGAGAATCTGCCTGACGATCTGCCGATCCCCGAGGATGACGGCGCGGCCGATCACCTATGCGGAATGCCGTTGCCCAATCTCACCCTGGTCGGCACCGATGGCCTCCCGGTTGAGCTGAGCGCACTGGGCGAGGGTCGCACGGTGCTCTATCTGTACCCGCTCAGCGGGAAGCCGGGGGTCGATCTGCCGGACGGCTGGGACGCGATCCCCGGGGCACGCGGGTGCACCCCGGAAGCGTGCGGATTCCGCGACCATTTCCAAGAGCTCCGCGACGCGGGCGCAGAACGCGTCTATGGCCTCTCCTCCCAAGACAGCGACTATCAGACCGAACTCGCTCAGCGACTGTCGCTGCCGTTTGTGATTCTTTCCGATCACGAACTGCGGCTCGGCGAGCTGCTGGGCCTGCCCACCTTCCAAGCCGATGGCCAACCACTCTACGCCCGGCTGACAATGGTTGTCCGCGACGGGAAGATCGAGCATGTCTTCTACCCGATCTTCCCGCCCGACCGGCACGCAGACGAAGTGCTCAGCTGGCTCCGCGCCCACCCGCTGTGACCGAGGCGTCGATGAGAGTGCCTGTGCCGCGGCCGCGGGTACAGTCGGCTCGGTGACCGTCGTCGTGCTCACCGGAGCGACTCGCGGCATCGGGCGAGCCGCCGCGATCGAGCTCGCGCGGCGAGGGGCCGACCTTGAGCTCGTGGGACGCGAGCCCGAGCGCGTCGGGGCGGTCGTCGAGGCAGCCACGGCGGCCGGTGGCGCTGGGCGGATCCACGGTCACGTCGCCGATTTGGCGCTGATGTCCAACGTCCGGACGCTGGCTGATGAGATCCGCCGACGCTACGAGCACATCGACGTCCTCGCCAACAACGCCGGCGCGCTGTTTGCCTCGCGCAGGGAGACGTCCGAGGGCCTGGAACAGACCTTCGCGCTGAATCACCTTGCGCCGTTCCTGCTCACCAATTTGCTCCGAGATCGCCTTGTTGGCGGCCGCGTGGTGACGACAGCCTCCGACGCCCACAAGTCCGCGCGCTTGGATCTCGACGACCTGCAATCAGAGCGCTCCTACTCCCCGCGCGTCTATGGGACCTCGAAGCTGTGCAACATCCTCTTCACGCGCGAGCTCGCCCGACGTGCGCCGGACCTGCATGCCAACTGCTTTCACCCCGGCGTGGTGCGCACCGGCTTCGCCAGGAACGAAAACGGGATCTGGAGAGTCGTCGCCACGCTCGGCGCGCCGTTCTTCCGTTCCCCGGAGCGTGGCGCCCGTTCGCTGGTGTGGCTTGCGATGTCTGACGACGCTGCTGCGCTCACCGGCGACTACATCGTGGACGAGAAGGTGGTCGCCCCCAGCACTCAGGCTCTGGACGACAACCTCGCAGAGAAGCTCTGGGACCAGAGTGCGCGGCTCGTCGGCCTGCCCGTCTAACGCGCGCGGCTGCCGCCACCGATTCGAACGCCCGATCTAGCGCGCTCAGTCGGGCACGTTGGTGACTCGCAGGCGTGCTCGCCACGTCGCGGCGTCGAACACCGCCGGCTCGGTGCTGGCGCAGAAGTCCTCCAGCGCCGTGACGAACCGCTCTGGCGCCTCGACGTGGGGGAAGTGGCGAACGCCGTCGAACACCGCAAGGGTGCTGTGCGGCATCAGCGCGTGTGCGGCCCTGGCGTGCTCGACCGGAATGATCGGATCCTCTGCGCCCCAGATGAGGAGGACGGGGAGGTCTTCGGCCAGGTAGAGCCGGTCTCCGGCGCCGACGGTTTGACCGTTGAGTCCGACCACGCTTCGCACGGTGGCCAGAAAGGCGGAGCGCCGATCGGCGTCGGCCAGGGAGGCGTAGCTGCGCACCAGTTCGTCAAGGCCGGGCCGCGCAGGCGCGTGGGTCGCGCGAAGCACACGTCCCGCGATGCCGGAGGCCAGTCGCGTGGCTTCGGCTGTGACGGACAGAAAGAGGTTTGCGCCGGGCAGCGACGCGGCGCGCAGCGCCGGGTTGACCTCGAGTCCCAGCCCGCCGCTGGACACGAGCACCAGCCGTTCGGTCATCTCGGGAAACTGATAGGAGAACTGCATCGCGATGCCCCCGCCGAGCGAGTGTCCGACCAGGGTCGCGCGGTCGTGCCCGAGAGCCGTCAGCACGTCGCGCAGGCCGGCCGCGAGCGATCCAAGCGAGTAGTCCCCGCCGCCCGGGCTCGACCCCCCGTGTCCCGGCAGGTCCACCGCGAGAACCGTGGCGTTGCGCGCGAGCGGGTCGATCACCGAGCGCCAGGTTGCGAGCGACCCCGCCATCCCATGGATGAGCAGCAGAACCGGCCCAGAGCCCTTCTGCACGTAGGTGATCGAGTGACCGTGCAGCGTGACCGCCTGGTGCTGAGCGCTCATGCTGGGGCTCCGTCTCGGGCGCCCACCACAGCGAGCGCGTCGCGCACGCACGCGTCCCTCACCTGCGCAGAATCGAGAGGCACGGCTGTGACCGCCCCGGGGGCGGCCTCGCGCAGTGACACGCCGATCCGAGACAGGTGCATCGAACCCATCATCTGAGTCAGCAGACGACCGGCGGTGAACCCGGGGTCGTCAGCCTCGAGGACCTGCTGCTGGGCCCCCGCCTCGAGGACCCGCTGAACAGCACCGACGCACCTGCCGACCGCTCGAGAGACACGAAACCACGCCGCGTCTGAGAGAGTCTCGCGAAGTTCAAGCGCCGGCCGACGCAACAGCGACAGACCGCAATCCAGAAACGCGGGATACGTGACGCAGAATTCCGCGAAAACGGTCAGGACCTGGCGTAACTGCGCTGCAGCATCTGGGAGCGACTCAAGCGCGTCAGTCCGCGCGCGTAACTCGTCCAGGTAGCTCGTTGCCGTGAGCGCGAAGATCTCATCCTTCGACGAAAACGCCCGGTAGATCAGCGCCTTGTTCAGTCCAGCGGCGCGGGCGATGTCCTCGACCCGAGCATCCTGGATCCCGCGGTGATCAAACAGCGTCCGCGTCGCCGCGACGATCGTCTCCTCGCGGGAGGCGCGGCGAGCTCGCCGGGCCGCGGCTCCGGAGGAACCATAAGCAGTAGCTGAGGACATCTCGCTACTGTAACCCAAAGTGTGACCAATGGTTACACCTCGCCCATCTGATCAGCCTCGACGGTGACCACGCCACGGGCAACACTGACCCGCGGCGCGTCCCCGCGCCTCGAGAGCAGGCGTCAAAGCGGTCATGCCGGGTAACAACCAATCGTGTCGTTGGTGAGATCTACCCTGCGCGCCGCGCTCACTGCCGCCGACGGGGCGATCGCCTCGGGTCAGATGGCCGTCGGCGATCTGCTGCACCTGCGGCGGACGCTGGACGGAAACGACATCGACGCCTGGGACCCTGAGTACATTCGTCGCGTGCTGCCGCTCTGGCGCGCGGTGATGGCCACATACTTCCGCGGCGAGGTTCGGGGGCTGGAGAACATCCCTGACTCCGGGCCCGTGCTCCTGGTGGGAAACCATTCCGGCGGCACGATGATCGCGGACACGTTCGTGTTCGCTACTGCGTTCTACACGACCTTCGGCCCTGACCGGCGCTTTCATCAGCTCGCGCATGACATCGCCGCTCGCGTGCCGGCGACGGGGATCAGCCGCTGGGGAACCGTCGCCGCCTCGCATGAGAACGCCCACAGGGCGTTTGACAGAGGCGCGCCCGTCCTCGTCTACCCCGGCGGCGATTACGAGACGTTTCGACCCTCGTGGCACTCAGACCGGATCGAGTTTGGGGGACGCAAGGGATTCATCAAGCTCGCGATCGAGCGCGGAGTGCCGATCGTCCCAGTGGTGGCGGTCGGTGGCCAGGAGACGGCGCTGTTCCTGACGCGCGGCCAGCGCGCCGCCAAGCTCAGCGGCTGGGCCAAGCTGACCCGGATCAAGGTCCTGCCGGTCGCGCTCGCGCCGCCGTTCGGCGTCAGCGTCCTTGATCTTCCACCGCGTCTGCCCCTTCCGGCGAAGGTCACCATCGAGGTCCTGCCCCCGATCGACCTCGTTGAGCGCTTCGGTCCCAACCCCGAACACGAGCACGTCTACGACGACATCACCGGCGACATGCAGGCCGTGCTGTCCGAGCTCCAAGACGAGCGCACACTGCCGATCGTCGGGTAACACGTCGCTCGGCTCCAGATTCGTGGAGCGGCGTTTCCGACGAGGTCGCGCCGATCGACGTCGCGGGAGTGGGGAGCCTCACTGCGGTGCCGGCCAGGCGAGCAACAGACCGTCGCCGACGGTCAGGAGCACGTTGTGGAGCCGTTCGTCTTCCTGCACCCGGCGGGCGAAGTCGAGCACGCCGCGGGTCGCCTCATCGTCGGCGGCGGGCGGGAGCGTGGCCCCGTCGCGGAAGAGGTTGTCGGCGACGATGATCCCGCGCGGCGCGAGCTTGGGCACCACCAGGTCCAGGTAGCGCGGGTAGTCGGTCTTCCAGGCATCGATCCACACGAGGTCGAACGGTCCCGGTAGCCGCGGAAGCGTCTCGCGTGCGTCGCCCTGGATCAGCTCGACGCGGTCGGCCACCGTGCTGGCTGCGATGTGGCGCCGGGCCACGGCTGCGTTGTCGGGGTCCAGCTCGAGTGTCACGACGCGGCCGCCCGGGGGCAGCGCGGCGGCCATCGCCAGCGTGCCAACGCCCGTGAACGTTCCGAGCTCAAGCACCGAGCGAGCGCCCGACACCACGATCAGCGCCTCCAACAGCCGCGCCTCCGGCAGGCCGGCCATCATTCCCGGCCACGGCGTATTTGCATGAGTCCAGTTCGACGCCGCGGCCAGCGCGCCGTCGAATGGGGTGGTGTGCGCGGCGGCGAACTCCTCGGCCGCCTCTGAGATCAGCTCATCCATCGACCGGAGACTAACCGGGCGACCGCTGAAACGGTCCAGGTCATATCGACCGCGCTTTGCGTCACCGCACGGCGAGAACGACGACCACGATGACGAGCAGCAGTGCGAATCCGGCACCTGCCCACGGCCAGGGTTGGCGCCAGAACTCGGGCTTGGCGCGGTCGCGGGTATACCGGCCTTCTGGCGGCTCCCCGACCCAATCGTCGTCGTCGTCCCAGGGCATCGCCGCAGTCAGCCTACCGCCGCACCGTGAGGAACCATCACCGGACTGGCGCTGCTCGTCCGGCGCAGCATCACGCGAGCTCCAGGTTGACTGGTGCGATCTCACTCGAGGATGATCGCTCCGTGAGCTTTGAGGTTGAGTTCCGCAATCTTGGTGGCGAACCCGCCGCCATCGGCAGCGCAGGCCCTTACACGTTGGTGGTCGACCGTCCGGCGGACGCCGGCGGGCGCGGACTCGGGTTCAACGGCGGCCAGCTCCTGTACCTCGCCATCGGCGGATGCGTCTCCAACGATCTGTTCAGGGAGGCGAGCGCCCGCGGCATCGCTCTGACGACCGTTCGAGTCATCGTGCGCGGCGACTTCAGCGGAGAGCCAGCCGTCTCCGAACCCGTCGTGTATGAAGTCGAGCTGACCGGAGACGCGTCACGCGAGCAGTTGGAGGAGCTGGTGTGGCACGTGGACGCGATCGCGGAGATTCCGAACTCGCTGCGTCGGGGAACGCCGGTGAAGCTCGGTGGTGTCCGGATCGCCCCCGCGTGACCTAACTGCTCCTGCCGGCTTTCCGCAGGGCGTCGACTAGGCGCCGGCCGGCTGTGCTCCGGCGGGCGCGGCGCTGTCGCCCAGGCCGAAGGCGAGGTCGTCAGCTCCGCTGTCACGCCGGTCGCGCGCGACCAGGCTCGCGTCCGGCCGGAAGCCCTTGACGATGAGATAGATGCCCAACGAGAGCTCCCAGACAGCCTCCGGGAAGGTGAGGATGCCCGAGGGCCCGGAGACCTGGTCATAGGCGCCGAACAGCACCAGGATGGCCGTGATGACAAAGAAGATGCCCGCGATACGCGCGGATCTTCTCTCTGCGCCTGTCAGTCGGTCACGGGTTGCTGACGCGGACCCGTTCGGTGATGACGGCATATTCGGCCACCTCTCGGTGAAACATTGGACGGAACGGTCTAGTTGATCGTGCCTATGACTCGCACGGTCGACAACGGTTGCGGACCTGTCAATGGGGTGAAACCTGCAGCTTCACCCGACGGGCCGCAGACGGTTAGGAGTGCAGGCTGAATGGCGGGTAGCGGTCTGTGATGAGTAGGAAGGCGTAGGCGACGACGCGGTTGTGCCAGCGGAACACGCCCTCGATGAAGTCAAACAGCGCCCGTGGGTAGCGCCCGGTGAAGAGGATTGCGAACCACGCGAAGATGGCGGCGAACAGCGCGCCGATCGTGAGAAAGAACAACACGATGTAGTGGGGGATCGCCAGCAGCCATTTGACGAGCGGCAGGCCCTGGCTGAGGTCGTGTTCAGCGTCGGGATACGGGAAGTCGAGGTGGACAGCCTGCTCCTCGTCGGTGGAGGGGTAGCGGTCGTCCATCAGCGCGAAGTAGACGGCGATCCGGTTGCTGAAGCGGGTGAGCTGGAGGTTCCACTCGTACCACCACCGGGGGTACTTCTTGCGGAACAGCAGCATCAGCAGCACGGGGATGACGAGGATCCCGATGCCGCCCCCGGCATACCGGGCGCCGGCGCCGCCCGCGTTCGCCCCGAAGCTGCCGCCCTCGAGTGTTGCCGCGAGGATCGCGATCGGGATGATCGTGAAGATGCGGAAGGCTGTGCTGAGGCGGTTGAGGCTGCGGTCGGGATAGTCGACCGCGAATGTGAGCGGATAGTGGTGGCCGCCGGGTGGCGCCCCGTCGCCCGGCGAGGCTCCGGGGGTCTGATCTGAGCTCTCCATGATGCCCTCTCTCTGTCAGGTGTACGTTGTACACTCTGCGGTCGACTATAGGTGTACGGCGTACACTTGTCAAGCGCGATGACCTCAGAGACCAACACCCGCCGGACCCGCCTGAGCAGACCGCTCGTGCTCCAGGCTGCCGTCGCGCTCGCAGACCAACACGGGCTTGACGGGTTCAGCATGCGCCGGCTCGCGCAAGAGCTCGGCGTGGTGCCGATGGCGCTCTACAAGCACGTGGCCAACAAGGATGAGCTGCTCGATGGCATGGTCGACATCGTCTTCGCCGAGATCGAATCTCCAACGATCGATGACGACTGGAGGTCGGCAATGCGACGTCGGGCGATCTCGGCGCGCGAGGCGCTCAAACGCCACAGCTGGGCGATCGGGCTGATGGAGACGCGCACCCCCGGGCCCGCCAACCTGCACAACCACAACGCGGTCATGGGCTGCCTACGCGAGGCAGGCTTCGCGTTCAAGACCGCGATCCACGCCTACTCGGTCCAGGACGCCTACATCTACGGCTTCGCCCAGCAGGAGCAGACACTCGGGTTCCAGACACCCAGCGACGCCGGACAAGCCGCGCAGAGAAGAGCCCGCGCGATTGGCGCGCTGGACGACTACCCCTATCTCGCCGAGATCGCAGTCAAGCTCCCCGAGTCCGGATACGACAACGCCGTCGAGTTCGCCTGGGGCCTCGACCTCATCCTCGACGGCCTCGACGGCCGCCGCGGGTGAAATCGGTCAGCGGTTCAGCCCTGACCAGGCCGGGTCGGTCAAATCGAAGATCCGGGGCTTGACTTTGCCGCGCAAAGTACGGTAGGTTTGTCCCACAAAGTAACCCGTGCGGAGAGAGCACGCAATCAGATGCGAGCCCGTTCCGGCCACATGACCCGAGGAGGGATCATGGACAGTGCTCAAACAATCAAGAGTGTCGTCACGCTCGGGTCCAGGTACCCGCGTCAGGTCGCACTCGTGCGGGTCGGGGTCGGCATCTGGCTGCTCGTCCTCACGGCCATTCTTTACAACTCAGGGCACGCCAGCGGATGGGAATGGCTGCTGGCCGCGACGGCGGTGTTGCACTTCGGTCTCGCGTATCGCCTGTTCCGCATCGCACGCAAGCATCCCGCTCGAGACGTGCGATTCCAGTAGGCCGCTACCTGCCGGTGCGCTCGCGGTGCTTGCACCCCGGCCAGCAGCAGGGCCGCCGCTGGCCTTCTTCGAGCTCTTCCTGAGTCCGCCGAATGCGGCGCTCTCGGGTCTTCTCCTGCTTGGCATCCTCGACCCAGCAGATGAACTCGTTGCGGGCCAGCGGCGTGATGTCCTTCCAGGCATCGAGCGCCGTGGCGTTGACGATCAGCGCCTCGCGCAGGTCCGCGGGCAGCTTGTGGACCACCCCACCGGGGACTTTCTGGCTGCTCACAGGTGCCATGGTAGTTTCGCCCCGTGGATCGGGACGCGCTGCGGGATCTCTGCCTGACCTTCCGCGGTTCGGAGGAGACGTTCCCGTTCGGCTTTGAGACGTCGGTCTTCAAGGTGGCGGGCAAGATGTTCGCCCTCTCGCGCCTGGAGGGTGAGCCGCTGTCGGTGAGCCTCAAGTGCGAGCCCCAGTTGGCCGAGCAGCTCCGCTCCGCCCACCCCTGCATCAGCGCGGGGTATCACCTCAACAAGCGCCACTGGAACACCGTTCTGCTCGACGGCACCCTGCCCGAGCAGATGATCGCCGACCTGGTCGAGGACTCCTATGACCTCGTCGTCTCCAAGCTGTCACGCGCGCGGCAACGGGCGTTGCTGTGGCGAGGCGCCGTCTAGGGCAGACGGCCGGACCAGCGCACCGATGACACCGCGGCGCCGATGAGCAGGACCACGCCGGCAGCAGCGAACCAGGCGGTGATCTCCTTCTTGCGGGTGTCCGTGCTCAGCTGGCTGCCCAGCTTCTTGTAGATCGAGCTGAGCTCGTCGGCGCTGCGGGCGTTGAACGCGCTCCCTCCCGACACCCGGGCGATCTCCTGCATGAGCTGGGGGTCGGGGGGCACCGGCTGGGCCGGCGCGAGCGGGTCCGGGTTGGGCAGCACGCCGCCGGCGGTGCCCAGCGCAACGGTGTAGATGGGGATCCGGTCCTTCTTGGCCTCGCCGCTGACCGCCACCGGGTCTGGCCCCGCGTTGGCGGCACCGTCGGAGAGCAGGACGATCGCCGACGGCGGGTGCTTGCGGTTGGAGCCCTGGAGCAGCTGAAGTGCGAGCTGGAGGGCGTCGCCGGTGTCGGTGCCGCCGTTGGGGACCAGCGAGTCCACCAGCGACCGCGCCTGCGAGTGGTCAGCAGCCGGCCCCTGCACCGAGTCGGGCGTGCTCCCGAAGCCGATGGCGCCAACCCGGACGGTCGAGGGAAGCTGATCGATGAACGTGTTGGCCGCCGACACCGCCGCCGCCAGCCGGTTGGGCTGGACGTCGTCCGCGGCCATCGAGCCGGAATGGTCGGTGACGAGCATCATGTTGGCCTGACCGGTGGGGATGCGATCGGTGATGTGAGGCCGCGCCAGTGCCACCGCCAGGAGCGCCACGGCCGCGAGCGCGAGCGCGCTCGGGACATGACGCTCCCAGGACGGCGTCGACGCGACGACCTCACGCACCGTCGACACGGCCGGGAACCGCATGGCGTAGCGCGTGGCGCGCCGGCGCCGGGCCAGGACGTACAGGGCCACACCGGCCGGAACGAGGGCCAGCGCCAGCAGCCACAGCGGGGCGGCAAAGCTCATCGCAGCCGGCGACCCATCTCGACGAGCCAGTCCTCGTCGGTCGAAAGAGTGGTGTGATGCACGCGCAGCCGGCGCAGCTCCTTGGCCACGACCTCCCGCCGCTCGCGCTCGAGCTGGGCAAAGCGCTCCCGGATGCGGCGCCGCCCGGTGTTGACCTCGATCCGCGCCCCGGTCTCAGGGTCGACGAGCATCAGGTGACCGACGGCCGGCAGCTCGGTCTCACGGGGATCGATCACCTCGATCGCCAGCACCGAGTGGCGGATGCGCAGCGACCCGAGCGGGCGCTCCCATGCCCGCTGGTCGCGGAAGTCCGAGATGACCACCACCAGGCCCGGCTGGCCCGCCAGCTTCCCGACCCGGGCCAGCGCGTCGGCGAGCGCCTCCGCATCCTCGCTCCCATCGACCGCCACGCCCGCCTCCAGCCGGCGGCGCAGCGCGACCATGCCCGGCCGCGACCCGCGTGGCGGGGACACCTGCGCAGGACCGGCGCCGAACGTCACGAGGCCGACGCTGCCGGCGCGGCGCACGCCAAGGCGGCCGAACACCAGCGCCGTGCCCTCGGCCACGTCGGCCTTGAGCCGCCGGGCTGTGCCGAAGGCCATCGAGGGCGAGACGTCCAGCGCGATCCACGTCGTCAGCGCCCGCTCGGGCACGTGCAGGCGCACATGGGGCGTGCCGGTGCGCGCGCTCGCGGAGGCGTCGATGTGGCGCACGTCGTCGCCCATCTCATACGGGCGCAGCTGGGCGAGCTCGGTGCCCAGGCCGACGCCCGCGGCGCGGCGGTCACCCGGGAGGGTCTGGGCCACGAGGCGGTTGACGGCGAGGTCCAGCGCCTCGATGAGCGGCTGCGCGATCGGACCGGGGCCCTGGCGCGCGGCGGGGGGCGCAAGCAGCGCACCAGTCACGCGCTCATCAGCCCCCCGGCGCTGCGCTCCTCACGCTCGCTGCGCATGAGTCGCCGGGCGCCCGGCTCGGGCACGGTGGCCAGAACCTGCTCGATGAGCTCGTCGGGGGTGACGCCGTCACTGAGGGCGTCGTAGGAGAGCACGATGCGGTGGCGCAGCAGGTCGGGGGTGAGGTCGCGGATGTCCTGCACCTCGACGTGGGCGCGACCGCGCAGCAACGCCAGCGCGCGGGCCGCCTGGACGAGGCCGATCGGGCCGCGCGGGCTGGCCCCGAACTCGATCATCCCCTTGATGTCCTCCAGGCCATTCTGCGCCGGATGGCGGGTGGCATCGGCCAGCGCGACCGCGTAGCCGATGACCTCGCGGTCCACCATGACCGTCTGCACGGCCTGGGCGTGGCGGCGCAGGTCCTCGAGCGACAGGCACTCGCGGACGTCGACGCTCTCGCGGATGCTGCGTCCGACCACGGCCGCCTCCTCGCCGACGCTCGGGTAATCGACGATGATCTTCATCAGGAACCGGTCGACCTGGGCCTCGGGGAGCGGATATGTCCCCTCGGACTCGATCGGGTTCTGGGTGGCCATCACGATGAACGGCAGCGGCACCCTGTAGCTCGTGCCGCCGATCGTCACCTGCTGCTCCTGCATGACCTCGAGCAGGGCGGACTGCACCTTGGCGGGGGCGCGGTTGATCTCATCGGCGAGCAGGAAGTTGTGGAAGACCGGGCCGAGCTCGGTGTCGAACTGCCCGCTGTCGGGCCGCCACACCCGCGTGCCGACGAGGTCGGAGGGGACGAGGTCGGGGGTGAACTGGATGCGGCCGTACGTGCCGCCCAGCGAGGCGGCGAGCGTCTTGACGGTCAGCGTCTTGGCCAGCCCCGGGACCCCCTCGAGCAGCACGTGGCCGCCGGCGAGCAGGCTGACGAGCAGGCGCTCGAGCATCGCGTCCTGTCCGACGATGACGCGCTTGATCTCATGCAGCACCTGCTGAAGCGCGTCGCGGGCGTCGTGTCGTTGTCTGGTCGTTTCCTCAATGTCGGTCATGGGTCCTCCGGGGATCAGTGGTTGCGTGCGGGGCCACGGGTCTAGACAAGGCGGCCGAACCAGAGCAGGCTCATGGCGCCGCCGATGAGCAGCAGCACCAGGCCGCCGCCGGCGACGTCCGCGCTGATCTCACGCTTGACCTTCTTGTGGCCGAGCTGGACGGCGAGGTGCGCGTAGACCGCGCTCGCCTTGGTGCTGTCGGCGGCGGTGTAGGCCTTGCCGCCGGAGCTCTGGGCGATCTGGGCCAGCTCCTGCGGGCTCACCGGCACGGGCGAGGTGGCCGTCTGGCCGTCCTTCTTCTTGATGGGAATGGTGCCGTGGGGCGTCCCCAGGGAGATCGTGTAGATGGGGATGTGGTCGGCCTTGGCCTGGCGCGCCGCCTCCAGTGGCCCGGGGCCGACGTTCGAGGTGCCGTCCGAGAGCAGGACAATCGCGCCCGGCGGTCGCTTGCCGCCCTTACGCGGCAGCGTGGTGAGCGTGTGCAGCGCGGTGGTGATGGCCTCGCCGATCGCGGTGCCGCCGCCGCCCGCGCGCAGGCCGGCAATCGCGCCCTGGGTCAGCGCGTGGTTGGTCGTCGGGGACTGCAGCAGGATCGGCCGACGGGCGAACTCGATCAGCCCGACCTGGGCGCTGGCGGGAAGGCCGGACACGAACGTGGAGGCCGCCTTCTGCGCCGCGCCCAGGCGCGACGGCGCGATGTCAGTGGCGCTCATCGAGCTCGAGATGTCGTTGGCCAGCATGATCGCCGCGCTGTTGACCGGGACCGCGACCGTGTGCTGCGGACGGGCGGCCGCGGCGATGAGCAGCGCGATGGCGATCGCGAACACGAGCATCGGGGCGTGACGGCGCCAACCCGGGCGCCGCGGCGCCACCGACTCGGTCAGGAGCGGCGCCGCGAACGTGGCGGCCACGCCACGCCGCCGGCGCTGCTGGCCGACGTACCAGACGACGAGCACGGGTACGGCAACGAGGCCGACAAGGATGAGCGGCGAGGAAAAGCTCACGGGTACAGGGAGGGCGGCGCGGACAGGGTCGCGACGAGCGGAAGGATGGCCCCGCCGGTGCTGACCTCGAGCGTCACCTTGTCTCCCGAGTGCAGGCCCTTGATCGCGTCCGAGATGCTCCCGGTCGAGCCGACGGGATGGCCGTTGATGATCAGCAGCGTGTCCCCGGGCTCGAGTCCGGCGATGTCACCGTTGCTGTTGGGCCGCACCGTCTCAACCAACGGGACGCCCGACGGCGAGGTGATGATCTCCATCCCCAGCCACATGATGGGTCGCGGATTCCCGGTGATCCGCGGTGGCGGCAGTGGGTTCAGGGCAGACGCGGTGTTGGGGTGGGAGGGCTGGGAGGAGCCGAACACCTTGCTCAGGCCAAACGCGGCCGCGGCGATCACCAGGGCACCGATGGCCACCGGGAGCACCCACGGACGGATCGAGCGCCGGGGGCGCCGAGGCGCGGCGCGCTCAGGCGGTGGGGCGGGAGGCTCGGGCTGAGGCCGGGGCTCGTAGACGCGCTGCGTCGTCGCCTCCTCGGACTCGTTCTCCCAGTCGCCTGACCAGAGATGCTTCGGTCCACTCATAAGACGGGTGTCAAGTTAGGGGACATTCGTGAGAGGTCCTTAAGAGCTGCTGCGCCATTGCGGTGGTTGCGTCGCACCCGGGGATCATGGAGCATGCCCCACCCATGGCCCTCCATCCGCTGGACCCGCTCACCGCCGATGAGATCCGCCAGGCCGTCGCGATCCTGCGCCGCGACCGGGCCGTGGGCGAGCGCTGGCGCTTTGCCTCGATCGAACTGCGCGAGCCATCCAAGGAGGTGGTGCGCTCGTGGGATCACGGCCCGCCCGCCCGGGCGTGCGAGCGCGCGGCCCGCGTGGTGTGCTGGAACCGCGAGGACGGCAAGGCGTACAAGGCGCTGGTCTCGCTCACGACCGACGCGGTGATGAGCTGGGTCCACGAGCCCGATGGGCAGCCGAACATGACCGTCGACGAGGTGCACGAGTGCGACGTGGCGATGCGGCGCGAACCGCGGGTGATCGAGGCGCTGGCTCGCCGCGGCATCACCGACATGGACCGCGTGCTCGTCGAGGCCTGGGCCTACGGCGCCCACCTGCTGCCCGAGCCCTACTCGGACCGGCGGCTGGGCTGGGCCGACGTCTGGTACCGGTCACAGGAGGGATCGAACCCCTACGCCAACCCGGTCACCGGGCTGCATCTGGTGATCGACCTCAACACCATGGAGCTGCTCGAGGTCGAGGACACCGGGGTGATCGAGGAGCCGGTGACGATGGGCGAGTACGTCCCGCGGCTGGTCCCCGGCCAGCAGCTGCGCTCCGACGTCAAGCCACTTCACATCACCCAGCCCGACGGGCCGTCGTTCGCCCTGGACGGCAACCTGCTGAGCTGGCAGCGGTGGTCGATGCGGGTGGGCTTCAACTACCGCGAGGGGCTGGTGCTCCACGCCGTCGGCTACGAGGACTCAGGGCGGGTGCGCGCGGTGGCCCACCGGCTGTCCTTCGCCGAGATGGTGGTCCCCTACCGCGACCCCACCTCCGAGCACTACCGGCGTACGGCGTTTGACATCGGCGAGTGGGGCCTGGGCTTCATGACCACCTCGCTCGAGCTCGGCTGCGACTGCCTGGGTGAGATCGCCTACCTCGACGCCGTGCTGCACGACACCGCCGGCGAGCCGTACACCATCACCAACGCCGTCTGCATCCACGAGGAGGACGACGGCGTGCTGTGGAAGCACGTCGACGATGTCAGCGGCGCCGAGACCAGGCGCATGCGCCGGCTCGCCGTCTCCTTCCACGTGACCGTCGGCAACTACGAGTACCTCGTCTACTGGCGCTTTCACCAGGACGGGACGATCCAGGCCGAGGTCCGCGCCACCGGGATCATGGTCACCACGCACTTCGCCGAGGGCCGCCAGCCCCCCTACGGGACGCTGGTGGACGAGCGCACCTACGCGCCCTTTCACCAGCACTTCCTGGTGGCGCGGCTGGACCTCGACGTCGACGGGGACACCAACACGGTCGTGTGCTCAGAGTCAGAGGTGCCCCCCGTCGGCCCCGACAACCCGCACGGAATCGCGCTGGTGCAACGCGAGAGAGCGCTGCGCACGGAGTCCGAGGGGATGCAGGACTATGACTGGTCGGTGCAGCGCGCCTGGAAGGTGATCAACCCCGGCGTGCGCAACGGCCTGGGCGGGCCGGTGGGCTACAAGCTCGTGCCCGGCGACTGCTTCCCCGCGATGCTGTCGCCCGACTCACCGGTCCTGCGCCGCGCGCAGGTGCTCGCCCACACGCTGTGGGTGACGCCCTTTGACGAGGAGGAGCGCTGGCCGTGCGGCGAGTTCGTCGTCCAGAGCCACAACGACCGCGGGCTGCCGGTATGGACAGCGGCGAACCGCTCCATCGAGGACACCGACGTCGTCCTCTGGTACGTCTTCGGCATCCACCACATCACCCGCCCCGAGGAGTGGCCGGTCATGCCGGTGGACACCGTCTCCTTCTGGCTCAAGCCCGTGGGCTTCTTTGACCGCAATCCGGCGCTGGACGTGCCGCCCAGTCACTGAGACCGAACCGGCCTCGGCGGGGAGCGGGCTGTGGGAGGTCCTCATGCTCAGAGCAGGAAGATCGCCCAAACGTCGCCCAGCTCGAAGGGTTGTGGTCGATAGTGAAGGAAATAGCTGCACAATCGACCACACCCCGGACGCCAGCTACTCAACCACGGGCAGGTCGATCCTCTCCTCCCCGAAGACGGCCCACTGACCGTCGAGGTGGCCGCCCAGCGCGGCCACGAACGACTCGATCGCCGTGAGGTACAGGTCCCTCGGACTGAGTGACCCCGGGTCCGGAGGCTCGCACGCATCGAGCGCCGCATCGATCTCCGCGTCGGTGACGCCGGCGCGAGTGCGCGAGGCGGCGATGCGGTTCTGGGCCTCGATGATCCGCGCATAGGCGGCCACCCGCGCCTCATCGATGGGCAGTTCCTGGCGGACTACCTTCCATGACTTGGTGGATCTCGGCGCCATCCGGGTCCCCCCTTTCCGTGGTCTCGTCGGTACTGGTCATACAGCCTGTCAGCCTGTGCGACTGCCCGCGGATACCAGCCGTTCCACGCACCCCGCTTGTCACCGCCGACAAGCATGAGCGGATCCCCGTCATGAAAGACGAAGAGCACGCGAATCGAGCCGGTCCGCAGCTCCTTCATGTTGTGGTGCCGTGAGCCCTTGACGCGGTCCACCAGCGGCCGCCCCTGCGTCGGACCGCCCGCGTGGACGGCGTCCATCGCAGCGGTGATTCGGTTGGCCTGCTCCGGAGTCAGGGTCTTCAGCCACGTCCCGACCACCGCGCTCGTTCTCAGCTGGCGCTTTTTCTCCACATAACTAAGAGCCTGCAGCGGCCCTGTTTTCACCCCCTCCCCCGCGCAATTCACGTCCCGCAAACGCGGCGGACCGGGCAGAGGGTTATAGTCGCCCGCCACATAGCCGAGCCGCCGCGCACTCAGGAGCGGCGGGCGGGGAGCCCAAGTCGTTGGGGCGAATCGGCCGGTGATCCGGCCGTAGCGGTCTTTTCGAGATTGCGAGCCCGTCAGCTAACTCCGTAGGCACACGGGACTGAAGGAGACGGGATGACCCCGCAACCGTACGCGCGTGCGCGAGCCGCGCGAGGCTTTCCGACGCGCAGCCTTGGAGTGCTGTTCAGCCGGTGCGCAAAAGGCGACGCCCGGGCGAGGGAGGAGATCATCCTCGCCTTCCTCCCCTACGCCCACAACCTGGCGCGCCGCTACGAGGGACGGGGCGAGCCGCTCGATGATCTGCGTCAGAGCGCCAGCATCGGCCTCATCAAAGCCGTCGACCGTTACAAGCCCGAGCGAAGTGTGTCGTTCGTCGCCTTCGCCGAGCCGACGATCATCGGTGAGCTGCGCCACCACTTCCGCGACACGACCTGGAAGGTCCACCTGCCGCGTACCGTCCAGGATCGCGCCCTGCAGGTCGCCGATGCGCATGAGCGCCTGCGCGAGCGCTCCGGCGCGGAGCCGACGACCAAGGTGATCGCGACAGACCTGGGTCTCGACACCGGCGAGGTCGCCGAAGCGCAGAACGCGCTCCGGGCCAACCATCCCCGATCACTCGACACGACGCTCGCGACCGATGACGGTCAACACCAGCCGCTGGGGGAACTCCTCGGCGAGGTCGACCCGGAATTCGAGCGTGTCGACACGCGCCTGAGGTGGCGATACGCGCTGCCGAAACTGCGGCCGCGCGAGCGCTGCGCGTTCGTCATGAGCTTCGGCGCCGAGCTGAGCCAGAGCGAGATCGCGAGCCGCATCGGGGTATCTCAGATGCACGTCTCGCGGATCATTCGGGGCTCCGCCGCGGACGTCGCGGCGGCCCTTGACCTCTGATCCCCGCCGCAGGTCCTAACGCGAACCGCCGCGGGCGGGCGCGGCGCCGGCGGCGGCGGCCAGTGTCCCCGCCAGCCAGGCGGCCTGCCGGAGCTTGTGGAAGGCCTCGCCGCCCTCGTGGTCGTTGTAGGGGTAGGTGATGATCTCCTTGGGGCCGCCATAGGCGTTGAACGCGGCATAGACCGTCGACGGCGGGCATGTCTCGTCCATCAGGGCCACCGAGAACAGCGCCGGGGCGCTCGCCCGCCGCGCCAGCACGGCCCCGTCGAAGTACGACAGGGTCGCGAAGGCGGTCTCCTCGTGGTCGCGGTGAGACGCGAGGTAGCGAACGATTTCCAGGTACGGGTTCGTCATCGCCACCTGGCTGGCGCGCCGGAAGTCACACAGGAACGGCACGTCGCTCATCACCGCGCGCACGCCGTCGGCCAGGGCCGCGACCGCCAGCGACAGCCCGCCGCCCTGAGACGCGCCCGTCACGGCGATCGCGTCCGGATCCACCCCGTCGACGGTGCGCACGAACTCGACGGCGCGCACGGCGTCCGCGTAGACCCGCCGGTAGTAGTAGCTGGCCGGATCGGTGATCCCACGGGTCATGTATCCGGGCTGAGCGGGCGCCGACCCGGTCGGGTCGGGCGTGTCCCCCGTCGACCACCCACTCCCCTGCCCGCGCGTGTCCATGACCAGGTGGGCGTAGCCCGCCGCCGCCCAGAACACGTTCTCGAACACCAGCCCCCGCCCGCCGCCGTAGCCCTGGTACTGGATGACCGCGGGCAGCGGGCCGTCGCCGGGCACGCGCCCGGCGGGCAGGTGCAGCCAGCCGGAAATGGGGTCACCGCCGAAGCCGCGCCACGAGACGTCGTAGCTCTCCACCACCACGAACGGGGTCTCCGCGCGCGCGATCACCGGGTCCAGCGGATGCGACCTCGTTTCGCCCAGTGTCCGTTCCCAGAACGCCTCGAGGTCGGCGGGTGCCTCCAGCTGCGGGTCGTATGCCGCCAGCTGGTCGGGCGAGAGGTCAAACTGCGGCATCGGTCAGCGCCGAGAGGGCTATAGACAGGCGTCGTTGGCGTGCGCGGCACCCGGGCTTCCGCCGCGGGTGGGCAGCCACCACCTGTACTTCAGGTAGGCGCGGGCGCCGTGACACGTGCCCAGGTCAAACGCGACGATCTTGGCCGGCACGGGACGAGCATCCGCGAGCGGCTTGCCCGCGGGCACCCAGTAGCCGGTGCCGGTGCCGGTGGCCTGCGTGGCGCCCCAGTTCTTCCAGCGGATCTTGATCATGTGGCCGGTGATGTCGTTGCCCAGGGCGAGGACGGCTGGGTGGGCCGTGCCGAAGCCGGCGACCCCGCCGTTCATGTCACCCAGCACGGGCACGGCGGCCGGCGGCGGACCCGACGGCCCGACCCGCTTGAGCGACGTGGCGTTGACGTGAAAACCGCGGCCCTTGGCCGGGCCTGACGCGATCGTGCACGTGATCCCGGCGAGCGCCGAGGTGCACAGGATGTTGTTGCGTTCGGTGCTCTGTCCCACCTTAAGCGTCGGAGCCGTGTCATCCCAGTTCTGGAGGCAGACCTCGCTCACGCTCGAATGGGCCACCCGGCAGAGGGTGACCTTGCCGTTGGCCGCAAGACTCCCCAGGGTCTGGGGGCCGTTGGACGGCGCCGACGGATCGCCCCCGGTCCCGCAGAACGTGGTGGGTCCCGCGCCGCACCAGACCTTGCCGTCGGGGGACAGGAACTCGCCGAAGTGGTGCACCGCGGCCGCGGCGATGGCCGCTTTATGGGGCGCTGTCACGCGCACGAAGCTCTTGGCGACCCGGATCAGGTTGCGCAGGGAGACGTGCGAGCTGCCGAGCTGGATGACGTAGTTCTTGGCCCCGCTCTCGGGGACGAAGATGATGAAGAAGCCGTCAGTCTCGCCGTCATGGACGGTGCAGTGGGGAAGGTGCCGGCACTGCACCAGGACGGAGACCTTCTTTCCGTGGATGACCGCGGTGGAGACCTGGTCGGCCTCCCCGGGCTGTCCGCACTGCGGAGTGACGCCCGGCTCGTCGATGCTGAAGTGCGGCCCCTTCTGCGTCTTGGTGGCGCCCCACGCGCCAATGAGGCACCCGCCCTGGTTGATCACCAGCACCTGCGGCTTGATCCCCAGGGTGACCCGGGGGCGATAGACCGGGGCGTGAAGGCGGGCGGCCGCTTGCTGCCAGGTCAACGCCGGAGTGGCCGCATCGGCGGCCGGCAGCAAGGCGAGAGCAGCCACGACAGCAATGGCCGCCGAGCAGAGGGCGGCGCACAGCACGGTGATAGGCCCCCGGCGCGTCACGGGCGGGCAGCCTAGACGGGCCACCCGGCCAGGTCAACTACCGCCCCGCTGGTCAGGCCGGATCGGCGAGCTCGGTGACCTCGCGCCGGAACGGCACGGTGTCACCCCGGTGCGGCGGCTCGCCGAGCTCCTCGGCGTAGCGGTGACCCTCCCACACGGCGGCCGCGATGGTGCCGGGGGCCAGGCAGTCGCCGACCGCGCGGACGGTCTTCAGCCCGACCTCGGCCCAGTCCGCGCGGCGATCGATCAGCCCGCGGTAGACAGCGTCCTCGGGCAGGCGCGCGGTGACGAACACCGCCGCGTCGGCAGGGATCTCACGCTCGCGGCCGGTGAAGACGCACACGGCGTGGACCGCACCCGCGGCGGTGCTGACCACCGCGTGCGAGGCGACGATCTCGACGTCGAGCTCCAGCAACCGGCGCTGGATGCGGTGCTGCTCCATGGTGTTGGTCGTCCAGCTCGACGCGCAGACCGCCGGCGTCACCAACGTGACCCGACGCCCGGCGCGGGCGAGCAGCTCGGCCAGGACGCCGCCCATGTAGTAGTGATCGTCGTCGTAGATGGCGACGCGGTCGGTCTCGGGGAGCTCGCCGGCCATGAGGTCGTCGGGCGTGAGCACCGGGAGCGCGGGGTCGAGCGGGATCGGCTGGGTGTGGTGGCGCCCCACTCCGTCGGCGCGCCAGCGCGCGCCGGTGGCGACGGCCACGTGGTCGAAGTCGTAGTCCAGGATCTCGGCGGCGCTCACCTCGCCCTGGGTGCGCTCGACGTTGCGTAGCCGCCGCAACTGGGCGATCCGGTAGTCGGCGACGCGGATGTAGCTGGCCATCCCGGGCAAGCGCGCCTCACGCGCGACCCGGCCGCCCAATCCGCTGGTCGCCTCGGCCAGGATCACCTCATACCCGCGCTGGCCGACCGACATAGCCGCCTCGAGGCCCGCCGCGCCTCCTCCAACGATCAACACCTTCGCGTCGGTGGTGCGATGGCGGATGCGCTCCGGATGCCAGCCCCGACGCCATTCCTCTCCCATCGACGGGTTCTGGGTGCAGCGGATCGGGGACATCGTGAAGTCCCCGGACACGCAGACGTTGCAGCCGATGCACTCGCGGATGTCCTCGAGCCGGCCCTCCTCGATCTTGCGCGGCAGGAACGGGTCGGCGATCGACGGCCGCGCCGCCCCGATGAGGTCGAGCACGCCGCTGCGCACCATGCGCAACATCGTGTCGGGCGAAGTGAAGCGCCCGACGCCGACCACCGGCTTGGAGGTCAGAGCTTTCAGCCCGCGCACGTACTGCTCCTGCTCGGCCTCCTCGCCGAAGCGCGCCGTGACCGAGTCGTCCTCCCAGGAGCCCAGCACGAAGTCCCAGAGGTCGGGCAGCTCGCCGAGCGTCCCGACGACGTCCTCGATGTCCTCGCGCGTGATGCCCTCGTCGCCGAGCAGCTCGTCCACCGTGATGCGGCAGGCCACGGCGGCGCGGCCGTCGGCCTCCTCGCGCGTGTCCTCGAGGATCTCGCGCAGCAGCCGCATCCGGTTCTCCGCCGAGCCGCCATAGGCGTCGGTGCGATCGTTGTAGCGGCGCGACAGGAAGTGGTGGATCCCGCCCAGCGCATGACCGGCATAGACGTAGACCAGGTCATAGCCCGCCTGCAGCGAGCGGCGCACCGCGGCGCGGTGCCAGCGGCGCAGATCGGCGATGTCGTCGAGGTCCATGCGCCGCGCCTGGACCGGGTCGGAGGTGAACGTCGCCACCGGCAGGTGCGCGGGCCCCATCGGCGCCACCCGGCTGTACAGGTTGGGGCCGTTCATCCCGTTGTAACAGAGCTCGATGCCGGCCAGGGCGCCGTGCTGGTGGATGGAGTCGGCGATCCGGGCGATGGTGGGGATGTCCTGGTCGTCCCAGATCCGCAGCTCGATGAACGGCGTGACCTCCGACGAGTAGTGGATCTCGGCCTGCTCGGTGCACACCACCGCCCAGCCGCCCTCGGCCTTGACCGCCCGCATCTCAGCGTGGGCGGTGACGTCCCGGTAGCCCATGCCGTTGCAGTGGGGCACCTGGAAGAACCGGTTGCGCGCCGTCACCGGCCCGATCGGCACCGGCTCGAGCAGAACGTCGAAGCGGGGGATCCGCGCGGGTGGGGAGGCAGTGGTGCTCATGGCACGCGGTTCGGCACGCTAGCGGCGGCGGACCGCGGACGCCAGTCCGAGCGGCCGGCTAGTTCAGCCGGTCGGGCAGCCCGAACCGGCCGAAGGTCCCGGTGAGCTGGCGCTCGTCCATCGGCTGGTGGGGGTAGTTGCGGTAGTCGGCGAGGTCCGGGTCGTCGGCGGCGCGCACGATGAAGGCGGTGACGTCGCTGACCAGGCCCCCGTCGCCGAGGCTCAGCACGTTGAGCGCGAACGGCAGATAGGCGCCCTCCGGCTCGTCCCATGCGTAGAAGGCGAGCGCCGGCTGCGCATTGGCGCTGGTGAGAACCCCGCGCCAGCGCCACTCCCCTGACATGGCGAAGTGGCTCGCCCACGTCGCGATCGTGTCGCGCGGCGTGTACCAGGTCGACAGCGGCGGCATCGCGAACGTCGCGTCCTCGGCCAGCAGTCCGGCAAAGGCGGGGACGTCACACCGCTCCCACGCATCGACGTAACGGTCGATCAGCTTGCGCAGGCTCCCGTCGCCGAGCGCGCGCAGCGTCGTCTGCTGGCTGCGCTCGGGCACGCGCTCCTCGACGGCGGCACGTGCCCGCTGCAGGGCGCTGTTGACCGAGGGGACGCTCGTGTCGAGCATCGTCGCCGTCTCCTGGGCGCTGAAGCCCAGCACCTCGCGGAGCATGAGCACCGCTCGCTGGTTGGCCGCCAGGTGCTGGGCGGCGGCGACGAAGGCCAGCTCCACCGCCTCGCGCTGGTCATAGCTGGCCTCCGGCGCGGCCCGGCCCGCAGGGAGGCCCATCGCCTCGTCGGGGTAGGGCTCGAGCCACGTCGACTCGACGGCGGGCTGGCCGGGGGGCGTGTGCCCGTCCGCGGCCGGCCCGAGGTCGTGCGGGAGGGCCCGGCGCTTGCGGCGCTCGAGCTCGGTGAGGCAGACGTTGGTGGCGATCGTGTACAGCCACGACCGGGCCGAGCCCTGCTCGCGCAGCCCGGCCGCGCCCCGCCAGGCGCGCACCAGCGTCTCCTGGAGCGCGTCGTCGGCGTCGTGCACCGAGCCGAGCATGCGGTAGCAGTGCGCGTGGAGCTCGGCCCGGTGCAGCTCGACGAGATCGGCGAAGTCCCGATCTCCGTTGGGGGGCTGTCCGGTCAGGACGGGTTCTCCACGACCATCAGCGTGTGACCGGTGGGGTCACGGAACCAGAACATCGGCGGGACCGGATCGCCCATGCGCGACACCTCGGCGTCGACGTCGACGCCCAGGCCCTTCATCTGGGCGTGGGTGGCGTCCACGTCGTCGGTGGTCAGCGTGATCCCGGTCTGCTGGGGCTCGACGTTCTCGCCGCCCTGGGGCGGAGGTGCCAGCGCGATGCCCGTCGTGCCCTCGGGCGGGTAGACCTCGATCCAGCGGTACCCGCCGCCGAACGGGACGTCGGTCCGCTTCTCAAAGCCGATCGACTCATAGAAGGCGACCGCCTTGTCCTGATCCGGGGTCCCGACGCAGACCAGGCTGATTGTGCGGATCCGCGTTGCGGTGGTGCTCATGGTGCTCCCTCCTGGGGTTGTGGCTGACACAACCTAAGACCAACCAGGCCTCAAAAACTAATCGGTCGGCCGTGAGGGATTGCTCGGGCTCGGATTCAGTTCAGTGCCCGAGCCGGCGGATCTCGGCCGCGTCCGCGAGCCGGCGCGCCCGAGCGGGGTCCACGCGGGCCGCCCCCGGGACCTCGGCGTTGGCCGTCGCTGCGCCCAGGCCGAGCGCCGCAGCCCGCGCCCACGCGCCGGCGTCGTCGACGGCGTCGTCGGCCTTGGCGTCGTTGGCGGCGTCCTCCGCCAGCGCGGTGAGCAGGCCGGCCAGGAAGGCGTCGCCGCTGCCAACCGGGTAGTTGCCGTGCGCGTCGACGGTGCCATGCCAAGCCTCGCCGCCGGGTTCCACCATGACAATGCCCTGCTCGCCCAGCGTGACGATCACGGCGTGGCCGTCTCCGCCCGCGCGCTCGCGGATGGTTCGCGCGCCATCGAGCGCGATCGAGACGCTCTGCACGGAGGCGCCGAGCAGTTCCTCAGCCTCGTAGGCGTTGATCTTGACGAGATCCGGGCCCGCGTCGATCGCCCGGACCAGATCGGGCCCACGCGAGTCCACGGCGCTGCGCACGCCGGCCGCGCGTGCCGCCCTGACGAGCTGCGCGTAGCCGGGAAGGTCCTCCGCCGCCGGCACCGACCCTGCCATGGCCAGCCAGCTCGGCCCCTGGGCCAGGAGCTCGTCGACGATCCGTGCGAGCCCGGCCCAGTCCTCGAGGGTGGCCGGGATGCCGTCCTCGTAGAACTCGGTGAGGCCCCCGGTCGCCTGGTCGGCGACGCTGAGACAGGAGCGTGTCTCGCCGGCCTGCGCCCAGGCAAACACGCCGGGGACGCCCTCGTCGGCGAGGGTCTCGGCCAGCCAGCGGCCGTGGTGCCCGCCGAGGATCCCGGTGGCGATCGCATCCGCGCCCAGCGCCATCGCCACCTGAGCGACGTGGATGCCCTTGCCGCCGGGAAGCGGGATGAACGTGTCGGGGCGATGGATGCCGCCCGGGCGCACGGCGTCGACCTCGAACAGCTTGTCGATGGCGGGATTACCGGCGACGCACACGATCATTAAGGACGCTCACTCTTGCACACTTGACGGGGAAGTAGAACAATTTCGAGCATGAACCCACGGATCACGCTCATCGGCGCCGGCAGCGTCGAGTTCACCCGCATTCTCCTCGCGGATCTCAGCGACTTCCCCGAGCTCACCGAGGCCACCGTCGTCCTGCACGACATCGACCCCGAGCGCCTCGCCACCGCGCAGCAGATCGCCGACGCCACCATGCAGGCCACCGGAGCGCGCTTCACGGTGGAGGCCCACCTCGACCGCCGCGCCGCCCTCGACGGCGCCGACTTCGTGATCAACGAGATCCAGGTCGGCGGGTTCGACGCGACGCTGCGGGACTTCGAGATCCCCAAGCGCTACGGCCTGCGCCAGACGATCGCCGACACGCTGGGAGTCGGCGGGGTCTTCCGCGCCCTGCGCACGATCCCGGTGGTGCTGGCCATCGCCGACGACATGGAGGAGATGTGCCCGGAGGCGATTCTCCTCAACTACACCAACCCGATGGCGATGCTGTGCTGGTCGGTGTGGGCCAGTGGCCGGGACACCCGGATCGTCGGGCTGTGCCACTCCGTCCAGAACACCCATGAGCAGATCGCCGAGATCGTCGGGGTCCCCGAGCCGGAGATCGAGTACCTCACCGCCGGGGTCAACCATCAGGCATGGGTCCTGCGCTTCGAGCGCGACGGCGAGAGCCTCTATCCGCTCCTCGACGAGGCCATCGCGCGCGACCCTGACGGGCTGGCGCGGCGGGTGCGGGTCGAGCTCTACCGCCAGTTCGGACACTTCCCCACCGAGTCCAGCGAGCACAGCGCCGAGTACCTGCCGTGGTTCATGTGCCATGACGATCAGATCGATCGCTACCGCATCCCTGTGGACGAGTACATCCGCCGCTCACAGGACAACCTGCGCGAGTACGCCGAGATCAAGCGCAAGCTGGCCGCCGGCGAGCCGCTGGAGGTCCTGCGCGAGGGCGAGCTCGCCCCCCGCTACATCCACGCGATGGCGACCGGCGCCGAGCGCATCGAGTACGGGAACGTCCGCAACGACGGGCTCATCGAGAACCTGCCGGCCGGCTGCTGCGTGGAGGTGCCCTGCCGGGTCGACGCCGACGGCGTGCACCCGATCGCCGTCGGCGCCCTGCCCCCACAGTGCGCGGCGCTCAACCGCACGATGGTCAACGTCGCGGACCTGACGGTGCAGGCGGTCCTGGAGGGCCGCCGCGATCACGTCTACCAGGCGGTGATGCTCGATCCCAACGCCGGGGCGACGCTGACGATCGCCCAGATCCACGCGATGGTCGACGAGCTGATCGAGGCCCACGGAGACCTGCTCCCCGAGGGGATCCGCGCCGGCGGGCGGGTGGCCGACCGCGCCTGACCGGTCGCCGGCGGGCGCGTGACCGGGGTCGTCCGTGGCGCCGGGGCCGTCCGTTGCGCGCGGGCCGGGGCGCTAGCCAAGCCCTCTCTGGCGCTCGGCCCAGCTGAGGATCCGTTTCAATCGCGCCGCCTCGCGATCCGGCATCGCTGTGAGCCGTCTCTTGGTGATGCGCACGGTGATGAGGCCGTGGTCGAGGTGGTCGGCGTCGCGCTCCCGATCGTCCTCAAACATCTCGCGGTCCTTGTGAAACTCCCAGCCGTCGCACTCGACGATCACGCCGTGCTCGGGCCAGAACGCGTCGAGCTTGCGGCCGTTGAATGGGAAATTGATCTCCGGTCTCGGAAGGCCGTACTTGTCCACGAAGGCCAGGAAGTCGTCCTCAAAGCCGGAGTTCGTCGGGTTGTGGGGACTGTCGACGAACGGTTCGAGCAGCTTCGTGCCGGGGTGGAAGCGGTTCCGGTCCATGACGTCTTGGAGGGATGACGGGCGCAGGTGGCCGTCGTGGCGCGCGTCGTTGACCAAGCGGGTGAGCTGCTTCGCGGTGAGCCGCGGTGCGATGTCCAGCACGGTCCGGGCCGGGCTGGTTGTGGAGACGCCATGTTGGCGAGTGACGTCACGTGGCTGTAACGACTGGCAACGATGCGTAGAGATGTCCGGACGGTCGCGCCGGTCCTTGGACGTGACCTCGAGCGGAAAGCTCCAGCGGGAGACAAAACCCCACAGGCTCGCGGCCGAGGCATGGCTCAGGGCCGCGCCGCGGCCGCAGGCGAGCACCGCGGCGGCCGCCCGCGAGATGGGGTCATTTCGTCGCGGAC
Source organism: uncultured Actinomycetota bacterium (assembly GCA_963850325.1). Classification (GTDB taxonomy): domain Bacteria; phylum Actinomycetota; class Thermoleophilia; order Solirubrobacterales; family Solirubrobacteraceae; genus Palsa-465. The sequence continues at coordinate 513,876 of CAWKLB010000009.1, forward strand.
CGATGCAGTAGACCCCGACGTGGACGGTTACCCACGCTCCTGAGGCCAGCCGGCCCCGGATCAGCCCATCGCTCGCACCAAGCTCCAGGAGCTGCCACCGAGCCACGTGCCCGTGCTGGCGCCGGGCCAGGTCCAGGATCTCAGGGTCGAGGCGGATCTTTGAGCTATTTCCTCGAATATCCGCCACTACTACTAAGAGCCTCGAGCGCGGGAGATTTCACCCCCCTCCCGAACCCCACAGCTCAGACGATCGTCACGCGCACCCCGGCGTCCTGGATCGCCGCCACCGCGGCGGCGTCCGCGCCGTCGTCGGTGATGAGCTCGTCGGCGTCGGCCAGCTCGCAGATCCGCGCGAAGGCGACGTGGCCGAGCTTGGAGCTGTCAGCGACAACCAGCACCTGCTCAGCGCGCGCCATCAGCGCCCGGTCGGTGCCGGCCTCGATCTCGTGCTGGGTGGTGAGCCCGGCGCGCGGCGAGATCCCGTCAACGCTCAGGAACGCGATGTCCAGGTTGAGGCCCTCGAGGCTCGACTCGGCGATCGGCCCCACCAGCTCGTATGACTCGGCGCGCGCCACGCCGCCGGTCACCACCAGTTTGAGGTTCGGGCGCACGGCGATCTCGGCGGCGATGTTGAGCGCGTTGGTGACCACGGTCAGCCGCGGGCGGTCCACCAGCGCGCGCGCCACCTCGGTCGTGGTGGTGCCGCCGGTCAGGCCGATCGCCCCGCCCTCGCGCACCCGGCTAGCCGCCTCCAGCGCGATCCGCCGCTTCTGCTCGGGCTGGCGGGTCGTCTTGTAGCGCAACGGCAGCTCGTAGGTGACGCCGTGGGGGACCGCGCCGCCGTGCGTGCGCTCGAGCAGACGCTGCTCCTCCAGCAGGCGCAGGTCACGACGAACGGTCGCCGCCGAGACGTCGAGCGAACGCGCGACCTCGACGACGTTGACCGCGCCGTCCACCGACAGCCGCTCCAGGATCGCTCCGAGACGCTCAGGCTGCTGCATCGCGCGCTCAGTGTATGCGGCGCCGCAGTCGTATGAGCACAACTGGGCACGGTTTGGTGTTGCTTTCTGCTCAGTCGAGCCATATATTGCGCACAAATGAGCGTCACGCGTGAGGAGATCGCCAGCCAGCCGCACATGTGGCGCCAGGTTGCAGACCTCCTGCCCCAGGTGGCCGGCGCGCTCCCGGCCTCCGGTGAGCGCATCGCGATCGTCGGCTGCGGAACCTCGTACTTCATCGCCCAGGCCGTCGCCGCCGCGCGGGAGACCGCCGGCCACGGCGAGAGCGACGCGTTCGTCGCCTCCGAGATGCCGACCGAGCGCCTCTATGACCTCGTCCTTGCGATCTCGCGCTCGGGCACCACCACCGAGGTGGTCCGCTGCCTCGAGGCGCTGCCCTCCGGCGTGCGGTCGCTGGCCATCTCCGCCGTCCCGGGCACTCCCGTGGTGCAGGCGGCGGATGATGCGATCCTCCTGGCATTCGCCGATGAGACCTCGATCGTGCAGACCCGCTTCGCCACCACGGCGCTGGCGCTGCTGCGCGCTCACTTCGGCCATGACCTGTCCCCCGCGATCGTCGACGCGCAGGCGGTGCTCGACCAGCCGCTGCCCGCCGAGCCCGCCGAGTTCGAGCACTTCGTGTTCCTCGGACACGGCTGGACCGTCGGCCTGGCCTCCGAGGCGGCACTGAAGTTCCGCGAGGCCGGCCAGGCGTGGGCCGAGGCCTATCCGGCCATGGAGTACCGCCACGGCCCGATCAGCGTCGCCGGCCCCGGCACCCTGGTGTGGTTCGTGGGAGAGGCCGATCCCGACCTGGTCCGTGACGTCCGCGCGACGGGCGCGACGGTGGTGACACAGTCCTTCGATCCGATGGCCGAGCTCGTCGCGCTGCAGCGGGGCGCGGTCGCCCTCGCCGAGGCCAAGGGCCTCGACCCCGACAATCCCCAGCACCTCACCCGGTCCGTCGTGCTGGGCTGACCCCAACTCAAAGGCAAGGACACGATGAAGCGCCTCATCCTCCTCCCACTCCTCGCCGTCACGCTGGCGCTGGCCGCGTGCGGGGGCAGCAGCACCAACGGCACCACCAGCAGCGGCGGCAGCAGCTCGAAGAGCGCGTCCGCGTCGGGCGGCAGCACCAGCGGCCACACCACGATCACGGTCTGGCAGGGCGACACCGAGGTCGAGGCGGCCGCCTTCAAGACGCTCGTGGCCGAGTTCAACCGGACGCACCCGAACATCACGGTCAACTCGCAGTTCTACGGCAACAGCGACTACGCCCTGCAGAAGGTGCTGGCTGCCATCGCCGGAGGCAAGCCGCCGGACATCTCCTATCTCTACGGCTCATGGGCGCCCAACATCGCCACCAATCCGCAGTTGGTGCCGCTCAACAAGTTCATCGACGCGGACCCCAGCTTCAACTGGAACGACTTCTTCCCGGCCGAGCGCAAGGTCGCCACCGTCGGCAACAGCATCATCGGGGTCCCCGCGCTCGTCGACAACCTCGCGCTCGTCTACAACAAGACTCTGTTCAAGCAGGCGGGCATCCCGCTGCCCACGGCCACCTGGACGTGGAGCGACTTCGAGAACGCCGCCATCAAGCTCACCAATTCGGCCAAGAAGCAGTTCGGCTGGGCCTACGTCAACGACGCCAGCGAGGACACGGTCTGGCGCTTTTGGGCGATGCTGTGGCAGGCCGGCGGCTCGATCCTCAGCCCCGATGGCAAACAGGCGGCCTTTGACTCCGCCGCCGGCGTCAAGGCGCTGACGCTCCTCCAGCAACTCACCACGCATCACTCGATCTACCTCGACAACGGCTCGGACAACTACCTGAGCGTGTTCAACAACGGCCACATCGGCATGCTCTACACCGGCCCCTGGGATCTCGCCCAGATCATCCAGTCCAAGGTGAACTACGGCGTCACCATCCTGCCCGCCGATCAGAATCACCAGACGATCTCGGGCCCCGACAACTGGGTGATGTTCAACAACGGGCAGGCGCGCGAGCAGGCGGCGTGGACGTTTCTCAAGTGGCTGACCTCGCCGGCCGTCGACCTCCAGTGGGTGACGCTGACCGGCGATCTGCCGATCCGCGCCTCGGTGTCCAAGCTCCCCGGCTTCAAGAAGTTCACCGCGAAATACCCGGGCATCGCCGTGTGGGCCGCCAACCTCAACAACGCCACCCAGGCGCGCCCGCAGATCACCAAGTACCCGAAGATCTCCACGGAGATCGGTCAGGCCGTGCAGTCGGTGCTCCTCGGCAAGGCGGCACCCAAGGACGCGCTCAACCAGGCCGCGCAACAGGTCAACGGCATCCTCGCGGCGCCCGGATAGCGGTGCGGGTCACGGCATGACCGCGCACTCGGCGACGGGGATCGCCGTCCACCGGCGCCCGAGCCTGCTCAAGCGGCTTGTCGGCTCCGAGAATCTCGCCGGCTGGGCGTTCGTGGCGCCGGCCGTCGTCCTCATCGCCGTCTTCGCCATCATCCCCATCGGCTGGTCGCTGCTGCTCTCGCTCCAGGCGAACAACCTCATCGCCCCCGCGCACTACGTCGGCCTGGCCAACTACCGCGCGCTGACCAAGGACCCGGCGTTTCGCTCGGCGATCGGCCACACGGTCGTCTACACGGTGATCTTCGTCCCGGTGTCGGTGGCCGGCGCGCTGGGCCTGGCGGTCGCCCTCAACCGCAACATCCGCGGCATCCGCTTCTACCGGCTGGCGGTGTTCGTGCCGCTCGTCACCTCGACGGTGGCCACCGGAATCATCTTCCTGTGGCTGCTGGACCCGACGTTCGGGCTGGTCAACTACCTGCTGCACCTGGTGGGCATCGGACCGCAGCAATTCCTCCAAGACCCCAACCAGGCGCTGTACTGCATCGTCGCCATGACCGTGTGGAGCTGGCTGGGGTTCGACGTGATCATCTACCTGGCCGCGCTGCAGGGCATCCCCCAGGACCTGCTCGAGGCCTCCGAGATGGACGGCGCCAGCAAATGGTCGACGTTTCGCAGCATCGTGTTGCCGCTGCTGGGACCGGCCACCCTGTTCATCATCGTGTGGTCGACGATCAACGCACTCCAGCTCTTTGACGAGATCTACGTCACCACGCGCGGCGGCCCGCTGGGCTCGACCACGGTGATCGTCTACTACCTCTACCAGCAGGCCTTCCAGTTCTTCAACGGCGGCTACGGCGCCGCCATCGCCTACGTCCTGTTCGTGGCCATCCTCATCGTCACGCTGCTCCAGCTCTGGGTCGGGCGACGTCGGGTCTACTACAGCTCGTAGGGTCAGGGATGAGCGTCCAGCCGATCACCGCCGTCCCCGAGCGCTTCCCGCGTCTGCCCGACACCGGGGCGTCGCGCCGGCGTGGGCGGCTGCCCTTCAGCGGCTGGCATCTCTTCCTGTTCCCGGTGGCGGCGATCATGCTCGTGCCGCTCCTGTGGATGGTCATCGTGTCCCTGGAGACCCGCCAGCAGGCCACGAGCTTCCCGCCGCAGCTGATCCCGTCCTCGGTGCACCTCAGCAACTATTCGGCGGCGTGGAACGCGGTGCCGTTCTTCCACTTCTTCGTCAACAGCTTCCTCTACTCGGCGGCGACGGTGGCGGGCAACCTGCTCTTCTGCAGCCTCGCCGCCTATGCGTTCGCGCGCATCCGCTTCTTCGGGCGCGAGGTGCTGTTCGTGGTGCTGCTGGCGACACTCATGGTCCCGTTCCAGGTGATCCTCATCCCGACCTTCCTCATCGTCAAGAAGCTGGGGATGGTGGACACCATCGGCGGGCTGATCCTGCCCAACCTGTGCAGCGCGTTCGGCATCTTCATGCTGCGCCAGTTCTTCCGCACGCTCCCGATCGAGCTCGAGGAAGCGGCGCGCATCGACGGCACCTCGCGCCTGGGGATCCTGTTCAAGATCGTCCTGCCGCTCTCCCTGCCGGCGCTGGCCACGCTGGGGATCATCCAGTTCATGTGGTCCTGGAACGACTTCCTGTGGCCGCTGATCATCATCGACTCCCAGGCCCACGCCACGCTGCAGCTCGGGCTCTCCCAGCTGCAGGGCTCTCACTTCACCCAGTGGAACCTGCTCATGGCGGGCACGGTGATGAGCCAGATCCCGATGCTGGCGGTGTTCCTGCTCGCCCAGCGGTGGTTCATCCGGTCCGTCGCGTTCACGGGGATCAAATGACCGCCGGGCTCTCCAAGGAGGGTTCATGCCGGGCGTGACGCTCGAGGCTGTGACCAAGCGCTTCGCCGGCGGGGCGGTGGCGGTGGACGACCTGTCGCTGGAGATCGCCGACGGGGAGTTCATGATCCTGGTGGGATCGTCGGGGTGTGGCAAGACGACCGCGCTGCGCATGATCGCGGGCCTTGAGACGCCGACGGCGGGGACGATCCAGATCGGGGACCGCATCGTCAACGAGGTCTCCGCGCGCGACCGCGACATCGCGATGGTCTTCCAGAACTATGCGCTGTACCCGCACATGACCGTGGCGCGCAACCTGGCGTATCCGCTGCGCCAGCGCCGGGTGCCGCGGGCCGAGGTCACGCGCCGCGTGTCCGAGGTGGCCGAGATGCTCGGTCTGGACGAGCTCATGAAACGACGGCCCGGGCAGCTCTCGGGCGGCCAGCGCCAGCGTGTGGCCATGGGACGCGCGCTGGTGCGTGAGCCCGAGGTGTTCCTGCTCGACGAGCCGCTCTCCAACCTCGATGCCAAGCTGCGCGTCCAGATGCGGGCGGCGCTGAAGCGGCTGCACGGACGCCTGGGCGTCACCACCGTCTACGTCACCCATGATCAGGTCGAGGCGATGACGCTCGGCGACCGTATCGCCGTGATGTCAGACGGCAAGCTCCAGCAGCTCGGCGCACCCCAGGATGTCTATGACCGTCCTGACAACGTGTTCGTGGCCGGCTTCATCGGCAGCCCACCGATGAACCTCCTGCGCGGCCGGGTGCGCGGCGGGTCGGCCACCGCCGGCGATCTCGTCGTGCCCGCCCCGGGCGTGGACGATCGCGACGTGTTCGTCGGCGTCCGCCCGGAGTCGCTGCAGCCAGCCCGGAACGGGATGCCGTCGCTCGGCTTCGAGGTCGCGGTGGTCGAGCCGCTCGGCGACGAGGTGATCGTCCACGGTTTCGTCGGCGCCGAACTCGTCGACGTGACCCACGACGAGGGCGACGCCGCGATGGTGGCCGCCGACGGTCATCGCGCCGAGGCGGTGGCCTGCCTGCCCCCGCGCGACCGCCCTGCCGAGGGCAGTGTCATCCAGCTCGGCGTCGAGCCCGAGGAGGTCCACCTCTTCGACGCCGGGACCGGGCTGGCCATCCGGTGAGTGACCTCGATCTCCTGGTCCTCGGCGACGTCAACCCGGACCTCGTACTTTCCGACGCCGCAATGGAGGTGGCCTTTGCGCAGGCGGAGACGCTGGTCGAGGATGCGGAGCTGACGATCGGCGGCTCGGGAGCGATCATGGCCTGCGGGGCCGCGCGGCTGGGCCTGCGGACGGCCCTGATCGGGCTCGTCGGCCCCGACCAGTTCGGCGAGTTCATGCTGCGCGCGGTGTCCGAGCGCGGCGTCGACGTGAGCGGCGTGATCGTCGATCCCGACGTGCGCACCGGGCTGACGGTGGTGCTGTCCCGCCCCGATGACCGCGCCATCCTCACCTTCCCCGGCGCGATCGGGGCGATGACCGCCGACCGCGTGGACGCCGGGCTGCTGGGGCGCGCGCGGCATGTCCACGTGGCCTCCTTCTTCCTGCAGAAGTCTCTGGCGCCGGGGCTTGGGGACGTGCTCGGGACCGCGCGGGCGGGCGGGGCCACGACGTCCGTGGACCCCAACTGGGACCCGGCCGAGGAGTGGGACGGCGGCCTGCGGGAGCTGCTGCCGCTGGTCGACGTGCTGCTCCCCAACGCGGTGGAGGCCTGCCGGCTGGCGGGCGTGGATGACGCCTCGGTCGCGGCGCAGCGGCTGGCCGAGCTCGGGCCGCTGGTGGCGGTCAAGCTCGGCGCCGAGGGGGCGGTGGCGGCGCCGGCCGGCGGCGGCGAGCTCGTCCGGGCTGTGCCGCCCCAGCGACTGGTGGATCCGGTGGATGCGGTCGGCGCCGGGGATGCGTTTGACGCCGGCCTGCTGTGCGCGCTCCAGGATGGCCGGCCGCTCGAGTCGGCACTGGCCTTCGCCTGCGCCTGCGGCACGCTGTCGATGCGCGCCGGCGGCGGGACCCCGGGGCAGGCCACGCTCGCCGAGGCCCGCGCGGTCAGCCGCCAGGCCTAGTCCCCGGGACGGCCCGGTGGCGACCGAGGAGGTCCCGCGCCACGGTGCGTTCTGACTCGGTGAGCACTGAGTGCTCGAGCCGGTAGCGGCGCGCAATCGGTGCGAGCAGCGCCGCCTTCACATCCTCGACGGTGGCGCCGCGCAACTCGTCGGCGATCGACCCGACGCTGGCCGGATCCCAGTCGAGCCCGAGCGCCGCGTACACCTGCTCCAGTACGGCGCGCACCGGCGCCCTCGCTCCCACCACCACGACGGTCGAGAACAGCCACGCGCCGCTGATGATCCGCTGCGCGGCGCCGATCAGCTTGGTCTCACCGCGGGCATTGACGCTGAACCGTCCCGGGCAGTACTCGCCCGGGACCTCGCCGACCCGCGCATCGATCCCCAGGTCGCGCAGGGCCTGCGCCTGGCTCTCGGCCTCCGCGGCAAAGCGGGCATCGACCTCGGCCATCGCGTCGTGGGCCGGCACGATCTCGTCGATGACCAGACACTCGTCGTGGTAGGCGGCAGCCCGTCCCCCCGCCGAGCGGATCGCGGGCGTGAAGCCGGCGGTCGCGGCCGCCTCCACCGCGCGCTCGAACCCTTCGAGGAAACTGTCGCGCCGGCCGAAGGCCACCGTCGGCGCCGGCCGGTACACCCGGATCACCGGACCGCGCCGCCCGGACGCGACCTCCTGGAGCAGCGCCGTCGCCAGCGCGAGGTCAAGGACCGGGTCATCGCCGGCCCTCCCCTCCAGCAGCTCGGCGTCCGTGGGCGGCACGCCAGACAGCTTGTCAGGCGCGACGCAAGGTCTCGCTCTCCCCCCGGTGCGATCAGCACGTCGCCGATTCTCGGCCAGAGGGCTCGCCGACGCCTGGACATTCGGACCGTTGAGCACGACCGGTCATTGAGGCTCCGCTTTGCGTTCAATCGTGCGGGCATCGAGCTCATCGACATCGCCGAGTCGACCCGCCGGCCGCTGCCTTAGCCGCGCTCATGCAGTCGCGCCTGGCCGAGAAGCTCGCCGGACCACTGGACCTGCGGATCATGCCCCGCCCGGCGCGTCGGAGGCGATCGTCGAGGCCCTGTGGTGGTGCGAGGACTACGACGACGACCCGGCGCACCGCTGGCTGCGCCAGAACCTCCAGATGCTCGCCGCCGAGGTCTAGCCAGACGTCAGCGCGGCGCGGACGTCGCCGATGATCTCGTCCGAGAGGGCGGGGTCGTCCACGGCCCGGGCGACGAGGACGGCGCCGACGAGAGTGGAGAGCATGACCGTCGCCCGGCGGCGGGTCTCGGGGTCGACGGGCATGTCGGCGTGGGCTCCGCCGAGCAGCTCCTCGAGCTGGGCGAGGTAGCTCTCCACCTGGTCGGTGTACGCCGTGCGGATCCGAGCGTCGGCGCGGGCGACCTCGCCGCCGAGCGCGACGACGCTGCAGCCCGAGGCTGGGTCGTCTCGGTGCTCCGACGAGACGTACCAGTCCACGAACGCAGCCAGCGGGTCCTCGGCGCCTTCGATCACCTCGGCGGTCGCCTGCCGGCTCTCGGCAAACGCGCGCTCGACCGCCTCGGCGACGAGGTCGTCGCGTGAGTCGAAGTGCTTGTAGAAGCCGCCGTGGGTGAGCCCCGCCGCCTGCATGATCTCGGCGACGCTGGGCGTCGTGGTGCCCGCTTCGCGGATGCGCGCGGCGGCGATGTCGACGATGCGCTCGTGGCTCCGGGCCTTCTCTTCCTGGGAATGACGTGGCATGCCTTAGATGTTAGCTATCATCTATTTGGATGATGCTCATCATCCAAATTTCGACTGAAAGGGCAGCCATGAAGATCGAAGGATCCACAGCTCTCGTCACTGGGGCGAACCGGGGAATCGGAAGGGCCATCGCCGACGAGCTCATCGCCCGAGGTGCGGCGAAGGTGTATGCCGGCGTGCGCGACGTGGAGTCGGTGAGCGACGAGCGGCTGGTGCCCGTCGCGCTCGACGTCACTGACCCGGCGCAGGTCGCCGCTGCCGCGCAACGACTGGGCGACGTCCAGATCGTCGTCAACAACGCCGGCATCGGCGGCGGGTCCACCCCGCTGAGCTCAGACCTCGACCGCGCCCGCGCGGAGCTGGAGGTCAACTACCTGGGTCTCGTCTCGATGACCCAGGCCTTCGCACCCGTGCTGGCGGCCAACGGCGGTGGCGCGTTCGTCAACGTGCTCTCGGTGGTCTCCTGGGTCGCCATGCCCCGCCTCACCACCTACTCGGCCTCCAAGGCGGCGGCGTGGAGCTACACGAACGCGGCTCGCGTCGAGCTGGCCCGGACGGGCACCCAGGTCGTCGGCGTGCACGTCGGGTTCGTCGACACCGATCTCACCGCCGGGCTGCCCGTCGAGAAGATCGCTCCTGAGCAGGTCGCGGCCTCCGCGCTCGATGCTCTGGAGGAGGATCGGCCCGAAGCGGTGGTCGACGAGCTCAGCCGCGGCGTCAAGGCCAGCCTGCACGATGACCAGAACCTGATCTACCCGGGCATCGCGGACGAGTTCAACGCACCGGCCGTGCGCTGACACGGGCGCGCCGCCCGCGAGCAGGGGACCCTGACAGTAGGCTGTGCCCGTCGATGTGGATCGCTCGCCGTATCACTGACTGGCATGTCCAAGGCTGAGCAGTGGCAGCTCGAGGGCGGCGCGGCCGAGCTCTATGAGCGCCACCTGGCGAGCGCGGTCACCGGGCTGTGGGCCTCTGATCTGGTCGAGAGGGTGGACGTGCGAGCCGGCGATCGCGTGCTCGACGTCGCCTGCGGCACCGGCGTCGTCGCCCGTGCGGCGGCGGATCGCGTGGGGGCGGCCGGCCACGTCGCGGGGCTGGACATCAATCCGGCGATGCTGGCGGTGGCGCGATCACAGGGCTCGGAGGTCGACTTCGTTCAGGGAAGCGCCGGGGCCCTGCCCTTTGACGACGCGAGCTTCGACGTGGTCCTCTGCCAGCTTGGCCTGCAGTTCTTCCCCGATCGCGCCAAGGCGCTGGCCCAGATGCACCGCGTTCTGGTCAAGGGTGGCCGGCTCGGCCTGAGCGTCTACGGCCCGATCGAGCACAACCCCGGCACCCTCGCGCTCGCCCAGGCGCTCGATCATCACCTCGGGACGGGCGCGTCGCAGACCAAGCGCGCCGAGCACGTGCTGGCCTACTCGACGCTCGTGCACAAGCTCGCCAGCGACGCAGGGTTCCGTGACATCACGATCACCACCGAGACGAAGGTCGTCCATTTCGCCTCCGCCTCGGAGTGGGTGCACGTTCAGCTGACCGCGACGCCGCTCGCCAGCCTGCTGTCCGAGCAGCTCGCGCGGCGCGGTATGACGGAGAAGATCACCGGCGCCGTCGTCGAGGCCCTCCAGCCCTACGAGATCGACGGCGCGCTCGAGTTCCCGCAAGAGGCCAACGTCCTCACCGCGAGCTCGTAACGACGACCCTGCGCCCCCGGCCGTGGCTACTGGCCCTCGAGCTTGAAGCCGACGCGCATCTCGACCTGGAAGTGGGCGATCTTGTCGCCCTCGACGTGCCCGCGAATGCTGCGCACCTCGACCCAGTCCAACCCGCGCAGCGTCTTCGCCGCCCGAGCCACACCGGAGTTCATGGCTTGCGTCACGCCGTCGGACGACGTGCCGGCGATCTCGATGATCCTGTAGGTATCTGACTCAGACATGCGGGCTCCTCGGTGAGGTCGTTGATCTAAAACCAGGTACCCGCCCACGTGCGCCGTAATGACTTGCGAGCCTCCTGGGGTCAGACGTTCAAGGCCCCAAGCCTCGCGCGCGCGCTCGAGGACTCCGAGACCGGGACCAGGCGCCCGGCCTTCCCGAGCCCGCGCGGCGGCATGTTCCCGTAGACCGCCTCGTACTGGCCGGCCTTGACCAGGAACGTCTCGTGCCAGATCCCTGTCCGCGCCGTGCGACCCACGCGCCGCCAGTACTGACGCCACACCTCCAGGTGCGGGTCGTCCTTGTCCTTGGCGAACGCCTCCAGGTGCTCGAAGGACCGCCAGTACTGCACGATCGTGGGGATCCCCATCTCATACGCCAGCAGCCCCTTGTCCGGATGTGCCACCAGGTAGTCGAGCATGTGCTTCATCCCGCGCCGGCCGCCCAGGTCCATGAAGCTCTGCAACGCGTGCAGCTTGCTCAGCCGCGCGCCGATGAGGAACACCACGAAGTCCCCGTCGATCTCGGCCGTCATCCGCCGGCCCGCCACTTCGCCCACTGTGATCACCCTCTCCGTCGTCGTCGTGCGGGCGATCCTACCGGCGCCCGAGCCCGGCCGGGCATCGAGCCCGTCGACCATCCGGGTGATCTACATCGGCTTTCCAATGTCCGGCCACCGCAGGCGTCAGCATCGGCTTGCCGGCTCCTCGTCGTCGCTGACCGACCGCGTCAGGAGGCCAGAACGTCGGGCGAGGTCGCGTCGTACTCGGGGATCCAGCCGGCGCCGCGCCCCTCGGTGTCCCTCGCGAATCGCTTGCGCAGAGCGATCGTGATGTCGCGCTTGAGCTTTGCCGACGGCGAGCTGAGGTGGTTGCTCACGCCCCGCTCGCGCGCGGCGAGCACGACCCGGCTGGCCCGGGGGCGGCGCGTGCGCTCATAGCGCTCGAGCGCCCTTGTCGGGTTGTCCGGCTCCGCGCTGAGGGCCGTCGCGAGAACCGCGCCGTCCTCGATCGCCTGGCAGGCCCCCTGGCCCAGGTAGGGGAGCATGGGGTGCGCCGCGTCGCCGAGGATGGTGATCCGGCCCTCAGTCCAGCGCGGGATCGGGTCACGGTCATACAGCGCCCACTTGTACCAGGTGTCCCCGGCGGCGAAGACGCGCAGGAGTGACTCGTGCCAGCCTGCGTAGCGATCGAGCACCTCCTGGCGGTCGCACTCGTTGATCCAGGACTCGTGGCGGTAGTCCGCGTCGTCGTAGTGGGCGACGACGTTGATGAGCTGGTTGCCGCGGAGCGGGTACAGGACGATGGTGCCGTGCGGGCCCAGCCATTGCGCGTTGTCAGTGCTCGGTTTCGCGCCGGCGATCGCGCTGATTGGAATGACGCTGCGGTAACAGATCTTCCCGGTGAACCTTGGGTCGTCCGGCCCGAACAGGGCCTTGCGCACGCGCGAGTGGATGCCGTCGGCGCCGATGACGACGTCGGCCTCGATCTGTGAGCCGTCCTCGAAGCGGGCGACGGCGACGTCCGTGTGGGACTCGACCGTGGCGCAGCGCTTGCCGAGGGTGACGCTGTTGGCCGGCAGCGCGGCCGCGATCACGTCGAGCAGGTCTGCCCGGTGGACCGTCGCGCCGGCGAGACCGTAGGTGGCGGCCTGCTGGGCCCGGCTGATCTTTGAGATGGTGCGGCCGGTCCTGCCGTCGCAGGTCACGGCGTACTCGGAGCGGCCCGCGACCCTGCGCACCGCGTCCTCCACCCCGATCATCCTCAGCACCCGCATCGCGTTGGGATGCAGCGCGACGCCGGCCCCGATCTCCTTGAGCTCCGGCGCCGCCTCGTAGACGGACACCTCCAGCCCCGCCTGGGCCAGGGCGCACCCGGCCGTGGCCCCGCCGATGCCCCCGCCGATGATCGCCACGCGCGTCATCGGGAGCGATTCTATGGAGCGGGCGCCACGTGAAGGACCACGTGCAGCGGCCCGTCGATCTGCAGTTCCACCGCCAGATCCACCGCCGCGACTCGCCGGCCGTCGATCGTCGCCGCCTCCGTGAACCAGCTCGACTCCGGCTCGGCGCCCTGGGGCTGAGCAGTCGTGACCACCACGCGTTGCGCCCCGATGCGCCAGCGCCCCGCCTGGACCCCGAGCACGGTCTGACGATCCGCGAGCGACCGCGAGGCAAAGCCCGCCCTCGTCACGCCCTCAAAGGGCACCTTGAGCGCGGACAGCCACAGAGCGGGGGCCTCGGCGAGCTCAACCGCGTCGAGTGAGAGGTCCAGGCTCACCGGGAGCTCCTCGCGGGCGGTCAGCTCCACGGTGACCGGGAAGACGGTCCCGCCGGACTCGACCTCGAGCCGGACATCGTCGGCCCCGGCGGGTTCGGCACCGCCGGGGGCGGGACCGCCGGGCTCGGCACCGGCCACTCCGATCGCCTCGTCGACACATCGGGCCAGCGCCAGCGCGTGCGCTGGTCGCGGGCCAGCAAGCTCGAACCGGCCGGCGGCATCCGTCGTGGCGACGGCGACGACCTCGCCCGCGTCGAGGTCACACAGCCGAACCTCGCAGCGCGCCTGACCGCGGCCCTCGTAGGTGACCGATCCGCGCATCAGTGTGGATAGAAGCCCCACGCGGGGAACCGGCGCAGAAGGGCGCGGAAGTGCTCGTCGCGGATCGCCGAGGCGACCGCCCCGGTGCCCGACTTGTTCGTCGGCGCCGGCGCGGTCCCGCTGGCACCAGGGTCGGAGGTGTAGGTGTAGGTCACCAGCATGGTGTTCTCGTAAAGCACCTGGTTGGCGCGGACCAGGTACTCGTGGAAGCGCACGCGGTGCTCGACCCGCTTGACCTGGGTGGTGCTACCGCCGATCCCCAGGAACCCGCCCGAGTGGATCGGGGCAAACGCATCATGGACGTAACGCACCGGCGAACTGGGCCCGTCGACCATCATCGTCTGTCCGCCCGCCGGATTGGCCGCGGGACTCGGCACAGTCGTGTCTGCGCCGCGCGTCCCGGCCCCCATGAACCCTGACGGAGGCGTCGCACTGACCGGAGACTCGTAGAACGGCATCTGGTCAGAGAGCGCATCGAGATACCAGTGCCGATCGCCCGGGGTGTTCCAGTCGATCGGCTCGTTGGGCTGGCCGGTTCCGTGAAGCTGGTTGTCCGGCACGAAGTAGCCGACGCTGCTGCCGCCGGTGGCGGCGTCAAAGCGTTCGATCTCCTCGCCCACGAATTGCAACCAGCCAGTGTCCTCGGCGTGGGCGCCCCGGTAGTCGAAGGCGAAGTCAGTGTTGCCCCCGCTCGATGATGCGACGTGCTCGTAGACCGAGACCGCTCCGTCGGGCACCGCGACGGACGGACCCGCGGCGGCTCCGACCGCGTACGCGGAAGCGTTGGCCGGCCGCGCCGCCGCGCCGGTATTCCCCTGCACCAGGACGTAGGCCAGGATCCGCCGGACCCGGTGGTTGTCGTCTCTGAACAGCATGCGCGCCTGAAACTGGGCTGCCGCCACTCCGGCCGGACCTCCGATCGCGAGCAGCCAGTTCGCCCTGGGCAGGAGGTCCTTGTCGTTGTAGGCGTTGAGCAGCAGGACCGCATAACCCCAGACCTTGTTGGTGACCGCGGCGGCGTACTCCTGCTCGAGCTTCTCGATCCGTCGCGCCTCCACCAGCTTGTAGAGCGGGCTGCCACCGGGGCGCAACAGGTCGGCGATTGCCGTGGCCTGCGCGAGGCTCATCCACTGCAGGCGGGCCTTACGGGCGCCGTCGTCGGCGTAGCTCAGCAGGGTGCCCACCGCTACAACCCAGTCCTCGCGCTTGAGGGCGTCCCGGAGCTGGCGATCCCACCCCTCCACCTTGATCAGTCCCGCCTGCGGTTCGGCGGCGAGCTCGGTCGTGACGTGGGTCAGGCCCTCGGTGGTGGCAGCCGCGTTGACGTCAAAAAGCTGGGACGCGTTGAGCCGTTTGATCACAGCGGCCGAGTCGGCATCGGTCAGCGCGTTGAGCATCTCGGCGGCGCCTGACCAGTTGTTGATGCCCGTCTGCGCGCCCAGACCGGCGGCGATATCGCCCGAACGTTCGGCGACGACCGGGCGCATCTGTCCCGCCACCGCCAGGTGGGCCGCATCGGCCGCCGCCAGCAGGTGCACCTCCTCCCACCATCCCATCCCCCGCAGCTGACCGGAGACGCGCGTCGCGATCTCCGGATAGGTGTTGAGAACACGAGCGGCGGCCGCCCAGTCCCGCTCGTCGATCGCTCGAACGAGCTCGATGGGCGCCCGAATCCGCACGGCGGCGTCCCCGTTGACGTCAGCGGCGTCGTAGAACCCGTTGCGCTGCTGGGCCGTGTAGCCCTTGATCCGCGAGTCGATGTCGGCTTGGTTGAAGCCGTTGAGGATCCGTGCGGCGTTGGAGAAATCGTTGATCCACAGGTACTCGCCGATCGCGCGGTCCATGTCAGCGGCGTCCCCGGGCCGCGGCTCGGCGATCGGCACGCCCGCGACCGGTGGGACACCGGCGTCGGTCGGCTCGCGCGCCAGAACGGCACCGCCACGGCTCGCGTCGATCATCCGCGCGACAGCGGCGTTGCCATGCGACTGCTGGAGCTCCAGTACACGCCCGGCGAGGGTGGCTTCGGTCGCGGCGGGACTCCGCACCCGCTCGGGGGTGGCATGCGCGTCACCCGGCCCCGCTGTTGCCCGCTCCGGCATCGCCGGAGCCGATCGTCCCACATCGCCCGGGCTGAGGCAACGCGGGGCAGGTGACTGCGGGGACGCCTAGGAGCCCGGGCCGGCGCCGTTGTGGTCAGCGTCGGCGTCGGCGTCGGCGTCGGCGTCGGCGAGGGCGTCGGCGTCGGCGAGGATCTCCGTGACGTCCTCCTCGTAGCCGCTCGCCGCCGCGCGGCTGAGCTGCTCGAGCGCCTCGTCGCGCCGCCCGGCGTTCAGCAGGAACTCCCCGTAGGCGACGTGGGCCATGTCATCGCCCAGCTCGATCGCCGTGCGGTACTCCGCCTCGGCCTCGTCGGGGCGGCCCAGGTCGCGCAGGAGCGTGCCGAGGTTGAGATGGCCCTCCTCGTCGCCGCTGGCGATGGCCTGCCGGTACACCGCCTCGGCTTCCGCCTCGCGGCCCTCCCATTCCGAGAGGCAGTTCCCGTAGTTGAGCAGGCTGACCGTGTGGCCGCGCTCCAGCGCCTCTTTGAACACGGTCTCAGCCTGCTCATGTTGACCCTGGTCGCAGAGCAGCCGCCCCAGGTTGGCGTATGACCATGGGTCGTCGGCGGCGACCCCGGCGCGCAGCAGAGCCTCGGCCTCGTCGTGCGCGCCCGCCTCCTCCCTCAGGACTGCGAGATCGGACCACGATCCCGAGATGCTCGCGTCCACCGCCCGCCGGTACTCGGCCTCCGCCTGTTCCAGGTCGTCGGCGTGCTCGAGGAGATTGCCCAGGCGCAGATGCGCGCGCAGGTCGCCGTCGGCGATCGCCTGCCGGAACTGCGCCTCCGCCTCGTCGTTGCGGCCGAGGCGCTCCAGGACCACGCCGAGCTCGGTCATCGCCCGCGGGTCGCCGGCATCGATCGCCTGCCGGTAGACCTCGAGTGCCTCCTCGGGGCGGTCGTAGTGGTCGGCCAGCATGTTGGCGGCGTTGAGCCGCCCCTCCGCGACCCCGCCGTCGGCGGCCCGCTGGTAGGCCTCAAACGCCTCGTCGTCGCGCCCGAGGTCTGACAGCAGCGAGCCGAGCTGGAACCACCCGTCGGGGTCGCCCTCCTCGCCGGCGCGGCGGTACAGAGCTTCGGCCTGCTCGAGATCGCCGGCGGCATGGGCGTTGACGGCGAGTTGGAAGGGTGTCGTCGCGTCGTTCACGGACCTAGTCATGTCACAGGACCGCTGGGCCGTCAACTTCACCGGCCACGGCCCGCGGTGGTTCTTGGGACGCACCCGGAACGGCGGCCGCTTGCCGGCGTTCCCGGGTCGTGCCTTGGAGTGCTTGTTCCAGCCGGACTTGCCGGTGCCGCTCGGGGGGTGCGGCCGTCCCCGGGAACCGCCCTCGCGCTCCGGTTGTCCATTGCCGCCCTTCCCGTTCTTGCCGCCCTTGCCCTTCTTGGCCGGGAGCGGGACCGGCGGTCTCGGTGACAGCTCCGGATAGGGCGGCGTGCCGGTGATCGGTGGGATGGTGAGCGGAGGCTCGGGATCGGTCGGCCCGCCGCCGGGCGGGAGCGCGATCGGAGGAGCCGTGATCGTGATCCCGATGAGCGCGACCGAGACATCCGCGCCGAGCTGATGTGCGTCGGTCTGGATCAGCTGGCCCCGACGTTGCGCCTGGGCGAACTCCTGATGGGCCTGCGTGACCTGATGGCGGGCGACGGTCACGTCGTGCTGGGCGGTGGTCAGCGCGGTCTGCGCACTGGCGACGGCGATGCCGGTGACGCCCGGGTGGCCGGCGGCGACGGCCGCCGACGCGGCACGCTCGGCCCCGTCGAGCTGACCCTGGGCCCTCGTCACTGCCGCCTTGGCGTCATTGAGTCGCTGCGTCCACAGCGTGATCTGGTCATGCCAGTGCCGGCTCTCCTCGGCCGCCTGGCGGGCCTGGCTCTGGAGCCCGGCGAGCTCACTCGCGTACCGGGCGAGCCGAGTCGCGACGCCCTCGAGCGTCGCCGCCGTTTCCAGGAACGTGCCCGAGACGTCACGTGAGAACGACTGGTAGCTGCTCGCCGCCACCCCGCGCCAGCTCCCCGACAGCGACGCGGCGGTGCCACTGATGTCCGCCCCATGCGCGGCCAGCACCTGCGAGCCGCTGAGGTAGTGACCGCTCTGCACCGAGATTCCCTCCGGATCGCCCAACACCGGATAGGACTGGAGCGTCGGGATCGCCGGGGTATCGCTCACGTCGCCGACTTCTCGATCCCCTTGTCAGTGGCCGCGTAGCGCGCCCGCGAGGCGACCACCGTGCGATGCAGCGCATCGGCGGCCCGGCCGTACTCGGCCAGCCGCGCGTCGAGATGACCGCTCAGATCCTCGAGCGCCCCAGACGCGGGCGTCGACGTGGCCGCCCCCGCGCCCCCGCTCAACCGGCCCCGCACCTGGTCGATGACCGGTGAGAAGCCGCGCAGCCGCTCGGCATGCGCATCGAGCGCCTCGAGGACCACCGCAAGACTCGACATTGCTCAATGATCAGCGCGCGCTGGCCTTGGCGACAGTGGCCGGGGGTGTGGAAAGGCCCACACCTTCGCGGCGTCCAGGCAGGCAGTCCGCGGACATCGGCAGGTGATCAAGCGCTCTAATTCACATTAAGCCGATCGACTTTATATAGCTTCCGATACGGTGTGCCAGCCGCTCCCCGGGCGCGCTTGTGAAGGGCGTCCAGAGACGCTCGTCCACCTACCGAAAAAGGATCGATCTCGCATGCCCCATCAACACGGCGCTGATCCTCGCCTACACCACCGCGACGGCGGACCTCACCTCGATCGGCGGCCCGGCGAACCAGACGGTCATCGACGGCGTCGTCCAGGAGATCGACATCCGCACCGGCAGGGTTCTGTTCCAGTGGAACAGCGCTGACCACGTGCCCTACGGCCAGAGCGAACAGCCACTGCCCGCCTCCCCGAGCACACCGTGGGACTGGTTTCACATCAACGCCGTCCACCTCGATTCCGACGGCAACCTCCTCGTCGACTCACGTGACACCTGGACCACCTACAAGGTGAACCGCCACACCGGAGCCATCATCTGGCAGCTCGGCGGCAAGGCCTCCAGCTTCACCCTGCGTGCCGCTCCGGGCCAGTCGCTCAATGACGCGGGCGACATCTTCGCCTGGCAGCACGACCCCGAGTCGCTCGGGCACGGCGAGTACACGTTCTTTGACAACGAGTCGGCCGGAGTGGCCAACACCGGCACCGATTCCACGGCGGAGTTCGGGCTCAGCCGCGCGGACCGCGTGATCCTCGACGAGCGTCACCGGACGGCCACGCTGGTGCAGTCCTACGACCAGCCGGAGGGACTGACCGCACCGTCACAGGGCAACGCCAAGACGACCGCGGGCGGGAACCTCCTCGTCGGATGGGGCTCCCTGCCCTACCTCTCGGAGTTCACGCGATCGGGCGCGCTCCTGTTCAACGCCGAGTACCCCACCGGTGTCAACAGCTACCGCGCCTACACGTTCCCGTGGCCGGCCCACGGCGACGGATGGGGGCACCGAGCCCACAGGGCGCAGCGCGGCTGACGCGCTGATCAGCGGCCCGGTCGCGCCGAGGGGCGTGGCCGGGTCGCCCGGTCGGCGCGGTGCTGCTCGACGGGGTCCGTGAGACCGAGGGGCGTGGTCGTCTTCAGTTGGCCACGCCTCGCACTGAGTCACAAGAAGTCATGGACTGCGTCGGTCTCACGGTTCACGATGCGTCGCATCATGGAGTCGACCACAGGAGGCCCGCATGACCGCCGCGCTCCCCACCCCCGTCCTCACCCAGGTCTACCGGCTGGAGGCGACCCTGGCCCCGCCGCTCGAGCTCGGCGCGGTCACCCAGGGACGCCGCCGGATCGCTCCGCTGACCGGCGGGACGTTCTCCGGCCCCGAGCTCAGCGGCACCCTGCTGCCCGGCGGGAGTGCTGACTGGCAGATCCTCCTGGACGACGGGACCGCGCTGGGCGACATCCGGTACACGCTGCAGACCGATGGCGGGGACCTGCTCTACGTGCAGTCGCGCAGCGTGCGCCATGGGCCGCCCGAGGTCCTGGCTCGCCTGGGCCGCGGCGAGGACGTCGCTGCTGACGAGTACACGTTCCGCACCGCGACCCAGATCGAGACGGCGGCGGCGCACCTGGACTGGCTCAACAAGGGAGTGTTCGTCGGCGTCGGCGGCCGGCAGCCCGCGGGAGTCATCTACG
This sequence comes from uncultured Actinomycetota bacterium, assembly GCA_963850325.1. Lineage (GTDB taxonomy): Bacteria > Actinomycetota > Thermoleophilia > Solirubrobacterales > Solirubrobacteraceae > Palsa-465. The sequence goes on from CAWKLB010000009.1 coordinate 533,646, forward strand.
AGGTCTATCTCGTGGGGTGAGCGCGCGATCGGATGTAGGCTGCGGGCGATGGAAAGCGGGCACGAGCACGCCGAGGAGCCAGCGGCGCCCGAGGCACGGGCAGCGCCGGCACTGGCCCCGGGCCTGACCGCGCCTGAGCGCGTCCTTGCGCTGCAGCGCACGGCCGGCAACCGGGCCGTCGGCAAGCTGCTTGGCAACGGTGCCGGCCGGGAGCGCCGGCTCGCTCGCCTCGACCAGCACGCCCCGTACGTCGGCGCGTGGCAGTCCTATCTCAACCCGCTCAACCAGCTCACGCGGATTGGCATCGGGCGCGCCCTGACCCCCGACGAGAAGACGCTGCTGGACGGCGTCTTCGGCAACGCCCTGTCGACGGCGATCATCCGCATCCGCGAGAACGCCACGATCATCGCCGGCGCCGGCTGCTATCGCACCACCGGCAACATCATCAACATCCCCGGCACCTCGATCCCCGAGAGCGACCTCATCCACGAGGCCGCCCACGTCTGGCAGCACCAGAACAGCATCCCGTTCAGCTACGCCGCAAGCGCCCTGAGCGCCATGGCGTGGGCCCAGATGACCCAGGGCGACTGGCGGAAGGCCTACGACTACTCCGGCATGCTCAAGACCAACTGGAGCGACTGGAACGCCGAGCAGCAGGCCCACTGGATCGAGGACCACCGCCGGCTCCCGGCGGGGTGGTGGCGCAGCGGGTTCTGGAGCTCACCGCCGAGCTGACCGCGAATGCGGCATCGCCGCCGCTAGCGAGTGAGCGACCCCGCCGCCGCGAGGGAGGCGGCGCGGTCGCGAGTTCGGTGTGCGCGAATTGGCGCACAATCGGCACGAATACGTCTTGTTCTGTTGCAGGCCGTCGTGCGAGCCTGTCCCGTGCCCCGAGTGACCGCCATATCCGGAGACGTGTTGCAGGGTGACACTCCTTATTGGACCGCGCTCGAGACGCTGCTCGGCACCGAACTGTGCGGCTGGTTCATGTGGATGTTCGAGGTCGAACTGGCCTCAGGCTGTCGCCTGCACGCCTACAAACATCACCGGACGCGCCGTTACATCCACCTGGCCGTCGACGCCCAACATGCCTTCCACTATCTATCGGGCGATGGCCGCTACATCGAGGTCGACCTCGCGTACGCAGTGGAGGTCGCTTTCGTCGGATGGGAGCGAGCGGACCCGTCGTCCGATGACCTCGCGGCCCTCGCTGCCGCGGTGGAGCGCGCTGGTCGGCTCACCGACGGCTAATACCGGGTGCGGGCACAATCTTGGACCCGCCTCTCCGGGACACGCATGTGGCGAGGCATTAGCACGGACTAGCTAACCTAGCTAGCTTGCGGTAGTCTCATGGCCATGGCCCAGGTCGGAATGCACGAGGCGAAGACGAAGCTCTCGCAGCTGGTGGAGCGAGCCGAGGCGGGCGAGGACATCGTCATCGCCCGCAACGGGATACCTGCTGCTCGACTGGTTCCGGTCCGCAGCGCCTCGGCGCTGGCGTCGGTGCGCGGGGCATGGCGGGGACGTGTTCGCATCGCTGACGACTTCGACGAACTGCCCGATGACATCGCTGATGCCTTCGGCGCGAAGTGAAGCTGCTGCTGGACACCCACGCCGCGCTGTGGTGGCTGTCTGACGACGATCGGATAACCGAGCACGTGGGCCGTCATCTGACCGATGAGACAAATCAGGTGCTGCTGAGCGCCGTGGTGGTGTGGGAGCTCGCCATCAAGCGTTCATTGGGCAAGTTGGACGCGCCGGACGACCTTGTGTCGATCCTGCTCGACGCCGGCGCTCAGCCTCTACCGGTGACACTCGACCACGCTGCGGCGGTCGAGACACTGCCCTGGCACCATCGGGACCCCTTTGATCGCATGCTCGTCGCTCAGGCCGTCACCGAGGACGCTGCGATCGTGTCGCGCGATCAACCTTTCTCCGAATACGGAGTCAGCATCGTCTGGTGACCTGCTCGCCGCGTTGGCTTGTGCCGTGCGACGCGGATCGCCTGACGCCGCCGCGTGCCGGCGCGCCGGTCCTCGGCGATCGCGCCCAGCTCGAGCGCGCGCGCTCGGAGCGTCTGCGTCAGGTCGTAGTGGTCATTCTCAGGGCGGCGCGGCTTGGACTGAAACCACTGGCGCCGCAACCCGAGCCGCTGCGCAAACGCGTGCAGCTCCTCGGTCGTGTCGGCCTGGAGGTGGCCGCCGCCGCTCCATCTCCCCCACTCGCCGTAGGCGAAGGCATGATCGACGTAGACGCTCATGTCGTCGGGCCGTCGGCGTGGCGGGACGAGAGCGGGGCTCGCATGCTCGCACGGTACTTGGCCGGCGACGCGGCTTGCGCCGAGGGCTAGTACGTTGCTCACGTGACACCGGTGCGCATCGGCTTGGTCGGCTACGGGTTCGGGGGACGCTACTTCCACGCTCCCTTTCTCGCCGCTGCGGCGCAATGCGAGTTCCTCGGCGTGGTCACCAACTCCCCCGAGCGCCGGCAGGCCTTCACGGAGCGGTTTCGCGACGCGGCGACGTTCGATTCGCTCGAGCAGCTCCGGGCGGCCGGCGCCGAGGCGGTGACGATCTCGACGCCCGCCGACACCCACATCGAGCTCACTCAGCAGGCGCTGCGACTCGGGCTCGCCGTGGTGTGCGACAAGCCATTCGCGCTCGATGCCGCATCCGCCCGTGAGACGGTGCTGCTCTCCGAGCAGTTGCAGGTCCCCCTGACCGTCTTTCAGAACCGCCGGTGGGACTCGGACTTTCTGACGGTGCGCAAGGCTCTGGCTGATGGGCTGCTCGGGGACGCGGTGCGGTTCGAGTCGCGGTTTGAACGGTTCGCTCCTGATCCCGGCCCGCCCGCGTCGGGTGGCGGAACGCTGTTGGACTTCGGCAGCCACCTCGTCGACCAAGCGCTGGTCCTCTACGGTCCGGCCGCGTCCGTCTACGCCGAGATGCACACTGGACCGGACCCAGCGGCCGTTGACGACGACGCCTTCATCGCAATCACGCACGCCAATGGCATGCTTTCGCATCTCTGGGGGAGCTGGCGCGAGAACGCGCCGGGGCCGCGCTTCCGGGTGACCGGGACCGCGGCGAGCTACGTCACCGTGCCCGGCATGGAGGGCCAGGAGGGCCTTCTCGTCGCCGGTCACTCACCGGCGACCTACTCGGACTGGGGAGCCGAGCCCGAGGAACGGTGGGGACGAGTCTTTCGGGACGGCACGTCTGAACTGCTGAGGTCCGAGCGGGGCGCGTGGGACACCTTTTACCCGACGTTCGCCGCGGCGGTTCGCGGGACCGGGCCCGTGCCCGTCTCTCCGTGGGACGCCGTGGCCACGGCCGAGGTCCTCGACGCCGCCCGCGTGAGCGCCGCCGAGGGGACTGTGGTCATCCTCGGGCCGCCGCCCCGCTGATCTCGGCCCGCCGTCCCTCTGATCTCCGCCCGCCGCCGCGCCTGATCTCCGCCCGCGGTCAGCCGACGGGGGCGGGGTCCGGACTGCTCCCGAGGCACTCGATCAGGTCCACCGAGCTCGTGCCGTGCACGTGCAGCTCGTGGTCGAACGCGTCGCCATAGACCGTCATCACCGCCAGCAGCAGATCGACGGTGCTGACGCTCGCCGCCTCACGGTCGGCTGCGATTAGCGTCGCCACCGCGCGCACTCGCGTCACCGCATCCGTCTGCGCCCGGGGGCCATCGACGGCCGCGGCGCCTGTGGCGACGGGCAGCTCGAAGCCCGCGTCGGTGAGCCCCACGCGCTGCAGGGCGCGCCCCGCCTCACCGTGGATGCTCAGAATGCGCACCCAGCGCTGGAGCTCGTCCACCGAGGACTCCGCGAACGGGAGAGCGGTGGCGGCCAGGCCGAGCACGATCGCCGCGTCCGGGCACAGCGGCGGCTGGGCCGGCCGGTGGCCGCCACGCACCCGCTCCAGCGCGTCATCCACGTTCGCGAAGGTTTCAAAGCGGGCATCGAGGCCGGTGAGCTCGAGCAGGCCGAGTACGGGGTCCGGGGCGTGCGCGAGCACGATGTGCCCGTCGTCGGTCAGGCGCCGCGAGAACGCGATGAGGACTCCGAGTCCGGTCGAGTCCAGGTAGCGGACCGCTGAGAGGTCGAGCACGAACCGTGCGTAACCCTCATCCAGCAGGCCCACCAGGCTGGACTTCAACAGCGGCGCCGACGCGAGGTCGATCTCGCCGGCCGGGGTGACCACGCAGACGCCATCGCCCCCGTCGCGGTGGCTCACCGCCAGGCTGGGCTGCGCGGATGGGGCGGGCACTTCAACGGGACTGGACATCGTTTCTCCCTTGGCACGTGGCAACCGCGGCTCCCTGACCAAGCCCGCTTGTCGCCGGCATTGCAGACAAGACCTTGTCGTGCGATGGATTCCCGTTCCTGACGACTTCAGCCGATCACTCGACGAACATTTCAGTCCGGCTGCGCCCGCGTTCGCGAGGAAAAGCTCCACAAAGCTCCGCAGACCCGGTAGGTTGCGCCAGGACGCCGTCCGGTCGGTTTTCAGATCGGGTGGCTGAGGACCGGGCTGGTCGGTCCGCAACCGGGCAGCCGAAACGATTTCCCGGCAACGCCGGGAGAGGGGGCTCAATATGCGAGGACACCCCACCCGAGCCGTTCGCCGGCTCGGTCTCACCGCGGCCGTGACTGCCGTCGCGCTCGCCGGGCTCGGCGCGACCGCGGCGCCGGGTATGGCCAAGGACTTCCGCGTGGCGACGACCACGACGCTCGTCGCCTCACCCAGCGCGGTCGCCCCGTCGGGGTCAACGACGCTCACCGCCAGCGTGCGCCCTGGGTTGCTGGTCGGGCCGATCGGCAACATCAAATTCACCGACACGACGAACGGCGCGGCGCTCGGGACGCTCAAGCCCAAGCTCGCATGCCTGCTGCACCTACAGCCGTGCGTGGCCACGCTCACCGTCCCGGCCTCGGCGCTCGCGGCCGGAGACAACACGATCGTCGCCGCCTACTCAGGAGGCCTCTTCACCAAGCCGAGCAGTGGGTCGGCGGACGTGTTCGACGGTACGCAGAACACGTGCCAATCCGGCAGCGGACAGTGCACCACGAGCGCGACAAGCAGCGACGGCTCCACCAGCACGACGATCGCCTCGACCGCGCCGTCCTCCGGAACCGAGACGGTTCAGGCGTTCTTCGACACCGAGACGCTGCCCTGCGCGAAGGTGGGTGCCGGAGACACCCTCGTCTACAGCGTGACGAACCCCGGCGGCGAAACCAAGACGGTCACCCTCGTCCTGACCGGGGCGGCAGCCGACCAGGAGCACCAGCTCGATCCCGGCAACTTCGGCAACGTGTGCTTCGGAGCGACGTCGGCGTTTGAGACGAACACCGGTGGCCAGGCCACCCAGGGGCCCGACGGCCTCTTCTACGGCAACCTGCCGCTCTGCGATGACCAGGACGGCGACAACGACAACAACAACGGCGAATCAGGCGGCAACCTCGTCGTGCCTGCGGGCACGTTCCCGTGCATCAACTTCGCCAACGCGCAGGACGACACCTGGGCGACGTACACGCCGGCGTCCGAAAACACGCCGTCGACCTATACCGAGTCATTCACGACGACAGCGAGCGATCCCAAGGCCCACGGCTGATCCACATCCTCTGATGTGACCTGACGTCACGCCCGGGCGGCGTGTCGGCTCCATCGCGGCCGAGGATCTATCCCGAGATCCTCGGCCAGCCGGGTGAGCTCGGCCTGCCACTCGTCCTCCTCCGCGTCGTCATCGGCCATCGCGCCGTCGATCAGCGCCGCGAGCGCAAACGCGATCTCATGGCGCGCGAGACGGCTGCGCGCAGCGTCGAGCGCGTCGCGGACAGCGCGCTCGGCTTCGGCCGGCCGGCCCAGCTCCTGCAGCGAGGCGCCGCGCACCCGATGAAGCAGGGGCGTCATCGCGCTGACGCCTCCGAGCACCTGCGCCCGGGCCAGCGTGGCGTCGGCCAACGCCAGTGCCGCCTCGTGATCGTCGGCCAGCGCCAGAGCCTCGGCTCTCAGGGCGTCGACGACCACGACCTCGGTGAGCTCGCCGAGCTCGCTGAAGTGCCGCCGTGACGCGTCGAAGCGCCGCATCGCCTCCCCGGTGTGGCCCAGGCGCGCCGCGATCCGGCCCAGCTGGTACTCGCCGAAGGCGATCATCGACACCGCGTTGACGCCGCGCCAGGTCAGCATCGCCTTCTCGAGCGCCCGCTGTGCCTCCTCCAGCCGGCCCTGATCGGCGAGGATCTCCGCCTGATTGGCCGCGGGCGTCGCCGCATTCCACAGCTTCCCGCACCGGATGTCGGCCTGCTCGGACGCCGCGTAGTGCTCCAGCGCCTTCGGCCAATCGCCGCGGTGGTAGGCGAGCATCCCCAGCGTGTTCTGGACCCGGGCCTGCGCGGCGAGGTCGCCGAGCTCCTCGTGGATCGCCAGCGCCTGTTCGGCTCGCGTGCCCGCCGGCAGCCCGAGCTCGACCGCGCACAGGTCGGCGTACTCCAGGGCTTCGGCGAGCGTGGGGTGATCGTCAGCCGCGGAGAGAGCGATCGCCAGATTGGCGTAGGACATGGCGTCGTCGTAGCGCGCCCTGCGGTAGTTGAGTCGAGCACGACGCGTCGCGAGCTGACCACGGATGACGCGGACCTCGGGTCCGTCGAGATCGGCGAGCGCCCGGTCGGCTTGATCGGCCCACCGGAACGCCGCCCGGAAGCGCGCTTCGGTCTCACGCAAGCCGGCCACCTTGAGTTGGAGCCGAGCGAGCTGGGTGGGCCTGTCGCGGACGCGACGCAGAGCGCGTCTGAGCGTCACATCAGCAGGTGCCATCTCACCGCGTTCCATGTAGATCTCGGCGAGCGCCTCCTCGACCTCGGCCAGCACGAGCGTGTCAGTGTGCGTGAGGCGGGCCGCGGAGGCCAGCGCACGCCGGTAGGACTCGGCCGCATCGGCGTTGGCGTAGCGCGCCCGAGCGGTTTGCGCGGCCAGGCGCGCGTACGCGTACGCCTCGGCAAACCGGCCGCCGTGGAAACAATGCATCGCGAGGAGCTCGGCGTGGCGGTTTGCCTGCTCGCCGGCCATACGCTCGATCGCCGCGGCGGTCCGGCCGTGCAGATCCGCCCGGCGGCGGTACGGAAGTCCCTCATAGGTGACGGCGCGGACGAGCTGGTGCGTGAAGCTGTACCGGTCGGGAGCGATCGGCTCCAGGAACTCCGAGAGCCGGGCCAGAGGGTCCGCGTCCCAGGAGTCACCGTCGCCGGCGAGGAGCTCACGCAGCAGCGGCACCTCGACCTCCATCCCCAGCACCGCGGCCGAACGCAGCGTGTGGCGATCGGCCGAGGAGAGCCGGTCGATGCGCATTGTGATCGCGCCCTCGACCGACCGGGGCAGCGCATCGGGATCGGCTCCCCGCTGCAGTTGCGCGACGAGCTCGCGGACGAACAGTGGGTTACCGCCCGCGCGCTGAGCGAGCTCGGCGAGCCGGTGAGGCGGCAGCGGCGACTCGGCGGTGGCCTGGGCCAGCATGTCGGCGACCACCGCGTCGCCGAGGGCGCCCAGCTCGATCCGGTCGACAGGGATCTCCCCCAACGGGCTCGGGGTATCCGGCGTGCGGCTGACGACAAGCAGCCACCACCGTGAGCCGGCGTCCGCGGCAAGGCGAGCGATCAGGTCGCGCGAGGCGTCGTCCATCAGGTGCACGTCGTTGAAGATGAGAATCCGCGCGCCCGGGAGGAGGAGGCCGAGGAGCTCACTGGTCACCTCCTCAAGCTTCTGTTTGCGCTGGGCGGGATCGATGTCGTCGACCTGGGGCGTGCTCGCAACCTCGACGCCGGCGACGACCGCGATGAGCGGAAGCCACGGCAACAGGTGGGGGCCTCGCTCGGCGACGGCCTGTGTCAAGCGCGCCGCGAGCTCCGCGGATGGAGCTTCGGCCGCGATCTCCCACCGGTCGCGCAGCAGGCGCTCGAACGGGGCATACGGCCGCGCTCCGGCGTAGACGTCGCCGTCCATCCGCAGCACCTCGGCGTCGGCGGCCGCCTCGAGCTCGGTGAGCAGCCTCGACTTGCCGATGCCGGCCTCACCGACCACCTCCACGACCTGCCCGAGCCCGTCCGCCGCCGCGCGCGCCGCGCTGAGCAGCGTCGCGAGCTCCTCGTCGCGCCCACGGAACGGCGCCCGGTCGAACCCGTCGCCCGCCGCCGTGGCCGTGCCGATGCTCACCGCGTGGACAGGCGCACGCTTGCCCTTGGCCGCGAAGGGCGGTTGTTCGGTCATGGCGAAGCTGCCGCTGGAGTTTGAGACGAGCTCGCGGGTGACGAGCAGCTGGCCCGGGGCCGCGTGCTGGGCCAGGCGAGCGGCGAGGTTGGCACAGTCGCCCATCAGCGAATAGGCGCGGCGATAGGACGGCCCGTAGTCACCGGAGAAGACGCGTCCGGAGGTGGCGCCGGCGCCAAGCGGGAGCTCCCCGGCGGCGTCGAGGGTGGTGCGGAGCGTCGCGATCATCCGGTCCTCGTCGCGGCCGACCCGCCGCGGCGCGCCGGCGCAGAGAAGCACCTTGCCCCCGTTAGACCCGATGTCGGCGGCGATGTAGGTCACCTCGTTGGCAGCGGCGGCGGACTGGAGCGTGGTGACGATGTGGTCGAGCGCGATCTGCGTGGCGCCCGCCCCCTGCTCGGCCAGCAGCCGGTCCACACCGGTGAACGTGAGGAAGCCAACGGCAGCGTGCCGGTGCTCGCTCCCCAGCCCGCGTCCCAGCACGTGCTCGCGCAGGTTCCGGCACAGGGCCAGGCCCGGATCGGTTTCGGTGAAGTCCAGCGGTTGCACCAGTTTCCGGGAACCCTGCAGCTCGGGTGCCCGGCGCAGGAGCCACCCGCCGGCGAGGGGGGTGGACGGAGGCCGGAGCCCGGCAGCCGCCAGCGCCTGCGCCGTGCCGTGGCTGACCACGATCTGCCCCGGCCCGGCCACCTTCTCCATCAGGGCCAGAGTGGTGGTCGCGGGCCCCGCGGGGACGAGGTCGCGGTGGTCGTCGTGGCCGAGCAGGAAGAAATCGCAGACCCCGCTGTGGATACCCACCGACATGCGGAGACGGAGCGGGCCGCGGCTGGTGCGCCGGCTGCCGGTGGCGCGCATCACCTGCTGCATCTCATAGGCCGCGCGACATCCGCGCACGGCATGGCCCTCGTCCTGGAACAGCAGGACGATGGCGTCGCCGCCAAATTTGATCAGCCCGGCGCCGTAGGCGTAGGCGGTCTCCAGCAGAGGCTCGAAGGTGGCGTTAATGAGGTCGGCCATCTCCTCGGTGCCGATCTTGCCCCGCTTGGCGAGCATCTCGGTCATCCGGGTGAAGCCCGAGATGTCGGCGAAGACGAGCGTGCAGTCGAGGACCCGATGGCGTTGCTCGGGCCGGTCGCGCAGCCACTCGAGGACGAGCGTGGGCACGTATGCGCCCAGCAGCTCGTTGTCATCGTTGCCCCCGAACACCCTTGCCGGGGACACCACCACCCGGTCCATGACGTTGAGACTAACGGGAGTTGGGTCTTAAGTCAGCGCATTTTTGCCCTTTGCGCCTTCACGCCCACGCTGGGTGCGGCATATGATCGCCCCGAAAAGCCAGCGTACTTCGGAGGGCAGCGATGTCAGGGGTGACGAGTACCGACCAGTACTACGAGTTGCTGGCGCACGGCCGAGAGCCGCGGGCGCTCCAGGCCGGCGAGGCGATCTTCGAGCAGGGTGATCCGGGCGAGAGCCTGTTCGTGGTCCGCGAGGGCTCCGTGGAGTTGCGAGACGCCGATCGTCTCGTTGAGACGGTCACGGCGCCGGGGCTGTTCGGGGAGATGGCCTTGATCGAGGATGAGCCGCGATCGCTCTCTGCCGTCGCCGCCACCGACGGTGCCGTCATCGAGATCCCCGCGCGGCACTTCTGGGTCTTGGTCCACGACACGCCGTATTTCGCGCAGCTCGTGATGCGCGTGATGGCGCAGCGGCTGCGCCGGCAGAGCACTTCGACGTGACGGCATCAGGTGCACCAGGGCGACTTGTGCTCGCAATCAGCGAAATTTTTTCGCTAATATTGCTTGCATGGTCATCCGCCCTCTGACCCAGTCGCGCGCCGACCAGCAACGATTCGTCGACCGGGCCTCAGAGACGCGCGAGGTCGTGCGCGGAGTCGCCCATGGCCAGCCGATGCTGGTGCTGGGGGAGCCGGGCAGTGGGCGGACCTCGCTGCTCAATCACGTCGCGTGGCTGTTGGGGCGTGAATCCGAGCCCCGGGAGTCAGTTGTGGTCAGCGGCGAGCTCGCCCGAGAGCCAGCGCAGCTGCTGGGGGTGCTCGTCGCGCGATTGCAACGGCTCGGGGAGCCGGACGCCCCGCGCGGCCGCTGGTTGCAGGAGCTCCAGGCGCTGGCGTTGCCCGACGGGCCGTTTGGAGAGGTCGCTCAGCCGGCGATCCTGATGGAACTGATCGACCTGCTCGGCGACCGTCTCGCGGCCGTCGACCGCGGGGTCTGCCTGATGATCGACGGGATCTCCCCCACCGTCGCCCATGCCGTGTTCGGCAGTCTGCGCAACGAGCTGTGGGCGCTTGACGGCGCCGCGTGGGTCGTCGCCGGGGATACCGCGGCCGGACCGCTGTACCGCGAACCGCCGGCCGACGCGTTCTTCGCGCGGACAGTCGAGCTCGCGCCGCTCTCTCCCGCCGACGCCGCCACGCTCCTGCGCGCCCACGCGCCCGAGCTGTCAGACGAGCAGATCGCGCAAGCCCTCGCCGCGGAGGACAGCGGGAACCCGCGGCGGCTGCTGCGGGCCGCCGCCGATATCCAGTCCGGGCTCTCGCCCGCGGCCAGACTCACCGACGAGAGCGCGGAACACGCGCGAGAACTGGCCGGACCGCTGGCCGGGCGGCTTGTCTCCTATCTCGCCGACAACGGGCCCGCGAGCGCGTCTGACCAGCGGCTGCTGCGCCAGGTCGACGCCAGCCGCCAGCGCGTCAGCCAGCTCATGCACCAGCTGGAATCCGCCGGGCTGCTTGAGACGCTGGAGGTACGCGAGCCCGGTCGCCGTGGCCGGCCCGTCCGCCGCTTCGCCGTGAAAACCCAGTGAGCAACCAGGTCCTCAACCGCCTCCTCGACGTCCACGCTTTCGACGGCAGCCCGCTGCACGTCGACCTGCCCGCCTTCCACGTGCCGTTTGACGACCGGGGCCGACGCGGCTGCGAGAGCGGGGTCGTTCGGGCGGCGCGCACCACCGAGCGGATCGGGCTCCAGGGACCGATCGGGTGCGGCAAGACGAGCGTCCTGCGCTTCGCGCTCGACGACCCCGACACCGCGATCGCCCCCATCTGGGTCTCGGTGGCCTTCGACGATGACGAGGTGGTGCTCGACGTGCGCCGCTTCGCCGCGCACCTCATCCAGAGCGTCGTCCGCGACGCTCAGCGTGCCGGGACCCTCTCGCCGAGCGAGCGCGAGGCGATCCTCAGCGCGTCCGCCGCCCGGCGGCCGCTGCCGGCGACCGAGCGACGTCTGGCGTCCCGGCTCGCGGCCCGGTTCTGGGTGGCGAGCGGCGAGCTCTCGAAGGAGGTGACCGCCACACTGGCCGGCGTCGACCTCGAGCGGCCCGCCGGCGAGGTGCTGGAGGCGGTCAACCGCGCGCTCGAGGCCATCGCCGCGGCCGACCGTCAGCCGGTCATCGTCATCGACGACTCCGACAGCTTCACCCGGCGGCTGGGCAGCGCGCGGTCACGCGACGAGCTGATCGCGGGCTTCTTCGGCCCGGTGCTGAGATCCATGACCGAACTTCACGCCGGCGTCATCGTCGCCGTCCATGCCGAGTACCTCGAGATGCCGGCCTTCGAGCAAGCCCGGCACGAGCACGGAGCCCTCGAGCGGTTGATCGCGGTCCCGCCCGTCGTCAGCGGTCAGCTGGGCCGAATCCTGGACCGGCGTATCCGCATGGCGGTCGAATCAACCCGCGAGGAGGCGCTCACCGACCCCGCCGTCGAGGCGCTCGCCGAGCTGAACCGGACGCGTACCGGGCGCAACCTTCGCACCACGCTCGGGATCGCGCACGCGGCACTGGTCGCCGCCGTCGACCGGGGCGCGGAGCTCGTGGAGGAGCAGGATGTGGCGCGTGCAGCGGTCGAACAGCTGGGGACCTAGCAGCCTGTCGTGCGGTAGCGGGCTCAGGTGCAGTTGATGTCAATCTGATGCACCAGCCACCGGCCCGCGGCGCCGGGAACCAGATCGACGGTGCCGCTGCACTGGTGGGTGCCATCTGACTGCACCGACGTCGTGCTCACCGACACGGTCGAGGATGTGGCCGTCTGGCTGGAGACGCGGGCGCTGTTGAACGTGATCGACCGGTCGTTCGCCTGCCCCGCCTGGAAGCTTCGGTAGCCGCCGAGCTGCGCCCGGAACGCCGGGTCGGCCAGCGCCCACGCCTCGGAGTAGCGCCGCGCAGCGGCCAGCCGATAGAAGGACTCGACCGCCGCAACCGGTGTGGCGGCCGATGAGGAACCCGAGGGCGCCGGGGCGCCGGAGCCCGCAGTTGCGGACGAAGAGTTGGCGGTCGTGGACGACGCGGGTGTGGACGACGCGGGCGCGGTCGAGCCTGCTGTGCTCGAGCCCGAGGCGGCGGGCGCCGACGCGGAGGAGGTGGCGGTGCTGCTGGCAGAGTGGCTCCGCGTCTCGCGCGGTGTGGACGTCGAATGCGAGCGTGAGGTGTGCGAGCGGCTCTGCGACGCCCGACGCCGCCGTCTTCGGAGCGGGAGAGCTCCCGCGGTTGAGAAGCAGCATGAGCGCCACGGCCACGCACACCGCGCCCAGTGCGACGGCCGCGAGTATCCATCTCCGCGACCCCGGGTCATGCGCGGCCGGAACTGTCCGCCGGAGCTCGGGCGGTGGCGCTGACGCGCGTTCCCGGCGCGGCGGGGATGCTCGGCGGGGCGGGGCGGCCCCTGCCGCCTCACCCGCTTCGACGATCCTGGGTGCGCGAGCGGTGGCGCGCTTGGGGGTGCGAGCGCCGAAGCCTGCCTCCACACCGGCGACCAGGCCGCCCGCGGAGGCCGGCCGATCGCGAGGCTCGCGCGACATCCCCCGCCGCAGGAGCTCCGTGACCGCACGAGGCGCCGCCGGCCACGCATCCCTGAGACTCGGCGGAGGCTTCGTCGCGATCACGTGCGCGAGCGCAACCGGGTTCGGCGCCTCACGGGCCTTGACACCAGAGAGCACCTCAAAGGCCACGGCCGACAGCGCATACACGTCGAGTGCCGGCGTGGCGGGTCCGGACTCCAGCTGCTCCGGCGCCATGTAGTTCAGCGAGCCGATGATCGATCCGGAGGTCGTGATCTGCGTCCGGTCGGGAACAGAGGCGACGCCGAGGTCTGCAACCTTCACCGCGCCGTCCTCTCCGAGCAGGATGTTGGACGGCTTCACGTCGCGGTGCACGATTCCGGCGCCGTGGATCGCATCCAGACCGGCCGCGGTTGCGGCCAGGAGCGGGAGCGCTTCGGAGGGGGCCAGCGCCCCCTGGCGGCTGAGGCGGTCTCGCAGCGTCTCGCCCTGGACGTACTCCATGACGATGATCAGGTCCCCGTCGTCGAGCGTGAGGATGTCGTAGACGGAGACGAGGTTGGGGTGGTTCAGCGACGCGCCGGCGAGGGCTTCGCGACGCAGGCGCGACAACCCGCTGACATCAACCGTGCCCGCCATCCGCTTCAGCGCCACCAGCCGGCCCAGACGCGTGTCCTCCGCGAGCTCCACGGTGGCCATGCCTCCGGCCCCGATCTTGGAGATCAGGCGATAGCGATCGAGGTCGGCACCCACGGACACGTTCAATGCATACCCCGCGATTGCGACCGTGAACGCAGGCGACCGGCTGAGAGCGGCGTCAGACGAGGGCTCCGGAGACTCGAGCTGCTCGGTCAGCGCTGGCTGGAGCAGCCCCTCACCCGTTTGTGTCAATGCCGACGCAATCCTTGAGGACGAGCGGAGATCGGCTCAAGCTGTCGGTCATGCGCTGGACATCGGAGGAAAAGCTCGAAGCCGAGCATCGATTCCGTGAGTTCTTGCGGGAATACGACCTCCCTCAGCCCGATGAGGTCGAGTACGGGCTCACGTGCCTGCGTTTCTACTACTGCGAATCCAAGACCTGCGTGGTCTTCGACCTCGATCCGGACGCTGAGGACGAGCCGGAGGCGTGACGAGATGAGCTTCGCGAGGCGCGACGCCCCTGCGCATGGCCAAGGTCCCCGGCGCCCTCGGCAGAAAGGATCCGAGTCGGCCGTTAGGTTTGGTGCGCAGCGCAGCCGGAAAGGGGAGAGATCATCGCCGCACCAGCACCAGCACCACCACCCGTATTCGAGGAGGGCTCCGCCCCACTCATCGCCGTCACCACGTCCGAGCTCCGGGCGCAGCACCCCGCGGCGCCCACCCCGGAGGGGGAGCCGGCACAGCAGGAGATGGCGCTCGGGCTGCGTTACCTGAGGGCGATACAGGCCGTCGGCGGCGTACCCGTGGTCGTCCCGCCGATCCGCGAGGTGGACCTGCTCGAGTCCCTCCTCGATGGCGTCTCCGGGCTATGTCTCAGCGGTGGCCCCGACCTCGACCCTGAGGCCTACGGCGCTCTTCGCCACGGAATGCTCGGCCCCACCTGGCGCGAGCTCGACGACTGTGAGCTGACGCTCGCTCGGCTCGCGGACCGTCGTCAGATGCCCATTCTCGCCATCTGCCGCGGCCTCCAGGCGCTCAACGTGGCCCGTGGCGGCACCCTGCATCAGCACCTGCCCGATCACTCGGGACAGCTGATCAACCATCGACAGAGCGAACCCGGAGAGCAGGCCACCCACTGGGTGTCGCTCACAGCGACGAGTCGACTGGCCGAGATCGCGGGTAGCCAGAGGATCAAGGTGAACTCCTTCCACCATCAGGCGGCCGCGGAGCTCGGGGAGGGCCTGTGCGTCACCGGCCGCGCCGACGACGGCACGATTGAGAGCGTTGAGGCGAGCGATCGCGACTTCCTGATCGGCGTGCAGTGGCATGCCGAGTCCCTGACCGCGGATCCTGGCCAGCATGCGTTGTTCGGGTCCTTCACCGACGCGGCGCGCCGGTACCAGAGCGGCTCCGAACGCCTCCAATCCGTCGCCTGAGCCGTCCGGGCCTGAACCATGTGTGGCTTTGCCGGCGAATTCGCCCTTCGAGGGGCCCCTGACCGCGACGCGGTCACGCGGATGGCGGACACGATGGCCGCCCGAGGCCCCGATGGATCCGGCGCCTGGGCCGCCGGTCCGGTGGCGCTGGCCCACCGCCGGTTGAAGATCATCGACCTCTCCGAGGCCGGCGACCAGCCGATGCTGGACGACCAGCTCGGGCTGACCATCGCGTTCAACGGCTGCATCTACAACCACCGCGAGCTGCGACGCGAACTCCAAGGGGCCGGTTACTCCTTCTCCTCCACCAGCGATACCGAGGTGATCCTCAAGGCCTATGACCGGTGGGGCGAGGACTGTGTCCAGCACTTCTTCGGGATGTTCGCCTTCGCGCTCTATGAGCACCGCACCCGCCGGCTCGTCCTGGCGCGCGACCGTCTTGGCATCAAACCGCTGTATCTGAGCCGTGACAGCGGCCGCCTCCGCTTTGGCTCGACGCTGCCCGGGCTGCTGGCCGGCGGCGGGATCGACACCTCGCTTGACCCGGTGGCGCTCCACCACTTCTTCAGCTGGCACGCGGTCGTCCCCGCGCCGCACACGATCCTCAACGGCATCCGGAAGCTGCCGCCGGCCACGGTGATGACGGTCGAGCCCTCCGGAGAGACGCGAACCCACCGCTACTGGCGGGCCCGGTTCAGCCGGCGCGACGATGCCGCCGGATGGAGCGAGCAGGAGTGGGCCGATGTGATCCTGGACAGTCTGCGTCGCGCCGTCGAGCGCCGGATGGTGGCCGACGTCCCCGTCGGCGTGCTGCTCTCCGGAGGCCTGGACTCCAGCATGATCGTCGCGCTGCTCGCAGAGTCCGGACAAACGGGGCTTGAGACCTTCAGCGTGGGCTTCGACGACGTCGGCGAGCGCGAGGGAAACGAGTTTCGCTACTCCGACGCGGTCGCGGAGGCCTTCGCCACCGACCACCACAAGATCCCCATCCCCACCGATCGCATGCTGCCCGCGCTCGACGGAGCGATCGGGGCAATGAGCGAGCCGATGGTCTCCCATGACGCGGTGGCCTTCTACCTGCTCTCGCAGGAGGTCTCGCGGTCGCTGAAGGTGGTGCAGTCCGGCCAGGGCGCCGACGAGGTGTTTGGTGGCTACTCCTGGTATCAGCCGTTGCGGGATGTCGACGGCAGCGGTGCCGAGGCCTATCGCGCCGCGTTCTTCGACCGTCCGGAGAGCGAGTTCGCCGAGCTGCTGGCGCCCGAGCACCAGCTCGACGAGGACGTGAGCTGGTCGTTCGTCGAGTCGCAGTTCGGCCAGCCCGGCGCCGAGACGCCGGTCGATCGTGCGCTGCGACTCGACACCGAGATCATGCTCGTCGACGACCCGGTCAAGCGCGTGGACAACATGACCATGGCCTGGGGACTGGAAGCCCGGACCCCGTTCCTGGATCACGAGGTCGTGGAGCTCGCGGCGGCGTGCCCCACCGAGCTCAAGCTCGCTCACGATGGGAAGGGCGTCCTGAAGGTGGCCGCGCGAGGTCTCGTCCCGGACGAGGTGATCGATCGGCCCAAGGGCTACTTCCCGGTGCCCGCGCTCTCGACGCTGGAGGGATCCGCGCTCGAGCTTGTCCGCGAGACCCTGGACGAGGCAGCCGTCCGGCGCCGCGGGCTCTACCGGCCAGAGCATGTCCGGCGGCTGCTCGCCGCCCCCAATGACAACCTCACCACGCTCGAGGGCTCGAAGCTGTGGCAACTCGCACTGCTCGAGCTGTGGCTCGACTCCCATGGCCTCTGAGCTCGACCCGCCGTTCGATGAGGCGTGGATCGAACCCGGCGTCGTCCGCCCGCACTATGAGGCGCTGCTCGACGCCGTAGAGGACATCGGCCCGTCACGGCTGTCGGCTGCGGTGAGCCAAGCGCTCGCCGACGCCGAGGTCACATTCGGCGGGAGCCCGTTCGTCGTCGACCCTGTGCCGCGTGTCATCACCGCGGACGAATGGCTCGATCTGGAGGCCGGCCTGACACAGAGGGCACGTGCCCTCAATCGATTCCTCGTCGATGCCTACGGCGCGCAGGAGATCGTCGCCGCGGGCGTCGTGAACCGTACGGTGCTCGACACCGCCGAGGGCTTCGAGGCCGACCTCGTCGGCAGGCTCCCGCCCTACCCGTGGCCGGCCGCGCTCATCGGCTTTGACGTCGTGCGCGCCTCCGATGGTGAGTTCCTGGTCCTGGAGGACAATCTGCGCACACCGTCGGGTCTTGCCTATGCCATCGCCGCACGCGCGGCGGTGCGCGCCTCGCTCGGTGGTGTTCTCACGCCATCCGCGACCGCTCGAACCCGCCATGTGGGAGCTGCTGACGGCGGCGATGCGCGCTGCCACGCCGGCCGACGCGGCCGGTGGTGTCGTTGTCGTCCTCACCGACGGCCCAGACAATGTCGCCTACTACGAGCATGCACTGCTGGCCCGCGAGCTGGGCGCAGTGCTGGCCACCCCGCAGCAGCTGGCGCGCGACGGTGACCGCCTACGCGTCGATCGCCCCGGCGCGGTTGGACTCCCGGTCGCCGTCGTCTACCGGCGTACGAACGAGGACCGCGTCCGCGAGGAGAACGGCGAGCTCACGCTCGTGGGCAAGACGCTGCTCGCTCCCTGGCTCGCGGGGAAGATCGGCCTGGTCAACGCCTTCGGCAACGGGGTGGCCGACGACAAGCTCATCCACGGTCACGTCGAGGATTTCATCCGCTTCTACCTGGATGAGGAGCCACGCATCAGGTCCGTTCCCACCACGGCCGTCGCCTCGGATCCTGACGACATCGTTGACCGCCTCGACGAACTGGTGGTGAAGCCGAGGCACAGCCACGGGGGTGTCGGCGTGGTGATCGGTCCCCACGCCGACGACGAGGACCTCGTGCGCGTCGGTGAACAGTTGCGAGACGATCCGGGTGGACACATCGCGCAGCCGACGCTCACCCTGTCAGTGCATCCCACCGTGGTCGACGGCCGTCTCCAACCTCGCCACGTCGACCTGCGCGCGTTCTCGGTCGCCGCCCAGGATGTCGCCATGATTCCCGGCGGCCTCAGTCGAGTCGCCTTCGGCGAGGGGGCACTCGTCGTCAACTCGTCTCAGGATGGCGGCGGCAAGGACACCTGGGTCCTCGCCGACGGCCACTGATCGCGAGCGGCACTCGTCGCTAAGGACTTGGACTAGGACTTGGGTTGGCTGCGCAGTGGCAGGTAGGGCTCCGCGTCCTCGGGGTGGCCGCCGATGATCTGACGTCCGCGCTCGATCTCGGCATTGAGTTCGGCCCCGAACAGGATCACGACGTTGGTGATCCACAACCACACCAGGAACACCACCACTGACGCCAGCGCCCCATACGTCTTGTTGTAGGACGAGAACTGCGAGACGTAGAACGCGAACAGCGCCGACGCAAGGACCCAGAGCACGACCGCGAGCAGGCTGCCTGGGCTGACCCAGGTAAACCCGGGTTGGCGGACGTTGGGGCTGGCGTAGTAGAGGATGGCGAGGATGAACGCGACGATCACCAGCATCACCGGCCATTTGGCGATGTCCCATACCGTCACCGCGGTCGAGCCGACGCCGATCACGCCTCCGACCTTGCTCGCCAGCGAACCGGTGAGCACGACCGCGGCGGCGCTCACGGTCAGCAGTACCACCGTGATCAAGGTGACTCCCAGCCGAATGGGGAGGGTCTTGTAGATCGGCCGACCCTCGGGAACGTCCCAGATGACGTTGGACGCCCGCATGAACGCCGCGATGTAGCCCGACGCCGACCACAGCGCCAGCACCAGTCCGATGATGAACGCGATCCCGGCCGCGCCCTGATGGGACTGGATGTTCTTGATCGCATTGGTGAAGATCGTCCTGGCCGCGCCCGGCGCGACCGCGCCCAGGTTGTTGATCAGGGATTGCGTCACCGAATGGCCAAGCAACCCGAGCAGGGACACGATCACGATCAGCATGGGAAAGATCGCCAGGATCCCGTAGTAGGTCAGCGCGGCCGCCAGATCGGTCAGGTGGTCGCCGTTGAACTCGCGCAGTGTGCGTTTGAGCACCCCGCCCCACGCCGGACGCGGCAGGTCAGTCGGCTGCTCGGGCTTGCCGTCCGTCTGGTCGTCAGAGATGCGGCCGTTGCCCACGGCCGTGTCGGGCTGGGCCATGCTCGCTCCTTCTCAGGGGGTTGAGTTGTGTGTCGTTCGCTGCCAGGCCAGGGCTGCGCCGCCGCCGGCGGCAGCGAGGAGCAACGCGCCCCTGAGCCAGCGGCGCTTGGGTGGCTCTGGTTGGCTGAGTGCACGCGCCGCTTCGGTGAGAGACCCGGCGGCGGCGGTGAGCTGATCGCGCAGCCGGCGATCCTTGAGCGCCTCGGTCGCTCCGCGGCCCTTGGCCCGCTGCGAGCTGCGCCGTAGCCCGGTGATGGCGTCGCCGAGTTGCTCCTGGATGTAGTCGTCGCGCAGCAGCCGCTCGAGATAGGGCGTGACGCGCGAGATCTGGTCGGTGGCACTCATGATTTCTCCTTGGGTGGGGGGCTCTCCTCGCCTGGCCACTCGCCCGACAACGCGGAGAAGCCGTGGCGCGCTCCGTGCTCGGCAAAGCCGCGGATGAGGCGGAAGATCGCGCCCTCCAGCACCAGCGCCGCGGCGAGTTTGCCGAGATGGATGCGGCGATACTTGGCCTCCGGCGGTTTCTGGTCATCGATCAGGCCCCACAGGAGCTCAAAGATCTTCGTGCCCACCATTCCGGCGGCGAGACCGCTGAGGATCCCGATCGGCTTGAAGATGAGACTCATCGGCTTGCGCGGCTGCGGATGAGCCATCCCAGTGCGAACGCGCTGATCCCTACGACCGCCACCGAGTGCCTGCCGAGAAACGCCTTCGCGCGCTGTCCGGCGTCGGCGGCCGACTCCGGAGTCGCCTCCTGGGCGGAGGAGACGAAGTCATCCTTCTTGTCGGTGACGTTCTGCCTGATCTCGGTGGCCCGGCCGGTCACGTTCTCCTTGGCTGTGTCGACCGTCTTCTTGGCCTGCGCCTTGACGTCGGTCTTCTCAGCCAATGCGGCCACTGTGTCGCCGAGCTCGGTCCGAGTCTGCTCGATCTCCTCACGGACCTGTTCTGGGGTGCGCTCCGGCACGTCGCTCAGCTCCGGCCCTGTTGCGCTCTCGTCTTGGTCCATTGCACATCCTCCTTCACGCTCTCGGTTGCCTGTTCAGGTACGGGAGGCACGGCCTGCTTGACCTTGGCCTTGGCCATCAGCGCCAGACCGCCGGCCACAGCGCCGTAGACGACGGCGACGATCAGCGCGGCCAGCCAGCCGGTCACCGCAGTGGCCAACGCCAGGATCAGGCAGGCGGTCAGCGCGCCGGCGGCATAGAGCCCCACGACGCCCGCGCCGCCGAACATGCCTGCGCCGATGCCGGCTTGCTTGCCCTTCTCGGTCAGCTCCAGCTTGGCCAGCTCCAGCTCCTGGCGCACGAGCGTGCTCGTCTGCGCTGAGAGCTCCCGCATGAGCTCGCCGGTCGGGCGATCGGTATCAGCCATCTCTCATCTCCTTGACTCGCGGAGAGCTGCGTCTCTTGTTCGCGCTTGCGTCCCACTTATTTGGGACATTGCCGGGGGAGTTACCCCCCGATCCGGGTCACAAACGAGGCATCGTCAGATAAGTCGGGACGCATTCAGGACATGACTTCTTAATCCGGGGCAATGGCGTCGGGTGGGCCGTCGCGATAGCGTCCGTCTGGCAATGGCCGAGCCGATGCCGATGCAAGAGCCGAGCAGCGCACTGTCCGAGCCATCTGAAACGCAGCTGTACATGCGCGCGGATGCGGTGGCCAGCCGCAAGCGGATCCTCCAAGCGGCGGCGACGTTGGCGGGTGACCGCGGGGTGAGCATGGGAGAGATCGCGGCCGCGGCCGGGGTTGGCCGCTCGACGCTGTACCGGCACTTCCCCACGCGCAGAGCTCTCAGGGAAGCGCTCACCGCGGTCGACGCGCACGGGCCTGAGTCGTCGCTCGGCGAAGCGCACGGTCCCGAGTCGTCGCCCGGCAAAGCGCGCTCGCAGATCGGCCAGGTCACAACCCTGCCCTATCAGGCGGCGGGCCAGCTCGGCCGCGACCAGCCGCTGGCGTTGGAGGTCACCCGGGTCCTGGACGAAGTGCCACCGCATCTCGTCCCCGACCAGCTCGTGGCCGAAGCGCGCCGGGCCGGCGGGGTGCCGGTCGCCCTCTATGTGGTGGACATCGACGGATCACATCTGCTGCGGCTGGCTGGTTCACCCGAGTTTCCCGAGCGGATCGATGATCCGCCCGCGCTCGGGCCCGAGATCGTGCCCGAGGGCCTCCCGGAGTTCTATGAACATCTCCAGCGGGAGCTTCCTGGCTGCGTCGCCGAGCCGCTGTGGCTGCGAGGCCGGGTCACCGGTCTCCTGCTCTGCGTCGGCGCTCCGGTCGCCTCGCTCAGTGACATCGCCCGGCAGGGTGCGGCCGCGGTCGAGCTGGCCAACGATTACACCGACTTCATCGAGGCTGCCCGCCGGCACAAGCCCACGACTCCCGCCGCGGAGATTCAGCAGAACCTGTTCCCGCCCCGCATCGCACGCATCGCCGGCGCCCAGGTCGCCGGCGTCCTGCTGCCCAGCTACGAGGTGGGCGGAGACTGGTTTGACTTCGTGGAAAACCGCGACGGCGCATGGCTGGCGATCGCCGATGCCGCCGGCACGGGTCCCACCGCCGCCGGTCTGGGCGCCGCGGCGCTCGGCGCTCTGCGCGCTGCCCGGCGAGCCGGATCTGACCTTCCGGAGGCCCTGTCACTCATGCACGACACCGTGCGCAAACTTGACAACGAAGGCTTCTTCGTGACCGCGCTCATCGCCCGCTGGCACGCCGCGACGACGACGCTGACCTGGGTCAACTGCGGCCACCCGCCGGGGTACATCGTCGACCTCGACGGCCACCTCGAGGAGCTGGCCGGCCGCGAGCATCCCGCGCTCGGAGTCGGCGCAGAGGACCCACGCTTTGAGGTGAGCGAGCGGCGGCTTCACCCAGGAGAGCGCGTCGTCCTGGTCACCGATGGGATCACCGGGCGTCACATTGATGGGGGCGGCACGTTCGGCCTCGACGGACTGCGAGACGCGATCGAGAACGCCGCTGCCCCGACGGCCGCGTGTACCGCCATGGCCATCCAGCAGGCGGTCACCGAC
This sequence comes from uncultured Actinomycetota bacterium, assembly GCA_963850325.1. GTDB lineage: Bacteria > Actinomycetota > Thermoleophilia > Solirubrobacterales > Solirubrobacteraceae > Palsa-465. The sequence continues at coordinate 555,983 of CAWKLB010000009.1, forward strand.
TGCTGGCGAGAACCGCTCGAAGACGACGGAACCGTTGTGGTGATGGCGGTCGCCTGAACGATCAGCTGATCCGGCGGCTGAGGCGCTTGGCCTGAGCGCTCAACGCGCGGACATCCTCGCTGCGTGCCTCGAGCTGCTCGGCGAAGTTCCCGATGTGGCGGATGACCTCGGTGAGGTCGAGATCCCTGCCCAGGTGTCGCGGGTTGAGCTCGGCGGGGATCCGCACACCCAACACCTTAGGCTGGGAATGCCGGTTCGCCAGCCGGGCCGCGCCGACGGCGGCGCCGCCGAGCATGGCGCCCAGGGCGCTCGGGACAAGCTTGCTGCGCAGCGACCCGTTGGGTGCGGAACCATTGGTCGAGCTCGCGGTCGTGCGAGAGCTGCGACGCGAACTCGCGCTGCCGCGCGAGGACCCGTTGCGGGTGCTCTTCGGGCTTGGGGACCGACTCGAGCGCGAGGAGCGCGATGATGCGGCCGATGTCTTCTTGGCACCGGCCGAGGCCTTCTTGGCGGTGCTGCGCTTGGCGGTGCTGCGCTGGGCGCTGCTGCGCGCCTTCGTCGTCGCCTTGCCTGCGCCGCCGGAGCCGTTGCTCGCCGTTTTGCGCGCGGTCTTCGGGCCGGTCTGCTTCTGAGAGTTGCCTGTGGCAGCCATAACCTCCCCTTTCCAGGACTAACAGCAAAGCTACCCGGTGCTGGAGGCGATAAGCGCGTGCAAGCTGACGCGCACCCCGCGCACCCCGCGCACCCCCCGCCCGCGCACACCGCGCACCCCGCCCGCGCACACCGCGCGCCCCGCGCGCATCGGCGCGACGTGCCACCCTCCGCGCGATATGGACGTCCGAGACCAGATCGCCACGACGCTCGCCGCCGTGGACGCCCGGGGATTCGTCCACGCCCGCGAGGTCGGCCCCGTGCGGACCACGACCGCGGCCGAGATCGACCTCGACGCCGATCACCCGGTGTCCGCGGCGTCGGTGATCAAGATCGTCTTCGCCGTTGCCTTTGCCCGGGCCGTGGCCTCCGGCCGGCTTGATCCCCGCACCCGCGTCGAGGTCCCCGCCGAGCTGCGCCTCGGGGGCAGCGGCACCGCGGGCTTCGCCGATCCGGCGCTGGTGAGCCTGCGCGACCTCGCGCTGCTGATGATGACCGTGAGCGACAACGCCGCCACCGACCTCATCTACGCGCAGGTCGGTGCCGAGGCGCTCGCCGAGGTCCTGACCGACCTCGCGCTCGTCAACACGCATGTGCGCAGCGACATGGTCAGCGCCCACCGGCACGTCGCCGCCGAGCTCGGCGTTCCCGGTGCGCGTGACCTCGACGCCCTGCTGGCCGCCGCCGACCCCAGCGCCGTCCGCCAACTCGCCTGGCTTGACCCCACCCACGCCAACGCGACCACCCCGCGCGACATGACCTCGCTGCTGTCGGCGATCTGGACCGATCAGGCGGGACCACCGGACGCCTGTGCCTTCGTGCGTGACCTGATGGAGCGCCAGGAGAACACCCAGCGCCTCGCCTCTGGATTCAGCGACGCGATCACGGTCGCCGGCAAGACCGGCACGATTCCCTTCGTGCGTAACGAGGCCGGAGTCGTCACCTACCCGGACGGGCGCCGCTACGCCGTCGCGGTGTTCACGCGCTCGGACTCGCTCGCCGAGCGCAACCCGACGATCGACGCGGCGATCGGAACCTCGGCGCGGCTCGCCGTGGAAGCATTGCGCCGGCCATGACCCAGGTCTCGATCGAACTGTTCACCGACCCGGCGTGCCCGTTCGCCTTCTCGGCCGAGCCGGTCCGCCAACGCCTGCGCTGGCACTACGGCGAGGGGCTCAGGTGGACCCCGCGGATGATCGTGCTCACACGCGAGCACGGTGAGGCCGAGAAGCTCGCGGAGGGAGCGCCCACCCTGCAACGCCGCTTCGGGATGCCCATCGACCCGGCCCCCTACTCCCGGCCGGCCTCCTCCGAGCCGGCCTGCCGTGCCGTGGTCGCCGCCCGCCTCCATGCCCCGGAGCGGGCCGAGGCGCTGCTCCGACGCCTGCGCGTGCGGACCATGCAGGGCGGCCTGCTCGACGACCCGGCACTCATCACCGCGGCCGCTCGCGATGCCGGCATCGACCCGGCCACGCTCTCGGCGTGGACCTCGTCGGCCGAGGTCGCGGCCGAACTCGAGGCCGATGCCGCATCGGCGCGCAACCCGTCGGACTCCGCCCGCGCGCTCGACCACAAGCTCGGCGGCCCAGCACATCAGCGCCGGTACACCGCCCCGAGCTACATCATCGACGGGATCGCCGTCCCCGGCTTCAATCCGGTCGAGGCCTACGAGGTCGCCATCGCCCACGCCGCCCCGCATCTGCCGCGCCGGCCCCGGCCGTCAGCGGTGCAGGACGTGCTGAGCTGGGCCAAGGAACCGCTGGCCACCGCCGAGGTCGCGCTCATCATGCAGACCGACATCGAGGACGCGCGCGGCGCTCTCGGTGAGGTCGGGCATTTCGAACCGGCCGGCGCCGACGGCTACTGGACCTCGCCGCGCTAGGAGCGCCGTCCCCCGGGCCCCGGTCGTGCCGGCGAGACCTCGCGCCCGTCTGTGACCATGTCGGTCAGGTCCAGCGGGTCAAACAGACGGAAGCCGACGAGCTCCTGCGGCTTCTCGACTCGCACCGTCGGCCGGGCGCACTCCGGACAGGCGATCAGGTACTGGGTCGCCGCCGCGGTGAAGCGCACCCGACAGTGGTAGCAACAGCTCAGAGTCATGGTCGTTCACAGCTCGTCGTGCAGCTCGGCTCCGGCCTGGAACGCGCCGGAACGGCGGCCACGCCCGAACAACCGCAAGCTGTGCCATTCGGGGCTGATCACGGGCTTCGCAATCGCCTCGATCGAGGGAACGCTCACCATCGGGTCGCCACCAACCAACCTCTCGGTTGCAGTCGACATGGCGTACCGCCTCTCTGCTCCTCTGAAATGGGATCGCCCGGAAAGCAAGAGGAGCCCTGGGCTCGCTGAGCGACCACCCGAGCGTACCACCGGCCATGGCCGGGCTGTCATTGCGGGGCGGTGGCGGAGGGCGTCAGGGGCGGACGTCGCCGACGGGGTTCAGTCTCCCGGTGAGCCGGGGTCGAGGCCGCGGAGGAGAATCACGTGATCCGGGTTGACGCCGACGCGCTCGCCCGAGCCGGCCTCGGTCATCCAGGCCAACTCCATGATCGACCCGCGCGCCGCCGAGAGGATCGCCCTCTCGATGTCATGCGGATCGCCCTGGACGCGCAGACGCTCGCCGCCGACGAGCATCAGCTCAGTGAGCGACATAGTCCCCCACCCATGTGCGCACGCCCAAGGCTGTGGCCCGGGTCACGGTTTCGGCGCAGGTCGCGGCTCTGGCTCAGGTTGCGGCACGGCGCGCGCAGCATGGAGGCGTTGCTGAGCACTGTCGAGCTTGCGCTGCAGCTCCTCGAAGCGCCGGGTGGTGCCACCGCCTCGACGATATAGGCGCGCGCGCGCGAGCGCGACGCTGTCCCGGTAGTAGGTGACCTCCGCCTCCATCGCCTCAATCTCACGCGGTGAGCTCATCGCGCGAACTCGGACACCGAGTAGGCGTTGCAGCCCAGCACGTCACATGATTGCTGCTGGGGATCGGTGGGATGCTGGCGGTAGACGATGAACGGCTGGTGGGAGCCCATGTCAAAGATCGCGGTGACGATCCCGCCCCACACAGGGTCCGGCGCGCCGACTGCGGTCACGCAGTCGAGATTGCCACGCCGGGTCCACAGCTCCCTGATCCGGCGCTGGGTCGGCGGCCGCCCCATCTGCACCTCGACCTCCTGACGCAGCTGTTGATACGTGCGCTCTCCCGCCGGACCTTCGCCGGTGGGGATGAAGAACCCTGGAGACCGACCCGACGCGGCGAACATGAGGCTCCTTCCCGTTGCGGCGGGGATGTCGAGAAGTCGGCTCAGTCGTTGAGCGCGGCCCCGGTGACGAACTACTTCCCGGCCCACCGTACCACCTCCACGGTGGGCGTCAACACGCGCGTCTCCGCGTGACGGCGAGCGGTCGCGGGAGCGCTCAGGGTCCGGCGATCTCTGCCACGACCGGCGAGCATCCGCTATCGTCGTCTCAGGCTGGGCACTCGCTTGGCTATTACCGCAGTGCCCGCGTTTCGCCAAGTTCGCTGTTCTACCAGCGCCCCTCGTGTCACGCAGCGCACGTGAACGAAGGAGGGCAACTCATGCCCACAGGAACCGTGAAGTGGTTCAGCGACGACAAGGGCTTTGGGTTCATCACCCCCGATGAGCCTGGCAAGGACCTGTTCGTGCACCATTCGTCAATCCAAGGCGACGGCTACCGGTCGCTGGCCGAAGGTGCCAAGGTCAGCTACGACACCGAGCAGGGCCCCAAGGGCCCGGCAGCCGCCAACGTCGTACCTGTCTGATCCACGCCGCAGCGATGGGGACACACGTCTCCATCGCTGCTTTCACCCAGCCCGACCCGCCCACGCGCCATGCGTGCGCGGCGAAACCTAGCGGCGAACCGCCTGGCAGCGGCTGTCCACCACATCGCTCGCAACGCGTCAAACCAGGAGATGGTGATGAGCTCACGCGGTAAGAAAAAGACCACGATGGCCAAGCTCTCCCGCGAAGCCCGGCTGCGCGAGCGTCGGTACGAGAAGGCGGCGCGTAAGGAGGCTCGGCGTGACGCCGCGGCCAACCCGCCGAACCCCGAACTCCCGCCCACCGACGAGCAGGAAACCGCCTACCACCCCAGCTGACGCTGGTCGGAATCGCCCGGGGCGGGTGCTAGTGTCACACGCACGGGTGGTTCTGCCGCCCGTGAGGTTCGCCTCGCCGACGCAGCGAATCTCCCTCCGATCAGCCCGACCCGCCGGCGAAGGAAGGAGACGGATGCCCGCTCATCCGGTAGGCGACGGAACCCCGCCGGGGTCCGACACGCGCATCGAGGGCACTCCGCCGGCCGCCGAGTCACCCGCGGCCGACTCACCGACGGCCGACTTACCCACGGCCGACTCACCGGCCCCTGATCCATCCGACGCTGCGTCACCCGCGGCCGAGTCACCCGCCGCCCCGGGACCCGAGGCCGAGTCACCCGCCGCCGAGTCACCCGCCGCCGAGTCAACCGCGGCCGAGTCACCCGCCGCCGCGAAACCGCGCGCAGAGCGACCCGCCGCCAAGACGACGCGTGAACGGGCTGAGGAAAAGCGTCAGGCGAAGCTGGATTTCGTCCGCGAGCAGGTGGACAACGGCTCGCTGGTGATCCGCGGGATGACCGAGGAGGAGCGTCAGCGCTACCCGCCTCCTGCCACTCCGCCGCCGCGGCGCGGTTGGCGATGACGGCGGGCGACCGCGAAGGGCTCGCCGCCCGGATCCGCCAGGTCCGGAGACTCGCCACGCCCCGGGATCGGCCGAAGAGCGATGCTGACCCAGAGCCCAACCGGGTTCAGGCACTCGAACAGCGCGTGGCCCACCTGGAACGGCTGATCGAGGGTTTCCAGGACTCCGTCCACCGTGAATCGGAGCGCCACGCCAAGATGATCGCCGAGCTCCAGGCCCAGGTTGAGCCCGGAGCGATGAGGGCATCCCTCGCCGACGACGCTCGCAACCGCGGTCTCTGACCGCGCCGGGCCCACGCCTCCCCGACACTAGGCGAGACCGCCGCGCGCGGCGGATGGCATTGCGGTCGCGTGGGCCACGCGCAGAGCATCCGCGATGGGCACAGAGCCCTCGACATGCTCCACCGGCACGCCCAGGCCCCGCAGCTTGCTGGGCAGGTCCACCCGCAGCCAGCGCGAGAGCCGCCACGGCAGCGTCGAGATGATGATCTCGTCGAACCCGCGCTGGTGCAGCGCATCTGACACGGCGGCGAGCGGATCGGCGTCGCCCACATGCCCGGTGACCTCCCGATCCGCTGCCCTGCTGAGCAGGGGCAACGCATGGCTCAGGCGCGCCTGGGCGGCCTCGCGACCCGCCACCTCCGGGTCAACCACGCGATGAAGACCCCCGGGCTCGGCCGGCACAAGAAGATGGAAGACGACCTCGCCATCCCGGGCCCTCGCCCGGACGGCTTCGAGGAGCGGCAGACCGGCGGCGGTGCGGTTGGCGACGACGAGAACGCGAGAGGCTGGCATGTGGGACTCCCTTGTATCGATTGATACAAGAACACTGACAGCCGCGTCCCGGGCCATCAATCGCTTTTTGACGGGCTTCCATAGCCGTCCACCAATGCGTACATATCCTGGTAACGTAGGTGTTGCGCTCTGAGAGCCACGCTCTTCTCGCTTCCCGGGCGACGTTTTCAGCCAGAAGGGCAAGAAAGGCGGTTGGCTATGGCCACCGCAACATCGAAGTCCCGCGCCAGGCGGCCCGTCGTCCGGACTCCCGGTCCTGCCGAGTCAGTGGCGCCCACGTCCCTCGGCAAGGATGACTGAAGGAGAGAGTGATGGCTGCCAAGCACAAGGTGACCGTGTCCACGCAACCGACGACCCGTCGGGGCACTACCGCTGAACGGCGCGCCGCGCACATCGCGTCGCTGTCGACCAAGCAGGCGGAGCTCAAGCAGGAAGCTGCGGATCGTCGCGCCAAGCGCGCCGAGAACCCCCCCGCCGTATCGACTCCGCGCAAGAAGGCTGCTCGACGCAGCAACGCGCGCTGATCGGCTGACCATCGCAGGGTTAGGTCAGCGCAGTACACGGGCACCGTCGCTCCACCGCCGGGCGGCTCTGAGCATCCTTGGGGGCACCATCGTCGCCGGCGCCCTCGGGGTCGAGCTAGCCGGACGGCGGGGCCAGTTCACGGCGGCGATCCACACCGCTCCCATTTGGATCCTGTTGTTGGTTGTGGTGCTTCAGGTCGTGGCCCTGGTCGCCCGGACCGAGGCATGGCACGTGTGCGTGCACGCAACCGGGGCGACTGTCGGTCGCCGCCCGCTGTTCCGCGCCGCCGGCGTCGGCTACCTCGCCAGTGTGCTCAATGGCTCGCTGGGAGTCGCGGCGAGGATCGCCGCGCTGCGCCGTACCGCCCCACATGAGAGCCCGCACGTGCCGGCGTTGCTGGCCGCCGAGGTACCGATCATCAGCGTCGAGATCGCGTTGACGGCGGTGTTCTCCTTCACCCTGATCGCGCCGCTCGGCGTCCCATGGTGGGCACCGGTGATCGCAGTCGCGGTCGCGGGCGCCGCCGTGCTCGGGCTCACTCGCCTTTCAAACCGCCGCCAACTCGGGCTCTGGTCCGGGCTTGCGGTGATGCGCAGCCACCAGGGTCGCATGGTCGCGTTCGTCATCCTGGCGATCTGCGCGCAGATCGCCCGCAACTGGCTGGTCCTGCGCGGGATCGGGGTCCACGTCTCGCCGCTCGACGCGATCGCACTGCTGATCGCGATGTTCACACTCGGTCAGCTTCCGATCGGCCCCACCCTCGGCCCGGCAGCAGCCGTGCTGATCCTCGGCTCCCACGGCGTCGCATCCGTGGCCGCCGCAGGCGTGCTGCTGACCATCACCTCGATCGTCGGTTCCCTCTGCTACGCGGCGTGGGCGCTCGCCGACCACTTCGGCAGCCGCCGCCCCGCCCTCGCCCCCGAACCCGCCTGAGGCCCCGAGGTCGCCGTCACGGCGACCCGGGCGTGGGCGCCTCCAGCCCGAACCGCGTCAGCTCCGTTGCGGGACTCCGCAACAATCACAACGTGGCTGAGGCGCGATCGCACCCAACGGCGTGACCCGCGACATCGTCCGCTTCCTTCAGCGCGTGGCGCGCTGGGTCGCGCGCGCCGTCCGCGGTGAAGTAGTACGTCGCGTCGGCGGTCCGGCACGGGCGCGGGTGATCGTCCTGTTCGCAGCGGTGCTGGCCCTCAATGGCGCCGATTCCGCGACGATCGGGGCGATTGCGCCGCAGCTCGAGGCCTCGCTGCATATCAACAACGCGGATGTCGGACTGCTGAGCTCCGTCTCGCTGGTGGTGGGTGCGCTCTTCACGATCCCCGTCGGGCTGTTGGTGGACCGCACGCGGCGGATGCCTCTGTTGACGCTCACCATCGTCCTGTGGAGCTTCGCGTCACTCCTGAGCGCGTTCGCCGGCGGCTTCACGGGCCTCCTGCTCACCCGGATGGCGCTCGGCGCGGTCGCCGCCAGCGCGGGCCCCGCAATCGCCTCGCTGACGGGGGACTACTTCGGCGCGGGCGAACGTGGACGAATCTGGTCCTACATCCTCGTCGGCGAGGCGGCCGGGACCGCGTTCGGGTTCATCATCAGCGGCTTCATGGCCAGCTTGATCGACTGGCGAGCCGCGTTTGTCGTCCTGTCCATCCCGGGGTTCTTCCTCGCCCGTGAGCTGCACCGGACCGTGCCCGAGCCGCTGCGAGGCGGCCAGAGCCATCTCGAGGTGGGGGCGCTTGACCTGGACTCGGTGATCAAGGAAGCATCCGAACGCGTCGATCGGGGGGAGCCCCCGGCAGTAGGTCCTGAAGCGTCGGTCGACCAGGCCGCCTGGGAGGCCGCACGCCGCGCCGGCGCGGTGGCCAACCCGGAGCTCGTGCTGCACGAGGATCCACGCGCCATGTCCCTCGGGCGATCGATCCGCTACCTGTTCTCGATTCCGTCCAACGTCTTGATGATCATCGGCTCCTCGCTGGGCTACTTCTATTTCGCCGGGCTGCAGACGTTCGCGCTGCTCTTCGTCAAGGGCCACGACCACGCAAACCAGGCCGAGAGCGAGCTCGCGCTCGCCCTGATCGTCGTCGGTGCGGTGATCGGCACGCTCGTGGGTGGCCGGGTGCCCGACCGACTGCTCAAGCGCGGGGATCTCGGCGCGCGCATGTGGTTCCCCGGGGTGTGTTACGTGGCCGCGGCCCTGTGCCTGATCCCCGGCTTCGTGGGGGCCAGTCTCACTCCGGCCGTGTGGTTCGACGCCGCCGGGGCGGCATTCATCTCGGCGGCGAACCCACCCATCCAGGCTGCGCGTCTGGACGTCGTGCCCGCGGGCCTCTGGGGGCGCGCACAGAGCGCTCTCACGTTCGTGCGCTCGCTGGCTCAGGCGGCCGCGCCGCTGGTGTTCGGCGGGATCTCCCAGCTGGTGGCGGGCATCGTGCCCACCCAGGCCCCGATCGGAACGCATCCGAAGGCGCCGTCATCCAGCGCCAGCACCGGCCTGGAGATCACGTTCCTGATCCTCCTCTCCACCCTGTTCGCGGCCGGGTGGTTCCTGTTCCGCGCACGAAAGACGTTCGCGACCGACGTCGCGACCGCCGCCGCGTCAGAGCCGGACGCCGCGGACGATCGACCGGAGTCCTCGCCGGCGACGGTCCCGGAACTCGACCAGTGATTGCATGTCGAGAAGCCCTGACCGGCTCCGCTCACCAGGTAGAGACCCGCCCACCCACGACAGGCGCGGCCCCCGACACCAGGAGACCACCATGCCGAAGTACCTGCTTCTCAAGCACTACCGCGGCGGCCCGGAGCCGCACCATTCCTTCCCCCCGATGGACCAGTGGGCGCCCGAGGACGTGGAGGCGCACATCGCCTTCCAGAGGCATGTCAACGACCTGCTCAAGGAGAACGGCGAGTACGTCGACGCGCAGGCACTCACGCCGGCGCGCACCTGGGTGCGCTACGGAGGTCCGGACGCCGCGCCGGTCACCACCGACGGCCCGCTGCCCGAGACCAGCGACCTCGTGGCGGGCTGGTTCATGATCGACGTCGAGTCACGCGAGCGTGCGGTCGAGCTCGCGGCCTACGTCTCCTCTGAGCCCGGCCCGCGCGGGGAGCCGCTGTATGAGTGGATCGACGTCCGGGAAGTCATGTCCGACGCGCTGTCGGACGACTGACCCGACGCGCGTCGTCGGACGACCGGCATGATCAACGAGCCGACGCGGGGGTTGAATGGGGCCCCGCCCGAACCCGAGCTGCCTGGGTTGCGGCGGGACCTCGTCCCTCGGGTGCTTGCGGGCCTGGTCCGGCGAGGCGAGGACTTCGATGCCGCCGAGGACGCGCTGCAGGAGGCGCTGCTGGAAGCGCTGCGGGTGTGGCCCGAGCACCCGCCGCGCGACCCGCGCGCGTGGCTGACGACGGTCGCGACCCGGCGGCTTGTCGACGCCCGCCGCACCGAGGCCGCGCGCCACCGCCGCGAGGAGGCGATGCACGCCGAGCCGCGGCCAGGCGCCACCGAGGAGGGCGACGACACCCTGTTCCTGCTCTTCTGCTGCTGCCACCCCGACCTCGCGCCCGCGTCTCAGGTGGCGCTGGCCCTGCGCGCCGTCGGCGGCCTCACCACCCGGGAGATCGCCGACGCCTTCTACGTGCCGGAGGCGACGATGGCGCAGCGGATCAGCCGGGCCAAGCGCGCCCTTGCCGGCCCGCCCGCCCGCCGGCTGGACCAGCCCGGCGACCTCGCCGTCGTGCTGCGCGTGCTCTACCTCATCTACACAGCCGGCCACGTAGGCCGGGTGGACCTGGCCGGCGAGGCGATCCGGCTCGCGCGCCAACTCACGCTCGCCACTGAGGAACCGGAGGCGCGCGGGCTGCTCGCGCTGATGCTCCTCAACCATGCCCGCCTCCCGGCGCGAGTCGACTCAGAGGGTCGCATCGTCACCCTCGACCACCAGGACCGCGCCCTGTGGGACACCCGCGAGATCGCCGAGGGCGTTCGCGTCCTGCAGTCAGCGCTGGCCATGCAGACGGCGCAACGGCGCCCCGGCCGCTACCAGGTCGAGGCCGCGATCGCCGCCCTCCACGACGACGCGGCAAGCGCCGAGGAGACCGACTGGCCGCAGATCCTCGCCTGGTACGACGACCTCGTCGCCCTCACCGACGACCCGGTGCGCCAGGACCCCGCCGCCGTGCTCGGGCGCGCGGTGGCGGTCGGCCACGTCCTCGGCGCCGCCCCCGGGCTGCATGAGACCGACCGGCTGCGCGACGTGATCGGCGAGCGCCACCGCTGGCACGCGGTCCGCGGTCACCTGCACGAGCTGGACGGCGACCTCTCCGCCGCCGCCCCGGCCTACGCCGAGGCAGCCCGCCGGGCTACGAACATCGCCGAGCGCGATCACCTGGTCCGCCAGGCCGCCCGGGCGCGA
>CAWKLB010000010.1:0-487661 GCA_963850325.1 uncultured Actinomycetota bacterium
GGCAGACGCTGTGGGCGCCGGTTGAGTAGTGGCCCACCTGCAAGTGGTCCACTTTTGCGCCGGCCTTGACAGACGCGGGCGAGCCGCACGCCGCGAGCTACCCGATGACCTGAGGGGGATGCGGCTCCAGAGTGAAGGGTGACTTTCTGTCCCGCGCAGGTCGCAACGGCAAAGCCGTGCATGCTGCTCTTGATCGGATACCGAATTTTGTAACGCCATATCTCGATCGCGTTCACGTCTCCCGGGCGGTTGAGGGTCAGCTTGAGACTCGTCTGGTACCGCAGGCGCGGATGTTCCTGGTGCTCCATCTCGATGACAAAGGCAGCCTGCTCAGCCACCGCCTGCGCCACGATGCACGCGCGCTCGTTCGGATAAGCAGCGCCGACGTCCGGTGACATCGGGCTGATGCCCGATGCGACGATGGCCCCATAAGCCTCAGCAGAGATCGAACAGCGGTAGGTGCTCGCGCCAGCCGAACCGGCGCCGACCAGCCCGCCAACGGCAGCACCCACGAATGCGATAACCGAAACGCGAACCCGCACAACACCTGGTGTATTGACACGAACCACGTCCAGCTAAAGGAGCGCCGCCGTCAGCGGTGGCATCGTTCGCCGGTGCGGAGGGGCTAGGTCCGCGGTCGGGCCATTTGCATACGCACTACCAGGCCAGACCGCCCAACCAATCGCGCTGGCCGTGGACATCGTGACGTCGCCGAACCGATCGCGCACGCAGAGGACGCGGCGAAGGCGAAAGCGATCGTGCGGGACGGCAGTGTTCCCGCTCACTGTTCTTCGCACGCCGTAGATCCCCGCAGACAGCCTCCGCGGCCGACCCCGATGCGGGAATCGCGCGCGCACAGTTCAATGGATCACCATGCCAGCCAAGACGCCAAGCAGCGCACATGTAGGAGACTGGATCGAGGCGCGCGGGCTCCACGGTCAGCCGTCTCGACGCGGCGAGATCGTCGAGGTGCTCGGCCACGACGCACACGAGCACTACCGCGTTCGCTGGGACGAGCAGCACGAATCGATCCTTTACCCGGCCGACGGGATCATCGTCACCCCGCAGCACGCGCGACCCGGCCGCCGCGAAAGCCACTGAGACGCCGCGCTCGATGATCGCTGAGCGCTCGGGATCGAGACCGAGTGCGTTCTCGCCGCGGGACTGGCACGGGCAGCCGTGAGCGCGTCAAGCCGCGAGGACCCGCACCGTTGGGCGGTTCCCGAACGTGGAGGTGGGCGAACGGTTGGCCGCCGTTCAGGACAGACATGGGCGACCCGCGGCGCGTGGACGCCGATGCGTCAGCGCCGGCGAGCGCGGCCGATCGCGTGCGACGCGACCGGGAATGCGATCGGCACCGGGTTGACCCACATACGCCGTTGATCCTCCACCTCGAAGCCCGCCTCGGCGATCGCGCTCGGCGTGTCGCGGGCAGTGTGGCAGCCGCCGAACGCACGCGGCCAGAAGGTGCGGTCAACAGCGTGCTGGCTGCGGGCCACCACGGCGCGGTCTGAGAGCACGTGCTCGTAGTAGCGCAGCTCACCGCCGGGACGCAACACCCGTCGCAGTTCGGCCAGCGCCCGCGCCTGGTCCGGCACGGTGCAGAGGACCAGGCACGCGACGGCGGCATCGAACGAGCCATCGTCAGCGGGCAGATGGTCGGCGACGCCGTCGAGCACGGTGATCCGCAGCTTCGTGCGGCTGGCGGCTGTGCGTGCGCGTTCACGCAGGTACGGCTCGGGCTCGACGGCCACGACCTCGTCGACCGTTGTCGGGTAGTGGGCGAAGTTGCTGCCCGTACCGGCGCCCACCTCGATCACGCGCCCCGAAAGATCCGCCAGCAGCTCGTGGCGATGGCGCTGGATGACCTGTGGCTCATGCCGGCTCATCAACGACCACAGCCGCGCGAAGAACGGATGACGGATGGCAGGCCGCGGCAGCATCGAAGCTGCATTGTGACGCGGCGCTGGTGTCGATCGTGCCGAGCGTCGGTGGCGCGAGCGCGAAGGCCACGATGAGTCGCACATCGGCACCAGACCGGCCCAGGGTGCGCCGCCTGGCACCCGCGCCGTTCGCCTGGCCGGCTAGACGGGAGGAAAACACCGGAATTGTGGCGGCCGGAGGAAACCTGGCTGTGATTCGATGCGCGGGTGGAGATCGAGCGCAAGTTTCTGGTACGCGAGCCGCCGCCGGGCAGGGAGCAGTCGCCGTCGACGCGGATCGAGCAGGGATACCTCGCGATCGCCGACGACGGCACCGAGGTTCGGGTCCGACGCCGCGCCGGAGCTACGACGCTGACGGTAAAGGGGGGCAGCGGGCGGAGTCGTTCGGAGGAGGAGATCGCGATCGATGCGGAGCGCTTCGCGCGGCTGTGGCCGCTTACGGAGGGTCGCCGGCTTGAGAAGACGCGCCACCTGATCCCCATGGGGGCGGACCTGACCATCGAGTTGGATGTCTACTCAGGCGCCTTGACGGGGTTGATGGTCGCCGAGGTCGAGTTCGACTCCGAGGACGCGGCGGACGCGTTTGAACCACCGGAGTGGTTTGGGCCAGAGGTGACCGACGACGCCCGCTTCAAGAATCAGAAGTTGGCCTGCGACGGCGCGCCCGCTCTCTCTGACTTGTGGGACTAGGCGGACCGGGTACCACTGCGTCGTGACAGTCAGCGAGCACCACGACCTAGCGCGCTCGTCGAACTGCCGAGGCGGGGTCGGAACGTGGCGCCGGTGGTGTGCCCAGGCCAACTCTGTAGGGCAATGACGGTCCGACGCGCTGGTTCAAGCGAGTGCAGATACGGCCTGCAGCGCCTGCGACGAGGCATTCGGACGGGAGCGTCGGCCAGTGTCGTGCCAGACCGGTGCCTCCTGCAGCGTTGCGTCGTCCTCATCTTCTGAGAGGACGATGAGCGTCGCCATCACCCGTCGGCTGGCATCCTGACTTTTAGGGAGGTCGAGCTTTGAGAAGATCGAATTCACGTGCTTCTCGACGGCGCGTTTGGTCAGGAACAGGGATTCCGCGATCGCCCCGTTGCTCTTGCCGGTTGCGATCTCCGCGAGCACGTCACGCTCGCGCGCGGTGAGATCTGAGAGCCGCGAGTTGGCCGCCCGAGAGCGGGCCTGGACGAGCGCGTCGAGGACCAGAGGGTCGATCACCGAGCCGCCCCGGGCAACCGTCTCGATCGCACCGATTAACTCTTCCATGTTGCGGATCCGCTCCCTGAGCAGATAGGCCCGCCGGGCAGCGCCCTTGTCAAACAGGCGAAGTGCATACGACGGCTCCGCGTGCTGGGTGAGCACCAGCACGCCGATGTCAGGGTTCGTCTCGCGCAGCCGTGTCGCGACGCGGAGTTCCACGTCGGTTCCTAAGGGTGGCATCCGGATGTCGATGAGGACCACGTCGGGATTCTCCGTCGCGATGGCGGTTTGCAGTTCCCTCCCGCTTGAGCAGACGGCGGCCAAATCGACCTCTGGCGCCGCACCGAGGATCGCAGTCAGGCCTTCCCGGATGACGTACGAATCCTCTGCCATGACAAGGCGGATCGGCCCGGCGCCGGTCTCGCTGGTGGTGCCGACGCCGTGAGCAAGTGTCAGGCGGCGCGAAGGCTCATGGCTCGTCATTGGATGGCGGAGAGTCATGTTCTTGCTCGACCTTCCGTGGCGAGTGCGGGGGAAATGGTCCGCATCTCAAATCTCGGCATCGGCCCTCCGCTCTGACCGCTCGGGTGGGGTGCAAAGCAGGCTGTCGGGCTCATGTTCGGGCGACCGCTCGTCCTCGAAGACGCTCGAGTTCCAGGCGAAGAATTGAGTTTTCCTCGGTCAGCGCGCGATTTGCGCGCCGCAGGGTGAGCACGGCCCGAGATAGGCACTCCAGCGCGTGCTCGTGGGCACGGCAGCGGCCCCCGAGCTTCAGCACCTCCGCTTCCAGATGAGCGACGCGCGCGTCCGTCGCGTCGGGTCGGTCGGGCGCGTCCGTCGCATCGGGTCGGTCGCGCGCGCCCGGATCGCCGGTGACAAGCGTCGGCCTTGCCTGGGTGATCGTCGATTCTGCCGCCTCAGCGGTGGCTTGGAGGGGTACTGCGCGCTGGAACACGCGCTTAATCGTGCGCGCAAGCGTCCTGCACGGCAACCGTGAAAAGGGAGGGGCTGTACCATCCGGAAGGAGGGTATGCAAGCTGTAGCGGCAGTCACGTTCTCGTTTGATTGCGAGCAAGCAGGGCCATGGTTCGCACCGATAATCCGGAAGACACGGGCGCGGGATCGCCCGGCTATGACTGTTCGCCTCCCACCGATCGCGTCCAACCGACCGCGTGTCGAGCGCGTCGTCGTCGGGGCGGGATCTTGGACCAGGCAGTCGCAGCTCGATCAGGGGTCCTCGGCCGGCGCCCATGCCTGGCTGCCCAGGGCTCACCTGTCGGGAGATATGGTGCCGAGGGGAAGGACGGCGAGCGTTGATCGCGGCGCTTGAGAGCGGTACCGCGGCGAAGACGCTTGGGCCGGAGGCCTATCGGGCGATGTACGAGAACAGCCCTGATGGCGTGTTGTTCACGGTGCCCGACGGGCGGGTGCTGGCCGCGAACCCCGCGGCATGTCAGATCCTGAGAAGGAGCGAGGCCGAGATCTGCTCTCTCGGTCGTCAGGGCCTGGTCGACCCCACCGATGAACGGTGGGCGCCATTAGTGGACGAGCGCGAGCGCACGGGGCGCGTCCATGGCGTAGCGAGGATGATCCGGGGCGACGGCGCGCCAATCGAGGTGGAGATGAGCGCCAGGATCTTCCATGAAGCCAGCGGGGAGACGCGAGGCTGCACCATCATCCGCGACGTCACCGATCGGGTGGCCATGGAGCACGATCTGCGCCAAAGTCGCGAGCGCCTGTCTGAGGCTGAGCGCGTTGCTCAGACCGGGAGCTGGGAGTGGGACATACCGTGTGATCGGGTCAGCTGGTCCGACGGCCTGTTCCACATCTACGGGCTCACCCCAGACGAACTCGACCCCACCCTCGCAGGCGGCGAGAAACGTGTTTACCCCGATGACCGCGCACGCGTCCGCGAAACCGTCCGGCAGGCAGTCGCGGAGCGCTCGTCATTCACGCTCGAGTACCGGGCCGTTCGCGCTGACGGCAGAGTGCGGACGCTGCGCAACCGAGCCGAGGTCGTGGTGGATGAGGCGGGTGAGCCGATCCGTGTGGTGGGGATCGCTCAAGACGTCACCGATGCCAAGCTTGCCGAGGAAGCGCTTCGGAGCACGTCCTCCGACCTCGAGCGCCGAGCGATCGAGCTTCAGAAACTGGCATCCCGCACCGCAGCCGAGCCAAAACCGGCACCGCACGCGCCGCTCACGCCCCGCCAGCTCGAGATCCTCCGCTTGGTAGCCGAGGGCTTGACCAGCGCCCAGGTCGCGAAGCGGCTGTTCCTGAGCGAGGCCACGGTCAAGTGGCACGTCAAACAGATACTGACGAAGACCGGCTCGTCCAACCGCGCCGAAGCGGTCGCGCGCGTTCTCGCGGCACCGGAGTAGCGCCTTCCTCAGCACCTGCTCCAGGTCAGCTCGTGCCTTTGCATGCGAGCGAATCGCAAAGGTCGCGGTGCTGCTGCTCGCCGCCCTGATCGTCTGCTGGGGCGTCGGTCGGATGCGTGGGGCAAGAGAGGGTCAGCCGCCCGCCTGAAGTCGCGCCTGGACGCGGTCGCAGGATCCGCGCAGTTCGCCATAAGCAGCATTTGGACCCACGCCTAGTCCGACTCTCGTCGGTCCCGCATTCACGCAAGAGCGGGCGCTCCGGCGCAGTTCGGCACGACACCCGTGGCCCGCTTTTGAGTTCGCAAGGACCCGATCTCGCCTCCGAGTTAGCCGGCGAGGCACCGCTGCACGCGCCTCGCGGCTCACGGAGCGATCCGCGCGACCGCCCCTGCGACGTCGTCGTCGAGGCGAGACTTCGCCATCCGCGCGCGGGAGGGGTCGGCAGCGACGAGTGCTTTGCTCGCTCCATCGTCGCTCAGCTCACGATGCCTATGGCGACATCTCAATCATCCGGCAGCAGCTGACGAGGACGTCGCCTCGGCATGGGCACCTAGCCGGCTGCATAGGCACTGCACTCGCAATCGGTCCACTCTGTGGCCGTGAGCGTGCGCCCTCTACCCGGCGAAAAGGCGCGTCTTCGAGTCGGCCGGCTCGGACGGTCGAATTCGCCCACTCACCGACCCGAAGTGGACGAGTCCTACGCCACCACGCAGGCGCTCGTCATGGCCGGCCCCGGCGAGCGCCGCCATCTCGTCGAGTTCTTATGGCGACGATGACCTCAATCCGCGCTCAGGGTCTCGTCCAGCCAGTGGGGCCGACTGGTCGCGACATGGGAGCCCTTCCGGACGCCCAGCGAGGCGAGCCCGCCAGCGAGCCGCCCGCAGCGGCTCCATGCCCCGGCGTTGCTGATCGCGCCGGCCTCGGGTCGCCTGGAGTGCGAGCCGCGGCGTGCCGCCGCCCTTACCGCCCAGCGGTGTGACGCGGTCTGCGCTGCGAGGGTCGCGCGTTCCTGAAAGCGGGAACTTCATCGCGCGCACCACGCAGTGTCAGAGAGCGCGAGACATCGTTCCCGGTATCCGGGCGCAATATCGCTCGCGGAGCGCAGTCGGCCGGTGAGGGAGACATTTGTCCCGCTCCCGCTGCCCGCGTCGCGTCGCTCACCTCCGACTTGGCCGAGCGTCAGATGGCCGTGGTTGAATCCGACCTCATGGCCGCCAGCCCGCGTCTCAGCGTCAGATGGGCGTGGTTGAATCGGACCTCATGGCCGTCAGCCCGCGTCTGCGATCCAGGTCACTGCCCGGCCACCTCCCGGAGGCCGCGCCGGGCGAGGTGCTGGTCTGGACTGATGGCGCCTGCCAGCGCAATCCCGGTCCCGGCGGGTGGGCGGCGCTGGTCTGCTGGGAGGACGGGGTGATCGAGGAGCGCAGCGGTGGGCTGGCGCACACGACGAACAACGTCATGGAGATGACCGCCGCGCTGGAGGGGCTGCGCGCCCTGCCGTCGGGGTCCCGGGCCTGCGTCGTGACCGATTCGCGTTACCTGCACGACGGTATGACTTCCTGGATGGCAGGCTGGAAGCGCAAGGGGTGGAAGACGGCTTCGGGCGCCCCGGTCAAGAACAAGGAGATCTGGGTCCAGCTCGACGTCGCGGCGTCAGACCACGAGCAGGTTCGCTGGCACTGGATCAAGGGCCACATCGGCCACGCGCTCAACGAGCGAGCCGACGTGCTGGCGGTCGCCGCCACGCATCACGCCGCTCGGTCCGCGAGCTGAGATCCAGCCGCCGGCGCAGCCCTGCGGCTAGTGGCCGGTCATGACCGCCTCGGGCTGACCCGGGTGCGGTGACGGCGGCGGATCGAGCTGCCGCGACAGGAACGCTCCCAACAGCGCGGAGGCGCCTCCGAGCCCGGCAGTGGCGCGGAAGGCGATCGACGACATCTCGTTACGCGCGAGCAACGCGGCGACGCAGTCGGCGGCGTCCGCCAGAGCGGACCCCTCGAGCCAGCCGCGTACCGGTGCGCCGCGATCCAGCGCGATCACCGTGCCCAGGCCGAGGGCAACGTCGCGGGCGCCGAGCATGCGGGCAAACAGCGGTGCGACGCCTTCAGGCCCGCTCCGGCCGCTCATGACGCGGGTGGCCAGACGAGGGCTCGCGACGGCCGCGAGGCCAATCGCGATCCGGCCCCTGGCAACCGACATGGCGAGCGCCGCGTGATCCACCCCCTCGATCCTACGGGGTCACAGCAGTTGTGTATCTCGCGTCGACGGGCGATGGATTCCTCAGCTCTCGTGGATCTAACGGGAAAACCACCAAGGGAGTGCGTGATGACCAGCACAGTGACGATCGCCGACAGCTCAGTTCTTATCACCGGGTCCAACCGCGGTCTCGGGCGAGCGCTCGTTGAGGAGGTACTCAGCAGGGGCGCGAAGCGAGTCTATGCGGGATCTCGGCAGCCGCAGACACATTCCAGCCACCGGGTCACATCTCTGGCGCTCGACATCACCGATCCGGCGCAGATCCGGGCCGCCGTCGAGCAGATCGACGAGCTTGACCTCCTGATCAACAACGCCGGCGTGTCGCTGCCCGACGACCTCAGCGGCCGTGAGTCTCTGGAGCATCACCTCGCGGTGAACCTGTATGGGACCTGGGACGTGACCCAGGCGTTCACGCCCGCACTGGGCCGCTCGCAGGGGGCGATCGTCAACATCGTCTCGCTGGCGGCGTTCGCGGCCGTGCCGGTACTGCCCGCCTACTCGATCTCCAAGGCCGCATTGTTCGCGCTCACGCAGTCACAGCGCATGCTCCTGGTCGGGGACGGAGTCGCCGTTCACGCTGTCATGGCGGGTCCGATTGACACCGACATGGTCCGTGGCCTGGAGATCCCGAAGACCGCTCCGGAGATCGTCGCACGTGGCGTCCTTGACGGAGTCGAGCGCGGCGAGGAGGAGATCTTCCCCGACTTGATGTCCGCGACCCTGGCGTCCGGCTGGTACGCCGGGGACGCCAAGGCGCTCGAACGCCAGAACGCCTTGCTCATCGGGCCCGAGCGGGTTGCTGCCTGATGACCACTCAGACAGTAGGAACTCATGCCCAATGGGACGCTGCCCTCGCCGAACTGCTTGAGCGAGAGAAGGAGCACACGCGGTTGGGCGACGAGCTCGCCCGCCGGCGCCGGGAATTGCCCCGGGTAGCGGTCGACAAGCCATACACGCTGCAGACCGCGGACGGACCGAAGACGCTGGCGGCGCTCTTTGACGGGCGCTCGCAGCTGCTGATCTACCACTTCATGTTCGGCCCCAGCTATGAGCAGGCGTGTCCGACCAACTCATCGATCGCCGACGCCATCGACGGGCTGGTGCCACACCTGAAGGCCCGTGACGTCACTCTGATGCTGGTCTCGGGCGCGCCGGTGGAGAAGCTGATCGGCTACCGCGAGCGCATGGGCTGGGATCTCAACTGGGCGTCCAGCTACGGCAGCGATTTCGATCTCGAGCTCGGGTTCTCGAGCACCGAGGAGCACACCCGCGCCTGGGTCGAGTCGCCGCAGTCGGCTGCTCTGCCGCCGGTCGCGCGTCGCAACGCGCGGGCCAGCGGCACGGATCTCGTCGGCTACCTGACCCAGGGTTACGGTTTCAACGCCTTCGCCCTCGAGAACGGGACGGTCTACCGGACGTATGCGACAGCAGGTCGCGGCGTTGAGTTCCTCATGACCTACTACGCGATCCTCGATCGTGCGCCGCGGGGGCGCGACGAGCACGAAGGATTCCAGCTGTGGATCGAGCGCCGTGACGAGTACAACACCTGAAGGTGACACGGTGAACGACACCCAGCTGCTCAAGGCGGCGCGCGACGGAGACGAGCAGGCCTACGCCGCGCTTGTCGAAGCGCACCGCGGCCCGCTCTACGCGCACTGCTACCAGATGCTCGGGTCAGTCCATGACGCCGACGACGCCGTGCAGGAAGCACTGCTGAGGGCCTGGCGGGCGCTCACCCGCTTCGAGGCCCGCAGCTCGCTGCGGACGTGGCTCTACGCGATCGCGACCAACGTCTGCCTCCGGATGATCGAGCAACGGCCCTTCCCCCGGGTCCTGCCGATGGACTACGGGCCGCCGGCCGATCCGCATGACGGGCTCGGACAGCCGCTCCTGGAATCGCGTGAGGTCGAGCCAGTCCCGGACAGCGAGCTTGGCCTCACTGAGGGCGTCGCCGGGCCCGAGGCACGTTACGAACAGCGCGAGGCGATCGAGCTGGCATTCGTCGCCGCGCTCCAGCACCTTCCGGCCCGTCAGCGGGCTGTGCTCATCCTCCGCGACGTGCTCGGCTTCTCCGGCGCTGAGGTCGCCGGCGTGCTCGACACCACCGCGACGTCGGTCTACAGCCTCCTTCAGCGCGCGCACGCGACCATCGACGACCGGTTGCCCGATCGCAGCCAGCAGGCCACGCTCCGGACGCTCGACGACCAACAGCTCCGCGCGATCGTCGACCGCTACACCGAGGCCTGGCTCCACAGCGACGTGGAGGCGATCGTGCAGATGCTCACCGAGAGCGCAACTCTCGCGATGCCACCGATCATGACCTGGTACCAGGGGCTCAACGCGATCGAGATCATGTTCCGCACCGTCGCGTTCGCTGAGGGGCGAAGCTGGCGGATGCTGCCGACCTCGGCCAACGGTCAGCTTGCCGTGGGCACCTACGAACGCGACCGCTCCGGCGTCTATGCACCGCACGGTGTGACGGTCCTTGGCCTCCGCGGCGACAAGATCGACCAGATCACCGCCTACCACGGTCCCTGGATGCTCGAGCGTTTCGGATTGCCGCCACGGGCCTGACGCCGCCGTGAAAAAACCACACGCTGAGCCTGCGAAGGTCGCTAGGCTTGCCGCTTGTGCATCGGATGATCGGCGCGAGAACGGCCGGGGCGGCACTGGTGATGGCGCTTGTGGCACTCGTTGTCGGAGCCACGCCGGCATGGGCGGGCACCGCCAACGGCGGGCTGCGTCACGTCCCTAAGGGCAACCCGCTGGCCGGGATGAAGTGGGGCGTCTACGAGGGACCGGTCGACAGCGTGTGGCCTGCGTACGCGGCCGCTCGCGGGCGCGACAAGCGGCTGTTGGGAAAGATCGCGCTGCGTCCGCGTGCCGTGTGGGCCGGCTCCTGGGACGGCAACGCCAGGGAGGCTGTGCAGGAGGCGATCCAGGACTCGACGCAGGGAGATCCCAACGCTCTTACGCAGGTTGCGGTGTTTCGCCTGAACCCGTGGGAGACTTGCTCGGGGTCATGGCCGGCCGGCGACCAGGCCGCCTACAGGGCGTGGATTCGCAGCTACGCGGCCGGGATCGGGTCGTCACGAGTGGCGCTGATCCTGCAGCCCGACATGCCCTTTGCGGTGTGCATACCTTCTCCCGTTCCCGAGCAGCTGATCTCCTATGCCACGAAGGTCTTCAACGCGCTGCCGCACACGACGGTGTACATCGACGCGGGCGCCTACGCCTGGGAGAACCCCGCGGCCATCGCGCAGATGCTCGAGCGCTCGGGCATCTGGCACTCTCGCGGCTTCGCGCTCAACGTCACCCAGTACGGCTCCACCGATCAGGAGCTGCAGTGGGGGGCGGCGATCAATCACGACCTGGCGGCTGCGGGAGCGCGCGACAAGCACTTTGTGGTCAACACCGACGAGAACGGCTCGCCGTACCTTGCCGGCCAAGTTCCCGGCGGCGGCGGCAGGTCCAACTACACGCCGCGGTGCAGTCGCCCGGGCCAGCAGATCTGCCAGCGGCTCGGTATACCCCCGACCACCGACGTGGCCGACCGCCGCTGGCATCTCAGCGCCGCCGATCGAGGCATCGCCGCAGCGCAGGCCGACGCGTACTTGTGGCTGGGTCGGCCGTGGATGGTCAACGCCGGCCCCTTCTCGCTGCAGTACGCGCTGGCTCTGGGCGCAAACGGCTTGTATTAGAACGTCTAGGGCTCGACTGAGCCTGCGTCCGCCGGCGGATCGGCGTGGCGGTGTCGACCAAAGAAGCGCCCGGCGCGTTGCATCTCATGTTCGGCCGCTGCGATCGGGGCCATCATCGCCACCAGCTCCTGCATCGTGTCCGTGAGGCGGTCCACAGAGGCCCGCAGCGGATCGACAGAGGTCGCGAGGGTCTCGATGACCTCGACGTGTCGCTGGATCGAATCGGTGGCGTTCTCGATCGCATGGACCGCCGAGAGCAGGTTCAGCTCGACGTCGCGCGTCTGGTTCAGGGAGTCGACCACCTCGCGCTCGGTCACCCCGAGCACGGATCGGATATGCCCTGTGAGGAAGTCGAGCATCGTCCACAAGCCTAACCCCTACTCGACGACCGCTCCTGGGATACGGCAACCCGGGCGGGCCTCCGCCGGCCGTTAGGGCCGCTACGGCACGATCTGCGTTTTGATCCGCACTCGTGTCGATCGCGGCGATGTCGCTAGGGGGCGCTGCCTTCCTCGATCCAGCGCCGGAAGCGCGCGACATCGTCCTTGGGCCAGGCGCCATCACAGGGCATCGTCCCGTTGCTCAGCTGCTCAGCGATCGCGGCGGAGTGAGTCACGACGTCGGCGTGGGACCAGAGATCGAACGCCTTGAGCATCGCGCTGCGGTCCTTGTCGCGGAACAGAGGCTTGATGTCGGACTCGAACCCGAGCTTGGGTGATTCGGCGATTCCCATCTCGTCCTCCTCAGGGTTTGTTGTCTGGACCGGACCGGAGGTTATGCCCCGCGATCGTCGGCCGCCCGCGGTCAGGAACGGGCGTGCGCCTTCGTTTGACGAACGGCTTAGTGTGTTCTCGGTCGTCCACCCGAGCTCATCGAGATGAAACCCCCGCTGTTTGACTACCGGTCTCCGTCGTCGCTCGATGAGGCGCTTGCTCTCCGTTCGGAGTATGCCGACGACAGCGCGGTGCTTGCCGGGGGCCAGAGCCTGATGCCGATGCTCAACCTGAGACTGGCGCGACCGGAGGTGCTCATTGACCTCGGGCGCGTCCCCGAGTTGGCTGAGATCGGCGAGCTCGATGGAGGTGTCTCGCTCGGCGCGATGGCTCGGCAGCGAAGCGCCGAACGATCCGCCCTGATCCGGGAACGGGCCCCACTGGTGCAGCAGGCGCTGGGACACGTCGGGCATCCGACGATCCGCAACCGGGGAACGGTCGGCGGCAGCATCGCCCACTCCGACCCCGCGGCGGAGCTCCCGGCGGTCTGCGTGGCGCTCGACGCCGAGCTCGTGGCGCGCGGCGTCGCGGGAGAGCGAACGATCGCCGCCGAGGACTTCGCAGTGGGCTTCATGACCACCGCGCTGGCTGCCGACGAGCTGCTCGTTGAGGTACGCATCCCCGCCCCTGTTGCCACCCTTCGTACGGCGTTCATCGAGGTCGCCCGCCGGCACGGTGACTTTGCGCTCGTCGGGGTGGCCGCGGCCATCGCGCTCGACGGCGACGGGCTCATCAATCACGCGCGCCTCGTCTTCACGGGCGTCGATCTGATGCCGGTACGCGCCCGGGAAGCGGAGGCCAGTCTGCTCGGGACCTCGGGGGATGCGGGCGCGCTCGCCACGGCCGCCGATCATGTGACCGGCGAGCTCCAGCCTCGGACCGACGGCCACGCCAGCGGTGACTATCGACGCCGCGTCGCCGGTGTACTCACCCGCCGCGCGCTGGCGGAGGCCATGGCGTGACCGTCGAGGTGGCCGTCACCGTCAACGGGCAACCACATTCGGCCGGTGTCGATGCACGTCGGACGCTCGCCGACTTCCTGCGCCACGATCTCGGCCTCACCGGGACGCACCTGGGTTGCGAACACGGGGTCTGCGGATCATGCACGGTGCTCGTGGACGGTGCGTCGGCGCGGTCCTGTCTCATCCTCGCCGTGCAGGCAGCCGGAACGGAGATCACGACGATCGAGGGCCTCGCCGTCGACGGTGAGCTGAATCACCTCCAGCAGGCGATGGGCGACAGCCACGGCTTTCAGTGCGGTTTCTGTACCCCTGGCTTCATGATGACGGCCACGGAGTTGCTGCGCGAGAACCCTCGGCCATCGGAGGCGCAGGTGCGCGAGGCGATTTCCGGCAACGTCTGTCGCTGCACTGGCTACCAGAGCATCGTTGACGGCATCCTGCGCGCTGCGGAGCTGATTGATGAGTAGCCTCGGCGCCGCCCGTTTCGTCGGCCAGAGCGTCGCCCGGATCGAGGACGCGCGCATCCTCACCGGGCGCGGACGCTACATGGACGACATCGTCCTGCCCGGGATGCTCGAGGGCGCGTTCGTCCGCAGCGACCTCGGGCACGCCCGGATCGCGTCGATCGACGCCACTCACGCCCGGTCGATGCCGGGTGTGCTCGCCGTCATCACCGCGACCGAGCTCGAGGGGGCGGTGGGTCAGCTTCGGGTCGAGGCGGAGATCCCCAACTATCTGCGTCCGGTGTTCCATGCGCTCGCGGACGGGAAGGTCCGCTACGTCGGCGATCCGGTCGCCTTCGTCGTCGCCGAGAACCGCTACCTGGCCGAGGATGCGCGGGACGCGATCGAGGTCGACTACGAGCCTCTCGACGCTGTGGTCACGATGGACCAGGCGGCTGACCCCGCCCTCCCCGCGTTGTTCGATGACGTCGGCTCCAACGTGTTCTACACCGAGGCGATGAACTTCGGCGAGCCCGACGGCGCATTCGCGCAGGCCGACCGGGTCGTCTCGGCGATGATCGACTCCGCGCGAGTGACTCACGTCCCGATGGAGGGTCGCGGTGGGGTCGCCGACTACCGTCCCGGAACCGACGAGCTGACATATCACGCCGCCTCGCAGGCGCCGCACTCGGCGCGGCAGGCGCTGGCCGCCCTGCTGAAGCATCCGGCCGAGCGGTTGCGGGTGGTGATCCCCGACATCGGCGGGGCCTTCGGGCAGAAGGCCGGGCTGTCCCGCGAGGACCTCGTCGTGTGCGCCGCCGCCAAGATGCTCGGCCGTCCGGTGAAATGGGTCGAGGACCGGATCGAGAACCTCGCCGCCGCCGGGCATGCGCGCGAGGAGACGATCGAGATCAGCGCCGCGGTGAAGGACGACGGCACGATCCTGGCCCTCGACGCCAAGATGCGGCTCAACCAGGGCGCCTACCCGATGCTCGGAACGCCGACTCCCCTGTTCGGGTGGATCGTGCGCACGATGATCGGGAACGCCTACCGGATCAGCCACATGCGGTGGTCGCTCGACGTCTACGCCAGCAACAAGGCCTCCTACAGTGCCTACCGCGGACCCTGGGCCGCCGAGACGCTGGCGCGGGAGATCCTCATCGACCGGATCGCGAATGAGCTCGAGCTCGATCCGGTCGACGTGCGCCGCCGGAACGTGCTGACGCTCGAGGAGCAGCCCTGCAAGATGATGAGCGGCCCGACGATCGAGGCCGTCGCGGCGATGGACACGCTCGAGCGCGCCGTCGAGGTCGCCGACTACGACGGGTTCCGGGTGCAGCAGCGCCGCGCCCGGGAGCAGGGCCGGCTGCTCGGTGTCGGCTTCTCGACCTACATCGAGCCGGCGCCCGGACCGCCGGACTTCTTTGCGGCGATCGGCTTCACGATCGGCGGCGAGCGGGCCGTCGCTCGGCTGGAGCCGGACGGCCACCTGACTGTGATCACGACCCAGGCTCCCCATGGCCAGAGCCACGAGACGACGCTCGCCCAGATCGCCGCGACCGAGTTCGGCGTGCCGATGGCGCACGTCCGGGTGCTCTACGGCGACACGAACACAGCGCCGTACAGCTCGATGGGGACCGGCGGGTCACGGGCGGCGACGATGGCGAGCGGGGCGGCCCTGCACGCGACGCGCGCGGTCAAACAGAAGGCGCTCGAGTACGCCGGCAACATGCTCGAGATCTCACCCGAGGACCTCGAGATCGCCGAGGCGCGCATCCGCGTGAAGGGCGACCCGGCCTCGGGGCTCGCGCTCGGGGAACTGGCCGCGGCGGTGTACGCCTCACCTCCGGAGGGCGAGGAGAGCGACCTGCGCAGCGTCGCCCTGTTCAACCAACCGAGCGGCGGCGGCTACTCCGGCGGGACCCACGTCTGCTTCGTCGAGATCGACCGGGAGACCGGGATCGTCCGGATCCCCCGATATGAGGTGATCGAGGACTGCGGCTCGCTCATCAACCCGGCCATCGTCGACGGTCAGGTGCGCGGTGGCGTCGCGCAGGGCATCGGCATCGCGCTCTACGAGCACGCCCGCTACAACGAGGAAGGAGCGTTCGTCTCCAGCACCTTCCTGGACTACCTCGTGCCGACGGCCATGGAGATCCCCAACATCGGGGTCACCCACTTCGAATCCCCGCCGACCGATGAGGTCAACTACCGCGGCGTCGGCGAGGGCGGCACGATCGCGGCTCCCGCTGCCGTTCTGAACGCCGTCTCCGACGCGCTCGGCGGCACGCGCGTCGAGCAGCTGCCCCTCACTCCCGACCGTGTCATGGCGCTGATCGACACGGCGGGTCTGGCGTAGGCATCGGAGCCCGCGCGGCCGGATCCTTCTCAAACGGCTCCCGCTAGCCGGTCCCGATACTCGCCATCACCGCGTCGACGAGCGTGGTGATGAAGTCGGGCTTCATGGGTTCGTCGCATCCGAAGGCGAACAGGTGCCGGTAGTAGACGGGCCCCCAGACGAGGAAGAATGCGAGGTCGAGGTCGACGTCGGGGCGGATCTCCCCACGATCGATGCCGCGTCGCAGCACGGCGCGCACGGCCGAGCGCCGGCGCTGCATGAGATCGGCGAGCGCTTCGCGAGCGGCCGGGTCGGCCTTGGCCTGGACCCCGAGGCTGGGGTAGAGCCTCCCGGCGTCGTGCTTGACCACAACGAGCTGATCTTCGAGGATCGCGATCAAGTCGTCGCGCACGTGGCCGCGGTCCGGAATCGGAATCTCATGCACGACGCCGCGCAGCACGTGCGCGAGCAGGGCATCGAGATTCGGCCAGCGGCGGTAGACGGTCGCTCTGGCGACGCCGGCGCGACGCGCGATCGCCTCGATCGTCAATCCGGTGAAGCCTCGTTCTTCGAGCAGCGCCGTGGTCGCCGTCGTGATCGCGCCGTCAAGCTCAGGGTTTCGCGCCCGACCACCGAGGGCCGGAGTCCGAGCGTGGTCGCCGCCACCGGTCGAGTCCACGGCGCGAACCATACGCGTTACTGCTGCTCAGTAGTGACGCAATGCCACGCGATACGAGTCGCCTCGTATCGTAAGCTGCACGCCTGCCCGCGCACACCGTGTTGATCGTCGATGACCACCTCGAGTTCCGTGCTGTGATACGGACGATCGTCGAGCGCGCCGACCTGCAGGTCGTGGCCGAGGTGGCGGACGGCGAGGCCGCGCTTACGGCCACGGCGGACACCGACCCGGACGTGGTCCTGCTCGACATCCGGCTGCCGGGACTCGACGGGATCGCGGTCGCCGAGCTGCTCGCCTTGCGCAAGTCGCCGCCGACGGTCGTGCTGACGTCGAGCAGCGACGCTGAGAGCTTCGGGCAGCGACTCGCCGCCGCGCCGGTGCGAGGTTTCATCCCCAAGGATCGGCTGACCCCTCGCGCGTTGACCGAGCTCCTCCTGGAGACGTCTGGCTCCCCTTGACCGGGGAGGCCGGCGCGCGCCGGGGCTCGGTGTTAGTGGCTGATTAGCCCGTCGTTGTGAACGCGGCAGCGCTTTGAGATGATGCCGCTCACTAATCGACGTGCGGGGAGCAATTGCGAGGAGGGAGTCATGCGTCCAAGGACGTGGGTCGCGCTGGTGGCTGGATGCTGGGTGCTGGCGGCAGCACCGGCCGCGGCGGCCGCGCCTGACACGGTGACCGCGACCGGTACCGGTCAGAGCGTGGTGCATCCGAAGAACCGCAACAACAACGCGTCAATCCTCGCGGCGTATGACGACGCCCGCCAGGCGGCGATCGGCGGAGCGCTCAAGGAGGCGCGCACGTACGCGCTGGCATACGCGAAGGGTGTCGGGCTGACCCTGGGGTCCGTGCAGTCGGTGTCAGACGCCCAGAACACCGTCTTCTACGGGCCGGGCCAGTTCATCGGCCCCTTCGGTCCCGACCAGTTCTGCGGGACGTTGCGCCAGCCGATCTTCAAGAAGGAGAAGAACGGACGCCGCAAGGTGGTCGGCACCAAGAAGGTCCACCGCTGCATCGTCCCGCGCTCTGCCTTCGTCACCCTCACCGTCACCTACTCGGCGACGTAGCATCGCCAGCGCGAGCTCACGTCAGTCAATGGGCTCGAACTCGTTGAGCCTCCAGGTCTGGTCGTGACCCGAGCGTGGATATGAAGACACCGGAGCTGCAGTCGACCCGTGTGGTGGTGACCGGCGGCACCAGCGGTCTTGGCCTGGCGATGGCTGAGGCGCTGGTCAACGCCGGAGCCCGGGTGGTGGTGACCAGTCGTGATCGCGTGCGCGCCGAGGCCGCCGCTGCCGCGATAGGCGCCGCCGGGATCGAGATGGACGTGCGCGACGAGCGCTCGGTAGATGCGGGAGTGGAGGCGGCTTATGGGCGGCTGGGTGGCGTGGACGTGCTGGTCGGCAACGCCGGCATCGGCATGCGCACCGTCAACCCGCGCTTCCTGACACACCCCGCTGCGTTCTGGGAGATCTCGTCCGACGGCTTTCGCGATGTGATCGAGACCAAGATCACCGGCTCGTTTCTGGTCGCGCGGTCCCTGGCGCCGCGAATGCTCGCGGCCGGCGGCGGGCGGATCGTGATCATCTCGATGAACGAGCAGACGATGACACGCCGCGGGTTCGTGCCCTACGGGCCGTCCGGCGCCGCGGTCGAGGCGCTCGCGCGGGTCATGGCGGCCGACCTGGACGGAACAACGGTGAGCGTGAACATCCTGCTCCCAGGTGGCGCCACCGCGACGGGCATGATCCCCGACGAGGTCTCTGCCGAGGTCCGAGAGCGGCTGCTTGACCCCGCGATCATGGGACCGCCCATCGTGTGGCTCTGCTCTCAGGACGCCACCGGCGTCCACAACCAGAGGATCGTCGCCACCGAGTTCAACAGCTGAGTCGCTGACACCGATCGGTCCCCGATGACCTCGAGCCTCTCGGACCGGCGTCAGCGGGGTGACAGTCGCAGCCATGCACTGCTATCCGGCGCTATGGCATCATGTGTCACGCCGAGGCGCGGACGAGCTCCGGTGAAGAGGCCGAGAGGAGAGCGAGAATGTCATACCCGGTCAACTTCGAGGTCGACTACGTCACACAGCGCAGCCGGCTGACGGTGTTCTTCCGGTGGCTGCTCGCGATCCCAATCGTGATCTGGCTCTGGCTGTACAGCATCGTCGCCATGATCGCGGTGTTCATCGCGTGGTTCGCGATCGTGATCACCGGACGCTATCCAGCGGGTCTGTACGACTTTGTCTCCGGCTACACGCGACTGCTGGCCCAGACCAATGGGTACGTTGCGCTGCTCTGCGATGAGTATCCCCCGTTCGTCGGTGGGGAGGCGAGCTACCCGATCCGCATGGAGTTCTCGGGGCCGTTTGACCGCTACAGCCGCCTGAAGACGTTCTTTCGATTCATCCTCGCGATCCCGGTCGTGATCCTTCGCTACGTGATCAACCTCCTGCTCGAGATCGGCGCGTTCGCCGCCTGGTTTGTCATCGTGATCACCGGTCGTCTGCCACGCGGCCTCTTTGACGTGATGGTCCTGGCCAACTCCTACACCGCGCGCTCGGACGCGTACCTGTTCCTCCTCACCGAGACGTATCCGCCGTTCCAAGACGAAACGACCCGCGCCGCAGGGCTGGCCGAGCCCACCTAGCGCGCCGACCGGTCCTGGATGACAACGGAGCACGATCACCGCCGGAGGGGACTCCTGATGCTCACGCGCGAAACGGCCACCTTCACGGACGGCGACGGGTGGAACTGGGAGTTTGACCTGACCTTCATGCTGTCTCACTACGGGTGCATGTGGGGGTGCGGATGCCCGGACATCAGGCGACAGGGCACCGCCCGCGGCTGCTGCGTTCTGGGTGTCGAGATCTACCGGGGCGAGGGCGACGCAGCGGGCTGGGAGGACCTGGCGATGATCCGCGGGCGGGTGGAGCAGCTCACCGACGAGGACTGGCAGAACCGGCGCGTGGCGCTGCGTCGTGGCGGCAGCGACCCATGGGGGAAGGCGCGGTTCAAACACGACAGCGTTCACACCCGCATCTACCGCGGCGCGTGCATCTTCCACAACCGCCCTGACCATCCCGCCGGCGCGGGCTGCGCGCTGCACCTGGCCGCACTGCGCCGAGGTGAGGACCCGATCGACTGGAAGCCGGAGATCTGCTGGCAGGTACCGCTGTTCTTCGACACCGACACGACGGCCCAGACCACCACGGTTCGCCCATCCCGAACTGCCGATTGGGGGCAGGAGGGGATCATCGACTGGTGGTGCACCGAGCAGGAGGAGACGTTCAGCGCCAAGCGGCCCGTGTACCTCAGCATGCAGAAGGAGATACGCCGCGTGTGCGGCGACGGGGTCTACGAGGAGCTGGCCGCCTACTGCCGGGCACGCCGGCGCGGCAGCGGCAGCGGTCTCACGGGCATGCAGGACCGTCTGGGGGCGGTCGGCGGCCTCATCACCATCGAGTCCGCGCCCGGCAGTGGCACGGCGATCCACGCGACGGTCCCGCTCGCCGGTCCCGACGCGACACCGTCAATGGCCGAGACGCAGGGTTCTTCGCCGTCCAGGCCGGCGCGAGACTGACCGAGGACGCAACGGCGGGGGTTCCACGTGGGGTGTTGGCGTCGGGGTGTCAGCCGGGTGCCGGGAGTGGCTCGGTGGCGGCGATCACCCCGGCTGCCATCACCAGGCCGACGGCGGCGCGCGCCTGAGCATCGTCCGCGGTGAGGAGCTGGTCCGCGGCGGCGAGCAGCCCGTCGATCCGCTCCAATGCGGGCCCGACGACGCCCGGGTCGGGATCACGACACGCGGCCCGGGCGAGCGCGATGAACGGAACCGCCCGGCGGAAGTCGGGCGGTGGCCCGGAGCCGATCGCAGCTGCGAACGACATCATGATGTAGCCGTTGACGCGGGCCAGCCGGCCGCTGATACGGCGGATCTCTGGCACACGCGGAGCCCTGGCGGCTGGCAGCGGACGCCCTTCCAGGATGGTGGTCATCGTCCCGCCGACCAGGAGCTCGCGCTCTCGCTCATCAAGGCCGGCGTACATCCCCATCCGCAGCGCGGTGAACAGGGCGCCGAGCGGCCGGCCATACGGGACGTCGGAGGCAAACACGATCCGCTCAGCGGGGACGCGCGCGAACAGTTCGAGTTGATCGAACACCGAGAACGTCGACGTGTCGTAGACGACGTTCGGATGCTCGCTCAACCGTGAGGTGAACATCCCCTGATCGGCGATCGCGGCATGGGCGAGCACAAGCACGACATCGGGAAAGCGCAGCGCGAGGTCGGCGAGCGGATCCATCCGGGGCATCCCCCGGCCGGCGTGGATCAGAATCGGAACCTTCGCGGCCTGCGCCACCCGCCAGATCGCCTCCGCGGGCCCATCGCCGAACCCGAACGCCTGTGCTCGCGGATGCAGCTTGATCCCGCGCGCGCCGAGCGCGAGGCACCGCTCCGCCTCGCTCACCGGGTCCTGGGCAGGATCCAGGCGACAGTAGGGGTACAACCGCTCTCCCGACTCCGCCGCCCAGCGCAGGACGCGATCATTGGGCACCCGATACGCGGGCGCGCGGTCGGGATCGTGCAGAGGAAATGTGCACGCCCGCGTGTTGGGACCGACCTCGTCCAGACTCGCGAGCAGCGCCGCCAGGTCCAGCTGCTGCCCGTCCTCATCCCGGCCCAGATGCGTGTGCGCGTCCACGACGACAGCATCGGCGGGCAGCAGATCACCCACCTCGGCCACGATCGATCCAAACGCCCCGGACGGATCCACGAGTGGATCCTCGCAGGTCGGCGGGTTCTTCCGTGGCCGCTGACCGCTGCGATCTTTGTCCATGTGGAGATAGACAGCTGGGCAGTCTGAGGCGATTCTCTTCCAGGTGAAGCCGCTCATTGGCATAACGACCTCCGAGTTACGCCCAGGAGAGCTGCGCACCCTTCAGCGGCACGGAGAGCCGCCGAACCCCGAGATGGCGCTCGGGATGACCTACGTGCGGGCGATCGAGGCCGCAGGCGGCATTCCGGTCGTGGTGCCTCCGGTCGGTGACGGGGACGCTCGGCGCATGCTCGGACGTCTCGACGGGCTCGTGCTCTCGGGAGGGCCTGACCTTGCGCCTGGGGCGTATGGCGCGCGGCCTCATGTCGCCCTGGGTCCCACCGAGCCTCGCCTTGATCGCTTCGAGTATGCGATGGCGCGCGAGGCCGTGCGGCTCCGGTTACCGACCTTGGGCATCTGTCGCGGTGCTCAAACGCTCAATGTCGTGCGCGGCGGCACTCTGCACCAGCACCTGCCGGACGTCGTCGGCGACACGATCGCCCATCGCCAGACCACCGACGGCCGCATACCGACTCATCCGGTGAACGTCGCGCCCGGAAGTACGCTGGCCGCAGTGCTTGGAACCACGGAGCTGAGCGTCAACTCGTTTCACCACCAGGCTGTCGACCGGCTGGGCGCCGGTTTGCGCGCGTGCGCGTGGGCGCCGGATGGCACCATCGAGGCGATCGAGGACCCCGGTCAGCCGTTCCTCCTTGCCGTTCAGTGGCACGCAGAGACTCTGCGCGAGATGCCCGCGCATCTGTCGTTGTTCGAAGAATTGGCCAGCGTCTCAGCTGGAACCACAACGCTGCGACGGGCGGCTTAGCGCCGGCGGTCCGGCGCCGGCTGGCCAATGTCGGGCGGTTCTCTACCCCAGGTACCGGGTGCTCTCCTAGGGCATCACGCCATGCCCGCGCACACCCACTGGGCGGAGTGGAACACCGACGTTCCTCCCTACGGCGTTGGCGTCGAGGAAGAGGTGATGCTGGTCGACCCGGAGCGGCGGTGGGCGCTGGCGCAGCGCATCGACGACGTGCTCCGTGAACTTCCCGCTGCGCTGGGGGACAATGTCAGCGCCGAGACCCATCAGGCAGCGATCGAGCTGATGACCGATCCGCACGAATCGGTGGGCGCGGCCGTCGCGCAACTCCGCGCTCTGCGCATCGAGCTGGTGCATGCGCTCCGAGGGCTGGGCCTGGCTGCGGCCGGGTCGGCAACGCACCCCATGGCGGTGTGGTCAGAGACGCAGGTCACGTCCTCGAGCCGCTACCAATTGATCCAGCGGACCATGCGGGATCTCACCGCGCGAGAGCCGACGTTCGCGCTGCATGTGCACATCGGGGTACCTGACCCTGAGCGGGCGATTGACCTCTACAACAGGCTGCGCGTTCATCTCCCGCTGCTCCTCGCCCTCTCCGGTAACTCACCGTTCTGGCGTGGTCGGGACGCGGGATTCGCCTCGACACGGACGATTCTGTTCCAGGCGTTTCCGCGGACGGGCATGCCTCGGCGATACGGGTCCTACGACGAATGGGTCGAGGCCGTCGATCTTCAGATTCGCGTCGGCGCACTGCCCGAGCCGACCTTTCTGTGGTGGGACGTTCGTCCCCAGCCCCGGCTTGGAACCGTCGAGATCCGGATCATGGATGCGCAGTCCCGTCTCGCGGACACGGCGACGCTGGTCGCGCTCGTGCAGTCGATCGCTCGGCTGGAGCTCGAGGAAGGGTACGTGTCGGAGTACGCCTGCGCCTCCGAGGAGGTGCTCGCCGAGAACCGGTTTCTCGCCGCTCGCGACGGCGTCGATGCCCGCCTGATCGACCCGGCCGCGGAATCGCTTCGGCCGATCGCAGAGATACTCGTCGAGCTGCTCGACGCTGCTCGGCCGCACGCCGCCGCGCTCGGCTGCCTGGGCGAGCTCGAGGGGATCGCCGCGCTCGTCGCGGCGCCAGGAGCCGCCCGTCAGCGCAGCCAGCCCTCCGGCGAGGACCGGCTCGTGCGCCTGGTCGAGCGGCTCGCGGGCGCATTCACCGAATAGCTCCGGTCTCAGGTCGTCAGGACGGTGCGGAGCTCGGCCGGGAGCTCGGCAGCGGAGGGCGGTGGTTCTGTGGCCGCGGGCACCGGGAGCTCTCGGCCCGGCCGTCCCCGTTGGCTCGACGGCCGACATGGGCGGCCGTTGGCCAGGATCACACCGTCGCTGCAGTGGGCTTCAACTGCCCCGTTACCGAACTGCTCCTCGTACAGCCTCGCGTAGACGCCGCCCCGGGCGAGAAGCTCATCGTGGGTGCCCTGCTCGACGATGGCGCCATGCTCGACGGCGAAGATGACATCGGCGTTGCGGATCGTCGAGAGCCGGTGCGCGATGGCGATCGTGGTTCGGCGCTGGATGAGGGACTCGAGCGCCTGTTGAACGACGCGCTCGCTCTCGGTGTCCAGCGCCGAGGTGGCCTCGTCGAGCACCAGGATCGGCGGGTCTTCGAGTATCACCCGCGCGATCGCCAGCCGCTGGCGCTCTCCGCCCGAGAACCGGTAGCCGCGCTCGCCCACGACGGTGTCGTAGCCGTGCTCCAGCGCGGTGATGCGCTCGTGAATGAACGCCGCTTTCGCGGCGGCCACGATCTCCTCGTCGGTCGCGGTCGGCCGCCCGTAGCTGATGTTGTCGCGCACTGTGCCGCCGAAGAGATAGCTCTCTTGGGTGACAACCCCCACCGCGCGCGCGATTGTCGCAGCGGTGAGGTCACGCACGTCGTGACCGTCGATCGTCACCGCCCCGCGTTCGACGTCATACAGCCGAGGTATGAGGTACGAGATCGTCGTCTTGCCCGCTCCTGAGGGCCCGACCAGCGCGGCGAGTTGCCCGGGCGAGACCAGCATCGAGACGTCGTGTAGGGCCTCGTCGGGTGCGGGCGGACCGCCGTCCTCGCCGCCGCCATAGCGAAACGACACATGCTCGAGCGCGACTTCCCCTCGAATCTCGGCCTCGTCGAGGCTGAGCGCGTCCCCTCGGTCAGTGATCTGGGGCCGAAGGTCGATCAGTTCGAAGATCCGCCCGAACAGCGCCAGCGATGACTGCACGTCGACCGAGACCTGCAGCAGCTGGTTGATCGGGATCAGCAACCGGGTCTGAAGAGTGGTGAAGGCCACCAGTGTCCCCGCCGAGAGGTCGCCGTGAGTGCCCTGAAGCCCGGCGACCAGATAGACGAGTGCCGGACTGATCCCGAAGAACGCCTGGGTGACGGCGAAGAACGATCGGCCGACGATCGCCTGTCGGATCTGCAGGGCGGCCTGGTTGGCGTTCTCGGTGCGGTAGCGATCAACCTCGTGCTCCTGTCGGCCAAACACCTTGGCCAGCAGGATCCCGGACACCGACAGGGTCTCCTGTGTGATCGAGCCCATCACCGCCAACGACGCCTGGGCCTCCCGACGGGCGCTCCGCCGGGCGCGCCCGACCCGCCGGCTGAACAGGACGAAGAACGGTGTCGCCGCCAGCGAGATGGCCGTCAGCAGCGGCGAGAGCACGAGCATCGCCACCACCGAGGACACCAGCGTGACCACGTTGCTGACCACCGACGACGCGGTTGAGGTGATCGTGGTCTGCACCCCGCCGACATCGTTGGCCAACCTCGACTGCACCTCGCCGCTGCGAGTCGCGGTGTAGAACGCCAGCGAGAGCCGCTCCAGATGCTCAAAGAGCCGGTCGCGAAGCTCTTGGAGCACCCGGTTGCCCACCACCTCGGTCAGATACGCCTGACCGACATTGAGGACTCCGTTGACAATCGGGATGGCAATCAACGCCGCCACCAACGGATACAGCGCCGTGAGATCGGGGCCCCCGCGAACGAACAGGGCGTCGTCGAACACCCGCCGGACCAACAGCGCGCTGATCACGCTCAACAGCGAGCTGACCAGGATCATCACGACGATGACGGCCAGCACGCCTCGGTGCGGCCGAAACAGACGTACGATCCGCCGGCCCAGCTTCGGCGAATCGCCAGGAAGAACCGATGCGATCATCGGGCGAGGCTACCCGGCACTCGCCCGCAGGCCGAGTGAGTCCGGCGGTTACGCGGGCGGGGCTTCTGACGCTGGGGCCTCCGGTGCCGGATCCTCGGCGGTCCGGCACCAGCGACCCAAAGCATTGCGGCCCACCAGCGTCAGCGCGCCGGCGGCCGTGATCCAATCCCGGGCGCGCAGCTCGCCGACCACGTCGGAGGGCGCGGGTCCGGTGCCCGTGTCGGTCCCGGCCAGCTGATTGCTGCCAGGCTGGACCGTCCAGCGGCCGGAATCCAGCGCGCTGAGGGCCACGCCCTGCTGATCCGTCGGCAGGTCGAGGGGATGCGGGCCCGGTCCAGAACCGGGTCGCGACTGTCCGGCTTGGGGCGGGGCGTCGACATCAAGATCCGCGCCGAGCGGGTCCGCGGCGCTGTCTCCATCGGGCCGCTGGGCATGACCGAACAGCGGATCGCCCCCGAGATGGTCGTTCAGCCATTGACCGGCGGCGTCCGCGAAGGCGCGGGCGCGGTCAGCATCGACTCCGTAGCGCTGGGAGAGCTCCTCCATATCGACTTCGGAGATCCGTTGCATGGACCGGCTGATCTCGTCGGCGATGGCGCGCAGCCGATCTTCAAAACTGTCGTGATCGCTCATGCTCCACATCTTCGCAGGTGCTCATAGTGGCCCTGCATGGACCCCGCCTCCTCCTGGCGGCAGGTGGTGGCCGGGCGGCCCATCGAGGACGTAGATCTCGGCGGCGAGGTCGGGAGCGAGGTGGTTGGCGCTCATCATGGCGATCACATGTCGCCCGGTGAGCTCGGCGACCTTGTCGCTGCTCTCGTCGCGCATCGCCTCCTGGTACTCATGGCGGAGCCCGAGCACGTTCTCGCCGCGGCCTTTCTCCACCAGAACCTGCTCGCCCTTGGTGAGCGCCTGTTCAAGCATGACCAGGACGACGTTGTCGCGGATCGTGGTGTGGGCCTTCGTCGGCCCGCGGCCGGTGTACTCGCGCAGCAGCCTGACGATCGCGGTGGAGATCTCAGCGTGCAGCGAGCCGCCGGGCTGGCGCTCGCTGTCGGTCTCGGTGGTCATCGTGACTCTTCTCGCCTTTCCCTGAGTGTGGCCCCGCGCCGGGAAGAGGGAAAGACGGCGGACCGCCGGGAGCGCAGATGCCGCCCGCGGACTCAACGCATCGCCGAGCAGCACAACTGAGTGTGACAGACGCAATATCGCCTTTACCGCCTTTGTTAGGCCTTCGGGCCGCGTGAATGCGGCTGGTACGCTTGATCGTGGTCGCCGTGGACAACGACCGCGGCACTGGCGAAGGACGCAGGTAGGTGGTCGGGGCTTCCCCTCGGGAGCGACGACTCCTCCACGACACGGCAACGAGCGCGTGGAGGTGATCCCATGGCCGCGTCTGAGTTCCTCGGGCTCGCCGACGTCCTCCTGCTCCCGACCGCCGCGGCATGAGGGTGGGAACCGCGGGATCACGTCCTGGTTCTGACGTCCAGCGCGGAAGGGAGATCGACCGCGCGGACTGGGAACGTGCGATGAGGCAGCTGAGCGTGTGCACCCGGCTGCTGGCCGCTGGTCTGGTCGCGCTCGGTGCCCGGCTCGTCATCTCGGGCCCGACCCCCGTCACCGCCCTCAGCGCCGCGATCCTCGCGCTGCTGCTCCTCGCCGCGTTGGCTCTCACCCGCCACGGCCGCCAGCACCAACCACGATCCCGGTCCTCGCTCCCCGGCGGCCGACGCTCGGCCCGACACGATGCCGGCCCGCGCAGGGCTTCGCGGAGGTCGTGACTCGACCGCGGAGCAGAACCCGTCGCTGCCGGCTCATCCCGTTCCTGCTCTGACCGGCCGCAGCGAGTCAAGCACCGCCCGCAGGATCGGCTCGCGGTAGCCGGCGTCGCCCGGGATCTTGGCGATGGCGGCGACCATGTCGAGGATCTGCTCGAGCGCGAGCGTGCTCCGGGTCTCGCCCGATGCTTGGGCGGCGAGCAGGAGCGGCCGTCCGGCATCGAGGACGCGGGCATAGCCCGTCCCGAACACGCCGGCTTTCGGCACATCGTCCTCGGTCTCCCCGCTCCATATCCCGAACACGTCGCGCATTGGGTCGCCGGCGAGCTCGTCGACAGCTCGGCTTGAGCGCCGCGGCCGGGTAGTGGGGTGAGCGTCGAGTGGCTGCTCAGTCGTTGCCTGAGATGAGGTCCCAGGCCCGCCTGAGTCTCTCGTGGCGCAGGTCAGCCTTTGACGCGGCCGGGTCGTCGCGCATCACGGCTGGATTGGAGGACGGCTGCGGAAGCTCCTCGCATTGCGCGGTGCCGAGCTTGAGCACTACGCCGCGCTCGAAGATCTCCTGGACGTCGTCCGCATCGGCAAAGCGGTGTTCCTGGCCAAACCGGTGCTCTCCGATGATGATCCCGTCGAAGACATCCTCGTCTTCTGCCGCCAGGACCTTCGCCACTTTCCCGATCTCCTCGCCGTCGGCCGAGTACACCGCCGTGCCCTGGCTCAGGACCTGATAGGCGATCGGCCGGCCGAGATCCATGGCGCCAGCATATCGGGCGACCCTACCGGTGCTCGTCGCCTGTCAGCCATGCAACCGGCGACCCACCTGCACGCGCGCCGTGACGCCGA
The DNA here is from genome assembly GCA_963850325.1 of uncultured Actinomycetota bacterium. Lineage (GTDB taxonomy): Bacteria > Actinomycetota > Thermoleophilia > Solirubrobacterales > Solirubrobacteraceae > Palsa-465. Next base: position 28,107 of record CAWKLB010000010.1, read on the forward strand.
CGCCGAGTAACAGCCCGAGTGCGGCGAGGTAGCAGGTGAAGAGCACGCCGGCCAGCATGAGGAACAGCCCGACGGGCGTTCTGCCTGACACGAGGCGCAGGTAGTAACCGGCCACAGTTGGGGTGATGTTGAGGATGAGGCCGCTGACCGCGGCGCCTGCCCATGCGGCCCGCCATCGCAGCGATGGGCCCACCAGCGTGTGGAAGACCGCGGCGCACAGCAGGGTGGTCAAGCCGAGCGCGGTCAGCGGTACAGCCAGACGGATGATCGCCGGGTCGATGTTCAGACGTCGCACGAAGTCGGTGCCGGCCGTGGCCACGATGACCATGAGGATGATCAGTACCGTCACCACGCCGGCGACCGCCAGGTTGCGGAGCTTGCCGAGCACGACTCCGGCGCTGGGACGGGCGAGCAGCCGGTACAGACAGCGCTCGAGCACCCCCACCACTCCCGAGCTGATCCACACCATCGCACCGATCGAGCCCGCGATGAGCAGCGGTGACTGCTCCTTGGTCCGCAGAATGAGATCGACGATCTGGTCGTGGACGTCCTTGGGCAGCACCTGGGCGATCCGGGCCGACAGCTCCTGGGCTCGTGCGTAGTCGCCCAGGGCGAGGGCCGCCAGTGCCGTCAGGCCCAGGGCCAGCGGGACCAGCGATGAGAGCAGGAACCAGGCGAGTGCCGGGACGTCGTTGGCCACTCCCGAGTCCCAGTACAGACCGATGAGCTCGCGAGGCATGCGCCGAACCCGGGCGACCATCTTCTGCGGTCGCGACCGCATCCCCGGCACGACTCGACGATCAGACGCCGAATTCCGCCGGCACCTCGCCCGAGGCGACGGCATCGGCAAGCCGCTGGTGGTCGAGTTCGTTCTGATCGGCGTAGGCACTCGCGAAGTGGGCGATCGCCTGATCGAACTTGGGGCCGGCGCCGAGGTACGCCGCGATGGCCAGGCGGTCCCCGGAGCGTGCGTGCGCGCGGGCCATGGACCACCCGCAGGCGCGCGTGTAGGCGTGCAGACCGCGCTCGTCCATCGTCGACAGATCGATGGACGCCTTCCAGTCCCACAGCTGGCGAATGTAGAAGTCGTGCTCCAGCCCGTCGAGGCCCACGCTCCGCTGCCAGCCGAGGAAGACGTCGATCGCGGCCTGGGACAGCCGCTGGCCGCGGACGACGCGTTCGCCGTGGTTCTCGAATACGCTCGCGCCCAGGTAGGGCTCCAGCACCGACGCCTGCGCCTCCTTCATCTGCAGCACGAGCGGATCCTGCCCGCCCCGGCCGACGAACAGGAGCACCCATGCACGTGTGCCGACGCTCCCGACTCCGACGACCTTGCGAGCCATGTGGACGAAGCGGTACGTCTCAAAGAGGTAACGACGGTCCTCGTCGAGGCTCGCGGCGTAGGCGTCAAGCGCCGCTCGCACGATCTCAGTGTCCTTGCGAGCATCATCGGGGTCGACCAGTTCGCTCAGCGGCACCAACAGCGGCGGGACGCGCCGAAAGCGCAGCTCGGCGCCGACACGCTCGGTGAGCTTCGTGACCGCCCGCAAGCTCGTCTTGCGTCGCGCCTTGGCGAACGGCTTCGCAAACAGGATCCGGCCCTTGTTGCCCAGCCGCCCGCCAAACCGCTCGACGAGCTCGCTCGCGTCGAGGCGGTCATACCAGACCTGGAGGTGGCTCTCGTTGGCGAAGCCGCGCATCCCCTGGCGGTACTCCCGCACGCACTCGGCCACGAGCCAGTGCCGGCGACCGCCGGGGAGCCCGATATCGCGCCCGGCGATCTCGACGCTCGCGGCCATCCGCTTGACGTCCCATTCCCACGGGCCGGGCATTGTCTCGTCGAAATCGTTTGGACCGAACAGGAGCCGTCGATCCTGCGCCGCGAAGCCACCGAAGTTGGAGATGTGTGCGTCGCCGCACGCCTGCACCACGATCCCCGAATTCGGCGTCGCCGCGAGGTCCGCCGCCATGACCGCGGCGGCGCCGCGGTAGAAGGTGAACGGGGAGACGAGCATCCGGCCGTACCGGATCGGCACGAGATCCTGAAGTCGTGTGGCCGCCTGGTTCTGCAGGACGGAGATCGGATCGGGACGGTCGGGCACCGGCGCCCAATCGCCGTGAGCCCCACGAGGTGTGGTGTGCCGGGCCGCGCGGCCCCGCTCGGCTGACTCACCGGATTGCAGCGTCGCCTGGACAGCGAGACTCAACTGAGAGATCCGGGGCGCGGCAGGTTACGGCGGATGATGTGCCCGTAACGATGATCGAGCCCGGCATGTGCTCGGTGTGCCGAAGATCTCACCTCGTGGACCGCCGAGCGCACGACCGGGCGCACCGCGTGGGTGACCACCGCCAGGAGGATGAGCGGGCCGAAGAGCGGAAACTCCCCGACCCCAGGCCCGGCGAGCCACCGCGCGGACTCGGTGAGAACGGAAGCGCCGATTGCCACCCCGCCGAGTTCAGGGGCCCCGGGAGCATTGAGCACGCGCGCCACCTTGCGACGCGCCGTCTCCGCCGCGAGCCCGAGCGCGAGGATGGTCACGAGGCCCGAGTTCTGTCCTGAGATCCCGAAGAGCCGCGTGATCGCCCGCGCGCGACCCTCGTTGAGCAGCAGGTACACGACCCTCAAGTCGGCGGCCAGGAGCGCGCCGCCGCCGAACAGCTCCTCGCGAGCCAGCTCGCGCTCGTGGGCGCTGTCGCTGTGCGGGGCGCTGTCGCTGTGCGCCCGCTCTGGCGGCGGGATCGAGCTCGGCGCAGCGTCGGGAGCACTCATGTCTTGGACACGCTGCCGCGGCCGGTGACGCCCTGCATCACCCCAATCAGATGAGACCTGGGCCTCGACCGGCTCATGGATGCGCCGGCTAGTGGCGGAAGCTGTGGCGCTCTTCGGGACGCCGACCCGGCATCGGGCCGTCGAGCGACTCCAGCCACGCCGTCTGCTTGCGCAGGTCTCCCAGGAACAGGTCGGCCATGTCGGTGGTCAGCCCGGCCCGCACCACGACCCGCAGGACGGACAGGTCCTGGCGGTTCTCGGGGAAGGTGTACGCCGGCACCAGCCAGCCGAATTCCCGGAGCCGGGCCGAGACGTCGAACACGGTGTAGTTGGTCACCTCGGGCGCGGTTGTGAACGCCAGCACCGGGAGGTCGCTTCCGTCGGTGATGAGCCGGTAGGGCCCGATCGCCGCGATCTCGCGGGCGATGTGCTGCGCGATCCGGTTGGACGCGCGCTGCACCTCCGCGTAGCCGTCCTTGCCGAGGGCCAGGAACATGAAGTACTGCGCCAGCACCTCGCTCCCGGGTCGGGAGAAGTTGAGCGCGAAGGTCGGCATCGATCCGCCGAGGTAGTTGACGTCGAACACGAGATCGCGGGGGAGTGCCGCCGCGTCACGCCAGATCGCCCACCCGACCCCCGGGTACACGAGGCCGTACTTGTGGCCGGAGGCGTTGATCGAGTGCACGCGCGGGAGCGCGAAGTCCCACACGAGGTCGGGCTGGGAAAACGGTGCGACGAACCCGCCGGAGGCGGCGTCGACGTGGACCGGGACATCGGGGCCGCCGCTTGCCGCCAGCTCATCCAGCGCAGCGCAGATCTCGCCCACCGGCTCATAGCTGCCGTCGAAGGTCGAGCCCAGGATCGCCACCACGCCGATCGTGTTCTCGTCACAGTGGGCGACGGCTTCGGCCGCCGAGAGATGGAAGCGGTCCCCCTCCATCGGCACCAGCCGCGGCTCGACGTCCCAGTAGCGGCAGAACTTGTCCCAGCACACCTGCACGTTGACGCCCAGGACGAGGTTCGGCCGGTCGGTCGGCTTGCCGGCCGCCTTCATCCGCGCTCGCCACAGCCACTTCAGCGCCAGGCCTCCGAGCATGGCGGCCTCGCTGGAGCCGGTCGTCGAGCAGCCGGTCACGTCCCCGTCGCCGGTCGCATGCCACAGCCGCCCGATCATGTTCACGCATCGACGCTCGAACTCCGCCGTCTGCGGATACTCGTCCTTGTCGATCATGTTCTTGTCCGCCGTCTCCGCCATCAGCCGGGCGGCGTCGGTGGGCATCCAGGTCGTCACGAATGTGGCCAGGTTCAACCGGGCGCTCCCGTCCAGGAGCAACTCGTTCGTCATCAGGTCGTAGGCGACCTTCGTGCCGGTCCCCGCCTGCGGAATCACGTCGCGCGGCAGGCCGGCGAGCTCCTCCTCCTGGACCATCGCGGGTTCGGTCGCTCCGCCGTTGGCGGCCGGCTGGACGCGTGGTGTGTCGCCGGTGGAGGTCATCGTGCTGACGCCGCCGCGCGCGGGGTCGGACCGATGACTGCGCCGACCAGCCAGAGGAACGGGAGGAAGATCCCGACCACGAAGAGCACGACGTGGCCCTTGCGCAGTGTCGTCACGCCGAGCGTGACCAGGATCACCAGGTACAGGACAGCGAGCAGAAACCAGAGCACGGTGGACATCCATGCGCTCCTCTCGGGGCCGGGATCACGCCGCACGCGGCGACGAGCGAATGCGGCCAAGTCTCAAGTGGCGGGGCCGTCATCACAAGGTGGCGCGCACCCGGCGCCGCCGCGTGTGGGCACGTGCCAGGTCCGACGTGATGGCAACCCCGCCGCCGGCCGTCACCCGATCAGGACGACGACCTCGGCGCGGAGCAGCCATAGCGTGGGGTCGTTATGCCGACTCCTCCGACCCCAGAGCCGACTCCTCCGACCCCAGAGGATCCGTCTGGGACGCTCCTGAGCAAGGGCTTCATGGTCCTGCTGCTGATCGCGGCCGTCGTGGGGGTCGTCGTCTCACTGGTCGCCTGGTGCTTCGTGGAGCTCGTGTATCAGCTCCAGCAGGAGCTCTATCACCACCTTCCGGCCGCGCTCGGCTACCAGCACGGTCCGCCCCTCTGGTGGTCGCTGCCGATCCTCGCCATCGCCGGCGTGCTCGTTGCGCTGACGATCACGCGGCTGCCCGGAAACGGCGGACATATACCCGCCGAAGGTCTGAAGGTCGGCGGAGGCCTCACTCAGCCGATCGAGCTGCCGGGAATCCTCCTGGCCGGCCTGATCTCGATCGGCTTGGGTCTCGTCATCGGCCCGGAGGCGCCCCTGATCGCACTCGGCGCGGGGCTCGCGGTGGCGATCATCAAGCTGGCGCGCCGGGACGCCCCGTCTCAGCTTCTCCTTGTCGCCGGCGCGGCCGGAAGCTTCGCCGCGCTGTCATTCGTGTTCTCCTCGCCGATCATCGCCGCGATCATCCTGATCGAGGCGACGGGGTTGGGCAAGTCGCGGCTTCCCATCATCCTGCTGCCTGGGCTGGTCGGTGCCGGGATCGGCTCGCTGGTGTCGCTGGGAATGGGCTCCTTCACGGGGCTGAGCTCGAGTGCCTACGCCCTCGCGCCCCTGTCGCTGCGGGCCTTTCCCCATCCCACCGCCGGCAACTTCGGGTGGACGATCGCCCTCGCGCTCGCCATCGCGGTCGTCGCCCACCTGATCCGGACCGGAGGACTCTGGACCCAGCAGCTGGTGAAGCCCCGCTTGCTCATGCTCCTGCCTGTGTGCGGGCTGCTCGTGTCCGGACTCGCCATCGCCTTCTCGCAGGCCAGCGGAAAGGGCGTCAACGAGGTGCTGTTCTCCGGCCAGGACGCCCTCCCCGGACTCGTCTCCGGCGCGGGGACATGGTCGCTATCGGCGCTCGCATTGCTCATCGTGTTCAAGGGTGTGGGCTATTCCCTCTCGCTGGGCGCCTTCCGGGGCGGTCCGACCTTCCCAGCAATCTTCCTGGGTGCCGCCGGCGGGGTCATGGCGTCACACCTTCCGGGATTTCCGATGGCAGCGGCCGTCGCCGTCGGGATCGGCGCCGGCACCGTGGCCATTCTGCGCCTGCCATTGTCGGCAATCGTCGTCGCGACGCTGCTGACCGGTAACGCGGGGGCGGGGGTGACCCCGCTCACCATCATCGGGGTTGTCGTCGCATACCTGGCGACGCTCGGGCTGTCCGCGCTCCAGGCCGCTCGAGTGACGGACCCTCCGACCGCGGAGGCGGAGGGTGCCGGCGCGGCGACGCCGGCCCCGGCGGCATGAGCCGAACCCGGCGCGACAACGGCGGAGGTGCGTCCCAGCTCTTCGCGGCCGCGTTCGGGCAGTCCAAGAACGCGATGGCCCTTCTCGACCCGCATCGTCGGCTGGTCGACGTCAACGGCGCATTCGTCCGCCTGCTCGGCTACGAGCGCACGGCGATCATCGGACAGCCAATTCGGAGCCTGGTCGACGGCGGGCCGCTGCTCTCAGAATCGGAGTGGAAGGCAGCACTGGCGGAAGGGCGGCACACCGGCGAGGCCAAAGTGGTCTGCGCTCACGGAGACCGGATCGCGGTTCAGTGGGCGTCGACGACCGAGGTCGTCACCGGGCGACAGCTGACCCTCGTCGTCGCGTTGAGCACGTCGCGTTGGGGGGCGCGCTTTCGCCGAAGCACCCCGCAGGGCGAATCCCGAGCCCTGAGCGAGCGCGAGCGCGAGGTGGCCCGGCTCGTGGCGCTCGGATACACGGGTCCCGAAATCGCGGACCAGCTCCAGATCGCCCACGACACGGTTCGTACCCACGTGCGCAACGCAATGGTGAAGGTGGACGCTCGGTCGCGTGCCCACCTCGTCGCGAAGACGCTCGGTCACGGACTCCTGGCACCATGACCATGCCGCCAGGACTTGTGCCGTTCATTGATTCTGAGCCTGAAGTGTGGGCCAGGCGACCCACAGGAACGACTCCACCAGGCCGGCGTCCCCTTGCTCGCTGCTGTTGTCGATGTCGCGTACCGCGTTCTCGGTGACCACGGCAAGCTGCTGCAGACGATCCGGTTCTGGGCGACTCCACCGTGGCATGAGCCGATTCTGGCGGTACGGCGGCCGTTCGTCGATACCACTGTTGTGTGATCTGGCTGCACCCGCTCACGCCGCGTCACCCCGTTCGGAGGATGCCGGCGCTCGTCATGGACCGTGTACTGGTAGCTCGTGATAACCAGACGGAGGTCGGGCGTGGCATCGAGCGACAAACATTCCGGCAACGGACATCCTCCGACGCATGTCGTGATCGTCGGCGGCGGCTTTGCGGGCATCGGCTGCGCGCGCGAACTGGCCGGCGAGGACTCGGTCCATGTGACCCTGATCGATCAGCACAACTACCACCAGTTCCAGCCGCTGCTCTACCAGGTGGCGACGGCGCAGCTGGCGGCCACCAGCATCGCCTCCTCGCTGCGCAAGGTGTTTCACGACCATTCCAACGTCGACGTGAAGCTGGGCGAGGTGACCGAGATCGATGTCGCCGCCCACTCGGTGCGGACCCGCGACGGCGACACCATCACCGGCGACATCCTCGTGCTCGCGGCAGGGGCGCAGGCGAACTTCTTCAATACTCCGGGCGCGGAGGAGCACGCGTTCCCGCTCTACTCGCTCACCGACGCCGAGCGGCTGCGGACGCGGGTGCTCACGGTGTTCGAGGATGCCGATCGCGATCCCACCCTGATCGAACGGGGCGCCCTGAACTTCGTGATCGTCGGGGCGGGGGCGACCGGGACCGAGCTGGCGGGCTCGATGGCCGACCTGATCCGTGACACGATGCCCGACGAGTACCGCGACCTGGCCGTGAGCCATGCCACGGTGCAGGTGGTCGATCTCGGGGACGTTGTGCTCAATGGATTCTCGGACCGGGCGCACAAATACGCCAGCAAAGTGCTCACCGAGCGCGGTGTCACGCTCCGGCTCGGCACCGGGGTCAAGGAGGTGGCGGCGGATCACGTGGTGCTCTCGGACGGGACGACGATCGAGACGCGCTGCGTGTCCTGGGCCGGGGGGTTGATGGCCGCCGCGCCGGCCGCGGCGAGCGGGCTCCCGCAGGGACGTGGCGGGCGGATCGACGTGGGCCCGGATCTGACGCCGGAGGCTGCTCCCGGCGTCTACGTCATCGGTGACATGGCCAACATTCCGGGACCCGACGGCAAGGCTTTCCCACAGCTGGGATCGGTGGCGCTGCAGAGCGGCACCTGCGTCGCACAGAGCATCCTCGCCGAGATCGACGGCAAACCCCGCAAGACGTTCGACTACAACGACAAGGGCATCATGGCGATGATCGGGCGCGGCGCGGCGGTGGCCGAAGTCGGCAAGCATCGTCACGAGCTTCATGGCTCGATCGCCTTCGCTGCGTGGCTGGGCGTGCATGCCGCGCTCATGAGCGGAGTGCGCAACCGCATCGAGGCCTTCGTGGACTGGGGCTGGGACTACTTCTCCAAGACCCGCGGGCCCCAGGTGCTCGATCAGCGCTCGGCCGCCGCCCACATCGACTGGGGCGACGCCGATGACGCCGAGGCGGAGGCTAAGACGCCGTCGGCAGCGTGAGCACGAACACCAGGGCTCCCACGAAGACGATCGAGCCGAAGGCCAGCACCACGATGCGCAGTCGCAACCACTCCACGCGCAACGACACGGCGGCCAGGAAGAGCACCGCGGCGAAGAACACGGTCGCGAGGATGTGGTCGTCGTCGTTGGTCTTGGCCTCGCTGCCTTCGGCGAACACCCGATCAGCCTTGGCGCTATCCGCCGCGGCCGCCACGAACGGCGCCGGTTTGTACTGACGCATGTAGGTGGGCCCGGGAGGGGCCCGGCGGTTGGTCAGCGGATGCAGCGCCAGCCACGCTGCGAACACGGGCTGAAAGGCCGGGCGAAAACGCCGGCGGTAGTCGGCCGCAAGCCTCGGGTTGCCCGACTCCGTGGCGTTGAACCAGCCGTTGACGAGCACCAGGTCGCCGAGGTGGATCTGGCCTCCGCTGACGGTGTCCTCATCGGCGCGGACCCGGAGCGCCGACGCCTGGCTGTAGTGCTGCGATTGCTCGCCTGACCACAGGGCCGCCTGGTACCCGCTCCAGGCCGTGGCCAGCGTCGCCAGCGACAGCAGCAGAACGGCGCCGAGCTCGAGCCAGCGCTCGGTCGGCGCGCCCTCCTTCTCCTCCGGTGGGGCGTGCTCGGGAGGCTCGCTCAGCTCGTGCGGCGCGTGGATGTGGACGTGAGACACCTACGAGATGCTGCTGAGCGTGGGCCGGTTGGCACCGCCCCTGACGCCCAACGTGCCGAGCAGGTGGTCGCCCACGCGCAGGGCGTTGGCCATCGCGGTCAGCGCCGGATTGACCGCCCCGATGCTGGGGAAGATGCTCGTGTCCGCCACGTAGAGGTTGTCGAGCTCGTGGGCCTTGCAGTTGATGTCGACCACGGAGGACCGCGGGTCTGAGCCAAAGCGGCAGGTCCCCGCCTGGTGGGCTACTCCCGCGACCGGGATCTCGTTCTTGAGGTAGGCGTGATGGGGCAGCAGGTGGTGGTGATGCATTCCCAGGTCGCCCAGCATCGATTTGAGCTGTTCGAACAGGCGGTCCTTCGGCTCGTTGTTGGTGGCCTTGTAGGCGATCGTGATCGTGCCGCGCTCGTCGACCGTGACCCGGTTCTCCGCGCGCGGGAGATCCTCGGTTGACAACCAGAAGTCGACCGCGTGATTGGCCACGTCCTCCAGCGACCACGTCGGCGCGAACCTGGTCTCGCCCGGCTTCTCGCCGTGGAACATCGGCGCCTGTGACTTGCCCACCATCTGGATGTTGCCCAGCGGAAACTCGAAGTCGGGATCGGGACCGCGGAGGTAGAAGTCATTGAGCCCGAGCGTCTTCTGGAACACGGTGGGGTTCTCTTCCATCGACAGCGCCAGCACCGCCTGGCTGTTGTGGAACATGTAGTTGCGCCCGACTTGGTCTGAGCCGTTCGCCAACCCGTTGGGGTGGCGCTCGTTGGCCGACATCAGCAGCAGCCGTGCGGAGTTCGCGGCGCCGCAGCAGACGACGACGATGTCCCCGGTGACCTGCTCCTGTACTCCGCCGTGGTCGACGACCACGGTCGTGACACTCGTCCCCGCAGGGTTCGTCTCCAGTCGCACCGCTTGGGCGTTGATCAGCAATTCCACGTTGTCGTGCTCGAGCGCCGGCCGGACTCCCAGCACCTCGGCGTCGGATTTGGCGTGCACGACGCAGGGGAAGCCGTCACAGTTGGCGCAGCGCATGCACGCGCTGTAGGGCATGTTGCGCTCGTTGAGCATGACCCCGCACGGTGCGTGGAACGGGTGGTGGCCCAGTGCGGCCAGGTCATCGGACAGCTTCTGGATCCGGGGCTCGTGAGACACGGCGGGAAACGGATACGGCCCGCTGGCGCGCGGCTCGGTCGGATCCTCCCCACGGGCGCCGTGCACGCAGTAGAGCTGCTCGGCCAGGGTGTAGTACGGCTCCATCACGTCGTAGCCGATCGGCCACGCCGGCGACACGCCGTCATGGTGGCGCAGCTCACCGAAGTCCTCCTCGCGCAGCCGGTAGAGCGCCGCGCCATAGAGCTTGGTGGCGCCGCCGACGCAGTAATGGATCTGAGGCTGGAACTCCTCTCCGTCCGGATAACGCCAGGTGTCGGCGGAGACGTAGCGGTTCTTGACGAAGACCTCGTCGGCCGAGATGTTCTCGGGCTCGCGGGGGAGCCAGCCCCCCCGTTCCAGGAGCAGGATCCGCTTGCCCGACGGGGCGAGATGACGCGCCAGCGTCCCGCCGCCGGCGCCGGTGCCGATGATGACGACGTCGTAATGGGTCACGGGACCGCCTCGTATCTGGCCGGAGGGATGGAGCGACTGAGCGTCGACGACGTCGGGGGCCCGAGCCCCTCGAGCGCCAACTGCTCGGCGAGGATGATCCGGGCCGCCGCCTCGATGAGCGCCAGGTGCGAGAACGCCTGGGGGAAGTTGCCGAGGTGGCGACCGGTCCCGGCGTCGAACTCCTCCGCATAGAGGCCGAGCGGCGACGCGACTCGCAGCAGCCGCTCCATCAGGTCGTGGGCCCGCTGGGCCTCGCCGACGATCGAGAGCGCGGACACCAGCCAGAACGAGCAGATCAGGAACGTCCCCTCCTTCCCGGAGAGGCCGTCGTCGGTCTCGTCTGTCCGGTAGCGCAGGACGTACCCGTTCTCGCTCAGGTCGTCGGCGATGGCCAGCACGGATGCGTGCATGCGCTCGTCATCGCCGGCGAGGAACCCGAACAGCGCCGCCAGGAGCGTCGAGGCGTCCAGCGCCTCGGTCTCGTAGTGCTGGCGCAGTACGCCGCCCTTCAATCCGTGTTCGAGGATGTCGGCGTGGATCTCCTCCGCGGTGGCCTGCCACGTGGCCTGGAGCTCAGGGGCGTCCCGGATCGCCGCCAGCTTCGCCGCCCGGTCCAACGCCACCCAGCACATCAGCTTCGAGGAGACGTAATGCTGCGGCTTGCCGCGCGCCTCCCAGATCCCCTGGTCAGGCTGACGCCAGACCTTGGTCGCGCACTCGGCCTGCGCCTGCACGATGGGCCACAGACGACGAGGCAGGCGCTGGCTGTGCATGCAGTGCTTGAGGATGGAATCCAGCACCGCCCCGAACACGTCGTTCTGGCGCTGGTCGAAGGCCCCATTCCCGATCCGCACCGGATGGGCGCCCGAGTAGCCGGAGAGGTCCTCGCGGAAGCTCTCGGTCAGGTCACGACGACCGTCGATGCCGTACATGATCTGCAGGCCGCCGTCACTGTTGGGCTCGACGTCGGCCACGAACTGCATGAACTCGTCCGCCTCCCAGTCAAGCCCGAGGAGATGCAGCGCCTGGAGCGTGAACGTCGAGTCGCGCATCCAGGTGTAGCGGTAGTCCCAGTTGCGCTCGCCTCCGGGGGTCTCGGGCAGCGAGGTGGTCGCCGCCGCCACGGTCGCACCGGTCGGCATATAGGTCAGGCCCTTGATCGTCAGCGCCGAGCGCTGGATCGCCTCGCGCCAGCGGTGGTCGGCGAACGGTCGCGCCCGGTTCAGCCAGCGACGCCAGAACCCGACGGTGGCGTCGAGTCGCCGGCGGGCATCATCGACGTCCCCCGCGACCGCGAGCCCCTCGCCCCAGCCGAGCACGGCGTAGATCTCCTCGCCGGCGACGAGTGTGTGCCGGGCCCGGACACGACTGACCTCGATCCCGAGCTTGAGATCCGTCTGCAGCCGGATCGTCTGACCGGCGCCGGTGGCGTCGGCCGTATGGACGCCGCCGACGAGCGTCCACTCGGCCGGCTCGCGGCCGTAGTCGAACGCCGGCTCGCAGATGAGCTCGATTTCGGCCTCGCCCTCCAGGCATCTCACCGTCCGCACGAGCATGTGGTCGGCGTCCTCGTCGGTGGGCGGCCGCGTATGGGGCGTGATCTCGTCCTCATGGGTGGTCGGACCCATCGTCAGCGCATCGCGGACCTCGATCCACCCGCCGGGCGTCTTCCACGTCGTCACCATCACGTTCGTGCCCGGCACGTAGTGGCGGTCGGAGGGCACCATGACGCCGAACGGTCCGAGGCGGAACAGGCCGGCCTCGCGGTCCAGCAGCGAGCCGAACACGCTGGGAGAGTCAAAGCTGGGCACGCATAGCCAGTCGATCGACCCGTCGGGGGCGATCAGCGCGCTGGTATGGCAGTTGGACAGGAACGCGTAGTTCGCGATCGGCGGGAATGGCGACGGTGCGGCGGCGCTCTGGGCGGGACGCGGGGACGCGGACTTGGCCTTCGCGCCGTCGGAACGACCGTTGCGGCTTCGTTTGCTCTTGGGAGCGACGGAGGTCATGGGGTCACCCACGGGTCGTGCCAGTGTCCGACGCCGGCGAGGAGACGGTCGGCCTCCGGTGGGCCCCAGGAACCGGGGGCATAGCGATGGACCGGAGGCGGCGCCTCGAGCAGCGGCGCCATGATCCGCCAGGTCTCCTCGACGCTGTCCTGCCGCGTGAACGGTGTGCTGTCCCCGTCCATCGCCGCGTGGAGCAGCACCTCGTAGGGGGTCGGGCCTTCGCCTCCCTCCTCGGCGAACTCCATGTCGAGCGTGATCGCCTGCGGCCCCCCTTTGTCAGCCCGGTGTGCGTCGATCTCCAGCCGGACGCCGGTCGTCGGATCCAGCTTGACCACCAACTGCCCATCGGAGGGCGGGCGGCCACTGGATGACATGAACTTCAGGCTGGGGGGTCGGCGAAACACCAGGCGCAGCTCGGTCTGTGTCACGGGCAGGAGCTTGCCGGTGCGGATGAAGAAGGGCACGCCCGCCCACCGCCAGTTGTCGATCTCGAGGCGCAGGGCCGCATAGGTCTCCGTCGTGGATCCGGCCGCCACGCCGTCGATGTCGAGGTAGCCGTCGTGCTGGCCGCGGACGTAGTGCTCGGGATCCGCGTCGGACATGGAGCGGAACACGGCGAACTTGGCGTCCTTGAGCGTGGAGGCGTCCGCGCCCGCGGGCGCCTCCATGGCGGCCATCGCCACAACCTGCATGAGGTGATTGACGACCACGTCCTGCAGGGCGCCGACCCGATCGTAGAAGTGGCCGCGATCCGCCACCCCGAAGTCCTCGGCCATGGTGATCTGGACGCTGGACACGTGCTGGCGGTTCCAGACCGGCTCCAGCATCGTGTTGGCGAAGCGCAGGTACAGCAGCTCCTCCAGTCCCATCTTCCCGAGGTAATGGTCGATCCGGTAGAGCTGGGACTCGTCGATGTACTGGTGGATGTCGGCGGCGAGGGCACGGGCGGAGGCCAGGTCGTGACCGAACGGCTTCTCCACGACCACCCGTGCCTCCTTGGTCAATCCCGCGTCGAAGAGGCCCTTGATCACCGTTGCGAACAGGAACGGCGGTATCTCGAGGTAGAACACCGGGTGCTGCGCCGATCCGAGCGCCTTGGCCACGCGGTCATAGGTGCCGGCGTCGCCGAAGTCGCCCTGGACATATGAGAGGCGAGCGGCGAAGCGGTCAAAGACGGTGTCGTCGACGGTCTCCCCGGTGCCTTCGATGCACGCCCGCGCGTGATCGCGGAGGTGATCGACGGACCAGTCGTCCACCGACACACCCAGCACCGGGCAGCTGAGCAGGCCGCGCCGTTCCAGGCGGTAGAGCGAGCGGAAGGTCATCACCTTGGCGAGGTCGCCCGTGATGCCGAAGGCCACGAATGCGTCGGCCGCATGCGGCCGGGCTCCGGGCTTGGGGCCCGCTGTCTGAGCGTCTAGGACGACTGCCATGGTGGTCTCCTCAATGCCGCGCGTTCGCGGCGCTGCACGGATCTCGATTGGCGGAAGCTAAGAGGCGGTGTGTCTCAGGGCATCACCCGTTGGGGGTGATGTCTCCGCGCCCGTGGAGAGCTTTGCTCGTGACGGATGGCGAACGATCTCGCACGCTGGCAGTTCGCGACGACGAGCATCTACCACTTTCTGTTCGTGCCGGTAACGATCGGACTGGCGTTCCTGGTCGCCATCCTGCAGACGGCGTGGCATCGCACCGGGCGGTCCGAGTACCGCGCTGTGACGCGCTTCTTCGGAACGCTGCTGCTCATCAACGTCGCCGTCGGCGTCGTCACCGGGCTGGTGCAGGAGTTCGAGTTCGGGATGAACTGGTCGGCGTACTCGCGTTTCGTCGGGGACGTGTTCGGGGCCCCGCTCGCGATGGAGGGGCTGGCCGCCTTCTTCCTGGAGTCGACATTCCTGGGGCTGTGGCTGTTCGGGTGGGACAGGCTGCCCAAGCGGGTGCACCTCGCCTGCATCTGGATGGTGGCGCTCGGCTCGATGCTGTCGGCACTCTTCATCCTCGCCGCCAACTCGTGGATGCAGCATCCGGTCGGGTACGCAATGAACTCCAAGGGCCAGCCGGTCTTGAACAACATCGGAGCGTTGTTCACCAATCCGACGTTCCTGTGGGGCTACGTGCACGTCATCCTGGCCTCGTTGGTCACCGGCTCGCTGGTGATGCTCGCCGTGTCGGCCTGGCATCTGCGCAAGCACCGTGAGACCGGTGCGTTTCATCGCGCGGCGCGCGTGGCGGTGCTGGTCCTGCTCCCCGCGATCCTCATCCAGATGTTCGTCGGAAACAAGCTCGGAGAGATCGAGGCGAAATACCAGCCCGCCAAGATCGCCGCCGCCGAGGCTCAGTGGACCAACTGCCAGCCCTGCTCGTTCTCGGCGTTTCAGATCGGGGGAGGCCAGGACGATCAGACCCCGACGCAGATCATCGCGATCCCGCACCTTCTCTCCGTACTCGCGACCGGGACGTTCGACGGGCCCGTCGAGGGTCTGGACGAGCTCCAGTCCCAGTATCAGAAGCAGTACGGCCCGGGCAACTACATACCGGATGTGTTCATCCAGTACTGGTCGATGCGCGTCATGGCCTATCTCGGCTCGTTGATCGCGCTGCTGGCATTGTGGGGGGGATGGCTGGTGCACCGCGGCACCCTCGATCGTTCGAAGTGGTTTGCCCGGTGTGCGTTGTGGGCGGTCGTGACGCCGTTTCTGATGAACACCGCCGGCTGGCTGCTGACTGAGAGCGGCCGCCAGCCGTGGATCGTGCAGGGGCTGATGAAGACGGTGAACGCCAACTCGCCGGGGGTGACCACCACCGATATTTGGATCAGCCTGATCACATTCGTGCTCATCTACATCGCGCTCGGCGCCGCGGACCTGTTCCTGATGCTGCGTTACGCGCGACGTGGCCTCGAGGACGATCACGCCGGATCCGAAGCGGGCGCGGGCGGGAGCTCGGGCGCGCCCGTGGCTCCCGCACTCACGTATTAGGCCATCCGATGCAGCTTCACACCATCTGGTTCGTCATCATCGTGATCCTCTGGGTCGGGTTCTTCGTGCTCGAAGGGTTCGACTTCGGCGTCGGCATGCTGCACACGATCGTCGGCCGTACCGACACCGAGCGTCGCGTCGCGCTCAACACGATCGGCCCGTTCTGGGACGGCAACGAGGTGTGGCTGATCGTGGCCGGCGCCGGGACGTTCGCCGCGTTTCCGGGCTGGTACGCGACGATGTTCTCCGCGCTGTATCTGGCGCTGCTCCTGGTCCTCGCCGCCCTCATGGCCCGCGGCGTGGCGTTCGAGTACCGGGGCAAGAGCGAGAATCCCCGCTGGCGCAGCGGATGGAGGTGGTGCACGACGATCGGCAGCCTGCTGATCCCGTTGCTCCTGGGCGTGGGACTGGGTGACCTGCTCAGCGGCCTGCCGATCGACTCCGCTCATAACTTCACCGGCGACTTCCTGGACCTGCTGACGCCCTACGGTCTGTGGACCGGGCTGACCCTCGTCGCGCTCTGTCTGCTGCACGGCGCCGTGTTCCTCAAGCTCAAGACGACGGACGCCGTGCGCGAGCGCGCGCGGTCACTCGCGCGGCCGCTGGGCTGGGCGGCGGTCGCCGCGGTGATCGGCTTCGTGATCTGGACCCGGGCGGTCGCCAACGGCGCGGATGTCCCGGGTCCCGTCGAGATCCTCGCGTTGATCGCGGTGATCGGCGCGGCGCGCCTGGCGGTCTCGGAGAACAACGACGGATGGGCGTTCATCGCGTCGGCGATCGCCATCGCCGCCACCGTCGCGTCGATCTTCATCGACCTCTATCCCAACGTGATGATCTCCAGCACCAACGCCGCCTACAACCTGACCGTCAACAACTCCGCGTCGGGCTCCTACGCCCTCAAGGTGATGACCATCGTGGCCGTCATCTTCTTCCCGCTCGTCCTCCTCTACCAGGGCTGGTCATTCCACGTGTTCCGTGCCCGGGTCACGGCTCCCTCGACTCAGGCCGAGGCCCCCTCGAGTCAGGCCGAACCCCCCGCCGTCAGGCCCGCCTCTCCGCCTGCCTGACCGGCCGCACGACCGCTGGCCAACCTCAGCCGGCGGGCGCCGCGTCATGGCGAGCCGGGTCGGCAGCGAGCAGTGCCTCGGCGTCGTCGAACGCACGTTGTGTCGACTCCAGCAGCGTGTCCGACGCGGGCACCACCGTCACCGCGTCGCGCAGGTCGACGCGGTGCGTGCTCTGAAGCTGCTCGTGGAGGCCGGGTTGGACGCCGCTGAGGAAGAGGTGGCCACCAGCCGCCCGCAGCCGCTCGGCGTATCCGGCCAGCACGATCAACCCGGTCGCGCCGAGCGTGGTGCGTCCCCGCAGTCGGAGCACCACGATCGCCCGCTGAGAGCCGGCGGGGTCAGGCAGGTGCGTCTCCAGCGTCCGGGCGCCCGCGAACCGCAGGCTCCCATAGACGTCCAGGAGCGTGACCTCGTGGCTGGCGAGGGTCGCCGGCGCCGGCGTCTCGATGAGACGCCCGTCCTCGCGCCGCTCGAGCCGCACGACGGCCAGGTCAAGGGCCTCCTGGTTGACCTGGAGCAACAGCGAGAGTCCGACGCCGATGCCGACGGCGGCCGTCACGGGCAGCAAGATCGTCGCGATGAACGTCACTCCAAGCGCGATCTCTGACGGGAGCCCGGTGCGAACGATCGTGTCGAGCCTCCCAAGGCGCAGTGAGCTGCCCGCGGCGAAGATCAGCACCGCCGCGAGGGTGGGAATCGGGATCTTCCCCACCTGGCTGGAGAAGAGCACCAGGATCAGCAGCATCCACAGTCCGGAGAAGATCGACGCCCAGCGGCTGCGCGCGCCCGCGGCGACGTTCAACGCGGTCTGGCCGACCGACCCGCCGACCGGCTGGCCTCGAAAGAGTCCCGAGGCGAGATTGCCGATGCCCTGTGCGATGAAATCGCGGTTCGGGTCTGACAGCGAGCCCCCCTCGTTCGGCGCGGACTCCGCCACGCCGGTGCCCTGGACGAGCACGATCACGGCGACCGCCGCCGCTCCGGCAATCAGGTCAAGTGACGAGACCAGCGACAGATGCGGAATGTGTGGTGTCGGGATGCCGCTGGGGATCTGGCCCGAGTCCTCGACACGTATCAGGCTGCCGGCGCCGAGTGTCACCACGGTCGGTATGCCCAGCGCCACCAGTGAGGCGACCGAAGCGATCCGCGTCCGGCTCAACACCACCATCAGCACCAACGCCGAGACGCCCACAGCCGCCGCGGTGAGCGACATCTCGCTCGGATGGGTGAGCACGTTCCAGCCTTTCACCACGGCCGGGCGGCCCTTCTCCGGTGAGCCGAGGAGATCGCCGAGCTGGCCGAGGATGATGTTGACCGCGACTCCGCTGAGGAAGCCGGTCAGCACTGACACTGACACGAAGCGCGTGAACCGACCCCAGCGCAGCACGCCGGCAAGGATCATCATCACCCCCGCCAGCGCGGAGAGGACGAACAGCGCCTCGGGACGGTCGGCCCCCGAGAAGCCACGCAGTGCCGAGCCCGCGGCGAGTGCCGCGGCCGTGGTGGTGGTGACCACCATCAGCCGCGTACTGACCGCCAGCCCACCGCCGATCGGACCGGCCATGCTGGCGTAGAGCCCGTACACCGGATTGACGCCGACGAGCACGGCCGAGGCCATCCCGTCGGGAATGCTCGCGATCGCGCGCGGAATGCCGGCGACGGTGTCCTGTCGCAGGCCGCCCTCGGGCGGACGCAGGGACCGCACCCACGAGCGCAGGTGGCTCAAGCTCGAGCCCCTGCGCCGGTGCGGCCGGTCCTCACATGGAGGACGATGTGTCTAGCGCCGGTCCCTGCGATCTTCCCGCCGGTCCCCGCGACGGCGTACACCGCGAGTGACGACCGCTGCGGTCCCGGCGACCGCAGCGGTGCGAGCGACGGGCCGCGGTCCGACCACGCCCCGTCTGCCGACTCGACGTCTTCCAAGCATTTCAGACTCCTTCTTTCGTTTTCGCCTCATCGGCCTCGATCGCCGCCGCGAGGGCCTGGATCGGGATTCGGCCGCTGGCCACGAGCTGACCTCCCGACCTGCGAACGGCGGACCCAAACGGCGCGGCCCACACGTTCTCCCAGACCAGCACGGCCGCGACGCTGCCTGGTTCCAGGGCCGCCCCGATGGCCTCGACGTCCTCCTCGGCCAGCAGGAGAGCGAGTTCGGTCTCCAGCCCGCGCAGCCCGCTGAGATCGGTGTCGCCGAAGTCGTGGGCCTCGAATCCCTCGACGGAGCCGTCGAGCTCCTTCTTGAGCAGGATGAGGTCCAGCACGCGGACCACGTCGCGGTCGATCAACGCGGACAGCTCGGCCGCCATCTCACCTGAGAAGTCGGCCTTGTCGGCCGGGAACTCGACCACCACATAATCGACGGGCCCAAGCTCGTCCACATCGTTGTCGTTCATGTCTGCCTCCATCGGTCGTTGTGAAGCCCAGCGGGTTGCAGTGGCGGGCGAGACCACGTCCGCCTCATCCCAACGCGCGGCGAACCTGGTCGTCCACCGCTGCCACGGCCGCGACGTACGCGGCGTGAGTGCCGAACGCGGTGGCGATCACGCTCGGCGGCCAGCGCCAGGGCGGGGGCGTCCGGCCGAGCAGCGGGAACAGGGTCAGGGTCGCTGTCATCAGTGTCGCGCCGAACGCGGCGCTGGCCCATGGCTCACCGATGCGGCGACGGAGCAGTCCGTGCCAGATCCCGAAGACCGATCCGTAGCTCCAGCGAAGCGCAAGCCCCAGCTCGTTTTCCTCGCGGTCGGTCGCGGCCGGCAGGTGCATGATGCCGGCGACGATCTGACCCGGCACCAGGCTGTCGTCGTAGTCAAGCGGCTCATGGAGACCGGGCCGCAGCCGGCGCTCGGTCGCGTAGGCCAATGTCATCGTCGCTGTCCCGGCGGCTCCGGCTAAAACGCTGCGGATCGGCCAGGGCATCGTCATCAGTGCGCATCTTCGCGGTGGCCGACACGTGAACCATCACCTGAATGGGATGAACCCCGCTGGCCGCGTTTGCGGGCCGCCGATGCCCTGCGTGTCGGCGGCGCTCGCTCGATCCAGGTCCACCGAGTCACCGAACGACTGCGCGACCGTCGCATCGAGCCGCGCCAGCTCGTCGAGGACCGCCGACCGGTACTCCGGGCGCACCTCCGCGTGCAGCTCCTGGAGCAGCGCCCGCATCCGGCGCATGATCTGGATCCCGCCATTCCCGTACTCACGGATCTCGTTGACGGTGAGCGCGAGGTAGTCCTCCCAGCTGCGAGCCGGAACCACGACGCCTCTGCTCGGGCGGTCGCGGCCGTGGGTGTCCCAGACCTCCACCGGCAACTCGGTCGTGCCGACGAGGCGGAGGGTCTCCCCGAGGTAGTCCAGCACCTGCACCGCTGTGGTGGGGTCGTTGACTGCGGGCGAGAGGGCGAGGTTGGCGACGTCGACGAGGATGCGGATGGCAAAGGCTGGGTCCTGCTCGATCGTCCGCTCGTCGCCGAGCGCGACCATGTCGGCGAGCCGCCGCTCGTCGCGAGCGCTGTGCGCGCCGCCGCCATACACGTCGATCAGGGTGGCGCCGGAGGGCACGAAATCCCCGATGGCGTGCCGCAGCACGATGAGACAATCCTGCTTGCGCGCCCAGCTGACCAGAGCGTCGGCGTCCACCGCCTGGATGGCGCCGGCCCGCGGACTGCGCACGATGAGCGACGTCGCCTCGCCCCCTGCGTCGAGCACACCGATGAAGACGTCGGGGCTGGCGGCGCGGTGGACCTCGTAGGTGAAGTTGCGCCGGAAATACTTGTGAACGAGCGCCGCCACCGCGACCGGCCGCAGCCGGTGCAGATAACGGTCCAGGAAGACCAGGAACGCCAGCAGGCTCGTGACCACCAGCCCGCCGGCAACGGATACTCCGATGTCAGGCACGAAGTTGGTCTCCACGTGACGCATCAGGGAGAACGCGAACGCGAGCGTGCCGACGAGCAGCGCGAGCAGGACCTTGAGCATGCGGTCCCGGTACCACAGCCGCATGTAGCGAGCCGAGAACGTGCCCGTGGCCATCTGAACGACCAGCGTGGTCACGGTGACGACGAATCCGGTCAGCGCCGCCATCGCGCCCACGATCGCCGCCAGGACGGCGGTCGCGGTCGAGGCCGAGTACTGGAACTGGGCCGGGACGTGGGCGGCCTCGTCGATCTGGACATCCACCAGGCCCAACACCGCGCCGAGCACCGCACCGGCCAGCGGCAGCACCCACAGCGAGTCCCGCACGTACAGCCGGATCCGGAAGCTCCGGCGCCAGCTCATGGCCGGGACGTGGAGCCGGTCTCACGCGCCCACATGCGGGCGTACGCTCCATCGAGGGTGATCAGCTCGGCGTGGCTGCCGCGCTCGAGCGCTCGGCCACCGTCGAGCACGATGATCTCGTCGACGGCCTGCAGCCCGGCGAGCCGGTGGGTGATCAACAGGGTCGCGTGCGGCGCTCTCGCCTCCAGCAGATCGGCCACGAGCGCGTCGGCGGTGTGGAGGTCGAGGTGCTCTCCGGGCTCGTCGACGACGAGCACCGGGAAGTCGGCGAGCAGGGCGCGGGCGAGTGCGAGCCGCTGGCGCTGACCGCCGGAGATCTCCGCCCCGTGGGCGCCGACCCGTGTCTCCAATCCGGCAGGCAATTCCGTGATCCAGTCCAGCAGCCGCGCCCGATCCAGAGCGTCGAGCAGCTGGGCCCGAGTCGCGTCTCGCCGGGCGAGGCGCAGGTTCTCCTCGAGCGTCGTGTCAAAGACGTATGCCTCCTGGGACACGAGACCGACGATGCGCCGGTAGTCGTCACCGGCCAACTCGCTGACCGGGGTGCCGTCGAGGGTGACCGAGCCACCCTGGTAGGGCAGGAATCTCAGCAGAACATTGGCGAGCGTCGACTTCCCGGCCCCGCTGCCGCCGACCACCGCGACGCTGCGGCCTGACGCGAGGTCCAGGTCAAGCCCCTCGAGCACCCACGGGCCGTCCGCGCCGTAACGGGCGTGCAGTCCCCGGACGCGAAGAGCGTGGCCCGCCGAGACGAGCGTCATGCGCCGCGGATGTTCAGGTTCGGCGACCGGCGGGACGGCCTCCAGGACCTCGAGCGTCCGCGCGGTGGAGCGGCGAACGCGTTGCAGCGTCTGGGCCGCCGCCGGCAGGTCGGCGCCGAGCTCGAACGCAGCCAGCGGGACCAGAGCGATCACGGCCAGGAGCACGCCGTCGAGGACCCCGCTGCTCACCGCGGCGACTCCGACGAGGAGCCCGCCCCACATGGCGAGGCCCGCGAGCAGGATCGCGATTCCCTGACCGACGCCCGCCGTACGCGCGGCGCTGGACACCACACGGACGAGCCGGGTCTCGCTCGCCGCGATGCGCCTGCGCTGGGCGCCGACCGCCCCGTAGGCGGTGAGCTCGGGCGCGCCGCGCAGGAGGTCGACGACGGCCGCCGTCAGCTCACCTCGCGCGGCCGCTCGCTCGCCTTCGGAGCGGCGGGCGAGCCTACCGCTCAGCCACGTCAGGGCGGTCGCCGCGAGGACCATCGCCGCGAGCAGGATCAGACCGGCGGCCGGCAGGATCCACCACACCAGCCAGACGGTTCCGGCGCCGACGATCACCGCGATCGCGAACGCCGGGATCACCCGCAGGAGCACGTCCTGGAGGGAGTCGATGTCCTCGACGATCCGAGCCAGCAGGTCTCCGCTGCGGAAGGCGGCCAGGCCGGCGGGCGCGAGCGTCTCGAGCCGTGCGTACGAGCGTGTCCGCAGGTCCGCCAGGGACCGGAAGGCGGCGTCGTGACCGACGAGCCGCTGCTCGTAGCGAAACAGCCCGCGCGACAGACCAAAGAACTGCACGGCGACGATGGCGATGGCGAGCGCCGTCTCGGGCGGGCGCTGCGAGGCCCGTGAGATGAGCCACGCCGACGTCGCGATCAGTCCGATCCCGGCGCCGAGCGCTCCGGCGCCGAGGAGCGTCGCGAGCGCGACCCGTCCGGCGACGGGACGCGTCAGCGCCAGCGCCAGGGTGGTGAGGACCGGAGCCTGAGGGCCGGCCGGCTCGTCGGACCGCACTGGTTGTCCCGTGGTGGAGGTCATGCCGCCACCGGCACCGCGCCGAGCTCGAGCACTCGGTCGGCCAGCGCCACCAGCGCCGGTCGGTGCGCGACCAGGAGGACGGTCCGCCCCGCGACGAGCCGCCTCAACGCCGCCAGGACCTCGGCCTCGGTCCCCCCGTCGAGGTTTGCAGTCGGCTCGTCGAGCAGCAGCAGAGGTGCTTCGCGTAGAAAGGCGCGCGCCAGTGCGACCCGCTGACGCTCCCCCACCGACAGGCCGGTGCCGCCCTCGCCGAGGATCGTCTCCAGCCCGGCGGGCTTGCTCGCCACCACCTCGCGCAGGCCGGCGGCCGCGACCGCCGCGGAGACCTCCGCCATCGTCGCGTCGGGGCGCCCGAGCCGGACGTTGTCGGCGATCGACGCCGCAAACAGATGCGGACGTTGTGGCATCCACGACACCTGCGCGCGCCAGGCATCGGGGTCCAGCTCGACCAGTTCCACGCCACCGACGCGCACCCGCCCCATGTCCGGCGACAGAAAGCCGAGCATGACCGCGAGCAGCGTCGACTTGCCGCAGCCGCTGGGTCCCGTGATCGCCACCACTTCCCCCGGCGTGATGGCCATCGAGATCCCGTCGAGCGCGGGTCGGGGGCGCCCGGGATACCGGACGCAGAGGCCTTCGATCTCGATGCTGCTCACGGCCGGGTCGGGAACGTCTGAGCCATGCCCGTGCGTGGGCAGGGGCATTTCCAGAACGGCGAACATCTGCCGCGCCGCGGCGACGCCCTCGGCGCTGGCGTGGTAATTGGCGCCCAGCTGTCGCAACGGCAGGTAGGCCTCGGGAGCCAGCACCAGGACCATGAGCGCCGTCCGCAGGCCGAGGTGGCCGCCCATAAGCCGCAGGCCGATCTCGACTGCGACCAGGGCCACCGAGAGCGTCGCGACGAGCTCGAGGATCAGCGAGGACAGGAAGGTGATTCGCAATGTCGACATCGTCGCCAGGCGGTACTGATCGGTGACCGCGCCGACGGCGTGTATCTGCGCCTTGGCGCGGCCGAACACCTTCAGCGTCGGCAGGCCGGCGACGACGTCGAGAAAATGCCCGGCGAGCTGTTGCAGGGACCGGAGCTGATGCTCCATGCGCTCGCGCGTGGCGGCGCCGACGAGCGCCATGAACAGAGGGATCAGAGGCAGCGTCCCGGCGATGATCAGCGCCGAGATCCAGTCCTGCGCCCCGATCGCCACCAGGACCGCGACAGGAACGATCGCCGCCAGACAGAGCTGCGGGAGATACAGGGAGAAGTAGCCGTCGAGCGCGTCGATTCCCCGCGTGGTCAGCACGGCGATCTGACCGGCCCACTTGTCCGCCGCACGTCCGGGCCCGAGGGCGGCGACGTGCTCCAGCACGGCGTCGCGTAGCTGGGCCTTGACACGTGCCGAGGCGCGATCGGCGATGACTTCGCGCCCCCAGCCGAGGGCCGCGCGGGCCACCACGACCGCAAGCAGAACGGCGAACGGCAGGCGGAGCGCAGCAATGCCCTTTCCGCCCTCAAACGCCGCCGCGATGATGTCCGCCAGCAGCCACGCCTGGATGATGATGAGCAACGCGCCCGCGGTGCCGATGACGACGAGCGCGATCAGAAATGGGCGGGTGGCCCGGGCGTACTTCAGCAGCCGCGCGTCAACCGCTCGATTCACCAGTTGATGATCCCGTGTTCGATCGGCAGGATCCCCGTGGTCCGAGACAGGGTGAAAGCGCGACCCACCCTCCAATGGTGAGCGCCGGCGCGCGGCACGACATCATCCGATTGAGATGAGCCGGTTGCGTCCTGCCGCGGAGCCTCACCCGGATCGGGTGACGCACGAAGGCTGATCGATGACGAACATCGGGTTTCGGCTGGGTACGGTCCCCGCGTCCCAGCCATCATTGTGATGCGGATCGACCTCGATATGCCCGTCTCCTGCGTCGATGGCGCCCTCGGCGAGCTGGCGGATGTGATCATCGCCCCGGGCTCGCGGCGCCTGACCCACGTCGTCGTCCAGCCGCACGACCGACTTGAGCGCGCCCGCCTGGTGCCGGCGCAGAACCTGCGCGGCCGTAACTCGGAGAAACCGGCGCCGGACGGGCTGGCGCTCGACTGCACGATCGAGGCGATCATCGGGTCCGAGCCGATCCAGGAGTCGGCTTACATCCGCAACGGCGAGCTCATCGAAGGGGGGCCCGACTGGGACGTCGGGATCCAGGACGCCTTCCCGCTCCCTGACGAGGGCGGCCTCAGCCCAGAGATGATGGGCTCGGGGATGGCGATGGAATATGACCAGCACGTGGGCGTGAACTACCACCGGATCCCGCGGGGCGATGTGGAGATCCGACGGGCGAGCTCCGTGACCTCAACCGACGGCCATCACCTCGGCCACGTTGTCGGGTTCGTCATCGACGATGACGATCAGATCACTGGACTCGTTCTCGAGCACGGCCATCTGTGGGGCAAGCGGATGGTCCCGATCCCGGGACCCGCCATCGACCGCTTCACGACCGACGAAGTGGTGCTGACGCTCTCCGCCGATGAGGTCGGAGAGCTGAAGCCGCTCCCCACTCATCGCCGGTGGCTCTGACCTGACCGCGCTGGTGGGTGCCGGATACTAGGAGTGGGTGCTCACGGGATCGTCGGCGGTCATCCGCCGGGGCTCGTCCTGCAGCAGGCGTCGCCAGCCGATGAGCACGTCGTGCACATGCGCCGCGCCGACGATCGGCTCCGCCGGTATCGGCAGCTCGGCGGGGTAGAGCAGGAACGGTCGTGTCTGCGGTCCACCGAGGCCGCCGTGAAATGAGATCAGCTCCTCGAACGCGCACGCCTGCTCGAGCTCCGGGTCATAGAAGCTTCCGACCATGATGTCGGCAACGTTGTCGAACCCGTCCGTGCGGAGAAGGTGGGCCGCTGCGTTGGGAGAGAAAGGGGCCAGGGGGTCCGTCCCCTCGATCCGATCCTCGGCCAGGTAGTGGATCCCGCGGGATGTCATCGCCACCGGTCCGTGCTCGCCCGAACGGACGAGCAGGAACCCGATGTCCGGGTGCTCGCCGAGCGCGGACAGGAGCCGGGGGTGGCGCTGCTCGATCTCCTCCACGGTCAGACGCCGGGTCTCCTCCATCAGATACACGAGACCGAGGTTGCCTGACCCCAGCACCACGACCTGCGACTCGCCCACTCCGTCTCCTGATTGCGTGGGCGCCCCGCGGGCGGTGGCCTCCTGGAGCGCTTGGCCGACCGCCTCGTCGTGCTCGTCGCCGCCGCTGACCTGGGCCACGCTGCCGCGAGTGAGCGAACGCTGAACGAGATCATCGAGCCCGTAGCCGTTGCGCTGCTTGAACGTCTGGCCCTGAGTCTGGCCGTGATCGGAGAGGACGACGAGCTTGTACGGCCGGGGAGCGAACTGCCTGGCGCGTTCGATGCGCCCGAACTGCTGGTCGAGCTTGCGCAGCGCCTCGAGCGTGTCGACGCGTTCGAGCCCTGAATGATGGGCGACTTCGTCGTAGCTCGAGAACGTCGCGTACACGGCGGGACGGCCGCGCATCATGTCGCCGAGGACCCCGTACACGATCAGATCGCGCACGACGACGCACAGCGCCGCCCGCAGGAACGGATAGCGCCCTCCGCGCGCGCCGCGGGGAATGACCCCGCGGCGTCGTTGCCTGATCGCTGCCGAGTACTCCAGCAGTACCTCCCACACGAACAGCACCAGTTCCCGCGTGACGTTGAAGCCGTTGGCCAGGAACGCCCGGTAGCCGGGATTGGCGCGCTTCTCGGCGTCCATACGGCTCACGGTGAGGATCACCTCGTCCGCCTCACCCGAGAGCAGGTTGCCGCGGCTGGCGCCGCCACCGGCCAGCAGGCCGTGGCCGGTGGCGAGTCGGCGTTCGATCTCCGCGCAGTCCGCGGGCACAGAGCAGGCCATGACCTTGCGTGTCGTCTTCTCGACCCAGCGAAACGCGGGAATGCCCTCGTTGGAGCCCAGGAGGATTCCCGCCTGGCTGGCGCCGGTCTGCGAGGAGAGGTCGGTCTCCCACTCCACCAGGTGGTGCGTGCCCTCCGCCATCCAGCGCGCCAGCACCGGGGCATTGCCGTCTCGCATCGCCCGGCGCAGCACCGGGGTCGCCAGTCCGTCG
Source organism: uncultured Actinomycetota bacterium (assembly GCA_963850325.1). Taxonomy (GTDB): domain Bacteria; phylum Actinomycetota; class Thermoleophilia; order Solirubrobacterales; family Solirubrobacteraceae; genus Palsa-465. The sequence continues at coordinate 54,984 of CAWKLB010000010.1, forward strand.
ATCTCCAGGAAGATCAGCCCGGGGACGTCGGTGCGTATCCGCTCTCCCTGCCGCCCCGCGACCCGATGGATCACGCGCAGCGAGTAGACGTCGTCGTCGTTGACGCCGAGGATGACGTGCAGCACGAGGCTCGCCGCGGACATGACCAGCGCCGCTCCGAGTGCCGATCCGAACGAGTCGACCTGGAAGTCGTTCGGATCGATGGCGGAGACGAGCAGCAGGATCCCGGCGTCGAGCGCCAGCACGGCGAGGAACCCCACCGCCAGCGTGAACGGAAGCCGCAGCGCCGCCACGATCGGGGGCAGAAGCGCGTTCATGACCCCGATCAGGGCCGCGGTCAGGAGCGCGCCCGCGACGCTCTTGACGTGGACGCCGGGCACCACGGCGCCCGTCACCCACACCGCCACCGCGCCGACCACAAGCGACAGCGTCAGACGCAGCGGACGAAAACGGGGCCGCTCCGGGCGCCAGGCGACCGGCTGCGCGAAGCCCTCCTGTGTGTCAGATTGCGTCATGCCTCTGCCGTCAGCGCCCGCCGGCCGCGCAGCGGAACCCGAGGTTGCCGGCGGATGAATCCGGCTCGTTGCCCTGGCGCGCGGCGACGCGGTAGCGCCGGCAGTACGAGGCGTGGCACAGGTAGGACCCGCCCTTCTGGACGCGGCAGGTTCCTGTGGAGGGGCCGACAGGATCGATGCGGCGATCACGATCGCGGTGGCCGGCGTCAAACCAGTCGGCGGTCCACTCCCAGACGTTGCCGGTCACGTTGTGGAGACCGAAGCCGTTGGGCGGGAAGGCATCCACCGGACAGGTGCCGACGTAGCCGTCTCGCGCCGTGTTCCCGTTCGGAAACGATCCCTGCCAGACGTTCATGCGATGCTCGCCGGAGGGCTCGAGCTCGTCGCCCCACGGAAAGGCCGAATGCTCCATGCCCCCGTGCGCCGCGAACTCCCATTCAGCCTCGGTCGGCAAGCGCTTTGAAGCCCACTCGCAGTAGCTGAGCGCGTCGTTGAAAGAGACGTGAACGACCGGGTGGTCGGCTCGCTGTGAGACATCCGAGGCCGGTCCCTCGGGGCGGCTCCAGGTGGCGCCGTAGACCTGGCGCCACCATGGCGCAGCCGCGGCCGCGCGCGTGGGCGGGAAGTCATCGGGGAGCAGCCCTCCGAACACGAACGACCAGCCGAAGTGCTCGGCGTCGCTGACGTAGCCCGTGTCGACGACGAAGTCGGCGAAGTCGGCGTTGGAGACGGCGCAGCGGTCGATCAGGAAGGGCGAGAGCTCGACCTCGCGCGGCGTCTCGCCGTCGTCCGGATAGGCCAGTGCGTCGTCGCTGCCGATCACGAAGACCCCGCCGGCCAGCGAGACCATCCCCTCCCTCTGAGCCGGGGGCGGGTCGGCGGTCCGGGCCTTGAGCATGACGCCGATCCAAACACACCGCGGATCGCGGGCCCTCACCCGAACCGGATGATGCTGCACCGCGGGCGGCCTGTGACCGTGGTGAGCGCGTCAGCGCGCGCTGACTTTTCCATCTCCGCAGACAAGGTGAGGCACGATGAGCAAGCGGTTCAAAGGCGTCGTCAACGTCGACATCCGAGACTCAGTTCCGGACTGGTCGCCGTTCGAGGCGCCGGTCGCACCTGACGGAGCGCCGAATGTGGTGTATATCGTGCTCGACGACGTGGGGTTCTCCGCGCTGGGCAGCTACGGCGGACCGATCGAGACGCCCAACATCGATCGGATCGTCGCGGACGGTCTCCGGTACACGCAGATGCACACGACGGCACTGTGCTCGCCGACGCGGTCCTGTCTGCTGACCGGGCGCAACCACACCCGCAACAGCATGGCGTGCATCACCGAGGCGGCGATCGGCTTTCCCAATGCGAGCGGGGTGATTCCCCCCGAGAATGGACAGATCCAGGAGATCCTGGCGGCGCGCGGCTGGAACACGTACATGGTCGGCAAGTGGCATCTGTGCCCGGACGCGGAGATGAACCTCGCGTCGTCGCGGCGGAACTGGCCGACCGGTCGCGGCTTTGAGCGCTTCTACGGCTTCCTGGGAGCCGAGACCAACCAGTGGTATCCGGATCTCGTCTACGACAGCCACCCCGTCGACCCGCCGCGCCTGCCCGAGGACGGCTACCACCTGACGGAGGACCTCACCGACAAGGCCCTCGAATTCATCAAGGACGCCAAGGTGGTGGCGCCGGAGAAGCCGTTCTTCCTCTATTACGCCCCCGGGGCTTGCCATGCCCCGCACCACGCGCCGAAGGAGTGGATCGAGAAGTTCAAGGGCCAGTTCGACATGGGCTATGAGGAGATCCGCGAGCAGACGCTGGCGCGCCAGAAGCAGATGGGGATCGTTCCCGCCACGACACAGCTGCCGCCGATCAACCCGATCGGCACTCCCGATTCCCGCACGGGCCCGGACGGAAAGCCCTTCCCGGCGCTGGACTACACGCGGCCGTGGGACTCGCTTTCAGCCGATGAGCAGCGGCTGTTCTGTCGTATGGCCGAGGTCTATGCAGGTTTCATGGCGCACGCTGACGCTCAGATCGGCCGGCTGCTCGACTACCTGGAGGAGACCGGGCAGCGCGAGAACACGGTTGTGGTGGTGATCTCTGACAACGGGGCCAGCGGTGAGGGCGGCCCCGACGGCTCCGTCAACGAGATGAAGTTCGCCAACGGCATCCCGGACTCGATGGAAGCGAACCTCGCGCTCATCGACGAGCTGGGCGGCCCGCGGACCTACAACCACTACCCGACGGGCTGGGCGATGGCGTTCAACACGCCGTTCAAGATGTGGAAGCGCTACGAGTTCAACGGCGGCACGTCGGACCCGTGCATCATCTCGTGGCCGAAGGGCATGACGGCGCGCGGCGAGATCCGCGACCAGTACCACCACGCGATCGATCTCGTGCCGACCATCCTCGACGCGCTCGGGGTTGACCCGCCGGAGACGATCGGCGGCCACACGCAGACCGACTTCGATGGGATCAGCATGCGATACAGCTTCGACGCAGGGTCGATTCCGACCGCTCGGTCGACCCAGTTCTACTCGATGCTCGGCTCGCGCGCGATCTGGCACGCAGGGTGGAAGGCGGTCACGAACCATCCGACCATCAGCGGGTGGGGCAACTTCGGCAAGGACACGTGGGAGCTCTACCACACGGATGTCGACCGCTCAGAGCTGCGCGACCGGGCCGCCGATGAGCCCGAGCGGCTCCAGGAGCTGATCAACCTCTGGTATGCCGAGGCCGGCGCCAACGACGCGTTCCCCCTCGACGACCGCTCCGCGCTGGAGATCATGTTGACCCCGCGGCCGGTGCTGGCCGCGGCGCGCAACCGTTACGTGTACTACCCCGGCGTGTCGGAGGTGCCCGAATCCCAGGCCGTCAACGTCCGCAACCGCGCCTACTCCATCGGCGCCCTCGTCGACATCCCTGGGCCGGGAGCCGAGGGCGTGTTGTTCGCCCACGGCTCGCGGTTCGGGGGGCACGCCCTCTATGTCAAGGACAACCGACTGCACTACGTCTACAACTTCGTGGGCATGCTCGAGCAGAAGATCGTGGCGACCGAGGACGTGCCGGCCGGGGAGAGCCTGATCCTGTCGGCCAGCTTCGACAAGGACGGGGAGGACCCACCCGGCGTCGCGACCGGGACGCTGTCGCTCTATCACGGCGACAAGAAGGTCGGCGAGGGGCCCATCAAGACCCAGCCCGGCAAGTTCATGATCGCCGGTGAGGGTCTGTGCGTGGGGCGCGACAGCGGCGAACCGGTCACCGCCGACTATCCCGGCGCCCATCCCCATGCGTTCACCGGCGGCGCCATCAACCGCGTCGCCGTCGACGTCAGCGGCGAGCCGTACGTCGACCTGGAGCGCGAGGCGGCGGCGATGATGGCCCGAGAATAGATCGAAAGGCGCCGGCGGCCGGGCGCGGTCAGTCCTGCCGCCCGGCTCCGGTCGCCGGCGATGCCACCACGATCAGCGCCCCCGGACGGGCGTTCAGGATCACCTCGGAGACCCGCTTGGCCGACGGCGTCGGAGGGCCGTCGACGTAGTACACGGTGGGCGCTTCGAGCGGGCAATCGCCGGGCGGCGCCATGCCCAGAGACTCGAACGGGTCGGGCGGCGGCAGCTTCGAGTTCATCGCCCGCGTGGCTACCCGATCCGCTGGCGTGATAAGCCGGCCCGCCTGAGGAGCGAGGCGCTGCCATGACCCGAGAGCGGTGGATGGCCCTGCTGTTCCTCGTCGGGTCGGCCTGCTTCGTCGTCGGCCCGTTCCCCGGCTACGCGAACCTCGTCGGCGACACAGCCGACGCGGTCACGTTCTTCGTCGGCTCGGTGCTGTTCACGGCCGGAGGCGCTCTGCAGACCGCCATCGCCTTTCCGGAGCGCCACTCGCAGGACGGCAGACCGCAGGTGTGGGCCGCCGTGATCCAGTCCGCCGGGACCGTGTTCTTCAACGTCACGACCTACCGTGCCCTGCACACCGCGCTGTCGAACGCCGAGTACGACAAGCTCGTGTGGCGTCCCGACGCCCTGGGCTCCATCTGCTTCCTCGTGTCCGGGGTCATCGCTTACATCGCGTCGGCACGGCATGGCTGGCGTCCGGTGCGCGGCGGCCGCGGATGGTGGGAGCCCTCGGTCAACCTGCTGGGGTGCATCTTCTTCGGGATCGCCGCCGTCGCCGGGTATGTCGTGCCCTCAACCGGCTCGCTGCTCGCTCAGGCCGCCGCCAACTGGAACACATCGCTGGGAGCCGCGTGCTTCCTGGCCTGCGCCCTGTTCACGCTCCGTAGCGGAGGCACGTCGAAGTCGCCGCGCCTTCGGCGCCTGCGAAAGCTCGAGCAGGTCGTCGAGCGCGACGCGAGCGACATCCTGGGGGCGTCCTCGCGGCGGCGCGCTTAGCCGTGCCCGACGCCGACGCGCTCGTCCGCGCGGACCGGCACGGCGGGGCGTGCGCCCGCGAAGCCCCCAGGATCGAGGGGGCTGATGATGAAGCCGTCACTGACCGCAAACCCGCCGAGGCTTGCGATCACCTCGTGCAGTGGCCACGCCCAGTGATGCTCGAGCAGGACGAGCGCCGCCGACGAGCCGTTGGGGAGCTCCGCCACGACATCAATCCTGCAATTGACGTCGATCGATGCGTCCCCGCCGGGGCCGCTGAGCTGCCGCACCTCGACCTCTCCGTCCGCGTCCTTGTCCAGGGCGAGCGCATCGAACACGCGGACGATCTCTTCGTCATGCAGCCGCTCGAGCTCCGCGATGAGGGCTTCGTGGAAATCGGCGCGCTGCAAGCCCAAGACGATGAGAAGCTGAGTGGGTCCTATGGCCATCGTCGAATGCTGGCGGCCCCTCCGCCCGGGTCATCACCCCAAACAGGTGAGTCGGGGACGAGAGGAGTCAGGGGCGAGCGCAGCGATAGGCTGCTGCCATGACGGAGATCCGTGAGCTGCGCCCCGAGGATCGCGTCGCCTGGGCGGAGCTGTGGGCCGGTTATCTGCACTTCTACCGTGCCGAGGTCGCTTTGGAGGTCACCGAGCAGACCTTCGCGCGGGTGACCGAGCGCCGTGACGGGTGCTTCGGACTGGCCGCGGAGGCAGACGACGGGACCCTCGCCGGGTTCGCCCACTGCGTCCTGCATCCCTCGACGTGGTCGCGGGGCGGCGCCTGCTACCTGGAGGATCTCTACGTCGACCCCGGCCAGCGAGGCACGGGCGCCGCGCGGGCGCTGATCGAGGCTGCGGGCGAACAGGGCCGAGCCGCGGGCGCCGAGACCCTCTACTGGCACACCCAGGCGTTCAACGGCCGGGCTCGCTCGCTGTATGACACCGTCGCGCATCTGACCTCCTTCGTGCACTACGAGCGCGAGCTCGCGTGATCGAAAGCGTCATCTCTCCCGTCTGCGCACCGAACCGCAGCGCCGAGCAGACGCACGCGAGCCTGGCGGCCTGACGGACGCCTACGACACCGCGGTGAGCTGCGCGCTGCTGCGCTCGGATCGGTCAGCGCGCCTGCCATCGGGGGGCGCAGGCCGGCCGCCGTCCATGACGTCCTGTGGAGCCTCTTTGGCCGACCGGTCGTCCCAGGCGGCTCCGCAGCTCCAGCAGCTGTCTTCCTGGCCGGCCATCGGCGCGTCACAGGAACGGCATAGGCGCGGAATGTGCCGGTTGCGCATGACTCGTCCCTTTGCTTCGTCTACGTGGTCTCTAGCTGGTACATGTCGCCCGAGCTGTCATCGGCTGCTCGGGGATCGAGCCGCGCAGAGCCGGCGCCGGCGAGCACGATGCGGGCGGCGTCCTCGGTGCGCTCGTATGAGGCAAAGTTGCCGGAGCGCGCGAGGCTGGTGCCGTCGCCACCCAGCAGGGTCCAATGATAGTCGCCGGCGTTGTCCTCAACGATGCGGAACTGCATCGATGACGCCACGGCGCCGCGCGCCTTCGGTGTTGCGGTGGCCATTTGCCGACCGCCTTTCTGCCCTTCTGGCTGACCATGTCGCCCGGGAAGCGAGAAGAGCGAGGGCTCTCGGAGCGCACCACTGATACTACCATATTCCGACCGCCGCGCTCGGATTTAGACAGGACGTGGTACGGTGAAGACGTCCATCGCACGACCTCTCTGGTTTTGGCGATCGTGCGCTTGCCCGGTCCTTCTTGACCTCTCTGCCGGTGAGCGCTCTGCCTGAGAGGCACGTGAGGAGCATCAATGGATGCTGTCAGTGCAGCGCCTGCTCGGCCGTCGCGTCGTCTCCCATCGAGGTGGACGGGCTCCGGCCGCATGCATCGCTCGCCGGCCGGCGAGCCCGGGAGTTCCTCCGGGCTCCCGCTGCGGATCGCGATGCTCGCTCCGCCGTGGATCCCAGTACCGGCCCCGGGGTACGGTGGTGTCGAGTCGGTCGTGAGCACGCTGACGGAGACACTGGTCGGGCGCGGCCACGACGTCACTCTGTTCTGCGCTCCGGGCTCGGTCTCGCGGGCCACCGTTGTGCCCCTGCTTCACGAGCCTCACCCTGACGAGATTGAACGCTCGCTGTATGAGGTCGACCATGTCGGACAGACGTTTGATCACGTCGACCTCGCCGTCGGCGGTGCTCGATTCGACGTGATCCATGACCATTGCGGTTTCACTGGCCTCGCGATGGCCGGCCGCATTGACACCCCTCTCGTGCACACTTTGCACGGGCCATTCACCACTGAGACCGCGGCCTTCTATGCACGCCACGGACACAAGGCGACGCTGGTGGGCATTAGCCGCGCTCAGCTCGCGTCGGCACCCGCCGAGCTGGGGCCGATCTCCTCGATCCCAAACCCGATCGACGTGCGGACCTGGCCCCTCCAAGAGCGCAAGGGCGACTATCTGCTCTGGGTCGGACGCATGACCCAGGAGAAGGGGCCACACCGCGCCATCGCGGCCGCCCGCGCCGTCGACGTTCCGCTGGTATTGGCGGGAGTCATTCAGCCCGGACAGCAGGCGTTCTTCGACCGAGAGGTCGCCCCTCACATCGACGGCAAGGCGGTCCGCTTCGTGGGCGAGATCGGCGGGGCCGCGAAGCGCTCGCTGTTCGCACATGCCCGAGGGCTTCTCATGCCGATCCGCTGGGATGAGCCGTTCGGGATGGTGATGGTCGAGGCGCTCGCCTGCGGCACACCGGTGATCGCATTCCCGGAGGGCGCCGCTCGCGAGCTCGTCGTCGACGGGAAGACTGGCTTCCTGGTCGACAACGAGCGCGCCATGGCCGACGCGATCGGCTTGCTGCGACGGATCGACGCGCGCGAATGCCGCGCCTGGGTCCTTGAGCACTGTGATGTTCAAGTCGTTGCCGCCGCCTACGAACGCACCTACCGGTCGGTGGCAGCTCCACACGGCGACACGGCGATGGCACGTGTCTGACCGGACCCTGAGCGTTCTGGACGAGAGCCCACAATCCACACTAGTGAAGGACGAGAAGTGAACGACCTCGAAATCACCACACTCATGACCACGCTGTCGCGTCCCCACCGCTCCGGCGGGGTCGTCGTCGAGCGCGCTGCGATCCTCGCCGCCGGCGCAGACTACGCGACGATCATGGACTGGATCGTCGCCCACTCCGGCGCGCCTGAAGCCACCGCGCCCGCGGCCCGAAGTCGCGGCATCCACGGCTCGCGGCTCAACGACGCCAACGCCAGCACATCCCGCCCGCCGATGCGTTTCGTACTGCCCGCCGGCGCGCTGGACTGATCAGCCAGCTCACGCGCTCGGACCGGTCAACACCCAGCCCACCAGTGCGACATAGTGGACGGCCGCGGCAAGGATCACGAGTGCATGGAAGACCTCGTGAAAGCCAAACGTGCGCGGCCACGGATCGGGACGCTGCCGGGCGTAGATGATCGCCCCGGCGGAGTACAGCAGTCCGCCGGCGGCGAGCAACACGACCGGTGTCACTCCGATATCCTCGAGTAACTGCGGGATCGCGATCACCGAAACCCAGCCCAGGGTGAGATAGCTACCAGCCACCAGGGGACGCGGCGCCTGGATCCATCCAAGCGAGAACGCAACGCCGGCTATGGCACCCGTCCACACGACACCCAGGATCACCCACACCAGCGGCCCGCGCAGTAGGACGAGTGCGACGGGCGTGTAGCTGGCGGCGATGAACGCGAAGATCGTGCTGTGGTCGATCCGCCGCAGCATCGGCTTAAAGCGCACCGGCCCGGGCCAGCGGTGATACAGCGCGCTGCACCCGAACAACGCGATCAGGCCGGCGCCGTAGACCGCCGCGGCGACGGTCGCCCGGCCAGCTGGCGCGATCACGATCACGACCACGGCGGCCGCGATCGCCAGGACGGCGGCGCCCGCGTGTGAAACGCCACGCAGCCGCGGCACCACCTCGTCAGCCGCCGCAGACACGGTCATGGTCCCCGATCAGCTGGATCGCCCCGGTGGGATCGGTCCGGCGTGTGACGCGGCCGACGGGACGCCGAGCGCGTGAATGGCGTCGAGGACGTCTCGCAGACCCCCGGCCGTGTCAAGGTCGAGACGGTCAAGGATCGTCTCGGTGTCTGCGAACTCCTTGGCGGCGCGTGCATCCGACGCAGCGGACTGGACGGTCTGCCCGACCATGATGATCGACAGGAGCACCAGCTGGAGGAACGTCTGGGCGATCCACGCCACGATGATGATCACCTGTCCCGAGCTGAGTGCCGCAGGGAGGCTGACCAGTGCAATCGCCGCGAACAGGTAGGCGCACGCCATCGTGCCAACGCTGCGTGTGATCACGAGAGCCAGCTTGGCGTTGAATCCCTCGACGTCACTGAGCGCCTTTCTGATCTCAGCGGGAGAGAAGCGAACGACGCGCGGCAGTTGCTCGCGTGCCTTGACGGGCGCATCCATGTGAAACCCTCCAGTCGAGTCGATCAGGATGATTGTGATCCAGGAGGCTACGGCCCGGCGGCGTCGAGCCCGCCACAGAGAGAATGGAGGGCGATGATGGAGACCAAGCGGCTGCTTCTGTTGCGCCACGCGAAGTCGAGCTGGGACGATCCATCGCTCGCCGATCACGATCGCCCGCTCGCGCCGCGGGGGCGCAAGGCGGCCAAGCGGATCGGGGCGCACCTTCGCCGCGAGCAGAGCTCGGTCGCGCTCGTGCTGTGCTCCTCGGCGACGCGAGCGCGCGAGACGCTCGACCTGGTCGCGCCGTCCGGGGAGATCCGGTTCGAGCCCGAGCTCTATGGCGCCACCGCCGCCGAGCTGGTCGAGCGCTTGCGGCGCGTGCCCGACGACATCGACGCGGTGATGCTGATCGGACACGAGCCGGCGATCCGTGACCTGGCCGTCAGCCTCAGCGGGCGAGACAGCGAGCTGGCCGACCGGAAGTTCCCCACCGCCGGGCTGGCCACGTTGACGTTCACCGGACCGTGGGCCGCGCTCGCACCGGAGCGCACGCAGCTCGCCGCATTTGTCACACCGAAAGAGCTCAGCTGACGGGCGGGGCACTGCACCCCTGGGGGGCTACTTCGTGCTGTACCCGCGCGATGCCTTCTGGATCTCACCGCGCTTCGCCAGCTGCGTCAGCCGGGTCGAGACGCTGCCGGCGTTGAGGTTGAGGGCCTTGGCGACATCGCCCGCAGTGCTCTGAGGATGCTCGCCCAGAAACGCGATGATGCTGGCCGTGGTGTCGGGCTGGCGGCTGCGAGCCGTCGCACGGCGCCTGCTCGCCCGCCGCGCCGTCGCGCGGCGCTTGGAACGAGCCGGCGCAGCGGCCGGTGACTCGCCGTTATGAGCGTGGAACTCACCGATCTGCTGCTCGAGCCACGCGAGATGCTCTTGGACTTCCGCACGCTCAGCCTCGAGCGTGTCTATGACCTGCTGAATACGCGACACCACCGTCTCCTTAGGTCTAGAGAAGCTCCCACTGACGACGCGTGCGGATCTGCTCCTGGTCGCGCGCGGCACGGAGCTTGCGCGCCTTCTGGGTGGCCACCTCGTTGCGCTGCGCGATCTCCTTGCGCAGATCGTCGAACGCCACCGCCGCGGTCGACCGTCCCGGGCCAGGGTCTTGATTCTGCTTCGGCATCACAGCAACTCCTCATCGCTCCGTTGGAAAACACTGACCACAGGAAGGATGAAAGAGCGCGGCACCCAAGCGGTGGAACCTGCCACCCAGACTCTACTCGGTGGGGATGGCTCCGGAAAACGCACGCGCAAGGAATGGCACCAACGGGGGTCTGGTAGGTGTGGACCGAGACCTCTTGCTGGCCAGGATCAGACGCGTCAGGCAGTTCGGGTGGCCGCGCTCATTCCCGCTCGTTCAGTTCCCCAATGGACCGCTGATGATCTGGGCCTATGAGGAGCTGACTGATGGCGTCAACTGGTTCCGCCATCTCCTGGGCCTCGTCTATGTCGTCTCCACGGCGACACATCTGGCCATGGCGATCCGGCATTGACTCGCCGGCTGCGTGACTGAACGCCTCACGCCCCTACTCGATCACCGGGGGCTCGAGCAATGAGGCGTTGAGGTGTTCAGACAGCGCGGTGGCGGCGGCTCGCTCTGCGGCCAGGCGCTGCCGGTCGTCGTCGCTGTCAGCGAGCGTTGCGGCGTACGCGGTGGACGCGGCTTCCCAGAGCTCACGGAGGCGGTCGGTCTCCAGCCGCGCCCGGCGCCGCGTCGTCTCCACCGACGTGGCGATGACCTCGGCCGGCGTATCGGCCGCGTAGGTTTCCTCGGTGTCCGTTTCGCGAACGAACGTGAAGGTATGGGCGGCAGTCAGCATCGGCCGATACAGGACACGCTCGACGCGTATCGACGCATCGTCGAGCACGCTCGTCGAGACACCGAAGCGAGGGTACGGCTCAATGCCGGCCAGCCACTCCTGTCGTACGGAGTCGGTGACACGTCGCTCGCGGTCGTCGATGGTGAGGCCGACGTATTCGGCGACGTGCACCCATCCCCAGTGAGTCGCCGCCAGCAGGATCCCGATGACAGCAACGACGGCATCAAACGCGCCGCCACTGTTGAACAGCAGCTCAGCCGCGCCGTAGATGGCCAGCACCACCCCGCCGACCAGGGTGATGCCGGTCAGCGCCGAGCCCGCCGCGACGAGCCGGTCATGCCTTGGACTGGGCGCGGCCGGCTCTGGAGGTCGCTCGGTCTGGGGGAGGTTGAAGTGGTCGCCGTCGAGGAGGCTCCGGTCAGGGCCGACGCCGAGAAAGGCGATCATCCCCTGCCTGTCGTCGACCATCATCTCGCTCATCGCAACCCCGCGATGGACTTACCGTTGCCGCTGAACGGAGGCCCGCGGAGAGTCGGTCGACGGTGCGGCGGGAGCCGGGCGTCGCGTGCCGTTGCCGCCATGTGTCGCTGAGTCGGCCGCGAGATTGCCCGTGAGCATGCCCTGTTGGACCTGCTCCATCAAAGACCCCACCGAGGCCGGAGAGTGGGGGAGCAGCAGCGTGGTCATGTTGCCGTGTTCGCCGACCGAGCGGATCGTGTCCATGTACTGAGTCAGAGCGACCAGTCCCATCGCTTCCTTGGGGTCGATGCCCTGTTCGTCGGCGAGGACTGCGAGCGAGTCCTTGAGTCCCTGGGCTATCGCCACACGCTCAGCGGCGACGCCCTCGCCGTGAAGACGCATCGATTCCGACTCTGCTTCTGCCTTCTTGATGCGCAGGGTCTTGTCCCCCTCGCCTTGGGCCGTCGCGGCCTCCTGATTACGACGCGCGGCGTTGATGTTGTTCATCGCGTCCTTGACTCGCTGATCCGGTTCGATGTTCGTGATCAGCGCCTTGATGATCTCGTAGCCATAGTCCGCCATCTGCGTCTGCAGGGTGTCCTGGATGTGCTTGGCGATCGTGTCGGCGTCCGCGTAGGCCTCGTCGAGGTCCATCGTCGGGATGTGGGAGCGGACCACGTCGAACGCATAGGACTTCATCTGCACCTCGGGGTCATCGAGCTTGTAGAACGCGTCCTTGACCTTGCTCTCGTCGGCGCTGACCATGTACTGGATCGCGAGCTTGACCACCACGAACACGTTGTCCCGGGTCTTGGTCTCGATATCCGCGTTCAACTGCTCGACCTGCAAGCTCATCCGGCCGGCCACCTTCTCGACGAACGGTGACTTTCGCTGGAGTCCGGGGCCGGCGACGCGCACAAACTTGCCGAACCGTTCGACGATGGCACGTTCCTGCTGCTCCACGGTGAAAAAGAAGACTGGCATTCGATGTCCTTTCGGATGAGCGTCCGAGTGTGTGACTCGTCGCTCCAGGGGTGGCTCTTTCGTCGCTGGGGACGAAACTGTCCGGAAGGTCGCCCGACGGGCGGAGCCCTGCGCGAAGTCTCTTCGCAGAAGCGGTGAAGTGCCTTGGCCTCAGTTTACTCCCTTGGCCTGCGCGGCCCGCCGGATGATCGTCCGCATCGACCAGTCGGTTGACGATATGTCGCCAAGCGATGTATAGTGTCCGAATGGAGTTGCGAACGCCGAGCTATTTCGCGCTCGCTGCCCTGATCGACGGGCCGCTGCATGGGTACGGGATCATCCGGCGCGCCGACGAGCTCTCGGGCGGCAGCGTGCGCCTGTCGACGGGCACTCTGTACGCGCTGCTCGAGCGAGCGATCCCAGAGGGGCTCGTCGTGGCAGGGGAGCCGTACGTGCACGGGGGTCGGCAGCGACGCGACTACCAGCTCACGCCCGCCGGACGGGCGGCGCTGAGCGCGGAGGCGAAACGTCTCGAGCGGGCAGCACGACTTGTCGCGCGGCGCCTGCGAGCCACCGGGGCGGCAGGAGCGACAGCGTAGTGACCCGGGAGGCCCTGGCGGGGTGGGCACTTCGGGTGCTGCCGGACTCGCTCCGCGCGTCGTACGGCGAGGAGATCCTCGGGACCGTGCTCGACTGCGCGGGCACCGGCTCTCGGACCCGATTTGTGCGTGAGCTCGCCGACCTGGTGGGCACCGGTCTCCGCGCGCGAGCCGCGGGCCGTGGCTCGCGCAGGCTCCTGGCCGACGGATTCTGCCGGGGTGCGATTCTGGTGATGACGCTTGATCTCAGCACCCTGCTGGCGCAAAAGCTCGGCGGCGTCCAGGATCCGCTGCTGTCGTGGGCGTCGATCGCCGCCCTGGGCGTTGTCCTTGCGACCGCGCTGGTCGGCGCTGAGAGGCTCGCCGGGATCGGTGCCGTTGCGTGGACGCTGGCACGACTGCCCCAGCTGATGGCCCATGACACGACGTTCCGTGGCATCGCGCCGACGATCGTTCCCCTCGCGTGCTTCGCGATCCTCATCCTGGCGCCCCGCCGGCGTGGCGTGGACCTGCGGCGCCTGGCCTGGCTGGCGGCGATCGCGGCTCTGGTCGGCGCATACGGCCGCGGGCACGGCCTTGAACTGGTCACGGCCGTGGTCAGCTGCGGCGTGGTCGCCCTGGTGGGCGCCGCCGTCCTGACGATCGCCATCGATCCTCGCTTGGCGATCGCCTGCGCGCTGCCCGCCACCTATGTCGCATTGATGATCGCCGGCAAGCCGGCGCTGCCGGCGTGGCTCCTGCTCATCGGCGCACCAGCGCTGATGACGGTCGCCGCTGTCAGCGCGCGCCGGCTGGCGCAGCTGGGCTGAGGCGGCGGTCGCGGCGCAGCAGAGCGCGGTATCGCGCATGGTCGAGCATGTACTCCCGCCGGTTGCCAAAGTCGCGCCGCCGTCGTTGGGCTGACCTCTCTGCAGTCTCTCGTTGCCGGCGGGTGCTGGGCAACGCGATCCGGCCCGCCAGAACGTCGGCCACCCACGCCGCCTGATCCTCCGCGATCGGCAGGAGTGCGCGGTGGGCCTCGAACAGCCCGACGAAGAAGAGATTGTCAGCGTCGGTGTGGCCGATGCCTCGGTACAGCCGATCAGCCTTCGGACGTGCGTGCTCGGGCAGAAAATGAGTGGCCGGCTCGTAGCCGGTGGCGTGCACGAGGATGTCGATGTCGGCGGCCGTCCCATCCACGAAGTGGACGCGATGTCCCTCTGTGGTCTCGACCTCTGGCCGGAACCGGATCCTGCCGCCGCGCACCGCGCGTGGAAACGCGTCCGAGACGGCGATGATGTCATCGCCACACCGGCGGGCGGGCCGGGGCAGACCACGCCGGTGCAGGTCCCCGGTGGTGGCTTTGCAGAACCCTGCAAGGGCAACTCGCCGCACGCTCCAGGGCACGGCACGCGCAACCCACGGGTTGTCTAGCCAGTCGATCGGGATGCCGTACAGCCGCCGGCTCATCAGCCATAGCGGCGAGCGCACCGAGACGTGGACGCTCCGCGCGACTGCCGCGACGTCGCCGGCGATCTCGCAGCCCGAAGTCCCGAGGCCCAGGACGAGAACGTCCTTGCCGGCAAAACGCTCCGGAGTCCGGTACCCGGCGCTGTGGAGCTGCTCGCCGTCGTACGCGCCGGGCAGCGTCGCGAAGCGCGGTTGCCCATTCGTGGGGAGCGCGCAGACGACCGCGCGGTAGCGCCGTCGTTCACCGTCCTGGGACACGAGTGTCCAGCCCTCTCCGTCGTGCTGTGCGCTCGCCACGGCCCATCCGAGCTTGATCCCGGGCCAGACCCCGGCGTCTGAGGCGAGTGCCTCGAGCAGCGCCAACACCTCGGGATGCGGGGCGTACTGCCACGGCCGCCCAGCGATCCGCCGCCCCCCGACGGACATACGCAGCTTGCTCGTGTTCGCAACCAGCGAGGCGTAGCAGGCCGAGCCCGTGCCGGTCTCGTCATACCGCCACGTGCCTCCGATCCCACCGCGCGCTTCGAGCAGCTCAAAGGCAACGCCGGAACGGGACAGCGCCGCGGCCGTAAGGAGCCCGGATCCCCCGGCGCCGATCACGGCAACGGGGAGGTCAGCGACGGCGGGCATCGAGGCCACCCTCTCCTCAGTCCGCGGCGAAGTCAAGTCGCGCGCGGGTCACGCGGCGCGGCGCGCCATGAGCGCCCGATTCCAGATAGCTTCTCGGTCATGGGTGACGAGGGCTCGAAGGACGAGAAGAGCAGCCCCAAGGCCGACCACGAGCCGCCGGCCGGGGCAGAGACGACCGGCACGTGGACAGCGGAGGGCGCTTCGATCGACTACGCGGTGAGCGCGAAGTGGATCGTCTTGCGCAAGAAGGAGAAGCCGTCGGCGGAGATCTTCTACGTGTCATACGTCGCGCGCGGGGACGGTGACCGCCCCGTGATGTTCGTCTTCAACGGCGGCCCAGGCGCTTCGTCCGCGTTCCTGCACATGGGGGTGGTCGGCCCACAGCGGGTGGCGTTCCCGGCCAACGGAGCGCTTCCGCAGATGCCACCGCGACTCGTCCCCAACGACGAGTCGTGGCTCGCCTTCACGGATCTGGTGTTCATCGACCCGGTGGGCACCGGCTTCAGCCGCGTCATCGACGGTGACGGCAAGGACGCCGAGGCGGGGAAGAAGGACGGCGGTGACCGTGGCGACGCCGGCGGCGGCAAGGAGTACTTCGGCTACAAGCGCGACCTCGAGTCGCTGTGTGAGGCGATGGGCCGCTGGCTGTCGGCCCACGGCCGGTGGGGCTCTCCGGTGCTCATCGCAGGTGAGAGCTACGGCGGATACCGCGTCGGCCGGATGGTGCGCATGTTGCAGGAGACCGCGGGCATCGGGCTGAGCGGCGCGGTGCTCATCTCACCGGCGCTCGAGATCTCAGCGCTGACCCCGACCGACTACGACGTGCTCGGATGGGTCGATCTCCTGCCGACGATGGCGATGACCGCGGTGCACCACGGACGCTCGCGGGCGTTTGCGCCGGGCACCGCCCCCGAGACCGTGCTGGCGGAGGCGGAGAGCTTTGCCACGGGCGACTACGCCATCCTGCTCACGCGCGGGGCATCGATGCCCGCCGCCGAACGCGAGCGGATCCTCGGGCGCCTCGCCGACCTGGTCGGCCTGCCGGCTGACCTGGTCGCGCGGGCCGAGGGCCGGATCACGATGGGCGTGTTCGCGCGCGAGTTGCTCCGCGACGAGCGCAAGGTGCTGGGCCTGTACGACACGACGGTCACAGCCACGGACCCGTTCCCGGATCGGGAGGAGTTCGCCGGTGCGGATCCGACTCTGGCCGGCATGGACCCGGTCTACATGACGGCGATCAACCGCCACCTGCGATCGGACATCGGCGTCGAGACCGACCGCGAGTACATGTTGCTGAGCGAGGAGGTCAACGCATCGTGGCGCAACGACGCGCCCGAGCACTTCTTCTCGCCGCCCGTCGGCGCCACCGACGATTTCCGCTACGGCATGGCGCTCAACCCGTACCTGAAGGCGTTCATCACACACGGCCGCTACGACCTGGTCACGCCGTACTACGCAAGCGATCGGCTGCGCAACCTCATGCGGCTCGATCCCGACATGGCCAGCCGCCTGACGGTCCGCCACTTTGACGGTGGCCACATGTTCTACGCCTGGGAGGACAGCAGGCGCGCGTTCACCGCCGCGATCGCCGCGTTCGTCGCCGACGCGGTCGCAACCGCGTAGCCGCACCATACATCTCGCCCGCATCCGGACTAGCATCGGGCGTCATGCGGCGGATGGGCAGGTTGAGAGCCTCGCTGGGCGCGCTGGTCGGCGCCGGGGCACTGTTCGGAGCGGTGGCCATCGCGTACGGCGCGACACTGCCTCACGCCGGCAATCCCAACGGGCAGGTCTCCGTGCCGCCGGCCGGCCGTGCACTCAATACGAGCCACCCCAACCACGTGATCGGGAACGGCAGGCCGTCCGGTTGCACGTCAGCGGCCGTCGTGCGCGCCGTCGCCGCGGGCGGGATCATCACCTTCAACTGCGGGCCCAAGCCGGTCACCATCGTGATGGCCAAGACCGCCGCCGTGATCAAAACCCGGCATCTCGTCGTCTTGGACGGTGGCGGCCTGGTCACTCTGAGCGGAGCCGGCAAGCGCCGGATCCTCGCCTCGGACACGTGCGCCGGGACCTGGTCAACCGATGACTGCGTCAACCAGCCGTATCCCCAGATCGTGGTGCAGAACATCACCTTCACGGACGGGTACGACGGCACCCACCAGGCCACGTGCACGGACAACATCCCGAAGTGCTGGTACGGCGGCGTCGACGGCGGCGGGGCCATCTACGTCGAGGGCGGCCAGTTCAAGGCGGTCAACGCGCGGTTCGTCGATAACCGCTGCTACGCGTTTGGTCCCGATCTCGGCGGGGGCGCGATCCGCGCCCTGGCCCAGTACCAGAACCGCCCCGTCTACATCACCAACGACACGTTCAGCGGCGGCCGCTGCTCCAACGGCGGGGCACTCAGCAGCATCAGCGTGCAGTGGGAGATCCTCAACAGCGAGTTCATGAACAACACCGCCATCGGATGGGGGGCCAACCCGGCCCACCGCGGCACGCCGGGCGGCGGCAGTGGCGGCGCCATCTACCTCGATGGCAAGAACGACACTGTCGCGATCGCCGGGACCGTGTTGAACGACAACAGCGCCCGGGAGGGTGGCGGCGCCGTCCTCGACGTTGTCGACACTGGCTTCGGCGCGTTGACGTTCACCCAGTCCCATCTGCACCACAACGTCAGTGGGGTGTTCCAGACCTTCCCGGGCGTCTATTACGAGATCGATGGGCACGACCGAGCCCCGGCGATGATCGATTCCACCGCCGGTTGAGCGTTCGCGGCGCCACGGCCGGTGAGCCTGAGCACTAGAACGGGCGCAAGCCTGTGCCGAGCCCGAGCAACAGGCCGCTCGCCTGCACGGCGGGGCTGGAGGTGACACAGAGGATGACTCCCGCATCGGGAGCGCTGATCGTCTCGGCCACGTCGCCGAACCCGTCGAGGATCTCACCCAGTCGGTCGCCGGCGGCGATGGTGTCGCCGACCTTGACGGCGGGCTGCCACCAGCCGGGGGTCGAGGCGCGCAGCCACTGGAGGCGCTCGACGAGCCGCTGGTCGGCGGGGGCCGGGTCGGGCTCGCCGTCGAGCACGCCCGCGGACCGAAGTGTGCTGCGCAGGCCACGCAGGTGGCGCTCGACCTCCGCGGGCTCGAGCAGCCCGCGGCCGCCCGCCTCGGCGGTGATGCCCGGGATCCCCGCCGCCGCGGCGGCGGCGCTGGTGGTCCCGCCGAGCGGGTCGGTGGTATCGCAGATGACGTAGCGCAGCCCGTAAGCCCGGGCCAGCCGCTCCGCGGTGTCGCGCACGGGGGAGTCGTCATAGAGGGCGAACGGCTCGAGCGCCTCGACCATATCGCCGCCGTGGAGGTCGATCAGCACGTCGCAGCCGGCGACGAACTCACTGAAGACATGATGGGCGAGAACGTCGGTGAACGAGCCGTTCGGGTCCCCGGGGAAGGAGCGATTGAGGTTGCGCTCGTCCTCCGGTGCCACGAACGGAGACCGCGCCGCGAAGGACGTGGGGGAGACGATGGGCACGGCGATAATCGATCCCGTCACCGCGGAGACGTCGAGCTCGCGCATGAACTGCCTGAGCGCCGCGATCGAGGAGTACTCGCAGCCGTGCACCCCGGCGAGCAGGCACGCCCGTGGCCCGTCGCGCGCGCCGGCCGCCTCGAACACCGGCCACTCGAGTCCGGCCATGGCGGGGCTCGGGAAGCGGACAAGGCGGCGGGTGACCACCTGCGCAGTCTCTCACCGAGGGGCGGTGTAACGGTTGACGCTCTCAGGCGACCAACACACATCACCAATCCCCAGAGGAGAGAGACTCATGTCACGCAACAATTTCCCGATCCATCACGGCACCTTCGCCGAGGGCGAAGCGCACCCCGACACGTATGGCGGCGAGGACCACGTCGGTACGTTTGCCGAAGGCTCGACGCACCCGGACCGTGACGCCGCTGAGAGCCGCGTCGGCACGTACGCGGACGGCGAGGCTGCACCCGATTGCTACGCGGGCGAGGACCACGTCGGCACCTTCGCGGACGGGCCGGCTGCCTGACGCACGCGCCGGGCCCCGAGTCAGACTCGGGGCCCAGCCGCGCTACGCGCGGTACTCGGGGTTGGCGAAGTCCAGCCGGCAGCCCGCGTCCCACAGGCTGACCTGATTCCCGTGCGCGGGGATGCCACCGCGGTCCTTGAGCATCCGCGCCAGATGGAGCAGGTTCCACGTGAGGAACGTGGTGTTGCGGTTGGTGAAGTCGTTCTCGGGGCCGCCCGAGCCGGGATCGAGGTAGCTCGGACCGGGTCCGGCCTCGCCGAGCCAGCAGGAGTCGGCCTGGGGCGGGATGGCGAAGCCGAGGTGCTGGAGCGAGTAGAGAATGTTCATCGCGCAGTGCTTGGCGCCGTCTTCGTTGCCGGTGATGACGCAGCCGCCGACCCGGCCGTAGTAGGCCCATTGCCCGGCGTCGTTGAGCAGATGGCTGTTGCCATAGAGGCGCTCGATCACCCGCGTGCAGACCGAGGACTTCTCGCCCAGCCAGATCGGCGAGAGCAGTACGAGGATGTCGGCGGCCATCACCTTGGCGAAGATGTCCGGCCACTCGTCGCGCTCCCACCCGTGCTCGGTCATGTCCGGGTACACGCCGGTCGCGATCTCATGGTCGATGGCGCGGACGATGTCGACCTCGACGCCCAGCCGCCGCATGATCGCGATCGAGTGATCGGCGAGGCCCTGCGTGTTGGAGACCTCGGGCGAGCGTTTGAGCGTGCAATTGATGTAGATCGCCCGCAGGTCGGTGAAGTCCCAAGGAGACGCGGTGCAGAGCTCTTCTTGGCGTGCGTCGAGAACGGTCCCCATCGTGTGTGCCTCCGTCTGCGTTCTGGGTGGTCATGGTCCAGTCGCGCCAGCGCGCGTTTCGTTACGCCTGGTCGGCCGGCGGGACTGCGCGGCGCCCCGCCGCGCCCGCCCCGTCGCTTCACATGGCCGCGGCGGCCCCCACGACAAGCGGCCGCACGAAAGGCGGCACGTGCGTCATCTCGTCGCGCTCGAGGTCGGTGACCTCAAATCCGGCATCTCGGATGCCGTCCACGGTCCGTCGGTTGCACCGACAGCCGTGGGCCATGCGGACGTTGATCGGCCGCATCCGGTCCTGCCAGCGCGCCAGTCGCTCCCCGTCCCCGGCCCGCACGTGCTCCATGAACAGCAGCCGGCCCCCCGGGCGCAAGACGCGCTTGAGCTCTCGCAGCGACTGCGCCTGGTCATCGACGGTGCACAGCACCAGCGTCGAGACGACGGTGTCAAAGCTCTCGTCGTCGAACGGTAGGCGCTCGGCCGGCGCCTGAACGAAGCGCGTGTTGGCCGGCGTTCCTGTCGTCTCAGCCAGCCGGCGCTGCAGGCGCTGGGCCATCGGCGTCTCCGGCTCGGTGATCGTAAGCGAGCGCACCCCGTCGCCGTAGAACGGCAGGTTGGCTCCGGTTCCCCCGCCGATCTCCAGCACATCTCCGCTCGCGCTCGCCAGGAGCGTCCGGCGGTGGGCAGCAAGCCCGCCCTCCTCAGCACCACTCATGATGCGGTCATACCCCGCGGCAAAGATCCGGCCCCACACACTCATGTGTCCCTCCAGTTCGATGCGTCTCGGCGGGTCATGCCCTGAGACCCGCCCCTATACCGGTGTAGTCCCGGCACCGCGCTCGTTGTTACTGCGGGCGCAGATCCCGGAACGCCCGCAGCAGCGCATCGTGCGTGACGGGGTCGACGGGCGGCTCGGGAAGCTCTGACATCGAGTCGACCATGAGCCGCATGTCCTCGAGGTAACCGGCGCACCCGTCGCACTCGGCCAAGTGGGCCTCGAACCGCGCCCGCTCACTGTTGGGCAGCGCGCCCTCGAGATAGTCGGTGACGAGCTCGACGAATTCGCGGCAGACCAGTGCCCCGTGGTCGTGGCGGCGGCGCCAGAGTCTCATCGGCCACCCATCTCGACCAGCGGAGCGAGCGCGGCGCGGACGTTGGCGCGAGCGCGATGGAGCAGCACGCGCTGGTTACCGTCGCTGATCTCAAGCAGCGTGCAGACCTCCTCGGCGCCCAGTCCGGCGAAGTCGCGCAGCGTGATGACGGCCCGTTGGGCCGGCACCAGCTCATCGACGGCGGCCAGGACCTGGGCGCGGAGCTCTTTGCGCAGCAGATGCGCCTCGGGATCCGTGTCGAGGCGCGGTGGGGCGCTGCGCCACCGGCCGTCGGGGCCGAACGCCTCGGGGTCGACGGCCGGCTCATCACCCACCTCCAGGGCGGAGAACGGTACGTTGCGCGCGTCACGGGTCGCCCGCGTACGCGCGCGGTTGGCGAGGATGCTGAAGATCCACGTGCTCAGGGACGAGCGGCCTTCGAACGCGTCCAGTCCTCGGATCACGGCCAGCCAGGTCTCCTGGACGACGTCGTCGGCGGCGGACGGCGTGCGGACGAAGGCGCGCGCGACGCGGCGCAGGCTGCGGTCATACCGGTTGACGAGCGTCTCGAACGCTTTCTGATCTCCGGTCCGCAATCGTGCAAGCAGAGCCCGGTCGTCCTGCACGAGAACACCCTACCGTCTGGCACCTCGTCCACGAGCGGCGCGACGTCCGCCTTCAGCCGCCTGGGTCGGCGCCTTCCGACGGCCGGAACGTGCGGGCGAACGCGTCGAACGTGCCTGGCTTGAGCCGGCGGATGGTGTGTGCGCAAAGCATGGCTGCCTCCTTTGGCTGCCTCGATGTGGTGTCTGCGGACACGAGGTCCCGTACGCAGTGAGTCGCGACAGGGCGCTGGTTGTTACACCGGAGGCGGTGGGCGCGGCGCGCGCCCACCGGATCCAGCGCAGCCTCAGGCGATGCGGATCATCTTCTTGTTGACGAACTCGTCGGCGCCGAAGCGGCCGAGCTCGCGGCCAAAGCCCGAGCGCTTGACGCCGCCGAAGGGCAGCTCGACGCCCTCGAGCCCGGCGGCGTTCACGAACACCATGCCGGCGTCGATCTTGTTGGCAACCCGGACGCCCTGCTCGGAGTCGTTGGTCATGACGTAGGAGCCGAGCCCGAACGGGGTGTCGTTGGCCAGCGTCACGGCCTCGTCTTCGCTGCCCACGCGGTAGATCGAGGCGACCGGCCCGAAGAACTCCTCCTTGTAGGCGTCGTTGTCGGGCTTGATGTCGGTGAGGATGGTCGTCTCGAAGAAGTTGCCGTCGTGGCTGCCGCCGGCGACGAGAGTCGCTCCCTGGTCCACCGCGCGCTTGACCTGGTCGGCCAGGCGCTCGGTCGCCGTCGAGGAGGACAGGGGGCCGACCTGGACGCCCTCCTTGGTGGGGTCAGAGGGCTTGACCGCGAGCAGCGCCCCACTGAACTTCTCCATGAACTCGTCGTAGAGGTTGTCGACGACGATGAACCGCTTGGCGGCGTTGCAGGCCTGGCCGGAGTTCTCCAACCGAGCGCCGACCGCCTGCTCGACGGTTGCGTCCATGTCGTCGGTGCCGAGCACGATGAACGGGTCCGACCCGCCGAGTTCGAGCACGACCTTCTTGAGGTTGCGCCCGGCGATCTCGGCGACCGCAGCGCCGGCCCGCTCTGAGCCGGTCAGCGACACGCCGCGCACCCGCGGGTCGGCGATGACCCACTCGATCTGGCCGTTGGTGGCGAAGATGTTGATGTAGGCGTCCTTGGGGACGCCGGCGTCGTGGAAGATCTGCTCCATCGCCGATGCCGACTCCGGGCACTGCGGGGCATGCTTGAGCAGGATCGTGTTGCCGACCACCAGGTTGGGCCCGGCGAAGCGCGCCACCTGGTAGTAGGGGTAGTTCCAGGGCATGATCCCCAGTAGCAGGCCATACGCGCTGCGGCGCACGACGGCCGAGCCGTCGCCCTCGAGCAGCTCGATGGGCTCGTCGGCCATGAACTTCGGGCCGTTGTCGGCGTAGTACTCGTAGATGGCGGCGGAAAAGTCGACCTCGCCGAGTGCCTGCTCGATTGGCTTGCCCATCTCGCGGACGATGATCTCGGCCAGCTCCTGGCGCTTCTCGGTGTGGATCTCGCCCACGCGGCGGATGGCGGCGGCGCGATCCTCCACGCTGGTGGCGGCCCAGTCGTTGCCGGCATTGGCGGCGCGCTTGATGGCGTCGCGCAGCTCTTCGTCGGTGATCGTCGGGTACTCGCGGACGGTCTTGCCTGTCGCCGGATTGATGACTGCGTAATCGGCCATTGATCCCTCTCTCATTCTCGTCTCCAGTGGTGCAAGTGGAAGCTACAACGCCGCCGCTGGTAGCGTCGCCGCCGTGGATACGGTGCTGACCGCGTCGCGGCCCGCCCTGTCGGAGGCGGATGCGATCGAGCTGGCGCGCTCGTGCTTCGCCGTGACCGCGGCGACGGCCCGGGACCTTGGCAGCGAGCGCGACCGGACGTTCGCGCTCGACGATGCCGCGGGTGAGCCGGTGGCGATCCTTAAGGTCTCCAACGCCTCCGAGGACCCCGCCGTGTTGGACATGGAAGCCGAGGTGGTCCTGCACGTGATGGCGGCCGACCCGGGCCTGCGCGTGGCCGTCCCGTGGCGCCCGCTCCAGAGCCGGGACGCCGCCCGCGCGGAGGCTGCCGACCCGGAGGCCGCTCGGCCGGCGCGGCCTGGAGACGCGGTGGCCGACCTGCGAGCCCGTTGGTCCCACGGCGACGCCGCCCACTGGGCCCGGCTCTACGACGTTCTGCCCGGGCACAGCCGGATCGAGGCGACGCAGCTGAGCGATGCCGCCCTCATCGCCTGGGGCGAGACGACGGCCCGGCTCGACCGGGCGCTGCGCGGCTTCACCCACCCCCGGGCGCGCCGCGTGATGCTGTGGGACGTCCAGCACGCCCTCGCCTCCCGGGCGATGCTCGACGACATCCGCGACCCGGGGCAGCGCGGGCTGGTGGCGCGCGTGCTGGACGAGTTCGAGCGAACGGTCACCCCGGTATGGCCGCGGCTGCGCGCCCAGGTCGCCCACACCGACCTCTCGGTCGACAACACCGTGACCGACGACGCGGGGTTCATCACCGGGATCATCGACTTCGGCGACATGAGCCACACGGCCTTGATGACCGAGCTGGCGTCGGTGCTCGACTCGCTCGGGGTCGGCCGCGACGGCGACGAGCTCTTCCGCATGGCTCGGCTCGTCCTCGACGGCTTCCAGCGCCGGACGGAGCTCGAGGACACCGAGCTTGACGTCCTCGGCGTCATGTGGGCGGCCCGCAGCGCGGTGACGATCGCCATCAGCTCGTGGCGCGTGGCCCAGGGCCTGGAGGAGCGGCCCTTCGCCGAGCGCTACAACGCCGAGTGCGCGCGGATGCTGACGACGATGGAGCAGGCCGGCTGGGCCGAGGTGGCGCGGCAGCTCGGGGCCGCCATCCCGCGTCCCGACGTGCGCTCCCTCGCGGCGCGCCGGGCCGCGGCCTTCGGCCCCGCCATGGAGGCGCTGTTCTACGACGTGCCCATCGAGGTCGCGCGCGCCGAGGGCGTCTGGATCACCGACACCGCGGGCCACCGCCACCTTGACGTCTACAACAACGTCCCGTGCGTCGGCCACGGCCATCCGCGCGTGACCGCCGCCATCTCCCGTCAGGGCCGGCGGATCAACACGCACATGCGCTACCTGCACCCGGCGGCGATCGAGCTGGCCGAGCGGCTGGTGGCCCTGTGCCCGCCTGAGCTCGACACCGTGCTGCTGGTCAACTCCGGCTCGGAGGCCAACGACCTGGCGTGGCGGATGGCGACCGCGGTCACCGGCCGCCGCGGAGGGCTCTGCACCGCCTACGCGTACCACGGGATCACCGAGGCGACCGCGGCGCTCTCACCCGAGTCGTGGTTCGATTCACCGGCCCCGCCGCACATCGAGCGGTGGGAGCCGCCCGACCCGTATCGCGGCGAGCACCTCGACGGCGCGGGGTTCGCGGCGGCGGTGCAGCGGCTGCGGGCGCGGGAGATGGCGCCGGCCGCGGCGATCCTCGACGGCCTGGTCATGAGCGACCGGATCGACGACCTCGACCCCGCCTACGTCCAGGACCTGGTCGGCCAGACACGCGACGCCGGTGCTCTGTGGATCGCCGACGAGGTACAGGCCGGCCACGGCCGGACCGGCGCGATGTGGGCGTTTGACCGGTTCGGCATCGTCCCGGACTTCGTCACATTGGGCAAGCCGATGGGCAACGGCCACCCCGTCGCTGCCGTCCTGACGCGGAGTGAGATCGTGCAGGCCCTCGTCGGCCACACGGTCCTGTTCAGCACGTTCGGCGGCAACCCCGTGAGCGCCGAGGCGGGGCTCGCCGTCCTCGACGTGATCGAGGACGAGCGCGTGCTGGATCGCGTGCGCGACGGCGGCCAGGCGCTGCATACAGCGCTCGTCGAGCTCACCGGCACCCACGACGCCATCGGTCACGTCCGCGGCGTCGGGCTGGCCTGCGGGATCGAGATCGTGTCCGACCGGGCCGGGCGCACTGCTGACGGTCAGCGGGCTCGCGCCGTGCGCGACCGGCTGCGCCACCACGGTGTGCTGATCGGCACCACCGGCCGGGCCGGGAACATCCTCAAGCTCCGCCCGCCGCTGGCGTTCACCGCCGAGCATGTGCCGACGCTGGTCTCCGCGCTCGACGCATCGCTCGCGGAGACCAGCTGACCGCGCGTTGCCGCTGGGTCGGACGGGCTGGAGTCAGGCGGCCCGCGGGCGGCCTGGAGTCAGGCGCTCTGGCGTCAGGCGGTCTGGCGTCAGGCGGTCTGGCTCACCTGCTCGAAGTAGAAGCCCTCCTCGAGGTCGGCCAGGAGCCCCTGATGGGTCGGCTCCCAGCCGAGCCGCTCGCGGGTGAGCGCGTTGGAGGCCGGCGCGTCCCAGGAGAAGAAGGCCCCCAACCAGCCGAAGTGCTCGGCAGCCTCGTCGGGGTCGACGGACACCAGCGGCAGGCTCAGGTGCCGGGCGATGGCATCGGCGATGTCCCGCGTCGCCACACCTTCGTCGCCGACGGCGTGGAAGACCGAGCCGGCGGGCGCCTGCTCCAGGGCGAGGCGATAGAGGCGGGCGGCATCCAGGCGGTGAACCGCCGCCCAGCGGTTCGCGCCGTCTCCCACGTAGCCGGAGGCGTCCCGCTCGCGGGCGATCTCGACGAGCCTCGCGACGAAGCCATGATCGCCCTTGCCGTGCACCGAAGGCGCGGGACGGACGATCGACACGCGCACTCCGCGATCCGCCAGGCCGAGGGCCAAGGACTCGTTGTCGCGCCGTGGGTGACCGGGGGTCGATAGGTCGTGGCGGTCGTCCTCGATGACCGGGCGGCCGGGGTTCACGACTCCGGTCCCGGTGGTGACGACCAGCGGGCGGTCGGAGCCCTCCAGCGCCGCCCCGAGGGCCTCGATGACGCCCCGGTCGGTCGCCGCGGCGGCCTCCATCTGTGAGAAGTCGTGGATGTAGGCGGTGTGGATCACGCCAGCCGCCGCAGCCGCGGCGGCGCTGAGGATGTCGAGGTCGTCGAGGGAGCCGCGGACGACCTCGGCTCCGGCGTCCTGCACGGCCGCGGCCGAAGCATCCGACCGCGCGAGCCCCGTGACCTCGTGGCCGGCATCGATGAGGTCGGCGACGACGGCAGAGCCGATCCAACCGGACGCGCCGGTGACAAAAACTCTCATGAGAAACCTCCAAGGGGGGCGACGTGGCTCGCGGCGCCCGAGAGAGGGGAGACGGGCCAGGCCGATGTCAGTTACTGACATCACTGTAGCACCGATGTCAGCCGCTGTCATCAATATCATGTCAAGGGATGAGTCGCTGGGAGCCAAATGCCCGAGAACGCCTCGCGCGGGCGGCGCTCGACCTGTACGGTGAGCGCGGGTTCGAGCAGACCACCGTGGCGGAGATCGCCAAGCGGGCCGGACTCACCGAGCGCACGTTCTTCCGCCACTTCGCTGACAAGCGCGAGGTCCTCTTCGCCGGCGGGAGCGACCTGCAGGACCTGATGGTGAACGGGGTGCTCGACGCCCCGGCGTCCGCCGCCCCGATCGACGCGGTGGCCGCCGGCCTTCAGGCCGGGGGCGAGGTGCTGCAGGAGCGCCGTGAGTTCGCCCGGCAGCGCCAGGCCGTCATCGTCGCCAGCGCGGAGCTCCAGGAGCGCGAGCTGATCAAGATGGCGTCGCTCGGCACCGCGCTGGCCGAGGCGCTGCGCCGGCGCGGGGTGGCCGAACCCACGGCGAGCCTCACCGCTCAGGCGGGGATCGCCGTGTTCCATGTCGCGTTCGGGCGATGGGTGGACGAGGGGAATGACCACGGGCTGCCGGAGGTGATCCGGGACTCGCTGAATGAGCTGAGAGCGGTGACCGCCGGCTCGCGTCAGCCGGTCACCGACGGCGGCGTGCGCTAGCCGGCCACGCGGCGGCGGCGTGCGCTAGCCGGTCACCCGGCGGCGCAGGAGCTTCAGGTCGGCCTCGGCGAGACCGTGCGCGGTGAGCCATTCCGCCGACCCGCCGAAGTCCCTGTCCACGAGGGTGAGGACGCGCTCCATGGTCTCGGCCACCGGCGAGTGGGTGCTGGGGTACTCGTCCTTGAGCTCCTCGCGGTAGGTCGGGGAAGACAGCAGACGGTCGAAGATGGCGTGGATCCGCTCCTCGGTGGCGAGGTAGTCGGCGACGATCACCTCACGGTCCACGCCGCTCGCGTCGAGGGCCAGCGCGACGACGACGCCGGTGCGATCCTTGCCGGCGGCGCAGTGCACGAGCACCGCCCCGTCCGCGTGAGCGATCGTACGTATGGAGGCGACGATCGAGTCCGGACGCCGCTGCAGATAGCTCATGTAGGCCCGCACGGTCGGTGTCTCGTCAGGCACGCCATCCTGGTCCTCGCGGCCCCACGGCTTGACCGCGGCGTCGAGATCCGTGTTGCCCCCCGAGTCCGGATACAGCGAGCGATGCTCGATGCGCACCGCGGGCTCGGCGGTGATCGGGCCCGGGCCCTCGCGCTCGACCTCGGTGTCGGTGCGCAGGTCCAGCACCACCTCGAGTCCCTCCTCCTCGACGAGTCGGCGCACATCCTCAGCGCTCAGCGACTGGAGGTTGTCGGCCCGCAGCAGCACGCCGGGCACGACGGCACGGGCGTTGACCGCGCCGTCGAGGGGGAGCCATTGGGGGGTGTGGTCGCGCACGCTCACTCCGGGCGGGTCTCGCCGCTGTACTCCTCGTTGGGCAGCATGTTGGTGGCCATTGCCATCCGGTTGGTGAGGTTGTACATGGCGGCGATCTCGGCCACGTCCCACGCCTCCTCGAGCGTGAGGCCGGCGTCGAGCAGCGTCTGCAGATCCTGGCGCGTGATCTCCCGGGGCCGCAGCGTCAGCTTCTCCGCGTAGGCGCAGATGGCGGTGCGCCGGTCATCGAGGCCCGCGCGGCGCCAGTCGTAGGAGATCCGCTCGCCGAGCACCGGGTCGTCCAGCTCCGTGCGCAGCGCGGCGCCGTGGGCGACCAGGCAATACAGGCATCCGTTGGCGGCGCTGACGACGACGGCGATCATCTCGCGGTCGGCCGCGCCGAGGTGCTCGCTGGGCTCGTGGAGCTGACGGAAATGGGAGAACCACGCGCTCAGCCGCTGCGGGCGAAATGCGTACACGCGGAACACGTTGGGCACGAAGCCCAGGCGCTCGCGCGCCTTGTCGAACAACTTCTGGAGGTCGCCCGGCAGATCGCTCTCGTCGGGAACCGGAAACCACGAGCCCGTGTCATCCACGACCCGGGAGTCTAAGGACCTGTTCGCGGCGACAAACTATGGCCCGTGGACAATCCCGGGATCGCCCAACGGCTGGACGCGTTCGCGACCCTGCTGGAGCTCTCGGAGGCCAATCCGTACACGATCCGCGCCTACCGTCGCGCGGCAGAGACCGTTCGGAGCGCGGCTATGCCGGTGGCCGACCTGGTCAAGGACGGGCGCGTGCGCGAGCTGCGCGGGATCGGCTCCGGCATCGAGGCTCGTCTGCGGGAGCTGGTCGAGACGGGGGAGATCGCCGAGCTGGCAGAGCTCGAGCGCGAGCTCTCGCCCGAGCTGGTCGGCCTCGGGCGCTACCTGGGGCTGAGTGCGCAGCGGTCGATCGAGCTGGCGCGGGCGCTGGACATCCACACCGCCGAGGAGTTGCGTGAGGCGGCGGCCGCGGGCCGCCTGCGTCAGGTCCCCGGCATCGGTGAGAAGACCGAGGCGCGGCTGCTGGACGCGCTGGCCCGCGAGTCCGAGCCCGCGCCGGCACGCGGGCTCTTGCTCAGCCGCGGCCGCGAGCTGGTGGGAGCCATCGCCGAGGCGCTCGGCGCCGAGGTGGCCGGAGACGTGCGCCGCTGCCGTGACGCCTGTCACGACCTGGCCGTGGTCTGCGCCGCGCAGGACCCGGCCCCGGCTCTCGCCGCGTTCGCGCAGCTGCCGCAGATCGTCGCCGTGATCGGAGCGGCCGAGCGCGAGGCGGTCGGCGTCACCGTCGAGGGGATCGCCGTCAGGCTCTTCGTCGCCCCGCCGGCGTCGTACGGCGCGGCGCTCGTGCGCGCGACCGGGACGGCGGCGTACGTGGCGGCGCTGGAGCCGCTGCCCGACGCGCCCGAGGAGCTCGCTGTCTATGCCGCGCTGGGGGTGCCGTGGTGCCCGCCCGAGCTGCGTGAGGAGCCGTTCGCCGGCGAGCCCCCGCCGCTGGTCGAGCTCGGTCAGATCCGCGGGGATCTGCACGCCCACACGACGTGGTCCGACGGCCGCCAGACGGTGGAGGAGATGGGCCGGGCGGCCCGTGACCGGGGGTATGAGTACCTGGCGATCTGCGATCACACGCCGGCGGTGGGGGCGGTGCGCGGGCTGACCCCCGATGACGTGCGCCGCCAGGGTGAGGAGATCGACGCCGCCAACGAGAGGCTCGCACCCTTTCGCGTGCTGCGCGGGATCGAGTGCGACATCCTCCCCGACGGCCGGCTCGACCTCCCCGACGACGTCCTGGCCGAGCTTGACTGGGTGCAGGCGAGCGTCCACGGCGGCCAGCGCATGCCGCGGGGCGAGATGACCAAGCGGGTGCTGGAGGCGCTGCGCAATCCCTCCGTCCGCTGCCTCAGCCACCCCACGGGCCGCTACATCAACCGCCGCCCGGAGAACGCGCTCGACCTCGAGCAGGTGTATGTGGCGGCACTCGAGCAGGGAGTGGCGCTGGAGGTCAACGGCCTCCCGCTCCGCCTCGACCTGTCCGGCGAGCACGCGCGCGATGCCCTGCGCGCCGGGGTCTCGCTGGTGTGCTCCACCGACGCCCACTCCACCCAGGGATTGGCCAACATGACGTTCGCGGTGGCCACGGCGCGGCGGGGCTGGGCGACGGCGGCCGACGTCCTCAACACGCGGCCGCTCTCGGAGATCCTGGCTCCGACGTAAATCTCACGTTCATCTCGCACTGCTCTCACGTCGGCCGAGCATGATCGGGCCTCGTCGTCTCACAACAATCTCAAGGAGAGAGAATGCGCAAGCTCAGATCCAAGCTGGCTGCGGGTGCGGCCATCGGAGGAGCGGCGGTGGGTGGCGCGGCGCTGGCCAATGCCGCCACGACCTCGACGCCCTCGTCATCAAGCGCGACAACCACGGCCGCGAGCCACGCAACGCCACCCGCCAACTTCCCGGCGCCCGGGACCGCCGCACATGAGGATGCGGAGAAGCCGGTAACAGGCGCGGCGGCCGATAAGGCGAAGGCCGCCGCGATCAAGTCCGTTGGCAGCGGCACTGCCGGGGACGTCACCACCGACTTCACCGGCAAGGGCTACGAGGTGACCGTCACCAAGTCCGATGGCAGCAAGGTCGAGGTCCATCTCGACAGCTCGTTCGCGGTGATGCAGCACCCGCCCGGTGGTCACGGTCCGGGCGGGGGTCCGCCCCCCGGCGGCGCTCGCGGCCAGGCCCCGAGCGGCAGTCCGGGTCCGGGCAGCGCCGGCGGGGCCCCTCCTGCCGGGTACGGCGGCTCCCTGTCAGGCTGACCGGCTGAGCGGTCCGCGCGGGCGCACTGCGCGCCCGCGCCACCGCCGCATGACGGCGTGCGGGAACGGATCGAGGTCGAGGCCGCGGGCGGCGCGCAGGCGGCGGCGGTTGTACAGGACGCCGATCAGACCGACGGCCCAGAACAGGTACTGCACGGCGAAGGCGAGCCTGAAGTCGCCGAGCGTGTAGCTGGAGGGACCCCCGCCGGAGCGCAGACTGAGGATCACCCCGATGAGCGCGATCGTCAGCAGGGACGCCACGAAGCCCCCGACATTGACGATGCCCGTGGCCGAGCCGATGCGCTCGGCCTCGTTCTCCGTGCGCGCGTAGTCAAAGCCCATGAGCGAGCCCGGGCCGTTGGAGGCGAGGATCACCACGAGCACCACGAGCAGGGCGAACGGCGCGCGGCCGGGCCACGCGAGGACCACGGTCCACGCGGCGACGGTGGCGGCCACGATCGACAGGACCGGCACCGACCGCCGGTACGGCCATCGTGCGGCGAGGTGGCCCAGGATGGGGCCGATGATCATCGCCACCACCACGAGGATGGTGATGAGCACGCCCGCCTCGGCGGGGCTGCGGTGCTCGCCCACCACGAGAAACGGATAGCCCCACATCAGCCCGAAGACCACCCCGGAGAACTGCGTGACGAAGTGCGTCCACAGGCCAAGGCGGGTCCCCGGCTCGCGCCAGGCCAGCCCGAGGCGCCGGATCGCCTCGGCCGCGCCGATTGCCGGCCCGCTCGGGCGCGCGCCGGAGGGGGCGTTACGTAGCAGCGTCCCAGCCATCAGCGCGACCGCGAACCCCGCGCCGGCCGCCACGAGGAACGAGGTGCTCCAGCCGTCGCGCTGGAGCAGGGCGACCAGCGGGTAGGCGGCGGCGATCTGGCCGACCTGTCCGAGGATGCCCGTCAGCTGGGACAGGAGCGGGACGGACGCGGGCGCGAACCAGACGGAGACCAGCCGAAGGGCGCTGATGAACGTCATCGCGTCGCCGGCGCCGACCAGCACCCGCCCGGTGACAGCGAAGCTCACGCCGTGGGCCGTCGCCAGTACGAGCTGACCGGCGGCCATGAGCACCGCGCCGCCGGCGATGAGCCGTCGCGAACCGATGCGATCGAGCAGGACGCCGACGGGGACCTGAAGGGAGGCGTAGACCGCGAGCTGCAGGACGGAGAACAGGGACAGGACGGCTGCCGTCGTGCCGAAGCGCCGCTGGGCCTCCACGGTCGCCACCCCGAGCGACGCTCGCTGGAACACGGCGACGGCATAGGCCATGACCGCGAGCGCAAAGATGAGCCACGCACGGCGTGGTGTCGGGTGCTCTTTCACCCGATCTGAATCTAGTGGCCCTCCCCGGGGACGACCGCTAGCCGGGGCGCTGGTAGCGCATGTAGACCACGCGCGAGCCGAACGTCCGCGTCTCCACCAGCTCGAGCTCGATCGGGGCGTCGAGCCGGGGGAAGAACGGCGTGCCGCCTCCGACCACGATCGGGTTGACGAACAGGTGGTACTCGTCCATCAGGCCCAGCGCGATCACGCTGGCGGCCAGGCCGGCGCCGCCCACCGCGATGTCCCCACCAGGCTCTTGGCGCAGGCGGGCGACCTCCTCGGCGATCCCGCCGGTGGCGAGGCGGCTGCTGCCCTCGACCGTGTCCAGGGTGGTGGAGAACACCACCTTCTCCAGCGCGATCCACGCCTCGGCGAACTCGCTGCGCACGCCGCCCGGCTGCTCCTCTGTCTCCCACATCACCATGTCCTCATACAGCCGGCGGCCCAACAGGTGCGCGCCGAGCTCGGCCATCTGCTGGTTGTGGAACCGGTGCAGCTCCTCGTCGGGCACCGACCAGTCGTGGCGGCCGTCGGGCCCCGTGACGTACCCGTCCAGCGAGACCCCCATCGAGTAGGTGAGCTTGCGCATCGCCATGAAGGCTAAGGTGCCGCGACCGGATGTTCACCCGCTACGCCCCAACCGGCGCTGTTGCCGCCGCCAACCACCTCGCCGCCCAGGCCGGCGCCTCGATGCTCGACCGCGGCGGCAGTGCCGCTGATGCGGCCGTCGCTGCCGCGGCGACGATGGCGGTCACGTCTCCGCACATGTGCGGCCTCGGCGGTGACGTGTTCGCAGTCGTCGTCGCGCCGGGCGGGCCGACGGCCGCGCTCAACGCGTCCGGGCGCGCGGGCTCAGGGGCCGACCCGGCGCAGCTCCGGGCCGAAGGGTTGGCGCGGATGCCGTTCCGCGACGACGTCCGCAGCGTCACCATCCCCGGCTGCGTGGACGGCCTGGTCGCCCTCCACGCGCGGTTCGGGCGCCTGGCGCTCGGCGACGTCCTCGCCCCGGCGATCGGGCTCGCGCGCGCCGGCTTCCCGGTCTCGCCGACGCTGGCCGCCGCTTCCCAGGTGCTGCCACCCGATCTCCGGGCGACGGCGTTCGGCGACGCCGGCGTCCTGGTCTGCGGCCGGCGCCTGACCGTCCCCGGAGTCGGTCGGGTTCTGGCCGACGTTGCGGCGGGAGGTCGGGGGGCCTTCTATGAGGACTCCCCGGGCGAGGCGCTGCGGATGCTCGGCGCGGGTCTCTTCAGCATCGAGGACCTGCGGACCGTCCAGGCCGAGTGGGTGGAGCCGTTGTCGCTGGTGGCGTTCGGGCGCCGGCTCTGGACGATCCCGCCCAATTCGCAGGGCTACCTGGCCCTGGCCGGCGCGTGGATCGCCGACCAGGTCGGCGTGCCCCAGGATCCCGGCGACGATGGGTGGGCCTTCGTCCTGGTGGAGGCGGCCCGCCAGGCCGCTCACGATCGCATCGCGCTGCTGCACGACCGTGCCGACGGGATGAGCCTGCTCTCGCCAGAGCGGCTCGCGCCGCGCGCCGAGGCGATCCGCGCTCAGGCCGGCCGCGGCCTGGCCGACGTCTACAGCGACGGAGATACGACGTATCTCTGCGCCGTCGACGGCGATCGGGCCGGGGTGTCGCTGATCATGTCCAACGCCGCCGGGTTCGGCTCGCACCTGATGCTGGACACGCACGGCATCTTCCTCCACAACCGGGGGATGGGCTTCTCCCTCCAGCAGGGCCACCCGGCTGAGTTCGCGCCCGGGCGCCGGCCCCCGCACACGCTCTCGCCACTTGCCGTCACTCGTGACGATGGCGCGCTGGATGCCGTCATCGGCACGATGGGTGGTGACGCCCAGCCCCAGATCCTGTTGCAGCTCCTCGCGCGCACGTTCATCGCCGGCGAGGATGCCGGCACCGCCGTGCGGGCGCCGCGCTGGAGCCTGACCCGCGAGGCGTCCACCGGGTTCGACGTCTGGGAGACCGGCGAGCCACCGATCGTCGCGCTCGAGCACGACGCGCCCGGCGCCTGGCAGGACGGCCTGAGCCGCCGTGGCTACCGCGTCTGGCGCAGCGACTCGGCCGACGACGGCTTCGGCCACGCCCAGATGATCCGCGTGACGGCCGACGACATGCTGTGCGGCGCCGCCGACCCTCGCACGCGCGACGGCGCATGCGTCGGCCTGTGACCGGCTCCGAGAGGTAGGGTGCGGGCGTGGACCTCGGGATCCAGGAACGCGTCGCGCTCGTCGGGGGCGCCAGCCAGGGCATCGGCCGCGCGGTCGCCGAGGTGCTCGTGGCCGAGGGCGCGCGTGTGGTCATCACCTCGCGCGACGCGGATCGCATCGCGCAGGTGGCCGCGGACATCGGCGCGCTCGCAGGCCTGGCGTGGGACAGCGCCGACCTCGACGCCGCTGGGGATCTGGTGGCCCGGGTGACCGAGGAGGTGGGCCCGGTGGACATCCTCGTCACCAACACCGGCGGTCCGGCGGCCAGCCCCGATCCGCTCAGCTTCACCACCGAGCAGTGGGAGCAGGCGCATCGGACCCTCGTCCTGGGACCGATGGCGCTGCTCACGCTGGTACTGCCCGGGATGCGCGAGCGCGGCTGGGGCCGCGTCGTCGCCATCGCGTCGACGACAGTTCGCGAGCCGATCCCCGCGCTCATCCTCTCCAACGCCGAGCGTTCCGCCCAGCTGGCCGCCTACAAGACTCTGGCCCGCGAAGTGGCCCGCGACGGCGTGACCATCAACTCCCTCCTCACCGGGTCGATCGCCACCCAGCGCTTGGCCTCGCTGGCGGGCTCCATGGAGAACGCGGAGGCCGGCGCGGCGGCATCCGTGCCCGCGGGCCGGATCGGCCAGCCCGAGGAGATGGCCTGGGCCGCCGCGTTCCTCGCCTCGGACCGCGCCGCCTACATCACCGGCGCGGCGCTCGCCGTTGACGGCGGCGCGCTGCGCGGCATTTGACGGCGCCGCCGGCTCAGCGCGCGCGAGCGACCCCGAGGATGCGGGGCGTCACCGGGTACAGGCGTGCGTTCTCGGGGAACGGGAAGCCTCGGCAGCGCTCGAAGACAAAGCCGGCGCGCTCGATCGCGGCCAGCGTGTCGCGGTCGGCGTGGCAGCCGCCGAACAGGCGCGTCCACAGGGGGTCGATGCGCCGCTGCCAGCGGGCGAAGCCCGGCCGGCGGGAGCGGACGTGCTCGTAGAAGCGCAGCTCGCCCCCCGGGCGCAGGACGCGGCGGAACTCGGCCAGCGCCGCCGGCTGGTCGCGCACCGAGCACAGCACGCCGCAGGCGATCACGGCGTCGACCGAGCCGGTCTCGAGCTCCATCGCATCGGCGACTCCCGTGACCACCCGGACCGGAACCGGCGCCTTGCCCGCGGCCACCTCGGCCTGGCTGCGCAGGTACGGCTCGGGCTCGACGGCGATCACCTCGGCGACGGCGGCCGGATAGTGCGCGAAGTTGACGCCGTTTCCGGCGCCGACCTCGACCACCCGCCCGGTCGCGCCGGCGAGCATCTCCCGTCGCAGGTCCTGCTCGCCCTTGCCGCGGTCGCGACCGCAGAAGCGATGGAAGAACCGCGCGAAGAGCGGGTGCTCGATCTCCTGGGCCATCCCGCGGCACACTAGCTGGCGCGCGTGACCGTCACCGTCAGCACCCCGTGGCTGGTCGGCGCGCGCCTCGACGCGCTCGACGCCGCCGTCGACGGCTCCGGCGAGCTCGACCTGAGCGACCTCGACGCCCAGTCGGCCACGGGGACGTCACCCACACCTGACGGGAGCCGGCGGCACGCGCCTACGGCTGCCAGCGCTCGGGCACCAGCACGACCCGGAAGCCGTCGGGATCCTCGAAGGTGGCTCCGTGCTCGACCCAGTAGGGGTTGGCCGGAGCCACCGGCTCAATCCCCAGTCGGTCCGCGACGGCTCTGACCGACGCCTGGTCGCCCAGGTACAGAACGAGGAGGGACTCGGGGTGCGGTGCGGGCGCGCCGTGCTCGCCGCCCGCGGTGAGCTCGAGGTGAGCCCCGGTCCCGGGGTTGGGTGAAGAACCCCCGGCAACGACTTGGGGAAGGCCCGTCTTGCGCCGATATGAACCTCATGCCCCGTCATGTCCGTGTCATATTGGTACTCACAGGAGGCTGGATCGCTGCCTGTGAAGCGCGCGCCCTCGGCTTGCGCTGGCTGCCGATCGGACCCCAGAAGTGGCTGCACCTCATGGCCATGGCGATCGGGGCTGCCCTGTGTCTGGTGCGCGCAGGGGTCCGCCCGCGCGAGCGGATGGCGTGGTTCCTCATCGGGCTGGGCGTGATGGCGTGGGTGTTCGGTGAGCTCTATTTCACCGTCGTCCTGTGGAACGACTCGTCGCCTCCGGTGCCCTCTCCCGCGGACGGGGGCTATCTGTCGCTGCCGCCGCTCATCTTCGTGGGCCTGATCCTGCTCGCGCGCTCGCGCATCAAGGGCCTGCCCAAGACGATCTGGGCCGATGGCGTCACCGCCGGCCTGGCCGCCGGGGCCTTGAGTGCCGCCATCGTGTTCAAGCCGGTCCTGGCCGCGGTCAGCGGGGACAGCCTCTCGGTGGCCACCAACCTCAGCTATCCGATCATGGACCTGATCATGCTGGGCTTCATCGTCGGGGTCCTGGCCGTCGGCGGTTGGCGGGTGGACCGCCGGTTCGGGGTCATCGCCG
The DNA here is from genome assembly GCA_963850325.1 of uncultured Actinomycetota bacterium. Lineage (GTDB taxonomy): Bacteria > Actinomycetota > Thermoleophilia > Solirubrobacterales > Solirubrobacteraceae > Palsa-465. The sequence continues at coordinate 92,326 of CAWKLB010000010.1, forward strand.
CCGGCGTGATGTGCTTCTGGACTGCGGACACGATCTATCTCATCAAGGCCGCGGAGGGCACGTGGGTGTCGGGTGGGCCGTACGACCCGGGGTGGTGGGCCATCGCGGTCTGTTGCGCCACGGCAGCCTGGATGCAACCGCGCGGGCGCGCCACCCGAGCCCGCAGCGCGGAGGCGATCAGCGTCTCCATCGCGTCGGCACTCGTCAGCCTCGGGATCCTTGTGGTGGGCACCGTCCACGACGTGACGCTCCCTGCTATCGCCCTGGCCACCGGCGCGCTGCTCTGCGTGCTGCTCCGGCTCGTGCTGACGTTCCGCGCCCACCAGACGATGCTGCGCCGCACGACGCATGAGGCGCTCACCGATCCGCTCACCGGCCTGGGCAACCGCCGAGCCTTCGCGGCAGCGCTGGGCGACCGCCTCGACGATGACGACCCCGAGCCGCTGGTGCTCGCTCTGTTCGACCTCGACGGCTTCAAGAGCTACAACGACAACTTCGGCCATGCCGCGGGCGACGCCCTCCTGCAGCGCCTCGCGGCCGGCCTGGAGGCCGAGATCGGCGCATCCGGCGGCGTCTACCGGATGGGAGGCGACGAGTTCTGCGCGCTGCTGCCCGGGGGCGAGGACGGCGATGCCCTGCTGAGCGCCGCGCTGGGCGTCCTTGCCGATCACGGCGACGGCTTCTCGATCAAGGCATCGCTGGGCAGCGTCCGCCTGCCCGACGAGACCTCGGATCTCGAGGAGGCCCTCCGGCTCGCCGATCAGCGGATGTACGCGCACAAGAGCCAGGGCCGGCGGACCACCGCCGCCCTGGAGGTCAAGCACGCGCTGTTGTCGGCGCTGGCCCACCGCGATCCCGAGCTGTCTGACCACGTCGACGACGTCGCCGAGCTGGCCGCGGGCGTCGCCAGGTCACTCGGGTGCGATGCGGCGCAGGTGGACGCCGTCCGGATCGCCGCCGAGCTGCACGACATCGGCAAGATCGCGATTCCCGAGGCGATCCTGGACAAGCCCGGGCCGCTCACCCCGGACGAGTGGACCCTGATGCATCAGCACACGATCGCGGGCGAGCGCATCATCCTCGCCTCACCCGCCCTGGCTGATGTCGCGCCACTCGTGCGCTCCTCCCATGAACGGTGGGACGGAACCGGCTACCCCGACCGCCTGGCCGGCGAGTCGATCCCTCTCGGGGCGCGCATCATCACCGTCTGCGACTCCTACCACGCGATGACGAGCGACCGCACCTACCGCAAGGCACTCAGCGTCGAGGTGGCACTCACCGAGCTCTGCGCCTGCGCGGGCAGCCAGTTCGACCCCTCCGTCGTCGAGGCGTTCCTGCGTTATCGCGCCGCGGCCGCGGCGGCCGCCGCGACCCCCACGAGCGCTCCTGCTCATGCAGAAGATGCCCAAGGTGACCATCACACCGTGACTGCGGCCTGAACCGTTTTCGCCCCGCACCGGGTCTATGTAGGTGCGAAACACGAATACGGAAAGGACCGCATGCTGAACTTCACCAAGAAGGCCTCCCCCGATCGGGGGCGGACGGACGCCGATCGCCGCGACGGCCTGCCGGAGAGCGCCGAGCGCGCGACATTTGCCGCTGGGTGCTTCTGGGGCGTCGAGGCCTCATTCCGCGAGATCGAGGGGGTCCTGAAGACGACCGTCGGCTACACGGGCGGCACCGTCGCAGCCCCGTCGTATGAGCAGGTCTGCTCCGACACGACCGGTCACGCCGAGGCCGTCGAGGTCTGGTTTGACTCATCGAAGGTGAGCTACGGCGATCTGCTGAACACGTTCTGGGAGGTCCATGACCCCACCACGCGCAACCGGCAGGGCTGGGACTTCGGCAGCCAGTACCGCTCGGCGATCTACTTCGGAGACGCCGAGCAGGAGCGCCAGGCGATCGCCTCGCGCGATGAGCGCCAGGCGAACCTGAGCAAGGAGATCGTCACCCAGATCGCGTCGGCCACCGACTTTTACGACGCCGAGGATTACCACCAGCGCTACTTCGAGAAGCACGGCGGCGCGGTCTGCGCCACCACGCTGCGCTAGACCCGAACAGACTCCCGAAAGGCAGCACACATGAGCAACGTCATCACCCTCACCCAAGCCAACTTCGACGAGGAGGTCCTCGCCTCCGACGTGCCCGTGGTCGTGGACTACTGGGCGCCGTGGTGCGGACCCTGCCGCATGCTCGGCCCCGTGATCGAGCAGATCGCGTCCGAGCGCGCGGGGACCGTCAAGGTCGGCAAGGTCAACGTCGACGACGAGCCCGTACTGGCGCAGCGCGCCGGTGTGCGCGGCATCCCGTACGTGGTGCTCTACCGCGACGGAGAGGTCGCCGCGCAGGCGGTCGGCGCCCAGCCGAAGGCCGCGCTCGAGCAGTCGCTCGGCCTCGAGGCCCCGGCTGCGCAGGCCGCGTAGGCGGCATCTGGTAGCGGAGCGTCAGCCCTCCTCGAGCCCGAGATACGGCTCGAGGAGGGCGCGCAGCTGCATGCGCCCGCGGTGCAGGCGGCTCTTGAACGCCGCCTCGCCGACGCCGACGACCTCGGCCGCGTCATGCGTTGAGAGGCCCTCGATGTCGCGCAGCACCACGGCCTCGCGCCACTCGGGAGGGAGCTCGTCCAGCGCGGCATCGAGCCTGCGTTCGAGCTCGCCGGCCAGTGCCCGGGCCTCGGGACCGGATTCGACGGGCTCAGGCAGCGCCGCCACGGGATCGGGCGCGTCGCTCTCGGGCGACGGCTGCGCCCGGGGGAGCGTCCGGCGTGAGAGCCGGCGCTGGGCCTCGTTGAAGGTGATCCGGTACAGCCACGTGGAGAACTGGGCCCGCCCCTCGAACTGCCCCAGCCCCCGCCAGGCGCGCAGGAACACTTCCTGCACCACCTCGTCGGCGTCGACCGCATCCAAGCCGAACCGCCGCAGCGCCCCGTAGACGCGGTCGGCGTGCAGCATCACGAGCTCGGCGAACGCCGGCTGGTCGCCGGCCCGCGCCTGGCGGATCAGGTCCTGCTCGGTCCGCGCGCGGGTCACGGGGGCGGTTATACCGCCCCCGCTGGCGCGCCCTCGTCCTGGCTAGCGGTTCTCGTCGAGCGAGAGCGAGCAGGAGTTGATGCAGTAGCGCTCGTTGGTCGCGCCCGGGCCGTCAGAGAAGACGTGGCCCAGGTGGCCGCCACAGGCGGCGCATGTCACCTCGATGCGGTGCATGCCGTAGCTGCGGTCGTCGTGGAGCTGGACCTTGGCGCGGTTCGCCGGCTCGGTGAAGCTCGGCCATCCTGTGCCGGAGTCGAACTTCGTGTCCGAGGAGAAGAGCTCGGCGCCGCACCCGGCACAGCGGTACATGCCCTCGCGCTTCTCGTTGACGTACTCCCCGGTGAAGGGGCGCTCGGTCGCCTTGTGGCGCAGCACCTCGTACTGCTCGGGGGTGAGCTGCTCGCGCCACTCGCTGTCGGTCTTCTCGACGGCCGGCGCGTCTGTCTGGTTCTGGATGTTGCTGGTATCGGTCATGTCCTGTTTGACCCGCCCATCGCCCCAGACGGTTCAGGATGTCGGAGGCTCGTCGAGGCGACCGCGTACGAGAGCCGCGATCCGGGCGGCGTCGGCGCCGCCGGCGGGCGCGGGCAGCCGGCCCAGGCCCTGCACCACCGCGCGCAGCCCGGCCAACAGCCGCTCACACTCCGGGCACTCGCGAGTGTGGCGCTCCATGCGCGAGCGCCCGCCTGGCGCCAGCTCGCCGTCCACATAGTCGGACATGTGAGCGGGCGCCCAACCGTGATCGCGCCTGAACCGGACCCGGTATAAGAACCTCATAGGACGTATGACCTCGGCAACGCGCAAAGAGGTTCGCACACGCAGCGCGACCGGCGCCGACGACCCCGGCGCGGCCGCGCTGCCGCCGGGCCCGCGCGCGCCTGCACTGTGGCAGACGCTCGCGTGGATGAGCCGGCCCGGCGCCTTCCTGCAGGGCGTTCACCGCCGCTTCGGGGACCCGGCCACGATCCGCACCTACTGGACCGAGGAGCCGATGGTGCTGTTCAGCGGACCCGAGGCGGTCCGCGAGCTCTTTGCCCTGCCGGCGGCCGTGGCCCCCGCCGGCCAGAGCTGGGAGTTCCTGCGCCCGTTCGCTGGTCCGCATTCGATCCTCCTCATCGACGGCGAAGAGCACCTGCGCGAGCGCCGCCTGCTGCAGAAGCCGTTTCACGGCGAGCAGATGCGGGCGCTGGCGCCGATGATCGGCGAGCTGGCGCGCGGCGAGCTCGCCGGCTGGCAGGGCCGCGTGAACACGCTGGAGCGCATGCGCGCGCTCACGCTGGAGATCATGCTCCGCGTGGTGTTCGGCGCCCGCGACGAGCGCGAGTTCACCGAGCTGCGCGCGGCCGTGGACGAGGCACTCGCGGGCGTCCGCTCGCTGCCCCGCGTGCTGGCCATGGTGCTGGTGATGAAGGACCTGGGGCCCCGCAGCCCGTGGGGGCGGTTCCGGATTGCGGTGGAGCGCTTCGACGCGCTGCTCTACGAACTGCTGGCGCGCAGGCGCAGCGAGCCCGAGGACGGGGCGTCGGTGCTATCGCTGCTCCTGAGCCAACGCGACGAGGACGGCAAGCCGCCCACCGACCAGCACCTGCGCGATCAGCTGGTGGCGCTGCTGATGGGCGGCCATGACAGCTCGGCGGCATCGCTGGCGTGGGCGTTCGAGCGTCTCGCGCGCAGCCCCGTGGTCCACGCGCGCCTGCGCGAGGGCGACCCCGCCTACCTCGACGCAGTCGTCAAAGAGGTGCTGCGCGCGCGGCCCGGGCTGACGATCGCGCCCCGGCTGCTGCTCGAGCCCGCGAGCATCGCGGGCCGGACGATCCCCGCTGGGGTCCAGGTGGCAGCCTGCCTATGGCTGGCCATGCGCCGGGAGGACCTGTGGCCCGACCCCGGGGCGTTTGCACCCGAGCGCTGGCTGGACGGCTCGCCGGATCGTCCGTCGTCGTGGATCCCCTACGGGGGCGGCGTGCGCCGCTGCGCCGGTGCTCCCTTTGCCGAGATGGAGATGCGCGAGGTGCTCCGCGTGGCAGCGAACCTGGACTTCCGCCCGGCCCGGCGAGCATCAGAGCGGGCGCGGCGCAGCATGCTCGTCGTCGTCCCCGACCGCGGCGGCGAGATCATCGTGGACTAGCCGCGGCCCGCCGGGCCTCCTCCTCGTACGGGTTGTCCGCGTAGCCCACGCGCAGGTATGACAGGGGCATCCGGATCGGGTGGTGCTGCATCTGCCAGACGTGGCACAGCTCGTGGCACACGAGGTCCCCGTCGTCGGCGAGCCGCGGCGAGCGCAGCAGGATGAGGTTCCACATCGTGTAGCCGTCAAAACGGCGAAACCACGGCAGCGCGAACAGCCACCCGGCGGACACGATCCCCACGCGTGCGATGCTCACCGGCCGCGGATACAGCGCCAGCCGGTCCAGGCGCGCCTTGGCGGTGACGAGGACCTCGTGGTCGATCCGGGGCACGAGACCAGCCCCCGGCCGCCCTAGAACGGCCCGCCGCTGAGCGTCAGCGGGTGGGACTCATACCCACGGGCCAGACGGTAGAAGAGCCCGCCGTCCGTCGTGTCGCCAGTCGTGCCATCGGCCCCGCCCCCGAACAGGAGCCCGACCACGCCCGCGTCGCGCGTGGCCCGCAGGTGAGCGCCTGATGGATCGTCCAGCCACCACTGCAGCCGGTTGTCCTGGTAGTGGCCCCAGGTGTTGTTGAGCATGGTGTTACCCAACGGCAGCTGCCACAGCACCAGCGGCGTATGCGTCCGGTGCGTGAACGCCGCCAGGTAGGCGTCGTGGCGGCGGAAGTCAGCCGGGCCCCACCACGTCTTCGGGTTGTTCTCCACGTATTGGTAGAAGCCCGCGTCGCGGTCGGTGACGTCGTTGAACACGAGGTTGAAGTGAGCGTGCAGCGACTCATAGAACGCGGCCGACCGGGAGCCGAGCGCCCGCATGTGGGCCAGCGACGGCTTGGAGTACGTGGGGTCCTCATCGGTCCCCCAGGTGCTCAGATGCCAGGCCAGCGAGACGTGGGGCGCCAGGCGGTTGCGCAGCGCGATCAGCTTGTGCGCGAACGAGCGCGCCGGCGCCACCGCGTGAGCCTGCTCCAGGTAGCCCCACAGGTCGGGCTCGACGTGGACGATCACCAGGTGCTTGCCCGCCGAGGCGGCGACGCGCCGGAGCAGCAGCTCGTAGTCGGCCCAGTAGGAGCGCATCGTCGCCGGGTTGCGCAGGTTGGAGAGGTCCTTCTGCTGCTCGGAGGAGCCCGTGGCGGGCGAGGACTGCAGCAGCTGGTAGTAGGTGAACACCGGGATCTGGCGGGCGGCGAGCGACTCGCGCACGTACAGCGAGACGAACGATCCGTCCGGGTTCCACGTCGACCAGCCGTGGCCGGTGTTGACCCCGCCCGAGAGGTACTGGTAGCGCGCGTTCACGCGGGCCTGCTGGGCGAGGTGCTGGGCGCCGCCGGGTGAGTCGGTGACGCCGAGGAGCAGGTGGTGGGGCCAGCCCAGCGGCAGCACCGCCACAGACGCGAGCAACGACAGCAGGCTCCGGCGCATCGCCGTCACGGTAGCGCCGCCTCGCTATGACCGTGCGGGTAACAACGCCCGCAGGTCGCCAATCACGTCGGCTTCGTGCGCATCCTTGTCGGTCCGGTAGCGCTTGACCCGCGCGAAGCGCAGTGCGACGCCGCCCGGGTAGCGCGTGGAGGACTGGACGCCGTCGAGCGCGATCTCCACGACGAGCTCCGGGCGCACCATCACCGCGATGCCGCGCCGCTCGGTCTCGCGGGCCAGGAGGGCCTCGGTCTGCCAGCGCAGCAGCTCGTCGGTCAGCCCCTTGAACGTCTTGCCCACCATCACGAACGCGCCGGAGTCCGGGTCGCGGGCGCCGAGGTGCAGGTTGGACAGCCACCCCTGCCGGCGGCCATGGCCCCACTCGGCCCCGAGCACCACCAGGTCATAGGTCCGCACCGGCTTGACCTTGCGCCACGCCTTGCCGCGCCGGCCGGCGGCGTACGCCGACGCGGCGTCCTTGACGACGACGCCCTCGTGTCCCGCGGCGATCGCCTCGTCGAGCACGCGCTGGGCCTCCGCGGCGTCACTGGTGAAGACGCCCGGGATCCGGTGGGCGGGCGCGATCTGGACCAGACGAGCGATCCGCTCGTGCAGCGGCGCGTCCAGGAGATCCTCGCCGTCCACGTGCAGGACGTCGAACAGGAACGTGACGATCCCCTCCGGCGGGGCGCTGCTGTCGATCTGGGACACCGTGTACTGAAACGGGGCGGGGCCCTGAGCGTCCATCCAGATGGCCTCGCCGTCCAGCACCGTCTGGCTGACCGGCAGCCGGCGGACCGCGGAGACGATCCCGGGCAGCGTCTCGGTGATCTCGTTGAGGTTGCGGGTGTAGATGCGCACCTCCTCGCCGCGCCGGTGGATCTGGATTCGGATCCCATCGAGCTTGAACTCCACCGACGCGCGCTCGAAGCCGGCCAGCGCCTCGGTCACGTTCGCTCCGGTGGCGGCCAGCATCGGCAGGATCGGCCGGAAGATCTCGAACCCGACCGCGCGCAGCCCCGCCTCGCCGCCGGTGATCGCGATCTGCGCCATCTGGGTCAGGTCGCCGGAGAGCATCAGCGCCCGCCGCGCGATCTCGCCGCGGACCCCCGCGGCCTTGGCCACTGCGTCGGCCATCAGCCCCGCGAGGGCGCCCTGGCGCAGGCCCCCGGTCAGCAGGCCCACCAGGAAGGCGGCCTCGGGCTCGGTGGCGCGCGCCATCAGCCCCCCCAGCAGCTCCCGGCGCCGCCCCGCGGAGCCACTCCCCGTCTCGGACTCGATGTCCGATATCGCACGGTCGACGTCGGCGAGGGTGAGCGAGGGCTCGGTCGCCGGCGAGCGCTCGACGCCCCGGATGGCCGCGTAGCCGATGCCGACTCGGCCCTGGCGCGGCACCCCGGAGAGAAAGCCGACGCAGATCGGCACCTCCTCGGCGTCCAGTGTGCGCAGCAGCTGCGCCAGCGTTGCCACCTTGGCCGAGCGCGAGCTCGTGGCGGCCACGGCCTCGGAGGCGGAGACGATGTCGGCGAGCAATGTCACGCCGCCAAGTCCAGCAGGTCGCCCCGTGTTACGCGCGTGTGACGGTGCGCACCCAGCGTGTAACGGCCGCCTTCCGCGAGGGTCCTTCTAGTGTGAAGCAGAACATGATCACCCTGGCACGACAGCGAGTGCACGGCCACCTGTGGCCGATCCTGCAGACGGCGGTGGCCGCCACCGGCGCCTGGTACATCGCCGTGCTGTTCGGCGTCGAGCGTCGTCCCGCGTTCGCCGCCATCGCCGCGATCATCTCGCTGGGCGCCGCCTTCGGGGAGCGCCGGCAGCGCGCGGTGCAGCTCATCGGCGGGGTGATGCTGGGGATCGTGCTCGCCGACCTGCTGATCCGCGCGATCGGAACCGGCCTGCCCCAGATCGGCCTGCTCGTCCTGCTGGCGATGGTGGCCGCGGTCGTCCTTGGCGGCACCGAGCTGCTCGTGACCGAGGCGGCGGTGTCGGCCATCCTCGTCTCCACGTTGTCCTCGACGCCCGAGGTCCGCCTGCTGGACGTGCTCATCGGAGGCGGCGTGGCGCTCGTGGTTCACACGCTGGTGTTCCCGCCCGAGCCCCTCACCAACGTCTCGCGGGCCACCAACGCCGTGTTCGGCGACCTTGGCGTGGCCCTGCGCGATGCCGCCGGCGCCCTCGCCGCCGGGGACTCCCGTCTGGCCGAGGCCGCAGCCAACGCCTCGGAGGGTATCGAGGGGCGCGTCGACACGCTGAGCCAGGCCGTCCTCTCGGGCAGCGACACCGCCCGTTGGGCGCCGTTGCGTCGCGGCTCCCGCACCGAGCTTGACCGCTATGCGCGCATCGTCCCCCACGCCGACCTCGCGGCCCGCAGCGTCCCGGTTCTGGCGCGGCGCATCCGTCAGTACGTGCGCGGCGGCAACCCGCCGCATCCCGAGCTGGCCGACGCGATCCGGGATCTCGGCCTCGCCGCCTGGGAGCTGCCCACCCAGTTCGACGAGCCGTGGCGCAGCGGCGACGTGCTTCGCCTGGCGCTGCGCGCCGCGGGCGCGGCGACCGCCGCAGCGGCGGCGGACCCGCGTCTGGCGGTCAACGACATCGCGGGCCAGGTGCGCTCGTTGGCCATCGACATCGTCCGCGCCTCCGAGGCAGCCGAGACCGACCACAGCGCGCTCACCGAGGCGCCCACCGAAGAGCTCCTGGCCGCGCTGCCGCTCCCCGAGACGGCCGCCGCCTGACCGTCACATGAGCGGGGTCGGCGCCGCCAGCATGGCGGCGATGTCGTCCGCCGGAAGCGGACGGCTGAAGTGGTAGCCCTGGCCGTACTCGCAGCCCAGTGCGGTGAGCGCGTCAAGCTGGTCGGTGTCCTCAATGCCCTCGGCCGTGACCCGGAGCCCGAGGCTGTGGGCGAGGCTGACGATCGAGCGCACGATCGTCTCTGACTCCGGGCGGTCGATCATCGTGTCCACGAACGCGCGGTCGATCTTCAGCGTGTGGCCGGGGAAGTCGTGCAGCACGGTGAGCGACGAGTAGCCCGTGCCGAAGTCATCGAGCTCGACCGTGACGCCGAGGTCCAGGAGCTCCTGCAACACGGTGCTGACGACCTGCGGGTTCTCGATGAGGGTGCTCTCGGTGATCTCCAGGACGAGGTTCTCCGGGCGCAGGCCGGAGTCCGCCAGGGCCGCGCGGACGTGATCGACCAGCCCGCTGTCCATGATCTGGCGGACAGAGACGTTGACGCTGACGGTGACCTCGGGGGAGACGAGACCCTGCGTCCGCCACTGGCTGAGCGTCCGGCAGGCGTCGCGCATCACCAGGGCGCCGAGCTGGCCGATGAGGCCCGACTCCTCGGCCACCGGGATGAACTGGGCCGGAGGGATGTCGTGCTCGCCGGCGGGCCACCGGGCCAGGGCCTCGAGGCCGCGGAGGGCGCCGGTGCTGAGGTCGACGATCGGCTGGAAGAACGTGCGCAGCCGCTGCTGCTCGATCGCCTGGCGCAGATGGGTCTCGAGCGACATGCGGTCGACGACCCGCTGGTGCATGCTGTGGTCGAAGACCCCGCACCGGCCGCCGCCGTGGGCCTTGGCGTCATACATGGCGATGTCGGCGTTGCGCAGCAGGACCTCGGGCGCGACGATCCCGTCGAGGTTGTGGGCGATCCCGATGCTGCCGACGATCTGCAGCGCGCGCCGCTCGAACGGGACCGACTGGGCGATGGTCTGGCACAGACGCGTCCCGATCTCCAGCGCCTGCGCCGCTGAGGACACGTCCTCCAGCACGACGGCGAACTCGTCGCCGCCCAGCCGGGCCAGCGTGTCGCACGGCCGCAGCTCCCGCTCCATGCGCCGCGCCAGTTCGATCAGGAGGCCGTCACCGGCGGCGTGGCTGACGCTGTCGTTGATGAGCTTGAAGCGGTCGAGATCGATGTAGAGCACGGCACAGCCGCCGCCGGAGTTCCGTTCGCCGCGCCGTACGCACTGGGTGATGCGATCCATCAGCAGGGTGCGGTTGGGCAGCCCGGTCAGGCTGTCGTGCAGCGCATCGTGGATGAGGCGCTCCTCGGCGTTGCGCCGCTCGGTGATGTCCGACAGCGAGCCCGTGATGCGGACCGGCGCGCCGGCGGCGTCGCAGGTGCTCAGCCCGCGGCACAGGACCCATCGCCAGCCGCCGTCGCCATGGCGGATCCGGTGCTCGTTCTCGAAATACACGCTCGCGCCGCCGACGTTGCCGTCGATCTCGTGGCGCAGGCGCTCGAGGTCGTCGGGGTGCACCAGCTCGAACCACGCCCCCATCTGGTCCGACGACAGGTCCTCGTACCCCAGCAGGGTCTTCCAGCGCTCGGAGAAGTGCACGCGCTCCGCGCTCAGGTCCCAGTCCCAGATGCCGTCATTCGTGGCACGCACAGCGACGGCGTAGCGCTCCTCGCTGCGCCGCAGGTCGACCATCGCCTGGTGCTGGCGGACGGCGTAGCGGATCGTCCGCTCGAGGCTGGGGGCGTCGATCGTTCCCTTGACGAGGTAGTCGGTCACGCCCAGCGCGGTCGCCTCCATGTCCACCGCGTAGTCATCCTGGCCGGTGAGGAGGATCACCGGCGCCGGCGGGTCGGTTCCCCACGCGTTGCGCACGAGGTCCAGCCCGGTGTGCTCGCCCAGCCGGTAGTCGACGAGATACAGGTCGTGGCTGGCGACGCGCACCGCATCCAGCGCGGCCGTGTAGCTCTGCTCCCACTCGAGGTCGAACTTGCTTCGGCCGTTGGCCAGCAGCATGCTCTGGGTGAGCACGAAGTCGTCCTCATCGTCCTCCACGAGGAGGACTCGAAGTGGATCAGCTCGGTTCATCGGGGCTCTCCTGCGGCAGCTCGACCAGGTCGAACCAGTAACAGGCCAGTCGCTGCATGGCGGTGGCCAGCTCCTCGAAGGTGACCGGCTTGGACACGAACGAGTTCACGCCGAGGTCGTAGGTGCGCACGATGTCCTCCTCGGCCCGCGAGGTGGTGAGGACCACCACGGGGATGCGGCGCAGGTCGGGGTCGGTCTTGATCTCGCCCAGCGCCTCGCGGCCGTCCTTCTTGGGCATGTTGAGGTCGAGCAGGATGAGGCCGGGGCGCGGGGCGGGGATGCCGCCGTCGGCATAGGCCCCCTGGCCGCGGAGGTAGTGCATGAGGTCCTCGCCGTCGACCACGAAGCGCAGGTCGTTGATGAGGCGGCTGCGCTTGAGCGCGTCCGCGGTGAGGACGCGATCGTCCTCATCATCATCGGCCATCAGGATCGTGATCGAGCGGCGGCCGGTGGAGGCGTCAAGCATGTGCACCGGCCATCTCATCCTCGGTCGTGGGCTCGGGGAACAGCGCGGTGAGCGACGGTCCCTCATCGGGCTGGGTCACCGGGAGGCGGATCGTGAAGGTGGCGCCGTGATCGATCTCGCCGGTGGCGGTGATCGTGCCGTGATGGCGCTCGACGATCTTGCGGCACAGCGCCAGGCCGATCCCGGTCCCGGGGTACGCCCGCGCTCCATGCAGGCGCTCGAAGGCGCGGAAGATGCGGGTGGCGTACTGCTCGTCGAACCCGATGCCGTTGTCGCGCACCGTGAGCTGCGCGATGTGGTCCACGACCTGGGCCTCGACTCGCAGCTCCGGGGTCACCTCGGGGCGGCGGAACTTGAGCGCGTTGCCCAGCAGGTTCTGAAAGAGCTGGCGCATCTGGAGCGGGTCGGCCTCGATCGTCGGCATGAGTCCCACCGTCACCAGCGCCCGGCTCTCCTCGATGCTCACCTCGAGGTCGACCAGCACCTGTGAGATCACGTGGCCGAGGTTGACCGCGGTGAACGGATGGCCCTGGGTCGAGACGCGCGAGAACATCAGCAGGTCGTCGATGAGGTTGCGCATTCGCCCTGCCGCGTCCGACATCCGCCGCAGGAAGTCCTGTCCCTGCTCGGAGAGGTTCTCGCTCTCCTTGGCGTTCAGTTGCGCGGCGAAGGTCTGGACCTTGCGCAGCGGCTCCTGCAGGTCGTGGGAGGCGATCGAGGCGAACTGCTCGAGCTCGGCGTTGGACCGCGAGAGCTCGGCGGCATGGCGGAGCAGCTCGTTGGTGCTCTGCAGCCGGGCGTTACTCGTCGCCAGCTCGGCGTTGGCACGCGAGAGCGCTGCGCCGCTGGCCAGCAGCCGCCGCGCCAGCACGAGGAAGGCGAGCGCCACCAGCCCCAGGGCGATGTAGATGGCCCACGGGAGCCACTTGCGGGCGCCGCTCACGGAGCTGAACAGCGCCGACTGCGTGCTGGTGAGCACCACCCGCCACGTGGTGCCGGGAATCGCCGTTGACACGAAGTACCCGCCGCGAGCGTAGGGGCCGCTGTGGCTGTGTTCCAGGCCGGTCAGTGGCAGCTGGGTCACCGCCGCACCGGGCGACGCCGCGGTGGGTGCCGCCTCCGCGATCATCGCGCCGCGGCTGTCGAGGACGTAGGCAGCGCCGACGGAATGGGGGATCCGCTGCAGATAGGTGCCGAACAGGGCGCCAAGGACCGGCGCCGGCAGACCGGCCACGAGGATCCGGGGGCCCGCCTGGGTCTGCAGCGGTACGACGAGATCCACCACTGCCGTTGCACCGGCGCCGCCGGACAGCACATCTGACAGTGACACGGGCGCGCCGGCGTGGACCCGTGCGAACGCCGGTGACTTGAGTGCCTGCGACACGTCGGTCGGGGTCATGGTGCGCGAGTGCGCGATCACGTTGCCCGCCCGATCGAGGATGGTGACGAACGCCAGATGGCTCTGAGCGGCGGCTCGGTCCAATGCCTGCCCGTCGGCCGTCGCCGACGTGTAAGCCGGCGTCGCCGCGGCCGAGCCCGGTACCGAGGACACCTCGGCCTGGATGAGCGCGGAGACGATTTGCGCCCTGTCCTGGAAACGCGAGATCAACGTCTCGCGCGCATGTGTCTGAGTGGCGTGCAGCGACACGCCGAGGATGACGAGTGCCGTGGCCACGACGAGCGCGGCAGCGCCCACCACGGCATTGGCACGGTGTCCTCCCAGACCCAACAACCTCTGCATTGACATAACGCCGACGCTCCCTGCCGGTCAGCGGTCCCATTTCCGGGCCATTATGCGCGGAAGCAGTGGGTCCCTATACCTCTTTGGACAAATGTTGCAGCGGCGCGGCCAGCGCCGGCTGGACGCTGCGCGGTCTGACGCGCGCTGTCAGTCCAGGCAGGCGTAAGCGGCGCGGACGTAAGTCTCAGACCGGTCGGAGCCGATGATCCCCGGCGCCATGTTGTTCATCATGTAAGCGAGGGTCACGCGTCGATCCAGGTCGGCGATGATCTCCGACCCGCCCCACCCGCCCCAGTAGCAGCAGCGGCCCTGGGGGACGTAGGGCACGGTCTCGGTCTCGGGCAGCGCAAAACCGATGCCGAACCGCAGCGGCACCGCGAGGACCAGATCGGTGCCGTGGCTCTGCTCGTCGAAGATGAGCTCGATCGTCTCGGGGGACAGCAGCCGCGTGCCCTCCACGATCCCGCCCAGCGAGAGCGCCTTGATGATGCGCGCCACCGAGCGGGCGTTGGCGTGCCCGTTGAGCGCGCCCATGTCGGCCTGGCGCCACGCGGCCGTGTTGGCGTGGGCGGCGTCGGCGACCGGGCCGGTGAACGTCCTGTACATCGGGCTCTCGGGCGGCAGCGAGGCGAGGTCGATCGGCAGCGGCGGTGGTGGGACGACGGGAGCGATCCGCGGCCAATCGTCCTCGGCGGCCCCGATCTGGAAGTCGGCGCCGAGCGGCCCGGCGATCTCCTCGGCCACGAAGCGCTTGAGCGGCAGCCCGGTGACACGGCGGACGATCTCGCCCACCAGATGGCCCTGGTTGTTGGCGTGATAGCCCGACGCCGTGCCCGGCTCCCACCACGGCGCCTGGGCGGCGAGACGCTCGGTCGCCAACGTCCAGTCATACATGTCCTCGACCGCGAACGGCGTGTCCCAGCCCGACACCCCGGAGGTGTGACTGAGGATGTGGCGGACCTCGATCGCCTCCTTGCCGTTGGCGGCGAACTCGGGCCAGTAGTCGGCCACCGGCGCGTAGGCGTCGATGAGACCACGATCGACGAGCATGAGCGCGGCGAGGTTGGTCACCGTCTTGGTCGTCGACCACACGTTGGTGATCGTGTCCCGCTCCCACGGCCGGCGCCGTTCGCTGTCGCACCACCCGCCCCAGATGTCGACGACCGTCTCGCCGTCGATGTCCAGCACGATGCTCGCGCCGAGCTCATCGCGCTCCAACTGCTCCGCCAGTGCGTCGCGCACCGGCGCAAAGCGCGGGTCGCAGGTTCCGGACACCTCGGCCATCGGTCCCTCCTCAGGGTCTTGATGCGTCTGCGGACTTCGCGGGGCGGGATTCTGACGCGTCAGACGAGCGCCCGCTCGGGGTCAGACGTGGCGACGATCTGTCGCAGCGCCGCCACGTGGCCGTCGAACGCCGTACGCCCCAGCGGAGTGAGCCGGGCGCGGACGCGGCGGCGGCGGTCGCGGACCGGCCGCTCGATGTCCACGTACCCGGCCTCCTCCAGGGTGGAGAGCTGCTTGGACAGCGCCGAGTCAGAGAGCTCGAGCCGGTCGCGCACGAACCCGAATTCGGCCCAGTCGGCCGCCGCCAACAGCGCCACGATCGCCAGGCGCGTGCTGGGGTGGATGAGCTCGTCGAAGCGGGCTTCGGTCATCGCCCGGCGTTGCGGGCGGCCCGGTGCCGGACCGCGGCCAGGAGCTGCGGTCCGCCCAGCACGATGATGACGGCGACGAAGACGCTGGTGATCGTCACCGGGTGGTTGGCGCCGTCGGCGCCGACGGCCAGCGACCCCCCGATGGTGAGCAGGGCGCAGCCGACGATGCCACCGAGGACGATCCGGGCCGTCTGCCGGCCGGCCAGCTCACGGCTGACGCTCACCTGGCGCGAGCGGTGCCGCCCGTTCACCACCCGCGGCGCGACGCTGGAGTGGACGGCGCCGAACAGCAGCGTCCCGGCCGTGGTCAGCCACGGGTGCTTGAGGTCGGTGATGAAGCCGAGCGCGATCCAGCCCAGGGCCAGGCCGAACCAGTACCAGTACGGCAGGTCGATCTGGTCGATGACCTGCCGGCGGCCTCGCTCGACCGAATCGAGCGCCGCGCGCGCCTCGTTGGCGGTGACATGTGCTTCCATGATGCATCAACTTTCCTAGTGGGAAAGTGAGCGTAGACTTTCCCACCGGGAAAGTCAAGCGAGGAGGTGGAACACCTCGGTGGCGAAGCTGCCGGTCTCGCCGGGGTGGCCGTAGACCTCCCAGACGATTCCAGCGGTGTGGAGGCCGTGTGCACGCGCGTACTCGCGGACCTGGTCGTGGGTCGCGCCGATCGTGCCCGGGTTCCCGCGGTGGGTCGCGGTGGCGGCCCGGCCCCCGGGGAGCTCTGACTCGATCACGCGGCCCTGCGGCGCGAAGGCGCTCGGTGCCAGCACGCCGACCTCGACGTTGGGCGCCTCGGCGCGGTAGAGCATGACGTTGGTCCAGTGCGGCCCGGGCGTTGCGGCGGTCGCGGCGGTGAACTCGGGGCAGTGGCGGACGAACGCGTAGACCTCGTCCAGCATGGGAGGCCACAGGTTCGGGAACTCCTCCCAGGCGACGGTGTCCGCGATCACCGCGGTGCGGCGGGGAGCAACGTCGACGACCGTGATGCCGCTGTCCGGCATGGGGCAACTCTATGCACGCGTGCCCTACGCGTTGTGAAGGATCAGGTACGCGCCGGTCAGGATGAGGGCAAGTGCCAGCAGCGACCGCAGCCGCTCGGTGGGGACGATCTGGGTCAGCCGCCAGCCGGCGAGCGCGCCGGCGAGCAACGGCACCCCGACGACGACCACCAGCGGCCAGGCGATGGCGCCGCGGATCGCGTAGCCGATCGTGCCGATGCTGGCGATGGCGATCGACTGGGCCTGGGCGGCTCCGAGCGCGGGGAGCATCGGGGCGCCGATCGTGATGAGCAGAGGGACGCTGAGGAGCTGGCCCCCGAGCCCGAACAGCCCGCTGACGAGCGCCACCGCGAG
The DNA here is from genome assembly GCA_963850325.1 of uncultured Actinomycetota bacterium. Classification (GTDB taxonomy): domain Bacteria; phylum Actinomycetota; class Thermoleophilia; order Solirubrobacterales; family Solirubrobacteraceae; genus Palsa-465. The sequence continues at coordinate 108,948 of CAWKLB010000010.1, forward strand.
GCCGAGGGGGAGCACGATCGATGGTGAGGGCATCGCGTTATGGGCGCGCGCGGGCGCGGCGGCGGATGCGGACCGGCGCTGGCGCTCGCGTATGAACAGCAGCACGCCGATCGCGGCGACGCAGATCCCGAGCAGGATCCCGAACGCCCCGCTCGAGATGTGCGCGTTGACCAGCACCCCCAGGGGCGTGCCCACCACGGCCGCGGCGATGAGCACGGCCGCGATGCGCTGGGTCTCGCGGCCGCGCAGCTGGCCCGAGCGCGCGAACGCGCCGGTGCCCAGCGTGGCGCTGCCGACGTTGGTGGCGATCGCGGTGCCGCTGATCGCCGCGGGCGGAAGGCCCGAGAACAGGAACAGCCCGATCGTCACCAGCACGCCTCCCGGGCCGAGCGCCGTGGTGCCGACGCCCCCAGCAAAGCCGAACAGCCCAAGAAGGATCAGCGTGCCGGCGGAGAGATGGTCCGCGCTGTGGGTGAGCCCGGCCGCGGCGAACACCATCACGCGTCGGGACCCGGTGGACGCGCGTCGGGCACCCCTCGCATCGCGCCATCGTGTCAGACGGCTGTGACACGGGACCTCCGCCGGGTTCCGACGCCACGAAGCGCACGGGCGGTCTGCGGGGGCGGAGTGCTCTGAGCCGTCGGCATCACTCTGATCCCGGAGCGCACAGGTCGAGAAAGCGCGGTGTGTGCTCCGTGGCGTCGGCAGTCAGCCGCAAGTGGAGACGTTGGTTGAGGTAGCGAGGAACTCCAAGCCCCTCAGACCCTTACTGAAAATCAAGACCGACCCATGCGCTGCCGACTACTGAGGACATGATCAGTCGTCAGCTCGTCATCCTCTGCGGTCTCGCCCTGGCGGCGTGGGGTCACCTGCTCGTGCACGAGCTGTGGGGCGCCGACGCGGTCTGGATTCGGCTCGACGCTCGCTTCCCTCCCACGTGGCGCTCGCACCCGCGGTTCGCGGGGGCCTGCCTGCTGGTCCTCGGCGCGCTTGGCGTGCTGGTCCCAGCGCTCGGCTGACCTTTAACCACCAGGTCGCCGTGACGCGCCCGGGCCGCGGCGCTTCCTAGCCTCAACCGAATGCACCAGACATCGTTTCTCGGCGACAAGCCCATCGGCCGGATCGGCTTCGGCGCCATGCAACTCGCGGGGCCGGGCGTGTTCGGGCCGCCCCGTGATCCCGACGCCGCCCGCGCCGTCCTGCGCCGCGCCATCGAGCTCGGTGTCGACCACATCGACACCTCGCAGTACTACGGGCCCGACGTGGTCAACGACCTCATCCGCGAGACGCTGCACCCGTACCCGGAGAACCTCAAGCTCGTCACCAAGGTGGGCGCGCGCCGCGACGACCACGCCGCCTGGCTGCCGGCGCTCTCGCCGGCCGAGCTGCGCCAGGGCGTCGAGGACAACCTGCGCTCGCTGCGCGTCGAGCGCATGGACCTCGTCAACCTTCGCGTCGCCGACGCGTCCGGCGGCCCGGGCGAGCCCACCGAGGAGCAGGTGGCGACCCTCCAGGATCTCCAAAGGGAAGGCAAGCTCGACCTCATTGGCATCTCCAACGTCACCCTCGAAGGGCTCCGAACAGCGGCCGAGCTGACCGAGCTCGGCGAGGTCCAGAACGCCTACAGCGTGATGGATCGCTCCAACGAGGCACTCGTCGACTTCTGCCGCGAGCGCGAGATCGCGTTCGTGGCCTTCTTCCCGCTCGGCTCGGCCTTCGCCGGCGGTCCGGCCAAGCTCGCCGCCGATCCGGCGGTGGCCTCAGTGGCGGACAAGCACGGCGCCACGCCGTCGCAGGTGGCGCTCGCCTGGCTGCTGGCCCGCTATGACCGGATGCTGCTCATTCCCGGCACGACCTCGGTCGCGCACCTGGAGGAGAACATGGCGGCGGGTGGGGTGGCGCTGGACGCAGACGACCTTGCGAGGCTGGAGTCAGTCGAGCAGATGGGCCGCCCGCAGCGCTGAGCGTTCAGATCGTCTGAACGCTCAGTGAGCGCTTGAGCCTATTGTCATTTGCCCTGCCCGGGAGCACCATTTTGTTATTCCTCGGGGGCATCCGAGACCCATCACCTCTTTCATGGAAGAAGGGGACACATGGCTCAGCATCACCATCAGCCAGTCGATTTCCAGATCAAGCTGGCGGCTGCCGTCGTGACAGCCGCCTTCGTTCAGGCACCGCTCCGGTTCGCCGCCTACGCGCTGATGCTGCGACGTTCGCGCCGCGCGTACCCGCAGCTGTTTGACGGGCATGCGGCGGCAGCCGCGGTCGCGGCCTGTCTGGACGAATACCAGCGCGAGCTGGCGGCGTAGGTAGGGCCGCCGGCTCGCGCGAAGCCGCAAACCCCGCCGCCGCGGTGGTTGGTCAGCCCGTCACGGGCACGGCCACCGCGGCGGTGGATTCGCGCACGACGAGCTTGGTCGCCAGCTCCACGTGCAGCGCCTCGATGCGCTGGTTCTGGAGGAGGCGGACGAGCAGAGCGACCGCCATCCGGCCCATCTCGGCCAGCGGCTGTCGGACGGTGGTGAGCGTCGGGGTGACGATCGAGGCCTCGAACGTGTCGTCGAAGCCGACGACTGAGAGGTCCTGCGGAATCCGGATCCCGCGCGCTCGCGCCGCCTGCATGGCGCCGATCGCCAGCATGTCGTTGAAGGCGAAGATCGCCGTCGGGGGATCGGGAAGGTCGAGCAGGGCGTCGGTGGCCTGCAAGCCGCCGCGATCCGAGAAGTCGGACTCCACCTCCAGGCGCGGATCGGGCATCACGCCGGCGGCCGCCAGCGCCGCCCGGTAGCCCCGCAGTCGCTCCTCGGTGGCGATCCACCCACGCGGGCCCGTGATGGCAGCGATGCGCCGGTGGCCGAGGCTCAGCAGGTGCTCGACCGCCTCGCTGGCGCCCGAGGTGTGGGCCGCCGAGACCGTGGGGACCCGCTCGTCCAGCGACTTGTGGGGATCGATGATGACAAAGCGATAGCCGTGCTCGTGTAGGGCGGACAGCTCCTCGCCCGACTCCTCGGGGAGGATGAGGACGGCCCCGTCGGTGGTCCCGTGCATGAGCCGTTCGAGCAGCGTCACCTCGCGCTCGTGCTCGTGGTGGGTGGGGCACAGGACCATGCGCATGTCGTGCTCGTAGAGCGCCTCGCCGGCGCCGTCGAGGATGACCGAGAAATACGAGTGGTGGACGACGGGCGACATCACCCCGACGAGACCCGTCCGGCCGCCCGACAGAGCGCGCGCCGTGCGGTTGGTGCTGTAGCCGTGCTCGCGCACCACCCGCATCACCGCCTTGCGCGCCTTCTCCGAGACCTCAGCGCGCCCGTTGATCACGCGTGACACGGTCGCTGTCGAGACACCCGCGAGGTCGGCGACCTCGCGGATCGTCAGCCGGGATGCGCGTCCGTTTGTGTCGTCGAGCGTTTCCATGGAACGGGATTGAATCACATCATGAAACGTTACAGCAAGGATCCCGGTAAGAAATCTTTTCGATCCTCCCGAAACCGAGTGATTCACCAGGTTATATAGGAGCTTGACAGGCCTGCAACAGTTCCGTTACCGTTTTCATGCGAATGCGTGTGAGCGTGTTCCAGGAGAGTGAGAGAGAGGAGACGGTCCGTGCGGTTCATCCTGCGAAGGCTGGCGTTCTACCTCGTCGCGGCGTGGTTCGCGATCACGGTGAACTTCGCCATCCCGCGCGTGATGCCGGGCAACGCCGTCGACACGATGCTGGCCAGATTCCCCCAGCTCGACGCCAACTCGCTGCGCGCGCTGGAAGCGGAGTTCGGGGTGCATAGCCACGGCAGCATCGTCAGCCAGTACTTCAGCTACCTGGGGCAGGTGGCCCATGGGAACCTCGGGCTGTCGGTGGGCCAATACCCATCGACGGTGACCTCGATCCTCGCTCAGACACTGCCGTGGACGCTCATCCTCGTCGGCACCGCCACCATCCTGAGCTTCGCGCTGGGCACGCTGCTCGGCATCCTCGCGGCGTGGCGGCGGGGTGGCTGGCTCGACCGCTGTCTGCCGGCCTTCACCTTCCTGCAGGCCACCCCCTACTTCTTCCTCGCGCTCATCGTCATCCAGCTGTTCGCACTGGACTGGCGGCTGTTCCCCTTCGGGCAGGGCTATGACCTCGGGTTGCAGCCGGGGTTCAACTGGCCCTTCATCTCGAGCGCCGTATCACACTCCGTGCTGCCGGCGCTGACGATCATCCTCACGGCGATCGGCGGCTGGATGCTGCAGATGCGCAACGTCATGCTCACGACGATCTCGGAGGACTACATCCTCGTCGCCCAGGCCAAGGGGCTGTCGCCACGGCGGATCATGTTCACCTACGGCGCCCGGAACGCGATCCTGCCCAACATCGCCGGCTTCGCGCTGTCGCTGGGCTTCGTGGTCGCCGGGGCGCTGGTGATGGAGATCGTCTTCTCCTACCCGGGGATCGGCCTGACGCTGTTCAACGCCGTCACCTCCAACGACTATCCGCTGCTCCAGGGCATCTTCCTGGTCATCTCGCTCACCGTGCTGCTGGCCTCGCTGCTGGCCGACGTCGTGTACGTGATGGCCGACCCGCGGGTCCGGACGGGGGCGGAGTACTGATGTCGGCACTGAGCTCCTCGGTCGGGTCCGGGCCAGACGGCGTCGTCGTCGAGGTCCCCGAGGCGGTCCTGCGCCGGCGCCGCGGCATCCTGGCCAGCCTCCCGCTCAAGGCCAAGATCGGCGTGGTGATCCTCGGCGTCTTCATCCTCGTCGCGATCGTCGGCCCGTGGGTGGCGCCGTATGACCCGTCGGCCACGACGACCGGCCAGTCGCTGCCGATGGGCCCGACCGCGAGCCACCTTCTGGGCACGACCGCCACCGGCCAGGACGTCCTCTCCCAACTGCTGGCGGGGACGCGCTCGACCGTGGTACTGGGCCTGCTCACCGGAATCATCGCGACGGTGCTCTCGGTCCTGGTCGGCACCTCGGCGGGGTTCCTCGGCGGGGCCGCCGACGAGGGCCTGTCGCTCGTGGCCAACGTCTTCCTGGTGCTGCCGGCGCTGCCACTGCTCGTGGTCATCCTCGGCTACCTGCCCCACTCGGGGCAGCTCCCCACGGCCATCGTCCTCAGCGTGCTGGGGTGGCCGTGGGGCGCTCGGGTCATTCGGGCCCAGACGCTGTCGCTACGCCGGCGCGATTACGTGGCCGCCGCCCGCGAGGTGGGTGAGCCGACGTGGCGGATCATCGTGTTCGAGCTTCTGCCCAACCAGATCGGCCTCATCGCCGCCAGCTTCGTCGGCATCGTGCTCTACGCGATCCTCACCTCGGTGGCGCTGGCCTTCCTCGGCGTGGCCGACCTGTCGAGCTGGAGCTACGGCACGATGCTCTACTGGGCCCAGAGCAGCAACGCCGTCCAGCTCGGCGCCTGGTGGTGGTACGTCCCGCCCGGCGTCTGCGCCGCGCTGTTGGGCACGAGCCTGGTGCTCCTCAACTTCGGGCTCGACGAGCTGGGCAATCCCCGCCTGCGCGCGGCGGCCCGGGAGCTCCGCGTCGGCCGGCGCGTGTGGCGCCCGTCGGACCCCACGCCGGTGATCCGCGACGTCGGACCCAGGCGATGACCGAGAGCCACAACACCGCGAGCAGCGCAGGGCAGCCTCTGCTCGACATCCGCGACCTCTCGATCGCCTACCGCTCGCCCGACGGCGACACCCGCGCCGTACGCGGGGTGGACCTGGCCCTGCACCCCGGCAGCATCGTCGGCCTGGCCGGTGAGAGCGGCTGCGGCAAGTCCACCCTCGCCTATGGCTCGGTCCGCCTGCTGCGCCCGCCGGCCGTCATCACCGCCGGCAGCGTCACCTACCACGGGCGCCGCATCGCCGGCGGCAGCTTCGACGTCCTGGGCGCCACGACGCCGCAGCTGCGCGCGCTGCGTTGGCGGGAGATCGCGATCGTCTTCCAGAGCGCGATGAACGCGCTCAACCCGGTGCTGCGGATCGGCGAGCAGCTGCTCGACGCGCTCCGCGCCCATACGCCCGCACCCGAGGAGCAGTTGCGCGCGCGGGCCGCCGAGATGCTCGAGCTGGTCGGCATCCCGGGCGCGCGTATGCGCAGCTATCCGCACGAGCTCTCGGGTGGTATGCGCCAGCGGGTGATGATCGCGATGGCCCTGTCCGTCGAGCCCGAGGTCGTGATCATGGATGAGCCCACCACCGGGCTCGACGTTGTGGTCCAGCGCGAGATCCTGCGCCAGGTCTTCGAGCTCAAGGACCGGCTCGGCTTCTCGGTGCTGTTCATCACCCACGACCTGTCACTGCTGCTGGAGGTCGCCGACCGGGTGGTGATCATGTACGCCGGACAGGTCGTGGAGTCTGCGCCCACCGCGCAGGTCCGCCGCGGCGCCGCCCATCCCTACACCCGCGGGCTGCTCGGCTCGTTCCCCAGCCTGCGCGGTGAGCGCCGCGAGCTCTCGGGGATCCCCGGCTCGCCGCCGGACCTGCGCAGCGAGAAGCCTGGTTGCCCGTTCGTGCCCCGCTGCGCCTTCTCCACCGACGCGTGCGGCCAGGTCGACATGACCCTGCGGCCCGTCGACGGCGGTGACAACGGCTCCGCGCTGCCCGACCATCTCACCGCGTGCCCGTTCGTCACGGCGCTCACGCCCTCCCCAGCGGTCGCCGCCCCGGGCGTCGCGTCCTCTCCTCCGCCGACCCCGGCGGCGGCCGCAGTGGGAGACTCCGACGACGGCCGGCTCGTGCTCGAGGCCGTCAACCTCAGCAAGGAGTATCGGTCAGGGCACGGTCGCGGCGCGAGCGTCATCCCAGCGGTGCAGGAGGTCTCGTTCGGGCTCCGTCGCGGGTGGGTGGTGGCACTGGTGGGGGAGAGCGGCTCGGGCAAGAGCACGATCGCCAAGCTGCTGGCCGGTCAGGAGCGGCGTAGCGGCGGACAGATCCGCCTGGACGGCAACGACATCGACCCCGCCGCGCGCCGCCAGTTCCGCGCTTACAAGAGCGAGGTGCAGATGGTCTTCCAGGACCCCTTTGCCTCGCTGAACCCGCTTCACACGGTGCGCTACCACCTCGAGCGCGCGCTGCGCGTGCACTCCGCGCGCACCGGCCGCGCGTCGGGCCCGGCCGAGGTGGACGCACTGCTGGAGCAGGTGTCGCTCACGCCGGCCCGCAAGTTCAGCGACGCCTACCCGCACGAGCTGTCGGGAGGGCAGCGCCAGCGGGTCTCGATCGCCCGGGCGTTGGCGGCGGCGCCGCGGGTACTGCTCGCGGACGAGCCGGTCTCGATGCTCGATGTCTCGATCCGGCTGGAGGTGCTCGACCTCATCGCCGACCTGCGCACGCGTCTTGACCTGGCGGTCCTCTACATCACGCACGACATCGCCTCGGCGCGCTACTTCGCGGACGAGATCCTCGTCATGAACGCGGGCCGGATCGTCGAGCGCGGACCCGCCGAGGAGCTGACCCAGCATCCCACGCACCCCTACACGCAGCTTCTCATCGCCTCATCACCGGATCCGGACAGCTTCACGGCGACGCCAAACGGCGAGGCGCTCGCGCTGGCGGCCGGCGACCCGGGAAAGGGGGAGCTCGGGATGAGCTAGAAGCCAGCGCCCCCGGCCTCACCCGGGGGCGCATGACCCGCGATGCAGTTGCCCGGGCCTAGGCCCAGGCGCACCACATATCGACACGACGTTTGTATCAGGAGGTGCCCGCTCGATGGAGCGAAGCAAGACATATAGGACGCTGAGTGCCGGCTGTTGCGCTCTCGTCGCGGCCGCGACGCTCGCGGCGTGCGGCGGAGTCTCCAGCTCGGCTTCGAGCTCGAAGAGCTCCAACAACAACGCAAGCCACCCCGTGAGTGCCGGCAGCGGCGCCGCGCTCACGGTCGAGTCCAGTCAGCAGAACGCCGTCACCAAGAACTTCAATCCGTTCGTCGCGACATCGGCCGCGTCTCTGCTCGGCTCCACCTCTCTGCTCTATGAGCCCCTGCTGCAGGCCAACGCAGTCAAGCCCGGCAGCTACTACAACTGGCTCGCCACCGGCTACAGCTGGGCCGACGGCGGCAAGTCGATCACCTTCACCATCCGGCCGGGGGTGAAGTGGTCAAACGGCAGTGCCCTCACCGCGGCCGACGTGGCCTTCACGTATCAGATGCTCAAGAAGTACCCCGACGTCAACACCACGGGGCTGGCCATCAAGAGTGTCAGCTCGTCGGGTGACAAGGTGACGATCACCTTCCCCTCGCCACAGTACGCCAACCTTCAGAACATCGCCGCGCAGGTGTACATCGTCCCGCAGTCGGTGTGGAGCAAGGTGGGTGACCCGGGCAAGTACATCGACGCCGATCCGGTCGGCAGCGGTCCCTACACCCTGACCACCTTCGGCGGTCAGGGTTTCACCCTGGCGGCCAACCCGAGCTACTGGGGCGGGAAGCCGGCGGTGGGCAAGGTGGAGTTCCCCACCTACGCGTCATCCAACTCGGCGCTGTCGGCGCTGCAGACCGATCAGCTGGACTGGGGTGGAAACTTCATCGCCGGCGTGCAGCAGGTGTTCGTGTCAGGGAGTGACAAGCACCACGTGTGGTTCCCGCCGGTGCAGACCAACAGCCTGGAGCCGAACCTCACCAAGTTCCCGACCAACCAGCTGGCGGTGCGCAAGGCGATCAGCCTGGCCATCGACCGCACCGCGCTCAGCCAGCAGGCCGAGGGCGGGCTGGAGCCGCCGGTCGGTAACGCGAGCGGGCTGACGCTGCCGGTGTTCCAGCAGTACCTGTCGCCGGGTGTCGCCTCGTCGACGCTGCCGGCGCACCCGGACGTCGCGGGCGCCAAGGCCGTCCTCAAGCAGGCGGGCTACGTGATGGGCTCGGACGGCATGTTCCGCACCAAGTCGGGCCAGAAGCTGTCGATCGACATCACCAACCCGTCGTCGTTCGCCGACTACGCGGCCGGTGACGCGCTCATCGCCAAGCAGCTGCAGCAGGCGGGGATCGACGCCCGGTTCGTCGGCCAGTCGGTCGACGCGTGGTCCTCGGACATCGCCACCGGGAACTTCCAGCTCACCCAGCACTGGTCGCAGACGAGCGTGGCCCCGTACCAGCTGTACAACGACTGGCTCAACAGCGCCCAGGCGACCAACAACGCCGCCGGCGACTTCGAGCGACTGAAGGACCCCAGCGTCGACGCGATGCTGACCAAGCTGGCCGCCGATAACTCCGTGACCGGCCAGCAGACAGACCTCGCCCCGATCGAGAAGTACGTGGCCGACAACCTCCCGATCATCCCGACCGTCTACGGCGTGGTGTTCGACGAGTACAACACCGGCAAGTTCACCGGATGGCCCACTCAGGGCAACCCGTATGAGTCCGGGAGCCCCAACACTCCCACCAACGAGGTGGTGATCCTGCACCTCCGACCCACCGCCTGACCCCCCGGCGCTCTGCGCACCCCCGCCCGCCCGCAGTCAGGTCGCGCGGGGGTGGCGCCGCGGCAACGGGTCGAACTGCACTCACCATTACAAGGAGACTCAAGTGAACGGGCTGACAACCAACGGCGCCTCGGGGGCGCGCCGATTCCCGGAGGGCTTCCTCTGGGGCGCGGGGACCTCCGCGTACCAGATCGAGGGAGCCGTCAACGAGGACGGACGCGGGCGCTCGATCTGGGACGTGTTCAGTCACACGCCCGGGAACGTCCGGGGCGGGGAGACGGGTGACATAGCCTGCGACTCCTACCACCGGGTGACCGAGGACGTGGCCTGCGTGGCCGACCTGGGAGTGGGCGCCTACCGTTTCTCGATCGCGTGGTCGCGGGTGCTGCCCGGGGGCCGCGGTCCGGTCAACCAGGCGGGGCTGGACTACTACCGCGCGCTGGTGGACGAGCTGTGCGCGCACGGCATCGTCCCGGTGGCGACGGTGTACCACTGGGAGCTGCCCCAGGCGCTCGAGGACGAGGGCGGATGGGCCAGCCGTGACACGGCCGAGCTGCTCGCCCAATACGCCGGCGTGCTCGCCGAAGCGCTGGGTGACCGGGTGGGCATGTGGACCACGGTCAACGAGCCCAAGCAGTCCGTGCATCAGGGCTACCGGGTGGGCACCCACGCTCCCGGCCGTCGCGACATGGGCTTGGCGGCGGCGGCAACTCATCACATCCTCCTCGGCCACGGGCTGGCGCTCCAGGCGCTTCGCGCCGCGCTGCCGGCGAGCGTGCCCGTGGGCATCGCGCTGGATCCGCACCCGTATCGCCCGCTGGGCGAGGATGCCGAGGCGGTCGCGGCGCAGCTGGACGCCGACCACAACCGGATCTGCATGGACCCGGTACTGCACGGGACCTATCCCGCCGAGGCCCACCCGGACCTGCTGCCGCCTGACGCGCTCATCCACGAGGGCGACCTGCGCGCCATCAGCGCCCCGGTGGACTTCCTCGGCATCAACTACTACCGGCCCCACTACGTCCGCAGCGGCGACTGGTCGAACCTGCTGCTCGGGGAGTCGCCGGTGCCCGATCAGCCGGGCTTCGTCGAGTACCTCCCGCCCGAGCGGCCCCAGACCGTGATGGGGTGGCTGGTGGAGCCCGACGGCCTGTACGAGATCCTCCTGCGCCTGCACCGCGAGACCCGCGGGCTGCCGCTGTACATCACCGAGAACGGGTGCGCCGCCGAGGACTACGTCAACCCGGACGGCGAGGTCAACGACGCCGAACGGGTGGACTACATCCACGGTCACCTCGACGCGACCCTGCGCGCGATCGATGACGGCGTCGACGTCGCCGGATACTTCCACTGGTCGCTGCTGGATAATTTCGAGTGGGCGTGGGGGTATCGCCGGCGCTTTGGCCTCTACTACGTCGACTACGGAACGCAGCGCCGTCTGCCCAAGCGCAGCGCGGCTTTCTACGCCGCGATCGCCCGCTCGGGCGAGCTGCCCGCGCTCGATCCGCTGATCTCCGACCTGTCGCTCGCGCCCGTCGCTGAGTCCTGACCGGGCTCAGCCGCCATGGCCGGCAGGCGGCGCCGGCCACGGCGGGAGCTCGGGGCGGAGCCGCTCGCAGGCCGCGGCGAGGCCGAGCAGGGGGACGTCGGCGAAGCGCCGCCCCACGAGCTGGATCCCGATCGGGCGTCCGTCTGACGTGGTGGTCCAGGGAACGCTGATCGCCGGGTGCCCGGAGATGCTGAACGGCACCGTGTAGGCGATGTGCTCGAGCGCTCGAGTCGGATCCGCGGCGGGGCTGGGGAGATCGGCGCTGAACGTCGGGATCGGCGCGACCGGACAGAGGATGAAGTCAAAGCCGTCGATGGCCTCGCGCGCGGCGATGCTGATCGCCTCGAGCTGGCTGAAGTCCTGGAACAGCTCCATCCCTGTCCGGTCGGCGGCAGCGTCCATCCAGTCGCGCAGGTAGGGCAGCATCCGCTCCTGGTTCTCTGGGGGCAGGGCGCGGAGGTCACGCAGGCTACGCATCCGCCAGAAGCGATCGAGGCCGCTCAGCATCGCGTCGCTGATGAGCGGTCCGATGCGCTCGATGCTGGCACCGGCGTCGCCCAGCGTCGTCGCCGCGGCCTCGACCGCGCGCGCCACCTCCGGGTCGGTGGCCATCCCCGCCCCGGCGTCGGTGGCTACGGCGATCCGAGCCCCGGCCACGCGCATCTCCAGGCTCTCCCAGTCGAGGTCCTGCGGCGGGAGGCTCATGAAGTCGGCGTCGTCGGGCCGCGAGAGCACCGCCATGGCCCGCGCCGCGTCGGCGACCGTCCGGGTCAGGGGGCCGACGACGCGGGCGTAATAGGGCGGATTGACCGGGACGCGCCCGAAGCTCCCCTTGTGCCCAACCACGCCCGTGAAGGCGGCGGGCAGGCGCACCGAGCCGCCGATGTCGGTGCCGATGTTGATCGGCGCGTACCCGGCGACCGTGGCGGCGGCGGCGCCCGAGCTCGAGCCGCCGGTGTTCCACTCCGGGTTCCAGGGGCTCCGCGTCGTCCCGTGCTTGGTCGACACCCCCGAGGTGAGCATCCCGAAGTCGGGCATCGTCGTCTTGGCCACCAGCACCGCGCCGGCCTCCTTCAGCCGTGCGGCGGCTGGGGCGTCGCGTGGTGCCGGCGCGAGGACGGTGGCCTGGGAACCGAGCGGGGAGGCCACGCCGGCGGTGGCGATGTTCTCCTTGAGCGTGACCGGCACGCCGTCGAGCGGGCTGAGCGGCTCCCCGGCCCGCCACCGATCCTCGGCCGCCCTGGCCTGGCGGTCGGCCTCGGTGTCATCGCGGTGCCACAGCGCGTTGATCGTCGGCTCCCAGCGGTCGATCCGTGCGCGGACCGCCTTGAGGGCTTCGGGCGGCGAGCAGTCACCGGCCTCGTAGGCCCGGGCGAGGTCCACAGCAGTGAGATCGGCCAGGTCGGTCATCGGGGGTCTGCACAGACTCGCATGCCGCTGGTCAAAAGGCCCGCACATGCCCAGGTATGATGGCTGCCTGGGGAGTCCGAAGGGCTCACGGGGACAACGCGGAGGCGGCCGGTGACCGATGTAGGCAAGAGGCAGCGAGATCGTGACGTCGCGCCCGCCTGCCCTGCCCCGTGCGGCCGGCCCGGGAACTAGCGTCATGGCAGGCGGCGATCCGGGGGGCCCGGCGCACACACCGCAGATCGTCGGACGTTACGAGATCCTGCGGGAGATCGGGCGAGGCGGCATGGCCGTCGTCTACGTGGCGCGCCAGCCCGACCTGGACCGGCAGGTGGCGCTCAAGGAGCTGAGTCGATTCCACGCCGGCTCGGCCGAGTACGCGCACCGGTTCCTGCGTGAGTCGCGGATGGCCGGCTCGCTCAACCACCCCAACATCGTGACCGTGTACGAGTACTTCGAGCACGCCACGATGCCGTACATCGCGATGGAGTACGTGCCGCGCGGCTCCATGCGGCCGTACATGAAGCGGCTCACCCTGGCCCAGATCGCCGGGGTCCTGGAGGGCGTGCTGGCCGGCCTCGCCCACGCGGAGGCCGGCGGGATCGTCCACCGCGACCTCAAGCCCGAGAACATCATGGTGACCGGCGACGGACGGGTGAAGATCACTGACTTCGGGATCGCCCGGGCGACCCAGCGCGCCGGGACGCAGTACATGACCGCGACGGGGATGACCGTCGGCACGCCCACCTACATGGCGCCCGAGCAGGCGATGGCCGGCGACATCGGACCCTGGAGTGACCTCTACTCCGTCGGCGTGCTCAGCTACGAGCTGGTCGTCGGCCATGTGCCCTTCCACGACACCGAGGCGCCGATGGTCATCCTCATGCGCCACGTCAACGAGCGGATCCCCTCGGCCGTCGAGGTCCGCCCGGACGTCGACCCCAAGCTGTCGGAGTGGATCGACAAGCTCCTGGTCAAGGATCCGCAGCATCGCACCCGCCACGCCGTGGACGCGTGGGAGTCGCTGGAGGACATCATCGTCGGGCTGCTCGGTCCGCTCTGGCGGCGCGGCGCCCGCCTGCTCGATGACCAGATCGCGGTGAGCAACGCGGTGCCGCTCACGCCCGCGCCGTTCGAGAGCCAGCCGTCGATCCGCACCCCGACGCCGGCGTCGAGCCCCGCCGTCGCCGACGATTTCGTCACCTACGACCCATCGCCCGCGGCCGAGGTCGCGCCGCCGCCCCCGGTCCAGCCGCCGCCGGTCGAGCCCGAGCCGGCTGCGGTCGAGCCGGAGCCGCCCGTGGTGGCGCCGGAACCGCCCGTGGTCGAGCCGGAGCCGCCTGCTGTGGTGCCCGAGCCAGAGCGTGTTGCGGCGGGGCCGGAGCCGCCTGCCGTGGTGCCGGAGGCGCCCGCTGTGGTGCCCGAGCCAGAGCCCGTTGTGGTGCCTGAGCCAGGGCCTGTTGCGGCGGAGCCGGAGCCGGAGCTTGTCGAGCCGGCGCCGGAGCCAGAGCCCGAACCTGAGCCCGTGGCCGAGGACCCCGACTTCGTGACCTACGCGCCCGCTGCCATTGCGCCGGTGCCCCCGCCGCCCCCGGAGCCCGCCATCACGGAGCCGGAGCCCGTTCCAGAGCCGGAACCCGAGCCGGAGCCCGTCGCCGCGGTGTCGGAGCCCGAGCCGGAACCGGAGCCCGTCGCCGCGGTGCCGGAGCCCGAACCAGAACCCGAGCCGGAACCCGAACCCGAGCCAGTCGCGGCGGAGCCAGAGCCGGTCGCCGAACCCGAGCCCACCCCGACCCCCGAGCCCGTACTCACCCCGGTCGCGGCCGCGCGCCCCACGTCCGAGGCGCGACGCGGGCCGATCGCAGCCCTGGCCGCGGTGGCCATCGTGATCGGTGCCGCCATCGGCTTCCTCGTGGCGCCCAGCTCGCACAAGGCGGCACCCAAGGCGCCGGCGCTCAGCCAGGTCGCCTCCGCCGGGACCGGTGGCTCGCTCAAGCTTCACTTCCCCGCCGGCTGGCAGACATCCAACGCCGTCCCCTCGGCGGCGTCGGCGCTGAAGCTGGCCGGCCCGACGACGGTCAGCCCCGCCACGTCGCCGGACAAGGGCGCGCTCGTGGTCGGCACCGCGAAGGCCGTCGATTCGAACCTGTTGCCCACCGGCTTCACGCAATCGCTGGGGAGCGCCGCCCAGGGGGCGCCGGTCAAGCTCGGCTCCAACACCTTCATGCGCTTCGTCGACGTGGTGCCCTCTTCGACGTCAACCGCCCTGTCCGTCTACGCGCTGCCCACCCAGCAGGGAACCGCGATCGCAGCATGCGTGCTGCCGGCCGCCGGCGCCACCGAGTTCAACAGCACCTGCGAGGGAGTGCTCAAGACGCTGCAGTCCTCGGCGGCGGTCCTGCCCCTGGGCGCCAGCCCCACGTTCGCCTCGGCGCTGGCGACGATCGTGCGCAAGCTCAACGGCACTCGCACCAGCGCCGGTCGCCAGCTCGCGAGCGCGAAGAGCCAGAAGGCCCAGGCCGCTGCGGCCAAGACGCTCGCCGGTGCCTACCAGCAGGCGGCCACCGCGGCCGCCAAGCTCCAGCCCGGGCCGGTGGGCGCCGCCGGTACCGCGTCGATCGTCGCCGCGCTGCGGCAGCTGGCCACCGGTTACGGGGAGCTCAGCACGGCGGCTGCCCACAACAACAAGAAGGCCTACGCGACGGCGGGCGCGGCGATCAGCAAGGCCCAGACGGCGCTCAACGCCGGGTTCCGGCAGCTCCAACAGGCGGGCTACACGATCGGCTGACGGAGCGGCCGCGCCTGTGGTCCTGCGGGCTACACGATCGGCTGACGGAGCGGCCGCGCCTGTGGTCGCGCGCGGCCAGGGCCGGTGATCAGCCCGCGCCGCCGCCGCCGCCGTGAGAGACGCCCGTCGTTCCCGACGACGTGGATCCGCCACCGCCGCCGCCGCCCGATTGGGTCGGCGTCGAGGTCTGGGCCGGTGCGGAGCTCTGCGCGGGAGCCGAGCTCTGGGTCGGCGCTGAGGACACCGACGTGCTCGCCACCGAGGAGCTGCTGCTCGACCCCGCTGACGTGTTGGTGGGGGTCGTCTTCGGCTTGGCCTTCGGCTTCGGGGGCGGCGCGTGCATCGCGGGGATGGCGCCGGCGCTCGTCAGCGGCGTGATGGCAGCGTGCTGTGCGCTCACTGAGCCGGACTGGGCCAGCGATCCAGTGGGCGCGGGCGCCGACGTCTTCTTGACCGCGGACCCGATGGCGAAGGCTGCCACAAGCCCGACCACCAGCGCTAAGGCGAGCAGCAGCCAGCGCTTACGTACGTCCTTATCTGCGGGCGCCGTGGCGACTGTCGCCGCGTTGCTGCCAGTGATGAACGAGCTTTCCATCTGTTCCGTACCCCCGGTGTGATTTGCGACTCAATCGTAGAGCAGCTGTCCAGGGAATTAACGGACTTTCAGATGATGCGCTCGCGCACCGCCATCGCCACCGCCTGCGAGCGGCTCTTGACGCCCAGCCGAATGACGATGTCGTGCAGGATCGTCTTGATCGTGCGCTCGCTGTAGGAGAGCCGCTCGGCGATCTCCCGGTTTGAGAGGCCGGCGGCGACCAGGCTGAGCACCATCTGCTCGCGAGGCGCGAATCCTCCGCTCGGCGCCGCGGGCCGGTCGCGCTGGGCGATCGGCATCACCGCGCCGCTGAGGGTGCGCAGGGCACTGGCGTCAAAGGCGAAGATCCCGGCGGCCACCGCGTTGACCGCAGCCAGCAGGGTGTCGGGCGTGAGCTGATCGCGCGCGAGTGCGCCGCCGACGCCTGAGCCGATCGCATCCAGGACATCGGCGGTGCTCGTCTCGTGCATGCACAACAGCACCCGGGCGCCGGTCTGGACGGCGATCTCCTGGACGAAGGCCATGGCGCCGCCGAGATCTGAGTCGAGCACCACGACGTCGGCCTCGGCCAGGGCCTCGCACTCCCAGGCCAGCGCGATCGACGGCGCATGGTCGACGGCTTCCACGCCGGCGGCCAACGACAACGTCGTACGCAGCCCACTCACGTAGATCGTGTCCCTGAAGACGACGAATACCCGCATCGCCCCACCTCTGTTTCTGGCTTTGGTCCCGGTCCGGCGCTCCAGCACGTGCATCATATGGCCCCGGCAGCCCCGGTGCACGAGTTAATGGCGCACTACTCCTCGCGACGCGCGACGCGCACGACGTGCTCGCCGGACACCACCACCTCGTCGGGCTCGATCAGGACCTGCCGCCCAGCGGCCTTTGATCCCTGCTCCCCGGTCGCGATGTCCATCTCATACAGGCGCAGAATCTTCACGCTCTCGACCGCGTCGAAGGCGTGCATGATCGCGTAGAGCTCCCCCTGGTTGAGCGAGCGTCCCGGGGGCCACCCGCTCCCGACCGCCCCGGGGCTGCCCCCGATCATCGGGTTCAGATAGGTGTAGAGCTGGTCGCGCACGTGGCGCTCGATGCGCTGGGAGTCGGCCCGCGGGGTCACCTGAAGATTGACGACGACGGAGACTGCGCGGAAGCGCATCGGGAGCAGCCGCACCGGGGTCCCCGGCAGCTTGCGCGCATCCAGGTAGCGCTGGATCTCCTCCAGCAGGAGCTCGTCGGGGGTGAGTTCCTCGAAGGTGAGCTTGCGGTCCGCGGGATCCACGCGGGGCAGGATCCTCAACGTCACGCCGGGCTGGTCGTCGACGACGCGCAGCGCCCGGGCCACGCGCGGCGTCGCCTCGGTGGCCAGGAACTCGTAGTCCTCCGCGGTCACCGCGCGGTAGCGGGTGCGGATCTGCAGCGCGGATCGCTGACGGGCGGACTCCAAGGACTCCGGGTCCACACCCCCCAGCGCGGGCCGGGGATTGGTCACCGAGGCGACGCCCGGGATGGCGCTGCGCAGCACGGAGATGGTGCCGGCGTCCACGTTGCCGGTTCGGCCTCCGCCGTGGCGGTAACGGCACATCCGCAGGATCGCGCCCTTGGCGGGGATGGCGCCATGCATCGTCACCCCGCCCTCGGCGTCGCGCAGCTCGGGCCCGAGGCGGATCTGCCCGTGCACGAGATCGATCCCGAAGTGGCGGTCGCCCACCCCCGACCCGGCGAAGGAGTCGACCTGCTCCCACGGCTCCCATTCCCCGTCGCCGGTCTTGACCTCGAGGGTCTCGGCGGGAGTCAGGGCGAGGACGGGCGCGAAGCGGGTGGCGAACGTCTGGCCGGGGGTTCCGTCGCTGACGCCGATCGTCTCCTCGGTCTCGAGGGTGGAGTGCTCGGCCGGGAGGAGCGCCCCGGTCGGGGCGGCCGTGATCTGGTAGATCTCGGGTGCCTGGGTGAAGACGGCGGCCTCGCCCGCGATGCGCGTGGTCTCGGCGATCCGGCAGCGCAACCAGAACAGGCGCCGCCCGGCGATCGCCTCCGTGCCAGACCCTCGCGGGCACTGGACCTCCACCGTGCCCGAGCCGTAGTTGAAGCCGCCGGTGAGGTCCTCGAGGATGTCGACCTCGGCCCAGCTGCCGTCGCCCAGGCTCACCTCCCAGCGCAGCGGCGGGTCGTCGGGCTTGACGCCGGCGCCGCGGGCCATCGAGGCCTCCATCGAGACGCGCATGAGCAGCCGCGACAGGCTCTCCTCGAACCCGAGGTACAGCGCGTCCCCGATCTGCGGCTGGCGGCTGAACGGGATCTGGTCGGGCCCGGTGGGATAGGCCACGCCGTCGGCGACGCCGATCTCCTTGGCCGCGCCCGCGCGCTGGACCAGGTAGGCGGCCGGTAGGAGCGGCGGAATGATGAACCGCTCGGAGATGCCGAACACGATCGATTCCTGCGTGGCCGTGCGCAGTGTTCCCGCCTCCGTGCCGGCTCGGATCTCGAGTGGGTCGGCGGGGGGAGCGCTGAGGCGCAGCCGCAACTCGGCGTGGGCGGCCGCGGGACCGTCGAGCTCGATACCGAGGAGATCCAGAAGCGCGACATGGAGCTTGTCGGGCACCATGCCCAGCCGCTCGACCGCGAGCCCCGTCATCCAGGTGAACAACTCGATGAGGGCGGCGGTGGGATCGGCGGCGCCGTTGACCGCCAGCTCCGGACACAGGATCGCCACGCGCCGCCGCGCCTCGGCCACCAGCGCGCGGTGGTCGCGGTCGTCCAGGCGGACGGACGCGAGCGTCACGCGGTCTCCTCGGCCGGGATGACGTAGAAGGGATAGACGAGGTTGTAGAGCCGGCTGGTGGCCAGCACCTTGTAGGTGATGGTGATCAGCAGCGCGCCGCTCTCGGTTTCGCCGAGGTCGAAGTCCAGGCTGATGACCTCGATCCGGGGCTCCCACCGCGAGAGCGCGCCGTGGATGGCCGACTCCATGTGACCGATGAGCTCGGCGTCGATCGTGTCGAAGATGAAGTCGTGGACCGTGCAGCCGAACTCGGGCCGCATGGGGCGCTCGCCCGGCGCCGTGCCGAGGATCAACCTGATCGCCTGCTCGATGTCGGTCACCCCGTGGGCCAGTGCCAGGACGCCACGCTGGTCGGCCTGGAGTGGGAAGGAAAGCCCGGATCCGATCAGGTCAGCCATCGCATCGTCATCCCAGGCTGATCATCGGGCCGCTGACGGTGACGCCGCTGGGGCCGATCTGGATCGAGGATCCGCCGCACTTGATCGTCACCGACTGAGTGCCCTCGATCGTGACGTTGCCCATGTCGGCCTTGATGCTGATGTCGCCCTGCTGGCTCTCGATCGTGTAGCTCTGCTGTGCCGTCTCGGAGATGTTCTGATCCGCGCTGACCGTCAGCGATTGCTTGGTCGTGAGGTCCATCGCATCCTTGGCGGTGGCGACGATCTTCTGATCGGAGAGCAAGGCGAACGAGCCGTCCTGGTTCTGCGTGAGATCGTCGCCGGGCAGGTCGGTGCCGTTGAACAGGGAGCCCAGGACGTACGGTCGCCGGGTGTCGCCATGCTCGAAGCCGACCAGCACCTCCTCGCCAACGACCGGCAGCATCATCACCCCGCGCGCGTTGCCTGCGCTCACCGATGCGATGGAGGCCCACCCACCCTCCGCGTCGGGCCCCAGCGAGGGATACTGGACCCGCACCCGCCCCATGTTGTCCGGGTCGTCGTTGTTGGTCACGAGGCCGACGACGAGTTGGGCACCGAACACCGGTCCACCGCTGCCGCTCGCGCGGTCACCGCCCACAGAGCCCAGCAGTGTGTGTGCCGGCGAGTTGGCGAAGTGGGTCTCATAGGTGGCGCCGCCACGCAGGATGTGGGTGGCGGCGGCGACGCGATAGAGGCCGCTGAACTTCTGGCCCAGGCCGCTCACCTGCACGCACGTCCCCGCGCGGATGTTGGGGTTCCCGTCGCTCACGCCCTCCGCGGCGATGTAGCCGTTGGCGAGGTTGTCCAGCAGCGCCTGGGCCACGCCCTGGCCCTCGCTCTGGCTCATGACCGGCTCGGTGGCGATATGGATGTCCGCGCCGTCGAACGCGCCGGCCACCGAGGAGCGCTCCACCCCGATCCGTGCCACCTGGTTGGGGCTCGAGGCGCTGACGTCGATCGCCTGCTTGGCCTTGGGATCGAATGCCGACAGCGTCACCTGCTGGGCCTGTTGGGTGGCCGTTACGCGCGGGCTGAACGAGCGCAGGGTCTGGGGCCACTGCAGCGCGATCGGGTTGTCGGCGGTGGGCTTGCGGAAGTACGCATTGGTGTCCTGCACGACGAACTCGAAGCCGACCCGCTCAGCCAGGCGCCAGATGAAGTCCCAGTCGGTCTCGTTGTCCTGCGCCATGAACTCGTGGGGATCGCCGCTGCTGTCGCACTGAGCGCTGAACCCCGCCTCGCCGAGGACCTTGGAGACGATGTCGCTCGTCGTCTGGTTCTGGAAGGTGCGGACCTTGCGCGCGCGGATGAGGATGTGCGAGCGGTCAAAGCCCCGCACCATCAATTCCACCCCGCCGGCGCCGAAGTTGAGCTCCTGTGACACGACCTGGCCCTTGAACAGGCTCGTGGTGGTGAGCTGGTCGCGCGCGCCCAGCTTGACCTCCAGGGACTTGCCGATGTCGAAGGGGTGGGAGTCGATCGGCTGGTCCTCGCCCTCCTTGCCCTTCTGGTAGACGATCGAGAGCGTGCACATGTCGGGCAGCCGCAGGTAGCTGAGGATCCGTACCTCGCGGATCCGCTTGCCCAGGTCCTCGGGCAACTCGGCGCCGTCAACCAGGATCGAATACAGCGCGACGTTGCGATCGGAGGTGACGCTCACGTGTCGAGCCTCGGGATGGTCAGGGAGCTCCCGCGACGCAGCGCGAGCGGGTTGTCGATGTCGTTGGCCTCGGCGATCGGACGCCACCGGGTGGCGTCGCCGTAGGACTCGTAGGCGATCGAGTGCAGCGAGTCGCCGTCCTGAACGATGTGCGAGCGCAGCCCGGCGGTGCCGCGGGTGGTGGGGTTCTGCGCCTGCCCCGCGGGCGATGTGTCCTCGGCCTGGGCGAGCTCGAGGTCCACGAACGCGCGCATCGGGTCACCGTTGGGCGCGAACAGCGCGTACTGGATGGAGATCGAGAGCGGCGCCGCCTTAGGGAGCTTGGTGGAGCCCCAGCTGAAGGTGACGAACTTGGGAGCGCTGCCCCCTCCGTGCATCGCCTTCATCAGCGCGTTGGCCTGGTCCTTGATGGTCTGGTCAGAACCCTGAAGCGACGTGTCGAGCAGCAGCGACAGCTTGTAGGTCATCGGCAGACCGCCGCCGAACTCCGGATCGGGCCAGTCCTTGCTCTGGTTGGGCTTGTAGGTCCAGACGTTGGTCTTGGAGATCGTGTACGTCTCCGGATTGAACGCGCACGTGATCGTGTCGCCGCCCTCGATCTGGAGCTTGGCGTTCTGGAAGCCTTGCGGGACGGGCACGTCAGGGCCCCAGCTTCAGTCCCGAGTGGGCGATCTCCAGCGTTTCCCCCCACGTCTCCGGATCGGCCGCGTTGGAATGCAGCACGGGACCGGACCAGTGGACGGGATACGCGTCGGCGAAGGTGAACTTCCTCACGTCACGTGACATGTCGCCCTTGGCCGCGGTGAGAGTCACGGTGATCTCCTGGGTCTGCGCTTTGGTGTGAGTGGCCATGAACCACTTGAGCAGGTCCTCGTCGCTCACCAGACCCCACGAGAGCCGGAGATTGGGATAGCGCATCCGCCCCGGCAGCCGGTGCACGAAGTCGTTGTTGCCACCCTCGGCGTACTCGAGCACGTCGTACCAGACCTCCAGCCCCTCCATGCCCTTGAAGATGCCCATGAAGGACGTGTTGGCGCTGATGTTGGGCACCTCGAGGACGACGTAGTGGACGAATGCGGTCATGGGCTAGAAGGGGTGGTTGATGAGCTGGCCGAGTTGTTCCTGCTCCTCGCGCACGCGCCGCAGCAGCTCGTTGAAGTTCTCGTCTGAGTTGTGGCCGGCGCCGCCACCACCGCCTGACGGGTGCGCCGCTGCTCCTCCTCCGCTGCCCGCGGCGCTGCCCGCCGCGTCCGCGCCGGGGACGGCGCGTGCCAGCGTGCGGACTGGGGCAGCGGTACTCGGTCGCGCGGCTTGCGGCGCCCGGGCGAGTCGCTGCGGAGCGCTGCGAGCCGGCCTGGGCGCCGTGGCGGCGCCGGGCGTGAGGAGCCGTGAAAGCGTCTGGGCGGCCGCCGAGGGCACGGGCGCGGCGTGCGCGGCAGTTGCCGCGGACGGCGGCGGCGCTGCGGCGGCCGGGCCGGCGGGTAGGGGCGACCCAGGAGCTGACGATGCCGGGGCCGGCGGCCCGGAACCGCCGTCCGTGATCGGTGTGGTGGCCGGGCGCGCCGACGCGCGGGAGGGGCCCGCCGACGCGTGGGAGGGGCGCGCCGCGCGGCGAGTGGCGCCAGCGCGCGTGCTGCGGGCGAGCATGACCGGCGTGCGGGGCCGGGAAGAAGGGACCGGCGCGCCCGCCGGGCCCGGCGGCGTTGCGGCTGGACCCGGAGTGGCGGCGATGGGCGGGCTCGGCGTGGACTGCGGCCTCGGCGTGGGCTGCGGCCTCGGGCGCATCCCGATCGCGGAGCCGATCCGGCGCGCGAGGCTCGGCCGCGAGCGCGGGGCATGACCCGTGCCGGGGGTCTGAGCAGAGCGCGGCGCGGCGCGGGGCGCCAGGGTCATTGAGGCGCGGTGGGTCGCGGGCACCGAGGGCGGCCGGCTGATTGGCGCGCGGCTGATCGCGGCGCGCGGCGTCACCGGAGACGACGGGGACGCGGCCGCTCCGGCCACGGAAGCGCGGGCTAGGGGCCGGGAGAGCTTGACCGGTGCCGGGCGGGTAGGACGGCCCGCGACGTCCCGCGCCGCGGCCTGCGGGGTCGGCGTCAGCATCGGCCGATCGGCCGGCGGCGCGGATGGTGCCCGGGGAGCGGACGGTGCCCGAGGGGCGGATGGTGCCGACATCGCGGATGGTGACGACGGGGCGGACTGAAGGGACGGGGAGAGGGCGGAGGGGGCGGGCGACGGCGCGACAGTCGCGCCCGCTGCGGGCAGGTCGGCGGGCGGACTGACGGATGTGGACGCGGCGAGCGCCACCGGCGGCCGCACCACCTCGGAGCGGGCCGGCGCCTCGGTTGGCTGGGAACGCGGAGCTGAGATCACGACAGGCGGCGTGGCGACACGCGGCGCCTCGGTGGCCGGACGGCTACGGAACACGTTGGCGATGCGCCGCGCCAGCGAACGTCTGGGCGGCGACGTCGCGGAAGCGGGCGTCGTCACAGGCTGGGTGGCCGCCGGGCGGGCCGGGGCCGCCGCGGCGGGTGCGGCCGGCGCCTGGGCTCGCCGTCCCGCGCGCTCGATACGCGGACGCGCTGCCGGGGTGGGCCGCGCCGTCTCGGTGGGCTGTCGCGACAGTCGTTGCGGGCCCGACGCCGGGACCAGTGCAGCCGATGGCGGGGGTTCGGACCCGGTGGTCGGTGACGGTGGCGCTGGCGGGGTGGGTCCGCCGGGCGGGCTCGCCGAGCTGACTGGCGTCATCGGGCCGGGGCTCGCCGAAGATGCAGCCGGCGGCGGGGCATTACGCGAAGCCCCCGCGTCGGCTGAGCGCTGGAGACTCGCCTCGGAAGCGGACGACGGAGACGGTGCTGACACGGGCGCGGGAGGCGGTGGCGGCGATGGGGGCGTCGACGCGGTGGCGGCGGGCGGCGTGGCGGAGGGCGGCGCAAAGGCGGCGGGCGGCGTGGCGGGGGGCGGCGTAAAGGCGGCGGGCGGCGTAACGGCGGGCGCGGGCGTGGCCGTCTCCGAGGGCGCGGGGACGGGGGCGGGGGGCTGGGATGCAGCCGAAGTGGCCGCTGACGGCGCAGCAGGCACCGGCGGCGCGGGGGGCGCTGGTGGCGGCGCGGGCGACAGCGGCGTGGGCGTCACCGTTGGTCCGCGCAGCGCACTGCCTGTCGGGGGCGGGGGCGAGGGGGCGCGTGGCGACCCTGTCGTTGACGCTGTCTGCGGGGGCGGCGCTCCCGACGGCGCCGCCGCAGCCCCCGAGGCGTCGCGCGCCGCATCTGAAGCGGGTGGGGAGGTTGCCGGAGCTGCGGGCGGCGTTGGTGTCCCGGGCGGCCGCGTGCTCAGACGCTTGCCGGCCCGGCCCGGTGCGCGGGGCCGCGGTGGTCCCGGAGGCTCGCTGCCGCGAGCGCCCTCCAGGATCTGCGCGCCGCGGGGACCGGGCTGAGAGGGGGTGGGCGAGCGCGCCGGAGGGGATGCGGGCGGCGAGCCGGCCGCGACGGCTGCGGGGTCGGTCGGGGAGGGCCCATCCGCGGGTCCGTCCGCGTCCTCCGTCGGCTCCGGCGCCGCCGGGATCGTCGGCATGAATCCGCGGTACACCGGGGTATTGCCACCGAACAACGCGTCGAACGTCTCATCGGGCATGTCGTAGCGTTGCTTCATCAGCGAGCGGAAGGTCGACGCTTCCTCGCTCAGGGCCTGCGGTTCGCCCAGCGCGGTGGGCGCGGGAGCTCCAGGCGCCGCGGGCATCTCCGGAATCCATCTGACCGCGTCCCGCTCGGCTGGGATCGCCGGCGCCGGTGAGGTCACCCACGGCGTGGCGAGCCCGTGGACCTCCGTCGGCGGAGCAATGCGCGTGGCGGCGCTCAGAAGCTTCGGTGTGCGGCGGCGGAGGACCGCGTCAGCGACACGGGCGTGCGAGACCGCCCGCGCGGCGATGCGCTCCCCCAGCGCCAAGCGGCGAAGCACTGATGGCGGTGCCCGGTGCCCTGCACCTGTGCCGGCGTCTTCCATTCAGCTTCCGATCTCCGGGGTCTGCGTGAGTGCATGTGCCTCGGCCAGGAAGCGGCGCCGGTCGGCGTGCTCCAGGTCGAGGATGGCGTCCAGTTGCCAGTGGAAGTGGTAGGCCAGTTCGGCCGCCTCCGACAGCAGTTGCTCCGAAGACGGCCGCGTCATTCCCCCAGGCGCCCGTCCTCTATGTCCGTGAGGTCGACCTCGAACCGGTGCGAGCACTCGGGGCAGGTCACGACTCCGACCGCCTCACCGTCACTGTTGAACCGTTCGTACAAGCGTTGGAGGTGATCGAAGTCCGCGGCGTAGAGGTTCTCCACCACGGCCGGTGTCACCTCCGTGATGTCACCGATGCGATTCACCGTCCTGGCCAACAGCAGCACCGTCAGATAGGCGCTGTTCTGTCGGACCTCGAGTTCACGCAGCGGCTCGATCTCATCGCGAGCCGTCGCGAGGCGCATCGTGCCGACCCGATGAATCTCACCGCTGTCGTCGACGATCCCTCGAGGTAGCGTGAACTCGATCTCCGTCTGCATCAAACGAGCGGATCACTACTGCCCGGTCCGCACAACGCCCACTTGTCGGCGTCGATGGTCGCGGTGATCGTCAACACGCCGTTGGAGCTGGCGTCTGACGGCGAGTGGCTGAGCCCGGTGAGAAGGGCTCCGGTGCCGACCCACTGAAACAGAGGCTGACTGGTGCTGTCCATGAAGACCACGGTCACGGCGGCCTTCTTGTCAGTGATCGCCTTCGACGCGTCGGAGATCATGTTCATCCACTTGACGAGCACGTTGCCCGGATCCCACCCCTGGGTGAGGGTCATCGTCCCGTAGGCGGGATTCTGGACCGAGGAGATGATGGTCTCCGGTTGGCCCTTGTCGCCGTGGAAGATGTGCTTCGGAGCCTCGATCGACCAGTCCGGCGGACTGCACGAGCTGAAGAGCAGCTTCGCCATGTCGTCCTGGCTGGCGATCGGCGACGAGGCCTGGATATCGACGGTGATGTGGGTGACTGTCTGAACGGGAGGCAGGTCTGCGCCCATGATCTGTTCCTTTCGTGGCTGGTACTAGGACGTCACTCTGCGACTTCGGCTCCGCCGCCGCCAGTGAATTGGCTGAGTCGGAAGATCACGAACTCAGCGGGCTTGACCGGGGCGACTCCGATCTCACAGACGACCTGACCGGCCTCCACGATCTCGGGAGGATTGGTCTCCGCGTCGCATTTGACGAAGTACGCCTCTTGCGGCGATGCGCCGGAGAGCGCGCCACTACGGTGCACGCGGCTCAGGAAACTCCCGACGTTCGTGGCCAGCTTGCCCCACAGCCGCTCGTCGTTGGGCTCGAACACGCTCCATTGCGTGCCGCTCATGATCGACTCGGCGATGAAGTTGAACAGCCGGCGCACGTTGATGTAGCGCCACTCCGGATCGCTGGAGAGCGTGCGGGCGCCCCAGATCCTGATCCCGCGTCCCGGGAAGGCCCGGATGCAGTTGATGCCGTTGCGGTTGAGCTCACCCTGCTCGGCGTGCGTGATCTGGAAGGCCAGGCCGTTGGCCCCGCGGATGACCTCGTTCGCCGGAGCCTTGTGGACCCCGCGCTCCTCGTCGGTCCGGGCCCATACGCCGGCCACGTGACCGGACGGCGGAACCCGCATCGGCCGGCCAGTGAGCGGGTCCATCACCTCGATCCAGGGCCAGTAGAGGGCGGCCATCTTGGAGTCATAGCCGGCGGTGTTCATGCGCCACTCCAGTACGTCCTGGGCGATGAGGCCGTCCGGGGTGTCCAGGATCGCCATGCGGTCGCCCATCAGTTCGGCGTGGGCGATCATCTTGCCCTGGAGGTCGCGCATCTCGGCGCCGTCGCCGTTGAGGGCGACGACGTCCGGCATGATGAGCATCGTGACCTCGTCAAGCGCGGAGGCGTTGCCCATGCCGCGCCGGGTGGCCACGTCGCCTTCGAAGTCGGCGGCCTTGACCTTGTCCACGGCTACCGAGGGCACGGACAGCGTGTAGCTGCCCGCGGCCACACGCACATCGGGGAGCGCGGCGCCGGTCTCCTCGATCTTGATCAGTTTGGAGGCGGCGTTGATCTTCGTGGCCACGTAGTTGCGGCCCTTCTTCATCGAGACGCCCTCGTACTCCTCGCTCTCCGTTCCCGAGGACACCACGACCTTGTAGGTCTGGTCGCTGCCGTCCTTGCCCTCCTGGGCCGGTTCCTCGGAGATCTCGACCTTGACCGGCTCGCTGCCGGCGGTGAGGGCCACGATTCTCAGCGCCTCTACGTCCTTATCGGTGGCGGCGGGCAAGGCGGCCTGGGCGGCCGGCGTCCCGCGCTCTGACCCGACACGGATGATCCACGCGATAGAGCCACCGTTCTGGAAGTAGCCGTACACGGCGTGAGCGGTGTAGGAGCCCTCCATGAACGGACCGTTCTCCGGATGCTGCGGATCGGTGTAGATGTTGGAGAACTGGGTCCAGTTCGAGATCCGCATCGGCTTGTTGATGGGTCCGCCGGGCAGCAGCCCGACGAACGCGGCCACGGCGGTCGCGACGCCTTCGATGGGCTTGTTCCCCGACGAGACTTCCTCGACGTAGACACCCGGAGTCAGGTACGTGGGCATGTCACTCCTTGAGAGCTAGCGATGACGTTGAGCGGGTTGGGCCTGTAAGGGGCGTCGCCCGAAGTGGGCGCCCGCCACACGTGGCCGCCCCCAAGCGCAGGTATCTCCAAAGGTCGGTCCCCATCCCCATTGCCTTACAGCACAGTCGGACTCCAATCCTAAGCATTGGCGGCGCCCACGTCGGGAAGCCTTAAGGGCGGCCGGGGCGTTTGGGCTGCCCGAATGGGCAGCCCAAAGGGGCACGGGGTCAGCCGGCTCAGGTCCGGCCGGAGCGCTTGCGCGGCGCCGCTGCGATGAGGTCGCACCCGGCGCCGGGAACCGTGACCGTCGCCTTGGCCTCATGCCCGTCGGCGGTTCGCGCCAGCACCTGGTGCTTGCCGGCCGCGACGCGCGCGAACGTGAAGCGCCCGTCGTGGTCCGATGCGGCCCAGCGGCCGGCATCGGGCAGGGCGATCCACGCGCCCTGAAGCGGCCTACCGTCCTCGGTGGCAACGGTGCCGGAGATGCGGTGCAGTTCCTCGAGCGTCGAGGCCCTCGACCCGTCAGACCGAAGGGTGCGGATCGTGGTGGTGCGGACCTCGGGCCCTCGGACGAAGGTGGCGCCGGACTCGACGACGATCTGCACCACGTAGTCGATCGATGCCTTGTACTGCCCACCCACCGACGTCCAGAAGTCAGCCTTCTCCTCCCGTGGCCGCCCGACCGACGTCTCGGCGCGGGCCAGGGTCGTGCCGGCGTTCTCCGCGATCACGTCGGAGGGGACGTCAGAGTAGGAGTAGAGGACGGCCAGCACCTGCGAGAGCAGGCGGTGCTCGTCCTCCACCGCCTTCGTCCACGCGGTGACCGCGTAGGTCAACTCGAGTTGCAGCGGAGGGTCGGAGACGATCGCCACGCCGTTGGTCCGGCGCTCCGATGGTGTGGCCGCGGCGCGGTCAAGCGCCTCGCGCATGTCATACAGGAAGAGGTTCACCGTTGGCCCGGTGAGCTTGCCCGACCACTCCTTCGAGGGAGCGTCGAACGCGATCTCCACGCCCTCGAACCCGTGCTTGTCAAGCTCGCGCTTGAGCAGCGTGCGCAACGCCTCGTCGAGGTCGGCGATGGCCGTGTTGAGCGGAACATCAACGACGCGCGCCATGGGAGCGCACTGTACCCGTCAGATCACGTCCAGGTAAAAACTCTCAGGCGGGTGCGCCCGCGGATCCGACCACAGCGTGAGGTTGGCGTGCATCGTGTTAGGGGCGGGGAGAAAGCCCGCGGCCAGGAACGGCCGCAGGTCGGCGTAGCCCAGCAGCGGGACCACCGCGTAGCTCGCGCCCTCGCCGGCTGCGCGGTCGAGCAACTGGGCGAGCAGGATGTGGCGGGCGGCCCCCTCGAGCTGCCCCCACAGGATGTCCCCGACGATCAGGCAGCGCGTTCGCACGGCGTCGTCGACGGCCGAGACGGTCCCGCTGAGGACCGCGCCGCCGCCGGTGACGGCGACCGCCCCGAGCCGGGATAGCTGCCACTCGGCCTCCGGCACGCTCCATACCCGGTGCAGCGACTCGGTGTCCTGCCCTGGCGCGCGTCGGTATTCGGCACCGGCCTCCACGAGCGCGCGCGCGGCCGGGTGAGTGCCGACATCGGGGGCGGCATCCGCGCTGGCGGGCATCGCTCGCACCAGGTACGAGAACGACTTGAGAGGTACGTGTGGGAACTCCAGGACCCGGCAGCACCGCTCCACGATGCGTTGCATCGTCTGGCCGGCAGCGCAGTACGTGACCACGCCGTCGTATCCGGCCGCGGCCGAGCGGCGCATGAGCTCGCTCCAGACCGCCGTGCCACACCCGGACGCCTTATGGGCTGCCGCGACGGTGACGAACGTGGCGATGAGGATCCGCCGCGTCGCGCCGGCGACCCTGACCTGCCGCGGCAGCCCGGCGGCGAAGGCGATCAGCTCCGAGCCCTCGTAGACCGCCGGCGCCAGCCCGAACTCGGCGCCGGGATAGCGGAAGCAGTCGGCGAGAAGCTCGGGCGTGTACAGGTAGGAGGCGTTCGGGGTGTCGGCCCATGACGCGCGCATCACCGCGGCGAGCTGCTCGTAGTCGCCACGGAAGTCCTCTGGGTCTAGGATTGCCACATGGCCGAGCGTACGCGCACAGAGACCCCGGGCACCAAGCCGGCAGCGAGCCCGCGCCCCGACGCTCCGATCGCGCGCCATCCGTCGACGGCAGGCGCCCTCGCCCTTCAGCGCGCGGTCGGTAACCGCGCCGCCGCCCAAGTGCTCCAGCGGTGGGCCGCCCACCCTGACAAGGACAAGAAGGGCGTGCTCATGCCGGACGAGATGGCCGCCGAGTTCAACCGGTTCAACCCGCCGCTGAGCAAGTAGCGCCGCAGAACGCCGCTGGATGTTGCCGGCGCCGCTCCGGCTAAGAGGTGCAGGCGGCGGGCGTCCGGGTCCCGGGCGGCATGCACAGGAACGATTCCTTGGGCAGCTTGCCCGAAAGGACCGTGAAGCGCACTACCTCGCCGACGGTGTTGGTGGCGGTGATCTGAAGGTCGACGGTTGACCCAACGGAGAGATGACGCTGCTTGAGCACCGGGGCCACGTCAAGCTTGCCCTTCTTCGGCATGGCGACCGCCTTCTTGCTGAACGGGCACCCACCTCCGCGGCATACCACCGCGACGTGCGACTTGCGCGGCAGGCCGGACAGCGCCAGCTGCGTCGCGAACGCGAACGTCTTGCTGAACGCCCACTGGTACGCGGGCACGACGTGGAGCCGCGCGTAGCTGAACGTCACGTTCTTGGACGCCGGGGCGCTGCCGCCAAGGGACACCTTCGTCGGCAGCTTGTAGAAGCGCGACAGCAGCTTCATTCCGGTCGCGTTGAGCTTCAGCCGGACCGTGGCGGTGTGACCGGTCGCCACTGAGAAGGCTCCCTTGCCGACCACCATCGTCTTGGTCACCTTCTTGGGCGCGCCGCCCTTCTTCGGCTTGGGCTTGGGTTTGGCCTGCGCCGCCGAGGCCGACACCGCCACGAGCGACTTGCCCTGCGAGGTCACCTTCGAGGTCAGCGCGATCGGTCCGGAGCACCGACTGCCCGACGTGCCGCCGTTACAGGCGAGGGTGAGCGTCAGCTGTGGCCCTGTGGCCGAGCTCTTGCTGATCGACAGGGCGGTGGCCCGGATCGTCGTGAACGTCGCGTCCGGGCTGACAGTCGTGCCGTCGCCGTTGACCGCCACGATGTCGAAGTGGTAGGTGGTCCCGGGGGAGAGCCCGCCCAGATTGGCGCTGAACGAGACCGGCGTGCCGCCGGCTCCGATGTCCTGGGGCGCGGTGCTCGACCCGTAGGCGGCCGTCTGCCCATAGCGGACGGTCACCAACGTGTCTTGTGGGGTCAGGTTGGGGTTGATCGTGGCATTGACCGTCCCAGTGGTGGGGGAGGTCGATGTGGCCTGGACGGCCGCGACGTTGGGCGCGGCGACCTCGTAGGCCCCGGCGTCGCATGCGACGCCCTCGGGGCGGGCGACGCCCCGCTGGTCGGTGGCGACGGGACAGGCGTTGGTGGGGACGGCGTCGATGGCGGCGCTTCCGGGCAGCAGGGCCATCGTCTGCGTGGGCCCGCCGTTGTTCGCCAGTGGCCCGAGACCGGGGGTCGCGTTGCGGCCCGGACAGGAGTTGTCGCCGGAGACGAGGTTGCCGCCCAGGTCGGTGATGGAGCCGGTGCTGCAGTTCTCGGCCGGCGACCCAGTGTTGGCGGCGAGGATCGAGCTTGCCTCAGTGACGCTGCCCGCTCCCGCGTCATCGACCCCGCCGACGTTGCCGGCCGCCGTGTTGGCCGCAATGGTCGCGAAACTCAGCTGCACGAGCCCAAGCCCGCCTTGGTAGATGGCGCCGCCGTTGCCGGGCGACCCGGGTGCAGTCCCGCCAGTTCCGCCCGCCGATGCACCGTTGGCGGTGAAGGAGTCATCGGTGAAGGCGGCCGTCTGACTGGCGACGGTGAAGATCGCCCCGCCTGACCCTGCGAACGACGACGCTTCGCCGGAACCGCTCGGCTGGCCGCTGCCCATGCCCGCACCGCCGTTCGCGCCGTTGCCGCCCCGCCCGCTCTGGTTGCCGCTGAGCGTGGAGTCGGTAACCGTCATCGTCCCCTGGTTGTAGATACCGCCACCGTTTCCACCCCACTCGGCGAATCCGGCACTCCCTCCGGGCTCGTTGTTCTCGCTCGCGCTACTCCCCGCGCCGGCGTTGCCACCTCGCCCGGCAGAGTTACCGCTGAGCGTGGAGTCGGTGATCGTCAGGTGTCCCGTGCTCTCGTTGAAGACGCCGCCGGCAGAGCCGCCAACCCCGCCGGTCCCACCGTCCTGGCCGGCGCTCACGTCAGATCCGGTACCGCTTTCCCCACTGCTCCCGTCACCGCCCGTACCGGCGTTGTTGTTGCTGATGGTGGAGTTGGTGATCGTCAGCGTGCCGGAGTTGTCGATGCCGCCCGCCCAGCCGCCGTTCCCTGCGTCCTGTCCCGCCTCGGCGGGACAACTGATGGTCCCCATAAAGAAGGTGCAGGCGAGGAAGAAGCCGTTGAAGGGGAGCGTTCCCGCGGAGGCGTTGTTACCCGTCACCACGGTGTGGTCCAGGGTGAGCACCCCGGCGTTGACAATCCCGCC
Source organism: uncultured Actinomycetota bacterium (assembly GCA_963850325.1). Lineage (GTDB taxonomy): Bacteria > Actinomycetota > Thermoleophilia > Solirubrobacterales > Solirubrobacteraceae > Palsa-465. The sequence goes on from CAWKLB010000010.1 coordinate 140,801, forward strand.
GCCGTTGTTGCCGTTCTCCTTCGGGCAGCTACGCGGAAACGTTCCCGAGCAGCCAGTCGAGGGCACGCCCGACAGCCCGCCCGTGATGGTCACCCGGCTCATCGAGACCTGGACGTTGCTGGCGATGTTGAACACCTGGACGCTGTTGCCACCGCTGATCGTCGCGCTCGAGGCGCCCTGTCCGACGATCGTCGTGTTCGCGGTGATCGAGAGCCCGCTGCCGCTCAGCGTGTAGGTCCCCGAGGGCAGATTGATCGTGGTGGTACCCGAGGCCAGTCCCGCTGCGCACGCCGGCTCAGCGCTCCCGTCGGCGTAGGCGATCGCCTCGCGCAGCGAGCATTGGCCGGCACTGGGTGAGTCGGATGGCGTGTTGACGATGACATCCGCGCGAGCCGCCCCCGCATACACGCACAGCGCCAGGACACAAGCCGCGAACGCGATTAGCCCCCGCCGGCCCGACCCATGCAGTCCCCAACCAGTACCCGGTCCCATAACTCCCCCTTGGCAGCGATCGTATCGCTGCCGCCCCGTTTTGGCGAGCGCCAAACCCCCCCGGTCGCTCGTCCCAGTTGACTAACGGACGCAGGCCGACGGAGCGTGCGCGCCGGGCGGCAGGCACCGGAACGTCTCCGTGGGCGATTTGCCCGCCTGGATCGTGAAGATGACCACCTCGCCCACCTCGTTGGGCGCGGTGATCTGGATGGTTACCGTCGAGTGCGGGCTGAGGTGGCGCTTCTTGAGCACGGAGGCGAGCGCCAGCTTGCCGCTCTTGGGGGCGGCGAACGTCTTCTTGGCGAACGGGCAGCCGTGGCCGTGGCAGGCCAGCAGCACCTTCGCGCCCTTGGGCAGGTGGGTCACCGTCAGCTCGGTCGCGAAGCTGAACGACTTGCCGAACGCCCACGTGTAGGACGGCGACAGGCTGATCACGCCGTATTTGAAGGTGAGCGTCTTCTTCGCCGACGCCGTGCCGGTGACGGTGAGCGTGGCCGGGACTGTGTAGTGGGCCGTCAGCAGCTTCTTGCCGGTCGAGTTGAGCGACAGCGTGACCGTCGAGCTCTTGCCCGTCGGGATCGAATAGGAGCCGGAGCCGATCGTCTCGAGCTTCGTCACCTTCTTGGGCGGCTTGGGCTTGGGCTTCGGCTTCTTCTTGGCCTTGGCAGCCACAGCGACGAGCTTGGAGCCCTGTGTCGTCACGTGCGAGGTCAGCTTCGCGGTCCCGGTGCATCGTTGGCTCGGCAGGCCCTGACAGGACAGCGTCAGAGCGACCGAGGTCGGCGTGGTCTTGGTGGACGTGAGCGACCCGCCGAGCGCCGGGGAGACCGTGACAGGCGCGCTCGTCGAGGGACGGTGGCCGCGAGCAGGGGGTAGGTCGCGATCTCCTCGCACGAGACGGCGTGACCGGCGTCCGCGGCCGGGATCGTCAGGGTCTGGCCCGTCGCCCCGGCGATCTGGCTGCCATCCAGCAGCCACCGGAACCCGTCGAACCCGAACTCGAATGTCGGCAGCTGGCCGGCCCAGGCCGAGACACGTCGCCGCCTGGCAGGTGAGGGTCTGGCCCGCCTGTGGGTTTCCCGTGACCACCGGGGCGTTCTGACGATCGCTGCCGGCGCCCCGGCCCCGACGCGGCCGACGTTGCGGGACCGAGTTCTCCCCGAACCAGAGGTTGCCGTCAGAGCCGGGCGCGATGCTCCGACGGGACCGAGTTGGTCGTCGGCGTCGTGAATTCGACGTGATCGCCTTCGTCACCGGGTTGATCGACGGCGACGGCGCCGGGGCTCGCCGTTCTCGGTGAACCACATATTCCCGTCGGCGCCGGGGACGATGACCAGCGGGTTGGCGACCGGAGTCGGACGTCTCGGTCATCTGTGGCCGGGCTCGACGGATTGAACACCGCGATCTTGTTGGTGGCCTGCCTCTCCGTGAACCAGAGCGTGCCGTCTGGGTCCGGGCGCGATCGCGTTGGGCTGGCTGGACGCGGTCGGAATCGTGAAGTCGTTGATCAGGTGCGTCGTCGGGTTGATCTCGCCGATCTGGTTCTTGTTCTTCTCGGTGAACCAGATGTTCGCCGTCCGGCCCGGCCGCGATCCCGAACGGCTGGCTGTTCAGCGGTCGTCGCCGTGAACTCGGTGATCGCATTCGTACTCGGGTTGATCTCGCCGATCGTGTTCGCCCCCGCGACTCGGTGAACCACATGTTGCCGTCAGGTCCTGCGACGATCGCGACCGGTGCACTGTTCATTGTCGGCGTCGAGAAGTCGGTGATGGCGTGCGTCGTCGGGTTGATCTCGCCGATCCGCCCGGGGTTGGCGGACTCGGTGAACCAGATGTTGCCGTCAGGGCCCAGGGCGACCCCGAGTGGGAAGCTGCTCGGTCGGTGGGCGTGGCGAACTCGCGACACGCGCCCGTGGATGGGATTGATCTCCGCGATCTTGCCTTCGCACTGAAGCCTCGACGAACCACAGGTTGCCGTCGGGCCCGGCGACGATGCCCTCCGGACCGGAAGCTGCTTGCGGTCGCGGTTGCGAACTCGCTGATCTGACCCACCGGCGCGGCGAGCGAACTCCCACTCAGCACCAGCGCGACGAGCACCGCCGCAGGCACGATCCACCGCCATTTCCCCGGTCCGTTCACCCATGCTCCCCTGATCGCTGCGCCGTACCGTATCGCGCAGGGCGGCCCGCTCCAATTGGCGGTCCGTTAAGTGTCGACTTTTCGCCCGACGTCCCGCACCATCGCGTGGAAACGCTCGAAGTCGGTCTCCAAGGTCAGGCGGCCCTGCTTGCCGTACTCCTGCGCCACGGCGCGGACCAGGTGGCGCATCTCGATCCGGGAGCCCTCGTCGGCGGCGCGGAACGCCGCCGCCAGCGAGCAGTTGCGGATGGCGCCGCCGGACAGCTTGAAGCGCTCGGCCAGGAAGTCGAAGTCCACGTCGTCGGCCAGTGGCGCCGCCCCGGGGAGCACCAGCCGCCAGATCCGGCGGCGGTCCTCGGCCTCGGGGAACGGGAAGTCGATGAGGAAGTCCAGGCGCCGGACGAACGCGTCGTCGATGTTGCGCCGGAAGTTGGTGGCGAGAATGACAGCGCCCGGATAGGCCTCCATACGCTGCAGCAGGTAGGCGACCTCGATGTTGGCGTAGCGGTCGTGCGAATCAGAGACCTCGGAGCGCTTGCCAAACAGGGCATCGGCCTCGTCGAAGAAGAGGATCGCGTTGGAGCCGTCGGCGGCGGTGAAGATCCGCTCCAGGTTCTTCTCGGTCTCCCCGATGTACTTGGAGACGATCGTGGCCAGGTCCACTCGGAACAGGTCGAGCCCGAGCTGGGCGCCGAGGACCTGGGCCGCCATCGTCTTGCCGGTGCCCGACTCGCCGGCGAACAGGACCTTGAGCCCCTGGGTCCGCGACACGGTGACCTCATAGCCCCACTCCGACAGCACCTGGTCGCGGTGGCGCAGGTACGCCGAGATCGATCGCAGCAGGTCAAGCTGACGCTCGGGGAGGACGAGGTCGTCCCAGCTGTAGGCGGGATCGAGATGGGAGGCCAGCTCGCCCAGTCGCGAGGAGGACGCGTGTCGGGCGCCGAGGTCCAGGTCGGCGGCCAGCGGCAGTTCGTCGCCGCGGGAGTGTGCGGTGAGCAGGCTCACCTCGGCGGCGGCGCGGATCTGCTCGATCGAGAGCCGGAACTTCGCCGCCACGTCGCTCGGGTCGCTGACGCCGGTGTACCCGCTCCACGCCCGCCCGCGCTCGGCGAATGTGGGGTGGGGCACCTCAACGATCAACGCCGGGCGGTCCGCGAGCGCGGCCGCCTCCCGGCGTGAGGCGCAGAGGAGCACGAGTCGTTCGGGGCTCTCGTCGATGGCGCGCAGGAGCACGGTCCGCTCGGCGGGCGCGAGGTCGGCGAGACCGTCGATGCACAGCCGGCCTCCGGCCAGCACCGCGGCGAGGCGAGCGTCGGCCAGTGCATCAGGCTTCTCGAGCTCGCGGGCGCCGAGCACCATCACCGTTGCCCCGGCCGCCGCGGCCACCACCGCTCCGGCGTCTGGCCCGCAGACGATCAGCGGCAGCTGCGTCCGTGCCGCCAGCAACGGCGTGATCTCGGCAACAGACTCGGTGCGGCCGACAGCGGCCTCGGCCTGGATCTGGCGCAGGCGGGTCCCGGCCGCGGCGCTGCCGAGCTCGCCCGCCCCGAGCAGGAAGGCCACCAGCCGGTCGGCAACCTTGACCGGACGGTCGGCGAGCGTCGCCGTCACGTCCGCGGCCACGAGCCGAATCGCCCCGCCGCTGGAGAGGCGGCTACCCGGCTCAAAGCAGCTGAGCACATCCGCCGGGTGGACCCCCTCGCCCGCCAGCAGCTCGGCGGCGAGGCGCGGGCTCGCGAGCCGCCGCGTCACGTCGTCCTGGAGATAGGCGTACAGCCGGCCGTAGCGCGGCTGCAGCTCGGGCGCCACGCACAGCGCCAGCACCGAGCTGTCCAGGGCGTCAAGCCCGAGGCGCGCCACCGCGTCGTCCAGCCGCGCGCCCGGCGTCGGCGTCCCCGGCTCCGCGGCGAGCGACACCGCCTGCTCGTCGGAGATGTAGAGCCCCCGCAACGAGTCGTTGGGGTCGTTGCCCGCGGCCACGGCAGCCTGCACCGCGGCCTGGACGCGGCCCTCGAGAAACTGAAACCAGTTCAGCGCGGTCCCGGTCGCTGTCACACGCCCGTGCCCGTCAGCCGAAGTTCCGGGCGGCGGACTCCGCCTCGCGCTCGAGCGTGTCGCCCGGTTGCGAGACGGTCAGCGGCCCGGTGCTCGGCGCCCCCCGCTGCTGAACGACGTGGGCCAGCTCGTGGGCGAGCAGCTCGCGCCCCCCGGCCGCGTCGGGCCGGTACTCGCCGGCCCCGAAGAAGATGTCGCGGCCCACCGTGAACGCCCGGGCCGAGACGGCGCGCGACAACGCCGCAGCATGCTCGTCGTGGTGGACGCGCACGTCGCCCAGCGGCTGGCCGTAGGTCCCGCCGACCTGCTCGGCGACCCCGGTGTGCAACTGGTTCCCGCGCCCGCTGGCGGCGGCGATGGCGGCCTCGACGTCGGGGTGGACAAGCCCGCCCGGAAGGATGCCCTCGCCGTCGCGCATCTGGGTGATCGCACGCGACAGGCCTCGGTTGCCCACGGCCGAGCCCAACCGCGACACCGCGGCCTCGGGTTCGTCGCGGCGAATGGCGGTTGCCGGCTCAGCCGGCACCGGGTGGCGCTGGCGGTCCATCTCGGAAGCCACCGAGCGCAGCTCATCCTGGTCCACGGGGCGAGCATAAGTCCGCGGCGCCGAGACCGCAAGGTCTTTACCGATGCACCCAAATCCATTACCCTCGGGTGCGGACTGCGGTACAACCGGGGGAGCAAGACGGCACCTTGGCGCAATGCCGAACCTGCGCTCGATCAACTGACTTGAACGGTCCCCTTGTTGCCGGGACTGGAAATGCTGATCACGCCTCCCCATGCGCACATGGCCGTGCAGCCGCTATGCAACGCCGGCTGACCATCGACCATGACCTTGGTCGCCCCCGGGGTCCACGGTGCGGTCGTCACCGGGACGCAGGGGGCGGGGGAGAACACCCCGAGCTTGGCCGCGGTGGCGGCCGCCACCGTCGGGTTCGACATCGTGCCGCACATTCCGAACGTGGGGATGTTGACCATGGGCGCGAAGGCCTGGATGTTGGCCGCCGGCGTGTCGCAGGTGACGGGCGTGCCCATCGGGACCACCGCCAGCGGCACCGGGACCGGCGGCATCGCGAACGAACAGGTGATCATTGCTCCGTTACTCACCAGCGGGGGCATGGCGTGCGACTGTACGCCCGGCGCCCGTTGGTTGCAATGGCAGGGCAAACGACCGACGTGAGCTAGGGGCGAACCGTGCTTCCGGAGATCCTTCTCGACGATGTCCGCTTCCAGGAGCTGGTCTCAGAGGCGCGCACGCGCATCGTGCGCCACGCTCCGGAATGGACCGAGCACAACGTCTCGGACCCGGGAATCACGCTGATCGAGCTCTATGCCTGGCTCACCGAGCTGCTCGTCTACCGCATCAACCGGATCCCCGAGCGGCTGCATTTCGGACTGCTCGCGCTCGTGGGCATCGAGCCCCGGCCGCCGGAATGCGCGAGCGTAGTGGTGCGGTTCATGATCGACCAGCCTGGCGGCGGCGCCGTGATCCCGGCCGGGACTGAGGTCGCGTCGCCACGCACGGCGGGCAGCGAGTCCGTGGTGTTCCAGACCGCCGTCGAGCTGGTCGTGCCGCACGAGTGCAAGCTGGCCACGTACGGCACCCAGCGCAAGGGCGCGACGACCCAACTGGCCAAGGACGCCGGCCGGAGTGGGCGGGTTCCGGATGAGTTGCGGCCTGCGTTTGGCAGCCCCGCCTCCGCCGGTGACGCGCTGTTGCTGGGCTTCGACGCGCCCATCGCCGGCCTGGTGATCGAGCTGAGCATCGAGTCATCGCGCGCCGAGGGATCAGCGAACGCGGGGGACCCGCCCCTGCAGTGGGAGGCGTCCGTGGGCGGCGATGCGTGGGAACCGGCGCTCGTCGTGGGCGACGAGACCGGGGGGTTCACCCTCGGCGGCGGCGCCATCACCGTGCATGTGCCCGAGGCGGCGGCCGAGACCCGCATCGAGGGCGTCAATCGCCACTGGCTGCGCTGCCGGGTGCTCGACCGCGCGCATGACGGTCACGGCGACCACGGCGTCTACACCACGTCGCCCGAGATCACCTCCGTGCAGGCACTGGTCGCCGGGGCCACGGTCGACGCCTATCACGCCGCCACCGTGACCGGCGAGCTGCTGGGCACCAGCGAGGGGATCCCCGGTGCGTCCTATCCGCTCCCGAGCCACCCCGTGCTGGCCCCGGAGGAGGGCGAGGTGGTCGAGGTCCGCGAGCTGGGCAGCGAGAAGTGGGTCGCGTGGGAGCAGGTCGAGTCCTTTGAGCACAGCGGCCGCTCCGATCGTCATTTCCAACTGGACACGGCGCGGGGCGAGGTCCGCTTCGGCCCGGCCATCCGGCAGCCCGATGGCGGCTGGCGGCGCTACGGCGCGGTCCCGCCGGGCGGAGCGGTGCTGCGCATGAGCCGGTACCGCCACGGCGGCGGCAGCGCCGGCAACGTCGCGCCGCGGGCGCTGAGCATCCTCCCGCGCCCGGTCACGGGCATCGGGAGCGCCACCAATCCGGTGGCTGCCACCGGGGGCGTCGAGCCCGAGTCGCTCGATAGTGCGCGTGAGCGGGCCCGGCTGGAGATCCGTGCGCGCACGCGCGCGGTGACCCCCGACGACTTCGAGCGGCTGACCCTGGCAGCCTCACCGCAGGTGGCGCGCGCGGTCTGCGTCGGCCCCGACGAGACGGCGCCCGGCCGCCCGGTCCGCGTGCACGTCCTCCCGCGGGTCGAGCCGGCCGACCGTCTGCTGGAGGCCGATGAGCTCATCCCGGACGCCGAGCTCATGGCGGAGCTCGCCGCCACCCTGGACGAGCACCGGCTGTTGGGTACCAGCATCAAGCTGCTGCCGGTCCGGCTGCGCGGCGTGAGCATCGTCGTCGACGTGCGCGCCTCGCCCCGCGCCGACCTCGACCGCGTCCAGCACGACGTGGCACACGCGCTCTACATCTACCTCAACCCGCTGATCGGCGGCTCGCCGGCGGGACCGTCCGGTGGCTGGCCCCTGGGGCGCTCGCTCAACCAGGGTGAGCTGTTCGGAATCGCGTATGGGATCCCCGGGGTCGAGTTCGTGAACATCCTGCGGATGTATGAGACCAACGTGCGCACCGGCGAGCAGGCTCCCCAGCCCACCGACAGCCGCCTGGTCCTCGAGCCCGACGAGCTGATCGCGTCGGGCCGCCACATCGTCAAGGCAGCCCACCGTGAGTGACGACGACACACCAATCGCCAACTCCGAGGACGAGACCCCGGGCCTGTTCCAGACGTTCATCGGCGGTGGCTTCGGCACCGTCCAGATCGAGCGCGCCGTCGGCACCGACCCGGCGCCCCCGGCGGTGTCGGGCCGCCGCTATCTGCGCGACAACCTGCCCGGGATCTACAGCGAGGGCGACTTCGGCATGCGCCTGGTCAGCGGCTTCGAGGCCCTGCTCGATCCGCTCGTGGCCGCACTGGACAACCTCCCGGAGCACTTCGACCCCACCTACGCTCCGCGTGACGTCCTGGACCTGCTCACCGAGTGGCTGGGCCTCGAGCACGACGAGGCCCGCTCCGGCGAGGAACGCCGGGCGATCGTGCGCATGGCGCCCGAGCTCATGCGCCGCCGCGGCACGAAGGCCGGCCTCGAGCTCGCGCTGGGCCTCGCGTTCCCAGGTGTGCCGTTCCGCGTCGAGGACGTGGGCGCGGTGACGTGGTCGCTGGATCTCGACGAGGAGGAGACGCCGGCGCCGCCGTCGTTCGTCGTCTACTGCGACGTCCCCCTGTCGCCGGCGCGGTCCGGCGCGGTGGCGCGGCTCATCGACCAGGCCAAGCCCGCGCACGTGACCTATCGGCTGCGCGTCAAGGCGCCGCCCCGCCAGTCCGGGAGCGCGGCGTGAGGATTTGCCGCAGCTGCGGGCGCGAGAACCCGGACGAGAGCGACTTCTGCACCTGCGGCGAGTACCTGCGGTGGGAGCCGACCAACTTCCTGCCCTCGGTGGCCGCCCCCGAGGCGGACGCGGCGCAGTCAAACGGAGCGCCGGCGCCGGCACCTGCCGAGACCGCCGCGGGCGGCGCAGCCTCGGGAGCCGCGGCGACGCCCCGGCCGGCGGGCGGACATCCGATGTCCCCCCAGGACCTCGATCCCAACGTCACGCTCGGCCCCGAGATGATCCTTCCGGCCGGGGGCGCGGGCGGCCCGGGCGCGGGTGGACCCGCCGGCGCGCCCCCACCCGGGGCGGCGGCGCTGTCGCTGCGCGTGCCCGGCGACGACGGCGCCGACGGGGGCCAGGTCTCCGTGTCGGTCCAGCCGGGCGCGCGGGTCACCATCCTCGGGCTCATCCGCAACCAGTCCGACGTGGTGGACAACTTCGACCTCTCGGTCCGGGGCGTGCCCGATGACTGGTGGACGATCGCGCCCGCGACCGCCTATCTCGTCCCCTACGGCAGCGGCGGCACCTATGAGCAGGAGGTGCAGATCCACCTGCACCCGCCCCGCACGCCGCAGGCCCAGGCGCGCCCGTGGTCGTTTGAGGTGGTGGCCGTCTCGCGCGCGTATGGCGGCGAGGTGGCCGCGGCCGCGGCCAGCGTCACGATCGAGCCCTACACAGAGCTCGGCACCGAACTGCGTCCCGAGCGGGCCTCGGGCCGGCTCAAGGCTCGCTACGTGCTCACGGTCTACAACAAGGCCAACGCGCGCACCGAGGTCGACCTCGCCGCTGAGGACACCGACGGCGAATGCAGCTTCCGCTTCGCCGAGCCGCGCATCGCGCTGGAGCCCGGCAATGGCATGGAGTGCCCGTTCACGGTGTTCCCGCCCAAACAGAAATGGATCGGGCGCGCGGTCGACCGTCAGTTCCAGCTCACCGCCACGCCCGTGGGGACCGAGGGACCGGTGCCGCCGCGCATGGCCACCTTCCGCCAGCGGCCGTGGCTGCCGTGGTGGATGTCGATCGTGGGGCCGCTGCTGGCCGCCGCCGTGGTCGTGGTGATCATGCTGCTGCCCAAGCAGACGGTGGTGCCGAACCTCAAGGGCCAGCCCAGCGCCTTCGCCGCCCAGAAGCTGCTCAACAAGATCGGGCTCAAGCTGGGGAAGACCACCAGCAAGGTCGATCCCAAGCAGAAGGCCGGTAGCGTCGTCGATCAGAGCCCGGCCGCCGGCGCCAAGGCCAAGAAGGGGACAGTCGTCGATGTCGTCGTCGTCACGGGGACCGGGAAATCGACGGTGCCGGCGATCGTGGGCCTGCCGCTCGGCCTGGCTCAGCAGAAGCTGATCGCGGCCGGGCTCGCGCTCGGCGCCGTCCAGCCGCAGCCGCCCAACCCCAACGGCAAGGTCTCTTCTCAGTTGCCGCTGGCGGGGACGCCGGTGGCAGAGGGCTTTGCCGTCAACGTCTTCCAGGCCGCGCCCGTGGCGGCGGGCAGTTCCAAGAAGGGCAAAGCTGCTGCTGCCGCCGCTGCCGCTGCCGCTGCTGGAGGCGGCGCCGCCGCCGCCGCGAACGCCGCCGCCGGCAACGCGAGCGCAAAGAGCCTCGCTGCCACCGCGGCCCAGGCGGGCACCGGCTCGGTCCCCATCCCCAAACTCCCCACCGATCCCACCCAGGCTGCGCAGGCCCTGTCAAACGCCGGCCTCGTCCCCCAGCCGGTCAAGCAACTGTCAACGGCGCCCGTCGGACAGGTGGCCGGCACCGTCCCGGGGGAGGGATCCAAGGTGCCCAAGGGGGCCCACGTAGCTCTGATCATCTCCAACGGGTCGCCCCATCTGGCCTTTGACAACGGCACTCAGGTCAACGTGATCGATCCCACCACGCGCAAGACGTCCGGACAGATCCCCGCCGGGGTCGGCGCGCAGGTCGAGCCGTCGTGGAGCCCGGACGGGCAGCATCTGGTCTACGCGCAGAACGGACAACTCGTGCTCGTCGAGCCGGGCGCGAACGGTTCGACTCCGGCGGTCATCACCCACCCGCCGCAGGGCACCACGGACCACAACCCGGCCTTCGCCCCCACGACCAAGGCGATCGTGGTCGCCTACATCCAGCGCGTCGGCAACGCCGCCCACCAGCTCTGCTTCGTCTCGGTGACGAAGTTCTCGCAGTCCAACACGTGTGTCACGGTGGCGGGTTTCGACCTGGGCGGCCAGGCGAGCTGGTCGCCCGACGGCTCGACGATCCTCGTGCTGGGGACACGCAACAACGGCGCCAACTTCGGTCTGCTGTCGTTCTCGAGCAGTGTGCCGTTCTCCGGGCAGGCCTCCAACTGGGGCCAGCCGACGCTGGAGACCAACGCGTCGGTCGCCGGACAGGGCATCTTCGCCGGCGCGATCTCGCCCGACGGCAAGAAGATGGCGCTCGTCGCCGGGTCCAACAACAGCGGCTTCAACCTCTTCATCGTCAAGCCGAACGACTTCAATCCGACCCAGCAGGACGAGCTCCCGGTGACCGCGTGCCAGATCAGCTGGCGCTCGGACAGCCAGGAGCTGGCCGTCATGCAGCCAAACGGACCGTGCACACCCGCTGCGACGGGCAAGCTCATGGGCGTCGACCTGTCAAACCCGGAGAACCTGACCACCCTGGCTCCCCTCGGCGCCCATCCGGCGTGGCAGCCGGTGCTCGGTGGCTGACCTCGCGCCCCCAGCCAATCCCGCGCTGCCCGGGGCGCTCGTCCTGGTGCTCCCCACCGGGGTACGCCTGCCGATCCGCGACTCGATGACCATCGGCCGCGGCGAGACCGTGGACGTCAAGCTCGACGACCGCACGGTTTCCAGGCTGCACGCGCGGATCGATCCCACACCTGACGGTCCGTTCATCAGCGATGCCGGATCACGCTTCGGGGTGAGGGTCTCGGGACAGCCTCTGTCCGAGCCGCGCCGGCTGACCGTCGGCGCCGTGATCACGCTCGGGAATGTGACGTTGCGGGTAGAGAGCGCCCTGGCGCCGGTTGCCTCCGCGAGCGGTGTGGCTGCGCCGGCGGGCGTGGACCCGGCGGCGGGCCCCAACGCGACGATCGTCGTCCCGGTCAACGCCACCCAGCTGGGCCTGCGCGCGCCGGCCGCGATGGCCGGTGATGGCTCCCTGCGCCCGCGGCTGCGTTCCGGGTGGGCGCTCAAGCAGATCGAAGGCGATGCCGAGGACCGCTGGATCCTGCGCGACCTGCGCAGCGACTCCTTCCGCACAATCGACAGCGAGGACGCTGCGCTGCTGCAGATGCTCGACGGCCGGCTGACCGTCGCCGAGTTGCTGACTCAGGCCACGACGGCGGTGGGTCCCTCGGGTCCCGGCCGGCTCGCGCGGCTGATCGCCGGGCTGGGGGAGCGGGGCATGCTGGACGGGATCGCGCCGACGCCGGTGGCCGAGCCCGAGCCGGGGCTCCTGGCGCGCGCCTTCAAGCCCCGCGAGAAGACATTCGGATGGGTCCCGGAGTACTTCCAGCGCGCGTACCGGCACTGGGGGCGGATCTTCTTCTCGCCCCTCACCGTCACGATGCTGGTGATGCTCTCGGTGGCCGGGGTGGCGGTATTCGCCTACCTCGTCGGTGCCCGCTACGGGACGCCGCTGGTCGTGGCGCACCGGCTGCTCCTCGGCGGTGCGGTGTTCTGCGCCGGGCGCTTCCTGATCGTGATGCTGCACGAGCTGGCGCACGGCCTGGCGCTGGCCCACTATGGCCGGCGCACCACACGCGCCGGGATCCGGCTGCTGTTCATCTTCCCCTACGCCTTCGTCGACACCAGCGAGGCGTACTTCGAGTCCCGCATGCACCGGATCGTGATCAGCGCCGCGGGGCCCGCCACCGACTTCTCGCTCGCTGCGCTGTTCGGGATCATCTGCGCGGTGTCGCCCAAGGGCAACGTGCGCGACGTGTTCTTCCAGCTCGCCTTCGCCGGATACGTGGGCGCGTTCTTCAACGCCAACCCGTTCCTGGACCGCGACGGCTACCAGATCCTGTGCGAGTGGCTGCGGGAGCCCAAGCTCAAGGAGCGCGCCCGGGCTCAGCTCAAGGCGCGGCTGTCGGGCACGATGAGCGAAGACGAGGGCTCGCCGGTGCTGGCGCGGTACGCTGTCGCCGGTCTCGTGTGGTCGGTGATCGGCGTGGGGTTCGTGCTCGTGCTCTCGCTGCGCTACTACGACAGGCTGAGCGTGCTGGCCCCGCACAGCGTGGTGCTGGGCGGGTTCATCCTGTTCTTCATCGTGCTGCTGCTGCCGGTGGTGTTCGCCCTGGTGATGCCGATGATCAGCCGCGCCCGGTACGGCTCGCGCGAGGTGAACCGTGTCATCCGTTGACCCCCACGATGAGAATGCGTTGGCGGGTCGTTTGATTGAGCGGTTGTTGGTGGATCCGGTGTTTCGGGGGGAGTTTCGGCGGGATCCGGTGGGGGCGTGTGTGGCGGCGGGGTTGCCGGGGTTGGCGGGGGAGTTGGGTGGGGGTGTGGGGTCGGGGATGGAGACGTTGGAGTTGCGGGAGTCGCGGTCGTCGTTGGCGGGGGTGGTGATGGCGGCTGCGGTGGAGGGGTTGTCGGTGGCGGAGGCGCAGGCGTTTGTGGAGCATGGGGCGAAGGGGTTGAGGTTGGGGCATGGGTTGAAGCTTCCGCATGGGGTGAGGGCTCCGGCGGGGGTGTCGAAGGTGCAGGGGTTGGAGCACAAGGTGGTCGGGCGGGTGCATCACGAGGTCAGGGCTGCCGAGCGTCTGGGTGGGGGGTCGTCGCCGCAGGCTGGTCATGTGGGAGGGTCGTCTGGGCAGGCTGGGTCGTCATCGGCCGCGCCGGCGGGCGGTGGGCCGGCTGGTGGGGCTGGTGCGGGTGGGCATGCTGCGTCGGCTGCGCCGCAGGCGTCGGCTGCGCCGGCCACCCCCGCTCATGCGGCCGCCTCTCCGCAGTCGGCGGCCGAGTCGCACGCGGCCGGTGGCTCTACTCGCGCGGCGGGCACACATGCGGCCGGCGGCTCATCGGTCGCGTCGGCGGCTTCGTCTTCTCCTGCGCCGGCGTCTGCATCGACGCCCGTGTCATCGGGTTCGGGGTCGAGCTCGTCGCTGCCGTGGCCCGATGCGCCCGGGGCGGGGAATGGGGGCGCCGGTGGATCGGTCGCGGTGTCCGGTGCGGTGGACGCCGCCGCGTCGGCCCCAGCCGCCGGCTCGTTCTCGATGGCCGGGGTGTTGGAGTCACCGGCGTTGCAGGCATCGCCGCAGGCGAGGGCATTTCTGGCATCCGGAGGAGCGGACCCGCGAGTGGTCTCGATGCTGGGGAGCGCGCTCTCGCATCATCAGCTCGGGATCGCCAGCGTCGTCTCGACGAGCTCGCCGGTGCATGTGCAGTCCCTGGAGATCGTGTCGGTGGATGGGCAGCCGGTGGGGCCCGACAATTTCGCGGCGCGTGATCTGGTGACGGAGATCGCTGCAATGAATCCGGGTGTGCGTCCGGACGAGGTCGGTACTCCGTGGCCGATCCAGTCGCCGGGCTTCTTTTCCGATCAGAGCTCGCAAGCGAGCCTGCACCTGGCCTTTGAGATGCCGGGCACGAATGCGGGGCGGCGAGCAGGCTGCGAGCGCAGTTCCCGGGGCGGGGACCGCGGTGCCCGGCGCCGCGGGCTACCCTGCCGCTGCGGTCCCCGGCGCTGCGGGCGCGCCCATCCCCGGCGCGGCTAACTCCCCGGCGCCTGCGAGCTACCCGCCGCCGCGTATCCGGCAGCGACCGCGCCCGGCACCGTCCAGCCCGCGGTTGCCGGCGCCGTCCCCGCGACCGGGGTGCCCGGGACCGGAGTCCCCGCCACCTCAGCGGCACCGGGCTCGTCGGCCGCCGAGCAGGCGCAGCAGCTCGCCGGCTCAGGGGCCCCGGTCTCGCTTGCGGGGGATCCGACCGCGAGCGCCAAGATCTCGTCGATGGTCCGCTTCGCCGACTCGGCGGTCGGCAAGCCGTACATCTATGGCGGCGGCCACGGGGACTTCAGCGTGCAGCCCGGCTATGACTGCTCGGGGTTCGTGTCCGCGGTGCTGCACGCCGCCGGCTATCTCACCCACCCGGTCGACACGACGGCGTTGCCGTCCCAGCCCGGGATCGAGCCCGGTCCGGGCAAGTTCGTGACCATCTTCGACCGGGCCCTCTCAGGCCACGACGGGCACGTGATCATCGAGATCCACGGCCAGTTCTACGAGTCGGGTGGCATGCACGGCGCCTGGGGCGGCGGGGGCGGCGTGGAGAAGATCGGCCGCCCCTCGGACGACTATCTCAAGACGTTCGAGCACGTCCTTCACCCGCAGGGTCTGTAGGGGGTGAGCTACTGATGACCGAGGATGAGAATGCGTTGGCGGGTCGTTTGATTGAGCGGTTGTTGGTGGATCCGGTGTTTCGGGGGGAGTTTCGGCGGGATCCGGTGGGGGCGTGTGTGGCGGCGGGGTTGCCGGGGTTGGCGGGGGAGTTGGGTGGGGGTGTGGGGTCGGGGATGGAGACGTTGGAGTTGCGGGAGTCGCGGTCGTCGTTGGCGGGGGTGGTGATGGCGGCTGCGGTGGAGGGGTTGTCGGTGGCGGAGGCGCAGGCGTTTGTGGAGCATGGGGCGAAGGGGTTGAGGTTGGGGCATGGGTTGAAGCTTCCGCATGGGGTGAGGGCTCCGGCGGGGGTGTCGAAGGTGCAGGGGTTGGAGCACAAGGTGGTGGGGCGGGTGCACCATGTGGAGCATCAGGCGCAGCATCAGGTGAAGGTCGCGGAGCGTTCGGCGGGGCGTGGGGGTGCGCCGTCGGCGGGGTCGCAGGCGGGTGGGGGGTCCCAGGCGGGTGCGGGGTCGCAGCCGGGTGGGGGGTCGCAGCCGTCGGGGTCGGGTTCGAGTGCGCCGGCGGGTTCGAATGCGGCGGCGGGCGCGCCGGCGGGTTCGGGTGCGGCGGCGGGTGGGTCTGCGCCGTCTGCGGGGTCGGGTTCGGTGGGGCAGTCGGCTGGTGCGGCGGGTGGGTCTTCGGCGGGTGGTCATGCGGCGTCGGTGGTGTCGCAGGGCGGGGGTGGTGGTTCGCCGCAGGCGTCGGTGGCGTCGGTGGGGTCGGCGGCTCCGGGTGCGTCGGTGTCTGCGGCGGGATCGGGCGGGTCGGGGTCGGGTGGATCGTTGCCGTGGCCGGATGCGCCGGGGTCGGGTGGTTCTGGGGGGGCTGGTGGTGTGGCGGGGTCGGTGCCGGCGGGTGGTTCGGGTGTGGCGGGTGCGGCTGGTGGTGTGGTGGGGGCTGGTGGTGTGGGTCCGGTGGGGGTGTCGGGGTTGTTGGAGGCGCCGGGGTTGCAGGCGTCGGCGCAGGCGCGGGCGTTTTTGGCGTCGGGGGGTGTGGATCCGCGGGTGGTGTCGGTGTTGGATTCGGTGTTGGCGCATCATTCGGTGGGGGTGGCGGATGTGGTGTCGTCGAGTTCGCCGGTGCATGTGCAGGTGTTGGACATCGTGTCGGTGGATGGGCAGCCGGTGGGTCCGGAGAATTTCGCGGCGCGTGATCTGGTGACGGAGATCGCGGCGTTGGGTCCGGGGGTGCGTCCGGATGAGATTGGGACGCCGTGGCCGATTCAGTCGCCGGGGTTCTTTTCGGATCAGTCGTCGCAGGCGAGTTTGCATTTGGCGTTTGAGATGCCGGGGACCAATGCGGGTGTGGTGGAGCAGGCTGCTGGGGTGCCGGGCGCTGCGGTGCCGGGCGCCGCGGTCCCGGGCGCTGCGGGCGCCCCCATCCCCGGAGCGGCGGGCGCTCCCGTCCCCGGCGTGGCCGGCGCGGTTCCGGGAGCAGCAGTCCCCGGCGCGGCGGGCGCGGTTCCGGGAGCAGCAGTCCCCGGCGCGGGCGCTCCCGTCCCCGGAGCCGCCCCCATCCCCGGAGCCGCCCCCACCGGAGTGGATCCGACCACCGCCACACCACCCGCACCGGCTGGACAGGTCGCCTCCGCCGCCGTGCCCGCGGGCTCGGGATCAGGCGCCGGCGCGGGCCTCGATGCCGCCGCCGCTGCGTCAGGCGGGGGCGCGGGCAGCCCCAACTTCGCGTCGCCCATCGCCCACGCCGCGTTCGAGGCGGCCCACAAGGAGCTGGGCGTCCCCTACCTCTACGGCGGCGAGAGCCCGCAGGCGGGCTTTGACTGCTCGGGGCTGATGCAGTGGGCCTACCACCAGGCGGGCGTCAACCTCCCGCGCGTCGCTGACCAGCAGTTCACGGTCGGTACCTCGGTCGGGGTCAACGACCTCAAGGAGGGTGACCTTGTCTTCTTCCGGATCGGCGGCGGCGACGTCGATCACGTCGGCATGTACGTCGGCAACCACATGTTCCTCGAGGCGCCCCGCACCGGCGAGGTCGTGCAGATGGCCGACCTGCGCAACCCGTACTGGTCCTCGCAGTTCGCGGGCGGGCGGAGGGTGGTGCCGCTGTCCGGCGCCGGCCTGAGCCAGGCCTCGACCGCCCCCGGCGCCGGGACCACCCCCGCGGGCGCCCCGGCCCCGGCGACCACCCCCGGGGGCGCCCCCGCTGCCGGCACCACGCCGGCCGGCACTGGCGCACCCGCGGGCGCGCCCCTCGTCGTCGACCCGGCGACGGCCACCCCCGCCGCCGCCGGGGCCCCCGCGGCCGGCGCCGTCCCGGCAGGCGCCCCCGCAACCGGCGCCCCCGTCCCCACCCCGGGCGCCCCGGACCCCAACGCCGGGGGCGTCTCGGGCACCGCTCAGTTCCAGGCCGTCGGCGGCCACGAGGCCCATCACAAGCTCAACACGGTCAAGTTCCTCCAGGCGGTCCAGCCGTCACCCGGCTCACCGCTTGCCCCGGCCCCGGGCGGCGTCGATCCCACCGCCGCACAGGCGGGCCAGCCGGTGGCCGGCCAGCCCGTCGTCGACCAGGTTCAGGGCCAGCCCGGCAGCGCCGCGCCGGGCACGACGGCACCGGGCGTCGGGGAGCAGGCTCTCTCTCAGGCAGCGCCCGCGGGCAGCGTCGTCTCCGTCAGCTCGTCGCTGCTCACCAGCGGGCAGCAGACGTTCGTGGCCCACCTGGCTTCGGCGACCGGCCTTGACACCCGGGTCGTGGCAGGCTGGGTGCTGGCCGAGGAATCGGGCAGTGCGGCGCAGGGCCGCCAGGCGGCGTCGAACTTCAACTGGCTGAACATCGGTTACTTCGACAGCGGGACCGGCGCGATCGCCCATGCCTCGCCGTTCAGTGATCCGGTGAGCGCGGCCGAGCAGACGGCGAAGTTCCTCAAGGGCCAGTGGGGCGGCGCCAGCAGCGGCATCCAGGACATCCTCCACACCGTCGGCAAGCCCCCCGAGGACCAGATCATGGCCATCGCCAACAGCGGCTGGGCAAGCAGCCACTACAACAACGGGGCCAACCTCCGAGCGACGTTCGAGGAGCTCTCGGACATGAAGATCGTCACCGCGGCGCCTGCCGGCGCCGGTCTGGCGGTCCCGCCCCCGGGCACGACGGTCAGCTGACGCGCGCGATTTTTCCAACATAGTTGTAAAGATCGCGCAGGCGGAGCCCTGAGAGGCGCGCCCGGGCCGCACCTTTAGGACGCCGCGGCACTTGCGCCAAAGCCGCCACCCGACGAACATCAAGGACTATGACCACCACCATGGACTTTGACCAGGGCTCGGCCCTGCTGCACTTCACGCGCAACGGCGCGTTCGGACCCGGCGCGACCGAGCTGCTCGTGCTCGAGCGCGGCGAGGGCCCGTATGTCTTCGACACGCACGGCCGGCGCTACGTCGACGGGCTCTCGAGCCTGTTCTGCGCGCAGATCGGCTACTCCTATGGCGAGGAGATGGCCACCGTCGCCGGTGAGCAGCTCTCCAAGCTGGCCTTCAACACGCTGTGGGGCACGGCCCACCCGGCGGCGCTCCAGCTCGCGGATCGCCTGGCCGACCTCGCGCCCGTCGGGATCGATCGGGTCTTCTTCACCTCGGGCGGCTCGGAGTCCGTCGAGGCGGCGTGGAAGATCGTGCGCCAGTACCACCTGGCCAACGGGCAGCCCAAGCGGCTGAAGGCGATCGCGCGCAACATCGCCTACCACGGCGTCACCCTCGGCGCCCTGGCGCTCACCGGCGTGCCCGGCTACAAGGAGCCGTTCGGGCGCCCAGCGATCGACACGACCCACGTGTCCAACACCAACCCCTTCCGCAACCCGCTCCAGGGCGAGGAGCTCACCACGTTCCTGCTGAAGGAGATGGAGCAGGCGATCATCGACGCGGATCCCGAGACCGTCGCGATGATCATCGCCGAGCCCGTCCAGAACGCCGGCGGCTGCCTCGTCCCGCCGCCCGGGTACTGGGAGGGCCTGCGCCACCTGGCCGACCGCTACGGGATCGTGCTGGTCGCCGACGAGGTGATCACCGGGTTCGGCCGGGTCGGCGAGCTGTTCGGCTCCACCCGCGTCGGCGCCGCCCCGGACATCATCACCACCGCCAAGGGCCTCACGTCGGCCTACGCCCCGATGGGCGCGGTGCTGGTCTCCGGCCACATCGCCGCCCCCCTCTACGAGGAGGGCCGCACGCTGCTGCACGGCATCACCTTCGGCGGCCATCCGCTGTGCGCCGCCATCGCGCTCAAGAACCTCGAGATCTTCGAGCGCGAAGGCGTGGTGGAGAACGTGCGCGCCCGCGAGTCCAAGCTCGAGGAGCTCCTTGACACTCTCAGGGACCTGCCCATCGTCGGCGACGTGCGCGGGCTCGGATTCTTCTGGGCCGTCGAGCTGGTCAAGGGCGACGGCACGACGCGCCTCGACGCCGACGAGCGTGAGCGCGTGTTGCGCGGCTACATCCCGGGCGCTCTGCGGGAGGCCGGGCTGATCGCCCGCGCCGACGATCGTGGCGATGCCGTCCTCCAGATCGCCCCGCCGCTGATCGCCGATGACGCCGTGCTGGAGGAGATTGTCTCCGCCATGCGCGAGGTCCTGGCCGGCGCGGGCCGCCTGCTCGGACTGGAGTCAGGCGGCCGTACACAGCCGGAGCTCAGCCGATCGTGATCGTCTTCTCCAGGGCCTGGGCCAGAAGAGCCTGTCCGGCATAGCTGGGGTGGATCCCGCAGCCGCCGGCGCTCAGCTGCGTGAGAAGCCCGGCGGTGCAGGTGTTGCCGCCGGAGTGCGCCGATGCGGCCTCCAGCTCACCGTAGCCGTCGGCGATCTTGACGCCGAACGGCTTGGCGGCGTTGTCCTGAACCTTGTTCAGCAGCTGGGACTGCGCGTTGACCGCCGGCACTGAGTAGTTGAGCGAGTAGTAGTTCACGAGCACAAGCTGGCCGTTGTAGTGGGCCTTGTTGCGGATCGCCGAGAGGATGGTGTGGACGGCCTTGGTCACCGTGACGGTCGTGGCGTTCTGCTCGGCCGCGCTGGCGCAGCTGTCGGACGTCGTCTCCTGGCAGAGGAAGAAGTCGTTGGCCCCGATCATCAGCGTGATGAGCCGGACGTTGTGATGGCTCTTCAGGTAGGAGAGCGCGAACGCCAGCTGCGAGCCCTTGTAGTTCACGTGCAGCGGATTGTTGCGGTAGTTGTCGGCGCTGATGTGCGCCGGGTTGTTCTCGCAACCGTTGCTCGGCGCGGACGCGCTGACCAGGCTCGCGGCGGTCTCGCCCGGGCAGGCGGCGTTGGCGACCGATAGGTGCAGTTGTGACCCCAGCTGCTCCGGGTAGCCGAGGAAGGCGGCGGCGTCGCCGTAATTGGGCGCTGGGACCACGGTCGGCTCCATGTACCCGAACGTCACCGAGTCGCCGAGGGCCAGGTATTGGCTGCCCGGGATGACCGGAAGGTTCTTGGCTGGCGCGGTGCCGCCGGGCTTGGGCTTGGCCTTCGCGAGGGCCGGGCCGCTGCCCAGCGCCAGCAGAGCGGAGACGAAGACCAACGACACGACCGCGGCGACGCGTATGCGCCGCGCGCTGTACACACCCTTCATGTGTCCCTCCTCCTCGGAGATTTCGGCTAGGGCAGAGAGTAGGCGAGCGGCTACGTCAGCGACGCCATCACGTGCTTGATGCGCGTGTACTCCTCGAGCGCGTAGACGGAGAGGTCCTTGCCATAACCGGACTGCCCGAAGCCGCCATGGGGCATCTCGGACAGGAACGGCAGGTGGTCGTTGATCCAGACGCATCCGAAGTTCAAGGCCCGCGCGGCGCGCAGTGAGGCGCCGGTGTCGCGCGTCCACACCGAGGCGGCCAGCCCGTAGTCGCTGTCGTTGGCCCACTCCAGCGCCTGTGCCTCGTCGGCGGCGCGCTGGACGGTGATCACCGGGCCGAAGACCTCGCGCTGGACGATCTCGGAGTCCTGGGCAGGGCCGACGATGACCGTCGGCTCCACGAAGAACCCGCGCGCGCCCCACGTGCCGCCGCCGCACGCCACTTCGGCGCCCGCCGAGCCGGCCCGATCCACGAATCCCAGCACGCGCTCGCGCTGCGAGGCCGAGATCACCGGTCCGAGCTCGACGTCCTCGGACAGCAGCGGCTCGCCGAGCCGCAGGCTCCGGGCCGCCGGCACGAGCGCCTCCACCACCGCGTCGTGCACCCGGGGCGTGGCGATGATCCGCGTCGCGGCGGTGCAGTCCTGGCCGGCGTTGAAGAACGCGGCCACCTTCATGCACGCGACCACGGCGTCGACGTCGGCGTCGTCGAGCACGACCACCGGCGCCTTGCCGCCCAGCTCGAGGTGCACGCGCGCCAGGTGCTGTGACGCCGCGGCGGCGATCGCCTTGCCGGTGCGCACCGAGCCCGTGAGCGACACCATCCGCACCGCCGGGTGGGTGACGATCGCCTCGCCCACGGGGTTGCCGCGGCCGGCGACCACGTTGAAGACGCCCGCCGGCAGCGCCTCCAGCGACAGCTCGGCCAATCGCAACGTCGACAACGGGGTCAGCTCGGAGGGCTTCAACACGATCGTGTTGCCCGCGGCCAGCGCCGGCGCGATCTTCCAGATGGCCATGGCCAGCGGGTAGTTCCACGGCGTGATCTGGCCGACGACGCCCACCGGCTCGCGGCGGATCATCGAGGTGTAGCCCTCGACGTACTCGCCCGCGGCCCGGCCCTCGAGCACGCGCCCGGCGCCGGCGAAGAAGCGCAGGTGATCCGAGCACAGCGGGATCTCCTCGGCGGCAGCCGCCAGCGGCTTGCCGACGTTGGCCGCCTCGACCCGGGCGAACTCGTCGGCGTTCGCGTCCAGCAGGTCAGCGAGCTTCAAAAGAGCCGCGGCGCGGACCGCCGGGGTGGTCGAGCCCCAGGCCGGGCCCGCGGCGCGGGCCGCATCCACCGCCGCACAGACATCCTCGACGGTGGCGCTGGGGATCTCGGCCAGCACCTCCTCGCTGGCGGGGTTGAGCACCGGGTCAACCTCGTTGCCGTGTCCGTCGACCAGCTCGCCGCCAATCACCAGTTGCATCCCCAACTCCTCTACGTCATCGCCTGCAGTCAGCCAACATCATGACCGCTGCCAACCCTCCAGGCTGGCGTGCGCACGACCCAAATGCTGGACATCGCCGCGTCGACGCCCTCGACTACGGTGTGCCCTTGCCGACTCCCTGGCCCCAGACTCCGCCGACCCCCGCACACCGCGCCGCCTACGCCGACGCCGAGCCGCGTTCCTTCTGGCTGGCTTCGCTGCCCGAGCGAGCGCCCCACGAGCCGCTGACCGGCAACATCGACGCTGACCTGTGCATCATCGGCGGCGGCTACACCGGGCTATGGGCGGCGCTGGCCGCCAAGGCCGACGACCCCACGCGCGAGGTCGTGGTGCTGGAGGCGACCCGCTGCGGCAACGGAGCCAGCGGCCGCAACGGCGGCTTCCTGGACGCGTCGCTGACCCACGGGCTGACGAACGGGCTCACGCGCTTCGCCGGTGAGATGGACGAACTCGAGGCGCTGGCAGAGCAGAACTTCGCCGGCCTGCGCAGCGACCTGAACCGCCACGCCATCGACTGCGACTACGAGACACCCGGGGTTCTCACCGTTGCGCTCGAGCCCCGCGAGCTCGAGCACCTGCACGAGGGTGTCGAGCTGGCGCGTCGCTTCGGACACGACATCACGCTGCTGGACGCCGAAGCCACACGCGCGCAGGTCAACTCGCCGACGTACCTCGGTGCGGTCTGGGACCGCACCGGGTCGGCGCTCGTTCACCCGGGGCGTCTGGCCGATGGCCTGCGCGCTGCGGCCGACCGCGCCGAAATCCGAATCCATGAACTCAGCCCGGTGCGCACCATCCGCGACGACGGCTCACAGCTCGCCCTCAGCACCGAGGACGGCGTGGTCAGGGCGCCCAAGGTCCTCATGGCCACGAGCGCCTACCCGCCGCTGATCGGAGCCGTGGCGCGCTACATCGCGCCCGTCTACGACTACGCGCTGATGACCGAGCCGCTCTCGCAGGCCCAACAGCAACAGATCGGCTGGGCCAACCACCAGGGCATCAGCGACATGGGCAATCAGTTCCACTACTACCGTCCGACCGCCGATGGGCGCATCCTGTACGGCGGCTATGACGCGGTGTACCGCTACGGCGGTGACGTGGGACCGCACCGCGACGAGGACGACGCCACGTTCGCCACGCTGTCACAGCACTTCTTCACCACGTTCCCGCAGCTGGAGGGCCTGCGATTCAGCCACCGCTGGGGCGGGGCGATCGACACGTGCAGCCGTTTCTCGGTGTTCTTCGGTCGGGCGCACCGCGGCAGGCTTGTGTACGCGCTGGGCTACACGGGGCTCGGGGTGGGATCCACGCGCTTCGGGGCGCGGGTCGCACTCGACCTTCTCGATGGGCGCACCACGCCGGCCACTCAACTCAAGATGGTGCGCCGCCGCCCGGTGCCGTTCCCACCTGAGCCGCTGCGCTCGGGCGTCATCCAGCTCACCCGCAACCGCCTGGCCGCCGCCGATCGTCACGACGGCCGCCGCGGCCTGTGGCTGAGGACCCTGGACCGTCTGGGACTCGGCTTTGACTCCTGAGACTCGCGCCGCCGCATTCCCGCCGCCTCAGGAGTTCGGCCCCAAGGGCCTCAAGCACCGGTTGTCCCCCACATAGAATCGGCGCGTGCCGGCTACCGAGATCGCCGAGTGGGCCACACCCATCCCCGCTGGCGGCTGACGCACAGCGCCGACGCCTCATGAACGAAGCGATCGCCCTCGTGGCGCTGGCGGTGAGCCTCACCGCGGCGGTGGCGCGCTGGCGGCGCGCGCCCGACTGGGCGGTTGCCACGGCGGCGGCGGTCGTGGTGGTGCTCTCCGGCGCGTTGAGCTTCCACGGCGCTCGGATGGCGCTGGGGCGCCTGGGGCCGACCGTCGGCTTCCTCGCCGCGTTGCTCGTGCTCGCCGACGGCTGCCGCCGGGCCGGGGTGTTCAACGCCCTCGGCGCACTGATGGCGGTCGGGTCCCGGCACCGCCCACCGCGCCTGCTCGCGATGGTGTTCATGGCGGCGGCCGGCACCACCGCCGTGCTCAGCTTGGACGCCACGATCGTGCTGCTCACCCCGATCGTGTTCGCCACCGCGGCGCGCCTGCCGACCAGCCCGCGCCCTCACGTCTACGCCTGCTCGCACCTGGCCAACAGCGCCTCGCTGCTGCTGCCCGTGTCCAACCTCACCAACCTCCTCGCCTTCACCGCCTGCGGCCTGTCGTTCACCCGCTTCGCCGCGATCATGGCGTTGCCGTGGCTGGTGGCGATCGCCGTCGAATGGGTCGTGCTGAGCCGCGTCTTCGCCGACGACCTGCGCCAAGCGGCGGCGCCTGTGGATCCGCGGGACGCCGAGCAGCTTCCGAAGCTGCCCGCGTTCGCCCTCAGCGTGATCGGGCTCACGCTCATCGGCTTCGGGATCAGCTCGATCGTGGGCGTGGCGCCGGTCTGGTTTGCCACGGCGGGCGCGATCGCCCTCACCGTCTCGCAGCCCCCGAGCTCGGCCAAGGACCTGATCAGCGCAGCCGAGCCGACGTTCCTGGTCTTCGTCCTCGCGCTGGGAGTGGTGGTGACCGCCGCCGGGGACCACGGCCTGTCCAGCGTGGTCGACTCGCTGATCCCGCACGGTGCGAGCCTCCCGGCCCTGCTCGCGGTGGCCGCGGTGAGCGCGGTGCTGGCCAACCTCGTCAACAATCTCCCGGCGACCCTCATCATCGTCGCCGTCGTCT
The DNA here is from genome assembly GCA_963850325.1 of uncultured Actinomycetota bacterium. GTDB lineage: Bacteria > Actinomycetota > Thermoleophilia > Solirubrobacterales > Solirubrobacteraceae > Palsa-465. Next base: position 165,501 of record CAWKLB010000010.1, read on the forward strand.
CGGCCAGCGCGCCCGGCGGCGTGCTGGCGATGCTCATCGGGGTCAACGTGGGACCGAACCTCACCTACGTCGGCTCGCTGGCCACGCTGCTGTGGCGGCGGATCGTCCACGCCCACGACGAGGACGTCGACACCCGGGAGTTCCTCAAGCTCGGGGCGCTCACCGTTCCGGCGTCGCTCGTGGCCTCAACCGCGGCATTGTGGTTGGCTTTGCAGGTCTTCTGATGCGCGCCCTGATCTGGATCACCGAGAGCTCCTGGCAGGCCTGCGTCGACCAGGCGCAGACGCTGCTGCCCGTCGACGCCGACGTCACGCTGCTGCACGTCGCCGCCAGCGACGTCGAGTACCTGGCCGGTCACCCCGGTCCCGGGCGGCTGGGCCGCCACCGCCCACCGCCTCCGGGCCCGCCCGTGCGCGAGATCGCCGACGCCGAGGCCCAGGCCCTCCTGGAGCGTGCGCGGGAGCGCTTCGGGCGCGACGCGCAGCTCAGCGCGCGGCGAGGCCGGATCGAGCGCGAGGTGCTCGAGGCCGCAGAGGGCTGTGACCTGCTGGTCGTCTCGCGCGACGGCGAGCCGCGCCGCGAGCCCAAGAGCATCGGCCACTACGCGCGCTTCGTTGTCGACCACGCCGGCTGCCCGGTGCTGCTGGTGTGGTCACAACCGCCGCCCGGGATCGAGCAGATGCACTGGCCCCCGCATCTGCGGCGCTGACCGTGGGAGTCAGACGTTGCGCAGCAGACCCTCGGACCGGGCCCAGTCCACGGTGCGGCGGACCGTGTCGCGCGGATCTGAATAGCGCAGCCCCAGCTCCCGCTCGGCGCGGGAGCCGTCGTAGCGGTGGCCATGCACCAGCGTGCGCACCATCTCGCGGCACACCGGCGGCTTGCGCCCGCGCAGCTTGAACGCGTACTCCACGACTGTCCCCGCGGTGGTGGCAAGGGCGCGGGGGACGATCCGGGGGTTGCATTGCACGCCGGCCACGTCCGCGGCCAGCACCAGCGCCTCCTTGACGGTGAGGCGGATGCCGCTGAGCAGGTAGCGCTCTCCAGCCGCCCCGCGCTCGGCGGCCAGCAGGTGACCCTCGACGCAGTCGCCGATGTCGACGAGGCTGACGTCGGTGTTGACGAACACGGGGAGCCGGCCATCGAGTGCCGCCAGAAGAAAGCGGCCGGTCCCGCTGGCCCGGCCCGGGCCCTGCACCGAGGACGGGTTGACGAAGACGACGTCCTGCTCGGCGTCGCGCGCGGCGGCGACCGCCGCGCGCTCACCCTCAGTCTTGGTCTGCTCGTAGGTGGAGAGATACCAGCCGCGGTGCGGTGACCACTCGTTGCCGATCGAGCCGGGCTCCTCACCGATGGTCGCCGCCGAGGAGGTGTGAACGAGCCGTGGCACCCCAGCGCGCTTGGCGGCGCGGACCGCGGCCACGGCGCCGTCCACGTTGGCGCGGCGCATCGGCTCGGGATCGGACACGCACAGGGTGTTGACCCCGGCAAGGTTGTACGCCACCGCGCAGCCTGCCATCCCAGCCGTCATGGCGTCGATGTCGAACACCTCGCCTCGGACCACCTCGCAGCCGCCATCGCGCAGGGCGCTCTCGGAGTCCGCCGACCGGGCCAGGGCCACGACCTCGTCGCCGCGCTCGGCCAGCCGCGCCACCAGCGCGCGGCCGATCACGCCGGTCCCTCCGGTGACGAAGACGCGGGCCACCTAGGCGCGCAGAGCGGCGGAGGATCGAACCAGGTAATCGGCGCCCGACCAGACGGTGACGATCGCCGCCACCACCATCGCCCACTGGTCGAGATAGGCGCCGGCAAAGGTCACGTCGGGGCGGAGCATGGCCAGGGTGACCGCGACGAACTGCACCGTCGCTTTCCACTTGCCCAGCATCGACGTCTCCAGGTGCACGCCGCCGGCTTCAACGGCCGCGCGCAGCCCGAGGATGGTGAACTCGCGGGCGATGATGATGAGCGCCACCCAGGGGGACGCGCGGCCCACGGACACCAGCCCGACGAGCGCCGTCGTCACCAGCAGCTTGTCCGCGGTGGTGTCCAGGAAGGACCCGAGCTTGGTGGTCACGTTCCACGCGCGGGCGAGCCGGCCGTCAAACCAGTCGGTCGCGGCGGCCACCAGGAACAGGATGGCCGCGGCGGTGTAGGAGTGGTGCAGCAACAGCGCCATGATCACCGGACAGACCACGATGCGCACGCCGGTGCCGACCGCGAGCACGCGAGATGATCGCAACGCGGTCAGAGTACCCGCCTCCACAGTGAGGACACTATCTCACAGCAACTGGAGGGCCAGACCGCGCGCCGTCTCGGCGTCGTCGGTCTCCAGCGCGGCCTGCGCCGCCGCCCGTGCGTCGGCCAGCGACACCTCGCGCAGCGCCGCTTTGGCTTCGGGGACGAGCGCGGCCGCCATGCTCAGTTCGGTGACGCCGAGGCCGGCGAGCAGGACCGCCGCCGCCGGGTCTCCGGCCAGCTCGCCGCAGACTCCCACCCAACGGCCGTGGGCGGCGGCGCCGGCGACGGTAGCCTTGACGAGGCGCAGCACCGCCGGCTGGGGCCCGGCCAGCAGCGAGGCAAGCCGCGCGTCGCCGCGCTCGGCGGCCATCGTGTACTGGGTGAGGTCGTTGGTGCCCAGGGAGAAGAAGTCCACGTGCGCCGCCAGACGCTCCGCGGCGAGCGCTGCCGCCGGGACCTCGACCATGATCCCCAGCTCCATGGGCTCGTCGATGCCGGTGTCGGCCCGCGCCTGATCGAGCAGCTCGCGGGCGGCGACGATCTCAGCCAGCGTCGCCACCATGGGCAGCATCGTCTTGACCGGGTGCTCGGCGGCGACGCGCAGGATGGCGCGGAACTGGGTGGCCAGCACCTCGGGGCGGGCGAGCGCCAGCCGGATCCCGCGCACGCCGAGGAACGGGTTGTCCTCCGGTGGCATCGGCAACGCCGGCAGCGGCTTGTCGGCGCCGGCGTCCAGCGTGCGCACGATCAGCGGCCGTCCGCCCAGCGCCTGAGCGATCTCCCGCAGCGTGGCGGCCTGCTCGTCCTCGCCGGGCAGCTCGTCGCGGCCCAGGAACAGGAACTCCGTGCGCAGCAGGCCGACGCCCTCGGCGCCGAGCTCCACCGCGCGGCCCGCGTCGCTGCCGGTGCCGAGGTTGGCGAACACCTCGATCCGCTCGCCGTCTCGCGTCACGGCGGGCTCGTGGGCGCGCTCCCGCGCCGCCGCGCGCCGCCGCTCGCCGCGTTCGCGGCGTTCCTGGGCGTCGCTCACCACGTCCGGAGGCGGGTTGACGATCACCGTCCCCGCCTCGCCGTCGAGCAGGAGCGTGGTCCCGTCAGTCACCCCGAGCACCCCGGCCCCCAGGCCGACCACCGCGGGCAGCCCGAGCGCACGCGCCAGGATGGCGGCGTGCGCGGTCGTGGAGCCGCGCGCCGTGGCGATGGCCAGCACCCGCTCGGGGTCCAGGGCGGCGGCGTCGGCGGGGGTCAGCTCGTCGGCGACGACGATCCCCGATGCCTGCCCGCCACCCTCCGGACCAGACCCGGTGATGGCGTTCACGACGCGGCGGCCGACATCGAGCACGTCGGTCGCCCGCTCCTGGAGCAGTGGCTCATCAAGTCCGCGGTAGACCGCGGCCACCTGCTGCGCGGCGTCATGGAAGGCGTGCTCGGCGGTGGCGCCGGCGGCAATGGCGGCTCGAGCGGGCTCGAGCAGGGCCTCGTCGACGAGCAGGGCGAGATGTGCATCGAAGATCGCGGCATCCGTGGCGCCGGCCCGGCCCATGACGGCATGGCGATCGTGCTCGATGGCGCTGCGCGCCGCGGCGATCCCCTCGTCCAGCGTGCGGGTCTCCTCCTCGGGGGGGCGCGCCTCACGATCGGGCGGCGCCTCGCCCAGGCCGCCGAGGCGGTGCGCGGGGCCGATGGCGACGCCGGTGGAGGCGGCCACGCCGGTGAGCACGGTACCTGCGGCAGGCGGCTCGGCGGGCTCTGGCGCGGCGGGTGCGGCGGGTGCGGCGGGTGCGGCGGGCGCGTCGGCCGCGCTGGCCGCGGGTCCGTGCGCGGCAGACGGCGCCGCAGCGATGCCGTCGCCGAACCCCTCGTCGGCCAACGCGCGCAGGGCATCCACTGCCTCGGCCGCCTGCGGGCCGCTCGCGGTCACCACGAGGGTGTCACCGAACCGGGCTCCGAGCGCCACGAGGTTGGTGAGGCTGCGCGCAGGCACCGGTGCGCCCTCTCCGTTCTTGGCCACGCGCACATCGGCGTCGAAGCCGCGCGCCGTCTCCACGAAGCGCGCCGCCGGGCGGGCGTGCAGCCCGATGGCGTTGCGGACCTCGAGCTCGGCCGTGGCATCGGCCGCGGGTCCGCCGGCGCTGTCGGGCACCGGCGGGGCGCCATCCTGCACCGGCGGGGCGCCATCCTGCACCGGCGGGGCGCCGTCCTCGTCTCCGCCGATCTGGGACGCTTTCATCGCCAGCGCCCCGCGCGCCTCGGCTGCCACCTCGTCCAGCGTGGCCCCGCCGCTGGCCGCCACCGCTGCGGCCACCGTGCCCTCCACCAGCGGCGCCGCGCTCAGCTTCACCGGCCCGGAGGCGCCCTCCAGCATCTCCACCGCGAACTCGGCGCTCATCAGGGCGCTCCCGAGGTCCATCAGCACAAGGACTCCGTCGGGGGACATGGCTCGCTCGATCGCCCCCCGGACGCGGTCGGCGTCCGTGCCGAGAACGCCGGGCTCGTCGAATCCCCCGGCAGGCTCGAGCGCCAGGTCCTCTCCGGCCATCTCGCGGGCCAGGCGCACGACGCCCTCGGCGAGCGCGTCGCTATGGGAGACGACGACGATGCCTACCATGCTTCTCCTCGACTGCGGCTAGTGGGCGGAGCCGTTCCGGGCCAGCCCGTAGGACCGGTGCAGGTAGTCGATCGGGTGCACCGAGGGCAGCTTGGTCCCGTGGGCGATCTGCCAGCGGCACGTCTCGGAGTCGCAGGCGACCGTGGGCGCGCCCGAGGCGGTGACCTGGTCAAACAGGTCGCGCCCGACGGCCATCGCGATGTCGTACTTCTCGGCCTTGAGGCCGTAGGTGCCGGCGATTCCGCAGCACCGCGCGTTCATCTCCTTGACCTCCAGCCCGGGCACCAACGCGAGGAGGTCGAGAGCCGGCTTGCCCACCCAGTGGCCCTGCTGCTGGCACGGAGCGTGATAGGCGACGGTCTCGTTGATGGGGGAGAAGTCGGTCTTGAGCTCGCCGCGGTCGTGGAGCTCCAGCAGGAGCTCGCAGATGTCGTAGGTGCGCTCGGAGACGAACTTGAGGTCGGGGTCGTCCTCGAGCGAGAGGATCTCGCGGGCCTCGCGCTTGAGCATCAGCGTGCACGACGTGGCGTTGCCGACGATGATCGTGTCCTCGTCGGTGACGTGCTGGCGCAACGCCTTGGCGAGCCGTAGCACCACCTTGCGCGCATCCTCGAACAGTCCGCTTGACTGCAACGGGAGCCCGCAGCAGTCCTGCTTGGGCACCACCACCTCAAAGCCGTTGTGCTCGAGGATCTGGACGACCTTCTCGCCCTCCCACGGCTCGTAGTACTCGGTGCCGCAGCCGTGGAAGTAGACGATCTTGCGCCCGCTCGTCGCCCCGGTCCGCTTGCGGGCCCACGTGGAGAACCGCCTCCCGGCGAACGCCGGCGCCGGGCCGTCGCGGTGAACGCCCAGCACCTTCTCGCCGAGGATCCGGAACGGCTTGAAGTGCAGGCTGAAGTTCGCGATCGGCGCCGTCGGCGTCCCCGCCCGGCCCAGCCAGGTGGGGCGGGTGATGATCCGGTCGCGCAGCGGGAAGCCCTTCTGGCGCTTGAGCTTGTGGCGCGCCTGGGCGTTGATCTCGGCGATCTTGACCCCCTGCGGGCACACCTGCGAGCAGATGCCGCACCCCGAGCAGTAGTCGACTGAGGCGTCCACCGATGGCTCGTCGGCGATGCGGTAGCGCTCGGACTGCGGGCCCGCGTACTTGGGCCCTGGGAACAGCGGCGTCGCGTTGGACACCGGGCAGGCGGTCTCGCAGATCGTGCACTTGACGCAGTGGTCGAGCGATCCCCGCAGCAGCTCGGCCACGAACAGGTCGTTTCCGCCCGAGTCACTCATACCGCCGCCGCCTTTGGAGACACGTGTGCTCCCACCACCTGTGCCGCGCGATATCCACTCGCCAGAGCGATCCCCTCGCCCGAGCCCTCGCGCCACGGGATCGCGCCGGGGAGTGCGGCGCCGGCCACGACCACATTCTCGGCACCCTCGGCGCGCAGGTCTCCCTCCACCGCAACCCCGACCCGCGCGATGGGCTGCTCGTCAAGGTAGGTGCCCACGAACCGCGGCTCGCCCTCGGCGGGCACGCCGCGCAGGGGCAGGCCCAGCACGCGCTCGTGGGTGACCCAGTGGGAGTCGAGCTCGATGCCGCCGGAGGCAAAGCCGCCGGAGGCGAGGACGAACCAGGGCGCCACGTAGATGAGGTCGCGGCCTGCGGCGTGGGTCGATACCGCGGTCACGCGGTCGCCGTCGCGGTCGGAGGAGACCACCTCCGCCCCGAGCACGAGCCGGCCGCCCGCCGCGCGCAGCGCCGAGCGCAGGATCTCGTAGAGCCGCATCCCGGGCACCGACGGCGGCAGGGTGGGGATCTCGAACACGCGGCGGCCGAGCCGGTGCTCCACGTCGGCGAGGACCTCGTGGGGGTCGCGCAGCCCGAGCATCGCGGGCAGTCCGACCGCCTCCTCCGAGCGCAGGGTGAGGGACAGCTCGGCGCAGAACTGGCGGCGCCACTTCTCATCGTCGAAATGGCGGGCGAGCCCCAGCGTGTTCACGTCCGCGCGCTCGAGCTTGAGGTCCAGGCTCACCGCGCGAGCCTCGATGCCAGCCCGTTCGAGGTTGGCCGCGCACAGGCTGGGGTGAAAGTCCCGCAGTGCTCGCGTGCCGACGATGCACACGCGCTCCAGACGCGACACCTCTCCGTTGGCCATCGTCTCGGGGACGAGGGCCGAGGGGCGCACCGCGCCGACCGCGGTCGGCAGCAGCTGGTTGTGCTCCAGGCTGCCGCCGTAGACGTAGCCGGGCATCGGGCCGCTCGGCACGATCTGGGCAAACCAGCTCAGCGCGTCGCTCACCACCTCGGCGCCGACCAGCGCATAGGGGTGATCGGGGCGGTCGGCGATGAGCTGCTCGAGCGCCGGCCCCGGGGCCTCGACCCGGTCGGGCGCGTAGCCGAGCACGTCGATCGTCGCCGGCGCCAGGTGCGTGGAGCCCACGCCCTTGGCCAGGACGCAGACGCGCGCGCCCTCCTGGGCCAGCCGGGTGCCCGCCACCAGCCCGGCGGTGCCCGCGCCGATGACGACCGCGTCAAAGTGCAGCTCGCTCCGTCTCACGCTGATTGCGCCCCGTTCGGCAGGTGCTCCACGTCGAGCACGCCCTGGAAGATCCAGTCATCGAGCCGGACCTGGCGCAGCTGGTCGCCGTAGAGGACCGGCCACACCCCCTTCCACCGCTCCTGCAGGAAGTCCAGCAGCGCCTGGTCGGCCTGCTCGGCGCTGAGGCCGTCGTGGCCGTGCAGGATCCCGGTGGCCCGGTAGATGCAGAAGCCGCCCTGGCAGGGCCCCATCCCCAGGCGGAGCTGACGGCGGATGTCGTCGAGGTTGGTCGAGCCGGTGCGGGTCATCGCCTCCTCGAGCGTGTGACGCGGCACGAGCTCGCACTCGCAGATCATCTGCTCGTCGATGAGGTTCGCCTCCTTGTGCTCGAGGCGCTCGCCGAGCCGGTAGTTCTCACCCGACTCCGAGCCGGGCAACGGCTCGGTCGAGGTCGTGCACGGGCGGGTCTCGCCGAGGTGCTTGACGACGGAGTCCATGGTCTCCTCGGCCATGAGCCGGAAGGTCGTCAGCTTGCCGCCGGTGATCGTGAAGAAGCGGCCGACGCCGTCGCGCTCGGAGTGGTCGAGCAGCGCGTGCGCGCGGGTGACGTCGCGGGTGTCGGTGTCCGATGCCTTGTCGTCCTCGAACAGCGGGCGGACCCCGGTCCACACGCGTAGGGCGCGCGCGCCGCGGAAGCCTGGGACGAGCTTCTCCCCCTCGTCGAGCATCGCGTCGACCTCAGACTGCTTGACGGTGTGGTCGTCGGGGTCGTCGGTGTGCTCGTCGGTGGTGCCGATCACGCTCACGGTCCGGATGGGGACGATGATGTCGCCGTCGGTGGGCATCTGGCAGCGGTTGATGACCGTGTTCACCAGGCGGTGGTTCATGGCGATCATGATTCCGCGCCCCGGCAGCACCCGGACGCCCTCGATCCCGGCCATGTCGGCGATCTGCCCCGCCCAGGCGCCGGTGGCATTCACCGTCACACGGGCGTGGATGTCAATCTCGTCGCCGGTGCGCGCATCGCGCACCCGGGCGCCGGTGACCTCGTCGCCGTTGCGGTGGATGGCGGTGACCGCGTGGTAGGGAAGCACCCGCCCTCCGCGCTGCTGCACCCCGTGGCCCATGGCCCAGACGGTCTTCCACACCTCGATGTTGCCGTCGCGGACCTTGAAGGCCCGCGTGATCTGCCGGTTCAGTCGCGGCTCGGCGGCGAGTGCGTCGGTGGTGCTGATCTCCTCACAGTCGACTCCGGTGTCGGCGCAGCCCTGCGCGAAGCGATCGGCGTAGGCGGGGTCGTCCCACTGCGTGGTCACGAACAGGCCGCCGGTGTCCTCGATGCAGTCGGCGGCCACGCGGCGCAGGGTCCGGTTCTCGCCGATGCATTCCTTGGCGGCCCGCGGGTCCTTGACGGCGTAGCGCCCGCCGGAATGCAGGAGGCCGTGGAAGCGGCCGCTCGTGCCCTCGGCGAGGTCGCGGCGGTCGACGAGTACGACGTCGTAGCCGCGCAGCGCCGCGTCCCAGGCCACCCCCGTGCCCGTCGCGCCACCGCCGATCACCAGGACCTCGGTGCTGAGCGTCACCATCTCGTCAGACTACCTCCGCCACGTCGTGGATGGGAAGGACGCCGAAGGCGGCCCGGAGACCGCCCTCAACGTCCACCCTCGGAACGCGTCCTCCCGCGTCAGTCGAACCAGTCGAAGGTGCGGGTGACGGCCTTCTTCCAGTACTTGTAGTACTCGTCGCGCTTGTCCTTGTCCATCGTGGGCTCCCAGCGCTTGTCCTCGGCCCAGTTGTTGCGGACCTCGTCCTCGGACTCCCAGAAGCCGACAGCCATGCCGGCCGCGTAGGAGGCGCCCAGCGCGGTGGTCTCGGCCACCTGGGGGCGGATCACCGGCACGCCGAGCAGGTCGGCCTGGAACTGCATGAGCAGGTCGTTGGCCACCATGCCGCCGTCGACCTTGAGCGACTCCAGCGTCACACCCGAGTCAGTCGCCATCGCTTCGACGATCTCCCTGCTCTGGAAGGCCGTGGCCTCCAGCGTGGCGCGGGCGATATGGCCGGCGTTGACGTAACGCGTCAGGCCGGCGAACACGCCGCGGGCGTTGGACTTCCAGTACGGCGCGAACAGGCCCGAGAAGGCCGGCACGATGTACAGGCCGCCGTTGTCGTCCACGGACTTGGCCAGCTCCTCGACCTCGGGGGCCGCCTTGATCAGCTTGAGGTTGTCGCGCAGCCACTGCACGAGCGCCCCGGTGATGGCGATCGACCCCTCCAGCGCGTACACCGGCTTACGGTCACCGATCTTGTAACAGACGGTGGTGAGCAGGCCCGACTTGGACTGCACGGCCTCCTCGCCGGTGTTGATGAGCATGAAGTTGCCGGTGCCGTAGGTGTTCTTGGCCTCGCCCGGGTCGAAGCAGGCCTGTCCGAAGGTGGCCGCCTGCTGGTCACCCAGGTCGCCGGCGATCTGCACGCCCTGGAGCTTCCCGCCTGAGCGGATCTCGCCGTAGACCTCCGACGAGGAATGGATCTCAGGCAGCATCGACTCCGGGACGCCGATCGTCGAGGCGATGTCGCTGTCCCAGGACAGGGACTCGAGGTCCATCAGCATCGTGCGGCTGGCATTGGTGACGTCGGTGTAGTGCTTGCCACCGTCCTTGCCGCCGGTGAGGTTCCAGATGAGCCAGGTGTCCATGTTGCCGAACACCAGGTCGCCGGCCTCCGCCTTCTCCCGGGCGCCGTCGACGTTGTCGAGGATCCAGCGCACCTTCGGCCCCGAGAAGTAGGTGGCTAGAGGCAGGCCCACCTTCTCGCGGAAGCGGTCCTGACCGCCGTCGGCCGACAGCTCGTCGACGAGCTTGTCGGTCCGCGTGTCCTGCCAGACCAGCGCGTTGTGCACCGGCTCGCCCGTGTTGCGGTCCCAGACCAGCGTGGTCTCGCGCTGGTTGGTGATGCCCAGGGCGGCGATGTCGTCGGCCGACGCGCCGGCCTTCTCGACGGCCTCGTCGATCACCTCCTGGCAGCGTGCCCAGATCTCGTTGGCGTCGTGCTCGACCCAGCCCGGCTTGGGATAGATCTGCTCATGCTCCTTTTGAGATGAGGCCACGACCTGGCCCGAGTGGTCGAAGACCATCGCCCGGGAGCTTGTCGTGCCCTGATCCAGTGCAACTGAGTATTTCGGCATATGGGTTCCTTTCAATCCGCCAGAGCTTCGGCGGCGCTCGTGAAGAGGTAGAACGTGGAGGTCGCGCCGGGGTCCTGGTGACCGGCTGAGCGCTCACCCAGGTAGCTGGCCCGTCCCTTGCGCGCCACGAGCGGTGTCGTCGCGTGCATCCCCTGCTCGGCGGCCGAGACCGCCGCGCTGAGGCCACTGTCGAGATCAGACGCCTGCTCAAGTGCCTCGACCGCGGGCAGAAGTGCGTCCACCATCGTCTTGTCGCCAGGCTGTGCCTTGCCACGAGACTGGACGCCCTCCATGCCCTTTCGCCACGCTGCAGCGAACGTCGGGAGATCCACCACCGACTGCCCGCCCAGAGCCGTGCCCATCTGCAGAAACAGGGTCCCGTACAGAGGACCGGCGGCGCCACCGACGCTGGAGATCAGCGCCATGGCAACCGTCTTGAGCACGGCGCCGGGATCAGGCTGCTCGGACGCCTGAAGCTTCTCCAGCGCCTTCTGCATCCCGCGGTTCATGTTCGTCCCGTGATCGCCGTCGCCGATCGCGGTGTCGAGACGGACCAGCTCCTGCCGGTGCTCGGCCATCTCGCCCGCGAAGCGGGTCATCCAGTCCAGCGTGGTGTCGCGGTCGATCGCCACTGCCAGGTGCTCCTTATGCGCCCCAACGGAGCGCTGGCGTGTTCACCGGAGCGTCCCAGTAGCGGACCATCTCGTCGTCGAGCTTGACCAACGTGATCGAGCAGCCCTGCATCTCCAAGGAGGTGATGTAGTTGCCGATCAGGTTGCGCTCGATGGTGAGGCCGTGCTCCTGGGCGATCTTCGCCACTTCGGCGTAGACGATGTACAGCTCCAGTAGCGGCGTGCCGCCCATGCCGTTGACGAAGGCCAGAACCTTGTCACCGGAGGAGAACGGCAGGTCCTCGAGGATGGGGGTCATCAGGCGCTCTGCGACCTGGGAGGCAGGGCCGATCTTCTCCCGGAAGCGGCCCGGCTCCCCGTGGATCCCGATCCCGATCTCCACCTCGTCCTCGCCGAGCTCGAAGCTCGGCTCGCCGGAGGCGGGCGTGATGCACGGGGTCAGGGCCATGCCCATCGAACGTCCCTGGGCATTGACCCGCCGTCCCAGCTCCGCCACCTCCTGCAGGCTGCGCCGGTCTTCGGCCGCGCCCCCACAGATCTTCTCGACCAGCACGGTGACGCCCACCCCGCGACGGCCGGCCGTGTACAGCGAGTCCTCCACGGCCACGTCGTCGTTGGTGAGGATGGTCTCCACCTCGATGTCGTCGCCCTTGCCCATCTCGGCGGCCATCTCGAAGTTCATCACGTCGCCGGTGTAGTTCTTGACGATGTGAATGACCCCGGCGCCGCCGTTGACGGCCTTGGTCGCCTCCAGCATCTGGTCGGGAGTGGGTGAGGTGAACACCTCGCCCGGGCACGCGGCGTCGAGCATGCCAGGCCCGACGAAGCCGCCGTGCATGGGCTCATGCCCCGAGCCTCCGCCCGAGATGAGCCCCACCTTTCCCTGCACCGGCGCGTCGGCGCGGACCACGCAGTACGGGTCAAACGTGACACGGACGCGATCACCGTGTGCCGCCTCGACTCCGCGCAGCGCGTCCGCGACTACCGCGTCGGGCGCGTTGATCAGCTTCTTCATTGTCTATCTCCTTTAGAGCGGTGCGCTGCCCCAGACGATGTCGAAGAAGATCGCGCCGATGGCACCGCCGATCAGCGGTCCCAGCACAGGCACCCACGCGTAGGACCAGTCCGATGTGCCCTTGCCTGGGATCGGCAGGATTGCGTGGATGATCCGTGGCCCGAGGTCTCGTGCCGGGTTGATGGCGTATCCCGTCGGTCCACCGAGTGAGAGGCCGATGGAGAAGACCAACAGGCCGATCAGCAACGGGGCCAGGTCCGCCCCTGTGAACACGTTCCACGGGCCGGTGATCGTCAGCACTCCGAACACCAGCACGAACGTGCCGATGATCTCGGTGACCAGGTTCCATGCGTAGTTGCGGATCGCCGGGCCGGTCGCGAAGACCGCCAGCTTCAACCCCGGATCCTCCGTCTCGCTCCAGTGGAGGAAATACGCGAGGTACACAAGGAACGCCCCGATCATCGCCCCGATCATCTCCCCGATGAAATACTTGATCGCCTGGGAGCCGTCGATCCCACCGTGGATCCAGATCCCCAGCGTCACCGCTGGGTTCAGATGCGCGCCGTCGAAGAACCCGACGGCGTACACGGCCACCATCACCGCCATGCCCCACCCGAAGGTGATGACGATCCAGCCCGAATTCTGCGCCTTCGACTGGTTGAGGAGTACGGCTGCAACCACTCCATCACCAAGGAGGATCAGGATCGCGGTCCCGATGATCTCCGACGGAATGATGCCCAGCGTCGGGAACTTGAGATGTACGACTACTGCCGCTAGTGCTCCCAATTTCTTCTCTCCCTCCTGAGACGAACCTGCGGATTGCGCGATACTAATCTCGCCTGTTCGACAATGTCAAACCGAGTTCAAAATACCGATACTCGGTTCGTCAATGTCACCGAAAATGCGGAATAGTTCGGCAGGGGGTAGGAGCGAAGGTGCCCGGCAACATCCAGTCCATCGAGCGCGCGGCCGCAATCCTCCGGCTCCTTTCAGGCCGGACGCGACGGCTTGGCGTCGTGGATCTCGCCGGCGAGCTGGGGCTGTCCAAGGGCACGGTGCACGGTCTGCTGCGCACGCTCCAGCACGTCGGCTTCGTCGAACAGGACCCTGAGACCGGCAAGTACCAGCTCGGGGCCGCGCTGCTGCACATGGGCTCGAGCTACCTCGACGGCAATGAGCTGCGCACACGCGCCCTCAACTGGTCAGACTCCCTGGCGTCCCGCACCCAGGAGGCGGTGCGGATCGGCACCCTGCATGAGGGCAAGGTCCTCATCGTCCATCACGTGTTCCGACCCGACGACAGCCTCCAGACGCTCGACGTGGGCTCGCTGCTGCCCGCGCACGCCACCGCGCTGGGCAAGATGCTGCTCGCCCATCACCCGTATGCGCTGGCCGAGTTGGTCGGCAACGGCCTCGCCTCCTACACCGATGCGACGATCTGCGACCTCGAGCGGCTCGAGCGCGAGCTGGCGCGCAGCCGCGAGCGCGGCTGGGCGGCCGACGTCGGTGAGCTCCACCCGGGGCAGGTGTCTCTGGCGGCCCCGATCATGGATCGCAGTGGCGTTGCGGTGGGCGCGATGGGTATCTTCGGTCCACCGGAACGGCTGCTCGTGGCACGCCAGCCCCGAGGGGAGCTGTTGGCCTACGTGCGTGAGGCGGCCCGGGCCGTGTCGCGCGAGCTCGGCGCGATCCCGTGGTGAGAGAGAGGTGGCTTTGAAAGAGCGATACGTGGCCGCGATCGACCAGGGAACCGCGTCGTCGCGGTGCCTCGTGTTCGATCGCTCCGGGCGCATCGTGTCGGTGGCCCAGAAGGAGCACCATCACATCTATCCCCGGCCCGGGTGGGTCGAGCACGACCCCGAGGAGATCTGGCGCAACGTCGAGTTCGTGGTCGGACGCGCGCTCGCCGAGGCGCGGCTGGAGGCCTCCGACCTCGTCGCCCTGGGCATCGCCAGCCAGCGTGAGACGACGTTGGTGTGGGATCGCGCGACCGGCCAGGCGGTGCACAACGCGATTAATTGGCAGGACATGCGTACCGACCACATCGTCCGAGACCTCTCCGCGGAGCACGGCGATGCATGGTTTCGCGAGCGCTCGGGGCTCCCGCCCGCCACCTACTTCTCCGGGCCCAAGCTGCGCTGGCTGCTCGACACCGTCCCCGGCCTGCCCGAGCGCGCCGGCGCGGGTGAGGTCCTGTTCGGGACCATGGACTCCTGGCTCATCTGGCGACTGACCGGGCGCCATCTCACCGACGTCACCAACGCCAGCCGGACCATGCTGATGGGCCTGCACACGCTCGACTGGGACGACGAGCTGCTCGCCGCGCTCGGAGTCCCACGCCAGATGCTGCCCGAGATCCGGCCCTCGGCCGAGATCTACGGCGACGCCGGCGGCCAGCTCGCGGGCGTGCCGGTGGCCGCTGCTCTCGGCGACCAGCAGGCCGCGCTGTTCGGCCAGACGTGCTTTGCCTCCGGCGAGGCCAAATGCACGTACGGGACCGGCAGCTTCCTGCTGCTCAATACGGGGGAGCGCCCGGTCGTCTCAGACAGCGGGCTGTTGACGACGCTGTGCTGTCGCGTCGGCGAGGAGACGCCGACCTACGCGCTGGAGGGATCGATCGCGGTGACCGGCGCGCTCGTGCAGTGGTTCCGGGACAACCTGACGCTCATCGGGTCCGCGCCCGAGATCGAGACGCTGGCGCGCACGGTGGACGACAACGGTGGCTGCTACTTCGTCCCGGCGTTCTCGGGGCTGTTCGCCCCCTATTGGCGCAGCGATGCACGCGGAGTCATCGCAGGCCTGACGGGCTACATCACCAAGGGCCATCTCGCCCGGGCGGTGCTCGAGGCGACGGCATGGCAGACGCGCGAGGTGGTGGAGGCGATGATCACGGACTCCGGGGTGCCGCTGAGCACCCTGCGCGTCGACGGGGGCATGACCGCGAACAACCTGCTCATGCAGTTCCTGGCCGACGTCCTCGACGTGCCCGTGGTCCGGCCGAACGTCGCCGAGACGGTGTCGCTGGGCGCGGCGTACGCCGCCGGGCTGGCCGTCGGGTTCTGGCCCGACACCGACACCCTGCGCGCCAACTGGCACCCGGCGGCCCAGTGGCTGCCCGACATGGACTCCGATCGGCGCGAGCGCGGCTACCGCAAGTGGCGCAAGGCAGTGGCGCGGACGACCGACTGGCTCGACGAGGACGACGAGTAGCTCTTCTCGGGCTGCGGTTGTCCGACTGGCGCTGCTGGGAGGGGTCCCGTGTGGCTTGGGCACGTTGCGTGGCTCAACGGCGGGCTTGGGAGGAGCTCGTCGTTGCGTTGCTGCTGCTCGCAGGGGGTTGAGGCGGATCTTGGCGCTATTTCCTCCACTATCCGCCCCGACCCGCCACGCCGGGGAACCGCGGGCGATTTTGGCTCTCTGGAGAGTGAAGATCTCCCAAGGCCTTCGGCCATAGCGGCAAATGCCGGCCCCATTCTCCTCACTGTGAGAGGCAAATCCGCACACAGAGCCGGCCGCCAGGCCGAAACCCCTCCGTCCCCAGCCCCAGTTGACTTCGCCGGTGTAGCCGGCGCTCGTTGAGGGACCCGGTGGGCCTGCCGGCCGGTGGGCCTTCCCGGCCGCCGCGGAGCTAACCGGCGGGTGGGCCGTGGACCGCCTCGGCCTTGGGAGCCGAACGGCGGTAGGGCGAGCGCGACGGACCGCCGTCGCCGTTGTCAAAGAAGCTCTGGACGCGTTCGATGAGCGCGGCCGTGTCCCCATTGGGCGGGATCGGCTCGCCGAAGGCCACCGTGATCCGGTGGCGCTTGGAGAGCAGCTTGCCGTGCAGGCGCCGGGGCCACAGCCGGCCGGGGGGCATCGCCTCGGCGGTGCCGGTGACGCGGATGGGGATGATCGAGAGGTTGTGCGCCGCCGCCAGGACAGCGGCGCCACGGCGCACGCGCCCGGGCCCGCCTCCACGCGAGCGGGTGCCCTCGGGGTAGAGCAGCAGGTTCCAGCCCTGGTCCAGCAGCCGGTCGAGGTGGCTGCCGTCCTTGGACAGGCCGCCGCCGCCCTTGCGCTCGATCGGGACCGTGTTGAAGATGAGCGAGACGATCGAGGCCACCAGCCGGTTGCGGTAGAAGTAGTCGGCCGCCGCCGCCACCGCGGTCCGCTTGCGCAGCTTGCGCGGCAGCGCCGACAGGATCACCGGGGTGTCCATGTGGCTCGCGTGGTTGGCGACGAGGATGACCGGCTCCTTGAGCGCTGACAGCTTCTCCCGTCCGGTGGCGCGCCGCGCGGCGTAGTAGTCCATCACCGGGTTGAGGACGAACCGCATGAAGTTCTCGCGGATCAGACGCGCCGGTGCGGACCGGGCCCACGGCAGGTCCAGTGAGGCTGCGGCCGCGCGTAACTCTCTCCCCTTCTTGGGAGCATTCCGCGCCGCGTCCGAGACACGGCGCTGCCAGGTGCGCTCACGGCGGAAAGGCAACACCGCCCGAGATACCCCCGTGCGTGACATCCGTTACAGATTGCGCTCAAGCCCACTGGACCGGCACGGTAAGCTCGGCCCCGCCACCTACCGGGGCGACCCGCCACCAACGAGGGAAGGGAGGACGGATGGCCACCGATCCCAGCGAGCATCCCGCTCAGCCGGAGCAGCCCGCCGATGGGTTTGCCGAGGGCGAAGACAACCCCGAGGCGTTCCCCGAGGACGAGGCGGTCGGCCGCTTCTCAGAGGGCCAGGAGGAGCTGCCAGCCGAGGAGGCCGAGAAGCTCCACCACGGCCGATTCTCAGAGGGCCAGGAGGAGCTGCCCGAGGAGGACCCCGAAAAGCACGAGGAGCGTCGCTTCTCCGAGGGCCAGGACGCGGAGCCGCCCGGCTACACCGCCTGACGACCGCCCATCGAGACCGACTCGACGTCCGGCCGCGAGCCGGCCGGCGGGTCGGCACGGCCCGACGAGTACGCCCGGGGCGTCGCCAACAGCTCCGGGTCCTCGCCCTCGAGCGCCATCCAGGCGGCACGCATGCCATGGCTCCCCGCGGTGGTCAGCGCACTCACCCGGTTCTCCATCTGCCCCACGAGCAGGGCATCGGCCGGCGGGCGGATCACGCACACCGCCGGCGTGGCGGCGGGGTCTGAGGCCTGCGCCGCGAGCTCGGAGCTGAGCTGGTCATAGCGCTCTGAGCGATGGACGCGCAGGTCCACCAACGCCGGGTTCAGCTTCTGGAGGTAGCCGTCGGTGAGCCGCGCCACCACGCTCGACAGCGGCGTGTGCGCGACGCCGTGTGGCCGGGTCTGGAGCACGAGCATGTCGGTGGCGGTGGTCCGGGCGGCGTGCACCGGGATCGCCTCGGCCAGGGTCGCGTCCAACCAGCGCCGGCCGCGGAAGGCGACGGGCGGGCCCGCGAGCCACGGGAGCCGGCCGGATGCGCGCATGGCGCAGCGGATCTCCTCGTCGTCGCGCAGGTCGGTGAGGTCGACGATCTGCGTGGATTCGACGTCGGTGGCGGTGCAGTGCAGCTTGATCTGACTGGCCAGGATCTCGTCGGTGCGCAGCGGGCGCTGGCGGCGCCACACCACGCCGATCACATAGTCCATGTCGAAGATGGGGCGCTTGCGCAGCACCGTGTCGCGGAAGTTGACGAAGCTCGGGTCCCCAAAGCCGTGCGGGTATAGGGCGGTCAGGTAGGCGGCCTGGCCCGCCAGCAGGAACGCGCCGTTGAAGGCCCCCGCCGAAGCACCGTGCACCTCGTCGAACGCGTCGCGCAGGCCCAGTTGCTCGATGGCCGCCGTCATTCCCGCCGAGACGACGCCGCGCATCCCGCCGCCCTCGATCACCAGCGCGACGCGCCGCCCGTCGGTCCGTTCGCCGGGCTTGGAGCCCTCGTCGCGGCGGCGCCGGATGAGCTGGACCACGGGGTGGCCGCGCTGGTCCTCGGTCATCGTCGCCGGGGCGCGATGAGGATCGAGGGAGAAGCGCTTCAGGACAGTCGCTCGCATCGCTTGCGAGGGTACCCTTACCGGCCGTGGCGCCGCTCGGTCACACCTCGCTGGACGTCAGCCGCATCGGGCTCGGGCTGGCGGCGCTGGGCCGCCCCGGCTACATCAGCGTGGGGCACGCCGGCGACCTGGCAGGTCACACGGACGTCGAGGCGCTGCGGGCCCGGGCGCACGAGGTCCTCGACGCGGCGTTTGCCGCGGGCGTGCGTTACTTCGACGCCGCTCGGTCCTATGGGCGCGCCGAGGAGTTCCTGGGCTCGTGGCTGGCCGAGCGGGGCCTCGGGCCGCCGCGGGTGAGCGTCGGCTCCAAGTGGGGCTATACCTACACCGCGGACTGGCGCGTGGACGTCGAGGTCAACGAGGTCAAGGATCTGACGCTCGCGACGCTGCGCCGCCAGGAGGAGGAGACCCGGTCACACCTGAGCGGCGCGATCGGGCTCTACCAGATTCACTCGGCCACCCTGGACAGCGGGGTCCTGGAGGACCGCGCGGTGCTCGATGAGCTGGCCCGGCTGCGGGCCGAGGAGGGCTGGTTCACCGGGTTGTCGGTCACGGGGCCGCGTCAGAGCGACACGGTGCTGCGGGCGCTGGAGGTCGGCGGCTTTGACTGCGTGCAGGCGACGTGGAACCTGATGGAGCCGTCGGCGGGGCCGGCGCTGGCCGCCGCCCACGACGCGGGTCTGGGCGTGATCGTCAAAGAGGCGGTGGCCAACGGGCGGCTCACCGAGCGTGGGGATGCGCCGGTTCTGCTCGAGGCTGCGCGCGGGCTCGGCGTTGCGCCGGACGCGCTCGCGCTCGCCTGCGTCCTGGCCCAGCCATGGGTCGACGTGGTCCTGAGCGGCGCCTCGACGGTGGCGATGCTGCAGAGCAACCTGACGGGTCTGGGGGTCCAGGTCGGCGGCGACACCCTGGAGCAACTGACGCCACTGGCCGAGGACCCCGAGACGTACTGGGACGAGCGCTCGCAGCTAGCCTGGACCTGAATCTCCGGGCATCTGATCGTCATCCTCGCGGTCGCCGCGGTCACTCTGGTGGCCGTCGCGGCGCTGCGTCAGATGGGGGTTCCGACCGCCGCGGTGCTGGTCGTGGCCGGTCTGATCATCGGGTTCCTGCCCTTCGTCCCCGACGCAACCCTGGACCCCGAGGTGGTGCTGCTGGGGCTCCTGCCGCTGCTGGTGTTCGACGCGGCGGCGACGTCGTCGGCCACCGCGTTCGTGCGCAACGCACGATCCATCGGGCTGCTGGCGGTGGGCCTGGTGGTGGCGACGGCGCTCGGCGTCGCCGCGGTGGCTCACTGGATCGGCCACCTGTCCTGGGCGATGTCGTTCGTGCTGGGGACCGCGGTCGGCCCGACCGATGCGGCGGCAGCCACCAGCGTCGCCCGGCGGCTGGGGCTGCCCCGCCGGCTTCTGACGATCCTCGAGGGCGAGGCGTTGTTCAACGATGGCGCCGCGCTCGTCCTCTACGCCGCCGCCGTGACCGCCGCCACCAGCGGTCACTTCTCGGCTCCGCACGCGCTGGTCAAGATCGTCTACGCGTCGGTGGCGGGGACCGCCATCGGCATCCTGGTGGGTGTGCTGGGGCGCGCGCTGCGCGACCGGATCGATGACCCTCCGATCGAGATCGCCGGATCGATGCTCATCGCCTACGCCGCCTACCTCCCCGCGGACGCGTTGCACGCCTCCGGGGTCCTGGCGGCCGTCGCCGCCGGGCTCTATCTGGGCTGGTACAGCGGTGGGACCGCGTTCTCGGCTCGCAGCCGACTGCAGTCCAAGGCGTTCTGGGACACGCTGGTCTTCCTCATCAACGCGGCGTTGTTCGTGATCGTCGGCCTGTCATTCCATACGTTCACGGCGCAGGCGCGCGGTCCCGTCGGGCGTCTCGCGGTCACCGGAGTTGCGGTCGTCGTCGCGGTGATCGGCATTCGGCTGGTGTGGATGGAGGGCACCGGGTGGGTGACGCGCCTGCTGCGCCGCGCCCCTCCCGCCGACGAGGACGACGCTCCCGATCAGGCCGGGTGGCGGCAGCGCCTCGTCATCGGCTGGGCGGGAATGCGTGGGGCGATCACGTTGGCGGTGCTGCTGGCCGTGCCGCGGGTGACTGATGCCGGTCGCCCGCTCGCCGGCCGCGACGACATCATCTACCTGGGATTTGGGGTGATCATCGTGACCCTCGTGGGGCAGGGGACGACGTTGTCGGTGCTCGTTCGCAGGCTCCGGCTGACCGAGCACCCTTCGGTCGCCGAGGTGGAGCGCCAGGCTCGGATCGTGCTGACCCAGGCCGTGCTGAACCGGCTGCAGAACGCCGAGGACACCGTGGGCGGAGAGTTGGTGGACGGCTTGCGTGCCCAGTATCTGGCGCGCCGGCAGCGACTGGAGTCAAGCGACGGCGTACAGGTCGAGGACCAGGCCGATGACGCGGCCGGGGCCGACCGCGCGCTGCGCCGTGAACTGGTGAGCGTTCAGCGGGAGGCGCTGGCCCGGTTGCGGCGCGAGCGGCGGATCGGGATCGGGACCGCGCGCACTCTGGAGCACGACCTCGACCTCGAGGACGCGCGGCTGTCATGACGCGCCGCAACCGGGCGACCCCGCAGCAGGAGGTGATCGCCGACCCGGCGCGCGGCCTCGTCTATGCCAACCGCGGGGTGCTGGTCGATGCCCACGGCGAGGTCCGCCGCCGCTGGGGGGTACGCCGCTGGATCGCGTGCCGCCTGGAGTTCAAGGGCCGCCGTCGCCGGCCGCTGATGGCGCCCGGCCGCTACACCGAGCTGTTCTTCACAGACGAGGCGACGGCGTTTGCCGCGGGCCACCGGCCGTGCGGCGAGTGTCGCTACGAGGACTACCGGCGCTTCAGCGCGATCTGGCAGCGGCTGCACCCCGGACAGGTCGGCGCCGACGCGATGGACGACCAGCTCCACGGCGAGCGGGTCGACCCGGGGACCCGAGCACAGCGCCACCACGAGATGCCGTTCGACGGGCTGCCCGACGGGACATTCGTGCTCGGTGACGAGCGGCCGTGGCTGGTGGTGGGCGACGAGCTTCTGGAGTGGACCCCGGCGGGCTACGTCGCCGAGCGCCGCGCGCGACCGCGCGGCGAGACCGCGGTGGTGCTCACGCCGCCGTCGCTCGTGGATGTGCTCCGCTCGGGATGGGAGCCGGCGACGGTGCCGTTCCTGCACCCGACGGCACGGAGTGACTCGTCGCTCAGCTGATGAGGATGCAGCCGGTGGTGGCGTGGGCGAGGAGCTTGCCCGTCGCCTCCTCGGTGAGCCGCCCCTCGGCGGTGGCCAGCCGGCGGCCGGCGTGGACCACCGTGCCCTCGGCCAGCACACGTCCGGTGTCGACGGTGATCCCGCGCGAGTAGCGGATCTGGAGGTCGCTGGTGGCGTAGGCGACGCCGGCCGGCAGGGTGCTGTGGATGGCGCAGCCCATGCACGAGTCCAGCAGCGTGGCGGCGATCCCGCCGTGCACCGAGCCGATCGGGTTGTACATCCACTCGGCCGGCGCCACCGCGAAGACGGCGCGGCCCTCCTGCACCTCGACCAGGCTCATGCCCAGAAGGTCGGCGATCGGCGGCGGCCCCACCGCCCCGTCCATCATCGCCTGGAGCACTTCCATCCCGCTGCGCTCACGCGCGAGCACGGCGCTCGCCCTCGGGTCCTGCCAGCTGAACGTGCGGGTCCGGTGGCCGTTGTCACTCATCGCGAGCGAACTGTACCCGAATGAGTTGCATCATGCAACGCACTCGTCTACCCTGCCCGTGTGCCCCTCCAGCGGACCTACGCCGGCCAGACCTGCAGCGTCGCCGCCGCCCTGGAGATCGTCGGCGAGCGCTGGACGATGCTGATCATCCGTGAGGCCCTGCTGGGCGTGCACCGTTTCGATGAGATGCAGGCCGACCTCGGGATCGCGCGCAACGTGTTGCAGGCGCGGCTCGAGCGCCTCGTGTCCAACGACATCCTCGAGCGCCGGCTCTACCAGGAGCGGCCCGAGCGCTACGCCTACCACCTCACCGAGAAGGGCCTGGACCTGTGGCCGGCGCTCGTGGCGCTCATGCAGTGGGGCGATAAGCACGCCGGCATCCCCGGGGGCCCGCCGGTGCGGCTCGAGCACCGCGGCTGCGGCGGCGCCGTCGATGACCATCTCCTGTGCGTCGCGTGTGGCGAGAAACTCGGACCGCGCGACGTGTGGGCTCATCCCGCGCCACACGTGCCCGAGGACCACCCGCTGCGTCGGCGCCGCGCGATCGCCGGCCCCGCGACGACCTAGTCCTGGTCCAGGAACGCCTGCACGCGCTCGCGGTAGGGCGCGCGGTCGTAGCTGTTCACCAGGGCGCCGGCCATCCGCACCGGGTCGCCGAAGAAGTAGTACTCATACAGCGCCTGGCGCCCTGAGAACGCCGAGATGCACGTGTCCCACACCAGTCGGAACAGCTTGACCCGGTCGGGGCCGGCGAGGGTGGCGGACTGCAGGTAGCGCTCGATGTCATCGTGTGCGGGCCCGGTGACGTCGGCCTCGGTGGGCAGCGCCATGAGCCCGCTGGCGCCGAGCTTGCGCAGGATCTCGGGGAAGCGCTGGTAGAGCTTTGGATACCAGTTGCGCGCGGCGTTGAGCGGCTCCCACCGCGGCGTCATGACGCCGTACTCGTTGAGGGTGGCGTCCGCCTCGGAGGCGCGGACGAACGCGCGGATGCCCTCGAGGGCGATGATGACCTCTGCGACGTTCTCCTGGACGTGTGAGAACTGATCGATGCCGATCGCCTCGGTGAGCAGGCTGACCAGGCCGAGCATGAACTCGGTCTTGGCGGTGGTGCGCGTGGTCACCTGGTGGGTCATGTGGTTGATCGCCCCGGTCTGGGCGTAGAGGCCGTTGCACAGCTCGGGGTTGCCGAGCATGAAGCAGCGCTCGAACGGGACCTTGACGTCATCGAAGATGACGACGGCGTCCATCTCCTCAAACCGCGAGCCCAGGGGGTGATCGAAGTGGCCGCGCCCGTAGTCGGCCGACTCGCGGCACAGGAAGCGCAGGCCCGGGGCATCGCAGTTGATGGCGAAGGCGTAGGAATACGGCGCGTCCTCGGGCCGGCCGCGCAGCAGCGTGGAGGGGAAGACCAGCAGTTCGTCGGCGAAGGGGCCGATCGTGGCCAGCAGGCGGGCGCCGCGGACCACGATCCCGGAGTCGTCCTGGGAGACGATCTGCGCCGAGATCTCCCCGCCGAGCTGCTCGGCGGGCGGCAGGCTGCGGTTGACCTGGGGCGGGATGAGCGTGTGGGTGAGCAGCAGGTCCTCCTCGCGGACCTTCTCGTAGTAGCGCCGCACGTTGTCGCCGAAGGCGCTGTCGGCCTGCGCGAACCATTCGCCGGCCTCGCTGAGCGCCATCACGCAGGCGTTCAGGTAGTCACCGGTCCGGCCCAGGAAGCCATGTGACACCCGGGCCCAGGTGCTCATCATCTCCCGGCGCTTGACCAGGTCCTCGGGGGTGCGCGGGACCATGAACGAGGTACCGACCCGGTCCCCGGTGGTGGGGGACTCGTAGGTGAGGACGTCGCGGTACGCGGGGTCGTGCTGGAGGTCGTAGAGGTGCGCGTAGGTCCGCACGACGTTGCGGAACGCGGGGTGGTCCGGGATCCCCGTGGTGACCGTCTCCCCGTGGATCTGGACGGTCGGGCTCGACGCCGCCAGGCGCTCGATGTACTCGCTGCCGGTACGCGCTGCCATGACTTCCTCTCCTCGTCGCTTGTCGCGGGCGCGGCCGTTTATAGCACGACTATCGTGCGGTCCGTACAGATAACGTACACTGTGCGGTATGCCCTCGACGTCGTCTCTCACCCTCGAGCGAGGTCTGCGGGTGCTCCGCGTGCTGTCCGAGCACCCCGAGGGCATGACCGTGTCCGAGCTGGCCGACGCGCTCGGCACCCACCGCGCCGGGATCTACCGGCTGCTGGCGCCGCACCTGGCCGAACGGTTGGTCCGCCGCCGCGAGGACCGCTATTTCCTCGGCACGGGGCTGGTGGAGCTGGCCAGCCGGGTGCAGCCGCGCCTGCGCGAAGTGGCCGGGCCGCTGCTACAGGGACTCGCCGACGAGCTCACGGCCACGGCCGCCCTCACCGTGCGCGACGGGGAGGACGCGGCCGTCGTGCTCGACGTCCGCTCGCCGCGCCACGCCGACATGCACATCACCTACCGGCCCGGCCTGCGCCACCCGGTGGCGATCGCCGCCTCGGGCATCGCCATCCTGGCGGGCGGCGCCCCGCGGCCGTCAGAGCGGCGCGAGGTCACCGAGGCGCGCGAGCGCGGGTGGTCGCGGTCCACTGGGGAGCTGCTGCCCGGCGCCACGGGGGTGGCGGCGCCCACCGGCGACCACGCCGCGGTCAGCGCGGTGTGGATCGGCGAGCGCGACGAGCCGGCGATGGCTCGCGCGGTGGTGGCCGCCGCCCGGGCGCTCGGCGACGCGCTGTGAGGCGGGCGCGCGTTACGCGGGCGCGCTCACCGGTGCGTCGAGGTCGACGTGCCGGCTGGTGGCCAGCAGCGCGCGTACCTTCTCGCGCCCTGCGTCGCTGAGCGGCGCCAGCGGCTCGCGAGCGTGATCGGAGGCCAGCAGCCCGAGCTGCTTCATCACCCACTTGACCGGCACCGGGTTGGTCTCCGCGAAGGCGGCGTCGACGAGCGGGTGCAGGTCGTAGTGCAGCGCGCGCGCCCGCTCGTCGTCGCCCGCCACGAACGCGTCGTAGAGCTGGGCCACCGGATCGGGCGCGAAGTTGCCCACGCAGCTGAGGTGGCCGGCCCCGCCGAGGGTCAGCATCGGGTAGCAGAGCAGCTCGATCCCCGAGAGCGCGATGAAGTCCGTGCCGGCCTCGTTGAGTACGTAGGAGACGTGCTCGAAGTCCCGGGTGGTCTCCTTGATGCCGACGACGTTGGGGTGCGCACGGCGCAGGCGCCCGACGGTGACCGGCGTGATGTCGACCGCGGCTCGGACGGGGACGTTGTAGACGATGATCGGCAGGTCGGGGAACTCTGCGGCCACCCGCGAGTACCACCGAAACAGCCCCTCCTGCTGGGCGCGCCCGTAGTAGGGCGTGACCACCAGCGCGGCGCTCGCGCCCAGACGCTGGGCCTCGGCGGTGAGCTCGAGCGTCTCGGCCATGAGCGCGGTGCCGGTTCCAGGCAGGAAGGGCACGCGGCCGTCGATCGCCGCGGCGGCGGCCCGCATCACCTCCATGCGCTCGGCCACCGTCATCGAGGTTGGCTCCCCGGTGGAGCCGCCGACCGAGATGCCGTGCGTCCCGCGCGAGAGCTGCCAGTCGATCAGCCGCGGGATCGACTCCAGGTCCAGCTCGCCGGATTCGGTGAAGGGGGTGATGAGCGGGGTGATGGCGCCGCGCACCGCGGACGCGTCGCCGGCGAACGGGCTGGTCATGGGCTGGGGTCCTCGCTTCGCTTCGCTTTCCAGTTCTCGTAGTCGGGCCGGCGCTCCTCCGACAGCGGGTATAGCCCGCGGAAGGACTCGCCGGCCTTGACGCGCTCGAGCGCGAAGGCCTCGCGCTGCTCCACCTCCAGCGCCGCGTGGGCGATCTCCTCGGCCAGTGCGAACGGCAGCACCACCACGCCCTCGGCGTCGCCGACGATAACGTCGCCGGGCATGACCAGCACGCCCGCGCACGTGATGGGGACGTCGAGGTCGAGCGGGATGTGGGCGTTCCACAGCGACGAGGCGTTGGCGGCCCGGTAGTAGGTGGGGATGTCCAGGTCGGCGACGCCCGGCGTGTCGCGGACGCCGCCGTCGGTGACGATCCCGGCGCCGCCGCGGGCCAGGACGCGAGCGGCCAGGATGTCGCCGATCGTGCCCGCGCCGGTGTCCCCCCGCGCCTCCATGACGAGCACGTCGCCGGGGGCGATCGACTCGACGGCGCGCTTCTGGGCGTCGTCACCGGCTTTCATCGCCTCGCGCACGTCGGCGCGGATGGCGACGTAGCGCAGCGTGCGGGCGTAGCCGACCATGCTCAGGTCAGAGCGCGTGGGCCGCAGTCCGGTCAGGAAGGTGGTCTGGATCCCCCGGCGGGTGAGCTGCACGGTCAGCGTCGCGGTGGACACCTGCCGCAGCGCCGCCTCGGCCTCGACGGAGAGCCGCGGCAGGGCGGGCGGCGGCAGGGCGGTCGGTGACTGGTTGGCGGCGGCCGGGGTCACGCCGGTGGCAAAGGCGCGCGCCTCATCCGTGGCCTTGGGCATCGCCCCGTAGCGCGCCAGCTCGGCGCCGGCCTCGACGATCGTGCTCGTGACCGAGCCGGCGCCCTCCAGCGTGACGTCGACGACGTCCCCCGGCGCCACCACGTTGGCCCCGGCGGGCGTGCCGGTGAGGATCACGTCGCCCGGCTCGAGCGTCATGAAGCGCGACAGGTCGGCGATGAGCTGCGCGAAGGTGAAGATGAGGTCGGCCCCGGTCGCGTCCTGGCGCACCTCGCCGTTGACGGTGCTGGAGATGTGCAGCGTCGTCGGGTCGACGCCCTGTGCGGCCATGGCCGGGCCGATCGGCGAGAAGCCGTCCTGGCCCTTGGCCATCACGTTGGAGCCGCGGTCGGCCCAGCGGAAGTCGTGCAGGCCGAGGTCGTTGGCGGGCGCGTACCAGCCGATGTAGCGGCCGGCCTCCTCGGGGCTCACGTTGCGGGCGCGGGCGCCGATGATCACGGCAATCTCCGCCTCGAAGGCGAGCAGCTCGGTGCCGCGCGGGCGCACGACGTCCCCGCCCCCGGACAGCGAGGTCGTCGGCTTGAGGAAGTAGGAGGGCTCGGTCGGGACGCGGCCGCGCTGCGCCGCGCGCGAGTGATAGTTGAGGTGGACGCCGATGACCTTGCCCGGGGTCAGCCCGTCCGGTAGCGCCACCGGGTGCACACCCGCCATCGCTAGTGATCCTCCACTAGGCCGCCACCTCGCTGTGCTGCGCGCGCTCGTCGACGTTGGCGGCCTCCACGGCGACGGGCTCGCCGTCGGGACCGAGCAGCAGGCTTGACTCCTCGTACCAGCTGTCAGGGGCGCGGGTGCCGTAGAAGGAGCGGCAGCGCGGGTCGTTGACCGACCAGCGCAGCGGCGCGTGGTCGGGATCGCCGGTGTAGTAGTCACACGAGTAGAGCTCGATACGGTGCCCGTCGGGATCGCGCAGGTAGACGAAGAACGCGTTGGACACGCCGTGGCGGCCCGGGCCGCGCTCGATCACGTCGGCGTGATAGCCGCCGGCGAGCTGGTCACAGGCGCGCATCACCCCGGCCGGCTCGGCGATCCAATAGGCGAAGTGGTGAAGCCGCGGTCCGGTGCCCGCCGTCAGCGCGACGTCGTGGACGGTCGGCTTGCGCAGCATCCAGGCGCCGGTGATGCGCTCGTCGGACTGATCATCGGTGGAGATGTACTCGCTGCAGCGAAAGCCCAGGCTGAGCCAGAACCGGAACGTGTCCTCCACGCGCGGCGTATGGAGGTTGAGATGATCGAAGCGCAGCAGGGGCGCGCCGCGGTGCAGGTCAAAGCGCTGGTGCTGGGTCTCGAACTGGTCGACGGCGTGAAAGAGCTCCAGGGGATAGCCGAACGGGTCCCAGATACGCAGCGAGCGCCCCATCCCCGGGTCAGAGCCGGCGTCGATCCAGCGCGTGGTGAGACCCTCACCGGCGAAGTGCTCGGCGGCCAGGTCCAGGTCGGCTTCAGTGCGGACGCGGAAGCCCAGCCGTGACGCGGCTGGGACAGGAGCCTGTCGCAGGATGAGCGAGTGGTGCTGGCGCTCCTCCCAGCCGCGCAGGAACACGGCATCCTCGGTCCGGGCCGAGACGATCATGCCCAACAGCTCCGCATAGAAGTGCTCGGAGGCGGCCAGGTCGGTCACCTGCAGCTCGACGAAGGCGGCGCGCATGATGTCGAACGCCGGCGTCGCCGGGGGCGTGCGGGCGAGCTGCTCGGCGGGCGAGGTCACCGGTCAGTCCTCGTCGGGCAGGCCCAGCTTTGGAATGTGATGTGAGCCCAGCGCCACGTGCACGATCTCCGTCTCACAGTAGAAGTCAAACGCGTAGTCGCCGCCCTCGCGCCCGATGCCCGAGGCCTTCACGCCTCCGAACGGTGTGCGCAGATCGCGGACGTTCTGGGAGTTGATCCAGCACATGCCGGTGTCGATGGCGTGGGCCACGCGGTGCGCGCGACGAATGTCGTTGGTCCACACGTACGCGGCCAGCCCGTAATCGGTGGCGTTGGCCAGGCGGATCGCCTCGGCCTCGTCGGAGAACGGCATCGCCACCAGGACCGGACCGAAGATCTCCTCCTGGAAGACCCTCATGTGCTCGTCCACATCGGCGATGACCGTCGCCTGGAGGAAGTTCCCCGACTCCAGCCCCGGCGGCCGCTCGCCACCGGCCAGGACCCGCGCGCCCTGCGCGCGAGCGGACTCGATGTACTCCACGACCCGCTCGTGGTGCTCAGGTCGGATGAGCGGGCCGAGCTCGGTGCGCGGGTCGGTGGGGTCGCCGACGCGGATGTTCCTCGCGCGCTGCGCCACCGCGGTCACGGTCTGCTCGTAGAGCCCCTCCTGCACGAGCAGCCGCGACCCGGCCGTGCAGCGCTGGCCGTTCATGGTGAAGATCTGCGCCAGCGCGGCGTCGACGCACAGCTCGGGGTCGGCGTCGTCGAACACCACGACGGGGGACTTGCCGCCGAGCTCGACCGAGGAGCGCTTCAGCGTGGGCGCGCCCGCGGCGATGATCGTCTGACCCGTGGTCGTCTCACCGGTGAAGCAGATGAGGTCCACGCCCGGGTGCGCGGACAGAGCGGCACCCGCCGACTCCCCGAACCCCTGCACCACGTTGAACACGCCCGGTGGAAGCTCGGCCTCCTCCATCACGCTGGCCAACAGCGTGGCGGTGAGCGGCGACCACTCCGCCGGCTTGAGCACGATCGTGTTGCCGGCGGCCAGCGCCGGCGCGATCCGCCACGTCGAGAGCATGAGCGGCGCGTTCCAGGGCATGATCAGCCCGGCGACGCCGACGGGCTTGCGGATCGTGTAGTTGAGGAACTCCTCGCCGACCTGGAACGAGCGGCCGTGCAACTCGGTGACGACGCCCGCGTAGTAGTCGAAGTTCTGCGCCGCGCGGGCGGCCAGGCCCTTCATCTGGGCGATCGGCATCCCGATGTCGGCCACCTCGCGGGCGATGAACTCGTCCGTGTGCGCCGTGATCCCCGCGGCGA
This sequence comes from uncultured Actinomycetota bacterium, assembly GCA_963850325.1. Taxonomy (GTDB): domain Bacteria; phylum Actinomycetota; class Thermoleophilia; order Solirubrobacterales; family Solirubrobacteraceae; genus Palsa-465. Next base: position 194,902 of record CAWKLB010000010.1, read on the forward strand.
TCCGGCGCAGCGCGGCGGCACGCTCGGCGGCCTTCAGCCGCGGCCACGGGCCCTCGTCAAACGCGCGGCGCGCCGCGATCACCGCCAGGTCGACATCCTCGGCACCGCCGGCCGCGGCGAGCGCGAGCACCTCGTTGGTCGACGGGTTCAGCGACTCGAATGTCTCAGCGGCCGCGCTGGCCCGAAACGCCCCGTCGATGTAATGCTCCTGGGTTCCGTAGGTCTGCTCGGCGGAGGTGACCATATAGGAGATCCTATCTGATCGAGGTATATGATCGCTTCATGGCCGCCTCGGCGCCCACCAAGCAGCAGCAGGTGTATGACGTCCTGCGCGAGCGCATCCTCAGTGGAGCCTACGGCCCGGGCTTCCGGGTCGTCATCGATCAGGTCGCGGCCGAGTTCGCGGTCTCGGCGCTGCCCGTGCGCGAGGCGATCCGGCGCCTTGAGGCCGAGGGCCTGATCGTCTACCGCGCCAACGCCGGCGCCCAGGTGGCGCCCGCCGAGCCCGAGCTGTTCGAGGACACGATGACGGCGCTGGCCCTGCTCGAGGGCTACGCCACGGCGCTCGCGGCGCCGCTGCTCACCCCAGAGGACCTCACCGCGCTCGAGCGGTGCACCGACGACATGGTGACCGCCATGGAGGGGATGGACTCGCTGGCCTTCGGGCGCCACAACCGGGCGTTTCACCAGGTCATCCACGAGCGCTGTCCGAACCCGACGCTCGTGTCGATGCTGCGCGACGTCGACCGGCGGCTCGATGCCATCCGCACCACCGTGTTCGTCCACATCCCCTACCGGGGCCGTAGCTCGGTCGCCGAGCACCGCGAGCTGATCGAGCTCCTGCGCGCGGCCGCGGGCGCCAAGCGGATCGAGGCGGTGGCGCGCCGGCACAAGCTGCGCACCGTGGAGAGCTTCCGCGCCTGGCAGCGCGAGCACGGCGGTCTCAGTCGATGAGACCGGCCTGCATGCGCCAGATGGCCAGCCGCCACATGACCAACGCGAAACCGATGAGCACCGCGGCGTGCACCAGGTCGGCGGTGACGAAGATCCCCAGCGACACGTCGCGGACGAGGGCCACGCAGTGATAGAGCGGGTTGAACTTCGCGATCTCATGCAGCACGGGGGGCAGGCTGGAGATGGGGAAGAACGTGCCCGCCACAAGGAACATCGGGGTGAGCACGGCGCTGGTGATGTAGTTGAAGTTGTCGATCGTCTTGGCCACGGCGGCGATGAGCACCCCGAAGGCGGCGAAGCCGAGCCCGGTGACAAAGCCGATGAACGGGACCAGCAGCATTCCGGCCGTCGGCTTGAGGCCGAAGGCGAAGCCCACGAACAGCGGCGCCATGCCGTAGACGCCGGCCCGCACCGAGATCCACAGGATCTCGGCGGTGACGAGCTCCTCCACGTCCACCGGCGCGGCCAGCAGCGCGTCGTAGGTCCGCTGGAACTTCCAGCGGATGAAGGTGTTGAACATCCCCGGGAACGCGGAGGAGAACAGGACCGCGGTGGCCACCACCCCGGTGGCCACGTACTCGACGTACTTGACGTGGCCGACGTTCTTGACCAGCGACCCGAACCCCAGGCCGAAGGCCAGCAGGTAGATCGTGGGCTGCACGATCGACGAGAACGTCGTGGCCTTCCAGTAGCGCTTGAACAGCACCACGTCGCGCATCATCACGCCCCCCAGAGCCGCCGGCTCCAGCCTGCGCACGCGACGCTCGCGGGGGACAGGGGTCTCCGCGCGCTGCTCCACGGTGGTCATTCGATCTCCTGTCCGGTGAGCGCCACGAACGCGTCCTCGAGGTTGGCCGGGCGGCGCACCCCGTCGGGCGCGTCGCCGTTGAGGCGCTCGGCCTCCAGCAGCGCCACGGCCGGCCCGCTGCGCCGGTAGGGCCAGCCGCGCTCGGTGGCCTGCGCCTCGAGCTGGGCCAGCTCCGCGTGCGGCCCGTAGACCTCCAGCACCTCGCGTCCGGCGTGGGTCGTGACCAGCTGGGACGGCGTCCCCTGGGCGATGATCCTGCCCGCGGACATCACGGCCACGGTGTCGGCGAGCCGCTCGGCCTCCTCGATGTAGTGCGTCGACATGAGGACCGTGACGCCGTCGGCGCGCAGCCCGTCGATCAGCGACCACAGCTCCTGGCGCACCTGCGGGTCCAGACCGACGGTCGGCTCGTCGAGCAGCACCATCTGCGGGCGGTGGATGAGGCCGCGGGCGACGAGCAGCCGGCGGCGCATCCCGCCCGAGAGCTCGCGGACGATCGTGTCGGCACGGGGGCGCAGGTTGGCGATATCCAGCGCCCGCTCCACCGCGGCGCGTCGCTCGGCGCGGGGGACGCGGTAGAGGTGGGCGAACACCTCGAGGATCTGGCGCGCGGTCAGCTCGACGTCGAGGTTGTCGAGCTGGGGCACCACGCCCATCGCCATCCGCGCCTGCTTTGACTCGCGCGGAAGGCTGTAGCCGAGGACCTCGATGGTGCCCTCGTTGGCGAGTGTCTGGGCGGTGAGCATCCGCATCGTCGTCGACTTGCCGGCGCCGTTGGGGCCGAGCAGCCCGAAGCAGACGCCCGGCGGGACGACGAGGTCGAGGCCGTCCACGGCCGTGATCTGGCCAAAACGCTTGACCACCCCGCGCAGCTCGATCGACGCCCTCTCCTCGTGCACGACGTTGAGAGTAGCCGCGCCCTGCGCGCCGCCCGGGGCGTCAGTGTGACGGGTCCTCGAGCTCGCCGCCGCCGCTGGCGAACCCGTTCTCGCCGGGTCCGCCGTCACCGGACTCGCCCGCGTCGCCACCGGGCATCTTGAATATCTGGGCGAGCTGCGCCGCGACCATGATGTCGCCTGCGAGCTGGATCCGGCCCTTGAAATAAGCGGCCATCGGGTCCGAGTTGCCGCTGATCAGCCGCAGGAACTCGACGCCGTCCATGGTGATGGTCAGCTTGGGGTCGGGGCCCTCGATGCCGCGCCTGGTGTGCGCCGTGCCGTTGTCGACCTCCAGCAGGTAGGTATCGACGCCCTCGTCGGCGCGGCCGGTGATGTTCCAGCGGATCGCGGTCTTCACGTTGGCGGCGGCCTTGCTGTCCAGCTGGCGCGGCATCTGCCAGAACACCCCGTCCAGCAGGGGGCGGCGGGCCGGCGACTTCATGATCTGGTCCAGGCGCTCGGGCGAGGCATCGCGCACGAGGCGGCCGACGCCGTCGGCGATCTGGGCCGGCGCGTCGGCGGCGAACTTCTTGAGCTGGTCCAGCGCGCGTTGGGGGTCAAACCCGAAGTCCATGTCGCAACAGGACGGTACTAGCTCCCCGCGGCCTGTCTCGCGTTGGGGGCGTCAGGCGGGGATGTGCGCGACGGCATCGGGCACGCCCTGCGTGGCCGACGGGAACTTCGGCGCCCAGCCCAGCTCCTGCTTGATGTGAGCGTTGGAGCTGCGCGCCGAGCGGATGACCGCGCGGGCCGGGTCGCCGCCGCTGACGATGCTCGCCAGCCACATCGGCACCCGGCGTGGCTTGCCCACGCCCAGAGCCTTCGCGGTCAGTGCCACGAAGTCGTATTGGGTGATCGGCTCGTCGTCGGCGACGTGGTAGACGGCACCGTCCGGCGCGCGCTCGGCGGCGTCGACGCAGGCGGTGGCGACGTCCTCGACGCGGACCACGTCCCACCAGTTCTTGCCGGACCCGATGACGACGAGCCGCCCCGGCGCGCGCAGCCGCTTCACCAGCTCGGAGGCGTACCACCCGCCGGCGCCGTAGATGTGGCTGGGGCGCAGGATGACGCTGGGCAGCCCGGAGTCTCGCACGAGTTGCTCGCCGCGCTGCTTGGACCGGCCGTAGGCGGTCTGGACCGGCAGCTCAGAGCTCTCATCCAGCACCACGCCGCCCGCGTCGCCGGTGACCACCGTGGACATGAAGATGAAGCGGGCGCTCGTGGCGGTCTCACACGCGCCGATCAGCCGGCTCGTGCCGTGGATGTTGACCTCCTCCATCTTCGCCTGGTCGCGCTGGGTGGCGATCTCCGCGGCGAGGTGGATCACATAATCGGGCGCGGCGGCCTCGAGAGCCGTGTTGAGCGGATCGGCATGGCCGAGGTCGCCCTGGACCGCGGTCGTCCCCGCCGGCTCTGACCCGGGGCGGCGAACCAGCGCGGTGACCTCATGGCCACGGGCCAGCAGCTCGGCGCACACCGCGTGCCCGACGAACCCGCTGGCACCGGTGACGAACGCCTTCATGGTGAAGCGATCCTAACCCCACCGGGTCCCCGGCTCGTGAGCATCCGCTCAGGCGTGGGTACCATCGGCTCCCGCGGGCGGTTAGCTCAGCTGGTAGAGCGCCTGCCTTACAAGCAGGAGGTCACTGGTTCGAGCCCAGTACCGCCCACTGCCGGGGGCCGCCTGGAACGGGGGCGACTAGGCTCGATGTCCGATGACCTCCGTTCCGGCTCTCTCCCTGCGCGGCCTCACCAAGCGCTACGACGGCGGCCTGCTGGCGCTCGACGGCTTCGATCTTGAGATCGGGGACGGCGAGTTCTTCGGGCTGCTCGGGCCCAACGGCGCCGGCAAGACGACGCTCATCAGCGCCGTGTGCAACCTGATCCGGATCACCTCGGGGGAGATCGAGATCTTCGGCCGGGCCCATCACGACCCGGAGGCGCGACGGTTGATGGGCCTCGCCGAGCAGGACGTCAATCTCGACCGCTTCCTCGACGTGGAGGAGACGCTCGTCTACCACGGCGGCTACTACGGGATGAACCGCCCGCACGCGGTGCGCCGTGCGCGGGAGATGATGGACGTCTTTGACCTGCGGGCGAAGGCCGGGGTCCGCGCGCCGAGCCTCTCGGGCGGGATGCGGCGCCGCCTGCTGCTGGCGCGGGCGTTGATGCACGAGCCGCGCCTGGTCATCCTCGACGAGCCGACGGCCGGGGTCGACTTCGAGCTGCGCCTCGAGTTGTGGCGCTACATCCGACGGCTGCACGAGGAGGGCACGACGATCCTGCTCACCACCCATTACCTGGAGGAGGCCGAGGAGCTCTGTCAGGACGTCGCCCTCATCCGCGGCGGTCGCCTGTTGGCGCGCGACAGCCCGACCGGCCTGTTGGAGAGCTTCGACGCCGATTCCCTGGCTGACGTGTACGTGAAGGCGATGGCGGCCGCGGCATGAGCGCGTCCCACGCCGTCGACGATCGCCTGGCCGTAGCCAAGCCGGGGCTGGCGGTGCGCCGCCGCGGGCTCATCTCCCTGTCGAGCCGGGAGGTCCTGCGGGTCCTGAAGCTGTGGACGCAGACGATCGTGGCTCCGGTGGTGGCGTCCTTCCTGTTCATCCTCGTCTTCGGCCTCTCGCTGAGCGGGCGCATCCGCCATGTGGACGGCTTTGACTACCGGGCCTTCATCGTGCCCGGCCTGATCACCATGGCGATGGTCCAGGCCGCCTACACCAACAACGCCTCCTCGGTGTTCCAGTCGCGCTTTGACCGGTATCTCAACGACGTCCTGGCCTCTCCCATGCGTAACTGGGAGATCAACCTGGGACTCTCGCTCGGTGGCGTGGTGCGCGCCCTGCTGATCGGTGGGGGGCTCCTGCTCCTCGCGCTGCCGATCACGCACGTGCCGATCAACGACCCCCTCGTGTTGGTGCTGGGCGTCGCCCTGGGGCTGACGCTGTTCTCGTCACTGGGCGTGGTGATCGGCATCTACGCCAAGACCTGGGACCACGCCGGTTTCGTCCAGAACATCCTGATCGTGCCGTTGAGCTTCCTCGGCGGCGTCTTCTACTCGGTGTCGACGCTCCCGTCGCCGTGGCGCGAGGTCTCACACGCCAACCCGATCTTCTATCTCGTGCAGGCGGTGCGCTACGGGTTCCTGGGCACCAGCGACGTCCCGGTTGCCGTCGCGCTGGGCATCACCGGGGCGCTGGCGGCGCTCACCGTCGCGTGGAGCGCTTGGCTGTTCCACAGCGGGCACAAGCTCAAGCCCTGAGCCTCACCACTTGTAGATCTTCACCACCAGCCCGACCTGACCCCCCACGTCTCCGGTGACGCTGACCTTGTCGTGGAGAGGGGCCGAGCCGGTGAAACCGCCCTGGATGGCGCCCACGAGCTGGACGAGCCCCTTCGTGTAGGGGACGTTGACGGCCATCTGCACGCCGACGGCAGCCTGTGCCCCGCCGCCCGCCGACGTGGAGTTCAGGCCCGACGCGCCCGCCAGGAGCTGGCCGAAGAACTGCACCTGGGCCGCCTGCTCGAGCAGCGGGATCACGTAGGCGAACTGGGCGCCGACCATCACCTGCTGCAGCCGGGCGCGGGTGTCCGGGTCGTCCTTGTACTTGCCGAACTGGAGCTGAGCGAAGCCCTGGTACTCCACGCCGGGCTCATCGTCGTGGTGGTGCTGCCAGGTGATGCCGACCTGGGCCTGGACCATCGCCGCGGAATCGGTCTGTGACTTGGCGTTCCAGATGTTGCCGTGATACGTGTACGGCCACACGATCTGGAAGGTCAGGTTCTTGCTTTCCGCCGGCCCCCGCTTCTCCTGGTAGGTCTTGGCGATGACCGACGCGATGGTGCTCCGGTCCAGGAAGAACCCCGTGTTCGGCGCCGCGAGGTCCGACTCGTCCTTGAACGTTGGGATCCACAGCTGCTGGGTCGAGTACAGCCAGTGCTCGTACGCGAGATCGATGACCTCGTCGACGGTCGTCGCCCTGTGGTTGAACAGCGCCGACGTGTTCGACCGATCGTGAATGGGGGGTGGCTCGAAGTCGTAGAAGTCCAGGAAGGCGTTGAGCCACTCCTCGGGCTTCTGACTGGCGAACTTCGGATCAAACGACCCGTCGACGCACTTGTCCGGCGGCGCGTCCCGGCCGCCCTTGTAGGGCCCGAAGGTCTCGTAATCCCAGCGCCGGACGGGGCGGGCGTCCGCGGCGGTGCCCGCTTTCAGCCAGCTGCGCTTGCGCTCCTGGATGGCACTGAGCTCGTCGTCGGTGAGCTGGCCCTGGCGCTTCTGCGCCGCGAGCCGCTCGTCGGTGGAGGCCGTCGTGATCGCCAGCATCGCCGCCCTGAAGCGCTGCGGGATGTCGATCGGCATCAACGCCAGCTCTACGTTGAACGCCGTCAGCAGGCCGGCGTCGCGCAGTTGCTCCAACGCGTCGAGCAGCAGCTCGATGGGCAGGGGCACGACCGCATCGGCGACGCTCGCCCACCGGTGTGCGCGGGCGTCCGCGAGCATGTTGGCCCACCGTGCGGCGGGGTCGGCCACCGGCGCCTGTACGCCCGCGCCCCAGGTCTGCGGCGCCTGGCCGCCTGTCCCGGGGGTGGCGTCACGGGCCAGGATCAGCCCGGCGACCGCTCGGTTGCCGATCGTGCGCTGGAGGGCGAGCGCCCGTGCCGCTCCCACGGGGCCCGGGGCGGCCGACGGCAGGGGGGAGAGCTCGGCTCCGGCGACCAGCGCCGGCGCTCGCCCCGGCGCGCCGCCCGGTGATGCGGCGGCATTCCCCTCGTCGCGTTGTCCCGCGGCCGATCCCATACTGCTCCTTGCATTCTTGCGCGTACTCCGACAGGTTCCCACCTGGACGATCGTCCGGCTTTCAGGTGCGTTGCATCCGGGTGATTACTGGTTTCTCACCAAATGACCGATCCGCCACCAATGAACGAGGTTCTCCTGGCCCGCCAGCCGATCCTCGACGGCGACCTCACCGCGGTCGGATATGAGCTGTTGTATCGCGAGGCGGCCTCGGATCACGCCAACGTGCGAGACGACGAGCTCGCCACCGCTCTGGTCTCGCTGCGGGCCATGACCGAGATCGACCTCGAGCGCCTCGTCGACCACCGCCGTGCGTGGATCAACGTCACCCGTGAGTTCGTCCTCGGAGGTCTGGCCGAGACCATCCCGCCCGATCGCGTCGTCCTGGAGCTGCTCGAGGACCAGCTCGTCGACGCGGCGCTGATCGAGGCCGTGGGGGAGCTGCGTACCGGCGGCTACCTGGTCGCGCTCGACGACTTCACGCTCACTCCCGAGATCGAGCCGCTGCTGCCGAAGGTCGACATCGTCAAGCTGGACCTGCGCGCGCTCGGCCCCGACGGACTGACGAGCCTCGCGCACGACCTCTCGCGCCACCACCTGACGCTCGTGGCCGAGAAGCTGGAGGACCACGCCGACTTCGAGATCGCGGTGGCCGCAGGCTGCCACCTGTTCCAGGGCTACTTCTTCTGCCGCCCGGAGATCATCGAGGGCACGACGGTCGCCCCCAACAAGCTGGCGCTGCTCAAGCTGGCCGCCGACGTCCAGGACCCTGCCGTCGACCTCGACGCCCTGGACCGCGTGATCTCGACCGACGTCGCGCTCAGCTACCGGCTGCTCCGCTACATCAACTCGGCGTACTTCAGCCTGCGCCAACCGGTGAGCACCGTGCTGCAGGCGGTGACCTTGCTGGGGATCGACAACGTCCGCAGCTGGACGACGATGATGATCCTGGCCCAGATCGGCGGCAAGCCACGCGAGCTGTTCATCACCGCGCTCGTCCGCGCGCGGTTCTGCCAGCTCGCCGGGCGCGACGACGACGGTCCGGCCTCCGAGCGCTTCGCGCTGGGCCTGTTCTCCGTGATCGACGCCCTCACCGACAGGCCGATGGCCAGCGTCGTGAGGTCGCTCCCGTTCCCCCAGGCGATGCGCGACGCGCTCATCGACCACACCGGGCCAGGCCGGCTGCTCGACTGCGTGGCGGCGATGGAGGTGGGCGAGTTCCGCCGGGCGCGCCGGCTGGTCCCGAGCGCACCCGAGCACTACCTCGAGGCGCTCGCCTGGACCAACGAGACGGCGCGCCACCTCGCGGATGGCGACGCGCCCGCCTGACCGTCAGCGCACGAAGCGCACCTCGCAGCCCGTGCAGAGCACCGGCGGCGTCCGCCGCGGCGGACGCACGCCCCGGGAGCTCAGCCAGCCCACGACGTCGTTGAGCCACACGGGCAGCGACTGGTGGACCATGAACAGGTGGGCCGTGTTGGGCAACAGCAGCTGGGACACGTCGCACCCGCAGTGCTGCTTGTAGTAGGCGTAGTCGGCATCGGCGTCGACCGGCGGGTCGGTGGTGTCCTGTTCGCCCGAGGTGAGCAGCACCGGGATCGAGGGTCCGATCGTGCTGATCGAGGCGTCGTTCTCCGCGTACATCGCGGCGATGTCGGTGATCTCGCCGAACGGTGAATCCAGAAACGGCGGCGTGCACGCGATCTGGACGACGTAGGCGACCTCGCCCGGCGGGTAGGTGTTGAAGTCCTCGCAGTTCTGGCGGGTCTGGAAGAACTCGAAGTAATCGGGGTGGCTCGGATCCGCGGTGAACCCGCCGCCCGTCGACGGAGGCGGCGGCGGGGTGCCGGCCGGGGGCTGTGCGTCGGAGCCGTTGATGTCGGCCTGGATCATCGCCGCGACGTCGTGGTACTCGCCGGGATACCCGGCGACGATCCAGCCGCCCGCGCTGTGGCCGATGATGACCGCGCGGTGGCTGCGGACCGTGTCGCGCCGGTGGGCGGGCGCACAGTTGGTGCCCGTCGTCATCGCGTAGCCGCCGGTCTTGACCTCTCCGACGATCTGGTGCAGCTCGGCCCGGTGTGCCGCCGTGGTCAGCGTGAGACCCCCGCCGGGGTGATCGAAGTAGCTGCTCTGGGCGTAGCCCAGCCGGTCATAGGAGTACACGACGTAACCCGCCGCGGCGAGCGCGCGGGCGACCGACCACGTCGGGGAGAAGTCCCAGTTCTCGGTGGAGGATGCGATCCCGTGAACGAGGACGATTGCGGGCGTGGCGGGATTCGGCCGGACCTCGCGGTCGGTGTAGCGCAGCCCGTACAGGTTGCTCTGGCCCCCAGCGGGATTGGTGACCGCGAAGCACACCGGAGCGACGCTCACCCGGTGACCGAAGTGCATCTCCGGCACGCCCGGCCGGACTGGCCGTGATGCCGCGGCGCCTGCGGCGAACGTCAGCATCACCAGTGCTGTCACCGCTGCGACCGCTCGTCTCATCGACATGGCTCTCCCTCCCTCGACGGTGACATCAGTGCATAGCACCTGACCTCCGAGTAGGCAACACGTCGAGTGATCCTCTGCGGCGATGACGCCGGTCGGGTCGCGCGCACCCCCGCGCGACCCGGCCGGCTCCGTCTGCCCCCGCCCCCTAGTTGACGACGACGCCGAACGGCGCGGCCCCGGCCGGAAGCGCCGTCTGCGCCGCGTCGATCTCCGTCAGCTGTCCGCCTCTGACCGCGAAGCCGCTGAGGGAGTCGCCCTTGGTGTCGACGACCCACAGGGTCGAGTCGTCCGGGCTCAGCCGTGCGTCCTCGGGACCGAGCGCGGCGGCGTTGGCCTCGTCAAAGGGCGCGTTCTCGATCAGGCGCAGCGTCCCGTCGCGCCGGATGCGATAGCTCGACACGCTGGGCACGGCCGTGTTGACCGCGAACAGGTGACGTCCGTCGCGGCTGATCTCCACCCAGCACGGGGCGGTCTGGCCATTGGGGAACGGCGAGCCGCCGATCGAGCTCAGGACGCCCTGCGGGCCATCGTCGAACGCCGAGACCGTCCCGGCGCCGGCGCCGCCGTGGGCGTTGGACACGAACACCTGACCCGGGTTGACCGGGTCAAACTCGCTGCCGAACGGGCCGGGGCCCTGCGCCGCGAACGGCGACCCGGGCGCCGCGTGCAGGCCGCCACGCCGGTCGATGGTGAAGCTGTCGATCTGGGAGGTCCCGACGCGCGTGCCGACGAGCCTGGTTGCCGTCGAGTTGATGAGCACGTCACCGGGCTGGGCCGAGTCGGGCAGGCTGAACGTGGCGCCGGGAATGGAGCGCAGGCGCCCGAACCGGTCCCAGGTGAAGCCGGTGTAGTTGCTGCCCCCTGCGCCTGCGTTGGCGACGTAGACGAGGCCGCGCGCGACGGCGATGCTCACCGGCTTGTTTCCGCCGGAGCTGATCGTCCCGCCCGGCACCGGCCACAGCCGCCCGTCGCGGCCGACCCACAGCTGTGAGATGTCGTTGCTGCCGGCGTCAACGGCCAGCAGCTCGTGTCCGCCGGGGGTCGTCTGAAGAGCGCCCTGGGAGCCGATCCCGGCTCCGGTGCCGGCCCCGCCCGTGGCAAACGGGGAGCCCGGGATGGAGCTGAGGGTCCCGTCGGCGTGCCGGTCATAGCCTGCGATGGTGTTGACCGGCGCGGTGTTGTCGTTGACGTAGAGGTGGCCGACCACCGGGTTGGCCCGCTGGTGGTCGGATCGTGGCGAGGCGTGGGCGGCCGCGACGCCGGTGACCGCAAGGGTCAGCCCGGCGGCGAGCGCGGACAGGCGCGCCGCAGCGCGCAGCAGAGGGTGCATGTCTCTCCTTGGAGATGAGGGGTTTGGAGGGTGGGCCCGTCGTCTGGTGGACCGGGCGTGCACCCATTGGACCACCGCTCCGACCGCCGGGCAACGGATCCGGCGGGATCGGAAGGGACCGTTAATGGATTACGGAAGCCTTACGCGACGGCGGCGGGCAGGCTGAAGCGAACCCGGGTGCCCTGTGGCGATTCCGCCAGCCAGATCCGGCCTCCGTGGGCCTCGACGATCGCCCTCGAGACCGCCAGCCCCAGGCCGGCGCCCTCGCTCGACCGGGCCGCGTCGGGGCCGCCGCGATAGAACGCGGTGAACACCCGGGCGCGGTCGTCGGGGGCGATGCCGCTGCCGGTGTCGGCCACCTCGATCTCGACGCCCGCCGCCGACGGCTCTGCCCGCACCACCACGCTGCCGTCGGCGGGGGTGTGGCGGATCGCGTTCTGGATCAGGTTGAAGAGCACGCGTTGGAGCTTCTCGGGGTTGGCCTGAGCCGGGATCAGGTCGCTGGGGAGCGTGGCGGTCACGCGCACGCCCTTGGCGTCGGCCTGCACGCGCATCGCCTCGATCGTCTCCTGGACCAGCTCGTGGAGTTCGACCTGGTGCAGCGACCACGTGATGTCGCCGGCCTCCAGGCGCGAGAGCTCGAACAGATCGTCGATGAGAGTGCTGAGCGCGCCGATGTGGGTGCTCATGCGGTCGACGTAGACGCGCCGATGCTCTCCGTCGACGATGTCGTCGCCGATCGCCTCGGTGAGCAGCTGCAGCGAGGTGATCGGGGTGCGCAGGTCGTGGGAGACCGCCGCCACCAGATTGCGCCGGGCGTCCTCTGACTGCGTGCGGGCGTGCTCCTCGGCCGCGAGCTGGGCGATCATCGCGTTCGCCGACTCGGCCAGGGCGCGCAGCTCATCGCGGGCCGCGGTCTCGATCGTGACCGAGCGTTCGCCTCGCGCCACCTTGTCGAGCCCGCCGCGGATGGCCGCGACGTCGGCGGTGATCTGACGTGCGAACAGGCGCGCGCCGGCGATCGCGACCGCGCCGGCGGCGACGACGATCGCCGCGATCTCGACCACGGCGTCGCCGCTGATCACCATCAGCCACCCGAAGACGACGAGCGCGATCAGGACCGGAGCGACAGCCAGGCCGACGGCGAGGGCGAACTGGCGCGAGAGCGATCCTGCTGACGAGCGCGCGCGGGCGATCGCACCGCCGCCGTCCGCTGGCGGGCTCATGGCACGAACCGATACCCCAGACCCCACACCGTCTGGATGTGGGCCGGCCGGGACGGGTCGGCCTCGAGCTTGGCGCGGAGCCGGCGGATGTGGACCGTCACCGTCGAGGTGTCGCTGTAGAACGAGTACTGCCACACGGCGTCCATCAGCTGCTCACGGGAGAACACCTGGAGCGGGTGGCGCGCCATGAACAGCAGCACGTCGAATTCCCGCTGGGTGAGCAGGATCTCCTCGCCCCGCGCGAACACCTGCCGGGCCACCGGGTCGATCCGGATGTCGCCGAGCTCCAGAACGGGCGCCTCCTCACCCGAGGGCTTCTCCACGCGCCGCAGCACCGCGTCCACGCGCGCCACGAGCTCCACCGGCGAGAACGGCTTGACCACGTAATCGTCGGCCCCGAGTCTGAGCCCGGTGACACGGTCTGACTCCTCTCCGCGCGCGGTGAGCAGGATCACTCCGACCGGCTCGGAGGCCTGGTCGCGCAGGCGCCGCATCACGCGCAGGCCGTCGATGCCCGGCATCATCAGATCGAGGACCACGAGGTCCGGCCGCTCCTGCGCGGCGGCCTCGAGCGCCTGCTCGCCGTTGGCGGCGGTCCGCGTCGCATAGCCGGCTCGCTCCAGATACCGCGCCACCACCTCGACGATCGTCGGCTCGTCGTCGACGATGAGGACGGAGCGCTGTCCATCGTTGGCCATCCGGGGATCGTGGCAGGCGGCGGGCGCGGGGTGCGCTGGACCACTCAACCGTTCACCGGTCGTTCATCATCGGATAGAAACCCGTACATGAGCGCGCTGAACCGGTCGATCGAGAGCATCCGCGCCGAGTTCCCCGGCCTGGAGGAGGACTGGGCGCCGCTTGACGGCGCGGCGGGAACGCAGGTGCCGGGCGCGGTCATCGAGGCGATCGCCGCAGCGCTGCGTGACGGGATGGCCAACGTGCACGGCGCGTTCGCGGCGAGCGAGCGCAGCACGGCAATCGTGGAGGAGGCCCGGCGTGCGGTGGCGGACCTGGTCAACGGCACGCCCGAGGGGGTGGTGCTCGGCCCCAACATGACGACGCTCACGTTCCACGTCGCCGACGCGCTGTCGGCGGGGTGGTCCTCGGGCGACGAGATCGTGGTCACCTCGCTGGACCACGACGCCAACATCCGGCCGTGGGTCATCGCCGCGCAGCGCGCCGGCGCGACCGTGCGCTGGGCGGAGTTCGACACCGACACCGGCGAGCTGCCGGCGGAGCGCTTCAACGAGGTGATCGGGGACCGTACCCGCCTGGTCGCGGTCACCGCCGCCTCCAACGCCATCGGCAGCCGGCCCGATGTGCGCGCCATCGCCGATCGCGCGCACGCCGCGGGCGCGCTGGTCTACGTCGACGGGGTGCACGCGACACCGCACGTCCCCACCGACATGCGCGGGCTGGGCGCGGACCTCTACGTCTTCTCCACCTACAAGCTGTTCGGGCCCCACGCCGGGGCGGTCGTGGCCGAGCCGGCGCTCCTGGAGCGCATGACGCCGGCGAAGCTCGCGCCGGCGTCCGACGACGTGCCTGACCGGTTCGAGCGCGGGACCCCGGCGTTCGAGCTGCTCGGGGGGATCACCGGGGCGGTGAACTGGCTCGCCGGTCTCACCGACGCCGGCGGCTCGCGCCGCGACCGGCTCGTCGCCGCGCTCACCGCGGTGGAGGAGTACCTCGCCGGGCTGCTCCGGCACGCCCTTGACGGCCTGGCGGCGATCGACGGCGTGCGCGTCCTGCCCGCGCCGCCGCGCCGTACCTCCACGCTGTCGTTCGTCGTCGATGGCCACACGCCGCTCGCCGTGGCCGAGCACCTGGCGCTGCGCCGGGTGTCGGTCTGGAACGGCGACAACTACGCCTACGAGCTGATGAACCGCTTCGGTCTGCAGGACTCCGGCGGCGCGGTGCGGGCGAGCCTCGTGCTCTACAACACGGCCGCCGATGTCGACCGGCTGCTGGAGGCGGTCGGCGAGCTCGGCTGATCCCCGCCCGCCGGTGGGTCAGTCACGCTGAACCAGGCGCTCGAGTAGGCGGTGAAGCTCCCGCCGGTCAGCCGCCGGTAGCGGAGCGAGCAGCTCTTCCTGGGCTTGGTCCACACGCTTGTCCAGCCGGGCCAGTGCGGCCCGGCCGGCGCGGGTGAGCGCGACGACGTTGCGGCGGCGATCCGTTTCATCGCGCACGCGCGCGACCTGTCCGCTCGACTCGAGCTCGTTGAGGATCGCGTGCAGGTCGCTGCGGTCGATCCACAGCCGTCGCCCGAGCGCGGCCTGGCTCGCGGGCCCCTGCTCGGCGAGCGAGGTGAGCACCACAAAGTGCTGGCGTCGCGCGCCGTCGCGCGCGAGGGCCTCCTCGACCAGGCGCTGGGCTCGGCGCGCCACCTGGGCGGCCAGCCAGCTGGGCAGGTGCTGCAGGCGACGGGGAGGGTCGTACTCGGTCTCGTGCTCGGGCGCGCTCATGGCGGTGGATCTTACATTGGGCCGACCAACGTTGGGCATACCAACGAAATGATATCGTTGGGTACACCAACGTTGATCTCACCAATGAAAGGATTGCGACGATGGCAACCAACACCTCATTCACACCGCAGGTCCTGGGCGAGACCGAGAAGGCCCTCAACGCCATCCTCTACCGGGAGCTCACCGCCGTGGGTCTCACCGAGCACCAGTGGATCGCCCTCCGGCTGACCGTGACCGCCGGCGGGGAGATCCCCCGCGCTCAGCTCGTGGGACGCCTCGGCGGCGCACTGAAGGTCGATCCGGCCGAGGCGGAGGCCCGCGTCGACGACCTGGTGGCCGGGGGGCTGCTGGAGCCGTCTGCAGAGGGGCGGGTCGCTGTGACCGAGGCCGGCGCTCAGCTGCACGCCCGCATCCGGGCCGCCGTCAGCGAGATCACCGAGCGCCTGTGGGGCGACCTGCCGGCGGGTGACCTGGAGACGACCGGGCGCATCCTCATGACGATCCTCGGGCGGGCCAACGCTCATTACGGGAGCCCTGCTTGACTCTCTGACTATTATCAGAGGATGGCGATCGCGCCGCGCGAGCCCACCGATGACGCGGATCCCGAGGTCGAGCAGGTCAGACGCTTCAACCGGGCCGTGACCCAACGGGTCGGCGCGCTGAGCGACCACTATCTCGCGCGATCACGGCCGCTCTCCGCCTGCCGGGTCCTGTGGGAGATCGGGCTGGAGGGCGCCGAGGTCCGGGCGCTGCGCGCGCGGCTGGAGATCGACTCCGGTCAGCTCAGCCGTCTGCTGCGCGCATTGGAGACCGACGACCTCATCGAGGTGGTCCCCAGTCCCGCGGACGCCCGGATCCGCGTCGCCCGGCTGACCCCCGCGGGGACGGCCGAGCGACGCGTCCTCGACGACCGCAGCGACGAGCTCGCCCGGTCGATCCTCACCCCGCTGGACGCCGTGGAGCGCGAGCAGCTCGTGACGGCGATGCGGTCCGTCGAGCGCCTGATCACGGCATCGCTGGTGCAGACCCGGATCGTCGACCCCGAGCATCCCGATGCCAAGCGCTGCCTGCGCGCGTACGTGGCCGAGCTCAACCGGCGCTCGGACATCCCCTTCGATCCCCACAACGGCTCCACCGCCGAGCCGCACGAGGTCCGCGCCCCGGCCGGGGCGTTCCTCGTCGCCTATCTCAACGGAGAGGCGATCGGCTGCGGCGCGGTCAAGCACCGGCCCGGCGGCCCGTCTGACATCAAGCGCATGTGGGTGGCCGAGTCCGCCCGCGGCCTGGGGATCGGCCGGCGGCTGCTGCGCGAGCTCGAGCGGCTGGCTCGCGAGGGTGGCGCGCCCGTGGCGCAGCTCGAGACCAACGCGGCGCTCGTCGAGGCGATCACCATGTACCGCTCGGCCGGGTACACCGAGGTGCCGCCGTTCAATGAGGAGCCGTTCGCGGACCACTGGTTCGCCAAGCCGCTGACCTAGCGCCCGCCCGCTTCGCGTCGGGCGTTTGATCATCGTGGTGGAGACCGAGGTGTGCGACGAGGCGGGCGAGGCCGTGTCGCACACCACTCGGTCTCAGGCGGTCATGGCCGGCGCGTCCTGACCGGCAGGCTGACCCTGCCGGTGCGTCGCAACCGGCGGCCGGCCTCGATCGCGGCCGCTTCCATGCGCACGATGTCGGCGAGACGGCTCTCCTCCGCCTCGGCGGCGGGGTGCCGCCGGGGCCCGGTGCCGCGGCTCGCTCCCGAGGAAAGCGGAGCCCGCCCACGGCTCTCTCCCGAGGAAAGCGGAGCCCGCCCACCCCCGGGCCGCCTGGTGTGACGGGCTGTTGTGCTCGTCATCAGGCGGCCTGACGCTCGAACGGCATGGCGGGCTCGTCGGCGACGAGCGCCACGGATTCGGCCCGTTCCTCGGCCTCCTCCGACACCGGGGTGCGCAGGAGCGTCACCGCGGTGGCGATTGCGGCGACGACGGCCACCGCGCCGATCGCGAAGGCGAGGTGATACCCGCCGATCAGGGAGTCGGCCACCGTGTGATGCTGGCCCAGCAGCGTGTTGGAGTGATTGGTGGCGATGGTGCCGAGCACGGCGAGGCCCAGTGCACCGGCCACCTGCTGGGAGACGTTGGTGATGCCAGAGCCCAGCCCCGCGTCCTGCGCCGGAACGTCGGCCATCGCGATCTGCAGCAGCGGCATGAAGGCGTTGCCGATGCCCAGGCCGATGGCGAAGAAGGCGAAGAACACGGTGGGGAAGTAGCTCGTGTGCACCCCGGTGGTCTGCAGGAGCAGGAGCCCGGCGATGACGCTCAGCATCCCCGGGACGAGCACTCGCATCTGGCCGAAGCGCTCGACCAGACGCGCGGTCACGCCGGTGGAGAGGATCCCGACGGTCACCGTCCAGGGCAGGAAGGCCATACCGGTCTGCAGCGCGCTGTCGTGGCGGACGTGCTCGAGGTAGAGCGTGCCCAGGAAGAACGTCGAGTACATGCCGGTGACCAGGAGGCCACGGACGGCGCTTGACCCGACGAGGCCGCGCAACCGGAGAATGCGCAGGGGCATGATGGGGTTCTCGATCCGTGACTCCAGAGCGATGAACAGGGCCATGAGCACGGCGGCGAGAGCGCCGAACCCGAGCACCTGCGACGAGCCCCAGCCGTGGTTGGTGGCCTGCACGATTGCGTAGACGGCGGTCATGAGCGAGACCGTGACCAGGACGGAGCCGAGCCAGTCGACGCCGTGCTCGAGGCCCATGCCGCGATCCTCGGGGATGAGCATCCGGCCGAAGGCCATCGCGGCCAGGCCGATGGGGAGGTTGACGAAGAAGATCCAGTGCCAGCTCAGCGCCTCGGTGAGCGCTCCGCCGGCCAGCAGGCCGAGGGAGCCGCCCGCGACGGCGGTGAACACATAGGCGCTCATTGCACGCGCGCGGTCATGCGGCTGCGGGAACTCGGTGACGATGATGGCCAGGATCACCGAGGCCTGCATGGCGGCTCCGATGCCCTGCACGAAGCGGGCGGCGATGAGGAAGCCCTGGGTGGGCGCAGCGCCGCATAGGACCGAGGCGACGGTGAAGACGACGAGCCCGGCAAGGAACACGCGCTTGCGGCCGAGCAGGTCCCCCAGGCGCCCGGCGAGCAGCAGGAAGCTGCCGAAGGTGACGAGGAAGGCGTTGATGACCCAGGTCAGGTTGCCCTGGCTGAAATTCAGGTCGCGCTGGATCGACGGCAGTGCCACGTTCACGATCGTGGTGTCGAGCACGATCATGAGCTGGGCCAGGCAGACAACCACGAGGGCCATCCACCGGCGGTCGTTGGTGGTGATGGATGTGGGTGTGGGTGTGTGGTTCATACGTCCAAAAAGGTGGGGGGCGGATGGGTTGGTGGTAAACTGGAGGCCACCTCCAGAACTATGTGGAGGCTGCCTCCGGTTACTATAGCGGAGGGACCCTCCGGTTTGTCAAGCGATATCTTCTGGACCGACTCATGAGCGCCACCGACAGCCCCACCGACATCCTCATCACCCGCCCCAAGCGCGCCGACGCGCGCCGCAACTACGACAAGGTCATTGCCGCCGCCCGCGAGGCCTTCGCCGAGAGCGGCGCCTCGACATCACTCGAGGAAGTCGCGCGGCGAGCCGAGGTGGGGATCGGGACCCTGTACCGCAACTTCCCCAACCGGCAGGCACTGCTCGAGGCCGTTTATGTCGGCGAGCTCGAGGGCCTGTGCCTCGCCGCCGGCGAGCTGGAGGATCTCGAGCCGTGGGACGCCCTCGTTCTCTGGCTGCACCGCTTCGTCGGCTACATGGCCACCAAGCAGGCCTTGGCGCAGGAGCTCCTCAACTACGTCGATCGCGACGCCCCGCTGTTCAAGGGCTGCCGGGCCATGATGTACGAGGCCGGCGAGCCCCTGCTCGAGCGCGCTCAGGCCGCTGAGGCGGTCCGGCCTGACACCAACCTCGGCGAGATCATCCAGATGGTCGGCGGCATCGCCAAGATCCAGGGCGTCGAGCCCGAGCAGATCGAGCACATCCTCGACATCGCGCTCGACGGGTTGCGCTACCGCGCGTAGGACGCCCGGGCGCCGAGCGTCCGGCGCGCCAGCGCTGCGAGCACAGTCGCGCAGGCCGCTGCGACCGCGGCCACCACGAACGCTGGCCGCGGGTCGCCCGGATGGCTGACGGCCCCGGCGAGCGCGCTGGACAGCCCGGTGCCGCCGGCGATGCCGGTTGACAGCCAGCCGAACGCCTCCGCGGCGCTGGACGCGGAGACGTGCGAGTCGACCAGCAGGGAGATGGTGGTCAGGCTCGGGTTGAGCGGGAGCCCAACCAGCGCGAGCACCGCACCCAGCACGATCAGCCCCGAGGCGGCGGTCGCGAGGGCCGCGGCCACCGTGAGCGCCCCCAGAAGCACGAGCAACCGGCCGATGGGAGCGAGCGTCCACCGGCGCCCGCCATAGATCGCCGCGCCCACGATGCCTCCGATGGAGAGGATCGCGATGAGCAGCCCGCTCGCCGCCGGCGAGTGGTGTGCGGCGGCAAACGTTGGTACCCCGACCTCGATGGCGCCGATCACCGCTCCCACCAGGCCGGCGGTGGGGATCAGCGCGCGCATGCCGGGGGCACGCAGCAGCGCTCCGCCCCGCCCCTGCGGCGAGGGGGCCGACCGCGTGAGTCCGGATGGAAGGGAGGCGGCGAACCCGAGCGTGCCCGCACCGGTCACGGCCGCCACGGTCACAAGCGCCGCCGACGGGTCGGACGCGACGACCACCGCCGAGAACAGCAGCGGCCCGGTGAGGATCGCGAGCTCCTGCGTGAGATAGACGAGGCTGTAGGCCGACGTCCGGTCGCCACCGCCCGTCGCCGCGCCCCACACCACCCGCATGCACGTCGACACCGGCGGCAGCGAGGCGCCGGCGACAACGCCCAGAGCCACGAGCAGGCCACCCGCCGCATGGGCGTCGGCCAATGCGACGATCGCGACGAGAGCCGCGGGATGCACGACGCCGGTCGCGGCCATCAGGCCGCGTGCGCCGCGACGGTCGATCAACCGGCCCTGCGCCGGCCGAGACAGGCCGCCGGCGATCGACACCGCCCCCACCACCGCGCCGGCCAGCGCGAGCGAGCCACGGTGGCCCCGGATGACCAGGATGATCCCGATGGCGCCGGCCCCCTGAGTGGTCTGGGCCAGCAGCCCGCTCAGGGCCTGCCAGCGCACGGCCGGGGAGCGCAGCAGGACGCGGTACGGGCTCGACGCCATCGCCGCCGAGGCTAGGCCAGCGTGTCGGCGTATGCCTTAAGCGCGACCAGGGTGCGGCGGCTCTCGTGCGCGAACGCCCGCACCAGCAGTGGCTGGAAGAGGCGGAGCGATCGCGGGATGTCAATCGTGACCACCCGGCGCACATGGGTCGACACCGCGCCCTGGGTGAGTGTGTAGCCCATGAGCACGTCGATCGTCGCGGTGTGAAACCGTCCGGTCATCGGCTGATGGAAGCTCACGCGCGTGGGCCGCTCGAACCCAGCCATAGCTCCTGACCGCCGAAGTCGACGATGAGGTCGAAGATCGTCTCCGCCGAGCAGCCGATCTCGGCCTCGCAGGGCAATTCGACCATCGGCCGTGACCTTACTGGTAGAACCCTCGGCATGGCCATGTTCCACGTTGTCGTGACGCGCACCGGGTCGAGTTGGCTGGCGGGACGCCCGCTGGAGGAGCAGACCGGCTGGAGCGAGCACGCGGCGTTCATGGAGGGACTGGTGGACGCCGGGTTCATCGTGCTCGGCGGCCCCTTGGCTGACGAGCGCCGAGTGGTGCACGCCGTGGAGGCTGAGTCTGAGCGGGCCATCCGCGAGACGCTCGCCCGCGACCCGTGGAGCGAGACGCATCTGCAGGTGGAGTCCGTGGAGCCCTGGACGATCCGGCTCGACGGCCGCAACCGGAACGGAGAACAAGCATGAGCGAGACGGCGCAGCCCGATGCGGCACTGGTGACGGGGGTCGACTTCGTGAGCGTGCCCGCTCGCGATATCGACGAGTCCGCCGAGTTCTACGGCACGACCCTGGGCCTGCCATTCGTCAAGCGCTGGGGGGAGATGCCCGGCGTCGAGTTCCAAGCCGGCAACCTCACCCTCGCGCTCATGGAGCCCACCGCGTTCGGGCAGGAGTTCCGGCCTCACTCTCTGCCCATCGCGCTCCACGTGGCTGACGTCGCCGCTGCGCGCGAGCAGCTCGTGGCCAAGGGCGTGCAGTTCGTCACCGACGTTTTCGACAGCGGCGTCTGCCACCAGGCGATCTTCCTGGACCCGGCCGGCAACTCGCTCGGTCTGCACCACCGATACGCGCCGGCATAGTCAGCCGCGCCAGCGGCGCTCCCTCTTGGTCGGGCGCAGCTTCGGCGCCGCCGGCGAGAACGTGAACCTGAACTGCGCCTGACGGACCGCTCGCCGCATCGCGGTCGTCGCGGACGCCGCCCCGGTGGTCAGGTTGAGCACCGTCACCGAGTTGGCGGGGAAGCGGTAGGTGAACCTCGTGCCCGCGGAGCCGAGCCGACGGGTCGTCGGCGAGACCGCGTTGGGATGGGTGAGCGAGTTCATCGCGTCGGGGTTGCCGGTGAGTGTGGTCGCGGTGCCGCCGCTGGCTCCGGCGCCGAGGCCGGCCAGGGACACCGTGGTCTGCGCCGGTGCGCTGCCGTCGTTGATGACCGCGACATAGGTGTGACCGTTGCCCTGGGAGGCCACATCGAACAGCGTGCCGCTGCCCGACACGAGCTGTGAGCCGATGACATGGTCACCGTGTTGGGTGGAGAGCATCTCCTGTGCCCAGTACGAAGGTGACACGTAGCTCTTGAGTGCGTTGTAGCCGATCAGGTTGGTCGGCCAGCTCGGCACGTTGACGTTGACCAGCAGGGGGGCGTAGGACGCGCCGAGCACCAGGTCGGAGTTGCGCTCGGTGCCGGTGAGGAAGGCGGCTTCACCCACGGCGTTGGCCAGCGTGCCGGTCGGGGTGCCGTTGGTGGTGGCGTACTCGCCCACGATGACCTTCGGGCCGGTGCGGCTGACGCTGTCGAAGATGTGGGCGTTCTCGGCGAAGTACTGGGGGTCGTTGTTGTAGTAGTGCTCGTCGACGATGTCGACCGGTCCGTTGGTGACCGGCGTGGTCGCGATCAGCTTCAGCTGCGGGTATGCCGTCCTGATCGCATTGGCGAACATCGGGTACCGGTAGGCGTTGTAGCTCCCCGACCCGTCGAAGAAGTCCTCGTTGCCGATCTCGACCATGCTCAGGTCAAACGGCGCTGGGTGGCCGTCGGCGGCCCGCTGCGCGCCCCAGTACGTCGTTGTCGGGCCGATCGCGTACTGGATCTCGTCCAGCGCCGATTGGACGTAGGGCTCCAGCTGGCTCTGAGGCACGCCCGTGCCAGTGAGCGTGTAGCCCGCCCACACCGCGAGCACCGGGGAGGCGTGCAGCTCCTCGGCGAGCTCGAGGTACTCGAGGAGCCCCATCCCGTCCTGAGACCAGTAGCCCCAGGCGCTGTTGAAGTGGCCGGGACGGTCCTGGATGGGCCCGACGGTGTCCTCCCAGTCAAAGCGGGTGTCGATGGTGTCGCCCTCGAGGTAGTTGCCGCCCGGAATCCGCATGTAGCCGGGGTCCAGCCCGGCCAGCTCCTGCATGAGGTCGATCCGGAACCCGTTGGCCGTGTTGTCATAGGTGGGCGGGAACAGCGAGACGATGGAGAACCACAGGTTGCTGCCGGCCGCCGAGGTCGCCGATGTGGAGATCACGAACCGGTTCTCCAGCGAGGCGGGCGCCCCACCGTTGGTGTGGAGGGTCGTGGTGAACTGCTTCCAGGACGCGGTGACGCCCGAGATGGTGCTCGAGGCCCACACGTGGCCGGAGTTGCTCTCCAGGTCCACCGTCAGCGGACCCGGACCCGGACTCGCCGCGTCGCTGCGGGCGAAGAAGGACACGTTGTACGTGGTCGACGGCTTGACCGGGATGCCCCAGTAGCCGGCGTTGGCCACGCCCACCCGGCCGTTGGAGGTGCCGCCACCCACGGCCAGCTTCAGGCTGACCGGGTTGGCCGAGTTCAGGGGCTGGCTGGAGTCCAGCGAGATGCCGGCGTCGGTTCCGGAAGAGCCGACCTCCGACCACGCCACCGGGCTCGAGGAGCTCTCCTTGAGGTCGCGGTTGCGGATGAGCTCTGCGTAGAGGCCGCCGTCGCCGGAGTGATTGATCTCCTCCAGGAACTCCCCGAACTGGGTGGGGTTGATCGCCGGCCCGCGCTGGGAGGCGTCGACGGTCAGCTGGCCGGGACCCGCGAGCTGGGAGATGGCGCCGGCGCTCAGGGCGCCCGCGTATGCGCGCACGTCGTCGATGTTGCCGGAGACGAAGTCGACCTTGCCCGAGTTGAAGAACCCGCGCCCGACGGCCAGCGGCCCCGTCGCCCCCCAGTTGGGGACGTAGGGCACGGTCTGCTGGAGCACGCCGTTGACGTACAGCGAGATCGTCTGCCTGGCCTCGTCGTAGATCCCGGCCAGGTGGTACCACTCGTTGGGCTGGGGGATGATGTTCGGCGCGCTGGCGATGATGCCGAGCGCCTTGGGTGAGTCATACGCCGGCCGCGTGAAGGCAAAGCGCCCCGTGTCGGCGCGCAACTGGAGGAAGAAGCCGCTGATCTGCGTGCCGTCCTGACTGACAAACGTCTGGTAGCCGCTTGTGCTGGTGAGGTACACCCACGCCGACACGGTGAAGCTCTGGGTCGTGTCGAGCACCGGCCCCGCGGTCTGGGCGTACTGCTGACTGGGGGTGCTGACCGCCAGCGAGTGCGGACCGACGATGCCCGGTCCCCATGATGCCCCGTTCTCGAGCGTGAGCGGGTTGTTGTTGCCGGAGCTGTCGGCCGCGGTCGTCCCCGTGCCCTCGTCAAACGTCCAGTGGCCGGCGAGGGTCGGAGCGGCCGCCGCCAGCGGCGGCACCGCGAGCATGGGCAGGACCAGCGTCGCAGTGGTCGCGACGACGATGGCGAGAAGGCGCAGCAGGACTCGGCCCGGACGGCGCCGCGGCGTGGACACGGTCATCTTCGGTCTCCCTCTCTCCGCCCACCTGGCCGCGCCATGTGAGCGCTAACAAATCAGGTGAGTGTGGGGTACCCATGAGGGTGTGTCGTAAACCTGCAATTGGCGGCGGCTGTCCGATCCCCGACACGACGTGGCCGACGGTGCGGCAGGTTCCTCGTGGCGTGGCGTGGCGTGGCGTGGCGTGGCGTGGCGTGGCGTGGCGAGGCGAGGCGTGGCATGGCGAGGCGAGGTGTGGCGGTGCGACTCGGTACTCGGGACGTGCGTCATCTGAAACGTCGTATGCACGGGTGGTTTCCGCCGGTCATCGCAACACGATGGTGTGTTTGGGTGATCAGAGCGGAGGTTTGTGGTGGCTCGAGGGGTCAAGTTGGGTCAGGCGCGGCGGCTGGAGATCCTGGCGCGGGTCGCGGCGGGTGAGCGGCAGGTCGTGATTGCGGGCGAGATGGGGATCAGTCGGGCGATGATCCAGCGGGTGTTGGTGGCGGCGGGTGGCAGACCATCGCGGCGCTGGCGGGCACGGCCGCGGTCGGCGTTGCGGTTGTCGTTGATCGAGCGCGAAGAGATCCGGGCGGGGATCGCGGCGGGGGAGTCGTTTCGCGTGATCGCGCGGCGGATCGGCCGGGCGCCGTCGACGGTCAGTCGGGAGGTCGGGGGCGTCGCCGGCCGCAGGCGGTATCGCGCGACCCGAGCGGATGATCGCGCGTGCCAGTTGGCCCGGCGTCCGAAGCGGTCCAGGCTGGCGGGCAGTCGCCGGCTGCGGCGGGTGGTGCAGCGACTGCTCAAGCGGCGGTTCTCGCCCCAGCAGATCTCGGCCACACTCAAGCGCACCTATCCCGACGATCTGGAGATGCGTATCAGTCCCGAGACGATCTATCAGTCGTTATATGTGCAGGGCCGCGGCCGGCTGCGCAAAGACCTGGCCAGCTGTTTGCGGAGCGGTCGCACCCACCGAAAGCCGCGGCGGGGCCCGACCGGGCAGGGGCAGATCCCGCAGATGATCTCGATCTCTGAGCGCCCGGCCGAGATCGAGGATCGCGCGGTGCCGGGCCACTGGGAGGGCGATCTGATCGTCGGCACGGCCAACCGGTCGTTCATCGGCACCCTGGTCGAGCGCCAGACCCGGTATGTGATGCTGACCCATCTGGGCCGCGACGCGACCACCGAGACGGTCACCGCCCAGATCGCTGAGCAGATCGTCCGTTTGCCCTCGCATCTGCGGCTGTCGCTGACCTGGGACCAAGGCCGTGAGATGGCCCGCCATCTGGACTTCACCGTGACCACTGGCGTCCAGGTCTACTTCTGCGACCCGCACTCGCCCTGGCAGCGCGGCAGCAACGAGAACACCAACGGCCTGCTGCGCCAGTACTTCCCCAAAGCCACCGACCTCGCCGTCCATGACCAGGCGGCTCTCGACCGGGTCGCGGCCGAGCTCAACGGCCGCCCGCGCCAGACGCTGGGATGGATGACCCCCGCCGAGAAGATGACCGAACTGCTGGCCCATGCCCCCCACCCCGCACCGGGCGCATGAAGCGACCATCGCCGCTCCGCCTCGCCCTACGGGCTCGGCTACGCAACGACGATCGCTTCATTACAGGCTCCGTCGATGAGACACTCACAACGACAGGTGTTGCGTTGATCGCCTGAAGCCGCCACGCTTACATTGCGTCACCCCCTCGGGCTCGGCTGCGCCGGGCGTCAGACGATCTTGCCGGGGTTCAGGTGCCGCCCCGGATCGGTGCCGGCGAACAGCGCCTTGAGCATCTCGACGCCCGGCTCTGAGATGTCCTGCCCCAGCCAGCGGGCGTGCTCGGTTCCGACGGCGTGGTGGTGTGAGAGCGTCGCGCCGTTGTCCACGAACGTCTGCTGGATCGCGGACTTCACGACGTCGTACTCGGCGAGCATGTCGCCCCCCGGCGAGGGCTGAAAGGCGAAGGTGAAGTACAGGCACGCACCCGCGTGGTAGCTGTGCGAGAGGTGGCACATGATGTAGCCCATGACCCCGAGGTCGGCGAAGGCGCGCTCGGCGGCGGCGATGACGGCGTCATAGACCGGAGTGAGCCGGCTCCACGGCATCGCCGTCTCTGACACGTCGCCGGCCACCCCGCGGTCGAGCAGGAAGTCACGGATGTACGGTGTGTCGAACTTCTTCTGGTCATAGAGGGCGCCGGGGCCCGAGCCGATGCACAGGCCGCCGTGGGCCTTGACGATCCTGCCCACGGCCTTGCGCTCGCGGGCGACATGGGCATCGCTGCCCTCGAAGCCGATGAACGAGAGCGCCATCGCCTCGACGTCGAACCCGCGCCGGCGCACCAGGAACTCGCGCAGCGCCCGCGACTGGAGCTTGTCGAGCAGCGTCGGCCGCTTGCGGGTGGCGAAGGAGAACTGGGTCTCGCGAGCGTCGGAGACCCGCGTCACCGAGACGCTGCACTCGCTCTCGGCGATGGCGCGCATCGCCGCGAGGCCCGCGGCGAAGGTGGGGAACAGGTACCCGAGGATGACCCGCTTGTCCGGCAGCCGCCGCACCTCGACGGTGGCCTCGGTGATGATGCCGAGGCGGCCCTCTGAGCCCAGCACCATCTGGCGCACGCTGGGGCCCGTTGACATCGCCGGCACCGGGCGGGTGACAAGCGTCCCCGAGGGCGTGACGACGCGCAGCCCCTTGGCCAGGTCGGCGATGTCGCCATAGCGGTCGGACTGCATCCCCGAGGAGCGCGTGGCGATCCAGCCGCCGAGCGTGGAGTGCGGGAACGAATCGGGGAAGTGGCCCAGCGTGTAGCCGCGAGCCGCCAGCTGCTCCTCCACGTCGGGGCCCAGGACGCCGGCCTGGATGCGGGCCAGCCGGGAGGGCCCATCGATCTCGAGCAGCCGGTCCAGTCGCGCCAGGTCGACCGAGATCACCGGCCGCATCTCATCGGCGGGCGCCTCGAGCGAGCCCGAGATCGACGAGCCGCCGCCGAAGGGGATGAGCACGGCATCGTGCTCGAGGGCCGCCCGCATGACGTCTGAGACCTGATGTTCGCTGCCCGGCCGCACCACGACGTCGGGGACCCGGGTGAGCTTGCCGCGCCGCTGGAGGATGAGGTCGCGCAGGGACTTCCCGCGCGTGTGCACGACGCGGTCCATGCGCTCCACCGACACGGCGTCGGGACCGACGGCCTCGTCCAGGGCCCGGCGCAGGCCGTCGGGCAGGTCGGGCTCGGGCACGGGCAGGTCCTCGAAGCGCACCGGCACGGCTGTCGGCGGGCCCACCCGGACGCCGAGCACGCGCTCGATGAAGGGCGCGAGGTCGGGCTTGTCCTCGTGCGTGAACTCGACGCCCTCGTGCCCCCAGCCCCACCATTTCATCGCGGTCATTGCGTGCTGGACCATAAGCGATGGTGGCGGCGGGCCGTGCCGCGCGAGGAGCCGCGCCCCGCGCAGAGCCGCGCCGCCCGGCCGTCGCGCCACGCCCCCGCGTGATTTTTCCGTGAACGCGGTGATCCGCCGCCCCGCGCGCTCCGTAGGGCCGAGTGAGAGAGAGCTGAGGACCTGGCCCGGGCCGCGACGACGCGGCGCTGTGGGAGGCGAACGAGGCGATGGACCGGTCGCTCGGCGCACAACCCAATAGGAGGACTCCATGAGTGACCTCACCAGGCGCGGGTTCGTCAAGAACTCCGCGGCGGCGACGGCTGGCATCACGGTGATCGGCGCGCTGCTCGCAGACCAGGCGGGCGCCGACACGGGCGACCCGGGCTCCCACCCGGTCGTGGCCTACGTCCGCGATCCCCGCAAGGGCGACATCTCGGTCCTGTCAGGCGACCGCGAAGTGCACGTCCACGATCGCAAGCTCGCTGCCGCGATCGCGCGCGCCGCGGGCTGAGCCGCCGCACCGCAGCGCGCAGCACCCGTTCTCACAACAAAACCGGAGGTAGAGCATGTCGTCTCATCGTGAGGCGCCGGCGATCAGCAAGGACCCTGTCGCCGACAACACCGATACATACGCATTCGTCAGCCCGGACGACCCGGGCACCGTCACGATCATCTCCAACTATCTGCCGCTCGAGGCGCCGTTCGGGGGACCGAACTTCTTCGAGTTCGGCGACGACGTCCTGTACGAGATCCACATCGACAACGACGCCGACGGGCGACCGGACATCACCTACCAGTTCGAGTTCACCACGCAGGTCGGCAATCCGGACACGTTCCTCTACAACACGGGCCCGATCGCCGCGATCGACAGCCCCAACTGGAACCGTCGCCAGTTCTACTCGGTGACGCGCCTGGACCGGTGGCGACAGCGCGTGCTGGCCACTGGGCTGGCGTGCCCGCCGTGCAACATCGGCCCGTCGTCGACGCCCAACTACGCGGCGCTGGCCTCACAGGCGGTCCACGGCCTCCCCGGCGGCCACACCGTGTTCGCCGGCCAGCGGCTCGAGGGGTTCTATGTCGATCTCGGGGCGATCTTCGACCTCGGGGACCTGCGGCCGCTGCAGAACCTGCACCTGGCCTCGATGGTCCCGCCGGCACCGGGGGTGAACGCCACCAACGGCTTCGGCGTCCACGCGATCGCGCTCAAGATTCCGATCTCCGAGCTCACCAAGGATGGGTCGACGCCGACCAACCCGATGTCCCAGAAGGCGGTGATCGGCGTGTGGGCGGCCGCCAAGCGGCGGCGCGCCGTGGTGCGCGAGCCGGGCTTCGCGTTCGAGGCCGGGCCGTGGGTCCAGGTGTCACGCCTGGGCAACCCGCTGTTCAACGAGGTCATCGTGCCCATGGGCGACAAAGACCGCTGGAACGCGGTGCCGGCGTCTGAGGACAAGCAGTTCCTCAAGTACGTCCAGCACCCGGAGCTGGCCGGTCTGCTCCCGGTGCTCTACCCCGGAGCCTTCCCCAACCTGGCGGGACTCAAGGCGGCGCGAGCGGATCTGGTGGCCATCCTGTTGACGGGGCTTCCCGCCGGCATCGTCCCGGGCTTCCAGAACTTCACCGGGAGCACGTACGCCGACCAGTTGCGCCTCAACGTCGCGATCCCAGCCACGCCGAGCGGGACTGTGAACGCGCTCGGGGTCGTCGCGGGTGACCTGGCCGGCTTCCCCAACGGCCGGCGGGTGTTCGACGACGTCGTCACGATCGAGCTGCGGGCGATTGCCGGGCTCACGTACCCGCTGGTCAACTCCAGCTACACGCCGGACGCCGCCGTCAACGCCATCACCGACGGGCTGACCTCCGCCAGCACGAGCTACCTCTCGCAGTTCCCGTATCTGGGAACGCCGCAGAGCGGCTTCGCGACGACGCCGCTGGCGGCCTGAGGGGAGTGACAGCGATGACGACCGCGACCAACGGGCACGTCCACGAACACCCCACCGAGGCCCTCGGGTCCCAGCATGCGGCCAGCGCCAGCGTGGCGCTGGACATCGGCGAGGGGCGCGGAGCCCTCATCATCTACCCCAGCGAGGGCTATCGCGGCGCCGAGATCGAGATCAGCCGCGTCGAGGGCGACGGTCGCCGGGTCCACACCGGCGTGCACGAGCGCTCGACCGAGGCCGGATCGAAGCTCACCGCGATCTTCGGCAGCCTGGAGGCGGGTGAGTACATCGTCTGGGCCGATGCGACGACGGCGCGGACGACGGTCAT
Source organism: uncultured Actinomycetota bacterium (assembly GCA_963850325.1). Lineage (GTDB taxonomy): Bacteria > Actinomycetota > Thermoleophilia > Solirubrobacterales > Solirubrobacteraceae > Palsa-465. The sequence continues at coordinate 224,595 of CAWKLB010000010.1, forward strand.
GGTGTCCGAGGCCGCGGTCACCGAGCTGTTCCTGATCTGACCACATCCACGGCGCGGGGCGCTCGTCGTCAGGCGGGCGCCCCGCCCGGACACCGGAGGGCGAGATGCAACGAAGGACATCGGGCGCGCGGCGCGCCCCGCTGACACAACGGGAGTGGCGCTCGCTGGCGGGCATGGGCGCAGTCGTCGTCGGCCTGCACGTCGCTGGGTTCGTGATCCTGATCGCGGTCGTGGCGCCTCACCACTACGCGTTGGGGTCATCGGGCGCGTTCACGGTCGGCCTCGGCCTCACCGCCTACACGCTCGGCCTGCGCCATGCCTTCGACGCCGATCACATCGCCGCGATCGACAACACGACACGCAAGCTCATGGCCGAGCGGCAGCGACCGCTGAGCGTCGGGTTCTGGTTCTCGCTGGGGCACTCGTCGATCGTCTTCGGGCTGGCGGTGCTGTTCGCCGTGGGCATCCGCGCGCTCAGTGGGCCCGTCCGCAATGGCGGCTCGGCACTGCACCACGTCACCAGCCTCATCGGGACCGGCGTCTCCGGGGGCTTCCTGTATGTGATCGCGGCGCTCAACCTCGTCGTGCTCCTCGGAATCCTGCGCGTGTTCCGCGAGATGCGGCACGGCCGCTTCGACGAGGCCGAGCTCGAGCGCCAGCTGAACTCCCGCGGCCTCATGAACCGCGTCTACGGGCGCTTTACGCGGATGGTTCGCCGTCCCTGGCACATGTACCCGCTGGGGCTCCTGTTCGGGTTGGGCTTCGATACCGCGACCGAGGTGGCGCTCCTGTTCCTGGCCGCCGGCGCCGCGGGGGCCGGGCTGCCGTTCTACGCCATCCTCTGCCTGCCCATCCTGTTCGCGGCCGGCATGTCGCTGCTGGACACGATCGACGGCTCGTTCATGAACTTCGCCTACGGCTGGGCCTTCTCCCAGCCGGTCCGCAAGGTCTTCTACAACCTCACCATCACCGGCCTGTCGGTGGCGGTGGCGCTGATCGTGGGGACCGCGGAGCTGCTCGCGCTGGCGACCGGCGAGCTCGGGCTCAAGGGCGCGTTCTGGAGCGCCGTGTCAGAGGTGAACATCAACACGCTCGGCTACGTGATCGTCGGCCTGTTCGTGGCGACGTGGGCGATCGCGCTGCTGGTGTGGCGCTTTACCGGGATCGAGGAGCGCTGGCGCGCCCACCTCAGGTAGCCGGATTGCGCGATTTGGGCCACCATGGTTGCGCGCGCAGTGTGCGGCTTGCCCCAGGGCCAAGGTCAAGGGCCACTTAGGATTCCGTCACGATGAGGGCGGTCGACCCAGAGCTCTACTTCGATCTCGGCTCCCCGTACGCGTACCTTGCGGTCGAGCGTGCGGAGTCAGTGCTGGGGCGGCGGGTGACGCTCATCCCCGTCCTGGTCGGCGCCATCTTCGGCTGGCGTGGGCGGGGCTCGTGGGCTCTCACCGCCGAGCGGGCCGCCGGCATCGCCGAGATCGAGCGCCGGGCGGCCGAGTACGGGCTGCCTCCGATGGACTGGCCGCCGCAATGGCCGGCCAACGCGCTGAGAGCGATGCGCTGTGCCACGTGGGCCGCGCGTCAGCGCCGCCTGCCGGTGTTCGCACAGGCTGTGGGCCGCCGCCAGTGGACCCAGGCCGCCGACATCGCCGATTTCGACGTCCTCGCCGCCTGCGCCGAGGAGGCCGGCCTCGACGCGAGCGCGATGCGCGAGGCCATCCAGGTGCCCGAGCTCAAGGAGCAACTGCGCGCCGCCACCGAGCGCGCATGGCAGACCGGTGTGCAGGGCGTGCCCACGGTGCGCATCGGCGAGCGGCTCTTCTTCGGCGACGACCGCCTCGAGGAGGCAAGGGCGGCCCTGGCGGAGCCTGGTCCCGCCATGCGCGGGGACGGGTCCGATGCCTGACTCGCGGATCCGGCTGTATGGGATCCCGCTGTCGCACCCGGTGCTGGCGGCGCGCGGAATGCTCGAGCGCAAGGGGCTTGACTACCACTACGTCGAGCTGCTGGCCGGAGCCCATCCGCCGAGCCTGTGGGCCCTCGGCTTCCGGCGGATCACGGTGCCGGCCATGAGGCTGGCCGACGGCCGGCGCGTCCAGGGGTCGCTGGCGATCGCCCAGGCGCTCGAGGAGATCGCCCCCGACCCTCCGCTGTACCCCTCAGAGCCGGAAGCGCGAGCCGCCGCCCAGGAGGCCGAGCGCTGGGGCGAGGCGGTGCTCCAGCCGATCCCGCGCCGGCTCATCCGCTGGGGCCTGCGCTCCAGCCTGCGCCAGCGCCAGTGGTTCGCCGAGGTCGGCACACCCCTGCCCGCTCCGGGGGTGACCGGCTGGCTGCTCACGCCGATGGCTCCGGTGTTCGCTGCGCTGGTGGGGGCCGGCGACGACCGGGTGCGCGGCGACGTGGCCCACATCCCCGAGCTGCTCGACGAGGTCGACAGGCTGCTCGGCGCCGGCGTGATCGGCGGCGCGGAGCTGGGCGCCGCCGACTTTCAGATCGGCGCCTCAGTGCGGATGTTGCTGGCGATGGAGGACATAGGCCGGCTCGTGGCCGGCCGCCCGGCCGAGGCCTTCGCTCGCCGCGTGGTACCCGACTACCCGCCGATCCCCGCGGTCCTCCCGGCGGACTGGTTGGCGCCGGCCTCCCGCGTCTGAATCCGGCTGGCCGGAGGCGGGCCGGCCGTGTAGCGTCCCAGTCCGTGGTGGACCGGGCCACGAGAAGGCGATTTCGTGATGGCGACCCCGAGGCGGTGCGCGCGGTCTACCGCGAGTACGGCCGGCTCGTGTTCGCGGTGGCACTCCGCGCGCTGGGCGACCGTGGCCTGGCCGAGGAGGTCACCCAGCAGTGCTTTGTCAAGGCCTGGCGGGCCTCAGCCGGGCTCGACGAGGACCGGGAGCTGGGTCCATGGCTGGTGGCGATCGCCCGCCGCACCGCCATCGACGTCTACCGGCGCGAGTCGCTGCGCGCCGGCGCGCCGCTGGAGGCGGTCCCGGCCGACAGCCCCTCGATCGTGACCGCCCCGGTCTCAGCGGAGACGCTGTACGAGACCTGGGAGGTACGCCAAGCCGTCGGGGACCTGCCCGAGGACGAGCGCGAGGTGGTGCGCCTCCAGCATTTCGCGGGGATGACGCACGGACAGATCGCCGAGCAGCTCGGCGTGGCGGTGGGTACGGTGAAATCCCGGTCGTTCCGCGCCCACCGCCGCCTGGCATCCGCGCTCGGGCATCTCAAGGGTGAGAGCTGATGAGACCGGGTGCCGCACAGGCGAACCGAATCGTGTTCCCTTCCGTATGCAGGAAGGACAAGGAGCTGCCGTGACTCCAAGCGACGACGACAGGATCGCGTACCTCGCTGGCGAGGATGTCGCGTCGCTGCCCGCCGACGAGCTGGCGGCGCTCGACGCCCTGCGAACTGAGCTGGGCGCGGCCGCGACCTGGGACGAGCCGCCCGGCGACCTGGAGGACCAGGTCATGATGGCAGTGTCGCGCGCCGTCGCCGAGGAGCCCGAGCCCGAGCGCGCTCCGTCCCCCTCGTTGTGGAGCTGGCTGCGGGCGCGCCTTCCGCTGCGCCGCCCGATGCTCGCGCTGTCGCTGTCACTCTCGGTGGCCGCCGCCGCCGCAGTCGCGATCGTGCTCGTGACCAGCTCGGACACCACCACCCCGGCGCTCCAGTTCGCGATGGTCGTGCAGGGGACATCGCTGGCTCCCGCCGCGCACGGCTCGGCGACGCTGACCAAGACAACGTCGGGGTGGCGGATCCAGCTCTCCGCGACAGGGCTCCCGCGCCGCGACGGCAAGAAGTACTACGAGGCGTGGCTGAAGAACGCCGCCGGGATCCTGGTCCCGGTGGGCACGTTCAACGATGCGCGCAAGGTCACCCTGTGGTCCGGAGTGCCGGTCACCAAGTTCCGCAGCCTCACGGTCACCCAGCAGGTTGCCAACGGCGACCCGAAGTCATCGGGGCGCAAGGTCCTCACGGGCACCATCCGCTGACCGGCGGACACGTTTCGAACCGTTCGGGGCGTTCGTCCGTACGGGGTTTGAGACAACACTCGAACCACATCAACGGAGGGGACCACACACATGGGGATCCAGGGACGCAGGTTTCGGCGATCGCACATCGCCTTGGCGGGGACCGTCGCGGTGTTGGCCAGTGCCGGCTCAGCGTTCGCGCTGCAGGGACTGCCACCCGGCGTTCAGGTCAACAATGATCCGGCCGCCGGTATCAACCCGGCGCTCAGCGTGAGCGGCGAGGAGCCGACCAACGCCGACGTCGTCGGCGGCGCGCTCACCGCCGGCAAGGTGGCGGTCCCGTGGTCGGTCTTCCGGCAGGCGACGGCGACCGGCCACGACCAGATCTTCTCGCGCTCGTTCGCGGGCGGCGCCTGGACCACGCGTGGGGTTGGGACGGTCGGCGGGAGCTCAAGCGGCGCGCCGGCCGTCAGCGGCTCGCTGAACTTCGATCAGGCCCAGGATGGCGAGGCCCCCTCGATCGACTTCGCCGGCGCCGGACGGACCGTGCCGTGGGCGACCTGGTACGAGGACACGGTCGGCTTCGGAGCCAACAACATCTTCGCCAGCCGATTCGACGCCACCCAGAACAAGTGGGTGTTCGCCGGTCAGCCCCGGGGCAACGGCGGCACCAACCCAGTGCCGGTGCCGTCGCTGAACATCCACACCAACCGTGCCGCCGAGAACCCCTCGGTGGCTGGGGGCACCACTACCCCCGGCGGCAATCCGGGTCCGTGGATCACCTGGCAGGAGGCGTCCAACGGCGGCGCAAATACCGACCAGATCTTCGTGGAGCGGCCGCTCGGACCCGGGCGGACCGACTGCACCGGGGTCACCCCCGGCGGAAGCGCGACCGCGCCTCTGGGTGGATTCTGCTGGCAGCAGACCGGGGTCGACCGCGTGGCCGGTGATCCGAGCCTCAACGTCGACCCGACGCGTCAGGGCATCGAGCCCGACATCGCCTTCACCGGCGCGAGCGACGCCGTGCCGTGGGTCGTCTGGTACGAGACCGGCCCGAGCACGATGGGTCTGCAGGGGACCACCGGGATGGTCTTCGCGGCCAAGGGCGTCTCCGACGCCTCCGCCGACGGCGGCTTGGAGTGGCAGGCCTTCGGCAACGGCGGGACCGGGGTGCTTGACACGTCCGCAGCGGGCCTGGGTTCATGTTCTGACACGCTTGCTCACGAGGCTGGCTGCTCGCTGAACATCAGCCCCACCGCCGACGCCGAGGACCCGCGCGTCGCCTCGGGCACGATGAACCCGGCCAACCCGACCGTTCCGTGGGTGGCGTGGGACGAGGACACCGGCACCCACCACCAGGTGTTCGTGAGCCGCCTGGTCGGCACCGGCGCGGCGGCGCGGTTCGTGCCGGTCAACAATGGCAAGCCGATCTCCGCGGACGGCGTCGACGCCACGCGGGCTGACATCACGTTCTCGGGCAACACGCCGTATGTGACATGGCGCACCGACTCGGGCGGCATCTCGACGGCGTCCTCCGGGCACTTCGTCAACGCGGCCAACCCGACGTTCGTGCTGGACAACAGCAGCATCCCGCTGACTCCGACGGCTCAGGCCAACGTGCGTGAGCCGATCTCATCCGGCTGCACCGCCAACCCGTTCAACGCGGACGGCGCGACGTGCCAGGGCGGAGCGATCGGTACGCCGTTCTTCCTGTCCACCAACGGGGCGGCCCCGAGCCCGCACGCACTGTTCGCCAACGCCTACCAGCCCGACGTTCCGGTCACCGGCGGGGCGAGCGCAGTGAGCCAGACCGCGGCGACCATCTCGGCCACCGTCAACCCGGAGGGTGCGCGGGCGAGCGTGTCATTCCAGTTCGGGCCGACCACCGCCTACGGGCAGTCGACGGCGCTCCAGGCGACGGGACCGGACAACGCCGCTGACGCGTTCAGCGCGGCGCTGACCGGCCTGCCGGCGGGAACCACGATCCACTACCGGGCGATCGCCACCAGCGACTTCGGCACGCAGGTGGGCGCCGACCAGACGCTGACCACGCAGTCGCCTCCCCCGCCGCCGGTGCCGGGTAAGGCGTCGGTCGGGCACGGCAGGGTGTCGGGCAACACGGTGTCGGTCCCGATCACCTGCAAGGGCGACACGAACTGCACGGTGTCGCTGAAGCTGACCGTGACCGAGACGTTCCGCGGGCACAGGCTCATTGCGGTGAGTGCCCGCAAGACCAAGGTGACGCACAAGACAGTGGTCCTGGGCACCGCGTCGGCGACGATCAAGGCCGGGCGCACCGCGACGGTGCGGATCAGCCTCAACCGCATCGGCCGCAAGCTGGTGGCGGCGCGCCACAAGGTCACCGCCAAGCTGACGGTGGCGCAACGTCTCTCCGGGCGTGATCGGACGCTCGCCACGCAGAAGGTGACCTTCAAGGCGCCCAAGCACCACAGCGGGCACGGAGGGCACTGACGCCCGAACACCACTGATCCCCTGACTGGCGATCTGGCCCCTGTCGAGCGACACGCTCGGCGGGGGCCGTTTCGCGTGAGGGCTACGCAGCCGGGCGGGCCAGGGCGAACGCGGGGTCGCGGCCCTCGAGCACCGCGGCGACCGCCTCGGCGGCCATCCGGTAGGGCGCGCCGCTCGACTCCGGGGAGTACCACGCGGAATGTGGGTTGATGAGCGTGCGCGGCCACCGCAGCGCCGGCTCGTCGGCCGCCGGTGGCTCCTGGGGCAGCACGTCCAGGGCGCAACCACCCAGCCGTCCCGCGCGCAACGCCTCGCCCAGCGCCACGTGGTCGACGAGCGCCGAGCGCGCGCAGTTGACCAGGTACGCGTCGGGGCGCATGAGCGCGAGTCGCTCGGCACTGATCAGGCCCTGCGTCTGCGGCGTGAGCAGCGCATGCAACGTCACCACGTCGGCGACGGCGAGCAGCTGATCGAGCTCCACCAGCTCGGCCGGGGCCGCGGCGTCGGCGTCGACGACCGGGTCCGCGGCCAGCACGCGCATCCCCAGCGCGTGTGCGCGCCAGGCGACAGCGCGGCCGATGCGTCCCAGACCGATGATGCCCAGAACCGAGCCCGTGATCCGGCGGCCCGGAGCATCGAGGTGGTCGTAACGCCCGGCGCGGACCGAGCGGTCCAGGAGAGTGACCCCGCGCAACAGGTCGACGGCGAACGCGATCGCGGTCTCGGCGACCTCGTCGTCGCAGTAGCCGGGGCAGTGCGTGGCCCAGGCGCCGGCCGCCGCGATGGCCCCGAGATCCAGATGGTCATATCCGGTGGCGGTGGCGGCGACGATCCGGACCGAGGGCAGAACGGCCAGCTCGGCCGCCCCGACCGGGACCTCGGTGCCGACGAGCAGGCCGATCACGTCCTGGTCCGCCGGCAGCGCCTCGGCGCGCTCGACCTCGACGCCGGGATGGCCGGCGAGCGCGGCACGCGCCGCCTCGGCGTCGCCGACCTCGTCGATGAGGACCACCCGTGGCATGGCCGCGGTCAGGCCGCCGGCATGTGGAAGGTGAACATCCGGTCGGCGTCGATCCGCGCGTACATAGGGGAGACGGCCTCCAGGAACTCCTCCTCCCAGCTCTCGCCGTAGATCGGGATATACACGTCCAGGACCGCCTGCCGGAACTCGGCGTGCTGAGGTGCGGCGATGTCGATCGGCACGGCCCGCCCGTGCACGGTGACGGCCAGCTCCTCCCCCGGCAGGTACGTGGCCGAGACCTGCGGCCGGCTGCGGATGTGGCGGAAGCGCACCGAGTTCGCCGCCGAGCCGAAGTGAAAGGCGCCGCGGAAGAAGATGCCGTCCACGGGCCCGACGATCGGCCGGCAGTCGCGCGTGACGGTCGCCAGTGCCAGCAGGCACATCCCGCTCAGCCGCTCTGAGACCTGCTCGGCGCTGAGCCGGCGCTCCGGCTCATGGATGGAGAGCAGGTGCGGCCCCGCGGCCGCGTAGCTCGAGTCGATCAGGGCCTGCAGCGCCTTCAGGTCGTCGGCGGTCTCGTGCACGTCGGTGAGCAAATCACGTTTCGGGCGCGCGCGTGCGTGCGCCGAGCGCGGCGACGACGAGGCTCAGGACGGCGGCGACCACGAGCGCCAGGTGGAGCCCGCCCACAAGGCGGCGTGCATGGACATGACCCTAGGGCCAGAACTGTTCAACCCCAGTTGAAACGTTAGGCCGGTACGCTCTGTGAGATGCTCGCCGACGCAGACCTCTCGACGGTCGCCGATCTCATGACCGCCCACCGCGCCACGCTTCTGCTGGCGCTGCTCGGCGGCCGTCCGCTCAGCGCGGGCGAGCTGGCCACGCGCGCCGGCATCTCGCCGTCGCTGGCAAGCTCGCATCTCTCCAAGCTGCTCGACGGGGGCCTCGTAGCGGTCGAGCAGAAGGGCCGCCGGCGCCATTACCGGCTGGCCACCGCGCGCGTGGCTGAGGTGATCGAGGCGATGCTGACGATCGCTCCCGCCCGCGCGGCCGCCGGCCTGCGCGAATCGACGCGCGGTGCGGCACTGCGCGGGGCACGCACCTGCTACGACCATCTCGCCGGCGAGCTCGGGGTCGCGCTCACCGACAGCCTGGAGCGACAGCATCTCATCGAGACTGGGGACGGCTCCTATGCGCTGACCCCCGCGGGCGAGCGTCGTCTGGAGTCGCTGGGGATCGAGGTGGAGCCGCTGCGCCTCCAGCGCCGCGCGTTCGCTCGGCCGTGCCTGGACTGGACCGAGCGCCGCCCGCATCTGGCCGGTGCGGTCGGCGCCGCGATTGCCGAGCACGCGCTGGCGCGGCGATGGGTGACCTTCGTCCCCGGCACCCGGGCGCTTCGCGTGACCGACGACGGCAGGCGCGGTTTCCTGGAGCAGTTCGCGCTCAACGTGGCGTGAGCGCACGCCCAGCAGGCCGCCCAGGCCGCCCGGGCCGGTGGCAGCGCAGAGCTATTCCCAGAGCGCGGCGACAGTCGCCGAGCCACGCAGGGGGTCGCTTGGCCGAGGCTCGTTCTCGGTGCCCAGCGCCTCCAGCAGCCGCTCCAGGCCGTCGAAGGCGTCGGGCCCCAAGTCAGTGCGGATCCGGGCCTCGATCCGCCGCGCCGCTTCGCGCTGGGCGTTGAGAAACTCGACCGCGTGCCGGGTCGGCTTGACGAGCTTCTCCCGGCCGTCGGTGGGCGAGGGGGAGAGGGTCACGTAGCCCCGATCGCGAAGACCGGCGACGATCTTGCTGGCCCCCTGGCGGGTGATGCCGAGCTCGCGGCCGATGTGCGAGATCGTCATGGCGGACGCGCCGCCGCACAGTCGCAGTACGCGACCATCGGGGAAGCCGCGGTCCCCGAAGCCCGCTGCCGCCAGCTCTTGGTCGAGCTGGCGCCGGTAGCCCAGCCACGCTTGCCGCAGGGCACCGCCCAGGCGTACCGGGTGCGCACCGGCTCTCGCTTCTCCGCCTCCAACCATGAATTCCTCGCTGCTGCGCCACCGGCGCAGGTGGCGTAATGGTGCCACTGCCGGTGGCGGCAAGGAAGCACGGCGTCATGGCGAGGGGCTGGCCTGGGTGGCGGGGCCGCCGTTCTGGGTGCCCTGCGTCTTCGCCTTGTTGATCGCCTGCGCGACCTGGGCGGGCGTGATCTGACCGTGGGTGACCGAGGCGCAGTTCTGGCCGGCCGTCAGCAGAGCCGGCGTCTGGAAGTTGATGCCCGCCTTGGTGATCGCCTCCGCCGAGAGATCTCCGCTGGCGCTCGGATCGGGGAAGTTGGGGAAGCCATGCGCGCGCAGGCACCGTGCGAAGGCAAGCAGCGCCTGAGTCTTGACGCGTTGCTGGGCGGGGTTGCCGTCAGGGCCGTTGCCGGGGTTGCCGATGATGTGCTGGCAGGCGGCCTGGGCGGTCTTGAACGCCGGCTGCCCCGAGATCGAGGGGTTGATGCCGATGCTCACCGAGCTGCCGTTGGCCGAGCTCTTCACCACGGGATCCGGGAAGTTGCTCACCCCGTGGTTGCGCATGCACGCCGAGAACTGGTACGCCGCCACGCCCGGTCCTCCCTTCGCCCCTGCCGCCGCGGCCGACGAGGATCCAGACGACGGCGAGTTGCCGCCGCAGCCTGCGGCGATCACCGCCACGGCGACAGCGGCCGCGAGCACGAGGCCGCGAGAGGGGCGTGGGCAGATGGATGGCGTCGGTGTCATCGTAGGCGTCCTTTGCGAGCCAGGGGTTACTGCGCCAGTTGTAGAGATGAGGTGGTGACATCACGGTCACGGCGGCTGTGACCTCGCTGTTACGCGGGCTCGGACATCCTCTGGGAGTGAAACGATGAGGGTCCTGGTTGTCGAAGATCACCCGCGGCTGGCGACCGCGCTCGCCGAGGGGCTGCGCCGTGAGGGTATGGCGATCGACCTGGCCTTCGATGGCCACGAGGCCCTGTCACACGTGGCGATCAACCGCTACGACGTCGTTGTGCTCGACCGTGACCTGCCCGGGGTCCACGGCGATCAGGTCTGCCGGGCGCTCGTGGAGCAGCGCAGCGAGACCCGCGTGCTCATGCTCACCGCCGCCAGTACGATCCGCGACAGGGTGGAGGGGCTGGAACTGGGAGCCGACGATTACCTGCCCAAGCCGTTCGACTTCGGTGAGCTGGTGGCGCGCATCCGAGCGCTGGCCCGGCGTGCCGTCGCACCCGTGCCCCCCACCCTGGTCTGCGGTGACGTGAGCCTCGATCCCTCCCGCCGCTCGGCGGCGCGCCAGGGCCGGCCCTTGGACCTCAGCCCCAAGGAGTTCGCCGTGCTCGAGTGCCTGCTGTCCGCTGATGGGCGCGTGGTCTCCACCGAGGAATTGCTCGAGCGCGTGTGGGACGAGACCGCGAACCCCTTCACCGGCACCGTCAAGACGACCATGAGCCGCCTGCGGGCCAAGTTGGGGGAGCCACCGGTGATCCACACCGTGCGTGAGGGCGGCTACCGGATCTGATGACCCGGCTGCTGAGCGCACTGTCGCCGCGGTCGTGGCTGCGCGCTACGCGTCGCACCGCCCGGCTGCGCCTCACGCTCCTCTACACGGGCATGTTCCTGGGGTTGGGGACGGCGCTGGTCATCGGGATCTTCCTGCTCTCCTCGGGCGGCCAACTGGCCGGCGCTCACTCCGTCGCCATCACCGTCAGTCCGACATCAACGACGATCCAGCCGCTGCCGGCCAACGGGAGTGTCTCGGCGCCGGGGCTGCATGGGGTGCACATTGGCAAGGTCATCGGTGGGGTCAGTCAGGGCTCCTCCCGCGACCTGGCCGGGCTCCTGGCCACGACGTGGGGCCTGCTGGCGATCACTGCCGTGGTCTCGGCGCTCTTGGGCTGGTTTGCCGCCGGGCGGGTACTGCGACCGCTGCGTGAGATGACCGACACCGCGCGCACCATCTCGGCCGGGAACCTCGGACGACGCCTCGCGCTCACCGGACCCGACGACGAGTTCAAGCGCCTCGGCGACACCCTGGACGATCTGCTGGAACGGCTCGAGACGTCGTTCGACGCGCAGCGACGTTTCGTCGCCAACGCCTCGCACGAGTTGCGCACGCCGCTCACCGTCGAGCGGACATTGCTCCAGGTGGCGCTGGCGGATCCCGACGCCACCGAGGCGAGCCTGCGTGCGACGTGTGAGGAGCTGCTGGCGTGCGGCCGCGAGCATGAGCGCCTGCTCGAGTCGCTGCTCACCCTGGCCTCGAGCGAACGGGGCCTTGGCCATAGCGAGCGTGTCGACCTGGCGCGCCTGGCCGGCCGCGTGCTGCTCACGCCGCGGCCCGACATGCAGCGCCATGGGCTCGAGCTCGACACGGCGCTGGAGCCGGCGGCGGCCGCCGGGGACCCGGCGCTGATCGAGCGACTGATGGCCAACCTCGTCGACAACGCGGTGCGCTACAACCGCCCCGGGGGCCGCGTCGAGGTCCGCACCGCCGCCGTCAACGGGCATGCGGTCGTGTCGGTGACCAACACCGGGCCCGTCGTGCCCCCGGACGAGACCGACAGACTGTTCGAGCCCTTCCAGCGGTTGGGTGGTGGACGCGCGGCAGGCGCTGACGGCCATCACGGGCTGGGGCTCTCGATCGTGCGGGCGATCGCCGTGGCCCACGACGCCACGATCGATACGGTGCCGCAGCCCGCGGGGGGGCTCGCGGTCACCGTCAGCTTCGCGCGGCTGGGCGCGGCGGCGCCGCCTCACAGCCCGTAGTAGGTGTGCAGCGTGTCGAGGGCGTGCAGCCCACTGGTGTCCCCCAGCTCGGTGGCGCGCTTGGATAGGGCGGCAAAGAACGCCTCGTCCGGGGCCAGCGGATCGAGCGGCGGGATCGTGGCCGCGGCCGCCTCCGCGAGCAGCTCGGGATGCACGGTGGGGTCGTCCCACGCCTTGTCGGGGACCAGCGCCACCGCGGGCTCGGCCACGTGATCGAGCGCCAGGGCCTGGGCCCGTGCCACCACCGGGTCCTGGCGTGCCGCCTCAAGGCGCGCGATGACGTCGGTCCAGCTCAGGTCGGCATCCGGGATGCGATCGTCGCGCAGCGTGATCGTGCGCGTCAGCGTGGTGCTGACGTGGATGGGCTCGGGGTTGACCGCGGACGCCGCTGTCATGAGGTCGCTGGTGCCGTAGATGGGGTAGCCGTTGATAGCGACGAGCTGGACGTCGGCCTCGACGCTCTCGATGAGCGTCCGGTAGGGGTCCTTGCCCGGGCCCTTGCCGGCCATGACGACGAAATCGGCGTGCAGCCCCGGCTTGAGCTGACCCAGGAGGGTCTCCCAGCCGAGTGCCTGCGCCGGATTGCAGGTGACCATCGCGCAGATGTCGCGGTCACTCAGCGCGCCGTGTAGGGCCACCTTGTTGTGCAGGTCGGCGACCTTGAGCTCGCCGAGGACGCTCTTGGATCCCGACGGCGACCAGTCGGCACCGAGGCAGACGATCAGCCCGGCCTCGGCCGCGGCGAGGACGTTGGTGGTCTCCCCGTAGAGCCAGAGGTTGGAGAAGGGCGACCAGACGATCGCTCCACCCTTCGCCGTCGCGTGCCACTCCGTGAACTGGTCAGCGCCCAGTGCGGTCGAGTGGATGCCGATGAACTTGGGCTGGAGGCAGTGGTGATCGCGCAGCCCGTCGTAGTCCTTGATCAGCCCCGGATCGGTGCCTTCGGCGAGGTGGTAGAGGAAGGCGTGGCCCTCCTCGAGGTCTTTGTTGGCCGCGTTGTACTGGTCAGCGCTCTCGAAGGCACGCACCGACTGGTTGACGCTCTTCTTCTTCTGACCGAAGGTCTCGAACTCGACGTTGCGCACCATGAAGCCCTCGAACGGGCGCGACAGCTTGGCCGAGCCCTGGATCGCCGTCACCCCGCCCACGGCGGACTTGGTCTCGACGTACTTCAGAACCGCCTTGGAGTCAGCGTGGCACAGAGCGTTGGCCGGGAGGCTGATCGCCGGCTTGTAGTCCTTGTCGTTTGGCCACTGGTTGCGGGTGGTCCACGCCCCGGGATGGTCGGACGCCAGCCACAACGACAGGCAGTTGTAGGCCATGTGGTTGTGCAGATCCATAAGCCCCGGATAGACCACTCCGCCGGTCTCGACGCGTGTCGCGTGATCAAACCCCGCGGGGGCGGGCTCGCCCTGCGCGGTGACCGCCTGGATGATCCCGGTGTCGTCGATGTAGAGGACCCCGTCGGGGATCTCCGGACGGGTGTCGTCGAAGGTCACAAGGTGACCGGTGACTGCGAGCGGTGCCGGGAGGAGGGGCGCGCCGTCCGTTATGAACAAATGTTAATGCGATGTGTGTTTCATGAGTGAAAACTTCTCGATGCACATGTGACCGGTCGTTTGGCGGCTCGAGCGGCTGCGTGGTATAGCTAGACGCGACGGGGAACAGCACCCGGCACGGGATCGGAGGGATCAGGGGAATGGGTGTGCCAAGCGCGGCCACGGCGCCGCAGGCGAGCACGGCTACAGCGCCGCTCGTACGTAGGAACATCTGGACGCTGCCCAGTGGCGACCAGACGGTGGAGGAATATGCGCAAGCCGTCGCGATCATGCAGGGACGGCCGGCGCAGGACCCGACGAGCTGGACCTACCAGGCGGCGATGCATGGCACGCACGCACAATCGGTGCAGCCGCTGTGGAACGGGTGCCAGCACGGGACATGGTTCTTCCTGGCCTGGCATCGGTTGTTCATCTACTACTTCGAGCAGATCGTCCGCGCGGCGGTCGTGCAGGCGGGGGGCTCGGCCGACTGGTCGCTGCCGTTCTGGGACTATGGCGCGGGCGGACAGCAGGCGACGCTGCCCGCCGCGTTTCGCAGTCAGACCGTCAACGGGGCTCCCAACCCCCTGTTCGAATCCGCGCGGGCGCCCGGAATCAACCGCGGCCTCGCACTTTCGCCGGCGGTCGCGTCGGCCACCCGGGCGCTGCGGGCCTCGCGCTTTGTCGGCACCGCTCAATTCGGAGGCGGCGTCACCGGGGTGGCCCAGTTCTCCAACAGCACCGGACAGGTGGAGAACCAGCCCCACAACGTCATCCACGATGCGGTGGGGGGCAACGGCGGTCTCATGGCCGACCCGGACGCGGCGGCGGCGGACCCGATCTTCTGGATCCACCACGCCAACATCGACCGGCTGTGGTTCATCTGGACCAGCCCGCGTCACCTCGTCCCCAATGACCCGCGCTGGATCGGCCAGTCGTTCGCGTTCTTCGACGCCCATGGCCAGCGCGTCACCAAGACGCCGGCTGACGTTGTCGACATCGTCGGCCAGTTGGGGTACACGTACGAGGTGGCGCCCCCGGCCCGTCCGGCCGCGGTGCCGCCTCCACCAACTCCGGAGGATGTCGTGACCGGACCCGAGCCCCCCGAGGGCGAGCCCGAGCTGGTTGGTGCGTCCGAGACGCCCGTCCGGCTCGTCGGCGCCCCGGCGTCGGTGGCGCTCCAGATCGATCAGCAGGCCCACGAGGCCGCGCTGGCCGCGACCGGGGCCACCGCTCCGCAGCGCATCCTCCTCAGCGTCGAGGACATCGAGGCCGCGCAGAACCCAGGGACCGTCTACGGGATCTACGTCAACCTGCCGGCCGACGCCTCGGCCGACGTGGCCGAGAGCCACCATGCCGGCAACGTCTCGTTCTTTGGGGTCGAGCGCGCCCGCAATCCGCGCGGCGATGAGCATGCGCACGGCCTGCGGCAGGTGCACGACATCACCGATCTGACGCAGAGTCTCGCTGCCCAGGGCGAGTGGGACGGCCGGCACGTGGAGGTGACCTTCCGCCCGCTCGGGTTGATCCCCGAGGACCAGCCCGAGCTCGCGCACGCGCTGCCCGACGCGGTGACCGATGCTGACCCGCCGGTCACGATCGGGCGCGTGGCCATCTTCTACGAGTGATGCCGCAGCTACGCGCAGCCGTCGGCTGCCTGTGGTGGCGGCCGGCGGCATGCCCGCGCGAGCGGGCGGTGATGGCGGGACTGGTGGCGGTGATCGCCGGCGCCTGGATCGCGCTGGTGGCGATGGCGGTGGGTGCTGGGCCGGGCGGCGGGGGGTCTGGGTCGGTGATGAGCGGGATGGGTGGCAGCGGCGG
This sequence comes from uncultured Actinomycetota bacterium, assembly GCA_963850325.1. Classification (GTDB taxonomy): domain Bacteria; phylum Actinomycetota; class Thermoleophilia; order Solirubrobacterales; family Solirubrobacteraceae; genus Palsa-465. The sequence continues at coordinate 240,124 of CAWKLB010000010.1, forward strand.
CAGCGGCGGCATGGCCGGCATGAGCGGCATGGCCGGCATGAGCGGGATGTCCGGCATGGCCGGGATGCCGGGGATGGACGGGATGGCGGGGATGCCCGGGATGGGGGGCATGTCGCCCTCGGCTCGCGCGGGCGCGTCCTCCGCCCACCACTCCATGCTGCTGGGCGGCGGCGTGGTCGCCGCGGTGGCGATGTGGACGCTGATGGCCGTCGCGATGATGCTGCCCACCGCGCTCCCCGCCGTCCGACACGTCGCCGCCAACAGCCTGCGCAGGCGCCGCCCGCGGGCCATGGCCACCTTCGCCGGGGTGTATGCGCTCATCTGGGTGGCGTTCGGCGTGCTGGTGCTGGCGGCGTCGCCGGCATGGGCGGGGCTTGACCGGACCGCCGTCGCCGCGGGCGCGCTCGCTCTGGCCGCCGCCTGGCAGCTCTCCGCCCCCAAGCGCCGTGCCGTGCGTGATTGCCATCGGCCGACACCGCTGCCGCCCTCGGGCCGCCGGGCCACCGCCGGCGTGGTTCGCTTCGCGGTGCGCAACGGCACCGCCTGCGTGCGCTCCTGCTGGGCGATGATGATGGCCATGGCGGTGGCCGCGACGGCGACGACGTTCTGGATGGTCGCCATCACCGGACTCGTCCTCGTCGAGAAGCTCGCGCCCAAGCCCCGCCAGGCCACGCGGGCGGGGGCTGTTCTCCTGGCTGCCGGCTCGCTCGCTGTCGCCGTCAGCGCGCTCATCTCCTAACCCGCGACCGAAGGGACCGTCAATGACCACTCCCGCGACCATTCAGGAAGGCGCGACGGGGGCCACCGTGAAGTGGCTGCAGTACCTGCTCGTCCGCCGCACGTTGAGCTTCACCGACATCGACGGCGTCTTCGGTCCGAAGACCAAGCAGGGCGTCGAGGAGTTCCAGCAGTCAGAGCACCTCACCGTGGACGGGATCGTCGGCCCGGCCACCTGGGGTGCGCTCGGCGGTGACGGCCCCGAGCCGCCGACGCTCAGCGAGGGCTCGCGGGGCGGCGTGGTGGACAAGCTCCAGACCGTGCTCAACGAGGGCCGCGGCGAGTTCGCCCCCAGCTCCAATCCGGTGCTCGCCGTCGACGGCATCTTCGGACCGCACACGGCGACGGCGGTCAAGGGCGCCCAGCACGAGGCCGGCATCGGCGCCGACGGGATCGTCGGGCTCCAGACCTGGGCGCTCCCGGTGCACGCCGCCGGCCAGGTCCTCGCCGATCTGTGCGGCGTGCCGGGCCCGGGAGGCGCGTAGACGGCGGTCGGCGGTCGGCGGTCGGCAAGCGAGGGTGCGCTACGCGGCGGGCACCTCGAGCAGCGTGAGCACGGCGTCGACGGCGTCGTCACAGAGGGCGGGCGCGCGCTCGGTCTCGCCGGAGGCGACGGCATCGAAGAGGAGGTCATGGACCGCTCCGATCGCGGCCGGGTAGCGGCCGTCGGGCACCGTGGGCCAGCCGGGACGGGCGTCGCGTGCCTGCTCGTGCCAGGCGCGCAGGAGCGCGGCGATCTGGCGGTGGGCATCCCGGCGCGCCTCCAGTCCGGCGCGCCCGATCGCCGGCAGCTCGACGAGCATGCACTGGGCGAACTCGGGCTCGTCGGCCGCCAGCTGGAGGTAGGCGGCGACGGCGCCGCGCACCGCGCTCCGGGGGTCGTCGTCGACGACGTCGGCGGTCCACCGGGCCAGCCGGTCGACGATCAGCTCCAGCCCTTCGGTGTGGGCGGCCAGGAAGCACGCCTCCTTGTCGTCGAACTGCGCGTAGAACGACTGCCGCGACACGCGCGCCCGGTTGACCACATCGGCGATCCGGACATTCGCGTACCCGAGCGTGGCGGCGGCCGAGACCATCGCGCGCAGTACGCGCTGGCGCTGGGCATGGGCAACCTGCTCAGGCGGCAGGCTCCCCCGGCCGCGCGGCAGTCCCCGTCGCGTGTAGATCTGCGCAAGCGTGCTCACGGCCGCCCTAGCGTACCGCCTCGTACTGCTGTCCCAAGCCGTACTCGTGGCTCGGCAGGCGCTCTCGTTACTGACGCACTGACCAGTACTGGTGACCCGCACCGTACTGGTGTACGCTGCCGTACTTGTGAACGTGAGCGTGGCACCGCTGCCGGGCCTGGAATCGGTGCCTCGTGCCGCGGGGCGGCTGCGAGGGCTGCAGCGGTGGTTCGTGCCGCAGAGCTTCGTCGGGTGGACCGCGTCGGCGCCGGAGCGGTATGTGATGGAGCTGCCGCTGGCCCCGCCCGTGCTGCTGACCTGCTCGCCCGAGGACTGCCGGGCGGTGTTCACCGAGCGTGACGGGGCGCTGCTGTTCGGCGAGGGGCTGCGCCGCTTTGCCCCACACGAGGCGATGTTCGGGCACGACGCGATCGCGGCGCTGGACGGTGAGGACCACACGCGCTTCCGGCGCCAGCTGACGGCGGCCTTCCATGGGGAGGCCCTCAAGGGCTATGAGGAGGGGGTCGTGGCCGTCACCGAGCGCAGGATCGGCGAGTGGCCACTGGGCCGGCCGGTGGCGTTCGCCGAGCTCACCCAGGACCTGGCGCGTGACGTGATCGCCACAACCGTGTTCGGCGTCACCCGGCCGGCCCGGGCCGAGCGGCTGGGCGCGGCCCTCGATCGCCTGGACGCGGCGCTCAACTCGCTGGAGCTCGCCGGGCGGTTTGCGGCGGCGATCGTCATGCGGGGATGGTGGGCGCCGTATCCGCGGATCCATGCGATCCACGCCGAGATCGCGGCCGTCGCGCGCGAGGAGATCGCCGAGCGTCGCGCCGCCCCGCCGGACCCGCGACGCCGTGACTGCCTGGCCCGCTTCCTGGCCGACGACGAGGGGGCCATGTCCGACGACGAGATCATCGCCGCCCTGCACGTGCTCGTCGTGGCCGGCTGGGCGACGACGGCGACCACGCTCGCCTGGCTGGCCGAGCGCCTGGCTCGTCATCCCACGGCGCTGGCCGGGTGCGAGCAGGATGTGCGCGACGGCGGCACGCGCTACCTCGTCGCCGCGGTGCAGGAGACGCTGCGGATGCGCCCGCCGGTCCCGGTGACGCTGCGCTACGTGGCGCGCGACTTCACCCTCGGCGACCTCCGCGTCCCCCGCGGGGCGATGATCGCCGCCGACATCGAGCGGATGCACCACCGGCCCGACCTGTATCCGGAGCCGCGGCTCTTCCGGCCCGAGCGCTTCCTCGTGAGCCGGCCGGGCACGTACACCTGGATCCCGTTCGGCGGCGGCGTGCACCGCTGCATCGGGGCCGGGTTCGCGCTCACCGAGGCGCGCCTCATCCTTGAGACCGTCCTGCGCCATGTCTCCTTCGCGCGCGAGGACTCTGGGGGCGAGCCCTCCCATCGCCGCACGCTGATCACCATGCCGCGCCGGGGCGCCACGGTGACCCTGCTGCCTGCGACCGCATAGCGGCCGCGGCCCACGGCCCGCGCGGCGCTCCCGAACTGGTGTCGCGCAGCGAGTGCCCCGCTGCTAGTGCCGCGGAGCGTGCGTCGAGCGCTTCTTGGCGGGCTTCGCGCGGGTGGCGTGGGCCGGGACGAGATCGAACACGCCCGGGACCCCGAGGGAGATGAGCAGCCGGGCAAACGAGACGCCGGCAACCGTGACCTCGCCCTCGGTGTAGCCGGTGGTCGCCTGGGCCTGGGTCTCTCCGTCGGCGGTGCTCCAGCCCGTCTCGATGCAGGTGCCCTTCTTGGCGTAGTGGGTGATGACGTCGCCGGCGTGCAGGGTCTGCCCGATCTGGGGTAGCCCGGTGATCTGCTCGGCGACGTACACGTAGTGCCCGGCGGAGGGGCCGCTGGTCAGCTCGTACCACACGTACGGCTCGCGTCTGTCCCAATTGCGGATGATCCCGACCACCACGCCGTCGCCGAGGGCGCGGATCGGGTCACCGGAAGAGAGGCAGATGTCGACGCCCATATCGGTGCGCCCAACGTATGGCTGCTCTCCGTTGAACGGGTTCTGATAGGGCGTGGCCGCTCGGGCGCCGGCGGCACCGGCGAGGAGTACGCCGGCCAGCGTGGCGGCGGTGAGGAGGGCGCGCGCGGCGCGAAGGGAGAAGAAGGGCATGCCCTAGGCCATCGGCCGCCGCACCAGAATCCTGAATGCTGCAAGAGACGGACACAACCGCCCGTACGTGGCGATCTCCCGGGGGCGCGACGCCCGTGGGGGTCAGCCGGGGTGGCTGATGCGGACCACGACGCGCGTGGGGGTCAGCCGGGATGGCTGATGCGCACCACGACGCGCGCTGGGCGCGTCGGCATCGCCAGCGACAGGAAGTCGCGGACCGGTGCGCGGTGATCGCAGAAAGGGCACACGAGCGGCTGGGTCAGCGACAGGCCCTGGGGGCCCGCGGCGATCGGCGCATCGCAGCGGGCGCAGGCGAGCGTCGCGTCGCACAGGGGGGCCGACCGCGTGTCGCGAGGGCGGTGGGCGCCGGGGCGGACCCAGCGCGCCGGGGTGCCGGCCGTGTTGTGGGCGGACCCGTCGATGCCGCGGAGGAAGCTCACCCCATGCAGTTTAGGTGCGCCCTGCCTCAGACCGCCGGGCCAGCGATCAGACTTAGGACATGGCTCCCGAAGGCATCTCGGTCGGCGACGACGGCATCGCCCGCTGCTCGTGGGGCGACTCTGCGCCCGAGTACCGCCCCTACCACGACACCGAGTGGGGCTTCCCGGTGGCCGACGACGTGCGGCTGTTCGAGAAGCTCAGCCTCGAGGGGTTCCAGGCGGGCCTGTCGTGGCTGACGATCCTGCGCAAGCGCGAGGCCTTCCGCGCGGCGTTCGCCGGGTTTGACGTCAACAAGGTGGCGCGGTTCGGGGACAGCGACGTCGCCAGGCTGCTGGATGACGCGGCCATCGTTCGCCACCGGGGCAAGATCGAGGCGGTGATCAACAACGCCCAGCGGGCCGTTGAGCTCATCTCCGCGGAGGGCTCGCTGGCCCACTACATCTGGAGCTTCGAGCCCGCGCAGCGCCACGGCGGCCTCGACCGCGCCGCGCTCATGGAGCTCGCCAACACCGAGGACTCCAAGGCGCTGGCCAAGGACCTCAAGAAGCGCGGCTGGCGTTTCGTGGGACCCACGACCGTGTACGCGTTCATGCAGGCCATGGGCCTGGTCAACGACCATCTCGACGGCTGCCACGCGCAGGGCCCCGCCGCCGAGGCGCGTCGCGCCTTCACGCGTCCATGACCCGGGCGCGGCGGTGTGGCGCCGCGCTGCGGGCCATCGCCGCGATGCGGACCATCGCCACGCTGCGGGCCATCGCTCCGCTGCGGGCCATCGCTGCGCTGCTGGCCATCGTCCTGCCGCTCAGCCTCGGCGCCGCCACCACCCGAGCATCCACCGTCGATCCGTACGACGCCGAGGTCGTGCTCACGAGCGCCAATCTCGCGCAGCGCCTCACACGCCTGCCCGACATCGAGTTCGGCTCCGGGAGCGTGAGCGGCGAGCCCGTCATCAACGTCAACGCCGGGGTGCGCTACCAACAGGTCAACGGGTTCGGGGCCGCCATGACCGACACGTCGGCGTGGCTCATCGAGCGCCGGACATCGGAGGCCGGGCGCCAGGCACTCATGGACGAGCTGTTCGGCGCCGCCGGCATCGGCATCCATCTCAGCTTCGTCCGCATCCCGATGGGCGCGTCGGACTTCACGCACGACGGGCGCCCCTACACCTACGACGACATGCCCACCGGGGCATCGGACCCGTCCCTGAGCCACTTCTCGATCGCCCATGACCGGGCCTACATCCTGCCCGCGCTGGGCCGGGTGCTGGCGGAGGACCCGCAGACCGAGTTTCTGGCCAGTCCATGGAGCCCACCGGCGTGGATGAAGGCCAACCACTCGCTGGGCAACGCGGGCAACGCCGGCACGCTGCTGCGGTCGGCCTACGGTCCCTGGGCGCGCTACTTCGTCTCCTTCCTCAAGGCGTACGCGGCCGCCGGCATCCCGATCGCGGCGATCACGCCCCAGAACGAGCCGGGGACCGCGACCCTGTATCCGGGCCTCAACCTGCCGGCGAACACCGAGGCCGCCTGGATCGCGCACGACCTGGCGCCGGCGCTGGCCGCCGCTGGGCTGCACCCCAACCTCTACGGCGGGGACCTGGGCTGGGGCCCGGACCACGACGGCTACATGCGCACCGACATCTTCGGCCCGGCCGGGAGCGCACTCTCGGGCATCTCGTGGCACTGCTACTTCGGGGCTCCCGGAGTGATGAGTGCGTTTCGCCAGGCCGCCCCGGGGCTGGACGAGATCGTCGACGAATGCTCTCCCGGGCTCATCACGCCCACGCCGACCTCGGAGATCGTGATCGCCTCGCTGCGCAACTGGGCGAGCACCGTGGCGCTGTGGAACCTGGCGCTTGATCCGCGCGGCGGCCCGGTGCAGGTCCCCAACCACGGCTGTCCCGGGTGCGTTGGGTTGGCCCGGGTCGACGAGCGCTCCGGCGCGGTGTCGCTGACGCGCTCCTACTACCAACTGGGGCAGGCGAGTGCATTCATCGCCCGCGGCGCCCAGCGGATAGCCGCGACGCACTTCGTCTCCTACGTCTATCCGCGGTCCGGGGTCAACGTCGTCACCCCCGGGCTCGACGACGTCGCCGTCCGCAACCCCGACGGAAGCATCGTCCTGGTGGCCTACGACAACGCCCAGTTCACGGTCCGCTTCGCGGTGCGGTGGCGAGGGCGCGAGCTGACCTACGCGCTGGCGCCTGGGGCGATGGCCACCTTCGCGTGGAACCGGCCCTGATGGGTCCCGAGCGGTTGAAAGCCGCAACCGCGCCGAAAAACTATCGCCCACTTCCCCGGAAAGCAGGTGTATGCCAGACTGTGGCCGCGCTGCGGGAGGCGTCCCTTCGTTACGCCGAACAAAGCCAGAGAGGCAGCTGTTGAATTCAGTCGAGTCAGTGCAGCGGCCGCCGGCGATGAGTGGCGGGGGTGAGGCGGCCGAAACGATCGGTGCCGACACGGCGCCGCGGCAGCGCTCGCTCGGGCTCTATTGGCTGCCCGTGGCCACGCTGATCATCGGCTTGCTCGTGACCGGGGCGCTCGTGCTCGTCTCGCACTCGCAGTATGTGTCCAACGAGAAGCGCCTGCTTACGCTGAGGGCCCGCGATGCCGCGGCGCTGCTGGGCGAGTCGGTCCCCACCACCACGGCCACGCTGGCGGCGGCGGTCGAGCAGGCCAACTTCACGCATGGCAGCGTCCAGCGATTCGAGCGTCTCGTCGGCCCTGACGTCGGGTCGGGGGCCGGGCAGTGGCTGTCGCTGTCGCTATGGAAGCTCGGGGATCTGAGCGCTGGGCCGTTGGCCGTGGTCGGGCCGCCGCCGAAGCTTGCCGCGTCGCCGGGCGAGGCCAAGGTCGTGTTGACCGCGGCAGGCCGCAAGGCCATCTTGAACGTGATCGCACTGCTGCGGCCCCCGAGCCCGCGCCTGGGTTACGCCTACGCCAACTCGACCGAGTCCGGCGGATACGTCGTCTACGGTGAGCGGCCGCTTCCGGCCGGCCGCCGCTCGAAGCTCCAGAGTACGAGCCAGTTCGCCGGTCTGGATTACGCCATCTACCTCGGGTCCAAGCTGACCCCGCAGTCTCTGCTGGTCACCGACCGCGCCCATCTTCCGCTTCCGTCCCCGTCCTCCGCACAGACGGTCCCGTATGGCAACAGCGCGCTCACCCTGGCGATGTCCTCGAGGGTCCCCCTGGCGGGCTCTCTGCCCAAGAACCTGCCCTGGATCAGTGCGGTGCTCGGGGTGCTCCTGACGATCGCCGCGGCGCTCATGACGCTGCGCCTCACCCAGCGCCGGCGCGGCGCCGAGGAGCTGGCCGGGCGGCTGGAGGTCACGGCCAACGAGAACGAACGGCTTTACGCCGAGCAGCGTGGCATCGCGCAGACGCTGCAGCACGCCCTGCTGCCCGACAGCCTCCCGGAGGTCCCGGGCATGCAGGCCAGCGCCCGCTACGAGGCCGGCGTGGAGGGCATCGAGATCGGCGGCGACTGGTACGACGTGATCGACATCGACGACCGGCGGCTGCTGCTGGTGGTCGGCGACGTCTCCGGGAGGGGGCTGCGCGCCGCGACCACGATGGCGGAGCTGCGCTACGCCATCCGCGCCTACGCAGCGCAGGACGACGGACCGGCGGAGATCCTCACCAAGATCAGCCGGCTGGTGAGCGTGGCCGAAAGCGGACAGCTGGCGACGGTGCTGTGCGCCACCGTCGACATGGAGGCTCGGCAGCTCAGCATCACAAGCGCCGGCCACCTGCCCCTGCTGCTGCTCGCCAACGGCGACAGCCGCTACCTGGACATGGAGGTCGGGCTCCCGATCGGCGTAGAGGAGGGTACGGTGTACCGCTCGACGACGGTGACCGTTCCGCCCGAGGCGACGGTCGTCGCCTTCACCGATGGGCTGGTCGAAAGGCGCGGGGAAAGCCTCGACCAGGGCCTCGACCGGCTACGCACAGCCGCGACCGGCCATGATGTAGAGCTACCGGAGCTGTTGGGGCGGCTCGTGAGCGACATGGCGAACGGCCGCTCCGAGGATGACATTGCGATAGTAGGGGTGAGATGGACGAGCTAGAGGGCCAGCCTGACCAGCTGATCAGCTTTGATGTGGTCGTCGACGGAGATCATCACGCCACCGTCAGCATCGACGGAGAACTGGACATGAGCGGGATCGATCCGCTCGCGGCCCGGGTGGACGAGGTGCTGGGAAATGGTGTGACCAGACTGACTGTGGACGTCGGCGGCGTGCGCTTCGCCGACAGCTCCGCGATCGCGCTGTGGGTGCGGTGGGCCAGCGCGGTGGAGGAATTCGAACTACGCGAGCCGCCACCGCTGCTCCGGAGGGTGATCGGTGCCATGGGCCTGGCCGAGAAGTTGGGGGCGACAACGTGAGACGAATGCGGACGTTCCCGGCGATCCCGCAATCCGTGCACGCAGCACGCCGGTTCGCCACCGATACGCTGAGCGGCAGCGCGGCCTCCACGGTGGAGGCGGTGGAGCTGATGGTCTCCGAGCTGGCGACGAACTGCATCCGGCACGAGCGGACGAGCTTCCACATCACGATCCTGGGCTCGACCCAGGAGATCCGCATCGAGGTCACCGATTCAGGATCAGGCACGCCGACCATGCGCTCGCCGGGCCCCGACGAGCCGAGCGGCCGGGGATTGCAGATCGTCGACATGCTCTCCGACAGCTGGGGCGTGGAGCCCGAGAGCCCGTCGGGCAAGACCGTGTGGTTCACGATGCCCGCGGCGACGGTCACGGCGGCAGCGCCGGCGTCCGAGGAGATCGGCACGCGCAGGCGCATCGGAGAGGACGCTCCGGCGTTCGCCGGGGATCCATCAACCGTCCAAGGCGCCGAAAGAACGCCCAACGAGCCCTCGTGCCAATACCGGCGCGGTCCGCAGCGATACCGGATGCCCTGTGGGCCCCGCGGCGCCGGTGTGCGAGGTCAAGGACGCCCGAGCGGCCGACGATACTGCCAGCACGATGAGTCTGGCTGCCACGCGCGACCTGCAGAGCACATTGGGCACCTCCGCTGAGGCGGCCCCCAAGCGGATTCTGTTCGTCGACAACAAGCCGGACACGTCTGGCGCCCTGCAGGAGGCGCTGCACAAGGATGCCGGCTCATGGCAGGTGGAGTACGCCTCCGACGGCGAGGCGGCCCTCGCGGTCCTGGCTCAGGATCCTGCGGACGTCCTGGTCGCCGAAGAGCAGATGGCCCCCATGGACGGCGTCACGCTGCTCACCCGCGTGCGCGATCAGCACCCGACCACGATTCGCATGATCCTGTCGGGGACGACCAGACCCGGCCTGGCGACGATCGTCTCGCACCGCCTTCTCTCCAAGCCGTGCCACGTGGACGAGCTCAGCGTCCTGATCAAGCGATCATCCGCGCTGCATGCGCGGACCGGCGAGGTCGAGGCCTTCCGCAAGACGATGGCGACAACGGCGTTGCCGTCCCGGCCCGGGGTGTACATGGAGCTCAACCAGGTTCTCTCGGACCCGGACTGGCAGCCCTATCAGGTGTCAGCGGTGTTGGAGCGCGACGTGGCGATGAGCGCCAAGGTGCTCCAGCTTGCGAACTCCGCCCTGTTCGGCCTCACGTCCACGGTCACCTCGGTGCGCGACGCGGTCATGTACCTCGGCGTGGACACCATCCGGTCGCTGGCACTCACCGCCGAGGCCTTCGGCAAGGTCGCCCCGCGGGGCGCCGCCGAGTTCTCGCTCGACGACTTCCAGGCCCACGCCATGCTGGTGGCGCGGATCACCGCCTCGATCCTCCCTGCCGGCCGCACCCAGCAGGAGGCGGTCACCGCCGCGCTGCTGCACGACATCGGCAAGCTGGTCCTCGTCTCGGACGACGATCGCCGCTGGACCCAGCTCAACGATCAGGCGCGCGAGCGCCACGTCCCGGTCCATGTGGTCGAAGAGGAGGCCGACGGCGTCACCCACGCGCACATCGGTGCGCACCTGCTGTCCCTCTGGGGGCTGCCCGATCCCATCGTGGAGGCCGTGGCCCATCACCACGATCCCTCCGAGGTCGACGGGCTGGCCTTCGATGGGGTCGCCGCGGTGCACATCGCCAACGGGCTGGCCAACGAGCTCATTCCGGTCACCGAGGGTGACGCACCGGCGGCCGGATTGGACCTCGAGCTCCTCGATCGCCTGGGCCTGCGACCGCGGCTCGATCTCTGGCGCCAGCGCACGCGCGAGTTGGCCAGCGTCACCGCCTGACGGCCGCCCGCTCTCAGTTCGGCCGGGGACGGCTGCTCGCTCTCAGTTCGGCCGGGGCAATTGTGCCCTTTGTGCTAAACAGAAAGGGGTCCCCTGCCGATTACGTCCATGTAATGCGACGATTGGTCAAGAACCAGGCCGTCCGGGTCGATCTCGATGCGAAGGTCGACTGGGAGGTCAACTGCATCGAATGCCGGGTCCAATCCGTTCAGGGCCCGGTCGCGACGCTGATCCCGCAGGGTGAGGTCCCCGACGAGGTGCAGACGCGCCTGGCGTCCGGCTCTCTGTGCTTTCTGACCTTCGAGCACGGGCGCGCCCCGGTTGCCCTCCGCGGCGTCGCGCTCAAGGAGGCCGATCGCGACGAGCTCGAGTTCGTCGTGGTCGATGGGATCCAGGTGGCCGAGCGCCGCAGCGCAGAGCGCACCCCGCTCGTCACCGCCGTCAAGGCCACCCCGATCGGGGCCGACGGCAGCGCGGGCCAGACGGTGTCGACCGTCACTTCCAACCTGAGCATGGGCGGCGCCCTGCTGCTCAAACGCCCCGGCCTCGGCGAGGTCTCCAAGTGGCAGATGGAGGTCTTCCTCCCCGGCGTCTCCGAGCATGTGCACTGCGAAGCGGTGCTGGCGCGCGAGACCCCGACCCATCTCGGGGTGCGGTTCATCAACGTGCAGGAAGCCGACCAGCTGCGCATCGCCGGCGTCCTCGCCGGGCTCCAGCGCGCCACTCCGGCGCTCGCGTAGCCCGTCACAACTTTCCGTCACGACCCCCCTTGAACCTCACGTAGCGTGAGGATCTACCGTGGCCGTCATGAGTGATGACGCGAGCGGGTGGGCTCCTATCCAGATCGGCGAGCTGGCGGCAGCGGTCGGCCTGACCGTCCGCACCCTGCACCACTACGACGCCATCGGGCTGCTCGTGCCCGCGCAGCGGTCGCAGTCGGGCCGGCGGCTGTACTCGCCCCAGGACGTGCGGCGGCTGTACCGGATCGTCGCACTGCGGCGGCTCGGCCTGGGACTGACGGAGATCGGCGGCCTGCTCGATGCCAGCCCCGACCTGGCCCAGGCGGTACGCGGCCATCTGGACCTGGTCGAGCGCCAGCTCGAGCTCGGCCGGAGGCTGCGCGTCACGCTCACCCGGATCCTGGAGCTGCTCGACACCGGGCACGAACCCGGCCGGGATGAATTCATCGATGCGATCGGAGTGATGATCATGAGCGAGAGTTACTACACGGCCGAGCAGCAGGAGCAGCTCGCCGAGCGCCGCCGGGCGCTGGGCGAGGACGGGATGGCCGCCGCCGAGCGCGCCTGGGCGCAGCTGATCGACGCGGTCCGGGCCGAGCAGGTGGCCGGCACCGACCCGACGGACCCCCGGATGCTCAAGCTCGCGCGGCGCTGGCGAGACCTGATCGAGCAGTTCACCGGCGGCGACGAGGGCATCCGCCAGTCGCTTGCGCGGATGTACCGCGAGGAGGGCGGACAGACCGCATCGCGAGGGATGGTGGATCCCGAGCTGATGGAGTACGTCGGCACGGCGCTGGCCCAGTTGAGCTGAGCTGCGGTGTCCGGTTTCGCGATCCGTCATCGTCTCATGAGGTGATGGATCTCGAAGCCCTCATGCGCTCCCACCACGACGAGCTGACCTCGCGGCTCTCGTTCGCCCTCTCCGGGGACCGTCACGCCGCCGAGGACCTCGCCCAGGAAGCCTTCACGCGCGCGTGGCGGAGCCTCCCGGACGGCCTCAGCCCCGAGCGCCAGCGGGCGTGGCTCAAGCGGACCAGCCGCAACCTGGCCGTCGATGAGCTGCGGCGCCGGGCGCGGCGCCCGACGGTTGAGCTCGACGACGATGCCGCCATCGGGCGCACCGTCCAGGACGCGGCGGCGCCCGACGCCGCGCGCGAGGCCCTCGCCCGGCTGCCCGCGCACCAGCGTTTCGTGCTCCTGTTGCACTTCGACGCCGGCTTCAGCCATGGCGAGATCGCCCGGCTGCTCGACACCACCGAGGAGGCGGTGCGCAAGCGGGTCTCCCGGGCCAAGGCGGCGTTCCTGCGCGCCTACCGGCAGACGCGGGAGGAGTCGAGCCCGCTCATCCTGCTCGTCTCCCGTGACGACCCGGCCCCGCCCTACGTGCGCTGGCTGGACAACGCGGGCGCGCGCGTGCGCCACCTCACCCAGACGCCGTCCCAGCGCGAGCTCGCGTTGTCGGACGGGATGGTGCTCACTGGCGCCTTCACGGACCTGCACGCCGGGCTCTACGGCGAGGTCCCGCGTATCGCGCGCGGCGAGCCGGACTTCGAGCGCGACCGCATCGACCTGGGCATCCTCACGGCGGCGCTGGCCATGGACCTGCCCGTGCTGGGCGTGTGCCGCGGCCACCAGTTGCTCAACATCGCCTCCGGCGGCGACCTCTACCAGGACGTGGTCAGCGACGGCGCCACCACGGTCGAGCACGGCGCGGGGGCCCATCCGGTGCGCACCCACGCCGGCGCCGCGATGCGCAGCCTCCTGGGGCGCTCGGCGTACGTCGACAGCGAGCACCACCAGGCCATCCGGCGGCTGGGTCGCGGCCTGAAGGCGACCGCGACGTCCCCGGATGGGATGGTCGAGTCGATCGAACGGACCGATCGCCGCTTTGCCCTGGGCCTGCAGTGGCACCCCGAGCGCGTGCCGGGCGGCCCGGGCGACCGCATCGCCGAGGCACTGGTGCAGGCGGCGACGGATCGCGCGGCATGAGAAGTGCGGCTGAGACACTCGACGGCCGCGCCCGCACCCCCACCGCCGGTGCCGCCCCCGTCGACCTCGACGCGACGGTGACGCTGCGGTTCGCCGCCTTCGACGACACCCCGGACCTGCTGCGGCTGGCGCAGCTCGACAGCGCCGAGCCGCTCCCGGAGCCGATCCTCGTCGCCGAGGTCTCGGGCCGGCTGACAGCAGCGCTCACGCTCGCAGGCGGCCGCGTGATCGCCGACCCCTTCGTGCTGACGGGCGGAGCGGTCGAGCTGTTGCGGGCGCGGGCGGCGCAGCTCAGCGGGACCGGGCAGCGGTGGGGGCGCTGGCGCGGTCGGGGCGCACGTCAACGGCGGCCCGGGAGGGGCGGGCTGGGGACCGTTGCCAGGGGGTGACGCAAAGTAAGCCCGCATGCGGTGCATCAGACGACTCACGTCCCGAGTTAAAGCCCGGCGCCCGCCACTAAGGACGGGCGCCGCGGCGAGTGTGCCCCTGCGGTTTAGGAAAGGGTGAACTGCGAGACCAGCCGCTGCAGCTCGTCAGCGGTGGCCGACAGCTCCTGGGCGGAGGAGGCGATCTGCTGCGTGGAGGCGCTGGTCTCCTCGGTGGCCGCCGAGACCTGCTGGGTGGAGGCCGAGGACTCCTCGGCGACGTTGGCCACGGAGCTCACGTTCTCGGCCATCCGGGTCGCGCTGTCGACGATCTGGGTCGAAGAGGCGGCGATCTGCTCGATCCGCTCGGTCATCGACTCGACGTTCTGGCGGATCTGCTGGAACGCCTCGCGGGCCGCGATGACGGTCTGGGCGCCCTCGTCGGTCTGGCGGACGCCGTGCTCGACGACGGTCACGGCGCGCTCGGTCTCGGAGCGGATCTCGGACACGAGGTCGGCGATGGAGGCCGCGGCCTGCTGAGACTCCTCGGCGAGCTTGCGGACCTCCTCGGCGACGACGGCAAAGCCCTTGCCCTGCTCTCCGGCCCGGGCGGCCTCGATGGCGGCGTTCAGTGCCAGCAGGTTGGTCTGCTCGGAGATGGCCGTGATGGTGTCGACGATCCCGCCGATGCGCGTGGACTTGTCGCCCAGCTCGCGGATGGCGGCGCTGACGTCGGCGGAGGAGCTCTGGACACCGCGCATGGCCTCGTCGACCTTGGCGACGGCCTGCTCGCCGACCTCGGCGGAGGCGCGAGCCTCAGAGGCGACCTGCGCGGTCTCGGAGGCGGTCTCCGCCGACGCACGGCTGGCCACCGCGACCTCCTCGCTCATGGCGCGCATCTGGTCGACGGCCCGGACCTGCTCCTCGGCGCCGCTGGCGACCTGGCCGACGGACTCGGCGATCTCGCCGATGGCGCGACCCACCTCCTCGGTGGTGGAGGCCATCTGGACGCTCGAGGCGTTCAGGGTGTGCGACGTGCCGGAGATGGAGCGCACGACGGAGGCGACCCGGTCGCGCATCTCGACGAATGCGTTGCGCAGCGCGTCACGCTCGGAACGTGGGGTGATCTCGACGGCGAAGTTGCCCGAGCCCAGCTCCTCGGCGGCGGAGGCGGTCTCGTGCAGGTAGTCGATGACGTCGCCGAAGGCGTGGCCCATCTCGGCGATCTCGTCGTGGCCCTTCACGTCGACGTGCTGATCGACGTCGCCCTGAGCCAGCGCCTTGGCGGCCTTGAGCATCTGGCGGATGCCGCCGACGATCCGGCGCGACAGCACCAGCACGATCCCGATCGCGAGCACGACACCGAGCAGTCCGAGGACGATCGTGATGACGGTCACGGAGCTCTCGCTTGAGCTGGCGTCGCGGGCGCTTTCGGCGGAGATGAGCGTCGCCAGCTTGGAGGCATCGGTCGACAGCGCGTCGGTGGCGTCGTTGGCGGCGCCGGTGACCAGCGCGGTGGCCTTGGCCCGGTTGTGGGCCTGGGCGGAGGCGACGGCCTGGCGGTCGAGACCCTGCCACTTGGCGAACGCCTGCTGGATGGCGGCGTAGGCGCCGCGGTCCGCCGCGGTCGTCATGTGAGGCTTCAGGGCGGTGAGCTCGCCGGCGAAGTTCTTCACGTCTCGCTCGTGGTCCTTGGCCGAGGCGCCGTTGTTCAGCGTCGCCATCAGCTGGGATCCCTGCATGTTGTAGGTGTCCTTGCTGAGGGTGTCGGCCATCTTCACACGCGCAGTGTCGGTCCGCAGACTGCTGGTCAGGCCGGAGACGCTGTTGATGGACACGACGACGCCAATGCCGAACACGACGATGACGGCGGCGAAGGCCGCGAACAGCTGGCTACGCAGGGAAGAGGTGATGAGACGCATGGGGCCGTCCTTCGAAAAGCTCGTTGGTTCCGGAGGGCAGGGGGCGTGCCGCCCGTACCTGCTCACAGCAGGTCATCGGCGCTCCCGCGGGAGACCTTGAGCCGCGCGGTCGGGCAGAATGCGCCGATGGCGCGCGCCTCCTCGCTGCCCGTCCTGCGTGGACGGGGCCCGGTGATCGTGGCTCTGGCCGTCATCGCGGTGGTGGTGGTGGTCGACATCCTCATCGCCGCCGACCGGGTGGCGGTGACCAGCCTCATGATCGCGGCGCCGCTGCTGTGCGGGATCACCGCCTCGGCGGCGACGACGCTGCGCGTCGGCGCCCTCTCCGTGCTCGCGGCCGCTCTCGCCTTCATCTGGGGCCCCAACCCGTCGACCTCGCGGTACTGGATCCCGCTGGGCGTGGTCGCCGTCGGCTCGGTGTTCGCCGTGGCGATGGCCCGTTACCGAGGGCGGGCCGAGCGCGACGCCTGGCGCATGCGCGTGCTCACCGACGTGGCCGAGATCGCGCATGGGGGACAGCCCGTGGACGAGATCGCCCGGGCGGTCGTCGACGTCCTGGTCCCGCGCGTGGTCGACCTCTGCACGATCGACGTCCTCGGCCCGGGCGGCAGGCTCAGCCGGCTGGCGGGCGCCGTGGCCGGCGCCCCCGGCCAGGCGCGAGAGCTCCTGGGGCGCACGCTGCCCGCGGAGGGCGACGTTCAGCTGCCGTCGAGCACCGAGCACCGCCCCATGCTGAGCGCCGGCGAGGCGCGCCGGCTCGGGCGCGACGACGAGGAGCGACGGCTGCTCGGCGAGTTGGGGATCGAGTCGGCGATCACGGTCCCGCTGGCGCCTCGCGGCGAGCCGCTGGGAGCGCTGGTGCTGGGAACGCGGTCACCGCACCCGCGGCTGTCGCACCACGATGACGTCGAATACGCCGAGAATCTCGCCGGCCGCGTCGGCCTGGCGCTCGACAACGCGGTGCTCTCGGCGGAGCTCTCGACCGCCGAGCAGCAGCTGCACGTGATCCTCGGCTCCGTCGATGCCGCTGTCACCGTCCGCGACCGCCACGGGCGGATGGTCTACGCCAACCAGGCGGCGGCCAACCTGCTCAAGCTCCCCGATCCCGCCGCCGTGCTCGCGCACGCGCCGGGAGGCCTCATGGCCCGCTTCGACGTCTACACCGAGGCCGGTGAGCCCGTCGACATCACCGGCCTCGCCGGCACGCGGCTGCTGCTGGGCGAGACCGCGCCTGAGCCGATGGTGGTCCGCAACGTCGTCAAGGCGACCGGCGAGGAGCGCTGGCTGCTCAACAAGGCGACCGCCGTCGTCGGTCCCGAGGGCGAGATCCTCATGGCGGTGAACCTCATCGAGGACATCACCGAGTCCAAGCGCCACGAAATCGCGCAGCGGCTGATGGCCGAGACGTTGCGCACGCTGGCCGAGACGCCCGACCTGACGTGCACGCTGCAGGCGATCGCGGACGCCGCGGTCCCGGGCCTCGCCGACTGGGCCTCCGTGAACATGGTGGAGGAGTCGGGCGCGATCAAGACGCTGGCGATCGCCCACCGCGACCCGGAGAAGGTGCGGCAGGGGTGGTACCTCAACCAGCGCTGGCCCGATCACCACGACGAGTCGCGCGGGCTCGGGTCGGTCATCCGCACCGGGGAGCCCCTGCTCATTCATGAGATCACCGAGGAGATGCTCGCCCGCCGCGCCCAGGACCCCGAGCACCTGGCGATCCTGCGCGAGGTCGGCCTCAACTCGGCCATGATCGCTCCCATCCGCAGCGGCGAGCGCATCCTCGGCGCTCTCAGCTTCATCTCCTGTACGTCGCGGCGCTTTGACGAGCGCGACCTCGAGCTGGCCTCGGACCTCGGGCGCCAGGCCGGGGTGATCGTCGACAGCGCCGAGCTCCAGGCGGCTCAGAGTCACATCGCGCAGACCCTCCAGGCCGGGCTCATCCCGCGGTCGCTACCGGCCGTGCAGGGGTGGGAGCTGTCCAGCGCCTACCGGGCCGCGGGCCGCGCCGTCGAGGTCGGCGGTGACTTCTATGACCTGCTGTCGTTCGACGGAGGCTGGGCCGCGGTCATCGGCGACGTCGTGGGCAAGGGCGCCGAGGCCGCCGCGCTCACCGCGCTCGCCCGCCACACACTGGCGGCGATCGTTGCCTCCACCGGCGACTTCGCCTACGCGATGCAGGTGCTCAACCGCCGCCTGCGCGAGCGCAGCGACGACTACCGCAGCCTGTGCACCGTGGCCGGCGCGGTCGTGACCGACGATGACCGCGTCACGATCCTGTCGGCCGGCCACCCGCTGCCGTTGCTTCGACGCGGCGTCGCTGCGTGGCCCGTGGGACGGCCCAGCCCGATGCTCGGCTTCGTCGACGACGTCGAACTGCTGACCACGTCCGTCCAGGTCGACCCCGGCGACCAGCTCATCCTCTACACCGACGGCGTGCTGGACGCGATCG
Source organism: uncultured Actinomycetota bacterium (assembly GCA_963850325.1). Taxonomy (GTDB): domain Bacteria; phylum Actinomycetota; class Thermoleophilia; order Solirubrobacterales; family Solirubrobacteraceae; genus Palsa-465. The sequence continues at coordinate 258,341 of CAWKLB010000010.1, forward strand.
GGGCGAACGGGCGCTTCGGCGAGACCCGCCTGCTGGAGACGGTGCGCTCGCTGGGCGACGGCGTCGCCGCCGCGCACCGCATCCTCGGCGCCATCGACGGGTTCCGCCACTCCGATCAGGCCGACGACATCGCCATCCTCAGCCTGGCACGAGCACCGGTTCCGGCAGTGCGGCCGATGTCCTGACCAAAGCTCACCGGTCCTGCGTCAAGGCTCACCATTCCTCACGCAGGGCCGTCCGCCCGGGCGACGAACATGTACGCGCCGATGCCAGCGCGTGAATCGAGGAGGAGACGGACCCCTCCCACCCGGCGCGCACCCGCGGTGGCGCTGATCGGTGTCGTGATCGCGGCCGTGGCAGCGGCCGCGGCCGGCGGTGAGGTTGCGTGGCTGTGCGTGGCGCTCACGCTGGCCTGCGCGGCAGCCCTACGCCAGCGTCTGGTGCTCCTGGAACGCGAGCGCGACGTGCTGCGCCGCGACGCGCTCTCCGATCCCGTGACCGGCGTCGCCAATCGGCGGTCGCTGTTGGCGCGCGCCGACTACGAGATCGCCCGCCACCGGCGGGCCGGGCAGACCTTTGCGCTGGTGATGCTGGACCTGGACGGCTTCAAGCAGCTCAACGACCGCTTCGGTCACGCCGCCGGGGACGACCTGCTGCGCGACGTCGCCGGCGCCCTGCGGCGGGCGATGCGCGCCCAGGACACCGTCGCCCGGTTCGGGGGCGACGAGTTCTGCGTGCTGGCCCCCGAGACCGACGACCACGGCACCGCGCGCCTGGCCGCCAAGGTCTCCCAGGCGGTGCGGGACGTGAGCGTGGGAATGGAGACGGTGGCGGGGAGTGTCGGGGTCGCGCTGTTCCCGGTGGATGGGACGAGCGCCGCCCAGCTCATGCACGCCGCCGACGAGCGGCTGCTGGAGGCCAAGCGCCGCCGTCCGGCAGGTGCGGGCCGCTCGACGAAGCGCGTCGCGGCGGCCTAGCTCCCGACCGGGCGCTTAACTGCGCCGCGCGGCCCGAGAGGACCGCGCGGGGAGCTATGTGGCGGGATGGCGTCGGTGAACGCCGCGGGACCAGGAGGACCGGCCCCGCGCTCATTCGAGGATGGCGTCAGTCGGCGGCGGTGAGGGCCGGCGTGAACGCCGGCTGCTCGGCCATCGGCCGCACGTCGACGGCGACCACCTTGTACTCCGGGCAGGACGTGTTGACGTCGGCGGACTGCCCGATGAGCAGGTTGGTGCGCGCCTCCGGGAAGTGGAAGGACGTGAACACGTGACCAGGCTCGATGCGGTCGGTGACCTTGGCGTAGAGCTCAGTCTGGCCGACGCGGCTGCGCACCGACACCTTCTCGCCGTCGGAGATCCACAGCTTGGCGGCATCGATCGGATGGACCTCCAGCCAGTCGCGGTCGACGATGTCGACGTTGTGGGTGCGGCGGGTCATCGTGCCGGCGTTGTAGTGCTGCAGCACCCGGCCGGTGACGAGCACCAGCGGGAACTCGTGGTCGGCCGCGTCGCCGGGCGCCTTGTAGGGAAGGACGGCGAACTGGCCCTTGCCCGTCGGATTGTCGAACGACGTGTCGTAGAGCGTCGGGGAGTCGGTGCCGTCGGGGTGCATCGGCCACTGCGCACCCTTGCGCCCGATCCGCTCCTTGCTCACGCCGCGGTAGTGCGGGGTCAGCCGCGAGATCTCGTCCAGGGCGTCCCACGGGGATTGCCAGCCCATGTCGTGACCGAGCATGCGCGAGACCGTCGTGATGATGTCGAAGTCGGTCCGCGCGCCGCCGGGCGGATCGATCGCGGCCTCGACGAGCTGGAAGCGCCGCTCGGCGTTGATGAACGTCCCGTCCTTCTCCAAAAACGCGGAGGCGGGCAGGATGACGTCCGCGTACTTGGTGGTCTCGTTCTCGAAGATCTCCTGGCAGACGACGAACTCCAGGCTCTCCATCGCCTTGATCACGTGGGCGGTGTCGGGGTCGGTCTGGGCGATGTCCTCGCCGAAGATGTACATCGCCTTCAGATCGCCGGCGATCGCCGCGTCGAACATCTCCGGGATCTTGTAGCCGACCGTGCGCGACAGCGGGACGCCCCAGGCCTCTTCGAAGAGCTGGGCGGTCTCCTCGTGATCGACGCGGCGGTAGGCGGTGTAGGTGTCCGGGAGTGCGCCCATGTCCGATGAGCCCTGGACGTTGTTCTGGCCGCGCAGCGGCAAGAGCGCCGCGCCGGGCTTGCCGACGTTCCCGGTCATCAGGGCCAGGTTGCACAGCAGCTGCACGACCTCGGAGCCGTACTTGTGCTCGGTGACACCCAGGCCCCACAGGATCGAGGCGGCGCTGGACTCCCCGTAGATGTGGGCTGCCGCGACGAGGTCGTCGGCCGGGATCCCGGTGATCTCCTCCACCGCCTCGGGCGTGTAGGACTCGATGAGCTCCTCAGCGGCCTCATAGCCCTCGGTGCGCTCGGCGATGAAGCCAGAATCAGTCAGCCCGTCGCGACGCACGACGTGGGCCAGGCCCAGCGCGACCGCGGCGTTGGTGCCCGGGCGCGGGGCGAGATGCAGCACGCCATAGTCGGCCAGCTCGATCCGGCGCGGGTCGATGGTCACGAGCTTGCAGCCGCGCAGGGCCGCCTGCTTGATCCGCGCGCCCACCACCGGGTGCCCCTGAGTGGGGTTGACGCCGATGAGCACCGCGACGTCGGCGTGGTCGATATCGGTGAAGGAGCCGGTGGCGCCCGACAATCCGAACGACTTGCGCAGCGCGAACGACGTCGGCGAGTGGCACACCCGCGAGCAGTTGTCGATGTTGTTGGTCCCCACCGCGGCGCGCATCAGGCGCTGCATCGCGTAGCAGTCCTCGTTGGTGGCGCGCGAGGAGGCCAGGCCGGCGAGCGCGTCGGGGCCGTACTGATCCTTGATCCGCGTCAGCTCGGAGACGATCCGCTGCAGCGCCTCGTCCCAGCTGGCCACTCGGAAGTGGTCGCCCTCGCGGATGAGCGGCGAGGTGAGCCGGTCGCGGCTGCGCGTGAACTGGTGGGCGAAGCGGCCCTTCAGGCAGGTGTGGCCCTCGTTGGCGGGGCCGTCCATCGCGGGTGCGATCGACTGGATCCGGCCGCCGATCACGTTGGCGTCGAGCCGGCAGCCGACTCCGCAATACCCGCACGTCGTGGTGACGGTGCGATCAAACCGATCACTGCTCATTGCTCATCACCTCTCTGTGGTCTCTTGGGAGGGTAGCCGCCGTTTGACCCGGGGTCGATGATCGTCTCTCAACGGTAGACGGCCGATCCCGTCGCCGTCCAGCACCAGCAGTCTGATCTCCGTGATCGCGTCGGTCGGGCAGGTGTCGGCGCAGGCGCCGCACGAGACGCAGCTGGAGTCGGTGAAGCCGCTGTCCAGCCCCGCCGCGATGTTGGCCTCAAAGCCCCGGCCGGTGGCGGTGAGCGCGAACGCCCCCTGGACCTCGTCGCAGGCGCGCACGCAGCGTCCACACGAGATGCACAGCTCGTGCTGGAAGGCGAGGTAGGGATGACGTACGTCGTGGTCGGTGGTGTGGGTGACCCCGGGCCATCGAGGCGGGTCCACCATCGACACCTCGAGCCGCTCGGCGACCTGGGCCAGTTCGGTGTGGGGCGCGGGCGCCTGCGGCAGCTCGGAGAGCACGAGCTCGACGACGGCGGTGGCCACGCGCCGCGACCGCTCGTCGGTGGTGTCGATCTCCATGCCATCGCGGCACGGGGTGGTGCAGGCGGGCAGCGGCTTGGGCGCGCCTTCGACCGCGACCAGGCAGACGCGACACGCGCCGAAGGGCGCCTGGCGGTCGTCGAAGCACAGCGTCGGCACCCACGCATCGGCCTGGGTGGCTGCGCTGAGGATGGTCGTGCCCTCCGCGACCTCGAGCTCGGTGCCATTGACGGTGACGGTGATCATGCGAGCCCCAGTTCGTCGGGGAAGTGGGCGAGAAGGCTGCGCAGCGGCGCCGGCATCCCGCTTCCATGGGCGCAGAGGCTGCCGAGCTCGAGCGCCTCCAGGAGCTGCTCGAAGCTGGCGCGTTTCACCGGCGCCTCGGCGGCGAACATGTCATGGGCGCGGCGCAGCCCGATCCGGCAGGGGAAGCACTTGCCGCAGCTCTCGTGCGCGCCGAAGCGCAGCAGGTGGACGGCCAGCGCCCGCATGTCGGTCTGGTCGTCAAAGGCGCAGATCGACCCGTGGCCGACCATGCACCCCTCGGCGGCCAGCGCGTCGAAGTCGAACGGGGTGTCGAGCTTGGATGCGGGCAGGATCCCGCCCAGCGGGCCGCCGATCTGCACTGCCTTGATCGACCGGCCGTCGCGCAGGCCACCCGCGACGTCCTCGCACAGCTCGCGCACCGTCAAGCCGAACGGCACCTCGTAGACAGTGGGATTGAGGAAGCGCTCGTTGAAGCAGACCAGCTTGGACCCGGTGGCCTCGCTGTCGGGGCTGAGCGCGGCATAGGCATCGGCGCCCGCGGCAACGACGAACGGCATGTTGGCCAGGGTCTCGGTGTTGTTGACGACGGTGGGCATCCCGTACACGCCACGCTCGGCGGGGAACGGCGGCCGGGCCGACACTGTGCCGCGCAGGCCCTGGAGGCAGGCCAGGAGCGCCGTCTCCTCGCCGACCACATAGGAGCCGGCGCCCTCGACGATCGTCACGTCAAAGGCGAAGCCCGAGCCCTGGATGTCCTCACCGAGCCAGCCGTCGGCGCGCGCCTGCTCGGCCGTCGCGTCCAGGATCGGCTTGGAGAGCGGGTACTCCGAGCGGGTGAGCACGAAGCCGTGCCCGGCACCGACGGCGAATCCGGCCAGGGCCAGCCCCTCCAGCACTCGCACCGGGTTGCGTTCCATCAGGTACTTGTCGATGTAGGAGCCCGGGTCGCCCTCGTCGCCATTGGCCACGATGAACTTCTCGGCGCCCTTGGCGCCGCGAGTGAAGCGCCACTTGGTCCCGGCCGGGAAGCCGGCGCCGCCGCGGCCGCGGACGTTGGCCGCCTCGACGAGGTCCAGGAGCTTCTCGGGATCGAGCTCGGTCACGGCGCGGTGCAGTCCCGACCAGTCACCGGGCTCGGTCATCACAGGGTTGGGCAAGAGGCTGCGCCATTCCGGCTCCGGGGCCTCGATGGTCTGACCCTTGATGGCACGAGCGGGAGCATCCGCGCCCGCGTCGATCACGTCCCCGTCGCGCACCGCCGGCGAGGAATGGCAGAAGCCCAGGCACACGGTCTCGGCCAGGGACAGCTCGCCGTCGCCGCTGCGTTCACCGAAGTCGAGTCCCAGGCCCTCCTTGACCACGTCCACGTGCGCTCCGCCAGTGGCCGCCCAGCACGCCGTCCCCGTGCACACGCGGACGTGGCGCGCGCCGCGCGGCATCAGCAGGTCGTCATAGAAGGAGGAGATCCCGTACACGGCCGCCTCGGGCAGCCCCGACACCTCGGCGGCGTGCCGGCGGTCCTCGTCGGTTACCTCGCCGTGATCGTCGACGGCAGCCTTGAGCACGTCGAGCGCCGTGGGGGCGTGCACGGCGTGATGACGGCGGATCAGCTCGACCAGATTGCGCGACAAGTCGTCCCTCTCTCTACACCAATTGGTTCAAAGTCTCGCACAGCGGGCAGCCCGAGGAAAGGCGGCGAGTGTCGCGACACTAGGGCGATTGTCCAACCATATGCAGACAAAGGAAGTCACGCGTGTCCGAAGACGAACAGGACAACGAGAAGGTCGAGGAAGCGGCAGCCCATGCGGCGCGGTCGGTGGAGCACCGGCGCCAGATGCAGCGCGAATCGGTCAAGGCTGAGGCTGCGGAGGGGGCCGACGAGTCCAAGCTCGAGCGCGAGGCAGCCGAGCACGGTCAGGCGGCGCAGCGGGAGGAGGACGCGGCACAGAGTGCCGCGCGCGAGGCGGACCCGGACGCCGAATCCTAAGAAAACGCTGATCAAGGGGGCACACGGGAGATACTCGCGCCGCCCGGCGCGGTCATAGAACACGGCGACCCGATTTCTTGACTCAGAAGGGAGCCGTGACTTGTCCAGACGCTCCAGGATCGCCGGTGTGGCGATGGCCGCGGCCGCAGTGGCAGCGGTCGCGCTGCCCGTGGCGGCCAGTTCGGCCCGTCCGAGCGGCCACCGCGACGGTGACCGCCCCGGCCACCACGACGGCGACGGCCGCGATCACCACGGGCACGGGGCCATCCGCCACGTGCTGCTGATCTCCGTCGACGGGCTGCATCAGTCAGACCTGCGCTGGTTCGTTCGCCACAACCCGGACTCGACGCTGGCGGCCCTGTCCGCGCGCGGCGCCGAGTACGCCCACGCGCAGACGCCGGTGCCGTCCGACTCGGATCCCGGCATGACCGCCCAGATGACGGGCGGGGACCCGCGCACGACCGGCGTCTACTACGACGTCGAGTACAACCACGCTCTCCTGGAAGCGGGAACCACCTCCTGCCACGGCCAGGCGACGGGCGCCGATGTCATCTACGACTCGCCCGACGACATCGACGACACCAGGCTTGATGCCGGCCAGGGCCTCTCCGGGCTGCCCGGAACCATCCTCCAGATGACCCAGACGCCGCAGGACCTGCTCAACCCGGCCACGTTCCCGGTGGATCCGCAGACCTGCAAGCCGATCTCGCCCAGCTCCTACCTGAAGGTCAACACGATCTTCAACGTCGACCCACGATGCCGGCCTGCTCACCGCGTGGTCCGACAAGCACCCGGTCTACACGTCGTTCAACGGGCCGGAGGGCAACGGGATCACCGATTCCTTCGATCCCGAGATCGACTCGACTGCGCTGGAGCCCGACGGCACCCCCTACCCGGGGAACATCGCCTGGACGGGTGACAACGCCGCCACGATGCAATACGACTCCTACAAGGTCCAGGCGGTCCTGAACTGGATCGACGGCTACAACCACAGCCGCACTCAGAAGGTGGGCGTGCCGGCGCTCTTCGGCATGAACTTCCAGACGGTGTCCACCGCCGAGAAGCTGCCGACCTCCGACGGACTGACCGGCGGGTACGAGCCCGGCACCACCATCCCCGGCCCACTGCTCCAGCGCGCGTTGAGCTACGTGGACCAGCAGCTGGGGCTGATGGTCTCAGAGCTGCGCTCGCAGGGGCTGCTCGACGAGACGGCGATCATCGTGTCGGCCAAGCACGGACAGTCCCCCCAGGACCCCAATGACCTGACGCGGATCGACGACGGGCCGATCATCGACGGCATCAATGCCGCCTGGCAGGCGGCGCACCCCGGTGCGGGCAACGTCGTGGCCGCCGGCACCGATGACGACGCCGTGATGATGTGGCTGAACCCCAAGACCCAGCAGGCGGCCGACTTCGTCCGCAACTACCTGCTGACCCACTCGGCCACCGGTAACACGGTCGATGGTGGATCGCGCACGCTCAGCCAGTCCGGGCTGCGCAAGGTGTACGCCGGCGCGTCGGCGGCCCGGTACTTCGGCGTGCCGGTGTCCGATCCGCGCCACCCCGACATCTGGGGCATCGTCCAGCACGGGGTCGTCTACACCGGCGGCAAGGGCAAGATCGCCGAGCACGGGGGCGCAGACCCCAACGATCGCGACGTTCCCATCCTGCTGTTCGCGCCGGGCGCCGTGAGCCCCGGTGTCTTTGGCCAGCAGCTGGAGACGACCTCGATCGCGCCGACCGTCATGCGGCTGCTGGGGCTCAACCCCTACGCCCTGCAGGCGGTTCGCATCCAGGGCACCCCGGTGCTGCCGGGCGTGCACTAACGGCACGACCCGCCGGTTCGCCAAGGCTTCGCCGGGCGCGCGCCACCGCGCGCCCGGCGAAGGCGGACCGCGCACTCGGCATGACGAGCGCCGGGGGCGGGCGGGGTAGGCTGGTGGCGCTGTGGAGCGGTCCGCCCCCATCGACGGGTTCTCGCTCGCCTACGAGCGCCACGGCGCGGACCCGGGTTCCGGCCCGGCGGTGGTGCTGTTGCACGGATGGCCGGGCGACCACCGCGACTGGCGCGAGGTCGTGCCGCGTCTCACCTCTGACGCGCGCGCGACCGTGGTGGTGCCCGACCTCCGCGGGTTCGGCGAGTCGGACAGGCATCCCGCCGACCCGGCCGAGGCCTATGCGGCCGCGGGGCAGGCGGCCAGCGTGCTCGGCCTGATGCGCGAGCTCGAGCTCGGTCGGGCCCGGCCGGTGGTGCTGGCCGGCTACGACGTCGGCAGCCGGGTCGCGCAGCAGATCGCGCGCGAGGCGCCCGACGTCGTGCGCGCCCTCGTGCTCGCGCCGCCGCTCCCGGGCGCGGGCTCCCGGGTGCTCTCCGAGGGCGCCGTGCGGGAGTTCTGGTATCAGAGCTTTCACCGTCTCGAGCTCGCCGAGCGCCTCATCGACGGCAACCGGGTGGCGGCGCGGGCGTATCTCGAGCACTTCTGGGGGCACTGGTCCGGCCCGGGCTACGCGCCGGACCCCGCCGAGCTGGACCGCCTGGCCGAGCTCTACGGCGCGCCCGGCGCGTTCACGGCGTCGATCGGCTGGTACCGGGCCGGCTCGGGCACGGTGGCGCGCAGCCTTGCCGAGCGGGCCCCGGCGCCCGAGGATCGGATCGCCGCGCCCACCACGGTGCTGTGGCCCGGCCACGACCCCCTGTTCCCGGTGGAGTGGAGTGACCGCGTCGGGGAGTTCTTCAGCGCGGCGACGGTCCGGCCGCTGCACGATGCCGGCCACTTCTCGCCGCTCGAGGCGCCGGCCGAGTTCGCGGCGGCCGTCGCCGAGGCGATCATCGCCGACGAGATGGATGGAGCGCGATGACCGAGGTGCCGATCCGCCGCGTGGACGTCCAGGACGCTGACGTCGTGGCGCGGCTCCTGCGCGACTTCAACATCGAGTACGACGACCCGGCGCCCCCGCAGGGGCAGATGGCCGAGCGCATCCGGGCGCTGCTCGAGCACGGCGACACCATCATCCTGGTGGCGGGGGAACCGCCGTGCGCGGTGTCGGTGACGCGCTTGAGGCCGGGATTGTGGAGCCCCAAGCTCGAGTCCTACCTGGCCGAGCTCTACGTCGTGCCCGATCGGCGCGGCCAGGGGATCGGCCGCGCGCTGATGGAGGAGACGATGGCGGCGGCCCGCGCGGAGGGCGCCGACACGATGGAGCTCGGCACCGGCGAGGCCGACGTCAGCGCCCGCGGGCTATACGAGAGCCTTGGCTTCACCCACACCGAGCACGGCCCGGGCGGCGTGGAGACGCTGAGCTTCTTCTACGAGCGCGAGCTCTAGACGGGTTACGCGGCGCCGCCGAGCCCGTTGAGGAACTTGGCGATGATCGGACCGTCCAGTGGGCCGCCGTTGACCCCGCCGCTGTCCTGGACGACGATCGCGAAGGCCACGTCGCCGTCGTAGCCCATCAGCCAGGCATCGAGCTTGAGCTTGCCGCCGGCCTCGTACTGGGCGGTGCCGGTCTTGGCGTGGGTGCCGCTGGGCAGCCCGGTGCCGGCGGCGGTCCCGCTCGCCGCGACGTGACCCATCATCAGCCGCAGGTCGTCCGCCACTGCTCCGGGCAGGGGGGAGGGCGCGACCTGGTCGTCGGGCGCTCCGGTGACCAGCCGCGGCGCGCGGACGCTGCCGCTGTCAACGGCGGCCGCCACCGTCGCCATCCCCAGCGGCGAGAAGGTGACGCGGCCCTGGCCGATCGCCGATGCCGCCAGGTCTGACTGGGCGCTCGGCGCGGGCACGTTGGCGTCGAACGCGGGGAGGCCGAGATGGGGCGTGCGGCCCAGGCCAAAGAGGTTGGCCACCGCCGGGAAGTCGCGGGGTTGCAGGTGGGAGGTGGCCAGCGCGATGAACGCGGTGTTGCAGGACTCGGTGAACGCGCCGTCCAGCGTGCTCACCGGCTGATCGCCCTCGGCGTTGTGGAACGCCTCTCCGTCCACGGTGATGCTCGGCGGGCAGCTCGCCGCCGATGACAGCGACAGGCCCTTCTGGATGAGCGCGGCCGAGGTGAGCACCTTGAACGTGGAGCCGGGCGGGTAGGCGCCCTGCAGCGCCGTGTTGTACGCCACCGAGACGGGGTCTGAGACGACGGCCAGGACCTGACCGGTGGAGGCGCGGATCGCCACCATGGCCACGTTCTTGTGCACGCCGGCCAGCGCCGTCTCGGCGGCGCGCTGCACCTTGGGGTCGAGGCTGGTGCTCAGGGGGCGCCCCGGCCTGCCCGGGAAGGAGGCGAGCGTCTTGACCAGGCTGCCGCCGGCTGTCTCGGCGATCACCTTGGTGGTGGGCGTGCCGGCGAGCTGCCGCTCGGCCGCGTACTCCAGGCCGGTCTGCCCGACCTCGCTGGAGGCGTCATACGGCGGGCCGAGCGCCTTCAGCTGGTCGGCGGTGATGGATCCGACGGTGCCGATCAGGTGCCCGGCGAGCTGTGGGGTGATGGCGCTGCGGGCGGTGGCCTGCTGAAACTGGGTGCCGGGAACGTTGTAGACGTTGTGGGGGCCGGGCTGGGCCTTGAGCTGCACAAAGCGCGTCTGCGAGACCTGAAAGACGGGCTCGAAGAACGTGGGGTGGGCCTTGGCCTGGGCGAGCGCCGCCTTGACCTCGGCGGCGGTGGCGCCGGCGCTGATGAGGTCGGCGCCCACCTCCTGGGCGTTCTTGATGCGGCTGCCGACGAGGCCGACGTCGACCAGGTGCTGGGCGGCGATGAGCGGCGTTCCGCGGGCCCCCGTGATGCCGGCGCGCGGCGGCCAGTCCCTGATGGTGGCCAGACGTTCGGTGCCGTGCAGTGCGGGGTTGATCGTGGCCGGTGTCCACGCCACCTTCCAGATGCCGTTGCGCTGCACGAGGTGGACGGTGGTGGCGGTCGTCCAGGCGCCGACTCGCGGCAGGACATAGCTCTGAGTGACGCGGGCCTGGGCCTTGGATCCCTTCTCGCTCACGCGTCCGGCGCTGAAGGTGGCGGTCTTGACCCCGAGTGCGGTGAACGCACCGGCGTTGGCGGTGGTGAACGTCGCCGGCGGGGTCGCCACGAGCTTACGCATGGCCGCCCAATCACCGTGGCTCCACGCGGTCAGGTAGTTGTGCAACGTGGTCTGTGGCGTCGACGAGGACCCACCGCACCCGCTCAGCACGACGACGGCCACCACCGCGGCCACGGTCGCGGTGAGGCGCCGATGCAACACGGCTCGAGAATACCCGGCCCCCTTGACATGACTAATAGCATTAGGTATATTCCTAATTGCATTAGGAATCTGACTCGCACCGGAGGCACCATGAAGACCACCCAGCTCAACGACCACCTCATCCAGCTCACCCGCTACGGGTTCGTCAACGCCTATCTCGTGCGCGAGGATGACGGGTTCACCCTGGTGGACACGACCATGCCCCGCACCGGCGACGCGCTCATCGCCGCCGCGGCCGCGGCCGGCGCTCCCATCCGCCGCATCGCCCTCACCCATGGTCACGGGGACCACGTCGGCTCGGTCGACGAGCTCAAGGGCAAGCTCGGCGCCGAAGTCCAGGTGCTCATGCCCGAGCTCGATGCCCGCATCCACGCCGGCGAGAAGGTGGTGGAGGGCAAGCTCACCGGCAGCTGGCCCAAGCTGGCCACGACCCCGGACGTGCGCCTGCAGGCGGGCGACACCGTCGGCAGCCTCGAGGTCATCCCGAGCCCCGGCCACTCCCCGGGCCACGTCGCCTTCCTCGACACGCGCGATCGCGCCCTCATCGCCGGCGACGTGTTCACCACCTTCGGCACGACGGCGGTGTCCAACCACTTCTACTGGCGCTTCCCGCTGGCCGCGATGGCGACGTTCGACAAGGCGCAGGACCTCGCCTCGGCCCGGGCGCTCCGGGCGCTCGACCCAGCGCTGCTCGTCGTCGGCCATGGCCGCGCCGTCCCGGCCCCGGCGGCGGCGATGGACACCGCGATCGCCCGCGCGGCGAGCTGATGCCGCGGGCGGGACTGGACGCCGACGCCGTCGTCGCAGCGGCCGGCGCCCTCGCCGATGAGGACGGGCTGGCGGAGCTCACCCTGGCGCGGCTGGCGGCGACGCTGGGCATCCGCACCCCGTCGCTGTATGCCCACGTCGACGGCCTCGGCGACCTGCGCGCCCGGCTGGGCGCCCGCGGCGCCCACGAGATGGCGTCGACGCTCCAGGCGGCCGCGGCAGGCCGCTCCGGCGCGGACGCCCTGCGTGCCGTGGCCACGGCTTACCGGGCCTACGCTCACGCCCACCCCGGCACCTACGCGGCCATGCAGGTGGCCTCCGACCGCGAGGAAAACCAGGCCGCCGGCGCGGCGGCCGTCGGGGTGTTCGTCGCGGTCCTCGACGGCTACGGCATCGCCGGCGAGGCCGTGATCCACACCGTCCGGGCGGTGCGCTCGGCGCTGCACGGGTTCGTGACGCTCGAGCGCGAGGGCGGCTTTGGGATCCCGCTCTCGCTGGACGAGAGCTTTGCCACACTGGTCGAGATGATTGAGGCGGGCCTCGATCGGAGAGCCTGACGGCCATGGAGATCACGGTCGCCGACCACCCCGAGTCCGCCCGCTACGAGCTCACCGTCGACGGCGAGCGAGCGGGCTTTGTCACCTACCGCCAGTCGTCCGGCGTCATCACGTTCCTGCACGCCGAGGTCGACCCCTCCCGAGAGCGTCGCGGGCTCGGGTCGCAGCTGGTGCGCGGAGCTCTGGACGATGCCCGTGCCCGCGGCCTGGCCGTGCGCCCAGTGTGCCCGTTCGTCCAGTGGTTCATCGAGACGCACGAGGGCTACCGAGACCTGCTGGCATGACGGCCGGCTCGGTCGTGGGCAGCTCGGCGGCGACCGACAGCGGCTGCCCGGCGAGCTGACCGCCCGCGCAGTCGGCTGCGGCCACGCTCGTGCGGGGCTTTCCGTGCAGCGCCAGGCCGCCCAGGCCCGCCAGCGCGAGCAGAACGCTGGCGATCCCCACCGCGATGTGGAACGCGTCCTCACCGGCGGTGGCGGTCACGTGGCGGACGAGGGCGCGCTTGGCGGACGGCACGGCGGCGTCGTCGATGGTGCCGAACGTGTGGCGCGCCGCCTCGCGCAGTGCCGCCTGGCTCGACGCCGGGAGGCGGTGTCCGAGGCGGTGGTTGAGCTGGGCGCCGTAGAACGAGGCCACGACCGCGCCCACCGCGGCCACGGCGACGAGGCTCCCGATCCTGGCGACGGCGTTGTTGACCGCCGAGGCGATGCCCGCGTCCATCTCGCTGGCGTCGGCGAGCACGGTCGCGGTCAGCGGAGCCACTGTCAGCGAGAGGCCCAACGAGAACACGAGCAGCGCGGGAAGAACGTCGGTGAGGAGCGAGACCGTGGTCCCGTAGCGCTGCATGAGCCCGAAGCCCGCCGCCGCCAGCAGCGGTCCGATCGTGAGGAACGGGCGAGGCCCGAATCGATCCGCCAGCCGGCCCATGCGCGCGGACAGGAGGAACATCACCGCAGTGGGCACGAGCCCGGTGACGCCCGACTTCAGCGCGCTCCAACCGGCCACCTGCTGGAGGTAGATGGTGACGAAGAACCCGAGCAGGCCGATCCCGCCGTACATGACGAACGTCTGCGCGTTGGTCACGGCGAAGTTGCGGTGGCGAAACAGCTTGAGGGGCAGCATCGGCATCTCGGTATGGGCCTCGTGCCAGATGAAGGTGGCCAAGAGCACAAAGCCGGCCAGCAGCGCGCCCCACACTCCGGGATCGGACCATCCCAGCACCGGCTGCTCGATGAGCCCGAAGGAGATCCCCGACAGGCCCAGCGCGGCCAGGGCGGCGCCCGTCCAGTCGATGCGGACCTCGCGCATCCCGTGGGCCCGGCCCGGGACGGCCACGCGCGCAAGCGTGAGGGCGAGGATGACCAGCGGCAGGTTGATGATGAAGATCCACCGCCAGGAGGTGGAGTCCACGATCTGGCCGCCCACGATGGGCCCGGCGAGGATCCCGATGCCGCCCCACGCCGTCCAGGTCCCGATCGCCCCGCCGCGCTCCTCCTTGGGGAAGACCCTCACGATGATGGCCAGCGCCGACGGGGTGAGCAGCGCGCCCGAGATGCCCTGAAGCGCCCGCGCCGCGATCAGCACGCCGATCGTCGGCGATGCCGCGCACAGCGCCGAGCCGATCCCGAACCCCGCCACCCCGGCGGTGAAGACGCGCCGCTCGCCCAGGCGATCGGTGAGTGACCCGGCGAGCAGGATGAGCGCGCTCAGCGTCAGCAGATACGAGTTGGAGACCCACTGCTGCGCCGCGAACCCGCCGCCGAGGTCCCGGCCGATCGCCGGCAGGGCCACGTTGACGGCGGTGGAGTCCACCGCGGCGATGGCCGAGGCCAGGATGGCGGTGATCAGAGCGAGCTTCTTGGTGCGCGCTCCGGCGCCGGCCATCAGCGCTTGGCGCCGTTGAGCGGCAGGCGGGCCCGGAACACCGTCTGTCCCGGTCGCGACTCCAGGGTGAGGCTGCCGTGGTGGCGCTGGACGAGGATGCGGCGGGCGGTGTCCAGCCCGAGGCCGGTGCCGCTGCCGACCTCCTTGGTGGTGAAGAACGGGTCGAAGACGCGGTCGCGGATGTCGGCAGGGATGCCGGGCCCGTTATCGGCGATGTCGATCTCCGCGCAGTCGCCGTCGGCCCGGGTGGTGATGGTGATCCGGCCGCTCCCGCCGAGCGCGTCGATGGCGTTGTCGAGCAGGTTCGTCCACACCTGGTTGAGCTCGGCGCCGTGGACGGTGAGCTTGCCCAGAGCCGGGTCGTAGTTGCGCTGCACCTCGATCTCGGTGTGCTTGAGCTTGTGCTTGAGCAGAACCAGGGTGGAGTCCAGACCCTCACGGACGTCCACCTGCACCAGCTCGCCTCGGTCCATGTAGGCGTAGGTCTTGATGGCCTTGACCAGCTCGCCCATCCGGTCGGTTGACTCGCGCAGCTCCGCCGACAGCTGGCGGGCGCCCAGCGAGGCGGCGATCCAGCGCAGGGTGGCATCAGTCGCCGGGCCGGCGGCCTCGGCGACGCGGTCCACGAACGCCGGGTCGATGCCGCCCGACACCAGGGTGTCGGAGATTCGCCACGGTTCGTCCACTCCGGCGGCGGTCAGCGCGTCTGACAGAGCGTCCTCGGCGTCGGCGGCGTCGAGGGCGGACAGGGGCGCGTGGTTGGCGCACTTGGCCGCGGCCTCGCGCTGAAGCGCGACGAGCTCAGCGGCCTGCTCGCGCTCGATCCCCGACTCCACGAGCAGCCCCACGGTGCCGGTGAGTACATCGAGCGAGTCGGCGAGGTCCGACGCGGCGCGTTTGGCCGCCGAGGCCGGGTTGTTGAGCTCGTGGGCCAGCCCCGCGGACATCGTGCCCAGAGCGGTCAGCCGCTCGCGGTTTGACTCGCGCTGGGTGATGCGCCGCGTCACCGGGCGCACCTTGGCCATCACGCGCAGGAACACGGGCCGGTGAGCGCGGACCAGGTCGATGAACGCGTCCGGGGCGATGACGGCCGCGCGCACGTCGTCACGGCTCACCATGCGCACCGCCGACGGCCCGCCGACCAGGGTCGGGATCGCGCCCATCCACGTCGGGCCGACGTGATCGCCGATCGGCTCGTCGCCGGTGCCGTCCTGCACCAGCGCCTCGATCGTCCCCTCCAGGATGAGGATGAGCCCGGTCTTGGTCTCGTCCTGCCTGGCGTAGACCGTCCCGGCGGGGATGTCCTTGAGCTGGGCGGCGTCACACCACATCTGGAGCTCCTCGTCGGACAGCTCGCTGAAGAGATCGATGGGGCGCAGGTCGGCGATCTCGGGGTGACTCATGCCTGCGCCCTCATGCCTCCGCCAGATACTCGTGGATGAGCGACACGGCCATCGAGCCCTCACCGACGGCGGAGGCGACGCGCTTGATCGAGCGTGCGCGCACGTCACCGGCCACGAACACCCCGGGGACGCTCGTCTCAAGCGTGCGGGGCTCGCGCTGGAGCGGCCAGCCGTGCTCGCGGGCGTCGCCCCCGGCGAGGATGAATCCGCGCTCGTCGCGGGCGACGACGCCGTCCAGCCAGTCCGTGCGCGGAGCGGCGCCGATGAAGACAAAGCAGGCGTCCACGTCCTCGGTGCGCTCGAACACCCCATCCCCATCCTTCCCACGCAGCCGCAGGCGCTTGAGGCGCCCGTTCTCGCCCTCGGCCTCGACGGCCTCGGTTCGGGTGAGCACCTGGATGTTCTCGTAGCTCGCGATCTGATCGATGAGGTATGCCGACATCGATTTCTGCAGCGAGTCTCCGCGCACGAGCATCGTCACCCGGCTGGCGTATCCGGCGAAGTGGACCGCCGCCTGGCCGGCGGAGTTGGCGGCGCCGATGACCACGACATGCTGCTCCGAGCACGAGCGGGCCTCGGTGAGCGCGGCCCCGTAGTAGACCCCGGCGCCGGTGAAGTCGGCAAAGCCCGGAGCGGGCATCATCCGGTAGGAGACGCCGGAGGCGACGAGGACCGTGTTGGCCGACAACTGCACGCCGCCGGCCAGCTCGACGATCCGCCCGGCGCCCTCGACCTTGAGCGCCACCACGTCGGAGACCGAGAGCAGTTCGGCGCCGAGGCGGCGGGCCTGGTCGGTGGCACGGCGGGCCAGGTCAGAGCCCGACAGTCCGGTGGGGAAGCCGAGGTAGTTCTCGATCCGGCTGGACTGGCCGGCCTGCCCGCCGGGCGCCTCGCGCTCCACCATCACCGTGCGCAGCCCCTCCGAGGCGCCGTAGACCGCCGCCGCCAGCCCCGCGGGGCCGCCGCCGACGATGACGAGGTCATAGTGGTCAGAGATGGGGGCCACGGCGACGCCCAGGCGCTCGGCGAGCTCGAGCACCGTCGGGCGCTCGAGCACGTCGCCGTCCTCCAGCAGGACCACGGGGAGGCGGTCCTCGGGGACGCCGGCGACGGTGAGCAGCTCGCGGGCCTCGCTGTCGCGCTCCACGTCGAGCCACCGGCCCGGGACGCGGTTGCGGGCCAGGAAGTCCCGGATGTCGTGGGTGTCCTTGGAGAAGCGGTGGCCGACGACGCGCACGCCCCCGGACTCGAGCGCCGCGCCCGCCTCCCAGGTGCTGAGCAGGTCCTCCACGACGGGGAAGAGCTGCTCCTCGGGCGGGTCCCACGGCTTGAGCAGGTAGTAGTCCAGCGACACCTCGTTGATGGCGGCGATCGCCGCCGTGGTGTCGGCATAGGCGGTGAGCAGGACGCGCTTGGCCTCGGGGTAGATCTGCCGCGCCTTGACCAGCAGCTCGGTTCCCTCCATCCCCGGCATGCGCTGGTCGGCGACGATCATCGCCAGGTTCTCGCCGCGGCGGCGCATCTCGGTGAGCAGCTCGAGCGCCTCGGGGCCCGAGCCGGCGCGCAGGATCCGGTAGTGCTCGCCGAAGCCGCGGCGCAGATCGCGCGCTACCGCGGCCAACACCGTCGGCTCATCGTCGACGGCGAGGATCGTCGCGCGGCGAGGCTCGGACGTCGACATGCCCGGCGGCCTAGGTCAGCATCGGCGACGGCGGGATCCGCGTCGTTCCGGTGACTTGGGGGATGAGCATGCCCAGCTCGTCGACGAAGCACCAGCACCACTGCTCGCCGGGCTCCAGCGAGCGGATGATCGGGTGCGAGCTGTCAGCGGCGTGCTTGCTGGCGTGGCGGTTGGGCGAGTCGTCGCAGCAGCCGACGTGCCCGCACTCGAGGCAGATCCGCAGGTGCAGCCACACGCCACCTTCGCGCAGGCAGTCTTCGCAGCCGTCGACCGCCTCGGGAAGCTCGGTGACCTGCACGGTGTTCAGGTGGGTGCAATTGGGTTGCCGGTCGCTCATGTCCTGAGCATCGCAAACTCGTCAAGTGGGCAAGTCGGCGTAGGCTCCTGGCATGCACTGGCAATGGCCGGCGGGCGCCGGTCTGGCTTTCCTCCTGGCCTTCGTCACCACCCCCGCGGGGGTGTCCGGCGCGGTGCTGCTCCTCCCGCTGCAGCTGAGTGTTCTACGCGTTCCCAGTCCTTCGGTGACTCCGACCAATCTGCTGTTCAACGTTCTCGCGACGCCAGGTGGCCTGTTCCGCTTCGGGCGCGAGCACCGCCTGCGCGGGCCGCTGACGCGCGTGTTGGTCGCGGGAACGCTTCCGGGCGTCGTCCTCGGAGCGATCCTCAGAGTCGAGCTGCTCTCCGGCGGCCGGGCATTCGAAGTGATCGTCGCGTTCGTCCTGCTGCCGCTTGGCCTGTGGTTGATGATCGGCGCGCAGAACACGACTCGGCCTCGGCCGGACCCGTCGCGCTCCGGTCAGCGCGCCATCTGGCTCCTCGCTCTGGTGGTGGGAACGATCGGCGGGATCTACGGCATCGGTGGAGGCTCGATCCTCGCACCGATCCTGATCGCCCTCGGCTATTCCGTCTATGAGGTGGCGCCGGCGACCCTAGCCGCCACCTTTCTGACATCGCTCGCCGGGATCGTCACCTACCAGGTGCTTCAGGTGCTCCAGCACGGACCGATCGCGCCACAATGGATCCTTGGCGCGTGCCTTGGGCTCGGCGGCTTTGCCGGCAGCTATTGCGGTGCGCGCGTCCAGCGCCAACTGCCCGAGCGCTCGCTACGGCGTCTGCTCGGCCTGGTCGCGTGTCTGGTCGCCGCCCGCTACCTTCAGACCGGCTTCTCGTCCGCCGACGGTGCGGGGAAGACGCGCACGTTCTCGGGGGCGATGGTGAGGCCCACAAGCTGACCTTCCGCGAGCGGCGGCCCGAGCGGTGCGTTCGGGCCGCTCTGGACCGTGAACCGGGTCAATCGCGTGACGATCGCACCCTGGACCGGTCCGACGCTGATGACCGTGTCGGTCAGCGAGCTCGATGCAGAATCGTCAAGCTGCACCTCCCACGGATGGATGGCGATCTGCACCGGGCCGTCCGCGCGCGTTGCGGTCTGGAGCTCTCCGCCGCCGGCGAGGCGGACAACCGTCCCCCCGCCCGCGGGATACGCCGTGCCGTCGATCACGTTGGCACCTGTCAGGGCGGCGACCGTGGCGGACGACGGGGCGGCCAGCAGCTCCGCGGGAGGAGCGAGCTGGACAAGGCGCCCCCGATCGATCACCCCGACGCGCTGAGCCAGCGTCGCGGCGTCCTCGAAGGCATGCGTGACCAGGAGAGTCGGCAGCTGGAAACCGGCGAGCAGCGTGCCGAGCTCGGTACGGACCTGGCGGCGGGTGATCGCGTCCAGGGCCGCGAACGGCTCGTCCAGCAGCAGGACGCGTGGCTCGCGGGCGAGGGCGCGCGCGAGCGCCACACGCTGACGCTCGCCGCCCGAGAGCTGGGCCGGCCGTGCCTCAGCCAGATGAGCGATGCCGACGCGCTCCAGCAGGTCCGGGCGATCGCGCCGCGCCGCGAAGCGGACGTTGCCCGCGACGGTCAGGTGTGGGAACAGCCCGTAATCCTGGGGGACGTAGCCGACGCGGCGCTGCTCCGGCGCGAGGTCCCAGCGGCGCTCGGCATCGAACCACGATTCCGCCGCGAGAGCGACGTGACCGTTGGCAGGTCGCTCGAGTCCGGCGACGGCGCGTAGGAGCGAGCTCTTCCCGGCCCCGGATGGACCGATGAGGCCGATCGTCTCGGCGCCGCAGGTCAGCGCAACACGAAGTTCGAAGGTCCGGCGGGGAAGGACGATGTCGAGGTCGAGCGAGTCCATGAACGTGTCAGCAGCTTGGAGGTCAGCAGGATCGCTGCGCTGACGATAATGAGTAGGACTCCGATCGAGATTGCCTGGTCCAGGTTGGCGTCGAACAGGGAGTACACCGCCAGCGGAAGGGTTTGGGTGGTGCCCTGGAAGCTCCCCGCGAACAGGATGGTCGCGCCGAACTCGCCGACGCCGCGGGCGAATGCGACTGCCGCTGCCGCCCCCAGGCCGGCTCGCGCCAGCGGGATGGCCACGCGCAGCATCCGACGCCCGGGCCCGGCTCCGAGCGTCCCGGCGACATCAAGCAGCACCGGGTCGACCGATTCGAACGCCGCGATCGCCCCGCGCAGGTAGAACGGGCTGGCCACGAAGAGAACGGCGATCACGACGGCGGCTCGGGTGAAGGCAAGGTCGATCCCGAGTGCGCCCAACGTATGCCCGAGTAACCCGAAGCGGCCAAAGGCGACCAGCAGCCCGAGGCCGGCCACAGCCGGCGGCATCACCAGCGGCACCTCGACGAGGGTGATCACCGCACTGCGACCGGGGAATCGCCGGCGCGCGACCACATAGGCAAACGGGGTGCCGAATGCAACCATGAGCACGAAGGCGATGGCATTGGTCTCAACCGACACGAGGATCGCGTCGGCCGCGACTTTGGCGCCGAATCCATCGATGAGCCGGCCGATTGGCTGGTAGGTGATGAGGGCGACGATCGGGAGCGCAAGGAACGCGCAGACGATGACGCTCACCGTCAGCGTTGCGACGGCGAATGTGATCCGGCCGAGCGTCGCGTGCCGCCGAATCGGACCGCCTCTCGCCGGCGCTGCCGTCACGGCTTGCCGAAGCCCGCGGCCTGCAGCTTGGCCTGACCTTGAGGCGACAGGACCGTCCTGACGAACGCCGCCGCCCGCTCGCGGTCCTTGGCGGCCTTGACGACCGCGAGGTAGTCCTCCGCTTCCGGCTTGGCTTTCGCGGGCAGCCGGATCACGCTGACCTTGCCGTTCGTGGCGCGCGCGTCGGTGATGTAGACGAATCCGGCGTCCGCTTGGCTTAGCGCGACCTGCGCGACGGTCTGCGTCACGTCTGTCGTCTGGCTGACGACGTTCTTCATCGCCCGCAGCGTGATACCGAGGTTCGCGAACGCGTTGCGTGCATAGTCGCCGCAGGGAACCGTGGCGTTGCAGATCACCAGCTTGACCCCGGGTTTAGTGATGTCGGCCACCGAGGTGATGTGGGCTGGGTTGTTCTTGGGCACGATCAGCACGAGGGTGTTGGTGGCGAACTCGACCGGCTTCTCGACGAGGCCCTTGGCATAGAGGTCCGCGGGCTGCTTCGGGCTGGCGGCCGCGAAGACGTCGGCCGGAGCGCCCTGCTCGATCTGCACCTCGAGCGCGCCGGACCCGCCAAAGGTGTACTTCGCGCCGGGATCGATCTGGGGGAAGACCTTGGTGAGCGACGCGGCGGCGAATACGGTCGTCGGCGCGGCACCGGACGAGGTCGCGGACGCTGCCGTGCCGCCGGAGCTGCTGGCACTGGCACTGGCGGAGCTGCTGGTCGAGGGGTCGCCGCCGCACGCCGCGGTGACACCTGGGAGCGCTATCGCTCCCACCGTCGCGAGGAGCCCGATCCAGGCACTCCGCGTAGTGCGTATGCGCCGCCTATGCACGCGCGGCAGACTAGCAGCCGCCTCGACAGGGCGCCAGTCAGGACTGACCGCGCGACAGGATGAGGTTGGCCACCAGCCCGGTCCACCCGGTCTGATGCGAGGCGCCGAGCCCGGCGCCGGTGTCGCCGTGGAAGTACTCGTGAAACGGGATGAGGTCGTGCCAGGCCGGGTCCCCGGGCGGAAGGCGGTAGCCGGCGAGCACGGGGCGGCGGCCGTCGGGGCCCTTGCGGAAGATCGCGATGAGCCGGTCGGCGAGCTCGTCGGCGATCTCGGCCAGGGTGAGCTGGTCGCCGTCGCCGGTGGGGAACTCGACGGTGAAGCCGTCGCCCAGGAAGCGGTGGTAGACGCGGAGCGTCTCGATGAGCAGGAAGTTGATGGGGAACCACACCGGGCCGCGCCAGTTGGAGTTGCCGCCGAAGAGACCGGTGCGCGACTCGCCCGGCTCGTAGTCCAGGGTGTCGGTGACGCCGCCGACCTCGATCGTCAGCGGATGTGCGAGGTGCCGGCGCGACAGCCCGCGCAGCCCGTGATCGGAGAGGAACTCGTCGGGATCGAGCATCGCTTCGAGCAGCCGCCGCAGCTTGGCCTCGTCGACGATCGAGAGCATCCGCCAGCCGGCATGTGACGGGGACTCCATGTGCGAGACGACGTCGCCCAGCGGCATGTGCTCGACGAACCACTGCACCCGCGCGGCGAAGTCCGGGAGCGAGGCCATGGTGTCGGGGCCGATCGTCGTGACCGCGGCCAGCGGCAGCAGCCCCACCACCGAGCGCGCGCGCAACGGGATCGAATCCCCGCCGGTGCGCAGGACGTCGTAGTAGAAGCCGTCCTCCTCGTTCCACAGGCCCTTCTCGTTGAGCGCCGAGCCGATGAGCGCGAAGTGCTCGAAGAACTTCGTGGCCAGGTCCTCGTAGACGCCCTGCTGGCGGGTGAGGGCCAGCGCCATCTCCAGCAGGTCCTGGCAGTACATGGCCATCCACGCCGTGCCGTCGGACTGCTCCAGCACGCCGTCGACGGGGAGCCGTGAGCGGTCGAAGGGTCCGATGTTGTCCAGGCCCAGGAAGCCGCCCTCGAACAGGTTGTCGCCCTCGACGTCCTTGCGGTTGACCCACCAGTTGAAGTTGAGCAGCAGCTTGTGCAGCACCCGGGCCAGGAAGTCGTAGTCGTCGTCGCCGGCGATCTCGTGCACGCGCAGCGCGGCCCAGGCCTGGACCGGCGGGTTGACGTCGGAGAAGTTCCACTCGTACGCGGGCAGCTGGCCGTTGGGGTGCACGTACCACTCGCGGCAGAGCAGGATGAGCTGGGACTTGGCGAACTCGGGGTCGACGTGGGCCAGCGCGACGCAGTGGAAGCCCAGGTCCCAGGCGGCGTACCACGGGTACTCCCACTTGTCGGGCATCGAGATGACGTCGCGGTTGTTGAGGTGCGTCCACTCGTGGTTGCGCCCGGACAGCCGCTCGGGCGGGGGCGGGGGATACGCCGGGTCGCCCTCCAGCCAGCGCCGCACGTCGAAGTGGAAGAACTGCTTTGACCAGAGCATCCCGGCGTAGGCCTGGCGCAGGATGAGGGCCTCGTCCGGGGATGCGCTGGCCGGCGTGAGCTCGGCGTAGAAGGCGTCGGCCTCCTGCGCGCGGAGGGTCATGGTGTCCGCGAAGTCGTCGCCCAGGCCGGCGGTGGGGCTCGGCGCGCGCAGGCGTAGCTCGATCGTGGCCGACTGCCCCGCCGGCACGGTGAGGCGATGATGCAGCGCCGCCTTGGTCCCCCGCTGTGCCGGGTTGACCGTCGCCGCCCCGCGGGTCACGTGATCGTTGATCCCGTCCTTGGGATACCGGGGCGACTGCGACGGATCGTCGCCGAACAGCCGGGCGGCGTTGGTCTCGTTCTCGCAGAACAGCGGCGTGGGGTCACCCGAGCTCGTGAGCGTGCGCGGGCCGAGCTCCGCGTGGTTGGCCACCAGGGTCCCGCCGTCCAGGGTGATCTGAGGCCGCGTCGCCTGGGCCTCCCAGGACCAGGTGTTGCGAAACCAGAGCGTCGGCAGGACGTGCAGCGTGGCGGGATCCGGTCCGGCGTTACGGGCCGTGATCCGGATGAGCAGGTCCTCGGGCGCGGCCTTGGCGTAATCGGCGGTGATCTCCCAGTAGCGCGCGTCGTCGAAGATTCCGGTGTCGAGCAGCTCGAACTCCGGCTCCTCCTTGGTCCGGCGCCGGTTCTCCTCGACGAGCCGCTCGTAGGGGAACTCCGCCTGCGGGTACATGTAGCGCCAGCGCATCCACGAGTGCGTGGGCGTGCTGTCCAGATACCACCAGTACTCCTTGACGTCCTCGCCGTGGTTGCCCTGCGGGCCTGACAGCCCGAACGCACGCTCCTTGAGGATCGCGTCGCGGCCGTTCCAGAAGGCCAGGGCGAAGCAGAGGAGCTGACGGTCGTCGCAGATCCCTGCCAGCCCGTCCTCGTTCCACCGGTACGCCCGTGACCGGGCGTGGTCGTGGGGGAAGAAGTCCCACGCGTTGCCGTCGGCGCTGTAGTCCTCGCGCACCGTGCCCCACGCCCGCTCTGAGACGTACGGGCCCCAGTGCCGCCATGGCGACTGGCCCGCTGGGTCCTCGTTGAGGCGGTCGCGCTCGGCGCTCATACGCGCCTAGTCTCGCGGAATCGCCTCGGGCCGCGCTCGGAAACCGCCCGCGCGGACTACAGGTAGGCGGTGCGGCCGTCCTCGCTCGCCTGCGAGCTGACGCCCTCTTGGCGCTCGTCCTCGGTGGCCAGGGCCAGCAGCGCGCGGTAGCTCACAGCACGGCCCGCGATCACGCAGGTGTGGCCGGCGCGCACCCAGCTGATGAGTCGGGCCGGGCCGGAGTGCTGGAGGGTGAAGCGCACGCCGTAGCGGGTGACGCTCTCGCCGTGCACCCCGGACAGGGGCGCGCCATCCGTGATCGCGTACCCGATCCGCTTGCCGGTGCGGCCCACGTAGTAGACCGTGGTGACCGTACGCCCGTCGAGCTTGTCGGTGCGGGCGCCGTTTGCGGTCCACCCCTTCTGCGGGCCCCACGCGGGGAACGGGATGCCCGCTGCGCTCAGGGTGAGATTCTGGGCCTCGTTGGGGTTGACCGGCGGTGCTGGGAGAGTCGCCGAGGCTAGAGCCAGCCGGGCCGCGGCGGGCACCGTCGGCGTTGCGCCGCCCGCGCTGAGAAGGACGACGACCGCTGCCGCCGCGGCCGCGAGGGCGGTGGCCCCGGGCACGACGAACGCCCGCCGCCAACGCGGCGAGCGGCGCGACGGAGCCGTGCCGGTCAGCTCGCCGACCCGCGTCCGGAGGGCCGCCGGTGCCGGCTCGTCGAGGCCGCGCAGCATCGTCACCGCGCGCTTCTGCTCGGCGAGGGCGGCCGTCAGCTCCGGTGACTGCCGTATCTGGGCAAGGAGATCCGCCTGCTGATCGGCTGGTAGCGAGCCGTCGGCGAGACGCGTCAGCTCACCTTCGGGGTGCTTCCGCTCATCTGTCATTTTGGTCGTCCATCACGCAAGACTCCGCTCGGGGCAAGATCCTTCCCGGGATCGCTGCCGGCTGACGCCGGCTCGTCTGAAAATTGACGGGCGATCCTCTGGCGGGCGCGGTACAGCCTGGTCGTGATCGTCGCCTCTCGCGCATCCAGCGCCTTGGCCGCCTCGCCGTAGGAGAGGCCGAGGATGTCGACGGCCACGAGCGCCATCCGGAAGTCCTCGGGCAGCGCCGCGACGGCCTCGAGGATCTCGCCCACCTCCACCGCGCGCTCGGGCTGCCGGATCCCGCGCGGATCCGCCGGCTGCACGTCGTCCAGCGTCGGCCCCGTCTGCGGGCGGCGCGACGCGGTGCGCAGCCGCGAGTAGAAGGTGTTGCGCAGGGCGCGCATGAGATACCCGCGCTCGTCGCCCCGGATCACGCGCGGCCGGGCCAGGACGCGCGTGAACGTCTCCTGCACGAGGTCCTCCGCGTCTTCCCGGGATCCGCACAGCGCCCAGGCGGCGCGGTAGAGCGCGTCCAGGTGCTGGCCAAGCGACTGCGGGTCCAGGCGGCGCACCATCAGCGAATGCTACGGCCGTAGAGGCCGCCCACCATCATCTGGGCCAGCGGCTCGACGATCGCGTCGGGGTCGGGCAGACCCACCGCGTCGCCCACCAGCGCGACGTGCAGCACGCGCTCATATCCCCACATCAGACATGCGGCCAGCGCACGGGGCTCGGCCCCGTCCGGCGCCTGCCCGCCGGCCCGGGCGCCTCGGATCACCCGCGCGGTGCCCGCCGTGACCGTCTCCAGGGTCTCGAACCACAGCTCGCGGATCTCGGTGTCATGGGGCCACTCCTCGCTGACGGTGCGCAGCAGCGCTCCGTGCGTCTTGCACACCTCCACCCACTGCTGGAGGCTGACGCGGATGGCGGCCTCGGCGTCGCCGCCCGACTGCGAGTGAAACGGCCGCACCGCCACCATCACCTGGTCCATCACCTCGCGCAGGCACTCGGCGATGACCGCGGTCTTGGAGGTGAAGTACGCGTAGAAGCTCGTCCGCGAGACGCCGGCGGCGTCGATGATGTCGGCCACGCTGAGCTGATGCAGCGGGCGCTCGCGCAGGAGCTGCTCGGTGGCGTCGAGGATCGCGGTGCGGGCGCGGGCCTGGGTAGCAACCGACACCTCCGTCAGGCTACCGTTCCCACCATGCGACGCTGCCTGTTCGAGCCCGAGCACATCGACTTCCGCGAGTCGGTGCGCCGTTTCGTCGCCGAGGAGCTGACCCCCCATCAGGCCCGGTGGGAGGCCGACGGCATCGTGGACCGCGAGCTGTTCGCCAAGGCCGCGGCCAAGGGCATGCTGGCCATGCAGGTCCCCGAGGAGTACGGCGGGGCGGGGGTCGACGACTTCCGCTTCAACCAGATCGTGGGTGAGGAACTGGGCGTCGCCGGCTCGGGCGGCAGCGGGCTCGGCCTCACGCTCCACAACGACATCTGCCTGCCCTACTTCATGGACCTGTGCGACGAGGAGCAGAAGCAGCGCTGGCTGCCCGGCATCGCCAACGGGTCGCTCATCACCGCCGTGGCCATGACCGAGCCCGAGATGGGCTCCGACCTGGCCGGGTTGCGCACCACCGCGCGCCGGGAGGGGGACGCGTACGTCGTCAACGGCTCCAAGACGTTCATCACCAACGGGATCAACTCAGACCTCGTCATCACCGCGGTCAAGACCGACCCCGCCCAGCGCCACGCGGGCATCTCGCTGCTCATCCTGGAGCGGGGGATGGAGGGCTTCGAGCGCGGGCGCAACCTGGAGAAGGTCGGCCAGCACGCCCAGGACACGGCAGAGCTGTTCTTCGAGGATGTCCATGTGCCCGTCGAGAACCGGCTGGGCGAGGAGGGCCAGGGCTTTCGCTACATGACCGCGAACCTGGCTCAGGAGCGGCTGAGCATCGGCCTGTCGGCGCTGGCCGCGGCCCGAGGCGCGCTGGACGCGACGCTCGAGTACGTCAAGCAGCGCACGGCGTTCGGGCAGGCGATCGGCTCGTTTCAGAGCTCGCGCTTCGCGCTGGCCGAGATGGCCACGGAGATCGAGGTGGCCACGGCGTTCTGCGATCAGGCGGTGCTGGCGCTCAACCGCGGCGAGCTCTCCCCGTCGGACGCGGCCATGGCCAAGTGGTGGGCGACCGAGCTGCAGGGACGGGTGATCGACCGCTGCGTGCAGCTGCACGGCGGCTATGGCTACATGCTGGAGTACCCCATCGCTCGCGCCTTCGTCGACGCCCGCGTCACCCGGATCTACGGCGGCACCACCGAGATCATGAAGGAGATCATCGGGCGCTCCCTCGGCGTGTGAGGCCCGCCGCTCCGGTGTCGCCCCACGCCACGCCCGACCCTCCTCGCCGCGGCCGCCGCCCCCGGACCTACGGCGCGGTCCTGGGGGCCACCGCCCAGCTGCTGGAGACCACCGCGCTGGCCGATCTCAGCGTCGCACAGATCCTCGCGGCCGCCGATGTCGGGCGCACCTCGTTCTACGAGCACTTCAGCTCCAAGGACGACGTCGTGGTCAAGCTGATGGAGAGCCTCTCCGACGAGGTCGCCGAGGAGCTGACGCCCATGTTCGAGCGGGGCGAGCGCTCGCCCGACGAGGCCTTCGCCCTCGGCCTGGGCAACCTCGTGGACGCCGCCTCGCGCTACGCGCCGCTGTTGGTGGCGGTCTCTGAGGAGTGGCCGGCCATCCCCGGGCTGCGCGAGATCTGGTTCCGCCTGCAGGGGGAGTTCACCGAGCGCGTGGCGCGCATGATCGAGTCAGAGCGCGCGGCGGGCGCGGCGCCGGCTGGGCCCGACGCCCGGGCGCTGGCCGCGTCGCTGGTGTGGACCGCTGAGCGGTCCTTCCACGTCGCCGTCCGCGGAGACCATCCGACGCTGGTGGATGCCGACACGGTGGTGGCGCCGCTGGTGCAGCTGTTCGTGGGGACGATCTACGGGCGGGCGGTGCGGCTGGCGTAGCTGTGGGCGAGTGCCGCCTCTGCAGGGGGTTCGCTGCGGCCGCCCATGCCGCCTTCCCAAGTCGCAGTTGACGTTCGCCGCGGACTACGAGCGACGCCGAGGTTCGGCGGTCCCGTAGATGAAGAACTCGGGCGTGGCGCCGACCTCGGCGTGCCACCCGAGCTCGCTCAGCGCCTCCGTCAGCGACGGCGGGTCGTAGAAGCGCTTGATGATCTGAAACTCGCGTCCGTCGTCGAGCCGGCGCGTCATGGTGTCCTCGTCGCCCGAAGGCAGCTGATGATCGGCGGCGGTGGAGCGCTCGGTGCGGGCGCTGTCGATGAACAGCACGCGGCCGCCGGGCTTCAGACAGCCCGCCACCATCTCCCAGAACCCGGCGAACCGGTCCTGGGGCACGTGGGAGAGCCAGAAGGCGAAGACGCAGGCGTCGTAGCGCTGGTCGGGCGACCAGTCGAACAGGTCGGCCTGGACGTAGCGGACGCGTGCGTCGCCGACGCGAGCGCGGTTGATGGCCAGGACCTCGGGGGCGGCGTCGACCGCGGTCACCGTGTCGGCCGATTCGACGAGGTGGCGGGTCCACAGGCCGGTTCCGCAGGCCAGCTCGAGCACGTCGCCGCGGGGATCGAAGCGCTCGAGCACGCGCTCGAGCTCGGTCGTCTCGGCGAACCAGCGGGTGTTGGCCTCGGGGCCGCGATCGAAGCGGCCCTCGCGCAGCCACCACTTGTCGTACTCCAGCGCGCGGGCGCGGTAGTAGTCGAGCTGTTCGGTGAGGACCGTGTCGTCGGCCATTGGGCGCACCGGAACCTAGCAAGACAGGACCGCGCCGAGACGGCCTCCGTAGACTGCCGAGCATGGCGACCACACGCGCGATCACCGACGAGGCGCAGCTGCGGGAGATCATGGGGGAGCCCACGGCGCTGGTCGTGACCAAGATCGCCGACCGACTCAACGACCTCACCCGGCAGTTCATCGAGCGCTCGCCGTTCGTGTGCGTGGGGACCGCCAGCCCCGACGGCGGCCTCGACGTCTCGCCGCGCGGGGACCCGGCCGGCTTCGTGCGCATCCTGGACGAACGGACGCTGCTACTGCCCGACCGCCCCGGCAACCGCATCGCCGACACGCTCACCAACCTGCTCCACGACCCCCGCATCGCGCTGCTGTTCCTCATCCCGGGGGTGGGCGACACCTTCCGCGTCAACGGGACCGCCGAGATCATCGACGACCCCGACCTGCTGGCCGACAGCACCGTCGACGGCAAGCCGCCCCGGCTCGGCCTCCTCGTCGCCATCGCGGAGTGCTACACGCAATGCCCTAAGGCGATCATCCGCTCGGAGCTGTGGAATCCCGAGCGCCATATCGACCGCTCGGTGCTCCCCTCAAGCGGCGCGATCTTCCGCTCGCTCAACGAACCGAGCTTCGACGCCGATCAGTACGACCGCGAGCGCGACGCCCGCTACAAGCGCCGCGAGGGCCTCTACTAGACAATATGGAGTGTTGGTCCGTCCGGCCTGAGAGGTAGAAGAGGCCGGTTCCCCCCACGTCGTTGGTGGGGGTGAAGCTATGCCGCGCGGCTCGTACCCGCGCGGCGGCCCACAATCGCATAGGAGGAACCAGCCATGGCGAAGGCTAAGACCGTCGTCGGCTTGGACGTGCACGCGACGAAGATCGTCGCGGCGGTGCTGGACGTCGAGACCGGGGAGCTTTCCCGGGTGGCGATGAGCGGTGATGCGGCGGGGGCGGCCGGGTTCTGCGCGGGGTTGCCGCGGCCGGTGCGGGTCGCCTATGAGGCCGGCCCGACGGGGTACGGGCTGGCGCGCGAGTTGGTGGGGCGGGGTGTGGAGTGTGTGGTCGCGGCGCCGTCGAAGATTCCGCGTGCGTCGGGGGATCGGGTGAAGACCGATCGGCGGGACGCTGAGCATCTCGTCAGGTTGTTGTGGGCCGGGAAGCTTCATCCGGTCAGGGTGCCGGGGCCCGCGGAGGAAGCTTTGCGTGATCTGGTCCGCGCGCGTGAGCAGGTGCGGGTGGATCTGATGCGTTCTCGGCATCGGCTCTCCAAGCTGTTGTTGCGTCACGGGATCCGGTTTGATGACGGGAGGGCGTGGACGGATCGTCACCGAGCGTGGCTTGCGACGATCACGCTGCCGTGGCCGGCTGCGCAGGCCACCCTGCTCGACGTCCACGGCGCGATCGATGCGCTCTGTCACCGTCGCGATCAGCTCGAGCGCGAGATCGTGACGATGCTGCCCAGCTCGCCGTGGGCCACCCAGGTCGGGCGGTTGCGGTGCCTGCGCGGGATCGACACGCTGACCGCGGTCGGGCTGTGCTCAGAGATCGGCGACTTTGAACGGTTCGCCCGCGCCGAGCAGCTCATGAACTACATCGGCCTGGTCCCGTGCGAGAACACCACCGGCCAGCAACGCCGGCTGGGGTCGATCACCAAGACCGGTTCCGGGCACGCTCGGCGGCTGCTCGTCGAAGCTGCCTGGCACTACCGCAAGCGTCCCGCCATCGGCACAGCCCTGACCAGCCGCCAAGACAGCCAGCCGCCCGAAGCGATCGCGATCGCGTGGTCAGGCCAACGCCGGCTGCATCGCACCTGGACCCGCCTGGAAGCCCGCGCCAAGCGCCGGACCATCATCGCGGTCGCCGCCGCCCGCGAGCTCGCCGGATTCTGCTGGGCGATCTGCCAAATCGAGTAACCCCACCCCCGAAACGCTCCCATCCCGTCGGCTGGGTCGGTGGCGGCCCGGTCCGCGCGGGGAACCCGCGATACAGCTATGAGCAACCCGCCCCGACCTCGGAGCCGGCCACGCCCGATCCTAGACAGCGGCTCCCCACGACGAACATGGTCCTGCGGTCCCAACCCGCGCATATCAGCCTGACCGCGCGTCGCGCACAGCAACCGGACCGCCACCCACCCAGCCGACCACAAAACCCTCAACCCGGGCGCTCAACGCCAAAATCACAGCGCCGGGGTTGACAAACATCACTCCATATCAGCCGTTGCGCGTCCGCAGCCACCCCGCGTAGACCTCGATAAACGCCTCCATCGCCGCGTCGACCCCCTCCACGTCGCGGGTGGCCACGAGGTCCAGAAGCAGCCCCCGGGTCACCGCGATCCCGAGCCGGGCGTGGGCGCGGGCCTCCTCGCGTCCCATCCCCAGCGCCATGTTGATCTCGGCCGCAGGCTCCAGCCAGTCGTCGATGATCCCGTCGAGCATCTCCACGGTGTGCGGGCGACCCTGGATCGCCTGGCCGTAGAGCTCGAAGAACAGGCGCTCGTTGGGCCACAGCGACGGGTCTGAGATGTGGCGCCACCAGGCCCGCATCGCCTCGTCGATCGGCACATCGGCCGCCGGGACCAGATCGGCGAGGATGGCCCGCTGGCGGCGCTCCACCTCTCCGACGATCGCCACCCACAAGCCCTCCTTGGAGCCGAAGTGGTGGATGAGCATGCGGTGGCTCGTGCCCAGCGCGCCCGCCAGATGGCGCAGGCTGAGGTCCGTGATGCCGTTGGCCGCCACGTAGTCGATGGCGCCCTCCAGCAATCTCTCGCGCGGGCTCTTGTCAGTCACGCCAGCGGTAGTGTACCATGTGGTACATGGAACCCGTACAAGTCACCATCGACGTCCCACAGCCGGTCGAGGAGGTCTATGACTTCCTCGACGTCATGGCCAATCATGAGCCGTTCACCGACCACATCCTCAAGGACTGGGAGTACTCCGGCCCCGATCGCGGGATCGGTAGCAAGGCGCGCGTCCACGTGAGCGCGGCGGGTCGCACGGACACCGTCGACATCGAGGTCGTCGACGCCGAGCGCCCGACCCGCATCGTGGAGCGCAACATCGGCGCCGGCGGCAAGCGCGTCGCCAACGGCACCTACACGTTGTCCGAGCTGCCCAACGGCGGCACCCACGTGCAGTTCGAATACAGCTGGCAGCAGATCCCGTTGTCAGAGCGCGTCATGTCGCCGGTCGTCCGCGGCATGCTGCGCCGCGCCAACGAGCGGGCGATGGAGCGGCTGGCCGAACGATTGCAGACGATCGTCGGGGTTTGACAGGTCCGCCGACGGGCAGGATTCTCCCCACACCAACAGGGGAGGGTCCATTGGCCAGTACTGTCGAAACGACACCGGAGACCGGTGGGGCGCATGACGCCAGACTCGATGCCGAAGGCATGGATCGAGGAGTTGGCTTCCTCGGGCTGCTGTGGGCGTCTGAGGGCTCGATCATCGGCTCGGGATGGCTGTTCGGCGCGCTGACGGCGGCCGCGATCGCTGGCCCCTCGGCGATCATCGCCTGGTTTGCTGCGTCGCTGATCGTGATCGTGCTGGCGCTCATCCACGCCGAGCTGGGAGGCCTGTTCCCGGTCTCCGGCGGGACCAGCCGATTCCCGCACTATGCGTTTGGAAGCCTGGCGGGGGGCACGTTCGGGTGGTTTTCCTATCTGCAGGCGGCCAGCGTGGCGCCGATCGAGGTGCTGGCGGCGGTTCAGTACCTGTCCAGCTTCAGCTGGGCCTCCAGCTGGTACAGCAGCACCGGCACGCTGAGCGGGGTCGGAATCCTGGTGGCGATCGCGCTGATGTTCTTCTTCGTCTGCGTGAACCTGATCGGGATCCAGTGGCTGGCCCGCGTCAACAACGTGCTGACGTCGTGGAAGGTGCTGATCCCGATCCTGACGATCATCATTCTCGTCGTCTTCAAGTTCCATGGCTCCAACTTCAGCGCCGGCGGCGGGTTCTTCATCCACGGCGCCGCGGTGAAGAGCATCCTGATCGCGATCCCCACCGGAGGCATCGTGTTCTCGCTGCTGGGCTTCGAGCAGGCGGTCCAGTTGGGCGGAGAGGCCAGGAACCCCAAGAAGGACCTGCCGCGCGCGGTGATCCTCTCGATCCTGATCGGCTCCACGATCTACATCCTGGTCCAGATCGCCTTCATCGGGGCGCTGGACCCGGCCCTGCTGGCCAGGGCCGGTACCTGGTCGGGCCTGATGCCCACCACTGCGCACAGTTCGGCGATCAAGGCCCTGGATGCCGCTCCGTTCTACTCGGTGGCCAAGGTCGCCGGCCTGGCCTGGTTGGCATTCATCCTCCGCCTCGACGCGTTCATCTCTCCCGTCGGGACGGGGCTGATCTATCTCACCTCCGCGTCGAGGATCAGCTTCGGCCTGAGCAAGAACGGCTACATCCCGGACACGTTTGAGCGCAACTCGGCCCGTCGCCGCGTTCCGGTGTTCGGCATCGTCGTCTCGTCGCTCATCGGATTGCTGTTCCTGCTCCCGTTCCCGAGCTGGAGCAAGCTGGTGGGAGTCGTCACCAGCGCCTCGGTGCTGATGTACGCCGGGGCTCCGCTGGCGCTCGGCGCGCTGCGCCGGCAGAAGCCCGACCTCCCCCGTCCCTACCGACTGCCCGCCGCGCACATCGTGGCGCCGTTGGGGTTCGTCCTGGCGACCTTCATCGTCTACTGGGCCGGATGGAGCACCTACACGACGCTGATGGTGGCGTTGCTGATCGGCTACGCGCTGATGTTGGCCTCGGCGGCGTTGCACCTCAACCCCAACCAGCCGCGCGTCGACTGGGGCGCGGCCGTCTGGATCTTTCCGTACCTGATCGGGATGGGCGTCGTCTCGTACTTCGGCACGTTCGGCGCACCGGGCGGCGGCCGGGGCGGGATCATCGGCGGCGTTGGCATATTCAAGACGGTGCTGGTGGGCGGCACCAACGCGCTCGGGCTCTACGGCGGGTTGCTGGTGTCGGCCGCGTGGAGCCTGGTCATCTACTACGTCGCCATGTCGCGCCGGCTGCCGCCCGCGAAGGTCGACGAGTACGTCGCTGAGGTGTACCCGCCGCCGGTCGCGGAATAGGGATGTTCGGGGGCGCGCATGCGCGGGCGGGCGGGTCCGATTCCGGCGCATGCGCCGGTCGAGGCCGGGTCGCATGCGACCCGGCCCCCCTGCTATGTGGTGACGAGGGCCTCTTCGTCTGAGTAGATCTCGCCGCGTTCGGCTTTCTCCACCAGTGAGGCGGGCGGCTCGAAGCGCTCGCCGTAGCGCTCGGCGAGCTGTCGCGCGCGGGCGACGAAGCCGGCGAGGCCTCCGTCGTAGCCGTTGATGTACTGGAGCACGCCGCCGGTCCAGCCGGGGAAGCCGATGCCCATGATCGAGCCGATGTTGGCGTCGGCGACGGACTCGATCACGCCCTCGTCCAGGCACTTGACCGTCTCGAGGGACTCGATGATGAGCATCCGCTCCTCGAGGTCCTTCAGCGAGATCTCTGACGGGTCACCTGTCATCGGGAAGGCGTCTTTGAGGCCGGGCCACAGGCGGGTGCGCTTGTCGTCCTCGTACTCGTAGAAGCCGGCGCCCTCCAGGCGGCCGGGGCGCTGGAACTCGTCGAGCATGCGATCGATGACCTGCTCGGACGGGTGCGAATCCCAGCCGGACGATGTGGCCTGCGCCGCCTCCTTGGCGGCGTTGCGGATCTTGCGCATGAGCTTGAGGTTCAGCTCATCGGAGAGCTGGAGCACCGGCGCGGGGTAGCCGGCCTGGGAGGAGGCCTGTTCGATCGTCGGCGCGGGCACGCCCTCGAGCAGCATGGCGATGCCTTCGTTGATGAAGGTGCCGATGACGCGGCTGGTGAAGAACCCGCGGCTGTCGTTGACGACGATCGGAGTCTTCTTGATCAGCTTGGCCACGTCGAGCGCGCGATACAGCGTCTCGTCGGAGGTCTGGTCGCCGCGGATGATCTCCAGCAGCGGCATCTTGTCCACCGGGCTGAAGAAGTGGAGCCCGATGAAGTCCGCCGGCCGGCTGACGTTGCCGGCCAGCTCGGTGA
Source organism: uncultured Actinomycetota bacterium (assembly GCA_963850325.1). Taxonomy (GTDB): domain Bacteria; phylum Actinomycetota; class Thermoleophilia; order Solirubrobacterales; family Solirubrobacteraceae; genus Palsa-465. Next base: position 292,941 of record CAWKLB010000010.1, read on the forward strand.
TCGGCAGGGTGGAGGTGTTGGAGCCCAGCAGCGCGTCGGGCGCCAGATGCTGCTCGATCTCGGCGAACACCTCCGCCTTGACCGTGGGGTCCTCGAACACGGCCTCGATCACCAGCTGCGCGCCGGCGGCCGCTGCCGGATCGGTCGTCGGCGTGATCCGGGCCAGCAGCTCGTCGGCCTGTGCCCGCGTCGAGCGGCCGCGCTCGACCGCCTTATCGACCAGCCGCTTGGAGTAGCTCTTGCCGTTGAAGGCTGCCCCCTCGGCGACATCCTTGAGGACGACCTCCAAGCCGGCCGTGGCGCACACGTAGGCGATCGCCGCGCCCATCATCCCGGCACCGAGCACGACCACCTTGGTGGGGGTGAACCTCGGGATCTCCGACGGCCGACCGCGGTCGCCGGTGGCGCGGTTGAGATCGAAGAAGAAGGCCTGGATCATGTTCTTGGACACCTGGCCGGTCACGAGGTCCACGAAGTAGCGGCCCTCGATCTCCGAGGCGTTGTCGAAGTCGACCTGCGCGCCCTCCACCGCCGCGGCCATGATGTGGTGGGGCGCGGGGTAGTTGGCGCCCTTGATCTGCTTGCGCAGGTTGGCCGGGAACGCCGGCAGGTTCGCCGCCAGCGACGGGGTGGACGGGGTGCCACCGGGGATCTTGTAGCCCTTGACATCCCACGGCTGGGTGACGTCCTCGCCGGCCTTGGAGGCGATCCACTTCTTCGCGGCAGGGATGAGGTCATCGCGGGTGCGGACGACCTCGTTGACCACCCCGACCTCCAGTGCCTTGGCCGGGCGCAGCCGCTGGCCCTGGAGCAACAGCCCCATCAGCGCGTTGACGATGCCGAGCATCCGCACGGTGCGCACGACGCCGCCGGCGCCGGGGAGCAGCCCGAGCTGGACCTCGGGGAACCCGACCACGGCCTTGGGGTCGTCGACGACGATCCGGTAGTGGCAGGCCAGCGCGATCTCCAGCCCGCCCCCGAGCGCCGCGCCGTTGATGGCCGCGACCACCGGCTTGCCGAGCGTCTCCAGGCGGCGCAGGACCGCCTTGCCCTCGCGCACGAAGGCGGCGATCTCGTCGGCGTTGTCCCTGGTGGCCTGCTTGAGGTCGTTCAGATCGCCGCCGGCGAAGAACGTCTTCTTGGCCGAGGTGATGATCACCCCGGTGATCGAGTCCTTCTCAGCCTCGAGGCGGTCGACCGTCGCGCGGATCGACGCTGCGTAGGCGGCGTTCATCGTGTTGGCCGACTGGTTGGGGTCATCCAGGGTGAGGACGACGACGTCGTCCTCGTCGCGGTCCCAGCGGATGGTGGTGCTCTCGCCGGTCATCTCAGACACGCTCCACAACGGTCGCGATGCCCATGCCGCCGCCGATGCACAGGGTGGCCAGCCCGTAGCGCTTGTTCTGGCGCTCGAGCTCGTCGACCAGCGTGCCCAGGATCATCCCGCCGGTCGCGCCGAGCGGATGGCCCATCGCGATCGCGCCGCCGTTGACGTTGACCCGGTCCATGTCAAAGCCCATGTCGCGGACGAAGCGCAGGACCACGGCGGCGAACGCCTCGTTGATCTCCACCAGATCGATGTCATCAGCGGTGAGGCCCGCCTTGGCCAGCGCCTTGCGGCTGGCGGGCGCCGGGCCGGTGAGCATGATCGTCGGATCCGCGCCCGATACCGCCGTGGCCAGGATCTTGGCCCGCGCGCGCAACCCCAGCTCCGAGCCGGTCTTCTCGTTGCCGACCACCACCAGCGACGCGCCGTCAACGATCCCCGAGGAGTTCCCCGGCGTATGGACGTGGTTGATCTTCTCCACCCAGTGATACTTCTGCAGCGCCACCGCGTCAAAGCCACCCATGTCCCCGATCGCGGCAAACGACGGCTTCAGCCCGGCCAACGTCTCCACGGTCGTCCCGGGGCGGATGAACTCATCGTGGTCCAGGACGACCTGGTCGTTGATGTCCAGGACCGGCACCACCGAGCCGGCGAAGCGACCGTCGGCCTGCGCGGCGGCGGCGCGCTCCTGCGAGCGCACGGCATAGGCGTCGACGTCGTCGCGGCTGAAATCCTCCACGGTGGCGATCAGGTCCGCGCTGATCCCCTGGGGGACGAACGAGGTGTCATACGCCGTCTCCGGGTCCATCGCCCACGCGCCGCCGTCAGAGCCCATCGGCACCCGCGACATCGACTCGACTCCGCCGGCCAGGACGAGGTCCTCCCAGCCTGACGCGACCTTCTGCGCGGCGATGTTGACCGCCTCGAGGCCCGAGGCGCAGAAGCGGTTGAGCTGCACCCCCGCGACTGTGTCGGGCAGCCCCGCCTTGATCGCGGCTGTCTTGGCGATGTCGGCGCCCTGATCGCCAATCGGGGTCACGCAGCCGAGGACGACATCATCGACGCGGTTGGGGTCAAGCTCGGGGTTGCGGCTCAGCGCCTCATGCATCAGGCCGACGACCAGGTCCACCGGCTTGGTGGCGTGCAGCGACCCGTTGACCTTGCCCTTTCCCCGCGGCGTGCGGATGGCGTCGAAGATGAGCGGTTCGGTAGCGGCCATGGGTCAGCTCCTTGGAGGTGTCAGCGGTGTCGTCGCACTGGACACGGTGTTCGGAAATCCTGCCTGCAATGTTACCCTCAGGTCGCGAGCAGCAAGCCCAGCGCTCGGCGTGGATCCATCCGCCGGAAGCTCTGCGCCGGCCGCGGCTCCGCTGCCTCTTCGCCCGCGGGGCCGCCAAGCATCGCGTGGATATAGGCGTCGCTGTGTGCGCTACCTCTCACAAGGACGTCCGCATCGGCGGTGGTGCCGGTGGGCGAGTAGGCGAGCACGGTACGGACGCGCCGCTGTGCGCTGTGGAGGGTCTCGCGCTCCAGGTCGGGGTCGCGGGCCCCAGCTCCGGGTGGCGCGTCCGGGACGAGCAGGCGGGTGATGCCGCGGTCGTTGACCGCCTCGAGGATCTGCTCGGCGTCGTTGGGCACGACCACCTCCTTGTGCGCCGGGTAGACGTCGAGCTTGCGCAGCGTGCCGTGGTCGGCTGCGATATGAAAGGCGAAATAGTCGGCGTAGGCGAAGAAGGTCTCGTCCCTCGCGCGCAGGCGGTCATAGAAGGCGGTGACCGCGGCCAGGATCAGGCTGCCGGCGCCCGCGGCGCCGAGATCGTCGTGGATGACGATGCCGAGGCGGTCGTGCTCGTCGAAGCCCGGGAACACGTCGCCGATGTCTGCCGGACGGCCCGCGACCGTGATCTGGAACTCCTCGCTGCGCAGCCCGGTGGTATGCATTGCTGGCGGATCTTCTCAAGCCCTGCGCGTGTTTCTATCGTGAGCGTTGGTGAGTGCTGCTGACTTCCCCATCGAGCCGGGCGAGGGCGAGGCCGAGGTCGAAACCGAGGTCCGGTCAGGTTCGTTCGCGGGCCGGACCGCATGGGCGCGCAACCTGGAGGCGCCGCTGCGCGATTTCCTGCGCACCGAGACCGGCTCGGCCGCGATCCTGCTCATCGGCGCCGTGGCGGCGATGGTGTGGATCAACGTCGACGCGGCCTCCTACAACAAGGTCTGGAACACGCTGCTGAGCGTCCGCGTCGGCGGCAGCGGCGTGAGCCAGGACCTGCGCCATTGGGTCAACAACGGCCTCATGACGCTCTTCTTCTTCGTCGTCGGGCTCGAGGCCCGGCGCGAGTTCGACCTCGGCGACCTGCGCGACCGCCGGCGGCTGGCGCTGCCCTTCGTGGCCGGACTGGGCGGGATGATCGTCCCCATCGCCATCTTCCTGGCGATCAACGCCGGCGGCGCCCCGCACGGCGCCTGGGGGGCGGCGATGTCCACCGACACGGCGTTCGCGCTGGGCATGCTGGCGATCGTCGGCTCGCGCTACCCCACCAGCCTGCGGGCCTTCATCCTCACCGTGGCCGTCGTCGACGACCTGGTGGCGCTGGTGGTGATCGCGATCGCCTTCACCAGCACGGTGCACGCGGTGGCCCTGGCGGTGGGGATCACCATGTTCATCCTCATCCTCGTGCTGCGCAACCGCGGCGTGCACAACGGCGGTCCCTACCTGGCGGTGGGCATCGTCGCCTGGGTGGCGTTCCTGAAGTCCGGGATCGACCCGATCGTCGTCGGCCTCGCCATGGGCCTGCTGACGATCGCCTACCCGGCCGCGCGCGAGGACCTGGAGCGGGCCACCGACCTGTTCCGCGTCTTCCGAGAGCAGCCGAGCTCGGAGCTGCAGCAATCCGCGCGGGCGGGGCTGCGCTCGGCGATCTCGCCCAACGAGCGCTGGCAGCAGATGTTCCATCCCTTCACCAGCTACGTGGTCGTGCCGCTGTTCGCGCTGGCCAACGCGGGCTTCGTGGTGAGCGGCTCGTTCCTGGGCCACGCCTACGGGTCGGCGATCACCCTGGGGATCATCGCCGCCTATGCCGTGGGCAAGCCGATCGGGGTGACGGGCGCGGCGGCACTGGTGACCAAGCTCTCGCGCGATCGCATCCGCCCGCCGGTGGGGTGGGTGTCAGTGCTCGGCGGCGGAGCGGTGGCCGGCATCGGGTTCACCGTCTCGCTGCTGATCGCATCGCTGGCCTTCAGCGGTGAGCACCTGGCCGAGGCCAAGCTGGGCGTGCTGACCACGCTGGTGGTCGGACCGGCGGTGAGCTGGGCCATCATCTGCGTCACCTACCAGCTGCCCAAGAAGGTCAAGCTGCGTCTGCTCATCGGCCGGGGGGAGACGATCGTCGATCTCACGCCGCCGGTGGACCCCGAGCGCGACCACATCCGGGGGCCGGCCGAGGCGGCGGTGACGCTCGTGGAGTACGGCGACCTCGAGTGCCCGTACTGCGGCCAGGCCGAGAACGTCATCCGCGAGCTCCTGTCCGACTTCGGGGACCTGCGCTACGTGTGGCGCCACCTGCCGCTCAACGACGTGCATCCCCACGCTCAGCTCGCTGCCGAGGCGTCGGAGGCGGCGGGCGCCCAGGGCAAGTTCTGGGAGATGCACGACATGATGCTCGCCCACCAGGATCAGCTCACGCTGCGACAGATCATGGGTCACGCCCAGGAGCTGGAGTTGGACATGGACAAGTTCAAGGAGCATCTGCGCAAGCGCAAGGGCGCGCCGCGCATCGCCGAGGACGTGGAGTCCGCCGACATGAGCGGCGTGTCGGGGACGCCGTCGTTCTTCATCAACGGCCACCGCCACCAGGACGCCTACGACATCGACACCCTGTCCAAGGCGGTGCGGTTGGCCCGGGTGCGGGCCGCGATCACCGCGTAGCAGCCGGGGGGTGCACGGGATCCGCGGGGTCCGCGGGGTCCTCACCATCCTCTTCGTGTTCTCGTAAGGCGCTCTTCGCGTCTTCGTAAAGCGCTCTTCGCCCCGCGGCCGACGCTGCGGGGCATGACTGCAAAGTGTGTAATTCCCACCCTGGCCGCGACGGTTGCCTGTGCGCTTGGCACCGTCCCGGTCGCGTCGGCCTCGACCGACGTGCAGACCGCGTCCAGCGCAAACTGGGCCGGTTACGTGGTCGGGGGCTCGTCCTCGGCCACCCGATACAAGAGCGTCTCCGGAAGCTGGGTGGCGCCGACCGTGAAGTGCACGAGCGGTCAGGGCTACTCCTCGTTCTGGGTCGGGCTCGGTGGCTCGGGCGGGAGCTCGGACTCGAGTTCGATGTCCGATCCGAACTCCGGCACGGACTCGAGCTCGAGCTCGTCGACGAGCCTGGAGCAGGCGGGCACCGAGGCCGACTGCAACACCGACGGCTCGGCCAGCTACAACGCCTGGTATGAGCTGGTGCCCTCGCCGCCCGTCAAGGTCGGCATGACGGTTCACCCCGGCGACCACATCACGTCCAAGGTGACCGTGGACGGCTCGAGCGTGACCATCCAGCTCTCCAACACGACGACGGGCGGCTCGTTTGAGAAGACCCTCCCGGCGAGCAATCCCGACGTGTCAAGCGCCGAGTGGATCGCCGAGGCGCCGTCGACGTGCCAGCAGGGCGTGTCTGACTGCACGCCGCTGTCGCTGGCCGACTTCGGCACCGCGCAGTTCTCGGGCGCCAGCGCCACCACCACTGACGGTCACACCGGAACCATCTCGGACTCCGACTGGCAGACGGCGGCGGTCACGCTGAGCCCTGGCGCTTCACAGCAGGGCTTTGGTGCGCAGTTCACCTCATATGACTCCGGCTCGGCGGGGGCGACTCCGTCCTCGCTGTCGAGCGACGGGTCCTCGTTCTCCGTGGCCTACTCCGCCGACGCGGGCTCCGGATCGACCTCAACGTCGACCGGGGGTGACGGTTCGAGCGGGTACAGCGACCCGACCGGGGGCTACGGCGGCTATGGCGGCTATGGCGGCTATGGCGGCGACGGCGGCTACGGCTCCTACGGGGGCGGCGGCTACTCCGGCGGCTATGGAGACGACGGTGGCTGGGGCGGCGACAGCGGCTACGGCTACGCGTACGTGCCGGGGGTCTACAGCTACTAGCGACATGGGTTGTGGTCGATCTTGAAGCTATTTCCTTCAAGATCGACCACGACTCCGCCGCGGCCGCGGTGACTCTCGCGCGGCGGTGGCTCTCGCGCCGCGGTGAGTCAGCGCGGCGGCGGGTCAGCGGGGCGGCGAGGCCTTCTTGAGGGCCCGCTGCGCCGCGACCACCACTGACTTGCGGTTGGCACCGGCGAGCTCGAACAGCTCGACGGCGGCCACCTCCTCGCGGGTGGCGGAGGTCAGGCGGGCGATGACGTCGCGCGCCTTGAGGTGCCGGTAGCCCGGCCACGGCTCCGCGATGCGGACCTGGGCGCCCGCGCCGTCCTCGGCGCCGGGCTCTGAGAAGGCTTCGACGAGCTCGGGCTCCCTGGAGACGTGGGGCGGCTCGGGCGCGGGTGGCGTGGCGGGTGCGTCTGCCGGGGGCTGCGCAGGCGCCGCGGAGGCCGGGGGGCGCGCTGGTGCCGCGGAGGCCGGCGAAGGTGCGGGCGCCGGGCGAAGGTGCGGGCGCGGCGGAGGCCGGGGGCGCAGGCGGTGACGCGACGGGCTCGGGCTGGGGGACCACCTCACCGCTGAACACATCGGGCTCGCCTTGCCCGTTGTGCACGCCCAGCCGCTCGGCAACCTCGCCGACGAGTCCGCCGGCGATGTCGAACGCCTGGTGGGCGGTGTGGAGGGTGTTGGCAATCCCGCGTGTGGCGAACCTGTACTGGCGGGTAAGGATGGAGCCGAGCACGGGTGCCTCGCTACCCGAGCCCCCGGACCGTAAGCAATTGCCGGCGCTACCCCATCCTGTCCCCGATCACGTAGGCTGCGCCCCGCAGGTGAGGAGAACCCAATGGTAGAAGTGGATCTGAAGGCTCTGCTCGACCCGAGGACGCTGGTCGGCGGCGGGCTGAAGCTCGTGGAGCGCTTCGGCGACGAGGCCTACTTTGCGGCCGTCTGCATCCGCAGCGGGATGGTCGGTCCCGAGCTGCCCCACAAGCTGGCCCAGATGCTCCTGGCCTTCGAGCGCCACGGCCTGCTCGCCGGCGCGGTCACCATCGGGGCGATCCGCCACGGCGACCGTGTGGTCATCCGCGACGAGCGCGGCGACGTGACCTACAAGGAGCTCGACGAGCGCACCAACGCCCTGGCCAACGCGTGGCGCGACGAGGGCCTGGCGCCCGGCGACGGCGTGGCCATCCTCGTGCGCAACCACCGGGGCTTCCTGGAGTCCGTGTTCGCGGCGGCCAAGCTGGGCGCCAAGATCATCCTGCTCAACACGTCCTTCGCCGGCCCCCAGATCCGCGAGGTGGCCGAGCGCGAGGGCACCGACCTGCTCGTCTACGACGACGAGTACGCCGAGGTGCTCGAGGGCGTCGATCCGCCCCACGGCCGCTGGCGCGCCTGGGTCGAGGACGATGCCCAGCACCCCGAGAGAGCCGGCGACTCGCTCGAGTCGCTGATCACCGATGGGAACACCGACGCGCCGCCAAGGGCGGGCCGCTCGCCGAAGATCGTCATCCTCACCAGTGGGACGACCGGCACGCCCAAGGGCGCCCCGCGCGACGAGCCCAAGTCGCTGGGCATCATCGGCGGGCTGCTCAGCAAGGTGCCATTCCACGCCCGCGAGACGACCGAGTTGCCCGTACCGATGTTCCACGCCCTGGGCTTCGCCAGCATGGCGCTCGGCCTGGCGCTGGGATCGACGCTCGTCGTGCGCCGCCACTTCGATCCCGAGGCCACGCTCGACAGCCTCCAGGAGAACGAGGCCACCGCGTTCGTCGTCGTCCCGGTGATGCTCCAGCGCATGCTCGAACTGCCCGACAACGAGGTCGCCGCCCGTGACACGTCGCACCTCAAGGTCATCTTCGTATCCGGCTCGGCCCTGAGCGTCGACCTGGTCAAGCGATCGATGAAGGCGTTCGGGCCCGTCGTCTACAACATGTACGGCTCCACCGAGATCGCGTATGCGACCATCGCCACGCCCAAGGACCTGGGCGACGAGCCGGGCAGTGTGGGCAAGGTGGTGCGCGGCGTGGTGGTGAAGATCCTCGACGACGAGGGCGAGGAGGTGAAGTCCGGGGTCAGCGGCCGCATCTTCGTCGGCAACAGCGCCCAGTTCGAGGGCTACACCGGCGGCGAGACCAAGGAGCAGGTCAAGGGCCTGATGTCCTCCGGTGATGTGGGGCACTTCGATGCCAAGGGCCGGCTGTTCATCGACGGGCGCGACGACGAGATGATCGTGTCCGGCGGCGAGAACGTCTTCCCGGCGGAGGTGGAGGACCTGCTCGCCGGTCACGAGGCGATCGCGGAGGCCGCGGTCATCGGCGTCGACGACGAGAAGTTCGGCCAGCGGCTGAAGGCGTTCGTCGTGGTGCGCGACGGCAAGCAGCTGTCCGAGGACGAGGTCAAGGACTTCGTCAAGGACAACCTCGCCCGGTACAAGACCCCGCGCGAGGTCGTGTTCATGGACGAGCTGCCGCGCAACCAGACCGGCAAGGTACTCAAGCGCGAGCTCCAGGAAGCCTGACCGTGCCACCCACATACGGCCCGCCGTTCGCCTCCTATCAGGGGGAGATCCTCCTGCGCGGGCTGGGCGGGGAGCGCCCCGGTCAGCCGCTGGCCTGGGCCGAGCTGGCGGCCGAGGCGCAACGTGCCGCCGACCCGCAGGGCTGGGACTACGTCGCCGGCGGGGCTGGGACCGCGGACACCATCCGCGCCAACGAGGATGCGTTTCGCCGCTGGCGGATCGTGCCGCGGATGCTGCGCGACGTCTCGGCGCGTGACCTGTCGGCGACCGTGCTCGGCACCGACTGCCCAGCGCCGGTCGGCCTGGCCCCGGTCGGGGTTCAGACGATCGTGCACGATGGCGGCGAGCAGGCGTCGGCCCGGGCGGCCGCGGCGGTGGGGCTGCCGATGACCGTGAGCACGATGTCCGCGACGACGATGGAGGAGATCGCGTCGGCAGGGGACGGCCCGAAGTGGTTTCAGCTCTACTGGCCCACCGACCGCGATCTCGCCGCCAGCTTCCTGGACCGGGCCGAGGCGGCCGGCTACCGGGCGATCATCGTCACGCTCGACACGTTCCTCCCCGGCTGGAAGCCGCGCGATCTCCAGCGCGCTTGGCAGCCGTTTCTCCAGGGGGTCGGGATCGCCAACTACCTGTCCGACCCGGTCTTCCGGGCGCGGCTGCCCAAGCCCCCCGAGGAGGACCCCCAGGCGGCGGTGGGCGAGTTCGTGGGGGTGTTCACCAACCCGCGCCTGACCTGGGAGGACCTGGAGTTCCTGCGCAGTCACACGACGCTGCCGATCGCGCTCAAAGGGATCCTCCACCCCGATGACGCGCGCGCCGCCCGTGAGCACGGGATGGACGCGGTGGTGGTCTCCAACCACGGCGGGCGCCAGGTGGACGGCGCGATCGCGTCGTTGGATGCCCTGCCGGCCATCGTCGACGCGGTGGGGGACGAGCTCGACGTGCTGCTCGACAGCGGGGTGCGCTGCGGCGCCGACGTGGTCAAGGCGCTCGCGCTGGGCGCTGACGCGGTGCTGGTGGGTCGCCCCTACATCTGGGGCCTGGCGGTGGGCGGCGAGGCGGGGGTTGTGGCCGTCCTGCGGGCGCTGCTCGCCGAGCTGGACCTCACCATCGGGCTCAGCGGACACACCAGCCCCGGCCAGCTTCACCCCGGGGTGCTCGTCCGCGAAGGCGCCTGCTGAGCGCGGGCGCGAGCGCGCGCGTCTGACCAAAAACAGGGGGTACGGCTCGCACCAGATGGGTATGTGAGGGGTCGATCCCTCCAGCTGATCTGACCGGTCCATCTATGCACCACTTTCCGGTTAGACTGCGGAGTCAGGCCATCTCTTACCGCGGGAGGTAGAAGTGATGGAGACGAACGTTGCTGCGCGCTGGGCGCGGCGATCAGCGGTACTGCTGTTTGTCGCCGGTGCCTGCGCCACCTTCGGCGTCTCGGGCGCGATCGCCCGGCCGGGGCTCGGACGCGCGGCCCGGTTGCCGGTCCACGGGCCGACGGTGAGCCTGGGCTGCGCCGACGCGCTGTCGGGCGCGGTGCAGTGCTTCGGGCAGGCGATCCGCCCCGCCAAGCAGGACGGCCCCGAGGTCATGGCGGGCCCGACCGGGTTGGGCCCGGCCCAGATCCAGTCGGCCTACAAGCTGACGGGGCTCAATGCCTCCGGCCGTACGGTCGCGATCGTCGACGCCTATGACGATCCCAACGCGGCCTCTGACCTCAACACGTTCCGTCAGGCCTACGGCCTGCCCGCGTGCACGACGGCCAACGGCTGCTTCAAGAAGGTCAACCAGAACGGCGCTACCAGCCCGTTGCCCTCGGGCGACTACGGCTGGGCCGAGGAGGAGAGCCTGGACCTCGACGCGGTCTCGTCAGCCTGCCCCACCTGCCACATCCTGCTCGTGGAGGCCAGCTCGGCCAGCACCTCGGCGCTGTCCAAGGCCGAGAACAGTGCGGCCAAGGTGGCCGGCGTGGCGGCCATCTCCAACAGCTACGGCGGCTCGGAGGCTTCCTCGGAGACCTCCACCGACAGCTCCTACAACCACCCGGGCATCGCCATCACCGTCAGCTCCGGCGACGGTGGCTACGGCGTGGAGTACCCGGCGGCGTCCCGGTACGTGACCGCCGTGGGCGGCACGACGCTGACGCAAGCGTCGAACTCCCGCGGCTGGACGGAGAGCGCGTGGTCGGGCGCCGGGAGCGGCTGCTCGTCGTACGAGGCCAAGCCGTCCTGGCAGACGGACACCGGCTGCGCCAAGCGCACCGTCGCGGACGTGTCCGCGGACGCCGATCCCAATTCGGGCCTCGGCGTATACGACACGTACAACAACTGCGGCTCGAGCAGCTCGTGCGACGTGCTGATCGAAGAGGGCGTCGCTCAGGGCCTCGACGGCTGGGCCCAGGTGGGCGGCACGAGCCTGAGCTCACCGCTCATCGCGTCGGTGTACGCCCTGGCGGGCAACACCGCCTCGGTCACCTACGGCAGTTACCCCTACAGCCACACGAGCTCGCTGTTCGACGTGACCAGTGGCTCGAACGGGAGCTGTGGCGGCTCGTACCTGTGCACCGCCGGACCGGGCTATGACGGCCCGACCGGTCTGGGCACGCCGAACGGCACGGGCGCCTTCTAAACGCAGTTGACGAATACAGGATCCGCCCCATGGTGGGCGGGTCCTGTGTTCGTAGACTCCGCGGCGATGATGATCCTGCCCCCCGGCCACGCCGAGGAGATCGCGCGCCGCCGGACGTTGGCCCCGCGCGAGCGGTGGCTGATCCGCGGCGTCGTGGCCGTGGTGGCTGCCCTGGCGGTGGTGCTCGTCATCTCGCTGGCCACCGGGGAGACGACGTCCGGTAAGGGCTGCGTCTCGGTGAGCCTGGCCTACTCCACCGGCGGTGACCACATCACCCGCTGCGGGGAGGGTGCCAAGTCGCTGTGCCAGGGGGTCGGCCATGCCGGCGGGATCACCGGCGTGCCCGCCCAGACGGTGGCCGCCGCCTGCCGCAAGGCCGGGCTCCCCGTCGGCTGAGTGCCCGTCGGCTGCGTGGGCTGGCGTCCCGCCCAGGCTGCCCGCCGACAGAACACGCCGCGTGCATAAGATTGGGGCGTGACCGACCCCGCCGCGTTTCGCGCTCAGTTTCCGATCCTCGAGCGCGTCTCCTATCTCAACGCCGGCACCGAGGGGCCGCTGCCCCAACGCGCCGCCGATGCCGTGCGTGATCGCATCGAGGCTGAGCTCACCGGCGGCCGGGCCGGCAAGGCATACATGGACGTGGTGCGGGGCCTGGCCGGCGAGCTGCGCGCCGGGTATGCCCGTGTGCTCGGCGCCGACCCGGCCGACGTCGCGCTCACCGGCTCCACCACCGACGGCGTCAACACCATCCTGGCCGGACTGGCGCTGCGTCCCGGCGATGAGATCGTTACCAGTGACGAGGAGCATCCCGGCCTGCTCGCCCCGCTGGGCCGGCTCAAGCGGGTGGCCGGGGTGACCGTGACGGTCGCGCCGTTTGCGCAGGTTGCCGAGGCGGTGACGTCCTCGACGCGGCTGGTGGCGTGCTCGCACGTGTCCTGGGTGAGCGGCCAGGTCGTCGACAGCGCTGCGCTGGCCGCCACCGGCGTCCCGGTGCTGCTCGATGCCGCACAGGGGATCGGCGCCGTGACCGTCGACGTGCATGCGCTGGGGTGCGCCTTCTACGCCGGCTCCGGCCAGAAATGGCTATGCGGTCCCGAGGGCAGCGGTGCGCTGTGGGTGAACCGCAAGCACCTCGACGAGGTCACTGCGCCGTGGCCCGGCTACGCCTCGGTGGCCGACGCCTCGCACGCGCTGGACTCCGGGCCCGCCGAGAACGCCGCCCGCTTGGACCACGGCTTCCCGCCGGGGATGCGCAGCGCGTGGGCGCTGGCCTCGCTGAGCGTGCTCGAGGACGCGGGCTTGGAGTGGGTGCAGAGCCGGGCCGCCGAGTTGGCCGCCGGCCTGGCGGGCAGCCTGGCCGAGCGCGGCGTGGAGGTCGGCCCCCGTGGGCGCTCGACGCTGGTGGCCTGGAGGCCGCGCGCCGAGGACCTCGACGCCGAGGTGGCGCGGCTGGCCGAGGCCGGCTTCGTGGTGCGCAGCATCCCCTCGCACGGGCTCGTCCGCGCCTCGGTGGGGGCCTGGTCCTCGGAGGAGGAGCTCGCCGCGCTGGTGGACGTCGCGGTCGCCTAGACCTCGTACTGCCGTAGATGGCTCATGCGGGGCTGGGCCCGCCGGGCCGGGAGAAACGTTGCCCGCTCGCCGTGTCTGTCGGACGCGGGTTACGTTCGTCCCGGAGAGCGGTGCAAATGCACACCACCCTTTTGTCGCCAGGCCCGAGAGCGCGACGTTTTGCCCGCTATTAGGCGCCAGCGCCCTCCCGCCTGCGGGCGCCAGCGCCCTCCCGCCCACAGGCCCAGCGCCCTCCCGCCCACTAGGCGTCTGTGATCCGCTGGGGCTGCGTGTAGACGTTGACCGTTCCGCGGCGGGCAAACCCACACAGCGTCAGGCCGCGGTCGTCGGCCAGCTCGACCGCCAGCGAGCTCGGCGCGCCGACCCCGATGAGGATGGGCGCGCCGGCCACCGCCGCCTTCTGGACGAGCTCGAAGGAGAGGCGGCCGCTCACGCAGAGGACCCGGCCGCTCAGGGGCAGCCGCCCGTCCATCAGCGCGCGGCCGACGACCTTGTCCATGGCGTTGTGGCGGCCGACGTCCTCGCGCGTGTAGAGCAGCTCGCCGTCGGGGTCGAAGAGGCCGGTGGCATGCAGGCCGCCGGTGCGGCGAAAGCCCGGCTGGTCGAGCCGGTTGGGAAGCTCGGCGGCGAGCGAGCGCGGGATGGTGGGCGCCGCGGAGACCGGTGCGCTCAGCACCGCCACCTCCTCCAGCGCGCCCTTGCCGCACACGCCGCACGAGGAGGTCGTGTAGAAGCGGCGCACGCCCGGATCGCGGGTGAGCGGGCCGGCGACCTCGATGGTGTTGTTGGCGAGATCCTCGGTGAGGCCAACGTCGCGCGGGCCGTCGATGAGTCCCTCGCCGTAGAGGAACCCCAGCGCGAGCTCCTCGTCGTGGCCGGGGGTGCGCATCGTGACGGCGAGGGCCGCGCCGTCGACGCGGATCTCGAGCGGCTCCTCGATCGCCACCGCGTCCTCGACGCCGTCGTGCGTCACCGTCTTGTACACGCCAGTGGACGCTAGCCGATGCGCCCCGGGGCCTGGTGCCGGGGAGGTCCGGGGCCTGGTGCCGGGGGAAGGGGCCTGGTGCCACCGGGGGTTCCCCGGGGCGCGGGCCGGTCAGGCCGCGGCGAGCTCGCCGCTCAGCTCCACCTCGAAGCTCAGGGACTCGCGCTCGAGCGTCCCGTCGGGAGCGGTGCGGTAGGCGCCGGTCCGCCGCAGGGGCGGGGAGTAGCAGTGGATGGTCACGGCGGGCCCGGTGCCGCCGTGCAGGACGCGGTGAATCGCCACCGGTGGCAGCGTGAATGTCGTGCCCGCCCCGATCTCACGTGACACCGGCTCGCCGGCCAGCGCGAGCCGATCCTCGCGCACGCGTCCGGCCACGACCGCGATCCCGGCTGCGGACTCGTCGTGGTCGTGAAAACCCGTGTCCTGATCCTCGCTCCAGCAGATCACCCAGGCGTTGACGTCCTCGTCGTCCCAGATCTGCTCGTAGACGCGGGCGTCGTCGGCGTGGCGCACGAGGTGGCGCCAGCGCTCGGGCGACTCGGCCAGCGCCGTGGCGAAGTCCCGCAGCTCCTCGAGCGACAGGCTCATACCGGGGCTCCCACCGTGCCGGTGACGCGCGCGGCGCCCATGACGCGCGCGGCGTTCTCCATCAGGGCGCGGTCGCGGCCGGTGCGGAACGGCTCGATGACGGGACGGTCCGAGCCGTACACGAGTTGCGTGGGCCCGACCCAGTCAGCCATCACGTCGACCAGCCCGGGGCCGTAGCTGGAGGTGTCATAGAAGGTGAGCGGATCGCGCAGGTCGACGGCGGGACCGCCCCGGGTGGCCAGCCGCTCTGACTGCAACGGCCCGGCGCCCGCCAGCATGGCGAAGACGACGGTGAGCCGGGGCAGCTCGCGGCGCCCGTGGGTGGCGAAGGTCAGCCATGCCGCCTGCATCTGGGAGACGTAGTCGGTGAGGGCGCGCCACCACAGCGGGTCGGTGAGCGGCGCCTCGTGGCACAGCGGGCCGCCGACGCCCCCGGGGTGCACGAACAGGGGGACCCCGTGGGATTGGACGCGCTCCAGCACCGGCCCCATCGCATCCAGCGCGTCGCGTCCGGCCAGCGCGCAGGCCGGCACCGAGACGCCGACGCAGCCGCGGCGCAGCACGTCGTCGACGTCGCCGGGGGCGGCGCCGTGGACCGGGATTGGGCCCCAGGCGCGGAAGCGGTCGTCCAGCGCCAGCACTCCGTCGAGGTGGGCGGAGATGAGCTCGGCCGCTGCGTCGTGGGGGAGCTCCTCGATCCCGATCGGGCTCGACAGGGCCACCACCGCGCGCTCGAGCCCGTCCGCCTTCAGGAGCTGGGCGCGCCGTTCAGCCGACTCCGCGGCGACGTCAATCACGTAGGGCAGCTCGCCGCCGCTCTGCAGGACGGTGAGGCCGTCGGTGCGCCGGACGAAGGGGAGACGGTCGCGCCCGGCGAGGGCGTCGAGGAGGGGAGTGGTCCAGACGTGCTGGTGCAGGTCGACAGTCATGAAACCAAGATAACTAACTGCATCAGTTTTATCAAGATTGGCGTGCGGAGGCGATGGCGCGCCCGCGGTGGGGCCCGCCGGCGAGGGTCGGGGACCGGCCGGCACGGTTCAGCCGCCGGTGCTGGTGGTGGACGAGCTGCTCGAGCTGCTCGACGCCCCTCCGGCGGGCGGCAGCCCCAGGTCCTTGGACAGCGAGGTGTCGGCGGTCTTGATCTTGGCCGCGTCGACGAGGAGCGAGCGAGTCGCGGTCTCGGCGCTCGTCGCGTCGTGCTGGGTGGCGGCGGTCGAGATCTTGGCCAGGTCGATCTTGATCGCGTGAAAGCCCGCGACGAGGTTGGTCATCCGCTGCGTGTACCTCGCCGGGGCCTTGAGGGCCGCAAGCTGGGTGGCCTGCTGACCGGCGCGCGTGGCCAGCCCGCCGAACTCCTTGGCCAGCTGGGTGTCGGTCTTGGTGCCGGCGCCGGTGATGTCCTTGGCGATGTCGGTGCCGAGCTTGCGGAACGCCTGCTGGGTGGTGGCGAGCCCGGTCTTGAAGTCGACCTGGCTGGTCGACGACGACGACTTGCCCGAGCCGCACCCGGCGATGGCCATGGCTGCCACCATGGATACCGCGCAGACGAGCCTCCGGGAGATCACGCGCGGCACCGTATCGCACGGACCGATCCGTCAGCAGCCGCGTCGCGGTCTATCTTTTCGGGCCATGAGCAGCGACGATCCGTCGGCTGAGGAGCTGCGGCGCCGGCAGCGCGAGCAGGAGCGCGTCGAGCGCGACCAGATCGCCGATGCCGACACCGGGGCCGAGGCCGATCGCCATCGCCGCCGCGCCGACAAGGCCGCCTACCTGCAGCGCAAGCTCGAGCAGCGCCAGCGGGCTGAGCGCGACGCCGAAGACGGTCCGGACCTGCCGCCGGCGGCCTGACCACCCGGGCCTCTGCCGGCCTGGCCACCCGGGCCTCTGCCGCGGCCCGACCACCCGGGCCTGTACCGCGGGTGGCCGCGCTCAGATCCTGCCCAGTACGAGCAGCACGAGCAGGACCAGTGCCACGAGGCCGAGCAGGCCGCCGAACAGGGCGACCTTCAGCAACACGAGCACGATCGCAACCGCCACCAGAACTCCGATGAGCCCTGTGATCATTCTTTCTCCCTCCGGTGGTTGGTCGCCACACGTGGCCCGGCGCGCACGGTTCCCTACCGGCGCCGGACGTGGCGGTGTTCTCACCTTCGCCAAGGTCCTACCCAACCCTTTGTGGGCTGAACCGGGGTTGACGGCCATGCGAACATACGTTCGTGACAAGCGACGGAAGTCCCTACGCGCGATTCCGCCGGGCGCTCGAGACGGGCAACGAGATGCTGGTCCTCGGGGCGGCTCGGGAGCTGCCGCAGATCGCGCTCGACGACGCGCTGCGCATCTGCCTGGTCCTCCGCGACGGCGACGCCGATCGCTACGAGCGCGCAGCCGTGCGCTGGCTCGGCCGCTTCGCCCTCGAGGCCCGCGCGGCCACGATCCCCGACCTGCGCGCCGCGGCGGCGGCCCTCGAGGCGCTGCCCACCCGAACGGCGGAGGCCATGGAGCAGCTCCAGCGACTCTGCGTCGCGCGCGGGATCGGGTGACGCCGGCGGCGGGTAGCCTCGCTCGGGCGATGAGCGTCAGCGCGTGCATCGACAACGTCGAGACCACGTTGCAGCCGCACCTGGACTCCGGCGCACTGCCGGGCTATGTGGCCGCCGTGAGCGTCGCGGGCGAGCGGCGGACCCGCGCCGCCGGGGCGATGTCGATCGATCCCGGAGCGGGCGCCATGAGCCCGCAGACCCTGTTCCGGGTCGCGTCGCTGTCCAAGATCGTCGCCGGCGTGCTGGCGCTGAGCCTCGAGCAGGACGGCGTGGTCGGCCTCGAGGACCCCGTCGGCCGTTGGCTGCCCGAGCTGGCCGAGCCGCGCGTCGTCCGGGACGTTCGCGGGTCGCTGGATGACACGGTGGCCGCCCAGCGGCCCATCCGCGTCCGGGACCTCCTCACCATGACCGCCGGGCTCGGGCGCTCTCTCCCCGACGGGCCGTTGCACCGTGCCATGGCGGCGGAGGGTCTCGAGTCCGGCCCGTTTCCGCCGGCGTTCTCGCACGACGAGTTCATGGCCCGTCTCGGCGCGCTGCCGCTGGCCCACCAGCCGGGAGCGGGCTGGCTGTACCACACGAGCATCGACGTGCTGTCGGTGCTGATGGCGCGGGCCGCGGGCCGCTCGCTCTCAGACCTCGTGGCCGATCGGGTCGTCGGACCGCTGGACCTCGGCGGCCTTCCGTTTCACGCGCGCGAGCCGGGCCGGCTGGCCACGGCCTACGAGCCCACCGACGATGGCCTGGAGTTGCTGGACCTCCCGTCCGGGCCGTTCTCGCGGCCGCCGCGCTTTGAGTCCCTCGGCTCCGGACTCGTCTGCACCGCCCCGGATTTCCTGGCCTTCATGGAGGTGCTCGCTCTCGGCGGCGGCTCGGTCCTGTCCGCCGAGTCGGTCGAGCGGATGGGGGCCGACCAGCTCGACGATGGCCAGCGCGCAATCGCGCAGGCGTTCTTCGGAGAGGCATGGTCCTGGGGCCTGGCGTGCCAGGTGAAGCTGACCGCAGGCGACACGGCCCTGGCCCCGGGCGGCTTCGGGTGGCAGGGTGGGACGGGCACGACCGCGTACGTGGATCCCCACCGCGCCCTCGCCGCCGTGCTGCTCACGCAGCGCGGGCTCACCGGGCCGCGGGCGCCCGACGCCTTCGTCGCCTTCTGGGACGCGGTCTACCGCGGCCTTTGAGCGGCGACCGGGGACGCCGCGGGCTCCAGGCCCACCACGTGCTCGAGCCAGGCGGCGAACATCCGCCGCGCCTGCTGGGTCGTCCGCGCCTGATGCTCGCGCACCTCCGCGATGAGTCGGGGCAGCGCGCCGGGGCCGAGGAGCTGCTCGAGGCTGTCGGCGTAGGCGGGGACGTCGCCCCACGTCGTCGCCAGCGCCGCGTCGATCTCGAGATGAAACTGCATGGCGTAGGCGTTGTGGACCGCGAAGGCCTGCTGGGCATAGGCGTCTGAGCCGGCCAGCCGGACCGCCCCCTCGGGCAGGTCGTAGGTGTCGGCGTGCCACTGCAATGCGACGAATTCGCCGGGGAGCGTCCCGAACACCGGGTCGGTCCGCCCCGCGTCGGTGAGGCGCACGGGCAGCACGCCGACCTCCGCCGCCGGGCCCGGGAACGCTCGGGCGCCGAGGCCGGCGGCCAGCAGCTGGGCTCCGAGGCAGACGCCCCAGTACGGCGTGCCGGCGCGCACGGCCTCGCCGATGAGCCGCTTCTCGGCGGCCAGCCAGGGGACCCGGTCGTCCTCGTAGGCACCCATCGGGCCGCCCATGACGATGATGCCGGCGTAGCCACGCCAATCGGGGAGCGGGTCGCCTTCGTCGACCTCGATGCGATCCAGCCCCGCACCCCACGCCAGGAGCTCGTCCTCGAAGGCCGCGGGGGGCTCGCAGGCGATGTGCTGGAGGACGAGGAAGGTGGCCATCGACGGCAGCCTAAACGCACGCGTCACACCATGATCTTGCCGCCGGCGACATCCAGCGTGACGCCGGTGATCCACGCCGACGCGTCCGAGGCCAGAAACAGCGTCGCGGCGGCCACGTCCTTGGGCTGACCGATCCGTCGCAGCGGGAACGACGCGCCCAGCTCCCGGCGCTGCTCCTCGCTCGTCCAGGCTCGCATGCGCTCGTTCTCCACCGCCGACGGCGCGATGCAGTTGACACGGATACCGTGGGGCCCCATCTCGGCGGCGAGGTGCCGGGTGAACGCGATCACCCCCGCCTTTGCCGCGGCGTAGGCGGCGCTGGAGCGGGCGGCCTGGCGGCCGGCGGCCGACGACATCGTGACGATCGAGCCGCGCCCGCGTTCGATCATGACGGGGAGGAAGGCGTGGACGCAGGCGAACGTGGCCGTCAGGTCTGACTCCACCACCTCCCTCCAGTGCGCCACGGTCTCATCCACGGTCGGCACCGGCATGCCGTTGCCGCCCGCGAACGCGGCCAGGATGTCGACCGGGCCGAGCTGCTCGGCGATCGCCACCGCCGCGCGCTCCACCTCGGCCTCGACGGTGCAGTCGGCGCGCACGGCCACCGCCTGGCCGCCGTCGGCCGTGATCGCGCCGGCCACGCCGGCCAGCGCCTGCTCGTCGCGGCCGATGACCGCGACCCGGGCTCCGTTGGCGGCCAGCGCGCGGGCGGTCTGCGCCCCGATCCCGCGTGAGCCCCCGGTGATCACGGCCACGCGCCCGGCGAGGTCGGGGTAGCGCCCCGACGCCGCCGGCGGAGTGGCTGATGTCCGTTGCGCGCTCATTCGGGGCGGGCGAAGGGCGGCGGACCGCCGATCGGGCTGAGATGGACGCCGGCGAGCCGCCAGCGGTCGCCGTCGCGCACAGCGATGTGGGTGGCGCGGAACTCTCCGTTGACCGGACGGCCCTGGAACTCCGCCTCCTGCACGTGGCGTCCGATGCGGATTGCGCAGTCGCCGTGAACCCGCGTGACGGCCTCCTCGAAGGCGAGGGTGGTCGTGCGCAGGGCGCCACCGCGATAGCGCTCCAGCCACTGGTGCTTGTCCAGGACGAAGCCGACGGGCCCGACGAGCACGAAGTCGTCGGTGGCGAGGAGATCGAGCGTGGCGACGTCGCCGTCGACCTCGGCGCGGGTGACGTCGCGATCGAGCTCGGCGAGCTCCTGGAGCGAACTGGTGTGGGTGGACATGAGCCCTCCTTGCGTGGGGGTCGGGTGCTCTCAGGTGAGGCGCCGAAAGGATAGATATCTAATAGTTAGATGTCAAATCCTTTGATAACGCTGATACGCTTGCGTCCTGGTGCCCGCTCCGCGCACCCCACCGATCGGGCTGCACCTGTCCTCCGCGGCGCGGCTGGTGACTCGCGCCTTCGACGACGCGCTGGGCGAGGCCGGTGGCTCACTGCCGGTGTGGCTCGTGCTCCTCAACCTCAAGATGCGCCGGCGAGTCGCCAACCAGCGCGAGCTTGCCGCGGCGGTCGGCATCCGCGAGGCGACGCTCACCCATCACCTCAACGCGATGGAGGCCGACGGACTGCTCACGCGCCGCCGTGACCCCGACAACCGGCGCGTGCATCTGGTGGAGCTCACCAAGGCAGGCGAGGCTTCGTTCGCGCGGCTGCGCGACGCCGCACTGGCCTTCGACCGGCGCCTGCGTCACGGCATCGCAGCCACGGAGCTGGCCGCGTTCGAAGACGTGCTCAGCCGGCTTGCTGCCAACGTCGCGCCGGCCCATGCCGGCGGCGACGCCGCTTGACGGCGGGCGGCGGCGACGCCGCTTGACGCTCGAGTCAGCCTGCGAGCATGCCGCGCTGAGTGTCGAGTTGGCCAATGAGATCGGCCACGAGGTGATGCTGGCCAGCGCCGTCGGAACGCTCCTGCTCAGCCAGTCCGCCCGCGATGGCGTCATCACCCAGCCGGCCCTGGTGGAGACCCTGGAGCTCATGCGGCCGCCTAGCGTGCAGCCGCTGGCCGCCTTCGCGCTGTGGCTGGTCGCGCGGTATGCCGCGGACGTCGCGCCCGAGACGGCCGGGCGGTGGCTGGCGCACTCGGACCGGATCGTCGCGGCGATCGACTCCCAGCTCTGGCCCGAGCGCGTCCTGCGCGACGAGGCACTCGCGGTGCTGGGCGTCACCGATCTCGGGCCGCTGCTGGAGTCAACTCCGCCGCTTGACCACGTGACGGCTCACGCGGAGGCGATCGCCTGGGTGGCCGGGCGCAACGCGGCCGAGAGTGCAGCGAGGACGCCTCGCGCAGCCTCTCTCTCGCACCCGCTCACGCGGGTGCGAGAATGACCGTCTCGACGAGCCCGGTGAGCACGTCATAGACGTGGCCTGAGACGGCGACCCGCGGCGAAATCTGCGGCGCTGTCAGCAGGCGCTCAACGTCGCGGGCCACGGTGGCCCTCGGGTCCAGGACGGCGTGCTCGCGGAGGGTCTCCTCGTCGGCGCCGATGCGCTCGGAGTAGCGCCGGCGGAAGTCATCGTCAGCGAGGGCGCCCGCCCCGCACTGGGTGTGGTGGATGACGGCGACCTCGAACAGCGGCCCGTCGGGCAGCACGCTCTCGGTGATCTGGCCGATGAACGCGACGTCGTTGATCACCTCCGGGGTGACCCGCCCACCGACGTTGCGCACGACGATGGCGTCGCTCAGTCCGAGGCCGAGGACATGCGCAGGGTCGACGCGCGGGTCCAGGCACGTGATCACGAACAGGCGCAGGGCGGGGAAGACGACCGCGCCCCGGTGGCCGCCGGCGGCGGCGAAGGCCCGGTTGCGCTCGAGCGCCGTGTCGATGTTGGCGGTGGGCGCCGCGGCGGCGGCGTCGGGGGTGAGGATCTGATGGCTCATGGTGTGTCCTTTGCGTCGTTGTCCTGTGGTCAGCCGCGGGCGGGCGCGGTCTGGGCCGGGCCGAGTGCGGGGAGGCCGGGTGCGTCCTCCTCGGTGCTCAACGCGGGTTGGGCGGGCAGCAGTGCCAGCGCCATGAGGCCTCCCGCGAAGGCGACGCCGGCGGCGAGGTAGTTGGCGGTGCTGAAGCCGTGGAAGAAGGCCGAGCGGGCCGCGTCGTGGATGGCCGCGGCGGTGGCCGGATGGCCGGCATGGCCGACCTGGCCCGCGACGGTGAGTGCAGCGCCGACGGACGCGTGGGCGGTCCGGGCGACGGTGGCCGGGAGCCCTGCCGGGAGTTCGTTGGTGAGGCGGGCCGCGTAGAGCGAGGCGTAGACGCTGCCGATCACCGCCACCCCGAGCGTGCCGCCGAGCAGGCGCATCGTGTCGTTGATGGCGGAGCCGACGCCGGCCTTGGCCTTGGGGACCACACCCATGATCGCCTCGGTCGCGGGCGCGCTGGTCAGCCCCATGCCGGTGCCGAGGATGACCATCTGGGCCGCGATCGTTCCGTAGCCGGTGGTCGTCGACGTCGAGGTCACCCACAGGTAGAACGCGCCCATCGAGAACAGGCCCGAGGCGACGATCAGCTTGGTCCCGACTCGGACGGCGAGCTTGGCCCCGAGGATGGAGGCGATGGCGACGAACGAGGCGACGGGCAGGAGCCGGACGCCGGTCGACAGCGGCCCGTACCCCTTGAGGAACTGGAAGTACTGGGTGACCAGGAAGATGAACCCGGACAGCGCGAAGAACGAGATCGCCACCGAGGCACTGGCCGCGGTGAAGCGGAGGTTGCCGAACAGGCTGAGGTCGAGCATCGGCTCGGCGGTGCGCCGCTCCCATGTGACGAAGGCGGCGGTGAGCACGGCGGTGACCCCGAAGCTGGCGAGCGTGCGCGTGCTGCCCCAGCCGTGACTCGGGGCTTCGATGATCGTGTAGACGAGCAGGCCGATGGCGGCCGTGGACAGGGCGAACCCGGGGCGGTCGATGCGCGGCGCGTCCGGGTCGCGCGAGGTGGGGACGTAGCGGGCGACGAGCACGCCGGCGAGGCCGGCGGCCGGCGTCATGGCGAAGAAGATGCTGCGCCAGTCAGAGAGCTGAAGCAGCCAGCCGCCGACGATGGGCCCGAGCGCGATCGCGGCGCCGGTGATGGCGCCCCACAGGCCGATGGCACGGGCGCGCTCGCCACGCTCGGTGAACACGTTGGAGATGAGGGAGAGGGTCGAGGGGAACACCATCGCCGAGCCCACGCCCATCACGGCGCGGGCGAGGATGAGCTGACCCGGATTGGCGGTGAGGCCGCCGGCCAGGCTGGCCAGGCCGAAGACGGAGAGCCCCGCGAGGAGCATCCCCTTGCGCCCGAAGCGGTCAGAGAGGCTGCCGGCGGCCAGCACCGATCCGGCGAAGAGCAGGTTGTACGCATCCACGACCCACTGCAGCTGCGAGTTGGAAGCGTGCAGCTCGCGCACGAGGGTGGGCAGCGCGACGTTGACGATCGTCGTGTCGACGTTGATGACGAACGCGGCCAGCAGCAGCGAGGTGAGGATCAGGGGCTTGTGTTTCATCGCTCCTCCTTGAGAGGGCGGTCGGACTCGGTAGCAGAGGAGTTTGTAAATCATCTAGACAAGAAAGTCAAGTTAAAGCTTGAGAAACTCAACTTAGTGCTAGAGTTGATCCAGCAATGAGGTCCTATGACGAGTACTGCGCGCTGGCCAAGTCGCTTGATGTGGTGGGCGACCGGTGGACGCTGCTGATCGTGCGCGAGCTCGAGCTGCGCGGGGCCTGTCGCTACACCGACCTGCGCAACGGCCTGCCCGGGATCGCCACCAACCTGCTCGCCGACCGCCTTCGCGAACTGCAGAACGAGGGGTTGGTGGCGCGCGAGGAAGCCCCTCCGCCGATCGCGACCACGCTCTTCCGGCTGACTCCTCGGGGGGCGGAGCTGCGGCCGGTGCTCGAGAGCCTGGTTCGCTGGGGCATGCCCTTCATGGCCGAGGAGAACGCCGGCGGCGCCGTGCGCAGCCACTGGCTGGCGTGGGCGATCGAGCTGATCCTCACCGACCGCCGGCCCGACGGGCCCCCGGTGACGATCGAGCTGCGGGCCGGCGATCAGCCGTTCGTGCTCCAGACGCGCGACGGGAAGCTCGTGACCCATCTCGGTCCGGCGGGTGACGGCGGTGCCGACGCGACGATCACCGGGGAGCCGCGACCGGTGATGGGGCTGCTGCTCGGCATCCTGGGGGTGCGCGAGGCCAAGGCCGTCGGCGTCAGCTACGTGGGTGACCCGGCGATCCTGGAGCGGATCGGCGCTGACCCGGCGCTCGTCGCCCCCGTTGGCCCGCCGAGCTGACGCTCAGGCGAGCGAGGGGAACGCGCGCAGGTCAGGCTCGGCCCATTGCGCCCGCGCCGCGCCGCTCTGGAGCACGGGTTGGCTGTAGTGCCGGCTGAGCAGGTCCTTGGTGAGCAGACGGGGGTGGGCGGCGATGAACGCGTCAAAGGACTCGTCGGCGGCGAGCGCGCGGTGCAGCGCCACGACGTGAACCCATGACCGCGTGATCGTCTCGTGGTAGCGCTCCGGCATGCCGTGCAGTTGCGCCACGTGCCGCACCGCCGTGCTGACGGCTTCATGCGCGGTGGCGAGCTCGTAGCGGTCCAGGCACGTCCACGCCAGCTCCAGGTGCTCTCGGTGCCCGAAGCCCCCGCGCGTGGCGAGGATGCGCTGCAGGATGTCGATGCCCGGCTCGCTCATTGAGTGTCTTAAGTATGGCGGGGGGCATATGATGGGCCTGGCCGGAATGTCAGCGACCTGAAGGCGAGGTTCAGCGATGAGCGGAGCTGGGGGCAATCCCGGAGCACGGGACGTCGCAATCGTCGGCGCCGGAGTCTCGGGGATCTACGTGGGCTGGCGGTTGCTCCGGGCCAGAGCGGCCAGGTCGGTCACGATCTACGAGCAGAGCCAGCGCATCGGAGGGCGACTGCTCTCACTGCAGCCGCCGGGCCTTCCGGGCGTGTGGTGTGAGCTCGGCGGGATGCGGTTCACGTCCAATCAGCCACTTGTGTGCGGGCTGATCGAGCAGCTCGAGCTGGCGACGCATCCGTTCCCGGTCTCCGAGGGTCCGAACATCAACTATCTCCGCGGAAAGGTGGTCCGCCAGGAGCAGTTCGCCGATCCGAACCTGTCACTTCCATACAACCTCGCCTGGGCCGAGCAGGGCATGGATCCCGACAGCCTGCTGGGCTGGGCGATCGACCAGGTGATCCCGGGTGCCACGAAGATGGAGAGCAAGCGCCTGCGCCCGTTCCTCGAGAAGTACAAGCTCGGTGGGCGTTACCTGTACGACTGGGGATTCTGGAACCTGCTGGCGCGCGGCCTCAGTCACGAGGGGTATGAGCTGGCCCGCGCCACGGGTGGATATGACACGCCACTGCTCAACTGGAATGCGCTGGACACCATCAGCCTCAACTTCGACCTGGCGGTGGGGGTCACCTACAGCGCGCTGTCAGGGGGCTACCAGTCACTGCCGCTCACGCTGGCGCACCAGTTCCGGGAGCTGGGCGGCAGGATCGAGCTTGGCCGGAGCCTCGAGCGGTTCAAGGTTGACTCCGACGGCAAGGTCGTCCTCTACCTCAAAGACGAGGAGAAGGAGAAGGACCGTAAGCAGAAGGTCCAGGCGGATGCGCTGGTGTTGGCGATGCCGCGGCGATCGCTCGAGTTGATCGACCCGCGCAGCCCGATCCCGGGACGCGAGAACGGTGACGTGCGATCGCTGATCGAATCCGTCACGCCGATCCCGCTGTTCAAACTCTGCATCGCCTACGACTATCCGTGGTGGGAGAGCGTCGGCGTCACCCAGGGACGGAGCCAGACCGACCTTCCGATTCGCCAGTGCTACTACTGGGCGACCGGCCGCGCCCGGCAACACGATCCTGACAACCGCAAGTCGGTGCTCCTCGCCACCTACGACGACGGGGCCAACGTCGACTTCTGGAACGGGTACGCGGATCGCCAACAGCACCCGGACTTCGTGACCCTCACCGACGCTCGCACCGACGCCGATCCCGGCTCCGACGAGTGGAGCCACTACGTCCCGACCGCGCCGATGGTTGCCGAGGCCGATCGGCAGCTGCGCGAGATGCACGGCCTGCGGGTCAGCCCACCCCCGTACGCGGCGGCGTACAAGGACTGGGGGGCGGACCCGTACGGGGGCGGAGTCAACTTCTGGAACGTCCACGTCCACAGCAAGGATGTGATCCAGAAGATGATCAACCCCGTGCGTGACCTGCCGGCCTATGTCTGCGGCGAGGCGTACTCCAACGGCCAGGGATGGGTCGAGGGCGCGCTCGAGACGGCGGAGCTCGTGCTCACCACGCACCTCGGCGTCCCGCCACCGACCTGGCTGCCGTCGTGACGACGCCGGCGCTGATCGGGACCGGCAGCGCTTTCCCGGCCCAGGTCCGGACCAACGACGACCCGATCTTCGACTGGCTGCGCGACAACCCCCAGTACGGCGGGGAGCTCTTCAGCGGCTACTCCCAGCGGCGCGTCCTCGGGCCCGGTGAGAGCGTGACGTCGATCATGGTCGCCGCTGCCCGCGCGGCGCTCGTCCAGGGCGCGGTCAGCCCGGCGGAGATCGACGTGCTGCTCGGGTTCGGCTCGGTCGGCCAGTACGTCACGCCGAACACGCTCGCCCAGGTCCACGAGGAGCTCGGACTGCCGGCGAGCACGGAGGTCCTGCCGCTGGCCAACGACATGACCAACTGGGCCTCGGCGGTGGTGATCGCCGATGCCATGATCAGGGCGGGCAGAATCCAGCGGGCGCTGATCGTGTGCGGCGGCAACTGGACGCAGCACGTCAGCTACCACACCCCCCAGGCGATCAGCGCCGGCGACGGCGCCGGCGCCACCGTCGTCGGTCCGGCCACGTCGGACAGCCAGTGGCGCCTGCTCGACCGCGAGTGGCTCACGGTCAGTCGGGATTACGGCGACATGTTCATGGCCGCCGACTCACTGCCGGGCGGGAGCTTCGGCCCCGTGTACATGCATCTCACCGCCAAGGGGTTCAAGGATTATGTGGCCTTCGGCGAGCAGCAGGCCACAGACCCGGTGTGGACGCTGCTCCGCCGCAACGGAGTGACGCCCGAGCAGGTGACGATGATCTGCCACCAGGCCTCGCTGAAGATCATCTCGGTCTGGCAGCAGGCCTTGCCCGGGATCACGATCCTCCAGACGATCGCCACCTACGCGAATCTGGTGCTCGCCACCATCCCCGCGAATCTCGACCTGCTCGGGTCCCAGATAGCGACCGACTACCTCGTGACCCTCGGCCTCGGCGTGCAGCTGCACGCGGGGGCGCTCCTGTTCACGCGCGACGGCAGCCTGCCGATCAGCTGATCAGTCGCCGAGGTCCGTGAGCTGCTGTTCGACGTCGGCGACCTTGGCGTGGGCGCCCCACTGCTGGTAGGCGGCGCGCGCGGCGATGAGCATCTCCCGGGCGCCGGGCATGTCGCCCGCGTCGACGAGCGAGCGGCCGGCAAGCTCGTAACCGAGCGCGACGTGGTGCGTGAAGCCGATCTGGTCCGCCGCCCCGGCCGCCTGAGCGAACAGCTCGGCTGCGCGGGCGCCATCACCGCCCACGCGAACCTCGGCGGCCTCGAGCGCGAGCCGCTTGTGGGCGAACACGCGCGGCGCATGTTGCTCCCAGCCGTTGACCCTCTGCGCGAGGGCCTGCGCGCGCTCGAGCGTCTCCGGCTCGCCCGTCTCCGAGTAGCGCGCGATCAGCGCGAGGGCGAACATGAAGGTGAACTCGGCCTCGTGCTCCTGGCCGGCGAACGACGGCAGCACGCGCTCGGCGCGCTCGCCGAACGCGACCGCGCGGCGGTACTCGCGGTAGAGGAAGTGCAGGCGCAGCTTCGAGCTCGTGTAGTAGCCGATCTGGTCATAGAGGTCGGTCTGCATGATCGAGGCGAGGTCGCGCTCCTCCTCCACCGTGCCCTCCTCGGGGCGGTCGGTGAACGAGCAGCGGTCCAGCGTCCGGCCCGCCAGCGCCTTCGCCAGCTGGGTCTCGTGAACGGCGTGCCAGCCCGCCGACCTGACGCGACCGGCGATCTCCTCGGTCGCGGCCGACCCTGCCGCGATCACGTCGGCGAGCGGCGCCCCACTCGCCTCCATCTGGACGACGTGGCCGGCGCTGTTGAAGCACCCGAACATCACGTCGTTGTGCCTGAACCCGTGGACGGCGTTCTCGCGCATCCGCTCCAGGTCGGGGCCGATCGGCTCCGACCAGTGCTTGACGAACCAGTGATTGACGAATCCCGCGTAGGCGCGCAGCGCCGGACTGTCGCGCTCGGCGAGCAGCTCGGCGAGGCTCGCCAGCTCGAACGCCTGGCGCGCGTCGGCATCCAGGGCCCGCAGGATCATTGCGTAGATCGCGACGACGCCGGGCGTGGACGGCGTGGCCCCGTGCTCGAGCGTGAGCAGGAAGTTGCGCAGTCCGACCAGGACGAACAGCTCCGGCTGCTGGCTGACGAACAGGGCCGGGCCGACACGAAGCAGCGCCTCGATCGCGGACGCCTTGCGCGGATCAGCGGCCGGCGGAAGCTCGGCGATGCTCTGCACGCCGCGCCCGGACATCAGCTCGGCGATGGACGCCATCGTCTGCCCGATCATCGCCCGCACCGACTCGGGCTCGCGCGGGAGCTGCTCGCCCAGGAGCTCGGCGGCGCGCAGCCCGAGGTTGGCAGCCTCGCGGCTCAACCCATTGTTGAGCGCCTGTTCCGAGGCGAGCTCGAGGTAGTAGCACCCCTTGTCGGCGTCGCCCGCTCGTGACCAGTGATGGGCGAGCGTCGCGAACACCGGCTCGAGGTGGTCGGCGAAGCGGGTCTCGAACCAGCCCGCGAGCTCCCGGTGCAGCTCGCGTCGCTGGGAGAACAGCATCCGGTTGTAGGCGACCTCGCGGGTCAGCGGATGGCGGAACGAGTAGGTCACGCCCGGCTGGGGCGGGACGCGGACCGTCAGGTCGCGCCGCACCAGCGTGTCGAGGCTGTAGTCGATCTGACCGCGTTCCTCGCCCAGGGGATAGACGTCGTGGATCACCTCGGGGGCAAAGGTCAGCCCGACGGCGCTCGCGATCTTGAGCACCAGCTCGGGTTGTGGCTCGAGGCGATCGATGCGACTTCCGATGATGCCCTCGATCGTGTCGGGGAGGGCGAGGGTGGCGAGGTCCTGTCCGGCCGCGATCGTGCAGCGGCCGGAGTCGATCTCGATCATCCCGCTGTCGCGCAGCGCGTAGGCGAGCTCTTCGGTGAAGAGCGGGTTTCCACCGGCCTTCTCAGTGATCAGCTCGGCGACGGTCTGGGGCAGGTCGGCGACCGCGAGTCGCTCGCGAGCGATCTCGACCGACTGGCCCGGGTCAAGCGGGGCCAGCGAGATCCGCTGGGTCGCCGGCTCGGCCAGGAGCTCGTCGAACTCCGGGGCCAGCCCCGCGCCGGGGCGGGTCGCGAGCAGGATGCAGACGGGCAGCTCCCGGCCGGCCAGCTCCTGGATCAGCGCCCAGGACGCCGAATCGAGCCAGTGGCCGTCGTCGATGCCGATCAGCAGCGGCTCGGAGGCGGCCTCGGCGAGCACCTGGAGCAGGAAGCGCCGGCGAGACAGCGTGCGCCGTTCTCCTTGAAGCGCCCTGCTCTGCTCCGAATCGGGCAGCTCGATCCCGAGGACGAGGTTGAGCAGCGGCGCGAGTGGGCGCAGCGTCTCGGGAAGGGCGTCGACGGCACGCTGGGCGCGCGCCGCCGGCTCCACGCTCTCATCGGCGTCGAGCAGCGAAGCGAACACGCTGCGCCAGGCGTGATACGGGGCGACCCGCTCGATCGGGTCGCCGGCACCGCTGACGCAGCGCCGGCCCGTGGCCTCCGCTCCCCGGAGCGTCTCCAGCAGCAACCGCGACTTGCCCATCCCAGCCTCGCCCTCGAGCACGACCACCTGCGATTGGCCCGTGGCCGCCAGTTCGACGGCCTCGGCCAGCACGTCGCGCTCGCGGCCACGCCCCACGGTGTCACGTCCGACCGGCGTCGCGCCCGTGCGCCTGCGGACGGGTTCAAACACAGCGATCGGGCCCATCCGTCCCTTGAGCTCGACATCGAGGCGCGGGCCCCAATCGATCCGTTGCCGCGTGGCCCGCTCGGTCGCGGCATCGCAGAGCACCGCCACCGGGCTCGAACCGGACGCGACCGCACGCACCATCAGCCGCGCCGCGGTGTTGACCACGGAGCCCATCATCGTGTACTCCCGCCGGGTGCGGTTGCCGATCGGACCACACAGGGCCCGGCCGGTCGCGACGCCGATCCCGGCCTCCCACCCATCCCGGGTCAGGACGCGCGCCACCGCCATCGCCGCGCGCACCGCGCGGAGCGGATCGTCGTCGTGCGAAAGCGGCGGGAGCCCGGTGGCCGCAAGCATGCTCGTCCCCTTGGCGTCGACCGTGAAGTCACTGATCGTCGCCTCGCAGCGGTCGAACTCGCGCTGCAGCTCGGCCACGGCTCGTTGGACGAGCTCTGGTTCTGCCTGGTGGTCGATCCGCGGGAGGTTCACGAACACCACCGTTACGGGCCGCAGCTCGGCAAGCCACCCGCCTTGCCCGATCCCCTCGCGGCTCATGACCGGGGGCGGGATGAACGGCGCCAGTAACGCGGGTTCGATCGTGAGCGGCTCGACACGACGCCGCGGCACGGGCGTCGGCTCGATCATCCGGATCCTGACGTAGCCCGCGTCCACGTCCTCGCCGGTCGCCCGCGAGCCGAGCAGCTCCCGTCCGCGCGCGTCCACGAGGACCTGCCCGGCGTTGGCCAACTCGCTGGCCCGCGACGCCGCTTCCAGTGGCTCTCCGCCGAGCACGCTGAACCGCCGCCGCCCGACGCCGCCGAGCTCGAGCGCCCGCAGCGGACCGGCGCTGACGCCAAGGCGGACCGTGAGTGTGATGTCGTCGGCGCCCGGGTGGTCTCCGGTGCGGTGGTCTCCGACGGCCGGGTGGTCTGCGACGGCCGGGTGGTCTGCGATGGTGCGGGCGAGGACGAGCGCGCACTCCGTCGCCTGATGCAGGACATCGGCGAGCGTCTCGCCGGACCGCTGGGGCCAGGCGGCGATCAGCCCATCGCCGGCGAATGACACCACCTCGCCGCCGCGGTCGTCGACGCAGCCGATCAGGCGCCCGAAGTACCCATTGAGCAGGTCCGACAGCGTCTCCGCGCCCTCGGGGCCGCGGTTCATCACTTGCTCGGTCATCCGCGTGAACCCGGAGATGTCGGCGATCAGCACCGCGCCACTGAACCGCTCCTCGAACGGCAGCTCCGGCAGGCCGTTGGCGAGCCGCCTGCGGACGTTCGGCGGGACGTACCCGATCAGCGAATCGTGACCCGCCTCGAGCGTCGTCACGTCGGCTCGCCGGGCTTCGGCGCCGCGGGAACGTAGTACGGAGGCTCTGCCGCCGGGTCCACCGTCACGACCACGACCTGCGGAGCGCTCGCGGCGCCCGCGAGGGCGGCGGTCAGCGCGGTGCCAAGCGCCGCGCCGTCGGTCACCGACGTG
The DNA here is from genome assembly GCA_963850325.1 of uncultured Actinomycetota bacterium. GTDB lineage: Bacteria > Actinomycetota > Thermoleophilia > Solirubrobacterales > Solirubrobacteraceae > Palsa-465. Next base: position 324,636 of record CAWKLB010000010.1, read on the forward strand.
GCCTTGGCACCGAGTGAGGTGGCCAGGCCGGCGAGATCCGGTGCGCCGCTCTGGTAGTAGTCGGTCCAGTTCATCCCGGGGTAGAACTGCCCCATGCCCTGGCTCACCATGGCCAGATCGGCATCGGCCAGGACCACCCAGATCGCGTTGGCTCCGTACTGCGCCGCCGTCGCGACCTCGCCGGCGTGCATCACGAACGCTCCGTCGCCGCAGATGGCGACGCAGGGGCTGTCGGGCAGGGCCAGCTTGGCGCCGATCACGGCGCCGACGGCAAAGCCCATCGGACCCATCGACAGCGAGGAGTGAAGCTCGCTGGGCGGATCGACCTCCAGGTACGCGAGCGACCATCCCACGCAGTTGCCGCAGTCGAAGAACACGTGCGAGCCGGATGGCAGCCACCGGTTGAGCGCGTACATCAGCGCGATCGGGTGCACGGTCCCGGCGGTCGGCTCGGGGGGTGGCGGTGGGGCCGGAGCGACGTCCTTCTTGATCTCATGGATCAGCCGCTTGCGCGCCGCCGCGGAGTTCGGCACCGGCTTGCCTTTGGCGGCGTGCAGCAGCGCGTCAATCGTCGCGCCCGCGTCGGCCACGATCCCGAGGTCCACCGGGAACGTGCGGCCGATCACCTCGGGGTTGGCGTCGACGTGGATGAACGGGCCGTGCGGGAGCAGCGCGGGGCTGTAGGTGTAGGGGACCGTGACGGTCGTCGCCAGCTCGCCGAGGTTCGAGCCGATCACGAGCAGCGCATCGAACGGGTGGCCTCCGTCAGGGCCACTGAGGTATGAGGTGGTCCAGCGGCAGCCGGCGAGCCCGTAGTTGCGCAGCGACAGCCGATGGCTCTCGGGGAAGATGCCCTTGGCGCCCGGGGTGGTCATCACCGGGATCTCGAACTTCTCCACGAAATCCGTGAGGTGCTGACTCCGGGAGCCGCGGAGTGCCCTGCGGGCGCCGTTGCCGAGCATGATCACCGGCTGCTGGGCCTCGAGCAGCGCGGCGAGGACCTTGTCCGTGGTGTTCCCGTCCGGGCCGGCCTTGGGCGCGGCACGGTAGTTGGCGGGTTGTGCGGGGACGGTGACGGTCGTCATCAGTTGCTGTGACACATCGAGCGGGAGGCTCACGTGCACCGCCCGCCGTGGCACCGAGCGTGCGTCTCGCAGCGCTTGCTCGAACAGGGTGCAGAAGTTCGCCGAGTTGTCGATCATCGCGCTGTAGGCGCAGGCGGCGGCGTACACCTCGTTGACGTCCAGGCTGAGGTCGGCGCCCTCCTGCAGGTAGGCCATCCCGAAGAACATCTCCTTGATCTCGCCGGAGATCGTCAGCAGAGCGGTGCCGCAGGTGTCGGCGTTGACGGTGCCGGTCAGGGCGTTCGTCGCCCCGGGACCGGAGGTCACCAGCACGACCCCGAGCCCGTCGCTCACGCGGGCGTAGCCGTCGGCGATGTAGGCCGCACCGGTCTCCTGGCGGGTCACCACGTAGCGGAAGGTGTCAGACTGGACCCGCAGCTCGTAGAGGATCTGCATGATCGCGGCGCCGGGGACGCCGAAGAGCGTGGTCGCGCCTTCCATCGCCAGGTAGCGCAGGAGCAGCTGAGCCGGGGTGACGTTGGCCAGCTGGACCGTGCGCGACGCCGTCGCGCCCGACGGGGGGGATTGGGGCGGCGGCGACTCGAGGGCGGTCATCCCTTCTCCTTGAGCCGGGCGACACATTCGATCTCGACGGGGATGCCGAACGGCAACGAGGCGACGCCGATCGCCGACCGCGTGTGCGTTCCCTTCTTCTTTCCGAACACCTCGACGAACAGGTTCGAGCAGCCGTCGATCACCGTCGGTTGCTGCGTGAATCCCGGTACCGCGTAGACAAAGCCGAGGACGCTCACCAGCTCGTCGATCGCGTCGAGCCCGACGGCCGCGCGCATCGTCGACAGCAGCGACAGCCCGGTCAGCTCTGCGGCCGCCACGCCCTGTTCGAGCGTCAGGCTCCCGCCCACCTGCCCGGTCGTGACCTGACCGCCGTCGATCGGACCGTGGCCGGCGAGGTACAGCATCTTGCCGACCCGCCTGTACTGCACATACTCCGCTCCGGGCGGTGGCTGGGGCGGTGGCGGCAGGACCAGGCCAAGCTGGGCTAGGCGTTCATCTGGCGTCAAAGCTGCCCCTCGTCCAGGCCCTCCTGGTTGACCGCTGGAGCTGCCAGCACCGCGGGCGCGGCGCTTCACGGGCAAACATACCCGATTGACGGGGGCGTCCGGTAGGGCAGACGCTCAGTCGCTCGCGCCGCTACCGTGGCACGTCAGCGCTCCGACAGCCTCCGCCGGGTGAGGCGTTGCGTGGGTCAGTGGTAGCGGTCGAAGTCCGGTGGCCACGGCAGGGGGAACAGGTGCCGATAGGGCCGCGCGTCGGCGATGACCTTGGCGAATGACGGGCGCTGCGCGAGGGTGCGGTAATACCGCGTCAACTGCGGCTGGGTGCCCTCGTCCCAGGGGTGGATCGCCAAGGCGTAGAACAGGCCCGGCGCGGCGGCACAGTCGGCGATCGTGAACGTGTCGCCGGCGATGAACTCGGTCAAGGCCAACTGCGCCTCGAGCATGCCGTAGGCCATGTCGAGCCGGCCGCGCGACCGGCCGGCCGCGCGCTCGTCGGAGCGCTCCTCGATCGCGTCGGCGACGATCGCCTGCACTGCATTGGATACGTACTGGTCACAGATGCGGTCCCACAGGCGAGCCTCCAGGGAAGGCACCAGCCGGGGTCCGGCGACGTACTCGATGATGATCGACGACTCGGCGATCACCTGGTCGCCGTCGCGCAGGACCGGAATCGAGGCGGGAGGCCACACCTCCGCCAGCTCGGCGCGGTCGAAGTCGCGCTGTTCCTCGCGCGGCTCGTAGACGACGCCCAGCTCGTCCAGCGCGATCAGGACCTTCTGGCAATAGAGCGCGAAGGGGTGCTCGTACAGGGTGAGCATCGGCATGCTCCTCGTGGTTGGGGGTCTCACGTGCCCCATGGTCGGAGCTGGCGACGGTCTCTCGACATTGCCGCGCGGCCGGACCCGTCGTGCTCCTGTACTCGGGTCGATGACGTCGGCGAACGGCTGCGCCGCCGAGCTCTACGCGACGTGTCGCCAGACCCTGATCGTTCCGTTGAACCCGCCGGCGGCGAGCGTCTGCCCATCGGGGCTGAAGGCAACACTGAAGACGTTGCCGGTGCCGGTGTTGAGCGTCGCGAGCTGGTGGTCTGCCGGCAGGCTCCACAGCTGGACGGCCCCGGTCGCGCTACCCGTGGCGAGAAGCCGTGAGTCGGGAGCGAACGCGACACTGTTGACGGGTGCGTCGTTGCGGCCGGTGCGCAGCGTCCGGTCCAAGTGCCGGCTCTGTACATCCCACAGGCCGACCGTTCCCTGGTCGCCATTGCCGGCGGCGAGCGTCCGGCCGTCGGGATCGTAGGCAACGCTGCTGACAAGATGATGGGTCTGCAGTGGCACTCCGACCTGACGGCGGTTGTGCACGTCCCACACCACGACGGTTCCTCGGACGTCACCGGCGGCGAGCGTGCGCCCATCGGGACTGAACGCGAGGCCGGCGATGGCGCGGGCATGATTGTCGAGCTGGCCGAGCAGTCTGTGGCTGGTCACATCCCACAACTGGACTGTCCCGTGAGCGCTCGCAGCCGCAAGTATGCGTCCGTTCGGGCTGAACGTGACGCTGTAGATCGAGCCCGAGTGCGCCCTGAGTGCAGCTCCGAGTTGGCGGCGCCTTGGCACGTCCCACAGACGAACCGCCCCGCCTCTGCTTCCGGCCGCCACGATGCGTCCGTTCGGGCTGAACGCGACACTATCGACGATGTGCTGCAGGCCGGTGAGCGTCCCCGCCAATCTGTCGCGCGTGATGTCCCACAGTTGGACGGTCCCGGTTTCGGTGGCGGCGGCGAGGGTGCGCCCGTTGGGGCTGAACGCGACGCTGCTCACCGGACCGGCGTGACCGACAAGAGTCGTCCCGACCCCGAAGGGGCGCGCGCCGGCGAACGCCTGACCACTGTGGGCGAGCGCCAAGCCGGCGGTCAGGAGTACGGCCACCGCCCTCACTGTCAGCGCTCGTCTCACCTGCACAACCACCCGTCCCGGTTGATGCGCCTCCGCCTCGCGGGCTCGATCGTAGTCCTGCCATCCACGGCCGTCAATCAGCGCGCGCCGCGTTGGCAGCCTCAGGCGGCCGGGGCGACTCTCGTCATGAAGTACTCGGCCTCGGCTTCCCCGAGCGGTGTCGCCGGCGGTTCGCCGTGGAGGTACTCGGCGGCGATCGCGCCCCAATCCGCCCCGGCTCGAAGCTGACCGAGCACGACGCCGACGATGGCGTGCATTCGCCGGATCAGAGCGGTCTCGGCCGGCAGGGTGAATTGGCTGAGCTGTTCCCTCACCTGGGCTTGGCGCTGCTCGTCGACCGGACCCCGCTCGCGGTCGCGCCGGTCGTGCTCGCCGGAGAAGCGGCGCTGACCGGGAACCGCGTACCACCGCGTCGCGCGACGCATCAGCTTCAGCGCCAGCTCCTCGTCGACCAGGTCCGCCCGGTCAGAGCGCAGATATCCGCCCGCGATGAGCGCGGCCTTCAGCGCCGCCGCATCGCCGGCACGGACGGCCGCGGCGATCCCTCGCTCGGCGGCGACCCGCGCGGCGTCGACATTGCGCAGCAGCCCGTAGTCCAGGAAGCCGACGCGCCCGTCAGGGCGCAGGAGGTAGTTCCCGGGATGCGGGTCGCCCAGCGCGATCCGGTCGCGGTACAGGAGACCGAAGTAGAAGCGGAAGACGATCTCCCCATAGCTGTCGCGCTGGGGCTCCTCGAGCCGGCGGACCACCTCGAACCGCTCGCCCGCGATGTACTCCGAGACGAGCGCCCGGCGTGTCGAGAGCTCCGTGTTGACCCTGGGCACAGAGATGAACGGGTGGCCGCGACGCAGACGCCCGATCCGGCGCTGGTTCTGCGCCTCCAGCTCATAGTCCAGCTCCTCGGCGATCCGGTCACGCAGCTCCGAGGCGAGCGCCCTCACATCCAGGCCGGGCGCGAGCCGCTTGACCAGCGGCAGCAGCAGCATCGCGTTGCGGAGATCGGTCTCGACCGCTTCGGCGACCCCCGGGTACTGGACCTTGACGACCACCTCATCGCCGTCGAGCGTCGTCGCCCGGTGCACCTGGCCGATCGACGCGGCCGCGAACGCGTGCTCGTCAAACTCAGCGAAGACGCGGTTGAGCGGCCCGCCAAACTCGTCTCGCAGCAACCGCTCGAGCTTTGAGAACGGGACCGGCGGGACATCATCACGAAGCTCGGCCAGCTTCGTCTGCAACGCGTCACGCTCGTCCTCGGGCAGGCCATCGAACTCCACCATCGAGAGCACCTGCCCCACCTTCATCGCCGCCCCGCGCATCTGTCCGAGCTGGTCGACGAGCTGCTTGACGAGCGCAGCGGTGCGCTCGCTCTGCGCAGCCGCGGCGCGCTCCGGCGAGCGGACCCGGTTGGCCGTCCGCATGCCCGCCCACCGTGCCCCCTGGCTGGTCACCAGGCCACCGACCCGAGCCGTCCGCGCGATCCGCCCGGTCGGCAGCTTTCGCGCTTCGGGCGGCGGTTCCTCGGCCTTGTCGGTCATCCAACACTCCAGTCAAGCAGGCGGGCGCACCGGTCCGGCCGAGGCCGATGTGGTCGCTGCCTCAGAGCTGAAGGTTGACTGGGACGAGGAAGGCCGACGGTGCGGGCTCAGCCAGGCAGGCGAAGCCCGACCTTCGGGAACTCCTCGGCCATCTTCGCGCCGACCTGCTGCAGCGCCGATGCCGGCCGGATCATCACCTTGAGCTCGGTGATCATCCCGGCATCGTCGAAGGTGAGCTTGTCGATTCCTTCGACGTCCCTCCCGTCGACAACGGTCGCGAATTCAAGGATCGCGACGCGATCGACGGGATCCTCGAGCTGATGGACGTAGCGAAACCCGTTGCCAACCCCGAGCACCCGCTCGGCCGCTTGAAGGATCTTCGCAATCTGATCTCGCCCCTGATACGGCTTGAACAGAACCGGGCTGCGGAACGTCGCGTCCTCGCTGAACAGCTCGGCCGCCTCATCGAGGTCGCCTCGTTCGACAGCGGCCCGGAAACGGTCGGAGAGCATGCGCGCAGCCTAACGCGCCAACGATCCCCGACCGAGGCGACGGAAGACTGAGATAACACAAATTTGTGTGATCTGCGCGATATGTGCTATAACAGGCGCATGCCACGCGATGACCAGATCACATATGCCGACCACATGGGCCGCTTTTACGCCCGCCGCTACGCGTTCCCGCCGATGGTCGGACGCGTGCTGGGCTACCTGCTGGTATGCGAGCCACGCGACCAGACGATTGCCGAGCTGAGCGAGGCGCTGCTGGCGAGCCGCAGTGCGATCACCGGCGCGCTGAGCGTGCTGGAGCGGACCGATTCGATCCGGCGCTCGCGGGCTGCCGGAGAGCGGATGGACCGCGTCCGGATTGACTTCTCCTCTGCGCAAGCGCGGGGGTTTGACATTACGGAGTACCAGGAGCTCGGTGATCTGGCTCGGGAGGGCCTCGAGGTGCTGAGCGATGCCCCGCCGGAGCGCCGGGCGGAGCTGCTCGAGCTCGTGGCCTTCGCAGAGTTCCTGGTCGAGAGCACCGAAGTTCTTCGACAGCAGTGGGAGGCGCGTCGTGACGCACTCCGTGCCTCGGGCGAGTTGCCCTCCTGAGCTTTGCGGCCCCTGCAACCAGGTCAATCACGAGTTTCGATCGGAAAGAAAGCCATGACAGATCAATCCTCACCGGCCATCAGCGCCGTCGATGTGCGCAAGTCCTTCGGGGACAACGTCGTCCTCGACGGACTCGAGCTCGCCGTCGAGCAGGGCAGCGTGTTCGCGCTGTTGGGACCCAACGGGGCGGGCAAGACGACGATGGTGCGGATCCTCGCCACGCTGCTCGAGGCCGATCACGGGACCGTCCGGGTCGCCGGACACGACGTCAGGCGCGAGCCCGACGCGGTCCGCGCGGCGATCGGGGTGACCGGTCAGTTCTCGGCCATCGACGAGCTACTGACCGGGCGAGAGAACCTGGCGTTGATGGCCGACCTGAACCATATCCCGCGCGCGCCCGCGCGAGAGCGCATCGACGAGCTGCTCGAGCAGTTCGAGCTGGCCGATGCCGCCGACCGGATCGCCATGACCTACTCGGGTGGGATGCGTCGCCGCCTCGACCTGGCGATGACCCTGATCGGCGCGCCGCAGGTCATCTTCCTCGATGAGCCGACCACCGGCCTTGATCCGCGCAGCCGTCGCACGGTGTGGGAGATCGTGGAGAGCCTGGTCGACGACGGCACGACGGTGTTCCTCACCACGCAGTACCTCGACGAGGCCGACAAGCTCGCCGACCGGGTGGCGATCCTCGATCGCGGACGGCTGGTCGCCGAGGGCAGCGCGCAGGAGCTCAAGCAGCGAATTCCCGGCGGCCGCATCGATGTCCGCTTCGCCGACGCCGGGGCGCAAGTCGTGGCCGGCGACGCCTTGGGACTGCCGGTCACCGACGGGGACTCGCCGAGCTTGCAAATCCCCACCGACGGCAACGTCGCCACCCTGCGTCGCGTGCTCCGCGACCTTGATGAGGCCGGTGTCGACGTTGTCGATCTGGCGATTCACACCCCCGATCTCGACGACGTGTTCTTCTCGCTCACGGGCCGTGACGCTCGCGCCGCGGAGACGAGAACAGAAGAGGAGGCCTACCGATGAGCAACACATACGCCCTACGCGACTCGACCACCATGCTGCGGCGCGACCTGCGCCACCTGCAGCGCTACCCCGGGCTGTCGCTGTTTCCGATCCTCATGCCGGTGATCTTGCTGCTGACGTTCGTCTACGTCTTCGGCGGCACGCTCGGCGACGGAATCAGGTTTGGTGGCGGCCGCGGCGCCTACATCAACTTCCTCACCCCCGGGATGCTGCTGTTCACCGTCGTCGGCGCCGCTCAGATCACCGCCATCTCCGTGGCCAAGGACATGACCGAGGGCATCATCGCCCGCTTCAAGACGATGCGAATCTGGCGACCCGCCGTGCTCGCCGGCCACGTCGCCAGCAGCCTCGTTCTCACACTGATCAGCCTCGCCGGCACCATCACCGTGGCGCTGCTGATCGGCTATCACGCCGCCGGCGGCCCGCTGCGCTGGCTGGCCGCCCTCGGGATCCTCGTGCTGCTGGCCGTCGCGCTGATCTGGCTGTCGGTCGCTCTTGGCCTGGTCGCGAAGAGCGTCGAGACCGCGAGCAACCTACCGATGTTCCTCACCCTCCTGCCGTTCCTCAGCAGCGCTTTCGTGCCCGTCGCCTCGATGCCCGCCGGCCTGCGCTGGTTCGCCGAGAATCAGCCCTTCACCCCAATCACCGACACCGTGCGCAGCCTGCTCACAGACCAGCACGTCGGCAGCGCCGGCGTCAAGGCGATCGTGTGGTGCCTCGCGATCACGGCCGCCAGCTATCTGTGGGCCAGGTATCTCTACAACCGCCGACCCGCCCAGTAGGCACCATCCCGTCGACCCTGCCCGGCCGACGGGATGACCGGGGCCGCTACGCCTGGTCCGCGCCCGTGGGCCCGAGGCTCCGGACGAGCAGGAACACCGTCGCCAGCAGCAGAGCCGGGGCGAGGGTCAGGCTGGGAATCACGTCGCCGTGTCCGATGCCCGAGGAGATGATCGCGACGACCATGGTGGCGGCGAGCAGAGTGAGGGCCGGCACGACAGCTCTGCGCAGCACGAGTAGGAGTCCTGCGACCATCTCGAGTGCTCCGGCGAAGATCTCGAGCGCCGACGGCCACGGAAGGCCGAAGCTGCGGAAGGCGTGCAGCTCCCAATGATGAAAGACGAACTTCACCAGGCCGGCGAAGATGAACGTGACCCCGGTGAGGATCGCGACCCGCCTCGTGAGGCGATTGCGGCTGACCCTCCCATCCGGCGCCGAGATGAGGTCGTGACCAAGTCGGGTAGCGCTCGCGGGCGAAGAGAGCAACGGCTCGGACTCAGGCGTGGGCATCTCGCCGATCGTGGCACATGCCCTCGAACCGGTCAGCGCACCCGGCGATCGACCTGACCGGGGTAGAGTTCGCGCCCGGTGATCGGACAATCGCTTGACTCAGGTGGCGTCTGCGAACTCGTGACTGACGGCCGCGCGCGCCGGAGGTGACGGGCTATGACGCCGACGCTCGCGGAGCTTGACAAGAAGGCTCGTAAGCTGGCCGAGCGCACTCTTGGGCCCGATGAAGAGCTCGTCGCAGTCATCCGGGGCCGCTCCAAGCAGGCGATGATCGTGACCGGGCGGCGGATCGTCATGCTGAAACCCGGGCTCCTGGCCGGGGCGTGGCTCGGACCCAAGGCCGCGACGTTTCCGCTGACCGAGATCACGACCGTCAACGTGCACACCGGGCGTGGCATGGGCGCCCTGGAGCTTGTGATCGCCGGCCGTCCGAGGGAGGCCAAGGCGGACCTGACGACCGCGTTCCAATCGCCCAGCTGGCTGCCCTGCCATCCGTCGGTGAGCGGTTCACCGCTGATCGCCGAGCTGCGGTCATACATCGAGAGCGACGGTCAGTCGCGATCGGCTCGCGCTGAGCTCGTCGGCTTCGACGGTCGCAGCGACGCGGGCGCCGAGCCTGGCTGACGACTACGTCTGGGACCGGACGCGACCAGCCCTCCGGCGGGCGAGAGAGAGGCGCGACCCTCCACGGACTTGTGCCGCCACGACGGGTGCCGGACTGAGATCTTGCTCGCATCCTGTGTCCACTTGGTTAGCCGCGGCGCCGTGCGGTTTTCGGGGCGCTGGTTCGGGCTATGTTCGAGCCACCCGCGGGCCTAACGGCCCCTGGGCCGTTCGTGGCACCTTGGATCTCAGAGGCCTTCGCGTTGATGCGTCGAGTGGTTCCTTCCCCGCGCCGCTCCGGCGCTCAGACCTGGCACCGGCCAGTGCGGCTTACGGTCACAGTCGCTCTGGCGGCGGTGGCTGCGACGCTCCTCGGGGCGATCGGCTCGGGGCGCCTGGCGCCCGCCGATCGCGCCCGCGCGGCATCGTTTGGTCGCTCCATGGTGGTGACGGTGGGCGCGCCGATTCATGCGCGCCCGCTGGCCAGGGGCTTCATGGGGCTCTCGCTCGAGTACCGCGCGATCGAGGAGTACGGCGGGCGCGATCCGAGGAGGATCAATCCGCTTTTCGTGCGCCTGGTGAGGGAGCTCTCCCCCGGCGAGCCTCCGCAGCTGCGGATCGGAGGCGACAGCACCGACCGGGCATGGTGGCCGGCGCGGGGGGTTCGCAAGCCCCTCGGGGCCTACATCCGGCTCAATGCCAGGTGGGGTGCGGTCGCGAGGACCTTGGTTCGCTCGACCGGCGCACGTGTCACGCTCGGCATCGACCTCGAGGCCGACAGTGGCGCGCCGGCACGCGTGGAGGCCACGCGGCTGGTGTCGGCGATCGGACGCCGTTGGGTGCAGGCGCTCGAGCTCGGCAATGAGCCCGAGCTCTACAGCGCCTTCACCTGGTACCACGTCCACGGGCGCAAGATGCCCGGACGCCCACGAGGCTGGAACATCGCCGAGTACCTGCGGGAGTTCTCGAGGATCGCCAGCTCGCTCCCTCGGGTCCCGCTGGCCGGTCCCGCGGCAGGCTCGCGGAAATGGATGGCGTACGTCGGCCGGTTCATTGCCGCCGAGCCACGGGTCCGGATCGTCACGCTTCACCGCTATCCGCTGCAGCTCTGCTACGTGGCACCCCGGGCTCGCAGATACCCGACGATCGGACATCTGCTCACACCGGCGGCCACGAGTGGCCTCGCCGACAGCGTCGCTGCAGATATCGCCCTTGCGCACGCGCACGGCCTCCAGGTCCGGATCGACGAGGTCAACACGATCTCCTGTGGTCGAGCACCCGCGGTGGACGAGTCATTCGCCTCCGCGCTGTGGGTCCTGCAGACACTGTTCGCGTTCGCCCGCACGGGCGCCGACGGCGTCAACATTCACACCTACGCGGGTTCGCCCTACGCGCTGTTCAAGTTCCACGATGCCTATGGCGATTGGAGCGCCGTCGCCTACCCCGAGTACTACGGGATGCGGATGTTCGCCCAGGCGGCCCCCGCGGGATCACGACTTCTGTCAGTCGCCGGCCCCCAGCGAGCAAGAGTGCACGCGTGGGCCACCCGCGCCCCCGGGGGGCGGGTCCATGTGGTCCTGATCAATACCGGTCCACGAGGGCGCACGCTGGCGATACGCGTGGGCGGGGGCGCCGCTGCGACCGTCGAACGGTTGCTCGCACCAAGCCTTGGCGCTCGGACTGGCGTCACCATCGGTGGGCAGAGCTTCACGGGGACGAGCACCGTTGGCCTCCCGTCCGGGCAGGCCGAGATCGAGCATGTGGCACGTTGGCATGGCGCCTACCGCGTCCGGATCCCGGGAGCGAGCGCGGCGCTGCTGACGATCGCGCCGCGCTAGCGCCGCGACCACGGGGTGACGGGACGCTCCAAGCGTGTTCCGTCCACGACGAGGTCGACCCGCTCGTTGAAGAAGGCGATGCGGTCGGTCACTTCGGCGGCTTCGCGGAGAGGCTCGGGATAGCTCCACGCGATGTCGGCCTCGTTCTCCAGCGACCAGTAGGTGGCCTGCCCTTTGTAGGCGCAGAGCGTCCGGGTGGAGCTGGGCTGCAGGATTGCCTCGCTGACGTCCTCGGGTGGTAGGTAGTAGCGGACAGGCAACGGAGCCTCCAGGAGCAGGTACGGTCGCGTGGATGCGGCCAGCAGCTCGCCGTCGCGCTCAACCCGCACCGACCGCGAGCTGTGGACGATCTCAATGCGGTGAAACGGGTCGCGGGGGTGCCCGACGTTGCGCTCGTCCTCTTCAAACCACTCGTCACAGGCAGCGAAGTCCACGATCACGTACTGGCTCAATGCGTCATCCGCAGGTCGAAAGGCCGCGCCTCGCCGCTCGGCGCCGGCAACGCGCAGGTCGAGCACTGCTCCCTCGGCGGTGTGTACGGCAAACGGAACGCTCGGGTCATAGACGGGGCGGTCCCCGAGATGAGGGACAACCACTTCGGATGACGCCGACCCGTCGGCCGCGGCCTCCGCAGGAGAACTCGTGACACCCTCGAGCTCCTCAATCGGGACCGCGTAGCTGGGTACGACCCGCTTGGGCTCCCAGACCAGCAGCGCACGATCTGTATCGATGATCACCTGACCGCCGATCAGGCCGCGAATCCGCTTGTCGACGGGCTCGTAGCGAAGCTCCCCAAGACTGCCCATCAGTATCTCCCGGACCATCGTCCCCACGACGGCCAGAATCGCACACGTCGCGCCACACGACAAGCGGCACTGAACCGAGGAAGCGGACCCACCGCATCTCGGCGGGGTTTCCGCTGGCGGGGAGGTCGCCGGAGATCACCGCACCGGCTCGAGCGGCTGCGCGGTGCCGCTGCAGAGCGTGACGGCGGTCGGACCTGCGATCCTGCGCAGAAGGGGGAGGACTTTTTTGACTCGTCGATCCGCAGAGGAGCTACGCGAATGACTGGGAAGGCTGACTTCACGCAGGATGAGTGGAAGCTCGTACTCGAGGCGCCCCCGAGCGCCGGTCTGATCGTCGTGACGGCCCAGAAAGGCGGGACGTTCCGTGAGACCATCGCGATCGCCAAGGCCTACACCGAGGCGCGCCAGGAGCACGGTGAAAGCGAACTCCTCGACGAGATCACCGCCGCCAAGCCCGAGCGTGACCATACCCACTACCACTCGCCCGAGGAGCTCAAGCAGGGCGGTCTGCAGCACCTGCGCGACGCCGTAGCTCTGCTGGAGACGAAGGCCACCCCGGACGAGGTCAGCGACTACCGGCGCTTCATCCTCACACTGGCCGGCAAGGTCGCCAACGCCCACCGCGAGCACGGCGAGAGCGTCAGCGACGCCGAGCAGCAGGCGATCGCCGAGATCACCACGGCGTTGGGTGGCGACGGCAGTTAGCCTGCCCCCAAGTCGAGCCCCCCACCGTCATCTTCGCGGGGTCGTCGGCGACGATCACCCCGCGCTGAGCGCGCGGACCTCGTAGCACGCCGTCTGGCACGAGCACGGCATGACGGGACGGACGGCGAGCCTGCCCAGCAGGAGAGTGACGGTCGGCGCTCTGTTGACGGAAGCAGCCAGTCCACCGCTGTGTGGTGATTTCACACCAACTGCAACCTGTCGTGGTCGCACGAGCGTGCGTCATTATCTCGCAGTGGTGCGCGCGAATCGATGCTTTAGGGTTCGGGGTCTCAGTGATAATTGTCGTCAGATTCGACCTCGGCGGAGCGTCACGCCGTGGCGCGGTCAGCGCGGGCTGTGCCCGCCTCTTCTCGCGTAGTGGTCGTCTGACTTCCCTGGGACGCGGTCGTCAGTCGCGGGTGCGGTCTGGCGGCCACGACGGCCGGGTCTTGTGAACCGGAAGCGCGAGCAGGGGGACGCGATCGTCGTCTTCGGGATCACTGGCGACTTGGCGTTCAAGCACATCATTCCCGCGCTGCAGCGCATGGTCCAGGCGGATGAGCTGAAGGTGCCGGTCGTCGGCGTAGCACGTGACCACTGGACTGCTGAGAAGCTCGCCAAGCGGATGAGGGATAGCCTGACGGCCAGCACGGAGGGACTCGATCCAGCGGCTCACGAGAAACTTTCGATGCTCGTGCGCTACGTCTGGGGCACATACGACGACCCCGGGACGTACGTCAAGCTGCGCAACGCGCTCGGGGGCGCGCGCTGCCCGGTCCACTACCTCGCAATCCCGCCTGAGCTCTTTCCGACGGTCATCGACCAATTGGGCAACGTCGGTCTCGCCGAGCGGGGGCGGGTCGTCGTCGAAAAGCCGTTCGGGCGCGACCTGGCGTCGTCGCGGACGCTGAACCAAGCGCTGCACCGGATGTTTCCGGAGGAGCGGTGTTTCCGCATCGATCACTACCTCGGCAAGTCACCGGTCGAGGACATCCTGTTCTTCCGCTTCGCGAACACGTTCCTCGAACCAATCTGGAACCGCGAGCACGTGCACCAGATCCAGATCACGATGGCCGAGGACTTTGACGTCTCCACCCGGGGCGCGTTCTATGAGGGTGTCGGCGCGATTCGCGACGTGGTCGAGAACCACCTCTTCCAGGTGCTCACGCTGCTCGCCATGGACCCGTTCAGCGGTCATCACGACGAGGCGGTCCGTGAGGAGAAGGCCCGCTTCCTGCGGGGGGTCCGCACGCTGAGCACGAAAGACGTCGTGCGCGGCCAGTATCGCGGCTACCGCGACACCGACGGCGTCGACCCTGGCTCGACCGTCGAGACCTACGCGGCGATCCGCCTGCGCGTGGACACGTGGCGCTGGTCCGGTGTCCCGATCATCGTGCGCGCGGGCAAATGCCTTCCCGTAAAGGCGACCGAGATCATTGTCGAGCTAAAGCGGCCCCCCGAGAAGCTGTTTCCCATACAGCACCCGCACGGCAATAGGCTGCGCTTCCAGATCGAGCCCGAGATCGTGATCGGCCTCGAGGTGCAGTCACGCAAGCCGGGCGTGGAGCGATTCGTAGTCGAGGACATCGAGTTGACCGCAATGCGGCTGGCCGCGCACAACATCCCGCCCTACCAGCGCCTGCTGAGCGCAGCGCTGCGCGGCGAGCGCGACCTGTTCGCCAGCCAGGAGACAATCGAGGAGGCCTGGCGGATCGTCGATCCGATCCTCGGCAACGCCACTCCCGTTCACGAGTACGAGCGCGGCTCGTGGGGCCCGACTGAGGCCGACCGCCTCGCTCCCGCGCCCGGGTGGTACGCACCGCGCGTCAGGGACCAGGTCGTGACCCATCCAGTCGACGGGAAGGCGGAGCGAATCGGCTGAGTGGTCCCACACCAGGCCACGCCAGCCCGGGCCACCCGGCCGCGGCCCGACGACCGACGCGCCGCGTCGTAGCTCTCACTTCGTCAGGACCGAACGCAGCACCGCCACGACGTTCGGCTGTCCCAACCTCTACACCTATGCAGTCAAGCTTGCTTGGCCCGATGCAGAGGCGGACGCGCGGCAACTTGTGCGCGGCATCACGGGCGCGGCGCAGGTGCCTCGCCACGGCAGCTCAGTCAAACGTGACCAAGTCTTTGAAGATCAGTTGACCCCAGGTATTTCCGCGCGCCTGGACGAGCAGTCCACCGTCCGAAAGCCCGCCAAGCTGGATCGGCGAGAAACCGAGATTTTCCGCAAGCGCACCGATCTCCGCTGCTGCGTCGTCGTCGTCGCTCGCCAGGAACACGACTCTCTTGCCACCGTTCACGGCCGGATCTTGGTCGAGGACGGACGCGACCAAATGGTTGAAGCCCTTGACCAGTTTTGCACCAGTGAAGGCCTGCGCGACGGCCCTGGAAGAAGGCTGTCCTCCCAGTTCCTCAGGGGGCACGCCGTAGGCATTGGTCACATCGATGATGGTCTTTCCCGTCCAGGTCGGCAGCGCCTTCGCGACATCCCCGTGTGATTCGTAACGGACAGCCAGAAAGACGGTGTCCGCCTTGACCGCTTCCCCGAGTGTTGTGGGAATGATCTCGGGTCCGATCGCGGCCGCGGCGGATGCAAAGCTTTCCGGGTCGCGAGTGGTTGCAACGGATACTTCGATGCCGCTTCGGGCAAACGCCTTGGCTAGAGCTTGGCCGATGTTGCCGAAGCCGATAATTGCATAGCTCATATGTTCTCCTTTTGTGTTGCCACGCCCTACGGGCTCCGAATATCGAATGGAGTGACCGGCCGGGCGTAGTGCGTCAGATTTGCGCTAGGCCGCCGTCGACGTGGACCTCGCTAGCGGTCATGAAGCTGCTGTCTGGCGACGCGAGAAAGGCGGCCACCGCTGCGATCTCCGCCGGTTCGGCCATGCGCTGGAGCGGGTTCATAGAGGCGAAGGCCTTCTGACCTTCTTCGCCGAGCGCTTCCTTCGCGAGTTCGGTCGCCGTCGGTCCGGGCGTCAGCACGTTGACCCGGATGCCGGTCCCCTTCAGGTCGTGCGCCCAGGTCTTCGCGAGGTTGCGCACTGCCGCCTTGCTTGCGCTGTAGGCGGTGAATGCCGGGGCGCCCGTGGTGCCGGCGCTCGATCCGGTCAGGATGATCGAACCGCCCTCGCCCATCAGAGGGAGCGCCTTCTGGACCGTGAAGATCGAACCCTTCACGTTGGTGTCGAAGATTTCGTCAAGGTGCTCGGCGTCGATCTCGCCGAGCGGAAGCTGGCTTCCCGCCCCGGCATTGGCAAAGACGATGTCAAGGGTTCCGCGCTCGGCCTTCACCGCCGCATAGAGTCGGTCGAGGTCGGCCAGATCCGAGACCGACCCCTGCACCGCGCGGGCGTTGGCCCCAAGGTCGGCCACAGCGGCGTCGAGCGCTTCCTGCCGGCGGCCGAAGATGAAGACGAAGGCGCCCTCCTTGATGAAGCGCTGTGCCGCGGCGCGGCCGATGCCTGTAGCGCCGCCGGTGATCACGGCGGTCTTTCCACCCAGTCTGGTCATGCCGTCGAGCTGTTCCACAAAGACTCCAGTCGCTTAGTCGTTCCGAGGCTATACACACCGAACAGTATGCTTAACGTATCAGCTCCGAGGCTATGCACACCGCCCAGTACCGACCGAGCTACGCTGGGCGTATGACGGAATTGGAGAAGGGGCCGCGAGGCCTGCGCCGCGGCAGGGGCGCGCGCGAACGCATCCTCAGCGCTTCACGACAGCTGTTCCGCGATCAAGGCATCAACCGCACCGGCATGGACCAGCTCTGCGCGGTGGCCAAGGTGTCCAAGCAGACGCTTTACCAGCACTTCCCCGGCAAGGACGAGCTGATCGCCGAACACCTACGGCGATTCGATCCCGACATCCTGCCCGAGGTTTTCGACCGCACCGACCTCACGCCCCGCGAACGACTGCTCGCCGCCTTTGACATCCAACCGCCGCTGTGCCCGTTCATCGCAGCGGCCGTCGAAATCCATGACCCGGGTCACCCGGCACGCGTATACGCCCGCGACTACAAGAAGGCACTCGCCGCGCGGCTCGCCGAAACCGCCCGCGAGGCCGGCGCCGCCAACCCCGAACAGCTCGGCGAGCAACTGGCGCTGCTCCTGGACGGCGCCGCGGCCCGCAGCCGAGTCCTCAACTCCACAACCTTCTCCACCGCCGCCGCCATCGCAGCCGTCCTCATCGACAACGCCATCCCCACGCCAGCGGTGCCGCCCGGCGCACGGTAATCAGCATGGTTTTCGACGGGTCCGCGGTCACCCTAGCCCGCCCTGACCGACGTGGTCGCGGCTTGCGGATCTGCGGTCCTGACCTACATGGCCAAGCCGTGTTTCTTGCATAAGTAGGCGGCAACCTAAGGGCCAGGGCAACCGTCAGCGCTACCGCTTGAAAGCAGTGGCTGATCGACGCCGCCGCGGTTTACGGGACCAGGACGACCTTTCCGATGTTGCGCCGCTCGGCGATGAAGCGGTGGGCGTCGGGCGCCCGGTCAAACGGGAAGGTCGCGGCGACGACTGGCTTGAGCTCCCCGTCTTGGAGCGCCGGGATCAACGGTTCAATCACCCGGTCAAGGCTTCCCTCGGCGTCCCACCAGGACAGCATGTTGAGGCCGAAGACGCCCTTGTTCTCGTTCATCACCCCGAGCCCCTTCCACCAGGGCATCGACGAGAACGGGCTCTTGGCCAGAGTCCGCAGCGCGGCCGGGACGCTCCGGCTCTCGCCGGTCTGCACCTCCGAGGCCCCGTACATGATCAACCGGCCCCCCGGGCGCAGCAGCCGGTAATCCTTGCGGAAGCTCGACGGGCCAAGGGCGTCGAAGGCCACGTCGATCCCCTCCCCGTGGGTGAGCCGGCGCACCTCCTCGGCGAAGTCCTGGCTGCGGTAATCGATGGCATGGTCCACTCCCTGCTCGCGGATCGCAGCGTGCTTTGAGGCCGACGCGGTGCCGAACACCTCGGCGCCGATGCGCTTGGCGATCTGCGTTGCCGAGATCCCGACCCCGCCAGCCGCAGCGTGGATCAACACCCGCTCGCCGTTCTTCAGCCCTCCCATCACGACCAGCCCCGCCTGAGCGGTCGCATAATTGACCGGGAAGGCCGCGCCCTCCTCAAAGGAAAGCTGCTCGGGCAACGCGTAGACCATGTTCTCGCGCACCGTGACCAGCTCGGCCTGACCGTTGAAGCGCGTGCCGGCGAGCACCCGATCGCCCGTGCTGACCGACTCGACCCCGTCTCCGACTGACTCCACCTCGCCCGCCACCTCGTAGCCGACCACGCACGGCACCTTCGGCGAGTCGGGGTACAGGCCGGTCCGGGCAAGCGTGTCGGCAAAGTTGATCCCCGCCGCCCTGACCGCGATACGCACCTCACCCGGCCCCACGGGCGGGTCGGGCCGCTCCTGGACCTTGAGGACCTCGGGCCCGCCGTGTTGAGTAATCACCACCGCGCGCATACGAGGACTCTATGCCAACCGACTGGACCTTCCTCTCCGACGCTGGTCGCAAGGTGCAGAAGGACCTCGACATCCAGGAGTACACCGACCCCCACCACGACCCGATGGTCCCCCACACGCTCGCCTATGAGCTCAGCGCGCGCCGAGAACGCGGCGGACGATCACCGGACGCAGCCCCTTGCAAGTGCCTGACCGCCACCGGGACGAGCAGGATGGTGGTCAGTGCCTCGGCGACGATCGCGATCAGGATCGGTGTGTCATAGCCGTTCTCCATGAAGCCGAAGAGCGGCTGGCTCTCGGCGATGAAGAGCGCAACAAGCGAGCCCACGGCGATCGCCAGCGCAACCACGGTGAGCAGGCCGGCCGCCAGATCGGCTTGCCGATCTCCGAGCATCCGCTCGATCGGTGCGAGCAGGCCGATCGCCACGATCCCGGCTCCGATCGCGTTCAGCAGGAACAGCGGCCCGATCGTCGGCAGGACTGAGTAGTCATCGGCGAGGTACTGCTGCAGGTGTACGGCGCCGACGATCAGCAGGGTAATAGCACCGAGGCGGCGCATCGTTGTCAGGGTCATAGTGAGATCTCCTTGCCTGGTTTGGTGGGGGTGTCCCCGCCTACGTCGATGCCTGAGGCCGGCGGTTCTTCCCGGGCTTATCGACTTCTTATGACCGCTCGCGCGCCGCCGGCTCGGTCGGGAGCTCGACAACCGCTGCCCACCCGACGCCCGGATTGGGCTGCTGCTGCCGGCCGGCGGCCCCGGGCGGCCGGTGGACCTTGAACGCCCCTGATTCCAGGTCCCACAACGGGGGAACTATGTAGAGCAATAGACAAGTTTTGTTGGTTGGCGATCGGCGTTGTTGCCTCTCGCGACCACGTGAGGGGACGGGCCATGGGAAAGCGACGCAGTGTGGTGGTGGGAATCGCGGCAGCTGGGCTCGGAGTGCTCGCCGCACAGCCGTTTACGGGGGTTGCTGCGACGTTGCCGCAGCGCGCGGCCGGCGGCGCGGCACCGAATCTGTCGGTTCCGAGCGTCACCGTGCCATCGGCGACCGTGCCATCGGTGACCGTGCCGCCGGTGAGTACGCCGGTAGCGACGACACCGTCGGTGACGACGCCGATGGTGACGACTCCAACGCCGACCACGCCCTCGGTGACCGTGCCCTCGGTCACGACTCCCCGCGTGTCCACTCCGGCGGGAACCGTCCCCTCGGCCACCACCCCTTCGGCGGCGACACCGTCGGCCACGGCCCCCTCGGTGAGGACCCCGTCGGCCACGGCCCCCTCGGTGAGGACCCCGGCGGCCACGGTCCCGTCGGTGAGGACCCCGTCGGCGGCGGGGGATGTGCGCACGACGGCCTCAAACGTCTCCGCGGACCAGGGTGGGGCAACCGGACGCGCGCCGACGCCCGCAGCGGCGGGGGACCCGGCCTCCGTCGCGCCGGATGCCAACGTCGCAGCGTCCACGGCCGGGCGGCGCCGCGGAGCCTCTCGGCCCCAGTCGCCCCGCGCGCGCCGTCTCGCCGCGGCGCACGAGAGTCGCCGGCTGCGTCGTCTCGTGGCTCGCCTGCGCGGTTGCCTGGGAACCCTTGATCGTGGGGCGCGGCACCTGCTGTCGTTGCGCGCGGGTCTCCGCGGACCGGTGCGCAGCGCGCCAGCGACGGCGCGCATTCTCCACGTGAGCGCCCGGCGCGAGGCGAGGCTCGAGCGCCTCGCCATCCGCGCGCTCGAGCGCAGCGCCACGACGGGATGCGCAGGGCCACCGGCCGCGGTGGCGCCGGCGCTCGCGGCCGCCGGCCTGCCCGCGCTGTCGTCCGTGCCGCCGGGGGCTGCAAGCACCAGCTCGGGCCCGAGCGCCAGCCTCCGCACCCATAGCTCACCTCGTCGCCGTGGAGGCGGCAACGTGAAGGTCGCGCCTTCGGAAGCCCACACCGAGCGAGCACAGACGGGCACGTCGTTCCCAAGCGCAGTGGTCACCGCGCTGCTGGGACTGTTGCTCGCGATCGCGATGGTGGTTGTGCCTAAGCTGCGCCATCGCGCGGTCCCCGTGCCCGCTGGCCCCATCGGCGCCCGCTCGGGGTCCGCGCAGACTCAGGCAGCGCCGACGCCGGGAGCCACCTCGGGCCCCGACAGCATCCCTGCATCCAAGAACGAGACGGCCGATCGGGCGTTCAGGGCGCAGGTCCCCCCAATGGACTCCGCGATCGCGCCGATGGCGGCCGATGCCTTCTCGCGCATGGCGAACGACGCGGAACACACGCCCGAACCCCAGAATCATCCTCGGACCGAGAATGAGTCCGGAGACCAAGGCGACACGGACTGAGCCCAGGCACAGGTTGAGCCAACGCCCGGCGCCGCGTTGGTCGATCGCTCACCGGTGTGCGCGGTTAGAATCCTCGTACGGGTTTGGGTGCTTAGACCCACCGGACATTCGGGGCCAAGCTTGGGAAGAGTGTGGACATATCTCGGCGCTCGTCGGAGGGCGCCGCTCGTTCGGGGTTTCACCGCAGCCGCGTCCGAGCGGTTCGCTTTGGCGATGCGGTCCGTTTCATGACTGCGGTTGCGGCCGCGGCCTTCCCGCGCGTCGCTCCGGGGCTTCGCAGGGAGTTGGTTGTCGGTATCGCCGCGGTGGTCGCGGTGGCCGCATCGTTCGCTCTGGCGCCGATCGCTGGTACCTCGCTCGGGGCGGTGCAGCTCGAGTCCGTCGGCCGCGTGGTGGTGGCGGTGGTGCCGGTCGCCGTTGGTCTGTATGCGTGGCGTGGGGTGCCGTTCGGACGCCTGGGTACCTTGCTGATTCTGAGCGGGGCGGTGTGGTTGGCGGTGACCTTCGCGGTTGCCGACCGGGCGCTCGTCTACAGCATTGGCCGCGTCGCTGCCTGGCTCGGCTGGACCGCGATCGTGTACCTGATCCTCGCCTTTCCGGACGGGCGGCTGGTTGGTCGTGTCGACCGCGCGCTGGCGGCGACGCTCGTAGCCGTGGTGGCGGTGCTGTGGCTGCCGACCGCGTTGCTGGTCGATCGCTACCCGACACCTGGGGATTGGGTGACCTGCTCCGCGAACTGCCCTCACAACGCGTTCATGATCGTTTCCCACGAACCAGGGGTGGTGGCAAGCGTCGTGGTACCAGTTCGCGAGCTGCTGGTTGTGCTGCTGTTCCTGGCGGTCGTGGCGCGCCTCGTTCAGCGGATCGCCTCGGCGAGCAGGATTCGCCGCAGGACGCTGACGCCGGTGCTGGCGGTCGCAGCGGCCGGAATCGCGCTGACCGCCTTCGGCCTGACCGTGCGCCGGTTCGACCCGGGCTCCCCGGCGCTGACCGTCGCGCGGTGGTTGGCGGCGTTCGCGCTCCCGGCGATCGCCCTGGCGTTCCTCCTCGGGCTGCTGAGGTGGCGGCTGTACGTTGGCGCATCGCTGCGCCGGTTCGCCGCCACGGTCAGTTCGCCCGCACGGCCCGGCGGGCTGCGGGACGCGTTCGCCGACGCGTTTGAGGACCCGACCCTCGCGATCGTCTACCCGGTCGCCGAGGACCGCTGGGCGGCGGCCGACGGGCGCCCCGTAGACGCCCCGGTCGCGGCTGCAGGTCGCGGCGTGACCAACCTCCGTGACGCTGACGGGCATGTGGTCGCCGCTCTCGTTCATGACCAGGCGCTCGAGGCGGAAAGTGCGTTCATCAACGTGATCGGGTCCTACGCGACTCTGAGTTTGGAGAACCAGCGGCTCGCGGCGGACGTCGCGAACCTGGTCGGGGAGATGCGGGCCACGCAGGCGCGTGCGGCGGCGAGCGCCGACGATGCCCGGGCGCAGATCGAGCGGGACCTACATGATGGAGCCCAACAGCGGCTGATCGCGCTGAGGATCAAGCTTCACGTCGCGGCGGAGCGGTCCGGCGAAGCGGCACCTGATGCCACCGAGCAGCTCAACCAGCTGGGAACCGAAGTGCAGTTGGCGATCGACGAGCTCCGCGCGTTCGCCCGGGGGGTCTTCCCGCCCGGGCTCGCCGTCTTCGGACCAGTCCCGGCACTCAAACAAATCGCCCGCGACGCCCCGATCTCCACGACCGTTTCCGGAGCGAACCTCGTCCGCTACGGGCCCGAGGTCGAACGGGCGATCTACTTCTGTTGCCTTGAGGCTCTGCAGAACACCTACAAGCACGCCCACACCGCGACCGCCGCGCATGTCAGGATCGCAGCGCGCGGTCGCGAACTGACCTTCGAGGTCACCGACAACGGCGCCGGATTTGACGCTGGCACGGTCGCAGCCGGCGCCGGAATTCGCAACATGCACGACCGGGTCGCGTCGCTAGGCGGATCCCTGAGGATCGACGCCGCCCGCGGGGAAGGGACACGCGTCACCGGCGTGATACCCCTCACCGCGGAATCGACCGAGCAGTTCCAAGCGAGCTAACGCGTCGGCCCTTTCGTACTCGCGGGGGCTCTGTGGTTCGTAGGATGCACAGCGTGGCAGCGCTACTACCACCCGTCCGGCGAGCCGGCCGATCCGGATGACGCCCGGCGCTTCATCGTCCGTGCGGCCGTAATGGGCGACCATCTCATCGTCCTGCATTCTGCGGTGCGGGCCAGCGCGGGCTACAGCCGCCACGACGCTCCCTCCATCCTGTTGGACGGCTCGTCGGTGGCGCGCGACACCGAGCACGGTCGCGCGATCACCGCGCAGATCACGCGCCGCCACGGAACGCTCGAGGAGGCGATCGACGCTGCCGGCTTCGCGCTCGGCGCCGCCGGGTTGTCCAAGAGCATCCGCCGCCAGGCGCGCGCGGCGTGCGAGGACTACTTCTACGGCCGGTTGGACCTGACGCCGAGCCACGAGTTGGGCGGACCGGGAGAGACCGTCGAATCGCTCGAGCTGATGCCCGAACCGATGTACCGGGCTCTGGAGGACGTCGTCGGCCTCGTCGTGGACGGCGAGTATGAGGAGCTCCGCGTTGCGTCCGGCGATCGGCTCGGAGTCGAGGACCTGCGCCGTCGGGTCGAGGATGACTGCCCCGAGTCGCTGGTGCTGCCGCCGCGCGAGATCTACCAGGTCGAGGCGGTCGCCAAGTCCGACGATCCGGACATGCCGGGGTGGGCCTACTTCCTCGACCTGTGGACCGAGACCGGCCCGGCACGCCTGCACATCGAGGGCGAGCTCGAGGAGTCGGGCGACGGATTCACCGCGACGCTGAGCGACATCCTGCCCTGATCCGCTGCCGTCGGGCTGCCGGGGCCTATTAACGCGGAAAGCCCACCCGTAGGTGGACTCTCGGCCATCAGAAGATCAGGCGGCTTTCGCGGCAAGGGGACGTTCAGATGAAGGTCTCGCCCTCGGGTTGCCCTCGCTATCTGACTCTGTCAGCGTAGCGCACCTGACTCCAGCATCGCCGTGGACAGCGGCCTAGGAGGCGGAGGCGGCATCGCGCTCGATTTCGGCGGTGTCGGCCTTCAGCTCCTTCTGTTGGAGCTTTTCCGCGCGCTTCATCGCGGCTTCGACCTTGGCGCCCATGTCCGAGACGGCGACCACGACGAGGCCGGCCGTGCCAGCGTCCAGATGCTCGCCCAAGTCCATGAGGTCGTGGCGACTCATCCCCGCCGCGGCATGACCAGCCACCGCGCCGAGGATCGCGCCCCCGGCGGTCGTCGCCGCAAGCAGCCCGCCTCCGATTGCCGCGAACGGGAATAGCGCGACGACCAGCCCCGTCGCGAGCCCGACTCCGCCTCCCAGGACACCGCCGACCCGTGTCGGCGTCTCATGCTTCTTGATGATCTTGACCTTGCCGTCGTCGCGACGCTCGATGACGGCCGCGTCCCAGGCATCGATCAAGCCCGCCTCGGAATGGAGGTCGTGCACCAGCTGATAGTCGGCTTGGGCGTCCTCGACGCTGTCATAGACCCCAACAAACGCCAGCAGCGTGTCAAAAGCCATCAGCCATCTCCTGTCTACGTATGCGATGTGCGCCAGTGGGCTGCCCTGTGCGCGCCTCGACTCTGATCACCTTGTCGCCCGAGATCCTCGACGGCCGGTGGGTGACCCCACGTCACCCTTATGGGGTGAAATTCCGGCACAGACGCTCTGCGGCATCGGCGACGACTGTCCCCTCGAAGGCCTCCCGTTCGTTACGAGCCCAACACAACCGAGGAGGCAAGGATGGGTCGCGTCGTCGTCATTGAGTTTGTGTCCATAGACGGGGTGATGGAGGATCCGGACGGCAGAGGGGGTTTTGACCGCGGAGGATGGGCCTTCCGCTACGGGCCCGAGGCCGTCGCCGGCGACAAGTTCAAGCTCGGCGAGCTGTTTGATACCGGCGCGCTGCTCTTCGGCCGCCAGACCTGGCAGCAGTTCTCCCGGCTCTGGCCCTCGCGTGACGACGCATTCTCGACCAAGATGAACACGGTTCCCAAACTCGTCGCATCGCGAACACTGACGCGCGTCGACGAATGGCAGAACTCTCAGCTGCTCCAGGGCGATCTCATCGCTGAGGTGGTCGCGCGCAAGGTGACCCAAGATCTGATCGTCGTTGGTAGTGCCAGCGTCGCCCAGGCCTTGATCGCGCACGACCTCGTGGACGAGTTCCGGCTGAAGGTCTTCCCGCTGGTCATCGGCGCCGGCACACGGCTGTTCGATGACGGCACGCCGGTCGAGCTGGAGCTCATCTCAACCGAGCAGTCCGGCGCAGCCGCACTGCTCACCTATCAACGAGCCCGGGCGGCGTAGAACACGAGCCGAGACCATGCCGTGGGCGCCCGCCCCGGCGTCGCCTCCTGCCGTGGTCTACGTGATCTGAACCGCGGTGGCGTAGACGACGGAGAGGCATGCGATCACCAACAGCCGGTCGCGGTGCTCGTGGAGCCCGCTCGCGATCTTCACTGCCGAGTCGTTCTGGGTCAGTCCGACTCCGAGCGCGACCACAATCTCCGCCAGCAGCGCGATGACGTAAACGATGCCCGCCGCCCAGGCATACCGTTCCCACGCTCTCGATGTCCGCGCGGCTCCCACGATGTGATCTTCCCCATTGGGGTCGCGCTTAGCAAGCCGCGACGGTCAGACGGGGCTCACGGGCAGACCGGAGCTTCGGCTGAACCCGCCGTTCTCGAAGGTGGTCCAGCGGCTCTCTCAGCCTGTATCCGACCGGAATACGAGCACGAGCACGCGTAGCGCGAGGACGCCGGCGAACACGAGCAGGCAGTAGCCGAAGAACGCATAGAGGGTCACGCTCTGGGTCACCCGCGGCCCTCCGTGAAGACCAAGGATGAGTACGGACATGACGCCGAGGGAGGCGGCCAGAAACGCGAGCACCAGCTGGTGCACGAGGCCGGTGAGGTAACGGCGGTCGCCCTCGTCGGCTAGCAGGCGGACGTTGAGGCCGAGTCGCCCGTGCTCGAGAGAGGCGCTGATCCGGTCCAGCCGGCGCGGCAGCCGGCGTAGCATCGGCACCAACGAGATCAGTTCGTCGGTGGCGGTCTTGCGTAGCGCTGCGGGGCTGAGCTGCGCGGCGAGGTAGTCGGTGGTGAAGCGCCGGGCGTCCGTGAGGATGTCGAAGCCGGGCGCGAGCTGGGTCAGCGTGCTGTAAGCGCAGTCATCTGGCGCGAAATCTTTCGCGCTGCCGAGCGGCGAACCTGCTTTCAAGCCGATCCGCGGAAGACGTGGGGGTACTACAGACCATCCCCGACGACCGCGTAGTCGGTCAGTCGGGGGCGATCGTGTAGACGATGGCGACCGTTGCGTCGACCTCCTCGGCGCCAGGGTGGATGTTCGTCGGAGTCGTTGGGGTGGAGGTGGCCCCCGGGGCCGCGCCGCCGGCAGTCACCGGCGACACGACAGTCGATTGTGGGTTCAGGTTGACGGATTGCACACCTGTCACGCGGTAGCCGAGCGACGCCGCCGCTGCGTCGCCACGCCGGCGGGCGTCCGCAAGCGCGGCGTTTGTCGCAGCCACGACTCCGGCGGATGGATCGGAGAACGAGAAGTCGGGTCCGTTGATGCTGTCGGCGCCGGCACGCGTGGCTCCGTCGATCACGCGTCCGACGATCGACGTCGCGGAGGTGATCGAGAGCGACTCAGTCGCCGTGTAGCGCCTCACACGATGCTGGTGGTTACGCGGCCCCACTCGAACCGTCCCGCGGGAGACATCAATGGAAGTCGTCTGGATCCCGGCCTTCGGCACGCCGGCCGCGCGGATGGCAGCAACGATCGCGCCGATCCTCCGGTTCGCGGCCGACAGCGCTACAGCGGACCTCGTAGCCGACCGAGCCACCGACACCGACAACGACGCCACGTCGGGCGTCACCATCACCGAGCCCGACCCGTCGACGCTCAGCGTCGACGGTGAGGTCACGTCGGCGACGGCCGCCGACGCAAAGATCAGCGACGAGACGGCCACGACGGCCGCGATCCGCACAGGCATAGAACTCCCTCAATCGACTTGCAGAGCAGTGCAAGCTATACGCCCAGCAACAGAATGCATCACCCCAAAGAAACGAGAGCCATCCCCGCCAGGCCTGGATCTTGCGCAAGCTGCTTGGATGGTTGAACAAGTACAGGGCAACGAGGAGGTGGCGTGAACGTAGAGTTCCTCTCGACCGTGGCGGTCATTGCGCCCGACCCGCCCGCCAGCCGCAAGCTGTACGTCGACACTCTTGGGCTGCCGCTCGAGAGTCACGGCGACGACTATCACCACAGCGAGCGGATCGATGGCTGCAAGTCCTTCGGCATCTGGCCGCTCTCACAGGCCGCCGAGGCGTGCTTCGGGACGCCGCACTGGCCGGCGGCGAGGCCGGTGCCGCAGGTCAGCATCGAGTTTGACGTCGTGGACGCCGCGGCGGTGGGCCCGGCGGCGCGTGAGCTCGAGCAGGCTGGCTACGAGCTGCTGCACCCACCGCGCGAGGAGCCGTGGGGTCAGACCGTGGCCAGGCTGCAGTCACCTGAGGGCGCGATCATCGGGATCTCGTATGCGCCCGTGCTGCACGAGCAGGACTGACTGGGGGAGCTATAGCTCGCGCTACCGACTCACAGGCTCGCCTGCATCGCGGCTTACAACGTGTCGCGGGCGATGTCGCTGGCCCACAGGCGCCTGGAGCGCGCTCGTCATCTCCGAGACGACCGTCAAGACCCACGTGGCCCGGGTGCTGGCCAAGTTGCGTCTCCGCGACCGGGTCCAGATCGCCGTCTTGGCCTACGAGCACGGGCTCGTAGACCCCGGACGGGCCGACATCAGCCGGAGATAGGCGCCTCGACGGGAGGCTCCGATCCGTCACTCCGTGAGTGGACCGGACGCGACGAACGAGTCGCCGTCCGTGGCACGAGCGAGCCGCTCGGGCGACGGCGTGCACGCCTGGCCGGGCAACGAGCGCCACCGTATCTTCACGCGATGCGCACTCGCGTCAACGCGGCGATCGACACCCGGCTCGCGGACCTGATCGTGGTGCTCGCGTGTCGCCGGTGGCCGGTGCTACGGGTCGTGCCCCAACGGTGGATCCGACCGGTACTCGTTCCGGCAGCGGGGCGGCTGCGCCGCGGCATCGCAGCCGCGGCTCTGATCAGCGTCGCGACGGCCGGCGTGATCATCGCGCTGCTTTGGCTTGCAGCGGCATGATCCCGTTCCCCGGCGCAGATCACCGGTGAACCACCACCGCGGTCCGTACCGGCTCGCGGGTGACGCACCACCAACAGAAACGGCCGCCCCGAGTGACTGGGGCGGCCGCCAAATCCGTGCCCGCACGAGATCTTTGGCGAGAAGTGCGCGGGCACCGACCCCCGGAGGGTAGCTCATGTACAGCCCGTCAACCCGGCTCGCGATCGCGCTCCGGTCACGCGCGAAGCGAGCGGTCGACCGCGCGCGCGACCTGCTCGCGTGAGCGGGCGCCGATCGCGGACATCAGCGCAATGCGCCAGCGTTCGGGAGTCCCTGCGGAACACTCCAGCCCCAGATCCGCGAGGACTGCCGCCTGATCAACGTGAACGGCGATCTGCTCGGCGCGGCGCTGGGCGGCGATATGTTGGGCGCGCGCCAACGGCGTCCGGCCACGGTCACCGGCGAGCCGGACAAGATCGTCCGATACCAGGGGCACGGCGCGCCGCGCGCACTTCTCCCAGGGCGCGTCGGCCGCGGAATCAACGACAACCTGGCGGACCACTTGCCAACCAGCATGGCGCGAATCGCAACGCGCAACGAGAAACCGCGCCAGCGCATCGGCCACCACCGCAGCTTCGGGCTCGGATCCGTGATCGTCCAGGTGCCGCAGTGCGGCAGCCACGCCCCGCCCTCCCTGTACCGCGGTGGCGAGCTGTCGTGCGGACCGCCGCGGCTTGCGTTGTTCAGTATCGATCTCTGCACCCTACTCGGCCGGAATCCCTCGAATCCTCCGATCAGCATCAATCACAAGAGGCCCGTCATACGGTCGCGGCGATTTGGAGCTGCTTGATCGCGCGGACGATCAGGCGCGAGACCTGCATCTGTGAGCATCCGAGACGTTCGGCGATCTCGCGCTGATTGAGATCGCGTCCCAGACGAAGGGCAAGCGCCGCTCGTTGTGGGTAAGGCAGTCGGCGCATGCGGGCCGCGAGGTCGATTCGGATGTCCGCCCGTGAGTAATGCTCGTCCTCGGCGCCCAGCACCTCGCCCAGCGTCTCGGTGCCCGACTCGGCGTGGTTGGTAGGACCGTCGAGCGAGAGCCCGTAGCGCGCCTGGCTGGTCTGCAGAGCGTCGAGCACGTCGTCGATCTCGAGGTTCATGAACTGAGCGAGCTCGGCGACGCATGGGAAGTGACCGAGACGATCGGTCATCGCCTGCAAGGTGTGCTCGACGCGCATTGCCAGCTCTTGAGCTCCGCGCGGGACGCGAACGGCCCATCCCGTGTCCCGAAAGTGACGTTTGAGCTCCCCGAGGATCGTGGGCATCGCCTAGGAGAGGAACGAGGTACCGCGAGCTGGATCAAAGCGATCGATTGCCCCGAGAAGACCGAGACTCGCAACCTGCACGAGATCGTCCAAAGGCTCGTTGGTGTTGCGATAGCGGCAAGCGAGCTTGCGCGCGAGCGGAAGGAAGCGTCGCATCAGTTCTTCGCGTGCCGGCTCGGGTGCGTAGCGGCGCAGCGACCAGAGCTCGCTCGTGTCAAGACGCTGTGGTGGCTGTCGGTAGCGCTCACCGGCCAGCGCCGCGCCCGTGGCGGATCTCGATCGCCATCAGATGGATTGGTCCGGATCGGGGAAGTCCTCGTCGTCATCGGGTCACGTTTCCTCTGCTTCGGGAATCGCCCTCGCGGTCAGCACGCCGCTTGCCGCCAACATGAGTCGGTCCTTCCCTTCGGTCCTCTCTGACCTAGACCCCGCGGCGGCGAAAGTTGATTCCGCCGGTGAGCAGTAGGAGCAGGACGACGATGATGATGGTCGTGAGCATGTTTGCCTTACTGTCGTATTCGGATGGGTCCGGATATCCCTAACGGGCTCTCGCTCTTGGTGTGACTGTCCACCGCGTCTGTGACCTAGGCGACGATGAACAGCACGCCGCTCAACCCGTTGACATCCACAACGAGGCACCGTCGTTCCGTGAACCGCGCCGTTGGTGCGTGTTGGGCGAAGCTGTGACCGCCGAACATCAAAGCGGTCACCCGGTAGTCCCTCAGCGAAACGACCATGTACTTGCTCCTGACACGTGCGTTCTCGCAGACCATTGCGGTCTACACGTCGCACCGGCCAAGAGCTGGAGCCGGAAACAACGCTCGCCGAGGCTTGAAGCGAGCCGCACGCAATACTACACCCAGAGTTCGAGTAGCTCCGCGTTCCGGCGCGACCGTCCCGACATCTCGCGCGGCGGCAATCGCACCCGCCGACAACCTCGTCCCGTCGCGGCACGCGAATCACCCCGAAGCCGGCCGCGGCCACGGGTGTAGCACGGTGGGCGGGTCGCCTCAACCCTCGGCGGGCAATGGCCTTTCCGGCCCCAAGACCCGAGCGAGTGCCACCCTGGTCCCGAGCACCACTTCGTCAAGGTCGCGCCCGATCACAGGCACGACCTCCACGAAGGCGTTCTCCTGCCCACGGCAGCTGCAGCTCGCGCTCGAAATGCAGGGGACGCACTCAAAGCCACGAGCCGTGCGATACGGGCGGGGGTACCGGATGGTCACACCTGTCGCGCCAGGTGATGCGCGCCATGCAGTAAACGCACAGCTTTCGGTCGCCCACGGCTAGTCGGGCTACCGACGGCACTGCGGACGCTGGCGCTGCGACTGGGCATGGGCTCAGCTGGCAGCGTCCCTCGGGTGCGGGCCGACGACCTCGACGCCATAGCGGGCGAGGGCGGCAACGGCTTCGTCGGGAGTGCGTGGCGCGAGCTCGAACATGCGCTCAAACCCGCCGGGTGCGTTGAGCAACAACATGCGGGCTGAGGGCGTCTCGATCGTGAAAGTGTGCGGCGAGTCGCGTGGGAAGAACACGAAAGACCCGGGTTGGCCTTGGTAGGTGTCCGTGCCGACATGGAACGTCACTTGGCCGTCGAGCAGGTAGTACCACTCGTCCTCGTTGCGGTGGACGTGCATGGGCGGCTCGACGCCCGGAGAGCCGG
Source organism: uncultured Actinomycetota bacterium (assembly GCA_963850325.1). Classification (GTDB taxonomy): domain Bacteria; phylum Actinomycetota; class Thermoleophilia; order Solirubrobacterales; family Solirubrobacteraceae; genus Palsa-465. Next base: position 355,650 of record CAWKLB010000010.1, read on the forward strand.
TGAGCTCCATGACGCCGATTTGGTCGTCGGAGGCTTTGAGCTGGAACTGGGCGGTGAACCAGGCCATCGGCTGGCCTGCGCCGGCGGCGAGGTGATAGGGCTGTGCGGTCGCGGTTGAGATGGGAGTCCCTTCTCTGGCTAGTGGCCGAGTTGCGGGGGCGGACCGCTGGGAGCGAGGCCGCTTGAGGCCGTCGGCCCGAGTGTCTCTGGCCCGCCGAGTTCGCTGTTGGGCGGAGGGGTGTAGGACTTGCCGGGAACGCCACCGATCATCAAGACGCGCGCACCGGCTGGTCCGCTGCGGATCCGTCGCCGGACCTCTGGGCCCAGGCGGATGAACGTCTCGGTGTCGAGGCGAATGGTCGCGTCGGGGACGACCACCTCGGCAGAGCCACCGAGCAGGAGGTAGAGCTCTTCCTGCCCGTCGTGTCGGTGGTCATGCTCTGGCGCGAGGTCCCCGGAGTTGGGTGGCAGATCGGCGACCTGCACGCCAAAGGCGGTGATCCCGAGCGCGGCGCGCACGCGCGCGAGCGCCCCACCGAACGCTCGCTCGATCTCGCTGAGGCGCTTGACCTCGTAGGTCCCCGGTCCGCTCATCCACCCGGTAGCCTAAGCTCTCAAAGAGAGCTTTGTCAACCACACGTTCCACCCCGCTCAACCCGCTGTCCTACGTCGTGCTCGCATTGGTCGGAGACGGGGGGGCCGGCGCCCACGACCTCGTGCAGATGAGCCGACAGGGAGGGCCCGTGTACTGGGGCGGGGCGCCAAGCCGCCTGTACTCAGAGACCAAGCGTCTCGCGGAGATGGGCTACCTCAACGCCACGGCCGCGCCCGGCCGAACGCATCAGCGCACGGTCTACCGGCTCACAGCGCTCGGTAGAGACCAGCTGCGCAACTGGCTCATCACCCCCGCTCAGTTTCCTCGAATCAAGAACGAGGCCCACCTGCGTCTGCTCGCCGGTGACCTCCTCACCGACGCGCAGATCGTCGAGAGCTTCCGCGGGATGTTGACCGAACTCGATGAACTGGAAGCGGTCGTGGAGGAGATGTACAACCAAGCCGATCGGGCGCCCACACGCAGCCGCTACCTGCGTCTCAGCCACGCCTACGCCCGAAAGCTCGTCCGGCTCCACCGCGAGTGGATCGCCGATATCGAAGCCGAACTCGGCTGAGGTCCAGCAGGGCAGCATGGCTCGGATTCGCCACCGCTCACGCGAAATCGAGTACCGTCGCCGATAGTCGCCCTGCTCGGGGCGACGCAAAAGGGGGCACCGGTGGGTGGGATCGTCTTGCTCCATTCAGCGTTTCTGAGGTGCGCGCGCACCCAGGCACGGCTGGAGCCACTCAGCCGTGATCCCCGAACCAACGGAGGGACCCGCAATGTCATATCTGCTGACCCATTTCTGGCCAGGTGGCACCGAAGAGCAGTATCAGGCGACGCTCGCCGCTGCGACGGAGGCCGCCGGAGGGTCCATCCCTGAGACCTTCCACGCTGCCTGTGTGACCGACGGGGGCGTGCTGATCGTCGCGACGTACGAGTCTCAGGAAGTTGCGGACCGTTTCATTCAGGAAACCCTGATGCCGCTGATGCCGATCCAGGGCGGACTGGTCGGCCCTCCCGAGCAGCACGCGGGCCAGAACCTCCACTGAGCGACGTTCGCGCGGGCGCCGGTGCGGCAGTAGGTTGTTGCCGCGCCGGTCTACTCGTCGCCCGTCCTGCCTGACTCGCGCACCGGCTGCACCGGTGTCAGACTCAGCTGTCGCGGCCGCCGAGTGCGTCGGTGAGCTGGTGCCGAGAAGTGATGTCAAGCTTTCCGTAGGTGCTGGTGAGGTGGGCCTCGACCGTGCGCAGGGTGATGAACAGATGCTCAGCGATCTCGCGGTTCGTCCGGCCCTCGGCTGCGAGCTGAGCAACTCGCAGCTCGCTTGCTGTGAGGGCGTCGCGGCCTTTGAGCGCATCGCGCCGGGGACGTCCCCCGGCGATTGTGAGTTCCTCTCTGGCGTGATCTGCCACGCGCAGGCCACCGAGCTGATGGGCCAGGTGGAGCCCCGTGCGGAGATGCTCCCGGGCCTCGGCGCGCCGCCCCGCGCGACGGAGCGCCGCGCCGAGGTCGGTCAGTGCCCGTGCGTGCTCGAGCGGAGCGGTCGAGGATGCCAGGACGGCCACCGCATCCCGGAGCAGCGCCAGTCCCTGTTCTCCGCCGTGGGCGATACCGGCGGCGCGCAGCGCTACGCCGATCGCTCGGGGCGCGCCCCAACGACGGGCCAGCGCAATCTCCTCCTCCGCCAGTCCGATGGCGCTGTCGCGATCGCCGACCCGAGCCAGCGAAACCGCGGCGCTTGACCGCCACGGGTGCATCGCGGGGTTACGGACCGCCCAGGCTTCGGCGCGCCTGCCCGTGGACATCAGGTCCTCGATCGCAGCAGGGTGGTCGCCCGCGGCGGCACGCAGGCGGCCCCGGGCGAGTAGGAGGGGCGTCGTGGCCCAGGCGTACGGCAAGTCGCCGTCGAGGCCGCGCCGCGACAGTTCCGAGCGCGCCACAGCGAGCTCCCCGCGCTCCACGAGCGCCTCCACGAGGAACGCGATCGTCACCGGCGCCAGGCGGATCTCGACGCCGGTGGTCACTGCGCTCCAACCGCTGGCCGCAGCCTCGCTGACGGCCCCGCGGTACAGGCAGCTGATCGTCGCGATGGTGGCCCCGAGAATGACCGCGAGCGGCCAGGCTCGAGCGCGCGCGACGGCGAGCCACTCATCGACTGCGCGCTGGGCTTCCTCGGTGTAATCGGCGAACGCGAGAACGAGCATCGCTTCAGGTAGAGCCGAGGTCGCAGCGCCGCCGGGGCGCTCTTCTGCACTCAGCGCCGCGCGGGCATGGCGCACGGCACCCTCCCGATCGATCCCCTCGGCGGTCGCCTCGATCGCGAGCTGGCTGTGCAGACGCGGATCGAGAGTCTCCCCGGCGACGCCGCGCGCGCGAATGGCATCGACCAGCTCATGACGCAGCGGTTGCGCAGAGTGCTCCCAACGAGCAGCACCCAGGCGCGCCGCGTCGAGCGACGAGCGCAGCTCCGACGCTACGTCGCCGTCGAGCTCGGCGATGCCTGCCCCGAGCACCCGGATCGCGTCCACCAGCTGTCCGAGCAAGGTGAGCGCATCCCCAAGCGCGAGTGCGGTGTCCGCCCGGCGAGACGGCTCGTCGAGGAACTCGAGCGCTGCGCGCAGGTCCTGAGCGGCCAGAGCGGGATCCTGCACCAGCTCGATCTGTCCCAACTCGTAGAGCACCTCGCCCCGAACGTCGTGCGCCGGCGGCTCGGCCAGCGCTCGCCGCAGGTAGTCGGTCGCGACGTCGGGCGCTCCCCGCGCCCATGCATCCGCCGCCCCGCGGCGAAGCTGCTCGACCGTCCACCGGTCGCCGCTCTGGGTCGACTGGACAAGGTGCGCAGCGACGCGAGCGAGGCTGGCATTGCCCTCGGCAAGCATGTGCGCGGCGCGGTGGTGCCAGAGGCCGCGCTCCGGCCCCGCGACGTCTCCGTAGACGGCGGAACGGACGAGCGGATGAACGAACGCTAGCCCGCCGTCTTCAATCAGGATCCCCCCACGGATCAGCGCCCCGGCCGCGTCCGCTGCCTCCTCTGGGTCGAGCCCGACCAGCCGGCGGGCGGTGTGGAGTGGAGCATCGGAGCCAAGGATCGCCACGGCCCGAGCCAGGCGGGCGGCGCCTTCCGGCAATCGAGCCAGTCTCAGCAGAACGTTTGCCGACACTGCGGCCGGCGTGATTCTCCGTACGTGTCCCACCGTCACGCCAGGCCCGTGGAAGCCTCCGTCTGCCAGTTCGCCAAGCAGAGCTTGAATGAGGAAGGGGTTGCCGCCGCTCAGCTCATGACACGCGACGCATACGTCCTCGCTCGCGTCGCTCGCGAGTCGCTCGCGCACCAGCCGGGTGGACGCCGACTGGCTCAGCGCAGCCGGGTGCAGTCCCCGGACCGCGGGCTGCGCTGCGATCCGTGCCAGCAGGTCCGCGCCAGGAGTCGGCGCGCTGGCAGCGGGCCGGGTGGCCATGAGCACCAGGACCGGCAACTCGGCGATCCGGGGGAGCAGGTGCAGGAGATACCGCAGCGAGGGAGGGTCGGCCCAGTGCATGTCATCGATCGACAGGACCACCGGCTGCTCGTCGGCGACGTTCACGGTCAGCCAGTACAGGCCGTGCAACGTCGCGTAGGAGACATCCACCTGGTTGTGCGTCGCCTCGATGCCGAGTGCCGGCCGCGCTAGCGCCGCGGCCCCGTCGAGCAGCCGGGGGCCAGCGTCGGTCTGAGCCGGAGCGACCACGCTGCCGAACAGCTGGTGCACGATCCCCCAAGGGAACTCGCTCTCAAGCTCGCCCGCCCGTGCCTTGAGCACCGTCAGTCCTGCGTCTGCGGCGCGTTCTTGACCAGCAGCCAGCAGCGCGGTCTTTCCAATCCCCGCCTCCCCCGAGATCATCACGGCGACCCCCACCCCGCTGCGTGCCGAGCCGATCAAGCTCGTCAACGCGTCCAATTCGCGGCCGCGTTCAAGCATGCTTCCCGGAGCGTGTGATCCCACGCCCGGACTCTAAAGCTGCTGGTCTCGCGACCGCGACCGGATCGGTCATCGGCCGAAATGATTGTGGTGGCTCCCACAATGCGAAGCCGGCCGCGAGGCGAGATCGTCTCGCCATGGCCACCGCCGAGCCGCTACGGATGTCCATCACGCTCGACCGCGGTGCCGTGCCGGTCAGCGGGTGCCTGACCCCACGCGGCGGTCCCGAGCGCGCATTCACCGGCTGGACGGAGCTCTTCGCCGCCTTGCAAACGGCCATCGCCGAAGACAACATCGAGGAGGAAGTCGGTGGACAGGATCTCTAGCTTCGGTCGCCGCCGGATTCGCGAGTTCAGCTGTGTCGCTGTGCTGGCTGCCACCGGGGCATTGGCGCCGCTGGCGTCGGAGGCGCGCGCGGACTCGATCGTGTACCTGAAGGGCGGCAACGTGTGGATCGCCGGGGGGGACGGATCCGGGGCGCGCCAGTTCAGTCAGCAGCCCTATGGCTGGTCGTCGCCGTCAGAGGCGGACGACGGCACGGTCGTCGTCGCGGGCGGCCTCGCGCGGATCAACCCCGGCGGGACCGACTCGGACGGCAGCTCCGAGCTGTACCGGTTCCACAGCGATGGCACCCAGATCGGCGCCACGATCCCGACCTACGGCAGCTACTCGTCCCCGAGTTGCCCCGCGTATCCCCCAACACGTGTACGCGTCTCACCCGACGGTTCGAAGATTGCCTACGGCATCTACGCCTGTGGCGACTTTGGGCACATGGTCAGCCTGTGGACCCCGTCGACGTCCACCAATCTGAACTTCCCAAGCCAGGACCAGGGGCAGGTCGACTTCACCAACCCGGCCTGGATCGACAGCTCGCGATTCACGATCTCTCACGCTGGGCCACCCACCGGTGCGCACTGGGGCGTGCACGACGTGGACGCGGCCGACAACGCTGGACCGGGATGGCTGGAGTCGCACGCCCCGATGGACGAAATGACCGCCGACGCGGTCATCAGCCGGACGGGCACCGAGGCCGTCGTGTTTTTCAATGACGCCCAGGATTGGACCGACGGCAAGCCACGCGACGTGAGGCTCGTGCTCTACCAGAACCCGGCGATGCCGGCGGACTTCACCGACACAGGATGGGGCGACCCGGTGTGCGACGTCGCGCTCGACGCCAGCCAGCTCAGCAACGTGCAGAACATCAGCCCAAGTCTCTCCCCGGACGGCACAAAGGTCGTGTGGGGAGACGACCGCGGCATCGAGATGGCTCCACTGGACAACGCAGCAAACTGCGCGAGTATCACCCCGCGACTGCTGATCAGCGGCGGCTCGCAGCCGTTCTACAGCAAGGGCAACGAGCAACCGAGCGCGATCAACCCCGCACCGCCCGTCCCGACCCCCCCTCCGTCCAAGACCGCTCGGCCGCGGGACGTCAAGCGACCGCACGTGACTCGATCCGGGAACAGGCTGACCTGCAACCAGGGCACGTGGGCCAACCACCCGTCCGGCTACAGATACCGATGGACCATCAACGGCAAGGTCAAGAGAGGCGCTGGGGGCAATCGGCTGCACGTGACCCGCGGACTGCGGAAGGCCACCCTGCGCTGCAGCGTGACCGCCTCAAACGCCGCGGGCCATGCGACCGCCACCAGCGCGCCGTATCGGCTGCGCTGACGCGCTGACGCGTCGTGGACCGAGATCAATTCGTGATCGGCGGAACCGACTCCGCACGCTCAGGCCGGCGCCAGGTGCTCGCCCTCATGGCGCTGATGCTCGTGCTGGGCTGGGCGGCCGTACATGCCGCTCCGGCCCGGGCGGTCTTCCCGGGCGCGACCGGAGGCCTGATCGTCAGCTCTAAGTTCTACGACCCTCCGGACACGACGCCAGCGCTCATCTTCTCGATGCATGACGCCCGCTTCTCGCCGGACGCGAGTCAGGTCGCGGGCGTGATGGGCTCGGGAAGCTCGGCGAGTATCTGGGTGGCCAACGCGGACGGCTCGAACGCCCGCCAGCTCACGACGCCGGCGCCGGGCGGGGAGGGCGACTCCGGGCCGACGTGGTCGCCCGACGGCGCCGAGATCGCGTATGTCCGTACGCCGCCCGTGTCATGCGGGAATGGTCAGTCTGGGTGCGTCGCCACGCAGCTGGAGGACGTCAATGTCGCTACCGGCGTCACGCGTGACATCACCACGGCGGTGTATCTGACCAGCTACATGACGCCCGACTGGTCGCCCGATCCCGGCAGCCACGAACTCGTCGACGTGGTCTCGCCCAACGACGGCCCCAACGAGATCGACCTGATCAATACAGACACCGGGGCCCGGACGACGCTCGCGCCAAGCGCGGGAACGCCCGGCTACATCTCGGTTCGCTTCGCGCCTGACGGCAAGAGCGTGGTCGCCGGCCGGGGCCTGCCGGAGGATCCTCCTCCGAGCGAGGTCCAGGTGATTCCGTTGCCCGGCCTCGGCGGGCCGAGCATGACCTTTCCCCTCCTGGGCAGCAGCGTTTCACTGACCCATCCGACCTTCACCCCCGACGGCGCGTGGGTCAGCTTCTACGACTGCCGGCCCGGCTGCGGCATCTGGAGCGCGAGCGTCCCGACGCCGACCGATCCCCCGGGCACGCCGCCGACGTTCCGCGAGGACCTGGCGGGATCATTCTTCTCGCTGACCCTCGATTGGGCGCCGCTCATCGACGAGCCAGTGATCACCGCGGGCCCGAGTGGACGTGTCGGGAGCTCGGCGGCGGCGTTTGAGTTCTCGATCCCGTCGACCGACCCCGGCAAGTACCAGTGCCGCATCGACCAGGGCGCCTGGGAGGACGACTGCAGGTCCCCGAAGGGGTACACGCATCTGACCGACGGCCAGCACACCTTCGATGTCCGCTTCTATGGGGCCAATGAGGACCCGAACGCGGCGCCGGTCGCGAGTCGAACGTGGACCTCGGACACGACGCCACCCGAGGCGCTGATCGACCAGGCGCCATCGGGAAGGACCGATTCGACCGACGCAACCGTCGTCTTTCACTCGACCGAGCCGGACGGGGCAACGTTTGAATGCAGCCAGGACGGCGGCCCAGAATACGACTGCTCCTCCCCGCAGGAGCTCTCGGCCCTGGGCGACGGGACGCACACGTTCACAGTCAGGGCGATCGACGACGTCGGAAACGAGCAGCAGACGCCGACCCGGGTGAGCTGGCAGGTGACCGAGGCGTCCACCGGTGGCGCCGCTGGGGGCGGATCCGGCGGCGACGGTAGTGGCGGCGCGGCCGGCGGCATCACACCGCCCGAGACTCCAACCAGCGACTGCTCCAATGGACGCTTCACGACGCTCGCCGTCGGCTCGGTTGTGGCGGAGGGCCGCGGCACTACGTGCTTCGTGCGGACGCGCAAACCCGACGGCAGTGTCGTATGGACGGCTGCGGGCCCGATCTCGCTCAACGGAGTGCAGTTGATGCCGTCCGGCGTGATCAGATTCGACCAGAAGCTGAGCAACCTCGTGATGCAGATGCCGGCGGGCACCACGCTCGGCTTCGGCTCGTTTACGTGGACGGTCCCGTCGTCGGTCAGTTTCGACCTCACGACACATTTCGTGATGCCGAATCCGAATGGCGAGTTCGAGATCGCCGGGCTCACGGTGGCCGCGCAGCCCGACTTCTCGCTGAGCACGGCTGACGGGGGCTCGGCGACCGTGACCCTGAACCTCGAGCTCCCCGAGATCTTCCAGGGTGCCGCGGGCGACGAAAGCGAAGAGCCGCAGGGCGCCAAGGGGCTCACATTCGCGTTCAAGTTCATCGCCTCCAATCAGAAGGGCGTTCGGTTCGCGTTCAAGGGCTCGCTCAGCTCCGCCTGGCTGTTCGGAAAGGTCCAGCTCTCAAAGCTCGCCGTCGGGTTGGACACCGGGCCACCGCTGACGTTCGATGGCTCCGCGACGCTCAGCTTCCCCGGCGTCGACGGCAAGTTCACCATCACCGTCGGGCTCAGCAGCGACGGCGCGCAGTCCTTCCACCATGTGACCAAGCTCGCTTTGGAGGCCTCCGACCTCCAGAAGCCGATCGCCTACGGGGTATTCCTGCAGCGGCTCGGGGGCAGGATCACCAGCTGCGTGGGCGCCGACAAGCAGGTTGGCGGCGAGGTGACAGCGAACGCCGGGCTCTCGATGGGTCCCAAGATCGATGAGCCTCCGATCTTCGTCGGCGAGCCGTTTTCTCTAGACGGAACGGTGACGCTGTCCCTCTGCGCGCCCCAGAGCGTGAAGATCACCGGCGCCGGCAAGATCGTGGAGGTTCCGATCGGAGACGTGAGCGCCAAGTACGTCTGGTCGCAAGGCCGAGTGGACCTGACCGGGAACATGGATTACACGATCGGCGGTTGGGGCTTCCTCGCCAAGGTCACCAGCGCCTTCTTGGACATGCCCCACGACAGCTGGAATGTCGCGGCCTCCGGCCAACTGCGCCTACCCAGCTTGACCGGCGGGGTGCTCAACGGGCAGGGCGACGTCGTTCTCTCGTCCAACGGACTTGCGGCGTGCTTTGGCAGCCCCGGCGAGCGCTTCGGGATCGCCAAGCATTGGGGCCAGGATCTACAACCCTTCTCCGACAGCTGCGATGTCGGGCCCTACAGCGCCACCGCCGCTGTTGCCGATGCCGCGGCGGCGGATTCCTTCTCGGTTCGTCAGCACGAGCGGCTCGAGGTGCTCGCCGTTCGCGGTTCCGGCGCCCCGCCAAAGATCGCGCTGATCGGCCCGGGGGGCGAGCGGATCGACACGCCCGACGACGCGACTCCATCAAGGACATCGCGGGCGCTGGTTGTCCAGGATCCGGTCAGCGACACGACCTACGCGGTGCTGTTCTCGCCAAAGCCCGGCCGATGGGCCGTCACGCCGGAGCCCGGAGCGCCGCCGCCGGTGTCAATCCACTCCGCGGATGCCCTCCCGCCGATCTCGGTCAAGGCCGGCGTCAGTGGCTCTGGCTCGCACCCGGAACTCACGTGGTCGCTGCACCCGCAGCCGGGACAGGGGGTTCAGTTCGTGCAGCAGGGTGCGGCCGGCGACCAACTGATCGTGACGACCACCCGTGCCCGCGGGCACGTGGGCTTCACACCGTCGGTCGCCGGCGGGCGGGCGCGAACGATCGTCGCCTTCGTCACCGAAAATGGACTCCCGCGCAGCCAGGTCGTCGTGGCGCATTTCAAGGCGCCCGCCCAGCCGCGACTGCACGCTGTCAACAAGCTCCGCCTGATCGGCTCGACGCTGCGCTGGTCGGCTCAGGCTGCGGCCGCCGACTATTCGCTGATGCTGCGAGCCAGCAGCGGCGCGACGTTCGCCACCGTCACTCGTCACCCGTCAGTGCCCGTCCCTGGGCCGATGCGCCGTCGCAACCTGACCGTGACGATCAGCGCACTCAGCGCCGGCGGCAACCCGGGGCCGATGCGGACTCTCACAGTGCGTTTCCACGCGCGTTAGCGCACTAGATGGACCAGAGGGCTTGGGTGGGTGAGAGGCGGGCGGCTCGTAGGGCGGGGATGAGCCCGGCGACCGCGCCGATGATGAGGGAGGCGGCGATGCCGCCGGCCCAGGCTTCGGTGGGGATGATGGTGGCCCAGTGTTTGGTGTGGGCGTACGCGGCGGTGGATGCGGCGCCGAGGGCGACGCCGACTGTGCCGCCGAGGAGTCCGAGCAGGACGGCTTCGGAGAGGAACTGGGTGCGGATGTGGCCCTTGGTGGCGCCGAGGGCGCGGCGCAGGCCGATCTCGGAGCGGCGTTCGAGGACGGAGATGATCATGATGTTGGCGACGCCGACCGCGCCGACCAGGAGGGCGACGGCGCCGAGGCCGAGGAACAGGCCGTTGAGGGCGCTTTTGGCCTCGGCTTGGGCCACGAGGGCGGAGGAGGGTTGGCTGATGTCGACCTCGCTGGGGCTCTCCGGGTTTGCGGTGGCGGCGAGGAGGTTGTCGACGGTGTTGACCTGGTCGTTTTGGGCGCGGAGGTAGATGGTGGAGGGGTGGCCGTCGAAGCCCAGGTATCTCTCTGCTGCGGGGTAGCCGACCAGGACGGAGGTGTCGATCGCGGGGGCGAGTACGGACGCTTTGAGGATGCCGGCGATGTAGAACCATTGGCCTCCCACCCAGATGCGCTCGTCGGGGTAGATGCGGTCGATGCCGAGCAACTGGGCGGCGGCCGCGCCGAGCACGGCGACGGGTTCTTGGGCGGTGGCTGCGTTGAGGTAGTGGCCTTGCGCGATGGTGGTGGCGAGGGCCGGGAGGAGGTCGAGGGATGCGGCTTGGACGGTCAGGCCGTTGGTGTCGACCGAGGGGATGTAGGGGGTGCGGTAGGCATTGGCGCTGCTGACCGCGCCGGTGCTCTGCACCTGCTGCACACCACTGATACGGCCGATCATCCCCGGCGCCGTGGTCGGCAGCTCAGCGGTGCCGCCGGTGAGGCTCTGGCCGTTGCTGACGGTGAGCAGGTTCGTGCCGAGCTGGTTGATCTCGGCGAGCAGGCCGGCCTGCGAAGAGGCGGACAAGCCGAGCACGGCGACGATCGCGGCCACTCCGATCGCGATGCCGAGCGCGGACAGCCCGGCCCGCAGCTTCCGGGCGCGCAGCCCCACAGTGGAGAGCCGGGTCAGGTCGGAGAGCCGTAGCCGCCTCCGGTCCAAGGTGGCGGTGGCGGTCATGACGGCTCCTCGCGGGCAGTGTCGGCGACGATGCGGCCGTCGAGGAGTTCGAGCGTGCGGGGCATGCGCTTGGCGATGGCGTGGTCGTGGGTGATGACGACGATGGTCGAGCCGGCCTGGTGGAGCCGGTCGATCAGGGCCAGGATCGACTGCCCGGTGGCCTGGTCGAGGTTCCCGGTCGGCTCGTCGGCGAGCACGATGGCGGGCTGGCCGACCAGGGCCCGGGCGACGGCGACCCGTTGGCGTTGCCCGCCCGAGAGCTGGGTCGGACGGGCCTGCGGGCGCTGAGCCAGGTCGACGAGCTCGAGGGCGTCGAGTGCCCGCTGACGGCGCTGCTCGAGGGGGATGCCGGCGTAGAGGAGCCCGTCGGCGACGTTGTCCAACACGGTGGAGTGCTCGGCCAGGAAGAACTGCTGGAAGATGAATCCGATCCGGGTGGCGCGCAGGTAGGCCACGTCCGCGTCGGCCATCGCGGCTACGTCGAGCCCGGTGATCCGCACCCGGCCGGTGGTGGGCCGGTCGAGGGTTCCCATCAGTTGGAGCAGGGTGGTCTTGCCGGACCCCGAGGGGCCGACGATCCCGACCAGCTCCCCCGGGCCTATGGTGAGGTTCACCTCGCGCAGGGCCTGGACGGGCGGCTCGCCGGGATAGCTCTTGCTCACGCCGTCCACGTCGAGGACAGGCGGAGTGGAGGTCATGTCGCCGGGACCACCACCTCTTGTCGCGCGGCCAGCCCCGCGGCGGTGACCTGCACCAGCCCTTCGGCGTCGTCGAACAGTCCGAGCGAGACCGGCACGAGATGGGTGCGCGCGCCTGCGCCGGCCACCTCCACCGCGTAGCCCCCGCCGGACCGGGCCAGCAGCGCAGTCACCGGCACCACCAGCGCGTTGGGCACGGTGGCGGTGGTGATACCGACCTGTACCGGCGCCTCATCCCAGGTTCCCGTGGCGGACGGGTGAGACGGAGCGATGCCCACGGCGATGGTCGGTGTGGTGCTCCCCGAGTTGCCCGACGAGCAGGTGTCGGTTCCCGGCGCTGCGGAGCTGGATCCCGCCCCGCCCGAGCCCGAGGTCGGCTGGCAGGTGGCGACCGCCCCCAGCGAGGAGACGACCCCTGGGGTGGTCTGGTTGTTGGGCAGGGTGATGCTCACCTTGTCCCCGACCGCCATCGTGGTCTGCTCCGAGGCGCTCAAGGCCACCTGCACCTGGCGAGTCGTGGAGGTGGCCTGCAGCACCGTCTGACCGGGCTGAGTGCGGCCCCCGAGCTGGGTTGACACGCTCGTCACCCGCAGGGCGGTGGGTTCGAACACCGCCCGGCCAAGCGTCAACGTGCCGTTCTGGGTCACCCCCAGGGCAGCCTGGAGCTTCTCCACGGCCGTCGTGGTCGCCGACCCGAAGGACGCGGACCTTGGGCTGAGCTGAGCCCGGTTGGCATACCCGAGCGTGACCAGATCCGCGTTGAGCTCGGCCACATCGGGGCCCGTCGCCCCGGCCGACAGGGTCCGATAGGCAGGTGTCGAGCCGTGCAGCAGCACCACCGGGCGATCGTTGACCCGGTAGAGGACATGACCCTGAGAGATCACCCGGCCGACCACGGGCAGCTTGGTGTATGTCCCGCGTGCGTGGTTGATCACCGAGTACGGCGAGCCGTCCGATCGCGCCCGATAGGTCAGGGTCCCCGCCTGGGAGACCATGGCCGAAAGTGTCCGCTTCTCCACCGGCGTGGTGTGCGCCGGGGGCGGCTGTGCGGCCGCGCTCGCTGGCTTGGCACCAGACTTCATGGCCGCAGCGCCGGTGACCGTGACGGCAGCCAGGACGGCCGCTGCAGTCAGGGCCCACGTCTTTCGTCTCACCGCGTGACCCCTGCTGCGGCCGCTGCATCGCTGCACTTCTGCATCGCGGCATTGAGCGCGCTCATCCCACCGGGTTCTGAGGCGGATGGGATTCGATTCGTGTCGACGAGGGGCCCATTTGGGATGGGGTCCGGGAAGTCCTTCACGCCGTTGGCGCGGATGCACTCGGCGAACGTGAGGGCCGCCTGCTGCTGCTGGGAGCTCCGTGTGCTGCCCGTGAACCCCGCCGGCTCCAGAGCCTTGCATGCGCTGATGGCCTGCGTGAACGCCGGGGCGCTCGTGTCAATCGACGAGCCGTTTGCTACGGCATCGATGGTGAGCTTGCCCGACGCGCCGGGGTCCGGAAAGTTGCTGACCCCGTGGCTGCGCATGCACTCGGCGAACTTCACTCCCTTCTGAGCATGAGCGAGGCTGCCGTTGCCGCCGCTGCCGGTACTGCTACTGGGCCTCGCGCCGGCAGGTGAGCTCGAACCGCACCCGCTGATCACGGCGATCAGGGCGATCAGGGCAACGGCGTCCACCGGCCGTCGCTTTCTAGCCATGGCCCGCGAACGCCACGTGGGCGAGAAGCAGCCCGAGCACCGCGCTGGTTGCCTGGAGGTCACGCCGCCAGTGAAGGCAGCGTGGTGTTGCCAGAACGTATGCGTTTTTTGATATGCCGACGATATGTCCGGGCTGCCAGCATGGAGTGCATGCGGGTGTTGATCGTGGAGGACGAGCCCTACATGGCTGAAGCCATCCGCGATGGCCTACGCCTCGAGGCGATCGCGGCGGACATCGCCGGTGACGGCAACAGCGCTCTGGAACTGCTGAGCATCAACGCCTACGACATTGCCATCCTGGACCGCGATGTTCCCGGGCCCTCCGGCGACGAGATCGCCGAACGCATCGTCGCCTCCGGCAGTGGCATCCCGATTCTGATGCTCACCGCTGCCGACCGACTCGACGACAAGGCCAGCGGGTTCGGAGTTGGTGCCGACGACTACCTCACCAAGCCGTTCGAGCTCCAGGAGCTCGTGCTCCGTCTCAGGGCGCTCGACCGCAGGCGTGCCCACAGCAGGCCACCCGTGCGAGAGATCGCAGGTCTGCGTCTGGATCCGTTCCGCCGCGAGGTCTACCGCGACGGCCGCCACGTCGCGCTCACCCGTAAGCAGTTCGCCGTGCTCGAAGTCCTCGTCGCCGCCGAAGGCGGTGTCGTCAGTGCCGAAGAGCTCCTGCAACGGGCTTGGGATCAGAACGCGGACCCGTTCACGAACGCCGTGCGCATCACCGTCTCGGCACTGCGCAAACGCCTCGGCGAACCCTCGATCCTCGCCACCGTAGCCGGCGCCGGGTACCGCATCAGCACACAGCCCGACACAGGGCGTCGGGGAGCGGACCGTGGATAAGGCCTGCGGTGTGAGTGCTCGCCTCACATTCACCCTGCAGGGCGGCCACAGGATCTGACGATGTCGCGCCTCTCGGTTGCCAGGCTCGCGCCACGTCGGATGCTCCACCTGCCCTCGCGGACCGTGCGTCTGCGCCTGACCCTGCTCTACAGCGGCCTATTCCTCGTCTCGGGAGTGGCGCTGCTCGCGACCACCTACCTGCTCTTCCGCGGCAACACCGGGGTCGACCTGATCGTCCCGACCGGGAATCCGCATAGGTCGGCGAACCCGGGCGCTCTCAACCATGTGTTGGCGAACCCGCAGGCGATCCGCAATGTGCGCCAAATGTACGCCGGGGCCGTCGAACGTGACACCCACGGTCTCCACCAGGGGCTCCTCCTGTCCGGGATCGCGCTGGCGATCATGACCGCGGTCTCGGTCGCGCTCGGCTGGCTGGTCGCGGGCCGGGTCCTGCGCCCGCTGCGCACGATGACGGCGACAACGCGGCAGATCTCCGAGCGCAACCTGAACGAGCGCCTCGCGCTCTCTGGGCCCCGCGACGAGCTGAAGGACCTCGCCGACACCGTCGACGGCCTCCTCGCGCGGCTCGAGGCACACGTCCGCGAACAGCAGCGATTCGCCGCCAACGCCTCCCACGAGCTGCGCACGCCGCTGGCGGTCACCCAGACCCTGCTCGACGTGGCCCGCAACGATCCGACCCGCGACAACGGCGAGCTCGTCGACCGCCTCCACGAGGTCAACACCCGGGCGATCGACCTCACCGAAGCGTTGCTCCTGCTCAGCCGCGCCGACCGGCGGTCCTTCATCCGGGAGCGCGTCGACCTCTCCCTCATGGCAGAAGAAGCCACCGAAACGCTCCTCCCCCTCGCAGAGGCGCGCGGCGTCACCATCGAGATCTCCGGCGACCTGACGCCCACCATCGGCTCACACGCGCTCCTGCTGCAGCTGACGACGAACCTCGTCCACAACGCGATCGTCCACAACCTGCCTGAAGAGAGCACCGTGTGGGTCAGGACCAGCGCTGACACAGAGAGCGTGGAGCTCATCGTCGAGAACACCGGCGAGCACCTCCCGCAGCCATTGGTGGCCACGCTTGCCGAGCCGTTCCAGCGCGGCACCGAACGCATACGCCCCGACAACGCAGGCGTCGGCCTCGGCCTCGCCATCGTCAAGAGCATCACCCAAGCCCACGACGGCACCCTCACTCTCACCCCCCGGGCGGCCGGCGGGCTCTCCGTCACGGTGCAACTACCCGCCGCCGAGTCGCCGGCCGTTTCGGGCGACTGATCAGCGACGTCATCGGAAACTCTTACGTTCTGACCGTAACTCTCCGGTTGCAGGGCGTATTTACAGCAGTAGCACCTTCGGCTGCATGACCGGGACCGCGTGATTCTCCGCAGCGTCCAGGGCCGCGAGTTTGACCACGCGGCGCAGCCGGCACTCGACACCGTCGACTCGGGACTCTGATCAGCGGGCCTGCCGCCGTGGCGCAGCAGGCCCCTGGGGTCGTGAGCGGCCGCACCCACACAACCCCGAGGATGAACCTATGAAACGGATCGCAGTCCTGATCACCGCCCTGGCGGTGCTCGGCGTCGCCGCGACGTCGCACGCGGCGATCAACACCTACAGCGCCGGCATCACCATGACGTCCAAGCAGGCAGGCACGGCCTCCAAACCCGTGCCGACGGGCTACACGGAGAACCTGCAGGTGCATGGCGTCAATGGCAACCGAGCCGGAGTCCAGCTCGACATCAAGACCAGGATCTACGGCCTGGTCGAGAACGGCAAGGACTTCCCGACCTGCACCCTGAGCCAGATCGCCAATGCTGGCACCGACGCCATGTGCCCCAAGGCAGCCAAGGTCGCGACCGGCTCCATCACTGCCACGGTGGGCGCGGCGAACAACTTTCAGGCCGCCGGGGCCGCCTGCAACCCACAGCTGGATGTCTTCAACAGCGGGCAAGGGAAGCTGACCTTCTTCTTCGTCGAGACGCCGGCGCATCAGTGCCTGGGTGGCGCGCTGACGACCGGCTCGACCGGGCCCTACCCGGCCACCTATAAGCAGGTCGGCAAGTACCTGGAGCTCGACGTGCCCATCCCCAACTACATCAGCTATCCGGTCCCGGGACTCGTCGGCTCGCTGGAGAGTGAGCACCTCACCTTCCTCAAGCTGACCGGGAAGGCTCACGGCAAGACCGTGGCCGCGACGTCCTCGATCGGCTGCCAAGGCCACACCCGCCCTTACTCGGCCACGTTCACCTCGATGCTGCCGTCCAACGGGGCCGCCAAGGAGATCCACACCGTCTCCGCCTCGGCCGCCTGCTGATCGCTCGTGGGGGACACGTGATGGAACTTGGTGACTGACACGTCACTGCGTTCCATCACGTTCCCCGACGCGCACGAGCCCCAGCTCGCTCTGCCACCCGGCGATCATCAGCCTGATCTCGCGACAACACGATCACCCAGGCGCGCCTCGGAACCCAATTGCCCGCGCCCTCGCGTTAGCATCGCTCCATGCGCGAGGTGAAGACGGGCATCTGGCACTGGGAGGCGCCGCACCCCGAGTGGGCAGGGCCCGAGGACGCGGCATTTCGTCAACGCCTTGCGGCGATGGGCGAGACGCCGAACGAGGCGGCACGCGGCCTGGTCTCCTCCTACGCGATCGACGACGGCGACCGCCTGCTGCTTTTCGACCCGTTGGCCGTGCCGCGGGAGATCGAGGAGCTCGGTGCCGGCCGCGAACCGGTGGTCGTGCTGACCTCGCCGTGGCACGAGCGTGACACGCGGAGCCTCGTGCAGCGACTCGACGCGCCAGTGTTCACGCCACCGCCCGACGAAGACTCTCCTGACGTCGCCTGGCTCCTGGGCGGAGCCAGCAGCGACGCGCACCTGTACTCGGCCGGCGACCGGTTGCCCGTCGGAGTCGAGGCGTTGCCCGGAAGGTTGCCCAACGACGTCGTGCTGTGGATCGAGAGCCGGCGCGCGGTCATCGCCGGCGATACCCTCGTCGACTTCGGCCACGGACTCGAAATCCCGGTCGACTGGCTCCCCGCAGACGTGACGCGCGAGCAGATCGCACGCGGCTTGGAGACGCTGCTTGACCTGCCGGTCGAGGTCGTACTCGCGACACACGGCGGGCCGACCGACAAGGCCGCCCTCGGTCGCGCGCTCGCCTGACCTCGGCTCGTCGACGGGCTCGCACTCATGGCGGCACTGACCTCGGTCAAAGTCGACCCACGCCACGGTAGCGATTGATCGCTTAACACGACACCCTTTTTCCAGTACACGTATTCCTGAAATAAGGTGCCTTAGCTACCACGTCCACGCCGATCTCCCTCTGCCTGAGACCGTCGCCCGACAGCTGACGATCGGCGAGGTGCTGTAGCTCCTCACCGGCACCTCCACGCGATGAAAGCGGGGCGAGAGGAACACGGCCGGTGGTGATGTGGCGCGCGGCGGCGCCCGCAGCTGACGGCGCTCTGCTCTCACACCCGATGATCGGTGCCTCCTCGCCACCGCATGCCCCACGATCCGTGGCGCCATACGAAGAACCGGAACAGGAAGAAGAGCGGGATCAAGAGCCAGAAACCGGAATGACCGTGGTGGTGGCTCCCAGTCGCGGCGCCGATTACCACTATGGCGATCACGATCGGGAGGACCGGAACCATCCGCAGGCGTTGGAGGTGAGACCGGCCCTCGCGCGTCTGCTCTGGCGGTAGGTCGGTGACTAGCTGGTCGAGCTCGCCAAGGGTCTTGGCCTGATAGCAGCGGTCAACCCGCTCCTGGAACTCCTCGGCGTCGAGGCGGCCTTCGGCGTGGTGGCGACGGAGGCGTTCGCTGGTCTTTTCGCGATCGGCATCGGCGGCGCGTTGGTTCGGATCCCGGTGGGCGTGCGCCCAATGTGGGTTGTCTGCGTACATTTGTCGCTCGCTTTTCGATTGGGCTGCGGGGAGCATCGTGACGCGTGCACCCGTCGCTGTCGTCGCCTGTCGGGCGGCTTCTTCGCTGCTCTCTGCGACTCACCCGGAGGCGGGCCACTACTCCTGTCGTAGTAGACCGGGCAGCGCCTCGCAGCCGATGACGGCGGGTGCCAGCGGGGTTATCGTGGCCCTGTGGAACGGTCTGCTGATCAAGCCCTGCCCTTGATCCGGCCGGCGGACATACGGCTGGCGGCGGTCGCCGCGGTGGTCCAGGTTGGAGGGACACTCGGCGCGTCCGGCCATCGGCAGGCGCATGGTCAGCACGGCTGCTGGTGGTCATCCTCCTGCCACGCCGCCACGCAGCTGGATGTCGTGGGAATCGCGTTGTTGGCCATCGGTCCGCTTGCGCTGCTGATCAGGCGGCGCCATCCGCGTGCCGCTCTCGCTGCGATCTTCGCCGCGGCACTGTTGTACGTGTCGCTGGGATATCTCCAGGGACCGAACTATTTCTCGCTCGTGGTGGCGGTGGTTTTGGCGGTGAGGACGGGGGACCGGGCGGCGGCTCGTGTCGCGGTCATCGCCGGCTGGGTGCTGTTCCTCTGGCTTCCGGCGGCGCTCGGGGTGACCGGGGCGCCGACCGTGCTGGCGGCGTTGTCGATTGCCGCCTGGCTGGTGGTGCTGCTGGCCGTGGCCGAGGCGCTGCGCGGCCGCCAGGAGCGGGCTGCCGAGGCGAGGCAAGCGCGTCAGGAGGAGGCCCGTCGCAAGGCCGACGAAGAGCGGCTTCGAATCGCGCGGGAGCTGCACGACGTGTTGGCGCACCACATTTCGCTGATCAACGTCCAGTCCGGCGTCGCGCTGCACCTGATGGACGACCAGCCCGAGCAAGCCCGCATCGCGCTTGAGGCGATCAACGAGGCCAGCGCGGATGCTCTGCGCGAGGTGCGCTCCACGCTCGAGATCTTGCGGGCCGGGAAAGAGGCGCCGCCGCGGGCGCCGGCGCCCGGGCTCGCGCGTCTCGACGAGCTCGTGTCTCGCGCGTCGGCGGCTGGGGTCGGGGTCTCGCTTGAGGTGCAAGGTGACCCGCGTCCACTGCCCGCGAGCGTCGACCTCGCTGCGTTCCGGATCGTGCAGGAGTCTCTGACCAACGTGGTGCGCCACGCGAAAGCCGGCACGGCCAAGGTGGAGCTCAGCTACCGAAGTGGCGATCTCATGCTGCAGATCGACGACGATGGCCGGGGTCCGCCTGCGCGGACCGGAGGCGGCAGTGGGATCTCCGGGATGCGCGACCGGGCGGCGGCGCTCGGTGGCGAGCTCGAGGCGGGTCCCCAACCAGCCGGCGGTTTTCGTGTGCGCGCGCGGCTGCCGCTCGGGAGCCAAGCGTGAGCGAAGCGCCGGAGAGCCGACAGATAGTCCGCATCTTGCTGGCCGACGATCAGGCGCTCGTCCGCGCCGGGTTCCGGGCGCTGCTCGACGCGCAGCGCGACCTCGAGGTGGTCGGCGAGGCAGAGAACGGCCGGCAGGCGGTCGACTTGGCCAAGAAGCAACAGCCCGATGTGATCCTGATGGACATCCGGATGCCCGTGCTCGACGGTCTCGCCGCCACGCGCGAGATAGCGCTCGACCGTCAGCTGAACTCCGTGCGGATCGTGATCCTGACCACGTTCGAGCTCGACGAGTACGTGTTCGACGCGATCCGGGCGGGCGCCGCCGGGTTCCTGGTCAAGGACACCAAGCCAAGCGAGTTGATCGAGGCCGTGCGGGTCGTCGCGGGCGGCGATGCCCTGCTCTCTCCTTCTGTCACACGTCGGCTGATCGGAGAGTTTGCGGCACGCGCGAAGGAGCCACCGACGTCCAACGCCCTTGGGGAACTGACCGACCGCGAGCGCGAGGTGATGGCGCTCGCCGCCACGGGACTGTCGAACGAGCAGATCGCGACACGGCTCGTCATCAGCACCGCTACTGCAAAGACCCACGTCAGCCGGGCGATGGTCAAGCTCGGCGTCCGCGACCGCGCCCAGCTGGTCGTCTTGGCCTACGAGACCGGGCTTGTCCGGCCGGGCTGGCTTGATTAGACCCCACGATGGAGAGTCCGAAGGCCCGTCCTCGTGCCTAGGCGAAACCAAGGCACCGGAGGAGCGGATTTGGCGGATAGCGGGTGTTTCAAGGACCGCTGAATGTTGCGAATCGCAGCGCTTCCTCGAAGATCGCGAGCAGGCCGATCTGCTCGACGCCCGGTACCACCGTTAGCGGCGGGTCTCCGCCGAGCAGTTCGGCGACGCGACGGGCGTGCGACGGCGGGTGCATCCGGTCAAACTCACCAGTCCAGAGAGAGGCGCGGACCGCCCCGGGTGTGATACCCCACGGCTTGCAAAGGATCCGGGCCTCCTCGATGAACCCGTCCGCGTTCGCAAACAGCTCCGCGGTCGTCGGGACGAACAGTTCTTTGACCCACGGGATCTGGACGACCTCTGCGTCTGGACCCTTGAAGAGCCCGAGCGCCGAGTCCGGCAGCTTCTTGTACTGCCGCTTGAAGCCCGCCCGCAGCAGAAACGGCGCGCGACGGGACAGCATCGCCGTCATCTTCATGTCCTTCCCGGCCGCACGCCACTGGGCCTTCTCCGCGAGCGGCGCAATAGCTCCGAGCAGCGAGTGAGCGGTGACCCGCTCTGGAACCGCACCGGCAACGGCGATCCCGTAGGGCGTCCCGCCGGATTGCGTCACGATCCCGAAGCGGTCAACGCCCAGCGCGTCCATCAGCGCGAGATGATCGTCGGGCCAATCGGCGACCGTGCGACCTGGTTTCGGCGTGCTCGCGTGACAACCCGGACGGTCCGGGATCACGAGCCGGATCCCAAGTTCGCGCGCGGTTGCGGCGAGCGCCCGCCCGAGCCCGCGGCTACATGGACCGTCAAGCACGGTCACGACCGGCCCGCTGTCGGCACCCGCGAGCAGGTACGAGAGCGTGCGCCCATCGGGCAGTGTGATCTGTGTGTCCGGTTCAGATTGCGACACAGTGTCGCAACAGGATTGCATACTCTGCGACATGATGTCGCAACGGTCTCCACGCGTCCCGTCCGACGACGCCCGGCGACGGATCCTTGACGCGACCCGGGAACTACTGCTCGACCGGCCGTTCGCAGCCCTGACCGTCGGTGATGTCATGACGCGGGCGGGCTTGACGCGCACCGTCTTCTACCGCCACTTCGACAGGCTCGCGCAGATGGCGCCCGAACTGCTCCCGGACTCCGAGGACCCGCTCCTCGATCAGGTCCTGCGCGGTCCTGCGGAAGACCTGATCACAGCGATGGTCGCCGGCCTCGTGCAGCTCTATGCCGACAACGGTCGGTGGCTGCGCGCGCTCGATGCAGCCGCGGCGGCCGATCCGGCAGTTGCGACCGAGCTAGACCGGGCTCTCGTCGGTCCGCGCCGACTGCTCGAGCAGCTCGTCGCGAACGCGCCGCACCCGCCGGCCAACCCACCCGAGTTCGCGCTGTTACTGATGGCCACCCACCGCGCGTATCTGCTCGACACATTCGGCAGCGGCCACGACTCCCCGGAGCGCCGCACCGAAGCTACCGCCGCGCTCATGGCTTTGTGGGAGCGACTCCTGGCTGAGTGATCCGACCCCTGTAGCCTGACCGCGGCTGCTGTCCCGCTTTGTGCGGGCGACAAGCGCCTCGCGGTCGAGGCGCCGACTGAACGCGGAACGTCGCGCGGTCCATCGCGCCTCGGCTTGGCCGCGGAGCGAGCACGCTGGGTCAGGTTATGCTCTGCAGCCGAGTCCGTGATGGGGAGTCGCCTAACTCAGGAGCAGATCGACGACCTCCGCGGAGAGAGTCGGTGGCCTCCGGCGATAGTGCTTTGCATTGCTATCGCCGTGCCTCTTCTGCTACCCGATCGCTTCAGCCTGGTGTCTAAGTGGATCGAACCGGCGGTGCTGGCGGTGCTGCTCGTGGCGCACATCATCGCCGACCCGGGACGCATCGACCGGGAGTCACGCGCCACTCGCGCGATCGGCGTCGGGCTGTTAGTCGTGCTCGTCGTGGCGGCGACAACACAAGCGGTCGTGCTGACGGTCGAGTTGGTGAATGGCAACAGGGCGCTGAACAACCCGCACGAGCTGCTCTCATCCGGAGCGCTGGTTTGGCTGGAAACGATCATCGCGTTCACCTTCGCCTACTGGGAGATCGATGCAGGTGGCCCCGCGGCGCGCGCTCATCGCACGGCAAAATACCCCCACCTAGCCTTCCCGGAGCACATGAACCCGGCCCTCGCGCCCCCCGGCTGGCGACCGCTGTTCCTCGATTACCTTTACCTTGGCCTGACTAACGCCACCGCGTTTAGCCCGACCGACGTCATGCCGCTCCGGCATTGGGCCAAGCTGACCATGGGCGTGCAGGCGTTGATCTCGCTGATCATTCTCGGGCTCGTCGTTGCACGCGCGGTGAATATCCTCACCTGATGGGAGCTGCGCCTGTAGCGCCGTCAATTTCCGAACGTCGGCGACGCGGTCAAACCGCGCCGGCACGGCACAGTGGGTGCGGTTAGAAGCGCAGCGCGCCGTGCTGCCGCTGCCCCGCGGGACGCCTTGCCACTCCGCGACCCGCGTGAGCGAGGTCGCGGAGGACAAAGTCATACCCACCGGCTTGGAACGGCACCAGCCACGCCGACCGACACGGCCACGGCTGCCCGTCCGGCAAAGCCACTGTGCGCGGCTCCGGTGGCGGGCTCCGGCGACCGCTTGGCCGGCACCTAGGGCCGCTTTACGCCTGGAGCAGCCACGACCGCGTGGGTACCGCTTCGCGCCGAACGGGGCAGTCCGATCAAGACTGCCCGCTCGGCGACGAAGGGGCCGCCTCGTCCGGCGTCCCGATCTTCCGGACCGACTGGAGCGCTCAGCCCGCGAGGACGGGAACGGCTGCGGCATCGGCGCCGGCTGCGGCCGCCTCGGCCTCGCCGCTGCGGGCCGCCTTCGAGTGTTCCTGGCTGTCGCGTGAGGAGATCAGCACAGCGGCGAGGATCGCTCCGGCGACGGCGAGGCCGGCGCCGACGAGGAACGCCCGGTCAAAGCCTTTGGTCAGCGCCACGGCCGTGCTGTGGACGCCGGCGTGGAACAGGCTTTGGGTGCGGGTGTTGGCGATGGTGGCGAGGATCGCGAGTCCGAGCGCGCCGCCGACTTGTTGGGAGGTGTTGATCAGTCCGGAGGCCAGGCCCGCCTCGTGTGGCTTGGTCCCGGTGACGGCGGCGATGGTGACGGGCACGAACGCCAGTCCGAATCCGACGGCTGCCAACAGGGAGGGGCCGAGGACGTCCGCGGCGAACGAGCCGCCTGTCGCTGGTACCTGTGAGAACCACAGCAGCCCGCCGGCGACCAGCAGCATGCCGGCGATCAGGGGTGTCTTGAAGCCGACGCGCGTGACCAGCTGGCCGGCGGCGCCCGCCGCGATGAAGATCCCCACCGCCAGCGGGAGGTAGGCGATCCCGGTCTTGATCGGGGAGTAGCCCAGCACCTCCTGGAGATAGAGGGAGATGAAGAAGAACATCGAGAACAGCGACATGCCGATCAGCAGCCCGACGATGTTGGCGCCGCGCACGGTCCGCAGCCGGAAGATCGAGAACGGCATCAGCGGGTCGTGCTGGCGTCGCTCGATGGCCACGAACGCGATCAGCAGGACCACGGCCGCGGCGAGGCAGATGATCGTTCGGGTCGCGCCCCAGCCGACGTTGACCGCGTCGACGACGGCGTAGACGAGCAGCGCCAGCCCGGCGGTGACGGTGACCGCTCCGGGGATGTCGAACGAGTTGCCGGCCTCTTCGCGGCGGCTCTCGCGCAGGATGCGCGGGGCCAGCGCGGCGGCGATCAGCCCGATCGGGACGTTGACGAACAGCACCCAGCGCCAGTTCAGCCCGCTGGTGAGGATCCCGCCCAGCAGGACCCCGGCGGCGCCGCCGGCGCCGGCGACCGCGCCCCAGATGCCGAGCGCGCGGTTGCGCTCGGCCCCGTCGGCGAACGTGGTGGTGATGATCGACAGTGCGGCGGGGGAGACGATCGCGGCGCCCAGGCCCTGGACCGCGCGGGCGACGATCAGCCATGTCTCGGACTGCGCCAAGCCGCCGGCCAGCGAGGCCAACGAGAAGACGACCAGTCCGAGCATGAACATGCGGCGTCGCCCCAGCAGGTCGGCCATCCGCCCGCCCAGCAGCAAAAAGCCGCCAAACGTCAGCGTGTAGGCGTTCACGACCCAGGTCAGGTTGTCGCGGGAGAAGTGCAGGTGAGCGCCGATCGACGGCAGTGCGACGTTGACGATCGACGCGTCGATCACGATCACGAACTGCACCATCGCCAGCAGCGCGAGCGCGAGATTCTTGGTGCGGGGTGTAAGCGCGGTCACAGGCTCATCCCCAGCATCCGGCCCAAGCCCGACAGCGACGCGAAGGCGAATCGCTGCCCGCGCGAGGTGCGGATCGCGGTCGGGTGGGCTTTGAACAGCATCGCTACGTAGATCGCTTGACGCGGACTGTGAGGTATTCCGGCGCCCATCCTCCCGGTCGATGTCAGCGACGCCATGTCGCGAAAGAACCCCTCGTTATCGGCGGCGGGGCGATGGCGATTGATGAACCGAACCGGCTCATCGTGAGTGTTTCGCAGGGTGTGCCGGTGACCGGGAGCCGCTGCGGCGCGCTCTCCCGGACCATAGGTACGCCAAGTCCCGTCGAGCTTCACGTCAAGTCGGCCCTCGACGATCTCAAAACTGTCTTCAACATTGTCGTGCACGTGCACAGGGGGGCTGGGGCTGTGGGGACCGAGCCAGGCATTTGCCTCAAGGACTTCACCATCGGTGTCTTCGCCGTTACGCACGATCTCCCAATACATGTCCTGGCCCGGGCGAAAGTCGATGCGCCGACTAACGGCGGGGCGAGTTGCAGGGTCAAGGCGGGTTGCAGGGTCAAGGGAAGAAGTAATCACAGGGGCTCCATTGGGTCATTGGGCTAGTAATTCACCTTGGTTGACAAGTCGAGAGAACTTTCTCACGGCGCGTCGTTTTTGTCAAGCGAGGTGAACTACAATCGTGGGGGACATGCCGAAGAGCCTCCAAATCCTTCTCCGCGACGCCCGCGCCGCGATCGAGTCCGCCGTCCGCGCCGACCTCGCACGCAACGGCTTTGGCGATGTCACGCCCTCGCACTCCGCGCTCTTGCGCAACATCGGCGAGGACGGTGCCCGCCCCAGTGAGCTCGCCACACACGCCGGCGTCACGCGCCAAGCCATCACCAAGCTCGTAGACGAGCTCGAGCGGCTCGATCTCGTGCGCCGCGAGCCAGACCCAAACGACGGGCGCGGCGTGATCATCAAATACACCGACCGCGGACGCGCGGGCGTTGCTATCGCTCGCAAGCGGCAGCTCGCGCTCGAGCGCGACTACGCCGCACAGGTCGGCGCCGACCGCTGGGCCGAGGTGCGCTCAACCCTCGAAACCCTCTTCGGTGACGATCCCCCCGAGGACCCGAGCCTGCCTGCCGCCCCTTGGTGACCTCGCCCTTGGTGGCGGTGCTGATCTCGGGGGTGAGCGGCGGCTAGATCGAGGGTGCTGCAAGGGCGATAGATCAGAAGAGGCTGGTTCAGTTCAGCACGGGCTGGAAGAATCTGGGGATGGCTGAGATCGGGACCGGCGCCTTGGAGCGCGGACGGGAGGCGTTTGGACGGCGAGCATGGGAGACCGCGTTTGATGAGCTGTGTTCCTCAGATGCTGAAAGGTCGCTCTCTCCCGAAGATTTGGAGCGCCTTGGCGAGGCCGCGCGTTGGTCGCGCCACTTTGACGGGATGTTCGATGCTTTCGAACGCGCGGTGGCAGGTTATGAGGTCGCTGGGGACCGTCGATCCGCCGCGGGCGTCGCTGTGAAGCTGACGCTCGAGCACCATGCCCGGCAGGGGGACGCCCTCGCCGCCGGTTGGCTTGCTCGGGCGGGTCGGCTGCTGGAGGGCGCTCCCGCGTGCCGCGAGCGTGGTTTGGTGCTGCTGTGCATGGCCCAAGGCATGTTCTTCGCCGGTAATGATTCGGCGGCGCTGAAGATCAGTCAGGAGATGGTGGACCTAGGCCGCGAGTTACAGGATCGCGACGTTGAGGCCCTGGGGCGACTTGTCCTGGGTCACTCGCACTTGGTTGCTGGGAGGGTGGGCGAGGGCACCGCCCTGATTGACGAGGCGATGGCGCAGGCGTTGGGTGGAGGGCTTGAACTTTGGACGACCGGGCAGATTTTCTGCTCGACGATCTTCGCTTGCCGGAATCGCGGCGACTGGGGTCGGGCCGGGGAGTGGAGCGTCGCCTCATTGCGCTGGTGTGAGCGGGAGTCACTGAGCGGATTTCCGGGCCTCTGCCGGTTTCACCGGGCTGAGGTCATGCGGTTCCGCGGCGAACTTGACCGTGCCGAACGCGACGCGAGCGAGGCGGTCGACGAGTTGGTCGAGGCGGCGCCTCGCTGGGCCGCTTGGGGGCTGCACGAGCTTGGCGAGATCCGTCGTCGTCGTGGTGACTTAGAGGGCGCCGGGGAGGCGTTCCGGCACTCCGCTGAGCTGGGCTTCAATCCTCAGCCCGGCTTGGCGCTGCTGCGGCTCGACGAGGGGAAGCCGAGTGCCGCCCGGCGTGGGATTCTGGACGCGCTTGCAGACGAGAGCGGGCTCGGGCGCGAGGGCCGCTGGCTGGTCCTGCCGGCAGCGGTCGAGATTGCGATCGCCGGATCCGACATTGAGCTCGCACGTTCCGCGCTCAAAGAGCTAGAGCAGTTGGCCAACTCGCTTGATACCACGGCCGTTCGTGCGGCTGCCGCCGTCGCCCGCGGACGGGTCGCGTTGTCAGAGTCACGGACCGAAGACGCGGTTAGACATCTTCGCCGCGGGGTCAGCATGTGGTCTGAGATTGACGTCCCCTACGAGGCGGCGGACGCCCGCGAGGTTTTGGCCCGCGCCTTTGGCGACCTGGGAGACACAGACGCCGCCGAGCTCGAGCTCGCGGCGGCGCGCGCTAGCTTCGAGCGGATGGGCGCCGAGCGCGCCGCTCGTCGGGTCGCGGCGCTTCAGTCGAGGGTTGGCACGGCGCGGCGGGTCGCCGTGAGGACGTTCATGTTCACCGACATCGTTGACTCGACACGACTCGTCGAGACGCTCGGCGACGAGCAGTGGGAATCACTTCTCGCATGGCATGACCGCACACTGAGAGCATGCTTCGAGGCCCGCGCCGGCGACGAGATCAAGCATGAGGGTGATGGCTTCTTCGTCGCGTTCACGGAACCGGACAGAGCGCTCGAGTGCGCCTGCTCGATCCAGCGCTCGCTGCGCGATCACCGCCGCGACCACGGGTTCGCACCGCCCGTTCGCATCGGCATCCACTGCGCCCAGGCAACCGCTCGCGACGGTGATTACATCGGACGTGGCGTGCACATGACCGCCCGCATCGCGGCAGCGGCCACGGCAGGCGAAATCGTCGCGAGCCTCGACGCGCTCACTGCGGCCAGCGACGCCTTCCGCCCCATCGATGAGCGAGCACTCGAGCTGAAAGGACTCGCCGACCCAGTGACCGTGGCGACTGTCGACTGGTCAGACGCTTGAGTACAGCGGCGTCCTCGGCGGACATGACGGTGTGGGCGTCCGGCGATTGCAGAGGTACGCGTCGGCGGAAGAGGCTCTCGAGGCTGGCGAGAGCCGCGACCGCTGAGGCCGGCTTCGTCGAGATGGCGGAACGGACTCGTCTGACGCGATGCCTCGCCGGTCGGCGTGCTCGCATCACTCGGCGGCACGACCGGGACAGCCGCGCCGCCGATGAGCGCGGGCTATGCCTCCGCGAGGATCACCAGGGTCTCGGGGCGAACACCGTCGAACTTCATCGCGTCGGCCCCGGCCTCTGACTGCATCATTTCCTGCCAGGCAGCCATGTCCGGGATATCGGCGATCAGTCCGACTCGGTTCGAACCTTCGGGGTCACGGAACGTGCGAAGCGTAATTCCGAGCGGCCCCATGATCTCCGCTCGTTTCGGGGAACTGAGCCAGTGGTCGACGTCGTCCACCTCGTGAAATGCAATCAACGTGGGCATATGCCCTTCTTTCCCACAGCGAAACGCTGCGCGCAGTTGTATTTGACCGCGAACAACGTATCCGGTCCCGCCCCCGCCGCGCTCGAATAAGTCGGGCTGCGGGCGTGCAGGCCTGGTTCACTCGATCGGGCTCGGCAGGACATACCCCAGTGGCGGCGCGAGTATTCGGGCACAACCGACCGGTACCCCTCCTTCGCGCGGATAGCGAGCTTCTCGCAGTTGCTGTCACCCTCAGGGCGGCCGCGATGCGAGGATCTCGGACACGGTGGGCGCGTGCAAAGCGTGCAGTAAAGCCGCCCGACCCGCGGGTCGCGCTTAACATTCGCTTGACCTTAGGTATACGATCGATTCAGCTTCGCCCTTACCTTCGGCGGGCAATGGTTTTCCGGCTCTAACGCTCGGCTGGCGTGTCCGTGACCTGAAAGGTCATCGAGATCAACGCGTGAGGAGCTGAGTGCATGAATCGTCCAGCGACACCGGAGCGCGTGGCGGAGAACGCGGTGCAGCAGTTCGTACTGCCGGACGAGGCGGTTCACGAGGACTTTCACCGCGGGCTGAAGGAGCGTCATATCCAGATGATCGCGATCGGCGGTGCGATCGGGGTGGGTCTGTTTCTCGGCTCGGCAAAGGCGATCCAGCAGGCTGGCCCGTCTTTGCTGTTGGCGTATGCGGTCGCGGGTGTCGTGATCTTTTTGATCATGCGTGCGCTTGGTGAGTTGATGCTCTACCGGCCGGTCTCGGGGTCATTCGCAACGTACGCCGATGAGTTCGTCGGTCCGTGGGCGGGGTTCGCGACCGCTTGGACGTACTGGTTGATGTGGGTGGTGATCGCGATGGCGGAGATCACCGCGGCTGGGATCTATGTGCAGTATTGGGTGCCAGGGTTGCCGCAATGGATTCCGGCGCTGGCGGCATTGGTCGTGCTCTTGGGGGTTAATCTGATCGCGGTTGGCCTGTTCGGTGAGTTCGAGTTTTGGTTCGCGATCATCAAGGTGGTCACGATCATCGGGATGATCCTGCTCGGCTTGGCGATCATCGTGGTGGGGGTTAGTGACCTGAGTCATACCGCAAGCTTCTCGAACCTTTGGTCGCATGGTGGGTTCTTCCCGAAGGGTTTCAGTGGGCCGTTTTTGGCTCTGCAGATCGTGATGTTCGCGTTCTTGGGGGTCGAGCTGATCGGGGTGACAGCTGGCGAAGCCCAGAATCCCGAGAAGACGATCCCGTCGGCGATCAACAAGGTGATCTGGCGCATCTTGATCTTCTACGTTGGCGCTTTGACGATCATCATGTCGCTCGTTGCCTGGAACCACTTGAACCCCAGCCAGAGCCCGTTCGTGGTGGTGTTCTCTCGGGTCGGGATTCCCACCGCCGCTGGGATCGTCAACTTTGTTGTGCTGACTGCCGCGCTGTCGTCATGTAACAGCGGCATTTTCAGCACGGGCCGCATGTTGTACACGCTTGCGGGCTTTGGGCAGGCGCCCGCGTCCCTGCGCAAGGTCAGCCGCCACAAGGTTCCCGCGGCAGGGATGATGGTCTCGTTCGTGGCCATGCTGGGCGGCGTCGTGCTGAACTACTTCATTCCCGCCAGCGCGTTTGCCTACATCACGAGCATCGCCACCGTTTGTGGGCTGTTCGTGTGGGGGATGGTCATGGTCTCGCACCTGCGTTACCGCAAAGCGGTGAACGCAGGCCAGCTGCCCGAGGGCAAGTTCCCGATGCCGCTGACGCCGGGCGGGAACTGGTTCGCGCTGGCCTTCCTCACGTTGGTACTGGTGCTGCTGGCGTTCAATCACGACACGAGGATTGCCCTGTACGTGGCCCCTATTTGGGTGCTGGCGATGGTGATTGGATATTTCACCTCGCGCGGACACCACATCCGACTGACCCCCGTCTCCGCCGCGGCAGGCGCTCACGGTCCCAAGCCAGCCTCCGCGGCGAAGAAGCCAACGGCTGGCCCCACCGCGAGCCCGCCAACCGCGGGTCCGACCGCGAGCCCAGCGTGACGCTTCAAGCAAACCCAATGATCGTGTGGAGGTGGACGGAATGCGGATCGGTGTCGTGAAGGAGATCAAGCAGGCCGAGCGGCGGGTAGCACTCACCCCGGCCGGCGCGCAGCAGCTGGTCGCGCTCGGGTCTGAGGTCCTGGTCGAGGCCGGAGCGGGAGTGGGGTCGGGCTTTGCCGACGACGCCTACAAGGTGGTCGGAGCGCAGATCCTGCCGGCCGCCCCGGAGGTGTGGCAGCACAGCGAGCTCCTGCTCAAGGTCAAGGAGCCCATCGAGCCGGAATACCCGCTGATGCATGCTGACCTGACGATGTTCACCTACTTCCATCTCGCGCCTGACCGGGCGCAAACGGAGGCGATCCTGAGCTCGGGGGCGACAGCCATCGCTTACGAGACAGTCGAGACGGCAGACGGGCGGCTCCCACTGCTGGCACCGATGAGCGAGATCGCCGGGCGGCTCGCGGCGCACGCGGGCGCCTACTTCCTGCAAGCTCCCCTCGGTGGCCCCGGAGTCCTGATGGGCGGGGTCACCGGCGTCGCCCCGGCCCGCATCCTCGTGATCGGCGGTGGCGTCGTCGGAGCCGGAGCGACCCGCATCGCCCTCGGTGCCGAGGGCGAGGTGACGATCCTGGAACGCTCGCTCGACCGCCTGCACGAGCTGGACCAGTACTTCGGCTCACGCGCCCGAGTCCTCATGTCCGACTCGATCATCCTCGAACAAGAACTTCGAGAAGCGGACGTCGTGATCGGCGCCGTGCTAGTCCCTGGGGCCGTCGCCCCGCACCTGGTCACCCGCGAGATGCTTAGCCTGATGAAGCCCCGTTCGGTGATCGTCGACGTTGCCATCGACCAGGGGGGCTGCTTTGAGACTTCGCACCCGACGACACACGCCGAGCCGGTATTCGAGGTCGATGGAATTCTCCACTACTGCGTGGCCAACATGCCGGGCGCGGTACCGGTAACCGCGACCAGGGCGCTGACCAACGCAACGCTGCCCTACATCCGCCGGCTCGCCAGCGAAGGCGTCGATGCCGCGCTCGCCGAGGACCCCGGCTTCGCGCGGGGACTCAACGTCAAGCACGGAGAGATCACCTACGCGCCCGTCGCCGAAGCCTACGCTCAGGGGCCTCCCCTAGCCGCCTGGTAACCCACCCCGAACCGCTCATCGCCGAACGTCGGGCCCGCCTTCACCGGCCGGCCTGGCGACAGCGACGTCCCCCTAGCGCTCGTCAGCGCCGCCGCAGAGCAGATGCGCAAGGCGATCGTCCAGGTGGTTGCTGGCGCCGACAGCGTGCCTGGAGCGAGCGCGTTAGCGCACGCGGGGGGGGCGGGACCAGTGGGCCCGGCCAGACCGGCGGGGCCAGCCGGGCTGGTGCCACCGCCGTCCTCCGCCGGACCCGTCGTGTCGGTGCCGGTGGTGATCGGCCGCGGTGGGGAAGTTCCGGATTCGCGCCGTCGCCCCATGGCCGGCGAGGTCCGAGTACGGCCACGCTGACGTCCCGCCCCACGGACCCGTGGAGAACGGGACCGAGGCCGAAACCCCGTCGAGGTTGACCAGGTTGAACGCGCCGCCGACCGTAGCGCCGGTCGGTGTCGTGCCCGGGGGTGTCGAGCCGAGGATCTCGCCCGTGAACAGCGCGTGGAAGGTCACGCCCGGCCTCACCGGAGCCGTGATCACGCTGGTCACGTTGCAGTAGCAGCCGTTTCCGAGCCGGCTCCAGGACTGAAAGCCGTCCAGTCTGAAGTGATCGACGGTGGGCGTGAGGGCCAGCGCCGGGTACCCGTCGAAGTCCGCGCTCATCTTCCACACGTGGGGCTGGACGCCGATCTCACCCGGATTGTCGTATGGCACGGTCAGCGGCCGCTCGTTCTCGAGGAACGTCACGTTCCCGTACTCGCCGTTCCAGGTGAGCTCGGTCTTCTTGAAGTGCTCGAGCCAGATGCCCTGCCAGGTGTTGTGATCGCCGTTGACGATGGCGCCGGTGTTCCCGCTGGACGCCACCCAATTGGCGGTGGTGTAGCCGTCGCCCGAGTTGTTGTTGGTCTGGATCTCGCCTTGGTTGAGGATCGTGTAGTTCTGATTGAGCAGGTACGCGTTGGTGGCGCCACTGACCGAGCTCACGTCGCTCAGTGCGGTCGGGTCGGTCGGCGAGCCGGACCGGTGAGGTGTGTCGCCGATCACGATCTGGTTGGCCGCGAACGGCCCCAGGTCGCTCGCGTCAAATGCACGACCGTCAGCGTTGAACTTTGAGAGCACCGTGCCGATAGCGGAGTGGTTGACCACCAGGGTCGCCGTGTTGTCGGCCCTCAGGATCGGGTCGCCCAGACCCATGACCACCTTGTTGGGCCGCGCGACGGTGATTGGCGCGTCCAGGACGTAGGTGCCGGGGCCGAGGAGCAGATTCTTGCCGCTCGCCAGCGCCGCGTTCATCGTCTGCGCGTTGTCTCCCGCCGCAACAGATGCGACGTAGAAACCGCTCAAGGGCAGAGAATCACCCTGCCTCCAAGCGGTGCTCCAGTTCGGGCCACGCACGTTGAACTGCGCCGACGGCCGGAACACCTGGAACCGGCTGCCGTCGTAGTAGACGAAGGGCGCTTCGCGGATCACCGGTGTGACAGGGACGTTGGTGATGTCGCCGGGCGCAGCGTAAGGCGAAATCGAGCCCGGCCCGAAGTTGTCAGGCGGAGCGCCAACGGTGCCGCTGAAAACCATGTCGGACCCGAAACCCGTGTATCCGCCGATGTCGTCCTGCTGGAAGTAGACGTCGGAGTTCCCGCCGTTGCCCTCAATGTCCGGGCGGTTCAGCCCATCGCCATTGATCACCGTCCCGGTGATGACCGAGTTTGTGATCACGAAGCCGTTGGCGACCCCAGGTACCACGTTGATCTGGAAACCCTGGGTCACCGGATTGCACGGGTTCTCGCACGCTGCCGGGGTTTGGGTGACGGGCGAGACATACAGGTCGCCGAGGATGTTGACCCGCCGCAGCGTCGCGGTCTGCGACGTGTACCAAAGCATTCCGCCGGCCGGAACGTTGGCCTGGATCGGATTGATCGTCAGGCTGGACATCTGGCTATCCCGGATCGCCAGAAAACCGTTGTTGATGCTCAGAGCCCCGTTGATCACGACATCACACAGGGGTGGTGCCAAGACCCGCGACAATAGTGCCAGGGGCGACTTCCGCCTGAACGACGTTACTCGTGGTCGCCGTCGCCGGCGTGACCGACGGGTCGCCGTACGTGCCCGGGAGGAAGAAGAACTGCCGCTTGCCATCACCCGCCGGCGGCGCGGCGTTAAGCGCCGCGTTGATCGAAGCGACCGACATCGACGGGTTGAAGATCGTGACGTTCGCGCCGAACGGATTCGTCGGGATGCTCGCGACGGGCCTCGGGGGAGAGGTGCACGGGTTCGTCGTCGCGGAGGCCGTCGCGACGCCCGCCACTAGCAGCGCAGGCACCACGCACCCTACGACAAGTGCTGTACGCGCCAGTCTTGATCCGACCGCGCTCAGCATACGTCTCCGGACGCTCATGGACATGCGTTGCGTCTCCTCTCTCGATGACCTATGACGAGGCCAGTCACACCCAGCACCTTAATGCCTACAACCCCGTGAGATGCATACAGATCACACAAGTGTGCGCTATAGCCAACCCTCAGCACGCATCCCGGGAGCCCGACGCCCACGCCCGCCCGTACGCGCTGATGATCGTCGCGAGGATCCCGGGTCCGCGCCAACTCGCACCGCTCGCACCGTCAGGGAAGCCGGACGTTCGCCCGCGAGCCGAGCCAGCATGCGGGCCGCACGACGGGCCGGACGGCCTAACTGCCGCCAGTCCGCCGGCGAGGACGCGCGCCTGCGATCCCGCTCGCTGCTCCCCGGGTCGGCCTGCGCTGCTGGGCCGACGGGTGACGTCGGGGCTTTCGCGATCACAAGACAAGCGCCGCCAGCCGGCTGCTGTGGTAACTCCCCATCGCCCCTGGACGAGGCTGAGGCAGAACCCGGATCGCGGCGCAGCTCCCGCCCGGTGGGCCGGTCAGCAGAACCTCAAGCCCTACCTATCTAAAGGATGTGTTGGGGGGCTCGGCTAAGCGTCGCTCGCGCCTGGGCGACAGCATGGGTGACCGATCTGCTGTTCTGCAGAGCGTCGCGGAGGCCGATCATCTGGTCGCGGTCGTACTCATCGCGTCCGTCGGGCGTACGCGCCGGCGCTGGGAAGCCGTACCGCTGCTCCCACAGGCGCAGCGTGTCCGCGCTGACGTTGAGCACCGTGGCTGCTTCGTTGATTGTGAGCGTGGCTCAACCCTCCTTCACAGGGTGTATCGGCAGCCGGGTTTATTCCTTTAGCTCTTTCGGGAATCGCGGACGACTGTCGTATCGGCGCAGCGCGCCGAAAGAGGTCGGGTAGCCGAACTCCCCGAAACGGCTGGGCCGAGACCAGACGCGGACCCGCGGGTTTGACGAACGGACAAGTAACGCGGCTCGGCGCAGCGCTTGCCGAGCTAAGGCCAAACCTCGTGGTTTGCCTGGGCAACGAACAGAACCTGGCGCGGTTCGCGCGTGCCCTGAAAGCGGGTCAGCGTTGCGCCGGGCGACCCACCGTGGACGGGTCAGGCTACTGCGTCGTGGTGGAGAAGAAGAAGCCAGAGAAGCGGCCGTGCTTGCTGGGCGATGACGTTTCATGCTCGGGACTTGACCTGCGTCAGCCTCGCCGACGTCGCTGGAGACACTCGCGTGGTGTTGCGGCGAGCTCGTCCGGTCGCTCGTCGGTCTGCAACTGCCCCGCGTCCTCGAGCACGGGGGCCGTCGCGTTGACGGCGTAACGACGGAGGCTGCGCGAAGCGGTCAATCTCGATCGGTCGCGTGACCGCATGTCGGGCCAGGTCGATACGCAGCTCTGGTCGGGGGCGCCGATCAGCCGATTGGCGGACCGCCAGCTGTCACATTTTCGTGCCGCCCGCTGTCGTACGAGTGACAGATCGATTCTGCCGGTGCCGAGCCGCCGGCTCTGAGAAAGGAAGAACGATGCAGAGCGAAAACAAGGGCGAGAGGATTGGGGTCACCGGAGCGACTGGCCGGGTCGGATCTCACCTCGTCGAAATCCTCGCGCAACGGGGACACGACGTAGTCTCGATCGCGCGCTCCAGGGGTGTCGACGTGGTCAGCAGTGAGGGTCTCGATGAGGCGCTGGTCGGGGTCGAGACGATCATCGACACGGCGACCGGGGCCTCGCCCGACCAGGAGGAGGCGACGGCATTCTTCACCGCCTCGGCGCGGAACCTGCAGCGAGCTGGCGCCGCCGCCGGAGCGAAGCGGATTGTCGTCGTCTCGATCATCGGCATCGACAAGTTCCAGGGGGGCTACAACGCGGCGAAGGTGGCGCAGGAGCAGGCGCTGCTCGAAGGCCCGCTCCCGGTCCGGATCGTTCGCGCGGCCCAGTTCCACGAGTTCGTCGAGCCGCTGGTCGGGTGGACGATCCAGGATGGCGTCGCCTACGTGCCCGAGATGCGAACGCAGCTCGTGGGCGCCCGCGTCGTTGCCGAAACGCTCGCCGACGCGGCCGAGGAGCCGGAGATCGAGAACGGCAGAATCACCGAGGTCGCCGGCCCGCATGAGGAGCGTCTCGCCGATGCGGCTGCGGCGCTGTTCGCCAGCCGGGGTGACTCCACCGAGGTCCGCGAGAGCAGCGGCGGTCCACTGGCGCAGCCCGGCGACCCAGACGCCGCGGCGTATGCGGAGGGCGCCGCATTGCCGAACGAAGGCGCTAAGCTCGCCGGCCCCAGCTTCGCAGAGTGGCTGAAGGCGGCCCAGGTCTAGTTCCGCAGCACCAAATCCGGGAAGCCGCGGGCCAGCTCAAACGGTGCGGGGCGAGCGGGTCCCGCGGCTGGGCCTGCGAAATGCCCACGATGCTGGTAGTAGACGCCGGGACCCGCGTGGCCGGCGAGCCAGCCTGGTCGAGGAGTGCGTGCGTTGGATAAGCGCATTTCAACGCACCAAGCGTTGTGCCGCACGGCCGACGGTCGGCGGCTGGCGTGAAGGTCACCTAGCGCATTACATTGAGGAGGAGGGCAAAGCGCCTCGTCGCCCAACGGTGGCGAGATCCCACTCGATCGTTGTCGGTGACGTTTGGTCGTGGGCGCGTTGGCAGCCGGTTGTAAGCATGTGACACCCGCACCGCGTCTCTCGTGCTGGGTGCTCGTAGGTGTCACAGCGAGGGCTGCTGTCTTGTCCTGTGGGTGCAGGTAACCCTCGATTATGGAGCTGATAATGACCGAGACCCACACCCCGTCCGAGCCCAGTCGCTGGGTGGTGCTGGCGCTGCTGGGCGTCGCTCAGTTGATGGTCGTGCTCGACCTGACGGTCGTCAGCATCGCGCTGCCCTCGGCCCAGAAGGCGCTGCACTTCTCGAGCGACAATCGCCAGTGGATCGTTACCGCGTACGCGCTGGCGTTCGGCAGCCTGTTGCTGCTAGGCGGCAAGCTCGGCGACCTGTTCGGGCGCAAGTGGACGTTCATCGCCGGTCTCACCGGCTTCTCGCTGGCCTCGGCGCTCGGCGGGCTGGCGCAATCGTTCGCGATGCTGGTGGCGGCCCGCGCGCTGCAGGGCGTGTTCGGAGCGCTGCTCGCCCCGTCGGCGCTGGGGCTCCTGACGACCACGTTCGCCGACTCGCCTGACCGCCCCAAGGCGTTCGGGATCTTCGGCGCGATTGCCGGTGGCGGCGCGTCAGTCGGGCTGCTGCTCGGTGGCGCGCTCACCCAGGCGCTGTCGTGGCGCTCGTGTTTGTACGTGAACCTCGCCATCGCGGTACCGACCGCCATCCTGTCGCTGCGGCTGCTCGTCAACCACGCCCAGACCAACCGGTCTCACATCGACCTGCCGGGCGTTGTCACCGGCTCCGCGGGCCTGTTCGCGGTCGTCTACGGCTTTTCCAACGCCGAGACCCACTCGTGGTCTGATCCCGTGACCGTCAGCGCGCTCGCGGCCAGCGCGATCCTGCTGTGCCTGTTCGTCGCGATCGAGCGCCGCCGTACCCACCCACTGCTGCCGGTGCACATCGTCGCAAACCGAGCGCGGGGCGGGGCCTACGCGTCGATCATGCTTGGCGGAGCGGGTGTCCTCGGCGCGTTTCTGTTCCTCACGTACTTCATGCAGCAGAACCTCGGCTTCTCGCCGCTGAGCACCGGCCTTGCGTTCCTGCCTATGACCGCGCTGGTCGTGCTCTCCTCGGCGATCTCGCAGACGCGAATCCTGCCCAGGACCGGGGCCAAGCCGCTGATCACCGTCGGGATGCTCCTCGGCGTGGTGGCGATGGTCCTGCTCACCCGTCTGAGTCCCAGCTCCGGCTACGCCCCGGACGTTCTGCCGTCGCTGATCGTCCTCGGCCTGGGCCTGGGCCTGATCTTCGCGCCGGCGATCGGCACCGCCACGCTCGGCGTCGACTCCACCGAGGCGGGCGTCGCCTCGGCGATGGTCAACACCTCCCAGCAAATCGGCGGCTCGGTGGGCACCGCGCTGCTCAGCACCCTGTTCGCCAGCTCGGCCAGCGCCTTCGCGCGCGCCCACACGGGCCTGCAGGGCGTCCAGGCCGCCGCCCAGGTCCACGGGTACACCACGGCGTTCTGGTGGTCCGCCGGGATCTTCGCCGTCGGGCTGCTGATCGCGGTTGTCATATTCCCGATGCGCATCACGCCGACGGAGCCGGCACTGGCCGCCGAGTGCGCCGGCACGACCGAGCTGGCTCTCGCCGCCGAGTAGACAGTGCGGCGGCCACAGCGATAGTGCGACCGGCCCAGCCGGTGGAGTTGCCGGCCTGAGTTGTTGCTCTCCGTGAGTCTCGGCCGGCCCCCCAGCTTAGTCCGTCGGGAGGTCAAAGACACCGAGCGATGCGCGAATTCAGCGCAGAGTTCGACGTTCAGGCAGGACTCCGCCGTGCCCGCGCACCCGGTTCTCGTCTTGGGTGCTGGGAGGTGTCACAGCGGGGGCAGCTGTGTTGTCTTATCGGATACAGGTGATCCCAGATCAAAGGTGTCGATGATGAGAGTGTTCGTGGCAGGTGCGACGGGAGCGATTGGAAAGCAGTTGGTGCCGCGTCTGGTTGCCGCGGGTCATGACGTTCATGGGATGACGCGTAGCGAGTCAAAGCAGGCGCTGCTCTACGAGCAAGGCGCAACGCCTGCGCTGGCTGACGCGCTCGATCCCGACCAGGTCGCGGAAGCGGTGGGGAAGGCAAAGCCCGATGTGATCATCCATGAGCTGACGGCGATCCCTGACCCGCTCGACTTGCGCCATTTCGATCGCGACTTCGCGCTGACCAATCGCCTGCGGACCGAGGGTACGAATCATCTGCTCTCGGCCGGACACGCGGTGGGGATTGACCGGTTCATCGCGCAGAGCTATGCCGCCTGGCCGTACGAGCGGGTGGGTGGCCCGGTGAAGAGCGAGGAGGACCCGCTCGACCCGTCGCCGGCGCGCGAGATGCGCGAGTCGATGCAGGCGATCCGTCACGTGGAGAAGGCGGTGCTCGATGCCAACTGGACAGAGGGCATCGTGCTGCGCTACGGCGCGTTCTACGGTCCCGGTACGAACATGACTGCCGGCAGTGCGCAGATGGAACTGGTCCACAAGCGTAAGTTCCCAGTGGTCGGCAGCGGGGCCGGGGTGTGGTCGTTCATTCACATCGCCGACGCCGCCGATGCCACCGTCGGGGCGCTGGACCATGCTACGCGCGGGATCTACAACGTCGTCGACGATGATCCCGCCCCGGTCGCGGAGTGGCTGCCGGTGCTGGCACAAACGCTCGGCGCCAAGAAACCGATCCGCGTGCCACGATTCATCGGCCGTCTGTTCGCCGGCGAGGCCGGCGTGGTGATGATGACCGAGCTTCGCGGCGCTTCCAACGATAAGGCCAAACGTGAACTTCACTGGCGCCCGGCTCATCCGAGCTGGCGACAGGGATTCGCGACGATGTCCTCTGCGGCGGCGGTCGCCAGCGGAGTCCCGGCATGAACGCACCGCTCAACCCAGGCACGAGTCCGAACGCGGTGCAGCCGAAACCGTACACAAGAGGCGTCGCGACAGCACGCACCCAGTCGA
Source organism: uncultured Actinomycetota bacterium (assembly GCA_963850325.1). Taxonomy (GTDB): domain Bacteria; phylum Actinomycetota; class Thermoleophilia; order Solirubrobacterales; family Solirubrobacteraceae; genus Palsa-465. The sequence continues at coordinate 395,224 of CAWKLB010000010.1, forward strand.
TAACCCGCTTTCGAAACCCAACCAGCGGCATCTCGCCCGGACACCAGGCATCACCGCGAGGTCTCGAACTGGTCAGCGAGGTGGATGACCTCGCAGTCGGCATCGGAATGCTCACCTTCGTACTAGCTCCGTTCGCGCTGCCAGGTCTTGCCTTGGTCGCGCTAACCGTGGCGGTACTGATGATCCCCGCGCTTGGGATCGCGTTGCTCGTCGCGCCGTTCCTGGTCGCGCGGCGCTGCTGGCGTTCACGTGATCGGCGATCAGCGGCCAATAGGCTTGCTCGCCTCGGCGAGGAGGACGCGGGCTACGAGGGAGGGCCCCACGAGTTGGTGCTGCGAGGACTGGGCGTATGACCGGTCGTGAGCGACTGCTTGACGAGTTGCGGCCGGTCGCGTTTCAGATCGCCTACCGGATGCTCGGCAGCGTGTCCGAGGCCGAGGACATCGTCCAGGAGACCCTGATCCGCGTGCACCGCACGCTCGAAGCCGGCGAGCAGATCCAGTCGCCCCGCGCCTTCGTGGCGACCGTCACGACTCGGCTGGCGATCAACGAGCTGCACTCCGCGCGCGCCCGCCGCGAACGCTACGTCGGTGAGTGGCTGCCGGAGCCGATCATCACCGACGGCCAGGATGATCCGGCCCGGCACGCTGAGACCGCCGACTCGCTGTCGCTGGCGATGCTGGTGCTGCTGGAGAGCCTCTCGCCGGAGCAGCGCGCCGTCCTGCTGCTGCGTGACGTGTTCGACTACGACCATGCGCAGATCGCCGAGATCATCGGCAAGAGCCCGGACAACGTCCGCCAGCTCGCGACCCGCGCCAGACGCCACGTCGAGCAGGGCCGGCCCCGCTTCCAAACCACCCGCGAGCAGCGAGAGGAGCTGGCGGCACGGTTTTTTGAGGCTGCCGAGCAGGGAGACCTCGCTGGGCTCGAGGCGCTGCTCGCGTCAGACGTGCAGCTGACCGGCGACGGCGGCGGCAAGGTCCCAGCACTCGCACGGTCGCTGCGCGGGCGCAACCGTGTCGCGCGCACGCTGATCAACTGGTTCCGCCTGGGCGCCCGACTTCCAGGCGCGTCGTTGCATCCCGTAGAGATCAACGGCGGCCCGGGAGCGCTCTATCTTGATGCACAGCAACGGCTGATCGGCGTCATGGCGCTCGATATCGTCCGCGGGCAGATAACCAGCGTCAGCTCGATCGTCAACCCCGACAAGCTCACCCACCTCGGGCCACTCACCGACTACCGACCACCACCGAGGACGGCAAGATGAACCCCGCCGTCCCTGCCACGTCGCCCCCCGGAGCTGTACGGAGCCGCCGTGGCCTCAGCGCAGATCTCCGAACCACCGATGCGCCGCTACGCGCGGATGCCGCGCGCAACCGCGGGCGCATCCTCGCCGCCGCCGCCGAGCTGTTCGCCGCCAACGGGCTGTCCGTCGGGCTTCACGAAATCGCCCACCACGCCGGGGTCGGGGTCGGCACCGCGTACCGACGCTTTCCCGACAAGCGCCAATTGATCGAGGCATTGTTCGAGGAGCGTCTCGCTCACCTAGCCGAGCTGGCCGAGCGCGCGCTCGCCGCAGACGACCCGTGGGACGGGCTCACCGACTTCCTCGAGCAGGCGGCCGAGTTGCAGATACAGAACCGCGGCCTAAGGGAGATCATCACCGGCAGCGATCACGGCACCGCGCTCACGGCGCGTGCGCGCGCCACACTCGCCCCCCCAACCGAGCAGCTCGTGCGTCGAGCACAATCGAGCGGCACCCTACGCGCCGACGTCGTTGCCACCGACCTGCCGCTATTTCAGTTCATGCTCAGCTCTGCCGCCGAGCTCACGCCGCCGGACGCCCCACAGCTCTGGCGCCGCTCTCTCGCCCTCGCGCTCGACGGCCTGCGGACACCCGACCCACACCCACTCCCCAAACCCGGCCTGAACGCCCAACGAGCTCGACGCCGCCATGCGCAAGAGCGCCAACAGCCGACCTAGGCGTCCGGTCGGCGAACGCGAGCGAGTTGGAGAACCCACCCTGGGGATCTCGTTCATCGGCGCCGCGAACGGTCCGGACGCACTGGGCCAAAGGCAGGCCCAGGGCGCGTAGGTCCGGGCGCCCCCGCGGTGCGCGCCAAGGATCCCGACCCTCAATCGACGCAACCCGACCCGACAGTTGAACTTGACGAGCGGTTGGGCTTCTCGATCGATCGAGACGCAACGTATCTCTACTCCTCGATCGGCGGCTTGGCCTTGCCGATCCTCCGGCCCCTGCAACCATCATGGCCGGCGGCGGCGTGTTGCTTCGAGTCGCTGGCCCGGCTCGTGCATCACTCCAGCTCGCAAGCTGGAGCCAATCCTGAGCGTGTGCGGGGCGCTCTGGGGAGCACCCCGTCTGTACGTCTACCGGGTCACCGGCTCGACGGACCGCATCGCAGCGTGCCAGCGCTGCGACGACCGCTACCTCGTCAATATGTGACGCGGTCGGCGAGGTGGTCGTCGCTACCCGGCATTGTTCAGGGCGGTGCCTCAGCTGGACGTCCATGGCGGCACTCCATGTCTAGCCTGTGATCGAGGTGGGCGGTAGCGGTGGGCCAGCACGCCGAAGATGAGCCCGCCGGCGAAGAAATAGCCGTCGGTGACCTTGCCTGACCAGAGGGCGGACGCGGACCGGTAGTACGCCGCGCCCATCGTTTGCTTGGGTGAGAGCCCGGTGATCCCGTTTGGCAACAGGCCGACCGCGCGCGTCAGGTCATCAATGAGCCCGGCTCCCCCGCGGACGACGAGCACCGCGCAGCCGAGCCAGACCACGATCAACGCCGCGCGGCGCATCCTGCCGCGCGGCCACCCACGAGCGATCGCCAGGCACACCCACGGGCCCAGGAGCCAGGCGGCCCCTTCCAGCACCTCAAAGATCCAGCCGACCACCGAATCCGGGACCAGATCGGGTAGCTCGCCGTTGAGCCCGAACGATCCGCCGGCGTACCAGTAGACGTGAAAGGCGAAGAACACGACCACCCAAGCGAGCGCCGCGTAGGCTGCCCGGACCGGCAGGAGCCGTTCGCTTCCTGTGGGGGAATGCCCCGGCTGCATGAAGAGGACTGGCGGGGTAGCTCTGGAGTTCATCTCCCTCATCTGCGTAGGGATCTGTAGTCGGCGACCGGCCGCAACTCGTCAAGCAGTCGCTCACGACCGGTCATGCCGCCGCGAGCCCCGTCCGCCAGCTCGGGTGCGCCGGGCGCCAGTGAAGCTCACGCTTGGCCTTGGCGTTCGACGCACCGCGGAGCTCGGTCATCATCATGACGCCGGCCTCCCCGGCGAACACCCGCCCAACCAACCGCGGCACCCGCCTCGGCTTCTTGGCCGCGAGCTGCTGCGCCAGCACGGGCAACCACTCGGCGACCGGGGCGGGATCATCGTCAACCACGTTGTAGATGCCCCGCGCGCCGTGTTCAACCGCTGCGACGGTCGCCTCAGCGGCGTCGGCGATATGGATGAAAGACCACACGCCGCCACCGTCCCCGACCACCGGGAACTTGCGTTTGCGGACGAGCTCGAACTGCTCCTCGCCCGGCGCCAACGAGGTGCCCGGCCCATAGAACGCTCCATAGCGCAGCACGACCCCCTCCGTCCATTCTGCTCCGAGGACCGCCTGCTCGAGGTGACGGATCGCGGCCAGGGTCGCGCGCATCTCCCGCACCGGCGTCGGGTCCAGCGGATCCTCCTCGCTCTTCACCGGCCCGCCGGTGCGTGCGTATGCGCCAAAGGCCGCTACCCCCTGCGCCACGAACCGGCGCACCCCCACCGCCTGGCCGGCGGAGAGCAGGTACTCGGTGCCCTCGGTTCGAAGGGTGTTGGTCGGCGCGGCATCGCGTTCCGTGTAGCGCTCCACCCCCGCAAGGGCGGTCAGCTGATGGACGATCACGTCCGGCTTCGACCTGCCCACCGCCTCGGCGACCTGATCGGGATCCAATGCGTCCGCGACCACCGGAACGGCGCCCAGCTCGCGGATCATCGCCTGCTTTGACTGGCTACGCGTCATCCCATGAACCTCATGGCCAGCGGCAACCAGACGCGGCACCAATTGCCTTCCAATCGCTCCCGACGCACCCGCCACGAACACTCTCATCATCAACTCCTTGATCGAAGACCATCTGTCGCCCACAAGACAAGACAACAGCTCCGGATGTGACACCGAGCGCTACGTGCCGTCTCTTGAAACCCGAAGCGCGGCAGCGGCGCGACGGCTGATGGGGATGCAGTTGTTCACCTATCGCTTGGCGAGCGATCGGCGCTTGGACACGATCCGCGTGAGCGGCAAGACCGGCAGCTACCTACACCCGCGCCACGAGATCGGGGACGTCGAGTCAGTCGAGGGGGGCGCGCGCGGCGGCGGCCGGCTGCGCTGATTCCGGGTCGTGAGCAGTGTGGCTTGGGTGCGTCCGCAGCCGCTCGAGGAAGGCCACGATCCCGTCGACGACTTGCTCGAAGCGCAGCGATCGGAGCAGGTCGAACCCGTGTTGCGCGCCGGGGAGTCGGAAGTAGACGACGGGCGCGGCCGAGGCGCCGCGGAGCCGCTCGACGAATTGGTCGGCGTGGCTCACGTCGATCTGGTTGTCATTGTCCCCAGCCGCGATCAGGAACGACGGGGCCTCGCGCGTGATGTAGTCCTGAGGCGACGATGCCGGCTGGCCGGATGTCCGCCGGCCGTAGTACCCGTACAGGCAGATCGCCGCAGCGACCGTCGTGTCCACGTCCCCACCGGGTGGCTGGAAGGCCGGGTGGTTGGGGGTCAGCGCTGCCATCGAAGCCAGGTGGCCGCCGGCCGACCCTCCCGCAACGACGATCAGCGACGAATCAGCGCCGTGCTCCGACGCGTGCGTTCGTGCCCACGCGATCACCGCCTTCGCGTCAATCAGCGAGTTCGGGAATCGCCCCGCGGCACGGAGGCGATAGTTGGCGCTGATACACAGCCAGCCCTCGCTCGCCAGCCGGTACAGCAGCGGCAGCGCCTCGCGGCTCTTGCGGCCGATCTGGAAGTGCCCGCCGTGGAAGTGAATAAGTACCGGCCCGGGCTCGGCCGGCGCATGCCGCCGGCGATACAGGTCCATCAGATTGCGCTTGCCGGCGTCGCCGTAGGCGACGTTGCTGATCCGCTGAACGGTTCGCGGGCGCAGCGGGATCGGGGCGATGACATCGCGCACCACGCGGAGGGGGTTCAGCGGCCGCGGGGCGGTGCGGTCTTCGACGCCGGCTCGCCACGCCTCTCCGAACTGGTCGGCGAGCGCGTTCTCGACCACCCGGCCGGCCCGCGAGGCGCGCCGTATGACCTGAAGCAGGCCGAGCGCCGTTGCGGCCGCGACACCGAGGAGCGCCCAGCCGCCCACCGTGGTCAGATCGCCCTGCACCAGCACCAGCACCGTGCTCACCGCCAGCGCCGCGAACAAGATGAACGGGTACTCGTTCACCCAATGGGTCATCATGAAGGTCGCCCGCGCCAGTCCGACTGGCCTGCGGGGCGGCCACAGTACGACAACTGTGTACAGCGTGACGACCGCCACGGTCGTCAGGTAGCCAATCGGCACAGCTCAAACCTCCCCGCCTGTCGGGATCTCCCGTTCCCATCTGTACCAGTACCGGCGACGTCCCAGGAAGTCAAGGTGCGCGGCGCGTGCTGGTCCGATCCCAGACGGAACCCGCCGCCCGCCAGAAACTCGCAGCGGACGCAGCGACCGATAGCACTCGAGTCAATGTCAACGATCGCGCGATCGGTTACCGCCTCAACACCATCGAGCAGATGCTCGGACGGCCTGTGCGCGCGCGTCAAATCGAGCTGCAGGCTGCGATCCGCCTCGAACGCGTGCTCGGAAAGCCCTAGCAACGCGGGGACGCCCGACCGTGCAGTTAGCGCATCACGATCCTCGATTGGGTGGTCCAACCGCGGTCGCTGGGGCCACCTCGGTTGTACGCGGGGCGGTTGTGCGACCTACTGGGGCTGGTCTAGCGTCAGCCGCAAGAAGCGATCCAGGACCGATCGCCCGGCGTGGCTGGCCTCGCTGACGGCCTCATCGTCCAGACGGACGGGCTCTAGCTGCGGTTGGATCCGTACGGCGAGCGCCGGGTCGATCTCGACGTGAAACTGAAGTCCGTACACACGGTCCGTCCAACGGAATGCCTGAGTGGTGCAGGCATCGCTGCTCGCGAGTCGTACGCCACCTCGGGGCAAGCTGAAGGTCTCGTGGTGCCATTGCAAGACGGGGAACGGAGACCCGAGCGGACCGAGAACGGGGTCTGTAGCGCCAGCATCGGTGAGCCTTACTGTGCTCATCCCGATCTCGGGCGCGGGGGCCGCCATGACAGATCCGCCCAGCGCGACGGCGAGCAGCTGCGCTCCCAGACAGATCCCGAGAACTGGTAGGTCTGCCCGAACCGCCTCGGTGATCAGCGTGCGTTCCTCGACCAGGTGCACGACCGAATCATCGTCGGCCGACGCCCCCGGGCCGCCAAGGACGATCAAACCGTGAAGACTGTGAACGTCCGGCAACTCCTGGCCCATGGATCGCCGGACACTCAACCACCGACAGCCCGCGCCGTCCAAGGCTGCAGACACCGCACCGGCACTCTCGTATGCAGCATGCTCGATGACCGCCCACACCGTGGCGATCGTAGCCGCACCCGGCCGTTGCAACGCGGACGCCGGCCACCGAGCGGGCAACGGTCCGATGACACGTCGCCCGTTGCCGGCACCGGCGATGAAAGAGGCGATCTCCGCGCGGGCTGACCGAATCGCCAGCACCCACGCGAACAGCGAAAAGCGGGAGCGACGGGACTCGAACCCGCGACCTCCGGCGTGATAGGCCGGAGAGGGGCGTGTCGTTCCCGCAGTTGCGGTCGATTTGAGAGGTCAGAAACGCACAGTTAGCGGCGATTATGGTGGAGAAAGTTGCCCGCGACCGTTGCCCGGAGAGGCCGTTGCCCACACCGTTGCCCGGCACGATTCCGTCCGACCCTGGGCGTATCTTTGGTGATGCGATGACCCCTAATCCGAGCGCTCGCCCCTTCATTCGCCAACGGTCGACCGGACCGTTCTGGTACGGCAAGTGGTCACGCAACGGACGGCCCGTTGTGCGCGCGCTTGGCCGCGCCTGGGCCGAGTCTGATGGGAATGGGGGCTGGCGTCTGAAGCGCGGCCGCCCGCCCGAGGGAACACTGACCGAGGCGCTGGCAGCGGAGCGCATGCTTGGCTTGGTCCGCGAGCACGACGCCGACCAGACGTTGCTGGAGCGGGACGCAGAGGAGCGGCGTCGTCGAGGCGTCACCTTCCGCGAGTTGACTGGTGAGTATCTGCGCTGGCTCGAGGAGATCAAGGGCGCCAAGCCCTCAACGCTCCGCGACCATCGGCTGATCCTCGCCGAGCCCGGGACGGCCTACCGCCGTGGCTCTGGCGTCTCCCGCGGTCGGGTGATGGCAGCTCTCGGCGATCGGCCGGCGCGTGAGGTGACGACGCGTGAGATCGAGGATCTGCTGCGTTCGGTCGCGGCGACCGGCGTGGCTTCGCGTACGGTCAACAAGGTCCGTCAGCTCGTCTGCGCGATCTTCAACTACGGGATACGGCCGAGCACGTACGGCCTGCCGGCTAACCCGGCGACCCACGCCGACCGCCGTACCGAGCCCGAGCGAGCGGTCCTCGCCTTCTACTCGCCCGAGCAGATCGAGGTACTCGCCCGCTCACTCGCTGTCGGCGCTCACCGAGACCCATCGCGTCCGGCGCTCGGCGAGGGCGAGATCGAAGCCCGGGCACGCGAGGACGTCCAGGACGCCGAGCTCGTCCGCGTCGCCTCCTACGCCGGACTCCGCCGCGGCGAACTCGTCGCGCTCCACTGGCGCGATGTCGACTTCGCCGGCCACAAGCTCGTCATCCGCCGGTCACTGTCCGGCGACATCGAAGTCAAGTCCACGAAGAGCCGCCGCGTCCGTGAGGTCCCGCTGCCCGACCAGGCGGCGGTTGCCCTCGAGCGACTCAGCCGCCGCGGCGAGTTCACCGGTCCGGACGACTACGTGTTCTGTAGCCGCCTCGGCCGCCGCCTCGATCCCTCCGCGCTTCGGCGCCGCTACGAGCGGGCGCGCACTGCCGCCGGTCTCGAGCCGCTCCGCTTCCACGACCTGCGTCACACCTACGGCTCGCTCTTGGTTGCCGGCGGGATCGACCTGGTCAGCGTAAAGGCCGCGATGGGCCACTCCCGGATCACGACCACCGAGCGCTATCTCCACGCCCGTCCGGCGGGCGAGCTCGCGGATCGCTTCACGCGAGCGCTTTCCGGAACGGTCATCCCGGCGGCAGCTGCGGCGTGAGCAAGCCCCAGCTTCCTCGTACGATCGTTGATCCCGATGGCCGTGTCGTCGAGTTCGGCGAGCACAGCTGGGAGCACATCATGGTGCAGCGGCCGCAGTTGCTCGCTGACGTCGAGGCTGTGCTCGTTGTCGTTGCGCGTCCGGATTACCGCGAGGGCGACCCCATCGCTGGTCGGGAGCGCTTCTACCAGCAGCGGGTCACGGATAAGGTCCGCTGGCTGAGGGTGGTCGTAGACTTCAATCGGACGCCGGCAGTCGTGGTGACGGCCTTCATCCAGCGGAAGGACCCGGCGAGAGATCAATGAGCATCAAGATCGGCACCATTGAGTTCGACAACCACTCGTACGACGAGGAGGGCGATGTGCTCTACCTCAGCGTCGGCGAGCCGCGGGTGCCGGCGGAGACCGACTCGACGCCCGAGGGGCACGCTGTCGACTTCGACACCGATGGCAATGTGATCGGGATGGTCATCGTCAACCTTCGGGCCCTCCTCGAGCGTGACGGCGAGCTCAAGATCACTTGGCCCGAGGCCCACGTTCCGCCTGAGGAGTTCTCCTCGGTACTTGCCACAGCGGCCTGACCCAGCTCAGCCTGCGAGCATATCTTCGAGCCGCGGCCGCAGGAATCGCCACGTGCGCCCGAGCCGGCTGGCGGGCAGCTCTCCGCGCCGAGCGAGCTGGTAGATCGTTGACACCGGCATTTTGAGGAGTTCGGCAACCTCGCGAGCGGTCATCACCTCGTCCCGCGTGAGGCCATGAGTGGCCTTGGGCGCTCCGGGCTCGCGACTGACTCCCGACAGGGTGGGGGCGTACGCTGACATCGTCGGACCTCCTAGTAGGTCTCGGCCGGGCCCCGGGGTGTTGGTAGCACCGCCGGGGCCGCTCTCTATCCAATAGTCGTAGGATAAGGTCCGCCTCGGACAGATCCGCCTACGAATGTAGGATTGGCGGATGACTCCCCAAGTCGCCACCGAGGATCTGATCGACGCCCAGGGCGTTGCCGACGTCCTCAGTCTGTCTCATCGCAACACGGTCAGCCAGTACCAGCGCCGCTACCCCGACATGCCCCGACCGGTCCTCGACCTCGGCCAGGGTCGCGTCAAGCTTTGGCTGCGGCCTGAGATGGAGGAGTGGGCCACGGCACTGAAGGCCGATGGTCGCACTCGCCGCAAGACGCAGCGACGAACGCTCGAGGCGTCCGAACCGGCAGTAGATCCATGAGGTCCTCATCCGGCGGGAGGGATGCATCTGGTCCCGTAGTTGATCCACTTGCGGTGGGGCGACGGGCTCGGATGCCCGTCGTCACGCCGCAAGTACTGCGACACGAACCAGGGGATCACCCCTTACCGTGTACGCCTCGCCGAGCTTTCAAGGAGCCGACCCCACTAGCGGGACGAGAACCTGGGCGTGGATCGTGTTCATCGCCACCGGACGGTCGCCGACGGGACCGCCGAGTAGGCCAGCAAGCGGGCGAGCGCAAACGTGGCAAAGCGCAAGCCGGCGCCGGCGTCGGCGGAGTGCTGGATCGTCGCCGAACCGATCGCGCACGCCGAGGACGCGGCGAAGGCGAAAGCGATCGTGCGGGACGGCAGTGTTCCCGCTCACTGTTCTTCGCACGCCGTAGATCCCCGCAGACAGCCTCCGCAGCCGACCCCGATGCGGGAATCGCGCGCGCACAGTTCAATGGATCACCATGCCAGCCAAGACGCCAAGCAGCGCACATGTAGGAGACTGGATCGAGGCGCGCGGGCTCCACGGCCAGCCGTCTCGACGCGGCGAGATTGTCGAGGTGCTCGGCCACGACGCACACGAGCACTACCGCGTTCGCTGGGACGAGCAGCACGAATCGATCCTTTACCCGGCCGACGGGATCATCGTCACCCCGCAGCACGCGCGACCCGGCCGCCGCGAAAGCCACTGAGACGCCGCGCTCGATGATCGCTGAGCGCTCGGGATCGAGACCGAGTGCGTTCTCGCCGCGGGACTGGCACGGGCAGCCGTGAGCGCGTCAAGCCGCGAGGACCCGCACTGTTGGGCGGTTCCCGAACGTGGCGGTGGGCGAACGGTTGGCTGCCATTCAGGACAGATGGGCGACCCGCGGCGCGTGGACGCCGATGCGTCAGCGCCGGCGAGCGCGGCCGATCGCGTGCGGCGCGACCGGGAAGGCGATCGGCACCGGGTTGACCCACATACGCCGTTGATCCTCCACCTCGAAGCCTGCCTCGGCGATCGCGCTCGGCGTGTCGCGGGCAGTGTGGCAACCGCCGAACGCACGCGGCCAGAAGGTGCGGTCAAGAGCGTGCTGGCTGCGGGCCACCACGGCGCGGTCTGAGAGCACGTGCTCGTAGTAGCGCAGCTCACCGCCGGGACGCAACACCCGTCGCAGTTCGGCCAGCGCCCGCGCCTGGTCCGGCACGGTGCAGAGGACCAGGCACGCGACGGCGGCATCGAACGAGCCATCGTCAGCGGGCAGATGGTCGGCGACGCCGTCGAGCACGGTGATCCGCAGCTTCGTGCGGCTGGCGGCTGTGCGTGCGCGTTCACGCAGGTACGGCTCGGGCTCGACGGCCACGACCTCGTCGACCGTTGTCGGGTAGTGGGCGAAGTTGCTGCCCGTACCGGCGCCCACCTCGATCACGCGCCCCGAAAGATCCGCCAGCAGCTCGTGGCGATGGCGCTGGATGACCTGTGGCTCATGCCGGCTCATCAACGACCACAGCCGAGCGAAGAACGGATGGCGGATGGCAGGCCGCGGCAGCATCGAAGCTGCATTGTGACGCGGCGCTGGTGTCGATCGTGCCGAGCGTCGGTGGCGCGAGCGCGAAGGCCACGATGAGTCGCACATCGGCACCAGACCGGCCCAGGGTGCGCCGCCTGGCACCCGCGCCGTTCGCCTGGCCGACTAGACGGGAGGAAGACACCGGAATTGTGGCGGCCGGAGGAAACCTGGCTGTGATTCGATGCGCGGGTCGAGATCGAGCGCAAGTTTCTGGTACGCGAGCCGCCGCCTGGCAGGGAGCGGTCGCCGTCGACGCGGATCGAGCAGGGATACCTCGCGATCGCCGACGACGGCACCGAGGTTCGGGTCCGACGCCGCGCCGGAGCTACGACGCTGACGGTAAAGGGGGGCAGCGGGCGGAGTCGTTCGGAGGAGGAGATCACGATCGATGCGGAGCGCTTCGCGCGGCTGTGGCCGCTTACGGAGGGTCGCCGGCTTGAGAAGACGCGCCACCTGATCCCCACGGGGGCGGACCTGACCATCGAGTTGGATGTCTACTCAGGCGCCTTGACGGGGTTGATGGTCGCCGAGGTCGAGTTCGACTCCGAGGACGCGGCGGACGCGTTTGAACCACCGGAGTGGTTTGGGCCAGAGGTGACCGACGACGCCCGCTTCAAGAATCAGAAGTTGGCCTGCGACGGCGCGCCCGCTCTCTCTGACTTGTGGGACTAGGCGGCCGGGTACCACTGCGTCGTGACAGTCAGCGAGCACCACGACCTAGCGCGCTCGTCGAACTGCCGAGGCGGGGTCGGAACGTGGCGCCGGTGGTGTGCCCAGGCCAACTCTGTAGGGCAATGACGGTCCGACGCGCTGGTTCAAGCGAGTGCAGATACGGCCTGCAGCGCCTGCGACGAGGCATTCGGACGGGAGCGTCGGCCAGTGTCGCGCCAGACCGGTGCCTCCTGCAGCGTTGCGTCGTCCTCATCTTCTGAGAGGACGATGAGCGTCGCCATCACCCGTCGGCTGGCATCGTGACTTTTAGGGAGGTCGAGCTTTGAGAAGATCGAATTCACGTGCTTCTCGACGGCGCGTTTGGTCAGGAACAGGGATTCCGCGATCGCCCCGTTGCTCTTGCCGGTTGCGATCTCCGCGAGCACGTCACGCTCGCGCGCGGTGAGATCTGAGAGCCGCGAGTTGGCCGCCCGAGAGCGGGCCTGGACGAGCGCGTCGAGGACCAGAGGGTCGATCACCGAGCCGCCCCGGGCAACCGTCTCGATCGCACCGATTAGCTCTTCCATGTTGCGGATCCGCTCCCTGAGCAGATAGGCCCGCCGGGCAGCGCCCTTGTCAAACAGGCGAAGTGCATACGACGGCTCCGCGTGCTGGGTGAGCACCAGCACGCCGATGTCAGGGTTCGTCTCGCGCAGCCGTGTCGCGACGCGGAGTTCCACGTCGGTTCCTAAGGGTGGCATCCGGATGTCGATGAGGACCACGTCGGGATTCTCCGTCGCGATGGCGGTTTGCAGTTCCCTCCCGCTTGAGCAGACGGCGGCCAAATCGACCTCTGGCGCCGCACCGAGGATCGCAGTCAGGCCTTCCCGGATGACGTACGAATCCTCTGCCATGACAAGGCGGATCGGCCCGGCGCCGGTCTCGCTGGTGGTGCCGACGCCGTGAGCAAGTGTCAGGCGGCGCGAAGGCTCATGGCTCGTCATTGGATGGCGGAGAGTCATCTTCTTGCTCGACCTTCCGTGGCGAGTGCGGGGGAAATGGTCCGCATCTCAAATCTCGGCATCGGCCCTCCGCTCTGACCGCTCGGGTGGGGTGCAAAGCAGGCTGTCGGGCTCATGTTCGGGCGACCGCTCGTCCTCGAAGACGCTCGAGTTCCAGGCGAAGAATTGAGTTTTCCTCGGTCAGCGCGCGATTTGCGCGCCGCAGGGTGAGCACGGCCCGAGATAGGCACTCCAGCGCGTGCTCGTGGGCACGGCAGCGGCCCCCGAGCTTCAGCACCTCCGCTTCCAGATGAGCGACGCGCGCGTCCGTCGCGTCGGGTCGGTCGCGCGCGTCCGTCGCGTCGGGTCGGTCGCGCGCGCCCGGATCGCCGGTGACAAGCGTCGGCCTTGCCTGGGTGATCGTCGATTCTGCCGCCTCAGCGGTGGCTTGGAGGGGTACTGCGCGCTGGAACACGCGCTTAATCGTGCGCGCAAGCGTCCTGCACGGCAACCCTGAAAAGGGAGGGGCTGTACCATCCGGAAGGAGGGTATGCAAGGTGTAGCGGCAGTCACGTCTCGTTTGATTGCGAGCAAGCAGGGCCATGGTTCGCACCGATAATCCGGAAGACACGGGCGCGGGATCGCCCGGCTATGACTGTTCGCCTCCCACCGATAGCGTCCAACCGACCGCGTGTCGAGCGCGTCGTCGTCGGGGCGGGATCTTGGACCAGGCAGTCGCAGCTCGATCAGGGGTCCTCGGCCGGCGCCCATGCCTGGTTGCCCAGGGCTCACCTGTCGGGAGATATGGTGCCGAGGGGAAGGACGGGGAGCGTTGATCGCGGCGCTTGAGAGCGGTACCGCGGCGAAGACGCTTGGGCCGGAGGCCTATCGGGCGATGTACGAGAACAGCCCTGATGGCGTGTTGTTCACGGTGCCCGACGGGCGGGTGCTGGCCGCGAACCCCGCGGCATGTCAGATCCTGAGAAGGAGCGAGGCCGAGATCTGCTCTCTCGGTCGTCAGGGCCTGGTCGACCCCACCGATGAACGGTGGGCGCCATTAGTGGACGAGCGCGAGCGCACGGGGCGCGTCCGTGGCGTAGCGAGGATGATCCGGGGCGACGGCGCGCCAATTGAGGTGGAGATGAGCGCCAGGATCTTCCATGAAGCCAGCGGAGAGACGCGAGGCTGCACCATCATCCGCGACGTCACCGATCGGGTGGCCATGGAGCACGATCTGCGCCAAAGTCGCGAGCGCCTGTCTGAGGCTGAGCGCGTTGCTCAGATCGGGAGCTGGGAGTGGGACATACCGTGTGATCGGGTCAGCTGGTCCGACGGCCTGTTCCACATCTACGGGCTCACCCCAGACGAATTCGACCCCACCCTCGCAGGCGGCGAGAAACGTGTTTACCCCGATGACCGCGCACGCGTCCGCGAAACCGTCCGGCAGGCAGTCGCGGAGCGCTCGTCATTCACGCTCGAGTACCGGGCCGTTCGCGCTGACGGCAGAGTGCGGACGCTGCGCAACCGAGCCGAGGTCGTGGTGGGTGAGGCGGGTGAGCCGATCCGTGTGGTGGGGATCGCTCAAGACGTCACCGATGCCAAGCTTGCCGAGGAAGCGCTTCGGAGCACGTCCTCCGACCTCGAGCGCCGAGCGATCGAGCTTCAGAAACTGGCATCCCGCACCGCAGCCGAGCCAAAACCGGCACCGCACGCGCCGCTCACGCCCCGCCAGCTCGAGATCCTCCGCTTGGTAGCTGAGGGCTTGACCAGCGCCCAGGTCGCGAAGCGGCTGTTCCTGAGCGAGGCCACGGTCAAGTGGCACGTCAAACAGATACTGACGAAGACCGGCTCGTCCAACCGCGCCGAAGCGGTCGCGCGCGTTCTCGCGGCACCGGAGTAGCGCCTTCCTCAGCACCTGCTCCAGGTCAGCTCGTGCCTTTGCATGCGAGCGAATCGCAAAGGTCGCGGTGCTGCTGCTCGCCGCCCTGATGGTCTGCTGGGGCGTCGGTCGGATGCGTGGGGCAAGAGAGGGTCAGCCGCCCGCCTGAAGTCGCGCCTGGACGCGGTCGCAGGATCCGCGCAGTTCGCCATAAGCAGCATTTGGACCCACGCGTCGTCCGACTCTCGTCGGTCCCGCATTCACGCAAGAGCAGGCGCTCCGGCGCAGTTCGGCACGACAACCGTGGCCCGCTTTTGAGTTCGCAAGGACACGATCTCGCCTCCGAGTTAGCCGGCGAGGCACCGCTGCACGCGCCTCGCGGCTCACGGAGCGATCCGCGCGACCGCCCCTGCGACGTCGTCGTCGAGGCGAGACTTCGCCATCCGCGCGCGGGAGGGGTCGGCAGCGACGAGTGCTTTGCTCGCTCCATCGTCGCTCAGCTCACGATGCCTATGGCGACGAAGCGCAACTCCGTGTCGCCGCGGTGCTAGCCGTAGGCGAGCAAGCAGACGGTTGGGCGAGCGATCGGCGAGCGCTGCCGCTTCACCGCCAACACAGGTCCGGTCGCGGCGCTGCCGCTCTGGCAATTCGCCAGGCCGAAGCGGAAGTAACCTCGCCGGCGCCATGAAGCTCGACGCGACTGCTCGTTCGTGACTGGGGGAGTGTTGCGTTTCGTATGTTCTCGTTATGCGTGTGCTGCTTGGCTGCTCGCTTGGAGGTCTCGGTCACCTGATGCCGGTGGTTGGGGTGGCACAGGCTTTGGGCCGGCTCGGCCACGATCCTCTGGTGCTCGTGCCACCGTCCTTGGCGAAGGCGGCCAACGAGGCGGGAGTTGCAGTCCGAGTCGGGGGCGAGCCGCCGCGGTCGGTGATTGACGCGGTCTGGGAGCGGGTTAGGGCGGGGCCGCCGGAGGCGGTTGTTGGACTGATAGACCGGGAGCTGTTTGCGGACCGCGGGATCGAGGCGATGCTCCCTGCCGCCCGCGATCTGTTCGATGTCTGGGAACCTGAGATGGTCGTCCGCGAGCCGTGCGAGTACGCCACAGCCGTGCTTGCGCACGGGGCAGGGATCGCCCAGCTCCAAATCGGTGTCTCGCAATCAGCGATCGAGCTGGAAGTGCTGGAAATGGTCGCCGACACGCTCGAGCTCTACGGCGCTGGGGTTGCTGCAGCGATCATGGCCGCCCCGTACTTGACCTCGTTTCCGGCGTCGCTGGATCCCTCGCCCTGGCCCGACACCCGGCGCTTTCGTCTGCAAGCTCCTGTCTCGGGGCCGCTGCCGGACTGGTGGCCTGGCGACCGCCGGCCTCTGGTCTATGTGACGTTCGGAACTGTGCTCGGTCATCTGCCCGAGAGCCGTGCGGTATATCGCACCGCGCTTGACGCGGTCGCTGATCTCCCGGCGCGGGTCTTGATGACCGTGGGCCACGCGATGGATCCGGCCTCTCTGGTTCCGGTGCCGTCGAACACTCACATCGAGCGTTGGGTCTCTCAGGGCGACGTCTTTCGCGAGGCTCGGCTCGTCGTCTGCCACGGGGGCTCAGGCACTACGTTCGGCGCGCTCGCCGCTGGACTGCCGCTCGTCATCTGTCCGCTGTTCGCCGATCAGACAGCAAACGCACGACTCGTTCACGAGGTCGGCGCCGGCCTCGCAGTTTTCACGAGCGACGATGGGGCTGGTGGATTGCGAAGCCTGGGCTCCGGCGATGTCGCTGCCCTCCGAGACGCGATCGAGTTCGTCCTCGCCGAGCCCACATACCGGCAAACGGCCGGTCGGCTCGCCGCCGAGATCGCCGGCACCTCAAAGCTCGAGGAAACCCTCGCGCAGCTGTTAGCCGAGAACCCGGTCACCTAACAACTCGCGGCCCGCTCCGTCACTGCCGCATTGTCGCCCACGCGGGTCTGGATGCGGCACTGCCGCTCTCGCTATCTGCCAGGCCGAAGGGGAACTCAGATCGCCGGCGCCAGGAAGCTCGACGCGACTGGTCGTTCGTGGGAGCAGCAGCCAGGGCACGGATCGTCATGTGGCGGCTCGTGATCAGATGCAGCAGCGCCGTCGACACTGCTGCAGGTCGTTCAGCCCGACAGTCTCGGCGCGGCGCGCCGGTCAAGGAGTTCGGGAGCCGGCGTCGGGTGCCCCGCCGACGCTTTGCCTGCGGCGCACTCGGCTGGGTTGGCTTTAGCTGACGACGATCGAGGTGTGTCCGATCACCGTGTTTTCGCCGTGCGCGCCGACGGCCACGATCGTCAGCCGGTAGCGCCCAGGGCGCCCGTAGCGGAACACGAGCGTGAGCTTGTGGTGGCGTAGCCGGGCGTGCGCGACGACCCGGCGATGACCGTCGACGGTCGCGATCGCGAGCACCGATCTGACGTTCGCCGCAGCGGCGGCCGCCTAGGTGAACGTGTACGTGCCCACGGTGTTTCCGCCGGAGGCCGGTGCGCAAGTGCTCGTCTCACCGGTCAGTTTCGGAACGGGCGCTCCCTTCGGGCCGGTGGGGCCGGTCGCGCCCTGGGCTCCTTCTGTGGCCCTTGCGAGCCGGCGGGGCCTGGCGAAGCCTGCGAGCCCGGTGGACCCGTAGGGCCGGTGAGCGGGGGTTCGACCTCAAACGTCGCCGGAGCCTGGCTCTGCGGTATCGCCACGCCGGCGGTACAGCGGGCAGGCACCACGAACGTCGTGCCGGCCGTCGCACTGGCGGGAACGTTAAGCGCGCCCGCCCGGAACCCGAATGTGTCAAGCGAGGCGGTCGTGGTCTGCACCAGTGCTCCAGATGTGGAGTACAACGCCAGCTGCGCCGCGGTTGACCTGAACGGGCTATCGAGCGGGCACGCCGTGACCGACCTCACGCCATTGAGGAGCCCGCCGGACCCGGCCCCGGCGAGATCACGCACGAGCGCGACGACACAATCGGCGCAAGCTCGACCGCCCGATCGTTGAGAGTGTCGGCGACGTACACGTCCCCCTCCGCACCGACCGCCACGCCGAACCCGAAGACTGATCCGCTCAGCCCGCTGAACGGCAGCCCCTCCTGCGGGCCGCCGACCGGCAGCTCGAACACGTCGCCGATCGCGTCGGTGACGTATACGTCCCCCGCCCCACCGACCGCCACGCCCTGCGGCTCGATCAGCCCGCTGAGCGGCAGCGTCCGCTGCGAGCCGCCGACCGGCAGGTCGACGACCCGGTCGCCTTCGTAGTCGGCGGCGAACACATCCCCCGCCCCATCGACCGCCACGCCAGTCACCTCGCCCAGCCCGACAAGCAGCGTCCGCTGCGAGCCGCCGACCGGCAGCCCGTCCCGCGCCCGGGGTAGCCGACGTACACTTCCCCGCCCCATCGACCGCCACGCTAATCGGCCCCAGCCCGCTGCACGGCTGACCACCCGCGAGCAGGAGGTCGTCAAGCTGATCGCCGAGGGCTACAGCAGCAAGGAGATCGCCGAGGCCTTGGTGAGGCGAGAAGACCGTCGAGCGCCACCGGGCCAGCATGCTCGAGAAGCTCGGCATCGCACGACCGCGTCGACATCACCTGCTACGCGATTCGCCGGGGCTGGAGGAGATGGCCACTCCGAGGTTGCCACCTCCTCCGCGAATATCCCGGCCTTCGGGGCGATGACGCGCCTGAGCGTAGGAGTCAGCGTGTCCCAGCGACGGGATTCGCGGCGGTCGCGGCGGTCGGGGTTGCCTCTCCAGGAGCTGTCTGCTCCTGAACGACGAGCCGAGCTACCAGGGCACCGGCAGCGACGACGATGGCGCTGACGATGAAGGTGGTGCCCATGCCGTGCACGAAGGCGCCGCGGGCAGCGGTGGCCAGGGCGCCGTCGTGGGTGTGGGCGGCGATGGTCAGTGCCTGCGTGAGCGAGCTGTGTGCGCCGTGCGGCGCGTCGGCTGGCAGCCCAGCGGCGTACCCGCTGGCCAGCAGGCTTCCGAGTCCCGCGACGCCAAAGGCGGTGCCGGCCTGGAGCATGGTGTCGTTCAGCGCCGAGCCGACGCCCGCGAACTGCTCCGGGATCGCGCCGGTGAGCAGGGTCATTGCGGCCGGTTGCGCGACACCGGCCCCGATGCCGAACAGGATCAGCACTCCGCCCACCGGCCAAAAGCGCCAGTTTGGGCCGGCGGTGGTCAGCAGCCCGAAGGCTGCGGCCAGGATCATCAGCCCACCTACCAGCATCGCCCGCTGGCCGATGCGGGCCCCGATGCTGGTGGCTACCGGCTGCACGACGATCATCGCGATCACCATCGGCAGCAGGGCCAGCGCGGCGTCGGGTGGTGTGTAGCCGAGAACGGACTGCAGGTACTGGGTGAGCACCAGCAGCACCCCTCCGAAGGCGAACATCAGCAGAAGGATCGAGAGGCACGAGCCGGTGAAGTTCCGGTAGCGGAACAGCTGCAGCGGCACCATCGGCTCGCGGACGCGCATCTCCCAGGCGAGGAAGGCAGCAAGCCCCACCGCCGCGGCGATCAGGGCTGTCAGCACCGGCGGGGTCAGCCCGTCGGGGAGCTTGATGATCGCCCACACCAACGACCCGGTCCATAGGACCGAGGTCGCCGTCCCCAGGGGGTCGAAGCGCCGGCTCGGGCCTCTTGACTCGGGCAACAGCAGCGCGACCGCCGGCAGCGCCAGCAGGACCAGCGGGATGTTGATGAGGAACACCGAGCCCCACCAGAAATTGGCCAGCAGCACGCCGCCCAGCAGCGGGCCACCGACAAGCCCCAACACCGACATAACCGCGAACGCCGACATCGCCTTGCGGCGCTCGGTCTCGTCGGGGAAGGTGACGATCAGGATCGACATCGTGCTGGGCATCATCAGCGCGCCACCGATACCCATCGCCGTGCGGGCCACGATCAGCCAGACCGGGCTGGTGGCGGCAGCGGCGAGCGCCGAGGCGAGCCCGAAGATGACCAGGCCCGTCATCAGCAACCGCCGGCGCCCGAATCGATCCGACAGACTTCCAGCGAACAGCAGCAACCCCGCGAAGGGAACCATGTAGGAGGCGAGGATCAGCTGCAACTGCTGCTCGGTGGCGCCGAGATCCCGAGCCAGCGTAGGCAGCGCAACGTTGAGCACCATGTTGTCCATCTGCAGGACCAGCATCGCCAGACACATCACGACCACGATCAGCCCGCGTCGAGTGGAGGAAGTCATAAGCCACTCCTTTCGAACAGTGTACGAGAATTCTCGCACAGTGTACGAGAAACTCGCACAGCGTTCAAGTCTGGTCGCTACACTGCCCCGCGATGACCAAGCTGACCCGCGACATGATCGTCACCGCGGCGGTCGATCTGCTCGATGCCGAAGGCATGGACGGGCTGTCCATGCGACGTCTGGGGGCCCGGCTCGGAGCCGGCGCGACCTCGCTGTACTGGCACGTGCCGAGTAAGGACGAGCTCGCCTCAGCGGTGATGGATCAGGTACTGGCTGACCTGGAGTTCGCCAACTTCGCCGAGACCGGCTGGCGTCCGGCAGCCGAATCGCTGGCCCGCGGTCTGCGCGCGCTCGTGATCGCCCATCCGTGGTTCGCGCTCGCCAGCATCGCCTACGCCAGCTACGGGCCGGCCGCCGCTCGCATGTACGACCACTCGCTGGCGATCTTCGAGGCCGCCGGCTTCACCGGCGACGAGCTCAACTGGGCCGTGTCGGCT
Source organism: uncultured Actinomycetota bacterium (assembly GCA_963850325.1). Classification (GTDB taxonomy): domain Bacteria; phylum Actinomycetota; class Thermoleophilia; order Solirubrobacterales; family Solirubrobacteraceae; genus Palsa-465. Next base: position 415,569 of record CAWKLB010000010.1, read on the forward strand.
GTGTTCGCGTACGTGCAGGGCGCCACCGTCGGCGAAGCGGCCTGGCGGGCCCGCATCGGCAGCGAGGGCCACGACGTGGAGGAGTACACCCAGCAGGTGATAACCCGGACCCGTGAAGCCGCCGCCGGGTATCCCCGTCTGCTCGCGCTCTACGACCAGCAGGCCGACGTGATCGAAGCCGCCGTCAGCGACGAGAACTTCGAGTTCGGTCTCACGGCCGTCCTCGACGGGCTCGAGGCGCGAGTGCGGTAATCAGGCCCTGCCGGGTTCAGCCTGACTGCGACCTTCCGTCCGGTTCAGAGCCCGTTGGGGAAGCGCCCCGGGAACAGGTAGGCGCCGATCGCGACCGAGGGGATAAGCGGCACGGGACCGACACAACCTACCAGCTCTCCCCACGGACCCCGATCACCGTGAGGAACACCGCCTTCACCGCTACCCTGTCGCCGCGGTGGCTCGTCATCTACGACATCAAATCGTGAGCGTCGCGCTTCCGCCATGACGAAGCACACCCCGCGCGCGCTCACGGCCGACTGGCCACCGCGGATGGCGCGTCGCTCCGTGGCTGGGTACAGGGCAAGAATGCCTATACCCCGTGCGACACACACCATCCTCGTCACCGGCCGAGATCACGACCGCTCGCCGGACTTCGGACCGCCTGGCCCCATGCTTGACCGCGCCTGCCGCAAGCTCGCCGCGGCCGGTGTCACGGACAAGCCGAGTGAGGTGTCCAAGAGCAACGGCGATATCGAGGGTCCGCCGTCCAGTCCACTGATCGTAACGACTATCTGGGCGATGCCAGGTAGCTGATCGCCGCTCATCGCTCGTGAACCCACCCGCGGGGCGCGAGCGACGTCGCTTCCGGTTCGTCGCCGGACCGGCCGCGTTGCTGGCCGCGAAGTCGCTTATCGCGCAGTCAGGGGCTCGCTACGTCGGCGCCAGCATCGGCGTTGCTAGATCTGCGCTTGCGACAGGTGTCAGTACTTAGTGGCCTTGTCCCAGAACGCGCAGTTGTGCTGTGACGCATAGAAGCGCGACGGCACGGTCGCGCTGGTGTCACCCGGCTGGAGAGTCATGACGGGGTGCGTGGCGGCCGTGTATTGGTCCCAAGCGGGAGTCTGGGGAGCGACCGGATTTCCGGTCTGCGCGAGATGCGTCCATTCCCGCAGCAGCTGCAACTGCAGCGCGCCTTGGTCTGCATCGAGCTGCGACGTGTTGAAATGGACCAGCCCATTCGTGCCGCTGTGCTGGGCGCCGTTGACGTCCTTCACATCCTCACCGGCGGGGTTGTCCGCGTCGGCGTTGACGTCGGAGTACACGGGCATGAACTTCGATGCCCTGCGGTCGAGCTGCAGCATCGGGCAGACCGACGCCGAGTCGGCCATGATCGTCCGGTACGCCGTGTATGGCGATTCGAACCTGCTCAACGGATAGAGACGCTCCACGGTCGGCGCGAGCCTCCCGAACTGCTCGCTTACCAGGGTGCTGTACTGCGCCGGCGTCTCGGCGACCACGATATTCGACCCGAAGGAGTTCGTGTACACCCCCCCGTTGAACTCGTCACGCCCCACATCGGTGATGAGTGTGACGTGGTTGGTCTGTCCGGTGGTGAGTGCCTGCACCGGCGACATCGTCAGAGTGGTGCCGTTGATGATCGGCCCGATCGTGCCACCAGCTGTGGGATCGCCGACCTGTCCGCCGGCTGCCAAGAGCTTCGCGGCCGGAACCGCGCGCAGGCAGGCGGCGACGTCTGCGACATTCCCGCAACCCACCTTCGCGGCGAACTGCGCGCCGGCCTGCTGCGCCTGTGACTCGGTGAAGTAGTGCGACTTGCAGTCGGCCTTCGACCACACGATGTTGTTCTGGTAGTTGTAGAAGCCGCTGACGCTGATCGCCTTCTGGAACAGGCCGCCGGCGGTCGGTGAGGCGACCTGAGCACAGGTGCTCGCGCCACCGGCGGACTCCCCGAACACCGTGACGTTGCGCGGGTCACCGCCGAACTGGGAGATGTTCTGCTGGACCCAGCGCAGGCCTGCCTGCTGGTCCTCCAACCCGTAGTCGCCGGAGTGCGGACCCAGCGCCTTGTCTGCCAGGAACCCGAGAATTCCCAGCCGGTAGTTGACGTAGACGTAGACGACGTTGCCGGTGCGGACCAGGTTTGACCCGTCGTCGGTGCGAGCCTCGCCGAGGAACCCCCCGCCGTGGAACTCGAACATCACCGGGAGCTTCGCGCCGGGCTTCGTTCCCGCCGGGACCATGATCTTGAGGTTGAGGCAGTCCTCACTTGAGTTGGCATTGGTGAACTGGGTGAAGACGTTCGTGCATTCCACGGCCTCCTGCGTGCTGGCCAGCACCCCGCTCCAGGGTGCGTGCGGCTGCGGAGGACGCCAGCGCAGGTTGCCCACGGGAGCCGCGGCATACGGGACGCTGAAGTAGGTCGCAATGCCGTCGGACGTGACACCACAGACCGACCCCTCATCGGTTTGAACGGTCGTGTTGGCACTGCAGGCGGGACTCGTCGTAGAAGCCGCGTGCGACGACGCCCCATCCAGGGCGCCGGCCACGACCAACGCCAACACGGCGGTCGCGAGAGGAACAGCTACCCTCCGACGCCTAATTCGAGATCCAAGACTCATAGAAACGCTCACCTCACATTTCCCGAGGGCGGCGGCAGAAGGAGATTGCCTCCTCGCCGGCGGCGCGGCAGATAGATATTCCGAATCCCGACTCCCCCGGATACCCTCGACGATCACCGATCAAACCCGCCTTCACCGGAGTCTTCGCCACATGGGACGGCGTCGCGGCACAAAGCGGGCTCGGCATACGCGCGTCAACCAAGACAAGCGCCGCGACTGGTAGGTAGGCGATCACGGGCCAATCAAGCTCTCGAGGGAGCTGCTTGACCCCGCGAGAGCCGACAGGTCCTCGACGCGATTGCCGGTTGGATGCTGCGCCCGCATCAGCTCCACGTGATCGACAACGATCAGATCAAGCGTGCCGCGGCGCACTTCCATCTACCTGGCCTGGGCACGCAAGCTCGTGACCCGTTCCAGCTAAGTCGCCGGACGGGTACCTGGCCGACGACTTCGTTGCGCACCGGAAGCCTCCAAACAGACCTCGGCCGACATCCCCGTCCGGCCGCGAAAGCACCCCCTCGTGCCTCCCGGGCACAGTCATCCTTTCGCCAGAGAGGATCAGCGCTCGGCTGACCGCATGGGCGCCGACGCATATGCACAGGCGACCGTCGTACCGTCACAAAGGGTCGGCGCGGTTGCGATTGAGATGCGCGCGAGAAGCGCTCGTCCGCGTCGGCGGGATCGCTCGCGAGCGTCGAAAGCTCCTGGTCGCCGACGCGATCGTCCGCGTGAGACCGTCCAAGACGCGAAAGCGATCGCCGCGAGATCGTTATGAAGGAGGCGCAGCGACCGGCGGCCAGCACACACCTCACCCATGAGCGTCGGCAGGACGACTTCTTAGGCGGATGGCACGAGGTGCCGTTCGAACGCCCAGACGGTCGCGGCACTCCGGGTTCGCGCGCCCGTCTTATCGAAGATGTGCTGGACGTGGTGGCCCGCCGTTTTGGCGGAGATGCCGAGGCTCTCCGCGATTTCCTTGTTGCTCTTTCCGGCGGCGAGCGCGAGCAGAACCTCGTGCTCGCGGTCCGTGAGGCCTGCGGGTAGGTCGCGTGGCCGTCTCGCCACACGGTGACCGGCGGCGGCCAGCACGGCGTCGACCGCCTCCGGGCACAGACGGCCGGCGCGCGAGTCGCGCAGTAGCTCGGCCTCGGCGGCTACAGCGTCGAGCGCGGGTCGGTGCGGGCGCCGCTCTCGCATCGCCTGGTAGCAGTCGGCGGCGGCGAGGATGCGCGCCGCTCGGCTGAGCGCCGGGGCGAGGGACTTACGGTGGTAGCCGGCGCCGTCGAGCCGCTCGTGATGGGCACCCGCCAGCTCGCCGATGGAGGCCAGTGCGGGCGCGTGGGCGAACGAGCGCTCGGTGAAGTATGGGTGCAGTTGCACGCGCTCCCAGTCGGTGAGACCGAAGGGTCCGGGCTTCTCCCAGATTGCGTTCGTGACCGCGACTCGGCCAAGGTCAAGCGCGAGCGCGGCGCGCCGCACCATTGTCACCTCGTCCTCCGGGAGACCAAGACGCCACGCGGCCGCCTCGGCGAGCTGGGACGTGCCATCGGCGTGTCCGCGCAGCCAGTAGGACTTGAGGTCGGTGAACGTCCCCACCACGCGGAAGGCGTTGTCGATCTCCTCGCCGGTCATCCAGCGCTGGGGCGGCGGCTCGGCGGCGATCGCCTGCTCCCAAATCAGCGCGTCGTCGAGTCCGTCGAGCAACTCGGTGAGGTGATCGCATGCGAGCTTTGCCAGGTGCGGGTCGTAGGCACCGCCGGCGCGCTGCTCGATCACGTCGCCCGCCCGATCGGGTCCCCCGGCCGACAGAAAGACCGAGATGTCACGGGCGACGTGGAGCACCCGCGCCGGTAGTCCTATCGTCTCCTCCGCGGCCGCACCCGGGAAGCCGTTCCCGTCCCAGCGCTCGTAGACGTACGCCAGGTTCGACACGACGCCGGGGCCGAAGCCGAGCCAACCGGCGAAGCGCTGCGCGACCTCGCAGTGCAGGGCGAACGTCGAGCGGGCGATCTCGAGCGCGTTCTCGAGCGCGTGGGCGACCATCGCCTCACGAACCTCAGGTGGTCGTCCCTGTCCCACAACATCCTTGAGGAACGCTCCGACCTCTTCGGGGTTGCCCCCGTCGACGAGTGCGAACTTTGCGCGCGGCTGGATGTCATCCCCGAAGAGCTCCGTCTGCTCGGTCGCGTCAGACGTGCAGCCGAACGAGTGCAGCAGCGAGATGTAGTACGCGTCCACGAGGTCCGACGGCGAGAGCCCGGCGAGGTCTCCGAGTCGGACGGCCAGGATCGCCGTCCTGAGCGCGTGTTCGAGGGGCTGACCGGTCCCAAGATCGGTCGCCATCGACATCGCCCCGATCACCTCCGCAGCGCGGACCGGCGTTTCGCCCCCGGAGGATCGTGCTGCCGACGGACCGTGGCCGTCGTGCGCCATGCGTCGATCTTATGCCCGCGCCGGGCGCCGGCGCAAGTCTGTGTCGCCCGAAAGGGAAGCCGCCATGGCAGCGGCTTCCCTTCCATCGGTTGGCGCCCGTGTCTACGCCACTGCTCGCACCTGCTCGTTGGGGTCGATCGCTCCCAGGCTCTCGACCACCTCGAGCCTGCTGTTGTGCACCTGAGCGATGTACACGTTCAGTCGCACGTGGTGCTGGCCGGGCACCATCTCGGCCGGCCCTCCGGGACCCGCGTCGATCTTCGCGTGGTCGAACGCCGCGACGACTGCAGCCTGGTCGAGCGAGCCGGCTTCCGTGACGGCGGCCTCCCAGAGCTTCAGCCCGCGGTACATGCCCGTGCACCCGCTCCCGGCGCTGAACTGCGGGCCGTGCGGAAAACGCCGGTTGTACCGGCCGAGCAACTCCTTGCTGAACGGGTCGCTCACCGACTGGTAGTAGTCGATGCACCCGTACAGCCCCTCGACGTGCTCGGACGGCAGCGCCGCGACGAGGTTCTCCTCGATGTAGGTGGTGATGACACGTCCGCCACGCTTGGTGAAGCCGGACTCGCACAGCGCCTCGAGGAACGGGACGCAACCGGGGGGGACGGTCGTGTTGAACACGACGTCCGCGGCGCTCTCGTTGATTCTGTCGACCGTCGGGCCCCAGTCGGCGTGATCGACGGGGAAGTACTCCTCTCCGACGATCTTGCCGCCGTTGGCCGACGCGACTTCGTGAACCTTGCGGTTCATCACGCGCGGCCAGATGTAGTCCGCCGAGGGCAGGTAGAACGTCCGAGCCCCGGTGTGCTGCATGACCCACGGGATGAGCGGCTCGACCTGCTGCGCGGGAACGGCGCCGGTGCAAAACAGGAGCGGGTGATACTCCTGCCCCTCGTATTGCTCGGGGTAGATGTAGAGCGTCTCGCCCTCCACCACCGCCGGCTCCTTGATGGCCTCCCGAGTCGAGCTGAAGATGCCGCCCAGGAGCACGGCGACGTGATCATCCTGGACCAGCTTCGCCGCGGCCGCGGCCGCCTGCGCATCGTCGGTGGCGCTGTCCTCGACGAGCAGTTGGACCGGACGGCCCAAGAGGCCGCCGGACGCATTGAGCTCGTCCACCACGAGCATCGCGGTGTTCGCCTGAGGGACGCCCAGGATCGAGAGGGCACCCGTCTGGTCGGCGATGACCCCGACCTTGATTGCTTCTCGCATGACGTCGCTCCTACGCCTCGTAGTGGCCGCTGAGCTCCGGCACCTGCGGCCGGGTCTTGTGCCCGGCCTCCTGCAAGATCGCCGGGACCTCAGGATCTGAAGCGAAGCTCTGCCATCCGTCGAGGTCCCAGTCGAAGATCACCCACACCCGGTCTGACTCGTTGGGGTCGCGGAACACGAGCGCGCCCTTTGAGCCATGCTGCTTGCGCTTGTCAGCGCCCGCGGTGGAAAAGACACGCGTGAAACGGTCGAAGTCCTCGACCGTGGTCGTTGCCAGGAGCATCCCGGTCCTCCTTTACGTTTCCGGCGTCTCCGAACGACGCCGAGGCTAGGCGCGAGTATGTGCTCGAGCAGGCTCGAGGGCCATAGGGCAATTGCCCTATGGATAGATCGGTCGCCGAATGCTGCTTGGCCCCGGCGGCACGGCCCTATCGAATCCCACAGAGATGATCCCGCCGCGGGATCCCGGAAGCGCTACGAGACAGTGTGTCGACCGCCGGCAACTGCTGTCGTGCATGGGCGCCGACCAGCATGTCGGCGATCGCATTCGCGTCTTGGGCCATCTCAAGCGGACGATCGCGTCGGCGACGATCCAGTCGCGCGCCGTATCCGCAGAGCCTCGACCATCTGGACGAGCGGAAGGTCGCCATAGGCATGGTCCGCTTTGACAGCGACCAGATGGCGAAAGCAGTCGTGCGCGAGATGCATGCTGTCCGGGCAACCCACGTCACCGACGCAAATGACCGCTAGAACGGCGGCGAAACGAACGGGGCGGCTGCCTCGAGGCGATCTTTTGCATCGTCCGGACGATTCAGAAGCCAGTTGTCGGGGTCACCGCAGTCTCGAATTCCGATCAATCTCGGGAGTGTCGGGATCGACGGGGGGCGCGCGTTCTGCTTTGCGGGCGAGCGGGCGCGAGGAAGTTCGGAGGTGACTGGGGCTGATGTCAATCGGTGGGCTCACGTCTGACGGAGCATCTCGGTTGGGCGACGGTGTCGAGCCGGCTGCGGGGTCGGAACCCTGCTCTGTCGGTGGTGTTCGTCTGTCGGCTCGCTGCTCACACGGGCCTCCCGAGCGGCGGCGCTCTGCGTCGCTTGGTTGGGGTGAGCTGGGTCAGCCCGCGAGGGCGGCCGGGATTTTCACGATGCGGTCGAGGACCGCTCCCTGGAGGCTGCTGTCCAAGCCGCTGCCCAGCGGCGTGGTGCCGGTGATCCGGACGATGATCACCGTGGCCGGCGTGATGTCACCGTTGCGATTGAAGTGGAAGCTGCCGAGGAGGCCGTTCTTGACGTCAGCCGCCCGCAGTTCTTTGAGGACTGACGCCCGCGTCCCGTCTGAGCGCGCGATCGCTTGCAGCACGAGCTCGGCCGCCTGACCTGCCTCGAGCACCCATGGCAGGGGCTGGGTGGTGCCCAGATCGCGCAGGAACTGTCGCGCAGCGGGACTGAGGTCGCGTGCTGCGCCGGGGATGTTCACCGTGCTGACGTACAGCCCGAGTGCGGCCCGCCCGGCGCGCTTGAGCACCTCTGAGACCGGCGTGAACCCCACATCGCCGGTCATGATCGTGGTCCTCGGGCCGAGGCGGGCGCGTAACGCCTTGAGCAGCCTGTCGCCGCCCTGCGTGACGTCGCCGCCGATGACCACCCCTTGCGCGCCCGAGCGGGCGATCTTCGCGGCGAGCGCGTCGTAGCTCTTCGCCGCCGGGTCGAAGCGCTCCGCCCCAGCGATCCTGATATCGAGCCTGCGGGCCGTCCGCCGGAACGGGTTCGTGATCCACACGTCCTCTGCGCCCTGGCCGTCATCGAGGAGGTAGGCGCTGCGCAGCCCGAGTCGCTTGGCCAGTATCGCGTCGGCGACGCCCTCGAAGTCGTCGTTGGCCGCGAGACGGACGTAGTGCCGTACGCCGGTCGGGTAAAACGTGTTCGGCTCGTTTCTGGAGCCGCCCCATTTCGCCGGTAGGGAGACGGGGCGCGTTAGGCCGGGGTAGCTGTTCGACGGGCTGATCTCTGCCAGCGGCCCTCCGGGAGCACGGTTGAGGATCGGCATCTCCACGGTCGCGCACTGGGAGTTGTACGGGCCGATCACGGCCACGAGTCGCTTCGCGCGCGCGTACGCGTTCGCGTTTGCCGCGCACTTGCGAAATTCGAACGTATCGCTCTGCGCGGTCGAGGCGTCACAGGACTGGTAGCCGACCGTGTACTTGCCTGCCCTGAAGCCGTGCTGCTCAAGGACGAGTCGGATCGCGTCGGTCATGGCGCGCGGGCCGCCGCTGAGAGGGCCCTGGAGCGGGTTGTCGGAGGCGATGAGCACATCGGGTGTCCTGCCGCCGGAGACGACGTCCGCGCAGGAGGACGCCGGCAGGGTGCCGTTGCGCGCGGCACCGGCGACGCTCACCCACACCGACCCGTCGCCGGCCGCGATCGCCTGTGAGGCCCCGATCGCGAGCTTTGCAGTGACCGTGTTGGTGTGCGGGTCAATCCGTGAGACCTTGCCGTCGACGGAGTTGGCCGCCCAGACCATCGCGTCGCCGAACGTGATGAGGCTCACGCCGGCGCCCGTGTCGATGGTTCTCGTCACCGGATGTGGCCCCGGGTCGATCCGCCACACCAGCCCCTCGTTCTCGCCCGTCGCCCAGACTGACCCGGCGCCGACGGCGACTCCGAGGAGGAGGTTCGCGCCGACCGGGATCGTCTGGCCGACCCGGTTGGTGCGGGGATCGATCCGCGTGACGGCGGAGCGATCCGCGTCAACGAACCAGACGCCTGCGTCACCGGCGGCGATCGTGCTGGCCCGGGCGTTCACCGTGGCGACCGTCAGGCCCGTCTTGGGATCGATGCGTGAGATGGTCTGGTCGGGGTTGATCGCCCAGACGGCGCCGGCTCCGACCGCGATGCCGGGGAAGCCCACCGTCGGCCATGCGCTGCCGCTGCCGGTGTCGGGCAGTCTCACGGTGCGCGTGATCCGGTCGGAGTGGGGGTCGACGCGCGAGATGCTGACGGTGGCGTTGTTCTCCGCGCCGCCGCCGTTCCCGACCCAGAGCGCTCCCGCGCCGGCGGCGATGTCGCTCGGCACGCCGCCGATCTCAAACCGCCTGACGAGCTTCTTGGTCTTCGGGTCGATGCGCGAGATGGTCCTGTCCTCGGTGTTCAGCACCCAGACGGCGCCCTCGCCGACGGCGACGTTGCTTGGGGCGGTGAGGGTCTCGGTCAACCACGCGACGCGGCCCGTGCCCGGGTCGATCGCGGCGACGCCGCTGGCGGCCGCGTTGACGTCGTCGCCTCCGCCGCCTGCCGCCAGCGCCACGATCCCCGCGGCGACCGCGGCGCACGCGAGCAGCACCCCGCCGAGCCCGATCAGCAACGCCGCGCGACGCGGGGCGCGAGGAGGCGGTAACCGCCGCGCCGACTGGCCAAGCTGCGGATCCTGGCGCAGGATCGCCTGCTCGAGCTCCTGTAGCGATTGCCCCGGCTCGAGCCCGAGCTCGTGCACGAGCGTTTCCCGCGCGTCGCGGTACACCGCCAGCGACTCGACCTGACGACCGGACCGGTACAGCGCCAGCATCAACTGCGAGCGCAACCGCTCACGCAACGGGAACTCGCAGACCAATGCGCCCAGCTCACCGACCAGCTGCTCCTGGCCGCCGAGCTCGAGATCAGCGTCGATCCGGTCCTCCAACGCCGCCAAGCGAGCCTCCTGCAGCCTTGCGATCTCGGCCTGAGCGAACGACTCGTAGGCGAAGTCGGCCAGCGGCGGACCGCGCCACAGCCCCAGCGCATCGCGTAGGCGCCGCGCCGCGGCGGTGGGATCTCCGCCGTTGAGCGCGGCGCGGCCCTCGGAGGCCAGCCGCGCGAACTCATCGGCGTCGAGCTGATCGGGCGCGAGCTCGAGCTCGTAGCCCGCGCGCCGAGTGTGCAACACCCCATCGCCCAGCGCCCGGCGCAGGTGAAAGACATATCCCTGCAGCGTCTTGGCGGCAGTCGCGGGCGGTCGATCGCCCCACAGCTCCTCGATCAGCCGCTCGCTGGAGATGGCCTCACCACGATGCAGCAGCAGGATCGCAAGCACGGCGCGCTGCTTCGCCCCACCCAACGACAGCGGCGAGTCCCGCTCCATCGCCTCCAGCGGGCCAAGGATGCCGAACTGCAACACAACCCCCAAGCGTCGTCGCACCGACTCTACACCCGCCCACAGAGCGCCGCAAAACACTCCCCGCAACCGCACCCAACCCGGTTCCAACCGCCGCCAACCAACGCTCAACCGCCACACGCCAGCGTCCGCCGCACAACCGATCGCAACCGGCGATCGAGCACCAAGAGGAAGTGGACATGATCCGCCATCACAATCGCTTTGCACGAGCTGCCGCCTTGACGTTGGCGCTCACCGCGGTCGCAGCGGCGCCAGCGTTGGCATCACCCGCACCCGCGAGCCCCGGGCCGTGCTCAGAGGCGTGCTCCGGCGGCAGCTACGGCCCGGGCCCCAGCCGACCGGCCGCTCCGCCTACGAGCGCGCAGCCGCGTCAGATCGCCAGCACGGGACCGTGCTCAGAGGTCTGCTCCGGCGGCGGCTACGGCTCGAGAGTGAGCCGCCCGGCCGCTACGCCCACGAGCACCGGGCCCGGTTCAGATGTCTCAAGCACCAATGGCTATGACTTCGCGCGCGTCCCACCCACGGTCGTGCGGATTGTCTCCGGCGACGGCGGCTTTGACTGGGGCGACGCCGGCATCGGCGCTGGCGCCGCTCTCGGGCTCGCGCTCGCCGCCATCGGCGGCACGCTCCTGCTCGCGCAGCGGCGGACCCAGTCACGCACGGCGAGCTGACTCAAGCGGCGAAAAACAATGATCCCAGCGCGCCGCCCAACAGCAAACCCCCGCAGAGCCACACACCGCGCAGCCAGCTGGACGTGGCTCGAGGCCCGCTCGGAGTGCTGGCGTACCGAGACCGGTTCGCTCTTTTCGGCACGGATCCCCCGTCGCGCGGCAGGCAGGCCATGACACCAGCCACTGGGCCGAGCAGTCCGCGGCCGTGGTCCGGTAAACCCCAGAGCAGTAAGGAGTAGAGATGAGTTCGACATCACCAATAGTCCGTCTTCTGACGCGGCTCGGGATCCTGCCCGTTCTCCTGCTGGCTGCGCTCGCGCTTGCCGGCACCGCGGCGGCGGCGTCGCAGACGGTGTTCGCGACGGGCCTGAATAACCCGCGCGGGCTGGAGTTCGGCCCTGACGGGAAGCTCTACGTCGCCGAAGGAGGCCTCGGCGGAACGCTGACAACGACTTCCGCGCAGTGCGAGCAAGTACCCCCGATCATCGGCCCTTACACGGGCGGCTTTAGCGCCGACATCGTGCGCTTCGCGGCGAACGGAACCAAGACAGTCGTCGCCTCCGGCCTCCCGTCTGACCAGACGGGCCCGGCGCGCAGCTTCAGGAGCGGCGTTGCCGATGTCGCGTTCATCGGCCACCGGCTGTACGCGCTGATCGCCGGCGCTGGCTGCTCGCACGGCCATATCGATGCCGACAACGGGATCAGCCGCGTCAACAACGACGGGACCACGACGCAAGTCGCCGACCTCAGCGCCTTCATAAAGGCGAACCCGGCGGCGAACCCGGATCCCGCGGACTTCGAGCCCGACGGCACCTGGTACTCGATGGTCACAGCGCGCGGCGAGCTCTATGCGGTGGAGCCGAACCACGGCGAGGTCGACCGCGTCAATCCCTGGACCGGCGCGATCCGCCGCGTCGTCGACGTGTCGGCGAGCCAGGGTCACATCGTCCCGACCGCACTCGCCTACAAGGGCAACTTTTACCTCGGCAACCTCGGCGAGTTCCCGGTCATACCGGGCAGCCAAACGGTGTTCAAACTGACGCCAAGCGGTGAGCTGAAGCCGTGGGCGACGGGTCTGACGACGATCCTCGGACTCGCGTTCGGCCACCGACACCAGATCTACGTGCTCGAGACGTCCAACCACGCCGGCGCTCCAGCGCCCGGCATGGGAGACATCGTGCGGATCGACCCCTCTGGCGCGCGCACGACGATCGTCTCTGGGCTGACCTTCCCCACCGGGATGACGATCAGCCCCGACGGCGACCTCTGGGTCTCCAACCAAGGGTTCGGCCCGACGCTCCCCGGCTTCGGACAGATCCTGCGAATCGACCCAAACTAGCTCGACCAACAGCCGGCCGAGCGGCGTTCCCGCCGGGCAGAGACAGCCTCCGGGGCTCCAGACCTGTCGCGTTGAGCACCGAGCTCAAAGCCGACCGATCTCCGAGCCCCGGCCGGCCGCCAGATGTCGAGTGGCTCACATGACCAGCGATCACTGGGCGACACGAGCGTTCTCGCGCCTGATCCTCACTTGGCCGCGGTCCGCCAGCTTTCTCAAACGCCGCGACCCGCGTGGCGTCCGAGCCCTTGGCTGGAACTGGCCGCGATCATCTCGGATGACGGCGTTCGTTACCGATACCCCACCCCGCCGTGACCGAGCGCAGCAGCGGCGTGGTGCTGACCATCGCTGACGCGCAGCTCCTCTCCGGCCGATGAGATGACACAGTTCGCCGTCGCGTAGCCGGAGGGCACCGGCAAGGGCTGGCCGCTGATGGTCGCCGATCGCGAGGCTTCGCTCGATCCACGATCAGCGCCCAACGCCCGTCCATCTCCGCGAGGAGCCTCATGTTCTCCGGAAGCGTGGCGGGGTCTATCTCCGCCCCATCGTCCAGCGCCATAGCACCTGCCGTACGGACCATTTGAAGAAGCCGACGGAGGCTGGCCGATCGCTGAGGAGACCCGTCGCAGGATCGGGCCGACGAGCGCTTTCATCTTCCGGAAGCGTCGCAGCTCGCTACGTCTCATAGGACAAGCTGTGGTTGTCTCGACCGCCGCCGGGAGAGGGCCACGATTGCTTGCCCTTTCGTGGAGGGCCTGCCAAAGACCAGCCCGTCCCGACGGTGGTGAGGTGCCGCAAGCGGCAACAGGACGTAGCCCCGAACTGTGAGGGCCTTGTCTATGAGCACCCGCAACGGTACCTCCAGGTCGGGGCGCTGTGAAGGTGACTCGATCGGTGGAGGGTGGAGATGGCGGACCGGTATGCCGGGATCGACTGGGCCTCGGACAAGCATGACGTGCTCGTGGCCGACGAGACGGGCACGGAGGTGCTCGCCGCGACCTACGCGCACGACGAGAAGGGGCTGAGCGCGCTGTGCCGCGCGCTGGTGCGGCTGGAGGTGGATTTGGTCGCGATCGAGCGGCCGGACGGTCTGCTGGTGGAGCGGCTCTTGGACGCCGGGTTGCAGGTGCTGCCGCTGCACCCGAACAAGGTCGCGGCGGCGCGTGACCGGTTCCGGGTCTCGCGCGGGAAGTCCGATCGGTTCGACGCATTCGTGCTCTGCGAGCTCGCGCGCACCGATCATCACCGCTTCCGGGTGCTCGAGCCCGACTCCGATCAGACGAAGGCGATCCGGGCGCTGACCCGTGCTCGGGAGGATCTCGTCGCGGTGCGCACCGCGATCGTCAACCAGCTCCGCGCTGAGCTGGAGCGGTTCTGGCCCGGGCCGCTGCGGCTGTTCTCCCACATGGACGCGGAGATCTTGCTCGCGTTCTTGGAGCGCTACCCCAGCCCGGCGGCCGCCCACGGTCTGGGAGTGGCTCGGATGCAGGCGTTTCTGGTGCGCGAGCGGTACTCCGGCGGGCAGCACCCGACCGCGTTGATGGCCAAGCTCCGCAGCGCGCCCCGCGCCCGGATCGGCGAGCTGGAGCTCGCTGCGCGCCGCCGGCTGGTGCTCAGCTTCGTGGCCATGATCCGCGCGTTGAACGCGAAGATCAAAGACCTCGAGCGGGAGATCCGCGCCCAAGTCCGAGCGCACCCTGACGGGCGATCTTCCTCTCCCTGTTCAAATCGCCCAACAGCGTGATCACCGCCGCGGAGCTCCTGGCCGAGATCGGCGACTGCCGTGAGCGCTACCCCACCCGCGACGCGCTCGCTGCCGACGCCGGTCAAGCCGCGGTCGCCGTGGAGTCCGGGAAATGGAAGACCGCCGGCTTCCGACGAGCCTGCAACAAGCGTCTGCGCGTCGCGTTCTGCCGCCTCGCGGACTCAAGCCGCCACTGGCACCCCTGGGCCCAGACTCTCTACGCCCAACCCCGCCAGCGCGGCCACGAACACCCGCGTGCCATCCGGACCGTCGGCCGCGCCTGGTGCCGCGTGATCCTCGCTCCAGTATCGCGAAGGCGCCAGCGTCGTCAGCTGGCGATGAGCACAGCCGCTACAAACGCGAGATAACCGCCGACGATCAGCGCGCCATGGGCCCGGCGCAGCCCTCGGCCGATAAACGCGCACCCGAGCGTCACTGCGGTCAGACCGAGATACCAGCCGGCCATGAGGGTTCCCTGTGCCGAGGGTGCGCCCAGGCCGACGAGGATTCCGGGGAACAACAGGCCGACGGTGACGTTGAGAGCGTTGCTGTTCAGCGCGATGCTGAGCGTCGCTGCGCCCCCCGCCCGCGGATCGCGAGATACAGAGCGGAGACGGCATTGGGAAGGCTCGTCACGCCGGCGAGCACCAGCGCTCCGATCACGATCTCTGGAACATGGTGCCGGGCGCCCAGCTTCGAGGCCGTCAGCTCCATCGCGACGCTCGCGCCGACCACTACGGCCGTGGCGAGGTGGCGACGGTCACATCGAGCGCTCCCGCTCGCGGTGGGTGGATCGCCGGCTCGAGCTCCTGCTCCTCGGCTGCGACAGCCTCAGACAGCCAGTTCGCCCACGCGTGCGGCAACCCAAACGCCCGCAGCCGTTCGTGGCTCACGCCCGAGACGAGCCGGTACGGGACCAACACGGCGACCGCGGCGAGCAGACCGAGCCCGGGTCCGGGCCCGCCGAGCACGACAGCCAGGCACACGCTCGCGATCAGCATCGCGACCGTCCCCTCGAAGATGATCACCCGCCAGTGCAGTTAGATCTCGCCAGCGACGACCGAGCAGAGCAGCGAGGTTGAAGACGTTGGATCCGATCACGACACCGGCGCCGATGCGCGAGTGATGTCCTGCGAGCGCGGTCACGCTGGCGGTGATCTCGGGCGCGTCAGCGGCTAGGGCGGCCAGCATCCCGAGCAGCGCCTCGGACAATCCGAGCCGCGCTCCGATTCGCTCTAGCCGAGAGACGAGCAGCCAGCTCGTCGCGAGGCTGACCGCCGCGGCAGCGACGAATATGACCGCGAGCAGCTCGTCAGCCATGAGGCTCCAGCGCAACGGTGGGCCGCTGTCGCGAGAGTGACTGCGGAATGTTGAACTGGACTAGGTAGACGGCAGCGTCCCGCGAGGGCACGCCGACCAGACTTCCCGGCTCACCAGAACCGACAGTATCGTCGAGATCGCACGCCCGGGGGACGTTGGTTCGGCACATGCGACCGATAGTCGCGTGACAGACTTCGTGGATGGCCGTCGACGTTGTGACCGAGATCAACATCGCCCGCCCGCGCGACCAGGTATCCGCGTTTGCCGCCGATCCGTCGAATGCGACGACCTGGTACAAGAACATCAAGGCGGTCGAGTGGGAGACGCCTCCGCCGCTAGTCGTCGGTTCCCGGGTCCGGTTCCGCGCCCGGTTCCTCGGCCGGACGTTGGACTACACATACGAAGTCCGGGAGCTCGAGCCCGGGCGTCACTTCGTGATGGCAACCGCGCAAGGCCCGTTCCCGATGGAGACGACGTATGCGTGGGAGGACATGGCGGACGGCGCGACCACGATGACGCTCCGCAATCTGGGGGAGCCCTCCGGTTTCGCTGCAGCTACGGCGCCCGTCATGACCCGCGCGATGCGCAAGGCCAACATGGCTGATCTTCGGCGATTGAAGGCGCTCCTCGAAGGCTGACGGGGGAGAGGACCTCGGGCATATACGGCGTCAGATTCAAGCGCCGATCAATCCTCGGTAAATGCCCGGCAGCGGGCCAGCCTGAGGCCAGTTCAACGCCGGCGGCCTTTCGGTGGCAGCGTCGCAGCGTGTGCGACCCCTTGGTCTACCCAGCGGCGCAACGCGCTCGGCGTGGCGAATCCGGCTGGGGCGACGTAGACCATCGTCCGCATCGGTCGGCCGGTGAAGTCCATCGGCCGAACGTGTGGCTGGTCGAGCGCGGCGTCCGCGCGGTGCTCGCCGAGGCGCAGCATCAGCTCGTCTCCGACGATCCCGCACGCCATGTTGCCGGCGACGAGGAACGCGAGCCCACCGAACATGCGCTGCTCGCGAACGTCGGGCACGTCGCGCAGAGCCTCGCGGATCCGGTCTGCGAGGTGCTCGTCGAACGCCATCAGCTTGAGATGGTGACAGGGAGGCCGAACCGCCGGAACAGCTCGGGTTCGCGCGGAAAGCCGGTGATACCGACGATCCGGTCACCGTCGATGGCGAAGACCATCACGCCATACGCCTCGTGGTCGCCGGTGACATCGTCGAGCGCATACGCCGCGAGCGCGGGCTGGCCGTTCGCCCTAGCCGGACGGAGCCGGATGTCGTCGAGCCGTCCCTCCAGGGGCACCGTCGCGAAGAACGCGGCGACGGCCGAGCCGCTCTCGACGCGAGCGGATTCGGGCGGCATCGTCATGAGCGCGTCGGTAGCCAGCAGCGCGACGATCCCGTCGATGTCGACGGCCTCCCAGGCGTCCTGGAAACGCCGCATGACCCGCGCCTCGACCTCGGCGCTGGCGGGGCGGTGAACGCGAGCAAGCGTTCCCTCGGCGTGTTCCCGGGCTACCCGGTCTCTCGCACGCTGCAGGGCGCTGTTGACCGCCGGCACGGTGTCGTGGAAGAACTCCGCGACCTCGCGCGCTGACCAGTCGAGCACGTCGCGCAGCACGAGCACGGCACGCTGCTTTGGCGGCAGCAACTGCATCGCTGCGACGAATGCCAGGCCGACGGCCTCGCGCAACTCGGCAGCGACTTCAGGCTCATAGCCCGCGGCTGCGCTTTGCTCGGGGTAGGGCTGCAGGTGCGCATCGATCGACGCCGTCTCGCGTCGGCGGCGCTGCCCGAGCATCCGCAGGCAGACGTTGGTTGCGATGCGGTAGAGCCATGCCGCGACGGGCGCGCGCGGCTCGAACCGATCGATCCCCCGCCACGCCCGCAACAGCGCCTCCTGCATCGCGTCGTCGGCGTCATGCAACGACCCCAGCAGCCGGTAGCAGTGCACGTGCAGCGCCGAGCGGTGCGGTGATGTCAGCTCGACGAAAGCGCGCTCGTCGCCGCCGCGCGCTGCGGCGACGAGACGCGTGTCATCGAGGTTCGTGGCCGGGTTGGCGGCCATCGGGCGTTACGCGGCCGGAACCGGCGGCGGCCCGCCGAGCTCGGTCCAGGGCGAGGGCGCGAACGACCCTGGGACGCCACCGAGCGCGATGAACCGGACCCCATCGGGACCGGGCAGGATCCGCCGGTGCTGGTCTGGCCCCAGGCGGACCATCATGCCCGGGCGCAGCGCGACGCGCTGATCGTCTGCGACGAGCGTCCCTGATCCCTCGAGCGGGATGTACACCTCTTCCTGGTTTGCGTCCTCCACACTCGCATCATGACGGTGATCGGGGTAGCCATCCCAGTTCCCCGGGAGGGTCATCACCTGCATACCGAACGACGTCACGCCAAGCGTCGCACGCGCGCGACGCGCCAGGCCGTCGTAGATCGGCTCCATCTCCTCGAACGACGCCACTCTCACATCTGCCATCAGGACCTCCGAATCGAATGGGTTAGGTGTCCGTCACCCGTTCAATCCACGCTGGCGTCAAAACTCATCGCGCCTATCCGGCGAGGTGTGCGGCGAGCTTGTCGAACGCCGCTTCGTAACCAGCGGCTGCGTGCCCTGCACCAGCTGCGTACGGCCCGTCGCTGAGGGTCATGCGCGTCTTCTCACCATGGTCGTGGAACTCGACCCGCACGACCGTCGGCTCGTGCAGCCCCGGCATCGGGTCCGAGCGCAGCACGAGCAACGCCGGCTCGACGAGCTCGATGATCTCGTAGCCGATCGTGAACTCGCGATCGCCGCCGCGCTGGACCATCGTCAGCTCATAACGCCCACCGACACGAAGGTCGATGCGGATCCGCTCCCGCGGGGTCTCCATCTGCTCGGGGCCGTACCACGCCGCGACTTCGTCGGGATCGGTCCACGCCCTGAACACCAGCTCGCGCGGCGCGTCGAAGATGCGCGTAATCAGGACCTCCTGATCGGCACCGGCCACGGGGGTTGCGTCACTCATCGTGCCTTCCTTTCCGGCGCAGGTGCGCGTCGAGTCGGTCCATCCGGGCATCCCAGGTGCGCTTGCGCGCTTGCATCCACTCCACCGCGTCGTCGAGCGGCTCGGCCTGCATCCGGCTCGGGCGCCACTGCGCCTCTCGAGTACGGACGATCAACCCGGCCCGCTCGAGCACCTTGAGGTGACGCGAGATCGCGGGCAGGCTCACGGAGAACGGCTCCGCCAGCTCGTTGACCGTCGCCTCGCCTTCGGCGAGACGGGTCAAGATCGAGCGGCGCGTCGGATCAGAGAGCGCGGCGAACGTGAGGCTGAGCTGGTCGGATGGCATCTAACAGATTAGTTAATTAACGATACCATTAAACACTGGGCCGCAAGAGGGGCTCCATCCACGAAGCGCCGCTCGGTCGCGGGAGCAGCCACGATCTCAACAGGCCGCCATTGCGGACACGGCCCGCCAGACACGGCCAGGCACCACACCGTCGATCTCCCGCCGGCGAGCAGCAATGCGCGTCTCAACCCATGCATGGGTCCGGCACCAGCTGGTCGTCCGGGTTGCGGGCGGGCAGGATCGTGAGCCAGCAGCCGCGTGGCTTCGTGTCCGACGTTGCCGAGAGGTGGTGACGAGGATCATTTCGTCTCGTCTCAGATCGCGGTGCGGCCGCCGTCGACGTGGATGATCGCGCCGTTGATGTAGCCGGCCGACGGGGTCGCGAGGAACGTGATGACGTCGGACAGCTCGTGCACGTCAGCCACCCGGCCGAGCGGAATCGTCTTGGCGAACTCTTGGGCCATCGCCATCATCGGCTCTATGGCCGGGGTCCGCGTCGGACCGGGAGCGACCGCGTTGACGCGGATGTTCTGCGGCCCGTATTCGGCGGCCCACGCCTTGGTGAGCAGCTCGATCGCCGCCCGTGAGGCGCCGTAGGCAGCCATGCCTGGCTGGCCGTAGCTCGCGACCATCGTGGAGACGTTGATGATCGATCCGCCGCCGCGGGCGGCGATCTTCGGGGCGAGCGCGGCGACGAGGAAGAACGGCGCCTTGACGTTGATCTGGAACAGACCGTCGAACGCCGGCTCGTCGGTGTCAGCCGTCGGTGCGAGGGCGGCAAAGCCGGCAGCGTTGACCAGAACGTCGATCTCGCCTGCCGCGTCGGCGACGCGCCCCACTTCAGACATCTCCGAGAAATCAGCGGCGATGAACTGCGCATCGTGTCCCCCCGCCCGGATTTCCTCTACGGTGCTCGCGCCGCGGGTCTCATCGCGACCGGTGATGATCACCGACGCGCCCTTCTCGGCCATCGCCAGTGCGGCGGCGGAACCCATCCCGGAGGTGCCACCGGTGATCAGAGCCCGTTTGTCTTTCAGATCCATTGTCGACATCCCTTCGGTAGTTGGAACGCACAAGCCACTCCTTGTAGCGCCGACCGTAGCATTAATGGCTTGTGGAGGCCAATAACGGGCCGATCGGGTATACGCGCTCCGGGACGGCTTCCCGTCGGTCGTCGGTCCGAGGGCTCAGCGGTTGAGCGAAATGCTCTTGGTGCTGCTGAGGGTGGCGATGAGCGTGAGCATCGCGTCGAGCGCTGCCGCGAGCGGTTCGGGGTCGCGCTGGATCTGAGCGAGCAGGAGGCCGCCCTCAAGCGCGGCCAGCAGGGCCAGCGCGAGCTGGCGCGGATCGGCCTCGGGTGCGAGTCGGCCAAGCGCGTGCATCCGCAGAAGACCGGCCATGATGCTGGCCTCCCAGCGTTTGAAGGACGCCGCCACCATTGCCCTCGCTTCGGGCTCGGTCTCGGCGAGCGCAGAACCGAGCGAGCCGACCGGACAACCGCCGCGCCCGCCCGTGTCGCGGGCGTGATCGACGACAAAATCGCGCCACTCCCGTAGGCCATCGAGGCTGCTGAGGTCGAACTGCTCCTGCGTGCCGATGGCCCTGTCGGCCTGGCGCTCGATGACTGCGCGGACCAGCGCCGGCTTGTCGTCGAAGTAGTGGTAGAGCTGCGAGTTGCTCACGTGTGCACCGTCGCGCACTTCCTCGAGCGTCGTGCCGGCAACGCCCTGGTGAAAGATCAGCCCTGCCGCGGCGTCAACGATCCGCGCGCGCGTCGCCTCGCCCTTGCGCGTCAACCGCGGCCGACCAGAACTCCTCGATGACATCGGGGAAAGTATACCGGACCGAATGGCCTTGACATGCCATAAAATGCATGACAGAGTGGACCGTATATGCCAGTCTGCGAGCGCAATCGGGCTACGACCGCCGGGAAAGGCAAGAAGCCCCTGTGCTGGGCCAGGGCGAGCAGGGCCTAGCCGTCCTATCTGCCCTGCGGTCTGACTGACCACACCTTTCAGCCAACCCTGGCTGGACCCAAGAAACACGAGAGGAATTCCGATGAGCGCACTCCCAGAAAAGACCGTGTTGATCACGGGCGCCAACGCCGGAATCGGCAAGGAGGTGGCCCGGCAACTGGCATCACGTCCCGAGATGGCGCGGATCTACCTGGCGTGCCGGAACCGAGATCGGGCGACGACGGCAAAGGCCGAGCTTGAAGCGGAGACCGGCCGGCGCATCTTCGACATCGTTGTCATGGACGTTGCCGATCTGGGTTCGGTCCGCGCCGGCCTGGCAGCCATCGACGGATCCCTCGATGCGCTGGTCATGAACGCCGGCGTCATTGGCCCGAAGACGATGGACTTGACCGCTGACGGGGTCACCACCGTGTTCGCGACGAACGTCCTTGGCCACGTCGTCCTCCTCGAAGGGCTTCTGGCCGATGACCGACTTGGCGAGGTTGCGGTCCTCGCCGGAAGCGAAGCAGTCCGCGGAGTTCCGAAGTTGCGGATGAAAGGGCCATCCTTCATCTCAACCTCAGCCGATGAACTCGCCACCGTCATCGACGGCACCTACTTCGCCAGCAGAAAAGCTGACTTCAACCTAGCGTTCGCGCAGGCCAAGTACATCGGGGCCCTCTGGATGGCCTACCTGGCCCGCCAACACCCCGACCGCCGCTTCATCACCGTGAGCCCCGGGAACACCACCGGCACCCACGCCCCCAACGACCTTCCCCGACCGATGCGGGTAGCCGCCAAGTACGTCATGCCCGCCCTAGGTCTCGCCCACAAACTCGACGTGGGAGCGAAGCGGCTCGTCGACGGCGTCACCGACCCGACCCTGTCCAGCGGCGTGTTCTACGCCAGCGCGGCCAACAAGTTGAAGGGTCCGTTGGTCAACCAGGCGGACATCTTGCCCGATCTGGCCAACCCGTCGTTTCAGGACCACGCCAACGAGGCCATCCACCGCTTCATCGCCTCAAAAACAGTCGCTTAGCACCTCACCGACTGGTTCCGCAGACACGATGAAACTACTCAGCGCTGAGCTAACCACGCCTCCAAGACAGGTTGCTCGCACCGCCATCAACGATTAGGGGAGAACTGATATGGCACCGTTCCCTGCCCCCGAAACGGGCATCCTGCTCACCCACTTCATCGTCTCGGAGGACATCGCTCGCTCGCGAGACTTCTACGCCAATGTCCTCGGCGGCGAAGTCGTCTCCGAAAGCCCCGCGGTCGTCGCCCTCGCAAACAGCTGGATCATCATCAACACAGGCGGTGGCCCAACCGACGACAAGCCAGCCGTGACGCTGACTGCACCCGATCCCAACACGACAAGCAGCTTCCTGAACATCCGTGTCGCCAACATCCAAGAGATCTACGAAGACTGGAGCGCCAAGGGAGCCCAGTTCTTGACCCCGCCAGTCGACCACGGCGTCGAGCTTCGCTGCTACCTGCGCGATCCGGACGGGCACCTCATCGAGGTCGGCCAGGCGAACCGTGACTTCCTGAACGAGCGTGGCTTGCTCGCCGCTGTAGCTTGCGGACAGATGCACGCGCCTTGAATACGCCGCTAACGACTGCTTTGTTCGTCCCACCATCGCTGAGCTGCCGCGTTCGGTTGGCGACAGGTTCGGCGATGATCAGCACGCCGCCGAGGTCGCGCGACTGCTATGCCACGTTTGCGCTCGCCCGCTTGCTGGCCTACTCGGCGGTCCCGTCGGCGACCGTCCGGTGGCGATGAACACGATCCACGCCCAGGTTCTCGTCCCGCTAGTGGGGTCGGCTCCTTGAAAGCTCGGCGAGGCGTACACGGTAAGGGGTGATCCCCTGGTTCGTGTCGCAGTACTTGCGGCGTGACGACGGGCATCCGAGCCCGTCGCCCCACCGCAAGTGGATCAACTACGGGACCAGATGCATCCCTCCCGCCGGATGAGGAATCTGAGGAGGCCAGCGACCACCAAACGTTGCCTGGCACCGTTGCCCGGATCAGCAGCGAGGCGGCCATCCGTGACGTCGAACAGCCAGATCACCAGCATCCAAAGGGCAGAATGAAGCGGGAGCGACGGGACTCGAACCCGCGACCTCCGGCGTGACAGGCCGGCGCTCTAACCAACTGAGCTACGCCCCCAAGGGGGAAGGATCAGTATGCCAAGCCTTGGGGGATGACGCCTATGCGGCGTCGAGGACCTTCCTGCGCAGCCAGTCGTTGACGAATATGCCCTCCGGGTCCAAGCGCTCGCGCAACGCCACAAAGTCGCCCATCCTCGGATAGAGCGGCGCGATCGCGTCGGCCTGCGCGGTGAAGACCTTGCCCCAGTGGGGGCGGGCGCCCAACGGCGCCAGCGCGGCCTCGATCTTCGCCACCACCGCCTCCACCTCGGCCGGCCGGCGGCGCCAGGTGAAATGGAGCGCGAGCGAGTCGCGCCCTTCGTGCGGGCTCAGCCAGAGCTCATCGCGAGCGATCGTCCGGAGCTCGGAGATGAGCAGGAGCGGGACGATGTCGTCGCCCAGCGCGCGGACCGCCTCGATGGCGGCCACCGCGTCGTCGCGCGCGACGAAGAACTCCGACTGGAGCTCCTCGCCCGAGCTGGGCAGAAACCCAGAGCGGAAGTGGGGAAGGCGCTCAGACCACGGCCCGGGCACACCCTGCTGCTCGGTGCAGTTGATGGGGTCCCCGCCGAGCACCGGATGCAGCTCGACCGCCGCGGGGCGGACGCCGAGCAACTCCTCGAGGTCGCCGTCGTCCTGGCCTCCGGTCCCATCGGCAACCCGCTTGACCCAGACCTGCTCGGTCTGCTCGCCGCAGAGATGGAAGACGCTCACGGTCTCGCCGGCGCCGTAGATGTCGTCAAAGCGCGCGAACAGCGTGTCCCAGCACACTCCCTGGAACACACGCTGACGCATCTCGTAGAACGGCTGCACGGCCAGTGTCACCCGCGTCACGATCCCGAGGGCGCCGAGACCGACAACAACGCCCTCGAAGTCGGCATCCCCGGAAGCCACCGTCCGCAGCTCCCCTTCGGCGGTGACCATCTCCACCGCGCGGACGGCCGTGGCCAGGTTGCCCTTCCCATCGCCGGAGCCATGCGTGCCGGTGGCGATCGCGCCCGCCACCGAGATGTGCGGCAGCGAGGCCATGTTGTGCAGCGCCAGGCCGTCGCGGTTCAGCGCCTCCGCCAGCGCCGCATACGTCGTGCTCCCGGGCACGGTCACCGTCTGGCCCGCGCGATCCACCTCGATCTCGCCGGGCAGCCCGTCGAGCGCCACCAGCTCCGCACTGTCGGCGATCGACGTGAACGAGTGCCGTGACCCCAGCGCCCGGAGCGCCTGCGTCTCCGCGACCAATCCCTGCAGTTCGCCGAGCATGCGGGGGCGGTGCAGCACGCTCGCCCCGTACGCGTAGTTGCCCGACCAGTTCGTTCCGATCGACGTGGTGGCCACCGACCAATCGTCGCAACTTTGCCCGCCGGACCGGGTTTGAGCGGTCGCAAGTGATCTTCCTGGGCCGCGTCCGACCCGGCCGTGGGCGCTCCACAGGATGATCAGCGGCGACGGGGATCCTGGAAGCGGGTCCCCGTCGTGCCTTAAGGGCCGATCAGCGGCCTGACCAGATGAGCTCCATGACCGTGCGGACGAATCGCTCGTAGCGCTCCGGGGAGAAGCGCTCGGCATCGGTCAGAACCATGCGGCCAGCCTCCTCGCTCAACCGGAGGATCGCCCGGGCGCAGATCTCGATGTCGAGGTCGGCGCGGATGCCGGCCTCCGCCACGGACCGGCGCACGAAGTCGGTCAGCCGCGCCAGCAGCCGGGCGCGGTTGGTCTCCACGTGCTCGCGCACGATCGCCGGCGTGCCCTCGGGCGGCAACAGGATGATGCGCCATGTATCGGGGCGGCTGGCCACGGCATCGAGGAAGCGGCGCACCCCGGCGGCGAACGTCGAGGGTGGGTCGCCCTCCGATTGCGGGGCGGTCGGGACCACGTCGTCGAGCTGGGCCAGCGCGTATGTCTCCTCGCGCTCGATGAGCGCCTGCAACAGGCGGCCCAGGTTGGAGAAGTGGTCATAGATGACGGGACGGGTGACGCCGGCCATCCTCGCGATCGACTCGATCGAGATGCCCTCGTAGCCCTGCTCGACGATGACGCTCAGTGCGGCGTCGATCAGCTGCTCTCGCCGCTTTTCTGGCGCCATCCGTGGGGCATAGCGTCGGCGGGGCTTGGCTGCGTCCGTGGGCGGCTGCGGGGTCATCCGGTGGCGATCGAGGCGTGCCATCAGCTACGCGTGTGTAGCTTCCCGAAGTGAGAGGTTACCGATAGCGTCGCTGCGATGACTGCTGTGTTCGACGGCCACAACGACGCGCTCACGCGGGAGGATCACGCGGGCCTGGTGTCCGGCCGCGACGGAGGCCACTTGGATCTCCCGCGCATGCGCGCGGGGGGCCTGCGCGGCGGCATCTTCGCGATCTTCACCGAATCGCCGAATTTTGACTGGACTCTGGTGGAGCGCGACGACGGAGTCCACGAGTACGCGCCCGCCCAGCCGATCTCACAGCTCGAGGCGGCCGCCTCCGCGACCTGCGCGGCCGGTCGGCTCGCCGCCATGGAGCGAGCCGGCCACGTGAGGATCGTGCGCTCGATCTCCGACCTGGACGCCGTCCACGCCGACGATGACGGGCCACCTGCGACCGTGCTGCACATCGAGGGGGCCGAGGCGATCGACCCCGAGCTCGAGGCGCTCGAGCACTGGTATGCGGCGGGCCTGCGATCGCTGGGCCCGGTGTGGAGCCGCTCCAACGCGTTCGGCCACGGCGTCCCATTCATCTTCCCCGGGAGTCCCGACACGGGCCCGGGGCTGACCCCGGCCGGGCACGCACTCGTCGCCCGCTGCGCCGAGCTCGGGATCATGGTCGACCTCAGCCACCTCAACGAGCAGGGCTTCTGGGACGTCGCGCGCGCAGAGCCCGGGCCGCTCGTGGCCAGTCACTCCGGCGTCCATGCCCTGGCCGCCAGTACCCGCAATCTCACCGATGAGCAGCTGGGCGCGATCGGGTCATCCGACGGGCTTGTCGGGATCATCTACGGCTGCCAGTTCATCCGCGCCGACCTTCAGGACGATGCGGACACTCCGCTCTCGGTGATCGCCCAGCACGCCGCCTACGTGGCCGAGCGCATCGGGGTACGGCACGTGGCGCTCGGCTCGGACTTCGACGGGACCAGGATCCCGAACGAGCTGGGGGACGTCACCGGGCTGCCGAAGCTTCTGGACGCCCTGCGTGACGCCGGCTTCAGCGACGCCGACCTCGAAGCCATCGCCTGGGAGAACTGGCGGCGCGTCCTCAGCGCCTGGTGGCGCTGATCAGGCTCACGGCTACGCCGGGTCGGTCTTGCGCCGGCGCCGGTTCTTGCGCGAGAGCTCGTCGACGACCGCAGCAAGCACGTCCTCATCCCAGGTGTGCGTGCGCAGCAGCCGGTAGCGCGCGGCGCTCACGCGCATGTAGGCCTCGGTCTCTGTGACGGTTCCGATGAGGTCGGCGCCCCGCAGCATCTCGATCACCGGCCGGTACTCGTTCTCCAGCCACATGTACGCCGTCTCGCGACGGTTGATCGGCTCGCCGCGATCCTGGCTGGTGCGAAAGCCCCACGCCTCCACCGCCTCGGCGAGGCGCCCGTAGTCCCATTGGTCGGTGAGCTTGATCTCGGCCCGCGCGTTGTCGGGCAGGGGGACACGCTCGAAGAACACCCGCTCGTGGCTCTTGAAGGGCAGCTCCTCCAGGGTGATGGCCCGTTCGGCGCCAACGCGCGTGACCACCTCGGTCACCCTCGCGTCGATGTCGTCGCGCCCGAGCGCGCGGGCCACCGACACCCGATGGTGGCCGTCACGGACGAAGTAGATCTGGCCGATGCGGACCAGGTCGACGGGCGGCATGGCCTCGCCGCGTCGCATCGCCGCGGCGATGTGCTCCCAGCGCGAGCGCACGCGACCGGTGGTGGGGCGGAAGCTGCGATCGAAGTCGCGCCCGCGGTCAACGGTGCCGACGATGGCATCGAGCGGGACCACGGCCGTGCCGGCGGAGTGCTCGCTGACGTAGCCGAGCGCCGCCACCACCTCCTCGTAGGGCAGGATGAGGCGGACATCGTCGGGCTCGCCACGTAGCCGCGCCACCATCGCCCCGAGCGCCGCCCGTCGTCGCGCACGCAAAAAGTCCGTCTGTGCGTCGAGGCCGGGCATCCCGGTGGAGCGCGGCGTGCCGGGCATGGACGTCCGACTTTAGCGGCGGTGCACCCGCCGCCGGTTCTCTCTATTGGTGCGTCGGCGCTACCGCGCGCGCTTACGCCGGTGCTGGCGCTGGCGCTTCCGCAGCGCTGGTCCCGTTGGTGCCGAGCAGGGTCTGCCCCGATTCCGGGTCGAACAGGTGAATGTGCTCGGTGTTGAACCAGAGCTCCGTCTCCTGGCCCTGGCGCACCGTGCTCGCCGCGTCCAGGCGCGCGGTGATCTGGCTCCCGCTCTGCGTGGGGAGATCCGCCGCACCCGCATCGCTGGCGAGCTCGTCGAGCTCCCGGCTCGACACGCGCTCCGACTCGACGACGAAGTACGCGTAGAACTCCGAGCCCATCGACTCCAGCACGTCGATCTTGGCCTTGAACGTGACGCCGCTCCCCTTCTCGACGACGACCCCGGCGTCCTCGAAGTCCTCCGGGCGCATGCCCACGATGACACCGCCGCGACCGCCGCCGGGCCCGGACTCCAGCCGGCTGCGGACCGCATCCGGGATCTGCATCGTGCCGATCGGCGTCTTGATGCTGTTGCCGTCGATCTCGCCGGGCAGGAAGTTCATCGAGGGCGACCCGATGAAGCCGGCGACGAACAGGTTCTTCGGCTGACCGTAGAGCTCGCTGGGTGGGCCGACCTGCTGCAGGAGCCCGGCGCGCATGACGGCGATCCGGTCACCCAGCGTCAGGGCCTCGGTCTGGTCGTGGGTCACGTAGATCGTCGTGGTTTCGAACCGCTGCTGGATGCGAGCGATCTCGGTGCGCATCTGGACGCGGAGCTTGGCGTCGAGGTTGGACAGCGGCTCGTCCATCAGGAAGGCGCTCGGGTTGCGGACGATGGCGCGACCCATGGCGACACGCTGGCGCTGGCCGCCAGAGAGGTTGGCCGGTTTGCGGTCCAGGTGCGCCTCGAGGTCGAGGATCTTCGCGGCGTCGGTGACCTTCTGGTTGATCTCTGCCTCGGGCACCTTGGCCAGCTTGAGCGCGAACCCCATGTTCTCGCGCACCGTCATGTGCGGGTACAGGGCGTAGTTCTGGAAGACCATCGCGATGTCACGGTCCTTGGGGGCGCGGTCGTTCATCAGCTTGCCGCCGATCTTCAACTCGCCGCCGGTGATGTCCTCAAGCCCCGCGACCATTCGCAGCGCCGTCGACTTCCCGCAGCCCGACGGGCCAACGAGGATCATGAACTCGCCGTCGGAGACGTCGAGGCTGAGGTCCTTGACGGCCTCGAAGCCGTCTCCGTAGCGCTTGGTGATGTGCTCTAGTGCGATCTCAGCCATGAGAGCTCTCCTTATCCCTTGACGGCGCCCGCAGTCAGGCCGGCGACGATCCGGCGCTGGAACACGAGGACGATGATGATGACCGGGATCGTGACGACCACGGCGGCCGCTGCGATCGTGCCGATTGGCTCGGTGAACTGCGAGGCGCCCGGGAAGGCCGCGATCGCCGCGGGCACTGTCTCGGCCGAGTTGGTCGACGTCAGCGTCGACGCGAACACGAAGTCGTTCCAGCAGATCATGAAGACCAGGATGCCCGTCGTGAAGATCCCCGGCGCGGCCAACGGGGCGATCACCTTCACAAAGGCCTGATACGGCGTCGCGCCGTCGACCTGTGCTGCCTGTTCGAGCTCCCACGGGATCTCTCTGAAGAACGTCGAGAGGACGAAGATCGACAACGGCAGGGCGAACGTCATGTACGGGATGATCAGTCCGGGCCACGTGTCATAGAGGCCGATGTTGCGCCACAGGTTGTACAGCGGGCCGACGAGCGAGATCGGCGGGAACATCGCGATGGCCAGTGAGGCGAGCAGGAGGACGTTCTTGCCCGGGAAGTCGAGGCGAGCGATCGCGTAGGCCGCGAAGCAGGCGATGAACACCGCCAGAACCGTGGAGATGAGCGCGATGCCGATCGAGTTGCGCAGCGCATCGGTGAAGATCGACTGCTTGAAGATGCTGCTGTAGTTGGCCGTGGTGAATTTGCTGGGGAAGAAGTTGCCGTCGCCGATCGTGGTCGGGTCCTTGAGCGACAGCGAGATGATCCAGACCACCGGGATCAGCGCAAACAGGGCGATCAGGACGATCGCGCCCGACCAGCCGAGCCGCTTCTGAAGTGTGCTCTCCATGATCAGTCACCCCCCGTCGGACTCGCGCCGGCTCCGAACACCTTGATGAATAGGAACGCGATGATTCCCACGAGGACGAACAGCAGCACCGAGACGGTCGACCCGAGTCCCAGGTTGAGACGATTGAGCAGCTGGTTTGACGCCAGCACAGAGAGCGTCTCGGTGTTGTGAGCCCCGTTGTTGAAGATCACCACCGTGTCATAGATCCGGATGGCGTCCAGGGTGCGGAACAGAAGTGCCACCAGGATCGCCGGCTTCATCAGTGGGATCGTGATCTTCCAGAAGCGCTGCCAGGTGGACGCTCCGTCCACTTTGGCTGCCTCGTGCAGCTCGTCGGGGACGAGCGCCAGACCGCCGAGGAGGAGCAGCGCCATGAATGGCGTGGTCTTCCACACTTCGGAGATGATCACGGCGATGTAGCTGCCCGTCGTGCTGGCCAAGGGGTCGCTCTTGATGCCGAATAGCCCGGGAATCCAGCCGGAGTCGAGCTCGAATGCATAGCGCCAGGAGTAGGCGGCGACGACGGTGATGATCCCGTAAGGGATCAGAGCGACGGCCCGTACCGCGCCGCGGGCGAAGATGACACGGTGCATCGCGAGCGCGATGAGCATCCCGAAGACGAGCTCGAGGGACACCGAGAAGACGGTGATGATCAGCGTGTGCACGACGTCGGCCCACCACAGCGGTGAGCTGAGGACAGAGCCGTAGTTATCGAAGCCGATGAACTGGTTGGCCTGCGGGAAGCGCAGGTCCGCGCGCTGCAGCGAGAGGATGAAGGTGTTGATGATCGGATAGATCGCCACCAACACCATCACGATGACGGCGGGCGCGATGAGCATGTACGCCAGGCGGCGCTCGGCCTTGACACGGTCGCTCAGGTGGCGCTGGCGCGGCGTCTGCTCGGTCGCCGCGCTCTGCCCGGTGGCTTGTATCGCGCTCAAATCAGGGCTCCTGAACTCAGGGCCGCCTTGAGCTGGCTGTTCAAGGTGCTCAGGACGGACGTGGGGTCGATCGATGCGGGCGGCGAGAGCGCCTTCTGGATGGCGATCGTCACGTCGGCATACGCCGGGGTCTGGGGTCGGATCCCCGCGGTCGCGAGCTGCTTGGCGATCAGAGCCTTGAACGGATACGGCTTGGCCAGCGCCGGATCGGTGTAGAGCGCGCCGAGGGTGGGCGGCAGGCCGCCCTTGATCGCGTCGACCTTCTGATTGGCGTTATCGGTCAAGCACTTGATCGCCGCATAGTCGAACTGCGGGTACTTCGAGTAGCTCGAGACGCCGAGGTTGGACCCGCCGATCGTCACCCTGGCGCGCTGGCCGGCGTTGACGGAGGGGTAGTAGGTCCAGCCCATCTGCTTGGCGAGCTTGGGGTCGTCAGCCTGGATCGAGGGATACACGAACGGATAGTTGAGCTCGAACGCCGCGGAGCCGCTCTCAAACGCAAGCCGTGCGCTGCCCTCATCTGAGTTGGACAGCGACGGGTCGGCGGCCGGTGACGTGGCGAGCTCGTGCATGATCGCTGCCGCCTTCACTGCCGTGGGGCCGACCGAGACGGTCGTCGGGCCCTTGAGGATCGAGCCACCCTGGGATGCCACGAGCGTGTTGAACCACACCGTCAGGCCTTCGTACTGCTTGCCCTGGACCTCGATGTAGTGCGGCTTGCCTTCCTTGTCCAGCTTGATGGCGTCCTGGATCATCTGCGCCCAGGTGGTGGGCGGGGTGGGGACCAGGTCCTTGCGATACCAGAGGAGCTGGGTGTTGGAGTTGTCGGGCATGCCGAAGATCGTGCCCTTCCACGTCGCCGTGGCCAGCGGGCCCGGGAGCATCCCCTTGCTGGCGGCAGCCCGGTTGGCGCCGACCCAAGGTCGCAGCCAGCCCGCCTCGGCGAACTCGGGCGTGTAGGTCACGTCCATACCGATGATGTCGATGGAGCTGTCCTTGGCCGCGAGCCGGCGAACGAGTTCCTGGCGCTGACCGTCTGCGTCCGTAGGCAGCGTGTTCAGCGCAATCTTGTACTTACCACCCGAGGCCTGCGAACAGACCTGCGCGGCGTGCGCGAACGACCCCGACGGCTCGGGGAAGATGTACCACTGGAGCGTCGGCGGGCCGCTCGACCCTCCGCACCCAGCGATGACCCCCGCCACCAAAGCAGCGGCGAGGCCTGTGAGCCCTCCCTTACCAAGCGCTCTCACGGCATTCTCCTTCCTCGCCGGGGAGCCTACCCCGGGATCCCAAAAACACAAACCTCGGATCGAGCCTTGCGTTTATCGGAGCCCCGGACGCTCGTCAGGCGGCGCTGGCGACCCAGCCGCCATGGGCTGGAATAACGCTGAGGTCAGCGCCGTCGCCGGGGCGGGCCTCGAGGAGGAGCCCGCCTTGTGGGGGCGCGACTGCCGGAGCGTCGCTCAGGTTCACCGCGACGATGTGGCCGCCGCGCTGGAGCACGATGGTGCCCGGGCCTGAGGGAAGCAGCGTGCCCTGATTGGCGCCGAGGCGGTCGCGCAGTGCGATGGCCTGGCG
Source organism: uncultured Actinomycetota bacterium (assembly GCA_963850325.1). Lineage (GTDB taxonomy): Bacteria > Actinomycetota > Thermoleophilia > Solirubrobacterales > Solirubrobacteraceae > Palsa-465. Next base: position 447,301 of record CAWKLB010000010.1, read on the forward strand.
CGTGAGCGTGAGCGGCGACGCCGGGTCGGAGTGCTGCTGGGCGACGCCCGGCGGCGGGGGCCCCGCGGGGGTCAGCCACGGCTGCGCGCCGCTGAAGCCGCCGTGTTCGGCATCGCTGTCCCACACCATGGGGGCGCGGAAGGGGTCGCGGTGGTTGCGGTCCTGCTCGGGGCTCGCCATCGCCACGTCCGCGAGCCCCAGCTCGTCGCCCTCGAACAGGAAGACCGGACCGGGGAGGCTGAGCAGGAGCAGCGCGACGGCCCGGGCGTTCTCTGGTCCGGCTCGGGTGACCAGGCGGCTGAAATCGTGGTTGGACAGCACCCAGCCCTGGCCGCCGGTGCGCATGCCTGCCTCGATGGCCTGGCGCAGCTTGGCCGGGTCATCGACCGCGAACAGCTCCTCGAAGTTGAAGACCACGTCGAGCGTCTGCAGGTATGACGCAGCCTCCTCGATCGGGAGGTAGACCTCGCCGATCAGGAGCACATCGCCCACGACGCGCCGGATCGCCTGGAGCGCGTCGCCGAGATCGGGCGCATTGCGCGAGTGCACGTGATCGAGCTCGAGGTCCTGCGGGTCTCCGGGCAGCTCGAACGGGTGGGTCGCCGGCGGATCGTCGCGCAGCTCCGGGTCCTTCATGAGGCGATCGAGCGCGTCGAGGCGGAAGCCGTCGACGCCGCGGTCCACCCAGAAGCGCATCGCACCGGTCATCTGCTCGCGCACCTCGGGGTTGCGCCAGTTGAGGTCGGCCTGCTCCGGGAAGAACGAATGCAGAAAGTAACGGCCGGTCTGCTCGTCGTGGCCCCACGAGGACCCGCCGAACGCCGCGCGCCAGTTGTTCACCGGCGCATCGGCCCAGACGTAGTAGTCCGGGTGCTCCCGGAACCACGGGTGCTCGGTCGACGTGTGGCAGGGGACGAAGTCCAGGAGCACCTTGAGGTCGAGCTCATGCGCGCGGGCGATCAGTGCGTCCAGGTCATCGAGCGTGCCGAACGCCGGCTCGACGGCGCGGAAGTCGCTCACGTCGTAGCCGAAATCGGCGTTGGGAGACGGGTAGATCGGCGAGAGCCACACGGCCTGCGCGCCCAGCTCCGCAATGTGCGGCAGCCGCTGAGTCACGCCCGGCAGATCGCCGACGCCGTCGCCATCGGTGTCCTGGAACGAGCGGACGTAGACCTGGTAGATGACCGCCTGCTCCCACCACATGGCGCTGTGAGCCTAGCGGCAGCCGTCAGCATCGCCGTCGCGGTTGCCCTCGCCGTTGCCGTTGCCGTTGCCGTTCGTTGCCGTGGCCGTGGCCGTGGCCGTGGCCGTGGCCGTGGCCGCGGCGGTTGGCCCCGGGCCCATCTGGGTCACACAGCGGGCAGTGGCCCCAGTCAAACGGCTGGGGCAGGCGACGCAGCCGCCGGTCGTTGTGGCCCCACTCGCGGTTGAGGTAGCGGCCGATGACCAGCACGGCCACTCGCTCCGCGTCGGCGGCCTTCAAAGCAGCGGCGGCACTCTGCGCGTTGGCGCCCGTGGTCCACGTGTCGTCGACCAGCAAGACCGTGCGCCCACCGAGGTCGGCGTTCGCCCGGTAGCGCTCAGCGTTGAACCGGTGCGTCGTGACGGCCGTGTCGGTCCGGTGCAGGAGGCGCTCGTATCGCGGCTGGAGCGGCTTGACGAGTTCGCCGACCAGCCGGTGCAGCGGATGGGTCTGGTCCCGCCTGGCGTCGCTGGAGGGCACGGTTGTGACGAGGTCGAACCTGTCCACGGCCGCCGCTCGTGCCAGACACGCCTCGTGGTCGTCCAGGTGGCGCCAGAGGACGGCCGCCAGTCCGGCGGAGAAGTAGCGTGCGGGCGTTCCGGTGTAGCGCTTGTAGCCCCCCAGCGCGTGATGGAGCTGCTCTCCGCCGATCGAGTATGAGATCGCCGCCATCGCGTCGACGAACGCGCCGTCGGGCGAGCAGTGGTGGCACCGCGTCCCGCCATCGGTCAGGTCGAAGCAGGACTCGCACACCCCGGGCCCAGGCCGCGGGCGCAGCATGAAGTTCGCGTAGGACGCGCTCAGCTCGACGACGGATGCCACGGCGGCTACTCAACGAGCGCGTCCATGGCATCGAGCCGCTCGACCACCTGCATGACCTGCGCCGGCTCATCGATCACATGCACTCCCGGGCGTTCGGCGATCTCGCGCGCCCACGCCTCCTCCAGCACCGGCCTCCACAGGAACACCGGGCGCCCATGGGCCAGGGCCAGCCGCGTCTGCAGGCGGGCCCCACTGCGAAACGTCGCCTCCACCACCACCGTCCCGAGCGCGAGACCGGACATCACGGCGTTGCGCAGCGGGAAGCTCTTGCGGCTGGGCGGCGCGTCGGGCCAGAACTGCGAGACGACCGCTCCCTCGGAGGCGATCCGGCGCTGGAGCGCGGCGTTCTCCAGCGGGTAGCTGTGGCGCAACCCCGTCCCGATCACCGCAACCGTCCGTCCGCCGGCCGAGAGCGCGGCCTCGTGCGCGGCCGTGTCGATGCCCGCGGCCAGCCCCGAGACCACGACATACCCGCCGCACGCCAACGCGCCGGCGAGGGCGGACGCCGCGGCCAGGCCTGCGTTGCCGGCGCGACGCGCGCCCACGATCGCGATCGAGCGCGCATCCCGCGACGCAAGGCTCCCCGCGACGAAGAGGATCGGAGGACGGTCATGGACCGTGCGGAGGTTCAACGGGTAGGTGTCGTCAAGGACCGTCACGAGCTGAAAGCCGTCGCGCCTCCAGGCGCCGACCTGGTCGTCAGCGCGATTGAGGAGGGGCGCCGGGTCCTCCGGGAGAAGGCTCACCTGGCCCTGGCTGATGGCCAGCTCCTCTTCGAGCACGGCCAGCGCGCCGCCCGCCCGCTCCACCGACTCGGCGTACTCACGCCACGGACGACGGCCGAGCTGCAGCAGAACAACCAGCGCGGCGCTGTCCCGCGCCGAGCTCATGATCCCCGGAGGCTCGTGCTCAGGCGAGCGGTTCGGTCCGCTTGTCCGAGGAGTCGGACGTCTCGTAGGCGAACTCGTGACCGCTATCCGGCTTCTCGCCGTGCTGCGGGGTGTCGCCGCCTGCGACCGCCTCGGACTCGTGCGCGAACTCGTGCTCGTCCGACGTTGCCTCCACCGAGGGCTCGTGGGCGAACTCGTGCCCATTCGAGCTTGCCTCGACCGCGGGCTCGTGCGCGAATTCGTGCTCAGCTGGGGTGTCTGTGACCTGCTGCTCGTACGGCGCCTGGACCTCTTCGGGGTCCTTGTGTTCCCCGTTGATAGCTGCCCTGAAGTCCCGGAGCCCGCTGCCGAGCTGCCGCCCGACCTCGGGAAGCCGCTTCGGCCCCAGGACAAGCAACGCCACGACGAGCACGAACAACAGATGGGTGGGCTGGAAGATGTCTCCGACCATTGACCACCCAGGGTACCGGCTTCGGTCCGTCGTGACGCCAACTTCTCGAAAGAGTGCTCGCGAGGCCCGGTTTCGCTGTGCATGGACCAAGCACAGCACTCGGGCCGGGCCGCGTGGCCGCCGAGCCCCGGATTGGCACACTTCTTTACAGAGCGTCACACCTTCGTCACAAAGCCGGTGTCCGCGGCGGCCGGCCTGCCCCGTCAGCCGTGCCGATGGCGCCTTCCGGACCTCGGCGTGGGTCGCCCGAACGTGACCCGGATCGCCCGGCTGACCGCGGCGGCCCAGGGATAGTCGGATTCGGTCGCGGTCGTGGCGACGAGGAACCTGTACGACGTGACGCCCCGCCCCGAGCCGTAAGTCCACTGGAAGCTGAATTCGCCGCGCGAGTTGGTGCGGAACGGCTCCTGGAGGAAGCGGCCTCCGGGGTACGGGACCCGCAGCCGCAGCGCGACTCCGTCGCGCGGCACCCACCCGCCGACCAGGTGGCCGGTGATCGTGATCTTCCGCGACCACGGCACCACGCGCGGGGAGATATGCATCGCGATCCGCGCCGGCACGGTGAGCGTGACCGTCGAGGAGCTCGCGGGCTCGGTCGTGGCGTTGCCCGGGTAGACGGCTTCGATCAGCCGCGACGGGCCCGCCGGGACCTTGGCCGACCATTCGCCGGAGGCGTCGGTCGTGACCGTCCTCATCACTCTGAACCGGGGCGCATTGTCAGCCGGCGACGAGTAGACGTCGACGGTCTCGCCTGCCAGAGCGGTCCCATCGGGGAGGCCCACGAAGCCGTTGACCGTCGTGGGCTTGCCATGTCCGACGCGGCGCGCGGGCTCGTTCACCGCGTGGGGGAGGACGACCCGCCGAACGCGGCGCTTGACATACACGGGCCTACCGTGACGCAGCACCGGCTTTCCGTGGCGCTTCAGGATGACCCGCACGGTCCGCACCACCGTTCGGGCGTGGCATTTGCGCACCCGCCGCTGCACGGTTCGCGCCCGGCCCCGCACCCGGACGCGCTTGCCGTGTCGCCGCACGGTGCGCACGCGGCCCGCGACCTTCACGCGCTCGACGGCGGTCCGGCATTGGAGGGCGTCGGCGATCCGCGCGAACGTGATCGCCGAGGCCGTGGGCTGCCTCACGGAGAGGTCGAGCGTCGCTGTCGGCGAGGTGGCCGTGACGCCGCTGGCGTTCACCGCGTTGTTGCGCGCGTCGCAGGAGACCTGGTGGGGGCCGATGCCGGCGACGGGGACCTGTGCGGTGGCGCCGTCATACGTCTGCGTCTGCCCACCGTCGACCGAGCAGGAGATCGCGGCGATGCCGCTCGGGCCGCCGGAGGCGACGGCAGTCACCGTCTGGTCGCCCGATGCGGAGGCGGTGTCCGCTGGCGCCGACAGGCTGACCGACGGCGTTACGTTGTCGACGTTGAGCGCCTTCGAGACCGTGCTGGCCGCGCCCGCCGCGTTGGAGGCCGAGTAGGTCAACGAGATGGCTCCGGCGCCGTCGGGATATGAGGTCGTGTCGACATTGGCGTCGATCTCGTGGTTCGGGCATTGCATCCACTGCGACGTGTCGGGGCTGGGGTCTGTGTAGCTGCTGATGGCGTGACCGTTGACCGTCGTCTGCATTGCGCACACCCCGGAGGGGTCGGACGCGACGAGGTCCGCCGGGAACGCGCCCCTGACCCAGCCGGACTGGTACCACAGGTTGTTCGCGGGCGCTGCGGCGAGGGCCGGGCCGGAGGTCTCCTGCGCCTCGAGCGTGACCGCGAGCACGGAGAAGACGATGATCCCGGCGCCGGTGGGCGTGCACGAGCTCTGGTTGCACTGGGCCTGCCACCCGAGGTAGCGCGAGGACTGGATGTGCTGGCTGAGACTGCCGGCGTACCCGTTCTGGTGGGTCGCGCCGTGGCAATCGATGGTGACCTGCGGGGCGGCGAAGTTGGTGCCGTTGTCGCCCCAGAAGTAGGACGCCGAGAAGCCGTCACTGTGGAGGTTGCAGTCGGCTACTCCCGTGGTTGTGACCCCAACGATCCTGATGGCTGGGGAGGGGGTGATGGTCGACCACTGGCCGTAGCTCCCCTGATTGACGGCGTGGCGGTGCATCGATGTCGAGTTCAGACGGACAGTTGGGCGGACGTCGCCATGGTGTTGTACGGTGACCGGCGAGAAGATCCCCGCGCCGCTCGCGCAGCCGTTGACCGGAGTACACGTCTTGGTAGCTGCCATCGGTCGCGGCATTTGCTTGGCGGCGCGACCGTCCCGACAGCGGCGACTGCGATTGCGAGCGCCAGAGTGCCCCGGGCGACAGACGTGGAATCACGGCGGCCGTCACAGTCTGGAGCCGATCAGCAGATCACCGCGACGTCAAAAGCCATCGGAGTGGGCTGCCCGGCCTGGTTGAACGTGTCGAGGCTGGTCTCAGAGACCTTGTGCCCGCCACCCGTCGGGAACAGTCGCGGTATCGACGTTACTGGCGTAGCCGATGGCCGCGCTTGCGCTACCACCGTTTGGCAGCTGGATCGGGGTCTGAGTCGGGCGAGCGGTCGTCGACGTTCGCGACCGTCGCGCACGTGCGCGGGAGCCGCATCGCGCCACTGGATCACGTAGGAGCCCGGGAACACACTCGCGAAGACGACTGGCTTGCCTGCTGCTTGCGATGACTGACGCGTTCGCGCGGATGATCGCCCACGCCCGCACGCTCCCGCCGATCGAGTTCGGATTGAGCTTCGCCGGCGTGATCGACCGGTTGCGAATCTGGGCGGCGCCGACCGAGTTGCGCGGGATGCTGATGGCGGCGTAGCCGGTGCCGCCGAGCGCCACGAACAGGGCGATCCAACCGACGAGGTTGTTGCGAAGGTGGGCGATCACTCGGTGCATGCGCACCTGCCTTTCGGACGACGACACGGGTCAAAGCTCATGAGCACTTGGGGTTACATCCGCCGCTGAACGAGCCGATGCCATTCGGGCCCGGAGGACCAGTGGCAGGTGTAGAACCCGCGGAGCTGTGGGTCGATGCGGTTGACGCGCTCGGCACGGTGACGGTCGACGCCGGTGCGCTCGGGTGGCTAACGACGGGAGATGCGGCCGCCTCGGTGATGGTTGAGGGCGGCGACGCGGTGGAGTGATGCGCGCCAACGCGGTGGCGCGCCTTGGCGGAATGGGCCGAATGCGCTGCGCGCGCGCGTGCACGCGCGTGACTCGAGGACGGAGCAACGTGCCGAGTCTTCTTCGCTGCTGCCTCGAACTTGGCGGCGGCCGCGTTGTCGGAGGCGGACTGTGGGGTCGACGTCACGTTCGCGGTGGCGGTCCGACGCGAGACGGACGACTTGGTTGCGGCCGGGTGCGACCCCGGGCCCTCGGCCGTCCCGATCACCGCCACGACGAGCAGGGCCGCGATGGGGACCGCGAGCAGGGCCCAGCGCCGTGACACGCGCCCATGACGACCGAGTGACCCGAGCCCCGGGAGCCGGCCAAGCGCTGGGATGCCCAGGCTCGACACGGGCGCGACAAGGCCGACCGGCGGGCGGAGACGCTCAGGGGTGACCTCTGGCGGAGCCTGGACAGCATCGTGCAGGGCGGCGGCATCCTCGCTCCAGAACGCGTCGGCGGCTGGCGGCATGCCGTCCTCGAGCTCGCGCCGGGCCGCTCGCGCTCGCGCGGCAGGCCCGATCGGGACCAGTTCCTCGGGTGGGCCCAGCCAGTCCCGAGGCAGCCGTATGACGTTCTCCTCGTTCCGAGTCAGACCGCCGTCTTCGGTTCGTCCATCGCCCGTTTCCACGGGATTGCAGACCTTTCTTCGTCCGGGTGCCAGTCCGTCTCCGTGGCGAGGTACAGTATAACTCTGAATTAGCCCCAGTTTGTCTCAATTAGTAAACAATCTATGAGCCCCAGCGAGCCTGAAGAGACGTACTTGACCGTCGCCGAGGTCGCGGAGACGTTGAAGCTCAATCAGCAGACGGTTCGCAACTGGATCGACCAAGGGTCGTTGCCGGCGCTGCGGGTGGGGCGGCGGGTGCGGATCAAGCGCTCGGACTTCGAACGCATCATCGAGGAGAGCTACAGCGCGGGCGCGACGGCGCCCAGCGGGAGAGCCAGTCCGAGCGCTGACGACTTCTGGGGCGGCGAATCGGTGGGGGTGGCCGAGCCGGGCCCGGGCGCCGCGGGCGCTGGCCGGGGCGCGAGCGCGGCAAACACCGCCGCGGGCGCCGCGCCGTCGGGTGTTGCGGGTGCGGGTGAAGGAGAGGGATGAGCTTCGGGGACGATCTCGACAGGCAGCGCGCCCAGATCATGCGCGCGGTGCGTCATGCCAGCGACGGGTGGGCGGCGGCGATGCGCGCCCACAAGCTTGCGCCGCCCGATCCCGGGTTCGCGTCGCGACTGCGCGACCTCGCGGAGGCGGCGGCCAACGAGCAGGTGGCGTGGGAGCACGCGCACGCGGCCGGACTGCTGTGGCGTCCGGTTCCGGGCGCTGAGAACGCGGCGCCGCCGTACGAGCTTCGCCCCGGCACGGGGCGGCGCGGGCCGGCCCCGTTGTGGGAACGGTTCGACGCTGCGGTCGCCGCGCTGAACCACGCGATCACCGGGTCAAGCGCAGCCGAGGTGGCGGACGCATTCGGCGAGTTCGCGGAGGCGGCGGGCGCGCTGGCGGACGCGGTGGCGGCCGAAGACCCCGCGGTGAACGCGCCGCGTACACGCGCGCGCGGCGCAGCCTGACCCGGCGGCGCCGGCCACTCGGCACCCGGCCACGCGCGCGTGGCGCAGCCTGACCCGGCGGCGCCGCCCACCGGTCCACCCGGCGACGCGCGGCGCGGCCTCAATCACGTTTGCGCACCTACGGTCACCAATGCGCCATTAATTGGAGAACCATATGTAGGTGTAGCTACAAGATGTTTACTGTGCCTGAAACTGAGCGTGGCAAGCTGGGGCTTGAACCGATGTCGACGGGAGGGCGAAATGCCTCAGATCATCGTGACTGCTGACAAGTTGGCCGAGGACGGCGACACGCCGATCATGTTCCGTGAGCGGGTGAGCCTCAGCGACTTCGAGTCAGAGCATTTCGCCGCCCAGTTGGTGGAGCGGCTGGGCTGGGCTGTGGGAGACGCCGACGAGGTCAATCGGCGCTCGCGCCTCAAGGCCGACCAACGGCGGTCGCGTCAGCGGGTCATCGACGCGGCGCAGCGGGAGATGGCGCGCAATCAGCGGGCGCGGCGTTCGGCCAGCGTCGTCACCACCGCCTCGTAGACCCCCGCGCCGTAGCTCTCGGAGGCGATTCGGACCCCGCGCCGGCCGGCCACCTCCTGCCCCAGCGTCAGGTCACGCTCGAGCGCGTTGGCCACCAGCCAGAACGTCTCGACCACCGCGGCCGCCTCCATGTCCTCGCGCGAGTCGCCGGCCGCGATGCAGTCCTCGGGCGCATACCCCCGGATCTGCATGTGCCGGGCCACGCCGCGGGCCTTTGACGCCCCGCTCGGGATCAGGTGGTAGGCGTGGATCACGGGCATCCCGGCCATCTGCTCAGACGCCGCGCGGATGACTCCGTTGTCGACGAGCCGCAGCCACCCAAGCCCCTCGCTCTTCAGCAGCGCGGCCACCTCGTCGAGGTCCACGTTGCCGCGGAACAGGTGCGACACCTCGCGACCGCGTGACCAGGGCGTGTGGTACTCGAGCGTCCCGGCGTAGCGGTCGAGCAACAGGGCGGGGGCCGCTGAGGCATCGATCTGCTCATAGATCGAGCCGCCGTCGTCGGAGGGCTCAACACCGTCAGTGAGCCATTCGAGCTCGCCGTCGACGACCAGGCCGCAGCCGAGCTCGAAGATGTAGGCGGTCGAACCGATCAGGCGCGCGCCCTCGAACACGCTCGTCTGGCGCCGCCCTGAGTAGATGACGACCTCCACGTCCGCCCGCGCGCACGCCTCGAGCGCCCGGACGCCGAGCGCGCTGAAGCGCCCGTCGGCTCCGGTGAGCAGCGAGGCGTTGGGTCCCAGCAGGGTCCCGTCCAGGTCGACGTAGAGGCAGCGCACGGCGGGCGCGACCGTAGCACCGCGCCCGCCCGCGCCCGCCCACACCGGGTCAGGACCGGCGTCGTGGCGGGTCAGCGCCGGCGTCGTGGCGGGTCAGAGCCGGCGTCGTCGGCGGGTCAGAGCCGACCGCCATACTGAGACTCACGCGTGTCGGCACTCCGTGAAACCGAGCCCTGGGAGGCGCTGCTGACCACCGGACGCTCGGATGAGCGCCTGGTGCACGACGACATCTACGACGGCCGTCCGGGACGGTTCGTGTCGATCCCCGACGAGCTGAGCTGGCCGGTCACCCAGGCCCTGGACCAGGCCGGGATCGAGACCCTCTACTCCCATCAGGCCGAGGCGCTGCTCAAGGCGTTCGACGGCCCGACGGTGGTCACCACCGGCACCGCCTCGGGCAAGTCGCTGTGCTTTCAGCTCCCGACGCTCGAGGTGCTGACGACCGATCGCACCGCGCGCGCGCTCTACCTGTACCCGACCAAGGCGCTCGCCCAGGATCAGGCGCGGTCCCTGAGCCGGTTCGGCCTGGGCAAGCAGATCCGGCCCGCGATCTACGACGGCGACACGCCCCGCCAGGAGCGGTCGGCGATCCGCAAGCGCAGCAACCTCATCATCACCAACCCCGACATGCTCCACGTCGGGATCCTGCCCCATCACCACGCGTGGGGGGACCTGTTCGCCAACCTGGCCTTCGTGGTGGTGGACGAGGCGCACGTGTATCGCGGCGTCTTCGGCTCCCACGTCGGCAACGTGCTGCGCCGCCTGCGCCGGGCCGCCGCGATCCACGGGACGGAGCCCAGGTTCCTGCTGGCGTCGGCGACGATCGCCAACCCGGTCGACCTGGCCGAGACGCTGACGGGCCTGCGGCCCTTCAACCTGGTCGAGAACGACGGCGCTCCCCGCCCTCAGCGTCGGGTGGCCATGTGGAACCCGCCGTTGCTCGACGAGAAGCTCGGGATCCGGGCCTCCGCGCTCTACGAGGCCGCGGAGGTCTTCTCCGAGCTCATCCTCAGCGGCGCCCGGGCGATCTGCTTCATGAAGTCGCGTAAGGGGGTGGAGCTCATCCTCAAGCACGCGGTCGACCGGCTTCCGGCCGACCTGGGCGAGCGGATCGCCCCGTACCGCGCCGGCTATACCCCGGCTCAGCGCCACGAGATCGAGCGCCGGCTGACGACGGGCGAGCTGCTGGGCGTCGTGGCCACCGACGCGCTGGAGCTCGGCATCGACATCGGCGAGCTCGACGCGGCGGTGTGCGTCACCTTCCCCGGCACGGTGGCGAGCCTGCGGCAGATGTGGGGCCGGGCGGGCCGCCGCGGCCGCGGGCTGGCCGTCTACATCGCCGGGGAGGACGCGCTGGATCAGTTCTTCTGCCGCCACCCCGACGAGTTCCTGGGCCGGCCGGTCGAGGCGGCGATCCTCGATCCCGGCAGCCCTGAGATCTACGCCGAGCACCTGCTCTGCGCCGCCCACGAGGCGCCGCTCACCGATGACGACGAGGCGATCCTCGGACCCCAGTGGCGCGAGTGCGCGCTGCAGCTCACCGAGGCCGGCCTCCTGCGCGAGCGCGCCACCGGCTTCGTCCCCAAGCGCGCCGACGACTACCCGGCGGCACGCGTCGCGCTGCGCTCGGCCTCGGCCGACAGCTTCGTGCTGCTGGACGCCAGCTCGGGCGAGGTGCTGGGGACGATCGAGGCCGGGCGTGCCTACTCGACCGTCCACGAGGGCGCGGTCTACCTGCACCTGGGCCGCTCCTACCACGTGCTCGACCTCGACCTCAACGCGCGGCGGGTCCTGCTCGAGCCCTTCAACGGCGACTACTTCACCCAGGCCAAGCGCGAGATCATGCTCTACATCGAGCGGCTCTCCGAGCGGCGCATGACGCGCGGGGTGACGCTCTCCTACGGCTCGGTCGTCTACACCGAGACCGTGGTCGGCTATCAGCGCAAGTCGCTCCAGGACCACGAGGTCATCGACTTCGAGTCGCTGGACCTGCCGACGACCGAGTTCGACACGCGGGCGCTCTGGTACGAGCTGGACGAGCTCATCGCCGCCGAGGAGTTCCCGCGGGCGGCGCTGCTCGGCTCGCTGCACGCGCTCGAGCACGGCCAGATCGCGGTACTGCCGCTGATCGCCATGTGCGATCGCTGGGACATCGGCGGCCTGTCGATCGACGCCCATCCGCAGACGGGCGGCCCGACGATCTTCATCTACGACGGTCATCCGGGCGGCGTCGGCATCACGCGCCGCGGCTATCAGGAGTTCGACCGGCTGGTGGGCGACGCGCAGCGCCTCATCGGCGAGTGCCCGTGCGAGTCGGGCTGCCCGTCGTGCGTGCAGTCGCCCAAGTGCGGCAACCTCAACGAGCCGCTGCACAAGGCCGGGGCGCTGGAGCTGCTGCGGCGGATGGCCGCGAGTTAGCCCCGACGTGAGTCGTCTGGTGCACCGTATGCGGGCTTATTTTGCGTGCGACCGTGGCTAGGGCCCGTGCGGACCGGGCGAACGGACGATCACAGGATCTCAACGACCCTGGCCCTCCGGGGTCTGAGAATGGAGCCATCCGTCTGCGCAGCGACTCGTGGCAGGGAGCGATGGCCTCAGCGCGGCCGGCTCGCTCGTCTGCGCTCCCCACCGCCGTCGAGCAGGTGACCCAGCGCCGTCAGGCGACGCCGAGCGCTGCGTTCGTCCCGCTGCCCCAGCCGTCGGGGCCACCGCCGTACCGCCTGCGGCTCGCCGACGTGCTCGACCGCGACCGAACCGCCGCCATCGATCGGGCAGGCGTCGTGCGCTTTCACTGCGTCGGTGACACCGGGGGCTGGCGTGACGGGCGCCCGCAGCGAGGGGTGGCCGAGGCGATGGTCGACGAGCTGCACGGGACCTCGCCGGTCGACTTCTTCTACCACCTGGGCGACGTGGTCTACCCGCACGGGGAGGAGGCCGGGTACCGCTCGCAGTTCTTCGCGCCCTACGCCACGTACTCGGCGCCGATCTTCGCGGTGCCTGGCAATCACGACGGCGAGCTCACGCCGGCGTCGCGTGCCGGGACGCTCGCGGCCTTCCTCAAGACGTTCTGCTCTGAGGCACCGCCGCTGCGCGACGCGGCGCTGCGGCTGCCACGACCGACCGTCGCCCAGCCCAACGTCTACTGGACCCTCACGCACGACTGGCTGTGGATCGTGGGCCTGTACACCAACGTCCCCGAGGGCGGCCAGCTGGCTGCCGATCAGGTCGCGTGGCTGGTCGGTGAGCTGAGCGCCGCGCCGCCCGACGCCACGCTCATTCTCGCCATGCACCAGCCGGTCTACTCCGCCGACGTCGTGCACGGCTCCAACCTCGAGCTGGGGGACCTGCTGGACGAGTGCTTCGTCACGGCCGGCCGCGTCCCCGACGCGCTGTTCACGGGCCACGCGCACAACTACCAGCGGTTCGCCCGTCACCTGCACGGCCGCCAGGTCCCCTACCTGGTGGCGGGAAGCGGCGGCTTTCACGAGCGCCATGGCGTGGGGACCGGCGTGCCGGATCTGCCGGCGTCGTTCCCGGGTCTGGAGGGCGTCACCCTCGAGTCCTTCCAGTGCAGCGAGCACGGCTTCATGACGGTGAGCGCCCGGCGCACCGGAGCCGAGGTCGTCTACAGCACCGTCTCAGACGGCATCGCGCGCCATTTTGACTCGTTCAGGATCGCTCCGGCCGGCTGATCTGAGCGGGCTCGGCGGTGAGCCGAGCGGGCCTATTTGACCGGGACCGAGACGGTGCCGGTGAGGCCGTCGGTGCTCGCACACGCACGCCTACTCGCTAGCATCGCCCCGCCAGGGCGAGATAGCTCAGTTGGTAGAGCACACGACTGAAAATCGTGGTGTCCCGGGTTCAAGTCCCGGTCTCGCCATGAAATCCCTGGAAATTGGGCCTTTTGTCAATCAGGCCAGGTTCGCCTGGAGGCGCCTTTTTGGTCCGGTAAATCCCGAATTCGGCGTTTACCGGACCAATTGAGCAGACAACAACGTCCAATCTGGACGTCCGGACGCGTTGAGCCCGGTCCAGGCGCGCGACATTGCCGACCCACCAGAACGCGTCTGCGAGCGCCGCGGCCCACGCCGATCTGGGATCGCTTCGGCACATTCGCCGGAGTGCGGCGGGTTCGGGCAGAAGTCATCTTGCAGACGGAGGACGGATCGCCACTTATCCGCGGCCGGTGCGGCGACCGCTCGTTTGAGGAGCTCGCCGGGTGAGCGGTCCATGCAGCCCGACCGCTCGTGTTCTTCGCCCCCACGAGGGGCTCGCTCGCGGCCCACCAGCCGGCGGGGGGGTCGGAGACGAGAAAGACCGGGCGGCAACCCGGTCTTCCGATACATAGGCGCCGATAGCGCCGCGAAGAATTTCCTGCACCGCAGTCTACCGGGCGGTGGGACGGACACCAAGCCCGCCAGGAGGGTCTGCGCGCTTTCTCGGGGGTTGAGCGCCCTCGCGAGCACCGTGTTTTGCGGTGCTGGCGATGGCCTTCAGCCACACCATCTCCGACCGGTCGACTGCGAGCCGACCGCGTCGCGGGACCCGCGGAGCCTCTCACCGACGTGGAGGTCGCAAGCGATGAGCCACGTCGCGATCGCGGCCGCGCTTGCGCTTGAGGACGTCTCGGGCGGGGAGCGGCTGGCGGCGTTTTCGCTGGCGAGCTTCGCTAACCGCGAGCACCGTGCGTGGCCGGGCACGCGCGTCGCGGCGGCGCGCGCGGGGCTGAGCCGCAGCCAGTACCTCGCCGCGCGTGACGATCTGCGGCACCGAGGGCTGATCACGATCGAAGACTCGGGCGGCGGGCGCGGGAACGCGACGACGGTCGCGTTGACGTTCGCCCAGACGGGGCCCTGGATTGAGGGCGAGATCAACGCGCCGCTGTTTGAGGCGGTGCTCGGGTACCACGCCGCGTGCGGACCGGCGAGGCTGCTGTTGGCAACGCTGGCTGCGGTCGCCGACGAGGCCGGCGCTGTCCGCGATCTGGCGACCGACGAGCTGCGGACGGCCGCGGGGATGGCCGATAGCACCTACCGGCGGGCACGCGCAGTCCTGCTCGCCGACGGCGCGGTGGCGCTGGAGACCGCCGGCGGCGGACGCGCGAGGACGAACCAGTGGATAGTTCACGACCCGCGCGCCGGAGGCGCTGGGCCCATCCTGGCGCCGCGGGCCCGTGCTGCGCCCAGCCAGCCGGCACGGCCGCTGATCGTTGCTGTGCGTACACCGGCCTCAGATGCGGTCGCGACGGAGTGCTCGATCCTCAGTCGCCAGACCGAAAGTGGTCCGGGATCGAGCCTGGGATCAGGACCAAACCCCGCTCAGGATCGGACGGTTTACCCACGAAAGGGTCCGGGATTGAGCGGTGTTTCCGCCTTAAACCCCGCTCAGGATCGGACGGTTTCTGGCCGAAAGGGTCCGGGATCGAGCGGGGTATCGGTGCGAAACCCCGCTCAGGATCGGACGGTTTGCAGCGAAACCCCGCCACAAACCCCGCCAGAAACCCCGCCACCCAACGCGCGTGCGGGAAGGGAACCCAGGAACCCTCCGAACCAGCCCCCCCAGCCCCCCTGACGGGGGGAGCCACGCCGGCCTGATCGAGATCGTCGAGAACTACGTCTCGGACCGAGGTCGCAAGCGACAGCGCACCCGCGTCATCGACCCGAACGAGCCCCGGTGGCACCTGCGCCGGCCCGGCGACGCTGACCAGATCGACTGGCAGCGCATCCGCGACGAGCTCCGAGGCGCTGTCGGTGACTCCACGTTCGCGATCTGGCTCGATCCGCTGAAACTGCGAGCCATCGATCAGGCGGGCGCGCTGCTCGTCTCAGGTCCCCCGGCGACGCGAGGCTGGGCCCGTGGCCGGTTCGGCGGGCTGTTTGACCGTGTCGGCGATGCGCTCGGCCGCCAGGCGCGTTTCGCCGACGACCAGGAGCTGCAGTTGCTGGACGCGATCTCCTCGGCACCGCCCAGCGCCGAGAGCTCATCGCTCCATCCCGCTCAGAGATCTCACGACCACAAGGAGGCCGTATGACCATCACCGTATCCACCCCTCACGACCTAGGAAAAGACGGGGAGACAGACAGACGTACAGACGTAGAGACAGTCGCCGGTAAAGCGGGCGGTAAAGATGGGCGCGCTGGCGGGGACGGGTTCGTGATCGTGTTGGCCAACCACAAGGGCGGGGTGACCAAGACGACGTCGACCGCGAATCTCGGGGCGATGCTCGCCGAGGCCGGGCGGCGGGTGTTGATGGTCGACTGCGATCCGCAGGCCAACCTCAGCGAGGCGTTCGGGTGGACCGAGGAGCTGCCAGGGGAGAGGCTCGAGGACCTGCTCGCCCACTCCGACGCCGCGACCCGCTACGAGCCCCCCATGGCGCTGCAGCCCGACGTCGCGCCTGACCTGGCGTGGCGTGAGAAGCTGCGGATCATCCCGTGCACCGACGCGCTCGCCGACGTCGCCGCCGACCTCCCCACCACCGTCGGCGACGACTATCAGTATCGCCTGCGGACGGTGCTGGACTCGCTGCGCGACCGGTTCGACTTGATCCTGGTCGACACGCCGCCTGGCCGGGGGAATCTCTCGGGCATGGCGGTGCTGGCCGCCGATGGGTTGTTGATCCCCGCGCTCGCCGCTGACCTGGACGTGCGTGGCGCGGGGAAGCTGTATGACCTGATCGAAGGCGAGATCCCCGAGCTACGGATCCTCGGCGTGCTGATCGCTGCCAGCGAGCGGCGGTGGCGGATCACCCGCGACGCCACCAGTCGCATGACCGTCGATGAGATGCGGGTGCTCCCCGTGCAAGTACCTCGGGCGGTACGGGTCGCGTCAGCCCCCCGGTTTCGAGCTCCCACCGCGGTGCTCGAGCCCGACTCGATGGTCAGTCACGCCTACCGCCAGCTCGCCCACCACCTGCTCTCAGGAGGTGGACCGATGACCCCAACGGAACACATGCCCCCGACACGGCGGCGCCCGGTGCCCGGCATGAGCGCGCCCCTCGCCGCTTCCCCGCCGCCCAACCCCGCAGTCGAAGACGACCCGCGGGCCACGCAGCGGGCGGCCGAGGCGGAGGTGCGCGCGGTCCGGGCGCGGTCCTCATCGGAGTCTGACGAGGCCGGTGCGCGGCAGGCTGCTCCCAGTGATGGCCGCGAGGCAGGGGCTGCGTCTCGGGGGCGCCGCGCGGCTGACTACGCCACCACGCGCCTGGTGAATTTCCGGATCCCGGTCGACCTGCATGACCGCTATCGGCAGCTGGTCCGCGACGCCGAGCAGCAGCACCCGCGGTTGCGTCACCCCAGTCTCACCGAGGTGGTGATCGCGCTGCTTGAGGAAGGACCGGAAACGGCTGATGAGGTCGCTGGGTTGATTCGCCGCAAGCGCGCCGCTGAGCATGCCGAGGGGGTCTCGGCATGACGGCCTCCGCGACACGAGAAGCGCTCGGAAACGTGATCCAGGCGGACTGGATTGAGGGCTGGAGCTACGGACCAAACTACGGACAGAACTACGGACTGTGGGTCTGTAGTTGGGAGGGGCCCCGCCCCCGCCAGCACTGGGGTTTTACGCCTGCTTCGAGTCCGACTACCCGCCCCCCACGTGGAAATTCTGATGGGGTGGGTGCGGGTAGTCGGACTCGAGCTGGTGCGTGGGTGAGGTGCAGGCGGGGGCGGGGCCAAACCGGACCCAAAGCACAAGCAGAAGAGCAGAGTCAGACCCAGGAGATTCAAAGACCGGAACGTCAACGTCAACAGCGCAGACGGCCAGATTGGAACCGAGGAAGGGACGGGCAGCGCCGGAGGGTTCGTGAGCTGCGGGCGGCGATGGCTGGGGTGCGGGGGGTGGTGGCGTGAGCCGTGAGGTTGGTCCGGGGCCGGCCTCGCTGGCGGGGCTGGCGTGGTTGGCGTCGGTGGGTCCGGCGCCTCTGGAGGCGTGGGGGGCAGCGATGGGATGGACGCGGTCGGTGACCTTCTCGCACGCCCGGCGGCTGGTCGCGTCGGGGTTGGCGGCCGGCTGCGCGACGCGCCGGGGTGCCGGGTCGCTGGTGTATGCGACACGTGCGGGGGTTGAGGCGGCCGGGGTGTGGGCCGCGCCGGTGCCGGGCGAGCCGGCGCCGACGACGTGGGAGCACTGGGTGGCGTGCGCGTGGACGGCGGCGTGGCTGACCGCGCGGGGACGGCACGTGGTGGGTGCGCGGGAGTTGCTGCTCGACGATGGCTGGAAGGGCGAGCTGGAGTGGTTGGAGCGCGATGGGTTGCGCCGCCGTGCGCATCGCCCCGATCTGGCGGCGGGGCTGACCGCCGATGGGCCGCTGCTGCCGGTCGAGGTGGAGCTGGCCAGCAAGTCGCTGGCGCGGCTGCGGGCGATCCTGGCGCTGCACGCCTCGTGGATGGCGGCGGGGAAGTCGGGCGCGGTGATCTACGTCTGCGGACCAGCACGCCTGGCTGACCGGGTCCTGGCGCAGGGCGCGCAGCTCGGCCTGGCGCCGGACCGTAAAACCTTGCGCGTCGAGCTGCTGGACACGGTCCGCGCCGCCGCGCGCACGGCACACCGACGCTCGCCGTGGCGCAGGGCGCATGTCGGTCGCCGGGGAGGTGGTCGGGTGATGCTACGGCCTCAAATAGTGCTGATCGACCTGGCGGTCACGGTGCTGTCGGGCGCGGGTGGGGTGGGTGGCGCGTGGTGGCTGCGGCGCCGCACCACCCTCTCGATCGCCAACCTCTGCCCGCTCGCCGCGGCGGCGCTGATCGCCGTCGGCGTCGCGGTCGCAGCTCGGTCCTGGCCGGTCGCGATGCGTGTTGCTCCCCGTCGCGGCGCCGTGCCTGGCGGGCGTGGCGGCGGGGTGGCGGTGGCGTACGGCTGATCTGGGCGCTGGGGAGGAGCTGCGCAACCACGAGCTGGCGCGCCGGTGGATCTGGCAACCCGCCCCGGTCAGGTCCGAGGGGGAGCGCGTGTACCTGCGCGGGCAGGGCGAGCTCGTCCGCGAGCGGGCCTGGCCGCACGGCGTGGGGTTCGTGTCGATGACCGCGCGGCGCGAGCACGGCCCGCGGCTCGCGATCGGCGACGGGCAGCACGTCGTCCTGTTCGGCGGCGACCGGCGCGGGCAAGACCACCACCGCCCGGCGGCTGATCGCGGCCCGGACGCTGGCTGCAGCACGCCGCGCTGCTCGTCCTAGATCAGAAGGGCGATGCGGAGGATGTCGAGCAGATGCAACGGCTGGCCGCCGCGGCAGGAGTGCCGTTCATCCTGCTCGACTCCCAAGACCCCAACACCGATCGTTGGCAGCCCTTGTGGGGCACCCCCGACGGCGTCGCCGCGCGGTGCGTGGAACCGGTCCGCCAATCAGAGCCCTACTACTACGACGCTTTGCGTCGCCACCTCGACATCGTCTGCAACGTCCTGCACGCCGCCGATCGCTGGCCGCCGTCGGTGCCCTTTCTGATCGACTGCTGCCAGCCGCTGCGCTACCCGTCCCTGCTGGCGATCGCCGCGCAGCTTCCCGCCGAGCATGCGCGGTTGAGCCGCCGCGCGGTCGAGCACGGCCGCTACGTGCACAGCTCGCCAGGGGGCCAAGGATCTCACCGGCGGCGCGAACCGCCTGGAGGTCGCGCTCGCGCTGGCCGGACGCCAGCTCGTCACCCCGCGCGTCGCCAGCGACGGGCAGGCCGTCGCCGTCGGGCTGATCGAGGCGCTGCGGGCAGCGGGCGGTGGTGATGTGGCGCACCCACGCCGACACCATGCCCGACGAGGCCGCCGCGCTGTCGGTCCTCGCGCTGGCGGACCTGCACGATGCCGCCGAACACGCCGGCGCGCCCTGGACGCTGCTGCTTGACGAGTTCGGGGCGGTGATCAAGATGGCCGCGCAGCGCGGCGTCGCGATCCTGCAACGCGGCCGCTCACACGGCGGGCAGGTGATCGTGATCACCCAGTCCGCCGCCGACATCGAAGCGCTCTCCGGCCAGCCCGGGCTGCTTGCATCGCTGACCGACAACTTCACCGGTGTTCGTCGCGCACCGCCAGACCAGCCCCGAGTCGCGCGACTGGCTGGCCAAGCTGATGGGCACCCGCGCCCTCTGGCAGACCACCAACCAGACCAGCGGTCACGGGGCCCAGCACTCCGGCCGCGGCAGCGCCCGCCGCGTCCGCGAGTTCCGGATCGGCTCAGACACGTTCAGCGCGCTGGGCCGCGGCGAAGCCGTCATCTATACCCCACTGGCCGGCGATCCCGCCCGCGGGCACATCCTCCCCTTCCAACTGCCCGACCAGTCACCCCTACGAATCGCTGCGACCGGCCCCCGACACCCTTGCGAGATGCCCGTGCACCCGGAGGACACGCTCCCCGACCTCACCCCGCACGGGACCACAAACGCAGGCGAGCGCCCCGGTGGCGACAGTCAGGATCCCGATGTGTTCTAACACCGCCGCTAGGCGGACCGGCAACCGCCGGCGGCGGGGCGGGCATCCCCACAGGCCAACGGAATGACCGCCGATCAGAGAGTTACCGTCGATCACGGCCATGCGATCTCCTGACGACACATTCACCAACGCCGCCGGGCGCAGCGCGCACCGGGAATACGAACGACGCCGCGCCGCGCGCCGCCAGCGAGCCAAAGCCCGCTACGGCCCGCTCGGGGCCCTGTTCGCCGACGTCACTGCCGACCCCGCGACCATCCAGGCGTGGCGCCAAGGCGCCGGCGGTGAGCTCGCGACCGCGCGACAACTCGCGCGCTTCCTGCGCCGCAGCGACGTGACCCTCATCCACGACCGGCGGATCCCCGGCCGCGGACGCGCGAACATCGACCACCTGGCCATCGGACCCGGCGGCATCACCGTCATCGACACCAAAAGCACCCACGGACGCGTCCAACTCGCCACCACCGGCATCATCCACCACCACGAGATCCTGCTCGTCAACGGCCGCGACCGCACCCGCCAACTCGAGGCACTCCAACGCCAAATCACTACCGTCGTCGCGAAGCTCGCGCGTCACCGCATCGAGACGGTCGACGTGCGCGGCGCGCTCTGCTACCCCAACATGCATCGTGGGTTGCTGCACTCAAACCGCGCGCGCGACGGACTGATCATCGTCGACGACCCCCGCCACGTCGCCAAGCTCGCCAACCGACCCGGCGACATGACCCCAAGCGACATCGAGTGGCTCGCGGACACGCTCGCCACGGTCCTCCCGCCAGCTGCGTGAGCAGACCAACCGCCTCCACGCACGCTCCTGACACCCGCGGAGCGATCCGGGCACGCGCCGATTGATCCCGAGAACGCTCTCCGCGCGAGCGGAATGTTGCCCAAGCGATGGCCGAGCCGTCGACGCCGCGAGACGCGGACGCGATCGTCCCGTCGACTTCGTCCGCGTGATCGGAAACGTGGCAAAGCGCTAGCGGGCATCAGGGTCGGGCTGGCTTCGTCGCGTGCTCGACGCTTCTACTGGCGAGTTCGTTCAAAGGGGCATCTGTTTGTGCCTGGTCTGCATCCGGGACCAGCAAGCGGTGAGTAGATGCCGGTGCTGGTCATCGGCGAGGTTTCTGTCCCGGATTTGGTCACGACCTCGATGGATCTGGGGTTGGTGAACCCGGGCCACCAGACGAAGTACCAGCCGTGCTGAACGGTCGCGTCAACGGTGGTTCCGTTCGCGAACCGGACCTTGACAGCGGTGACGGCTTTGCCCGCTTGTCCGAGCGCGTAGTCGCCGAAGCCAAGCCCCTCGGAGCGCTGTATTGCAAAAGCTCGTTCGGCACGTGTGATCTGGGGGCGGTGCCCGAGGGCGCCGTTATGGCGCCGCTGTGGCTTGCCGTGTTGAAACGGCGCTCCTGGGAACGATCCGCCACCAGCTCGGAAGTTGATTTGCACGTTGAGCTTGTCCGCCGCGGGGGCTGTTCCTGTCAAGTCGAGGTCGTGCCAGGCGACCGCGCGCAGCTTCCCGATGTGTCCATAGAGGCACTCGAAGGCATGTCCGCCGGCCAGCGAGATGAGCGCGGTGTATCGGGCGCTTGCCTGTGCCAACACGACCCGCCCCGGGGTGTACGTGGGGTACCCGCCTTCGTTTTCGCAGCCAGAGGTGGCCGCGGCAATCTGGGCGCCCGTGGCTGCACCGGGTGCCCCGATCACGATGTGCGAGGCAAATCCTCCAGGCTCTCCGCCGTTGCCTTTACTCACGTGACCGCCACCCGCGTGTCCGCCGCCCCCACCGAACGCGACCAGTAACCCGCCAGCGATCGCCGCAGCCAATGCGACTAGCGCTCCGGCGCGACGCTGCTTACGTTGTCTCGCGCGCGCTTCCTCGATCACCCCCGCGTCAATGTCGTTCTCGACTTCTGGGGGTCGCGGTGGGGTTTGGACCGTGCTCATAATGTGCTAATGTAGATGGCACAATGCTGGATGTCAACCTCGACCGAGGCGACCCGGCCTTTCTGCACGATCAGGTCGCGGCCGAGATACGCCGCTCCATCGCAGAAGGTGACGCGGCCCCAGGCGACCGCATTCCACCCGCACGGCACCTCGCCGCTGTCATGGGCGTAAACACGAACACCGTGCTGCGCGCCTTGCGTGTCGTTCGCGATGAAGGGTTGATCGAGATGCGCCCTCGACGCGGCATCCGCGTGGTCGGAACACCCGCACAAAGTGAACTGCGCGGCAAGGTGGCGGAACTCGTGCAGCTCGCCCGCCAGCACGGCTACACGCGCACCGAGGTGATCCGCATGATCACCAACGCCCCGTGACCGCCAGCCGGTTGAGGACTCCTTTGCCACGTTTCCGATCACGCGGACGAAGCCGGCGCCACGATCGCATTCGCGTCTCGCGGCGTCGACGGCTCGGTCATAGCTTCGGTGACGCTGCGATCACGCGGATTAGTCCGGCGCGCCCGCGATCTCTGAGTGTGCGACGTGAGCTCGCTCATCCTCGCGACCTGGTCGCGGATCCATGAGCCCGCATTGGTATGCGCCGGGCGGTGTCCTTATCGGTGGTTGGTCAGTTGGGGTTCTTGGCGCGGCGGCGTTGGCTCTGCCCGGTGATCTCGGCCGCTCGGGCGGCTACGCGGTCTTCGCCGGTGATCTCGTGCCAGCGGGTGCCGCGGCGCTGGCCGGTGCGCCGGATCTGATTGTCGTTCTCCAGCTCACGTAACAATGCGAGGATCTGGTCACGCTTGCCGTTGGTGGCCTTGGCGAGCTCCGAGGTCGACATGCCCGGCGATCCGTCGAGGAGCGCTGCGAGCTTGCCGGCCGGCACGATCGCGTAGGCGGTGCGGGTCGGCTTGCGCGGCGCCCCGCGGGGCTTTGGTGTGTCGGCGGGAGCGGCGCCGTTGGTGAGTGCGTGGCGTGCGCCGTCGAGCCGGGTGATCTCCGCCTTTGCCTGAGTGAGCCGTTGGTCGATGCTGGTGACGATGTCAGTGAGGGTCATGGCGGCTGATGGTAGGCCGAGCCCAGGGGCCGCAATGGAACTCGGCGACGCATAGGGGCCTACTGGATATCCCTGGCCATCGCACCTAGCGCAGCGTGAGGGTCCGGGGCTGAGCGGAACGCGGCCATCAGCTGGGGCACGAGGCCGCGGGCGCAGCTGACGCGGATCGAGCTCACCGGGGGAGTAGCGGCGGGACGTGGTACGCGGTGCGGGGAGCCGGCGGGCGGGGCCAGTTTGGCACGCCGTCCGGGCGTGCGGCCCTTGCCGCGACCGGCCCCGCACCGAGCGGGGCCACGACCAGAAGGGAAGGGTCTGATGCCCGCAGGAATCACCAGCAGCGATTCGATGTTCTCCGTCCGCGAGACGCCATGGCACGGTCTCGGAGCGGTGCTGGAACGGCCGCCGGCGACGATCGCGGAGGCGATCGAGGCGTCGGGTCTGGGCTGGCGGGTGGAGCGTGAGCCGATCGCGGTCGATCGCGGCGACGCCGCGACGGTGGATGACTGGTGGGAGCCGCGATGTGAGGAGATCCCCGGCTACTACGCGACCGTCCGCCAGGACACCCGGCACGGTGCTCGGGATCGTCGGCGAGCGCTACCGGATCGTGCAGAACGAGGAGGCGTTTCAGTTCGTCGACCAGCTGCTCGGCTCCAGCCTGCACTTCGAGACCGCCGGCAGCCTGCACGGCGGCCGGCGGGTGTGGGTGCTCGCGACGCTGCCCGAGCACGTCGAGGTCGGCGGCGACCCGGTCCGTCCGTACGTGCTGTTGATGAACAGCCACGACGGGTCGACCGCGGTGATCGCCGCGACGACGCCGGTCAGGGTGGTGTGCCAGAACACGCTGAACTGGGGGCTTGCAGCGCGCGCGGCAGAGGTTCTCGATCCGCCACACCGAGCAGATCAGCCGCCGCGTGCACGAGGCCCGTCGCGTGCTCGAGCTCTCGATCGACTACTACGAGCAGTTCAAGGCCACCGGCAACCAGCTCGCGTCAGAGCGCGTGCACCGAGCGGCAGCTGCGGCGCGTCCTCGACGAGCTCTACCCGTCCGGGACCGAGGACCGGGTGACCGAGCGGACGCAGCGGTCGCGCGAGCAGACCAAGCAGCGGATCGTCGAGCTGTTCCTGCACGGCGACACGCAGGGCAACGCGCCCGGGGAGCAAGTGGGCGGCGGTCAACGCGATCGTCGAGTACGGCGACTGGCATCGCCCGATCCGTAACGGCGGCGAGCGGTTCGCGCGCGCCGTCGACGCCGGGGCCGAGAAGACGCGGGCGCTGGAGCTGATCTGCGCCGCGTAAGCGGACCGGTCAGGCCGGTGGGCCCGGGAGCCCACCGGCCCCTCGGGGCCACGGAGATCCGTGATCGCCGCTGTGCCTAGCGGTCGCGGGCCCTGAGCCACTCCTCGAGATAGCGCGCGCCGTCGCCTTCGCCGTGCTGCTCGAGCAGGACGCACGAGCGCCTCGCCGCCGGCGAGCGGATCAGACCCGGCCAGCGTCTGCAACGCCGCGAACGCCAACTGCGCTTCGGCGACCGACAGCGTTCGCTCGGCCACCAGACGCGCGCCGAAGCGAGCGGCAGCCGGCGGGTAGCGATCAGCGTCGGCCGCGGCCAGCACCAGCAGGACGCGGAGCGCGTCGCGCAGCAGCACCGGGCGGGGCAGCTCGTGCGCGGCGGCGATGACGAGGTTCGGGTTGCCGGTCCGCACCGCCCGCTCAAAGCGCATCAACGCTGATCCCTGAGACGTCACGCGAACACATGTTCCCATTCGGACGGTGCGGATTGCGATCTGCTCCCCGGGGTGGGGTGCGGGCAGCCCGTCACGACACCCGATGCCACGCCCGTCGTCGGCCGGTCAAGCCGATGAGAGCCCCACCGCCCTGGCGGGCGGCGGTAGGGCGAGAGTCCGGTTCATCGGCTTGACCGCCGCCGCCGCTGCGTGGCCCGGCTCGGGCATGCCCGCACCCCACCCCAGGAGGCACCGCATGACCCCCACCCAAGACGGCAACCAACCGCCGACAGCCAGCCAGCTGGCGTACCTCAAAGCGCTGGCCGCCCGGACCGGCCAGACGTTCACCTGGCCGCAGACCCGGGCTCAGGCAAGCCGCGAGATCCGTCGACTACGAGACGTCGCGCGGCCGCGGCTTCACCTTCGGCGAGCTCGACGCCGAGCACGCCGCCCGCGAGGCCCGCCACGACGCTCCGGCCGTCCGCAGCGAGGAGATCGCCGGCTACGGAGCCTCGGCGACCTGGAGGCACCGGCCATGACCACCCCGACCGTCATCGAAACCCGGCGCAACGGCAACCCGATCCGCCCGGTCGGCCCGCGCGTCGAACTGGCCCGCTACACCCTCGCCTCCGGTCAGCAACGCATCCTCTACGGACAGCGCGTTGACGGCGTCGTCCGCGTCACCGACGTCCCCGCGCCCGCGGACGCGGCCGCGCCTACCTCGTCGAGCGAGGCCTCGAACAAGACGGCCACGACGCCCTGACTGCGCTCGTCGCCGACTACGTCGAGCAGTCCCAGGTGCTGGGCGATGTGCCCATGGCCGTGTGCCCGCTGAGCGGGACGCGCACCAGCGACCTCGAGGAGGCGTGACGCGTGATCCTGCACGTGCACATCCCAGGGGCGTCCGGAGTACGAGATCGGGGACGAGATCTGGCATCAGTCGCTCGCGGAGGCGATCGCCGCCGAGGCGCAGACGATCGCCGGCAACGCCGGGCCGGAGCTGCTCGAGTCGCCCGATCAAGCGCACCGAGACACCGTCCGCGACCAGATCATCTGCGATATGACCCTCGCGCTCGTCGAGGTCGGTGACGAGTACCAGGCGCCCGACGGTGTCCGCTACTCCCTCATCGACGAGCCCGCTGTGCGACGCCGATACGCTAGGCACCGTGCACTCTCAGATCGCAGGAACCAGTAGTCACGGAGGTGCTGCGATTCGAGGATCTTCCCGCTCGGATCCGCCGGCAACCGCCGCGCGATCGTGCGCTGGAGCGACGGCACAGAGAGCGAGGCCCTGACCTTCTACGCCGACGAGATGCTCTTCTGCGAAGGCGACCGCCCTCGGCAGGACCCAAGTCGCAGATCCACTCGCTCCACTTCTGACGCGACCGAGACTGGCTGCAGCCATAGGCAGGGGTTCGACGTGGCGGGTGGCCGATGGTCTCACTTCGACAGCCACATGCCTGCCGTCGCCGCAATTAAGCCGTAAACCAGCGGCGCCCAGGGGAGCTACTCGGCACCGTCGGCGGGGCTTGCCCCGTCAGGGGGTAGCCTGAGCGCGGCCGTGACCGCGTCGGTGAGCTCTTGCAGGCCCTCGGCCAGCTCGGAGCGGCGAGCGGCGCTCCGTCGCCCAAGCAGTCGCTGGGAGCGTTCGCAGGCTCGCTCGAGTTGCTCGCGAGCGTCGGCCGGTGCACCCGACGATGGTGCCGGCTCGACGGATACGGTCGTGCCCTGCGCGAGGATGCGATCCAGATCCGCACGTCGAACGCGGACCCGGCGGCCGATGCGGACCGCCGGTAGTGATCCTTGGTCGATCCAGTTCCTCAAGGTCTGGGGGTTCAGCTTGAGGTGCTCGGCGATCTCGTTGACCGTGAGGTACTCGTCATCCCAGCTCGCGCCCATGCCAATTGAGTCTAATCAGACCCAGCGACGTCCAACCGGGGCCGGCGACGACGGGGACGTGGCCCAGGTCAAACCGGTCGAGCGTTGACGCGAAGCGTCAGATCCGCTCGCAGTCGCCTGATGACGGCCGTTACGTCTCCAGGGCGCGTTTCAGCTATCGGCGAGCGCTTCCGCGAGGAGCATGCCAGCGCCCCGCGAGTTGCGGGCGCGGACCTCTGGCCACCGCTATGTCTTCGCGAACTCGACCGCGAGCACGGCGAGCGCGGGGGGTTGCAAGCAAACCCGGCGCTCACTGGCGGCTGCTGATGGACGAAGGGGGAAGCAATAGGCGCTTCCTCATGGCGCTCTGGTCTAACGGCTCAGCAAGCGCGGACTCGCCTGCTCCGTCGGCGACGCCGACCAAGCGGTCGGACGTCGGCGCCTACGTTGCGGCCCGGCCATGAAGCCGATGCGTAAGCAGCTGATCGGTCCCATCGAGGCGTGCGTATAGCCCGGGTGAGTGAGAATCTTCAACGCACACCCTATGTGAGACGCAGGTGCTGCGATCAGCGTGCTAAGACCATCTGGTTGGCATCTGCGCGCTGGTGGATCGTTGGCGGACACCGCCCGTGGTTGTTCGGCGAGGCGCTCAATGGGCGATCGGTTGCCGTGCTTGCTGGGAGGTCCAGTCGCCGGTTGCGGTCGGTGGTCGGGCTAGGCTTGCGGGCGATGGCTGACGACGTGCCGGGCTGTCTTGCTTGCGATCTCACCGCGGGTCGTCGAGATCTTCCCGGCGGTCTGATCCACGACGCCGGGGGTTGGCGGGTAGAGCATTGCGTCGGCCCTCTGGGAGTCGGCACACTCCTCGTCAAGCCCAAACGCCACGTGACTCGGGTCGCGCAGTTGACGACAGACGAAGCCCGGGAGCAGGGGCCTTTGCTGCGTCGGTGCGCGGCCGTCGTAGACAGCTTGCTTCACCCTGAGCAGACCTACATCTGTCTGTGGTCGCACGCCGGCGGGAAGCCCGCCCATATCCATTACGTGGTTCAGCCGATCACCAGAGAGCTCACGGACGACTTTGGGGTCCACGGGCCACGGCTTCAAGTTGAGCAGTTCACTCGTGGCATCGCGCCGCCTGAAGCCGACGTGGTGTCGTTCGCAGATGAGGCGCGGCGCGTGTTCGACAGCGTCCGCTGAGCGTTGGTCGGTGAGACGGTCAGACCTCTGACACCAACACCTCCGCGAGACCTGGGAAATGTCAGCTGGGCGATCGGCTTCCGCGCCCGGTCTCCCAACCTCAAAAGAGCCCAAGGTAGAAACGAACCTCGAGTCAGCGAAGCACGCCAGCCGATGCGAGCGGGTGTGCTGAGCCGAAGGCAACAGCGCTGACGCCCTAGAGCCGTTGTCGGTTGGTCTCTCCTGTTATCCCTCGCTACGGCCGCTGGCGCGTGCAGCACCCATTGCCCCTAGTCCACAGAAGATGATCCATACCACGCAGACCGCGATTGTTATGGGCACGGCGACGTGCAGCGACGTGAGGATCGCCGCAAACGCAACTGTGCCGGTGCCGGCATGCACGAGATGCCACGCCGGCGATCTTCGCTTACGCACCGATCTTGCCTCCGTCCTCGATCATCGGTAAGGGCAGCCCGAACTCGGCACGCCGAACCGGCTCATGTAGGGCTAGAGCACATGGCGCCGCGGAGGCCGGGGTCCGGGAGCTCGCGCACCAGGCCAACCTTCGTCACCGCCGACTCGACCGCGAGGATCAACCCGATAAACAAGTCGTCAGCCGTGACCATCCCAAACACCTGCATCGCACTCAGCCTCCAGAGGCGCTCACCACAATGGTCCAGCCCCAGTCGCTCTACCCCGAAGCGCCACCGATGAATCGGGGTTTAGCGCTCAACGACATAGCCTCCGAGCACGCCTTGCGTACAGAGGCAACGTTTGCCGTCGCAGTGACCGTTCGACGATTGAGACGGCGCATCGGCGTCCGTCGGCCGCCAACGACGGCGCGAAGCGTGCGGTGAGCGATCCCATCTGAGAGGAACCCGAAAGGAGGTGGGTCCGGTTGGTTCAGCCCTGCCGCGTTTTGCATTTTCGGTCACGGGTATTTCAGCATTTGTCTGGTGTCACCCATGGAGGGGCGTCCGGCAAGGACAAGCGACGCGAACGTACGGAGGAGCAATGATGGCTCGGAGCACGGAACAGGTGGTCGCGGCACGCTTTGCGGTGATTGGTACCTTCCTGGCGAACGGGCCAGTCAGGTGGGCACGATGAGCAATCGTCGGGTGATCGCAGCGGTGGTGCTCGTCCTGATGGTGGCGCTCATCGTGATCGGCGTCGCGACTAAGGATCACAAGCTCATCCTGGTCGCACTGGTCGTCGGCGCGGTGCCCGCATTTGCCGGCACGACCTCGAGTCTTCGCTCCGGGCAGCAGGACGAGCGGACACGGCCGATCGAGGGCATCCACGGCAGGCCGCTCGTGCCCGATGATCAAGCCGAGCAGAGCCGACCGGATCGGGCCGCGGCGGCAGAGTGGCTGAAGCGACGACGTCGACGTCGGGCCTGACTCGACGGGAGCCCTATTGGGCGAGCGCCCATGCGACGTATGCATCCGCGTACAGGCGAACTGCAGTACAACGATGACTGCCGCAGCGTAACGTCCTCGCCGTGACGCGACGCGGCCGATGGAATCACGAACCAGGGAGCAGTCTCGGCCTCGGCCTGCTGGTCAAGTCAATGCATCGGCAGCTACTCGCGACCTCTCTAGCTTGCGGATGCGTCCTCTTGCGAAAGGGCTCGTCGCAGTAGTCCTTCGTCGATCGACACGACCGGCCGGTCGCTCTGTGGGCGTAGTGTGATGTCAGAGTGGTTCGCTGAGCGAACCCTGAGGGCGGCCGCTGGTGCCAATTAACCCAGTAAGACCCAAACCGGCAACCGGCTCATACTGCTGGTTCGGGGGCGTCAGTCCACACCGCTCACGTTCATCGACAGCGCGTCGGCGACGTCCACGATCCGCCAATGGGAGAGACTGCGCGAATGGACAAAGACAAGCGCGTGAGCGCGACCTGCCCAATCTGCCGCGAGGGCGAGCTGAGACGGTTGGACGGCCCGCCCGAGTGGTACGTCCTCCCCGCTGCCACGCTTGGCCTGCCGGACGACGACGAGAAGCGTGTGGGGCGCGGTGTGCCAGTGGGCATCAGCGTCTGTTCGCGTTGCGAGTACGTCGCCCTGTTCCTGCCGCCAACCGCCGATAGGCCCGAAGGCAGCGGCGCCCCGTAATCACGCTAGGTCGCAATGCGCCCCGGCGCAGAGCGGAGGCGGCGGAGTCCTCGATCGGTGGGTACGGAACCGTCAGAGCACCCGCACCACGAAAAGATCCGACGCGGGACATTGCCCTTTGGACGGGTAGGCCCGACACATTGGTGTGCCGGGCCCCCCTCAGAACCAGGGCGTGCCCGTTTCCGAGCACCCGGCTCAAGCAAGCCGATTTAGGTCCGGTGGCGTGAGGCCGTACGATCCGCTCGCGTTGAGGAGCGCATCGTCCGCGGGTCCGTTCACCACGACGTGTGTCGTGGTGTCTACCTTGTCCGTTGGCTGGGGCGTCATCGTCATCTTCTCCTCACGGGCTCACCTGACCGCGTCAGCGCGCTTTCGCGCCCGGGCACCAGGCGCGCTCCACCAGGGTGCCGATCGCCGAGGCGTTGTTCTTGCCGATAATCAGATCGCCCTCCCAATCTCCCGGCACCGCCCGGTCCTCGACCGCGGCCGGCCGCTGGCTGATGTTGATCATGTCCGGGATCCGATTCTTGCGCTGACCGGCCTGCCGGCAGGGACGCCGCAGCGCCCGCCCGGTCCGCAGACACTTCGTCAGATCACGGCGCAGCGCGCCGCGGGACTGGACATATAAGGACTGGTAGATCGTCTCGTGCGACACCCACATCTCCGGGTCTTGCGGGAAGTCTTGGCGCAGACGCCCGACGATCTGCTCGGGTGAGTAGCGCCGCCTGAGATCTTGCTGCACCTTCTCACGCAGCACCAGG
Source organism: uncultured Actinomycetota bacterium (assembly GCA_963850325.1). Taxonomy (GTDB): domain Bacteria; phylum Actinomycetota; class Thermoleophilia; order Solirubrobacterales; family Solirubrobacteraceae; genus Palsa-465. The sequence continues at coordinate 477,784 of CAWKLB010000010.1, forward strand.
TTGGTCGCGAGCTTGGCGGGCTTGGGTCGGCTCGCGCGCTCGTACGCCAGCGCGTGCGCGGTCGTCGCGCGATAGCGACCCGCGCCGCCGGCGTTGCGCGACAGCTCGCGACTGATCGTCGACGGGCTGCGACCCAACCGCCGCGCGATCGAAGGCATCGACTCGCCACCGGCCCGAGCGACGGCGATCTCTTCTCGCTCGCTGAACCTGAGACACCGACCTTTCAGGTCGCGCCCGCGGCGCGGGCGCACCCCGCCCTCCGCGCGCAACCACCGAGCTCCCTTCACCCGATACGTACCCGCTTCGGCCGCCGCGTCGGTGATGAACTCACCCCGTGCCATCGCCGCCCAGAACTGCTGCACGACCTCGGTGACCATCCGCTCAGAGAACTGCGCCATCCCGCGCCTCCGTTCACCCGCCTCCCAGGAAGGGACCTCGCGGGCCCCGGCTCCCGGCCGGACAGCGCGCCGATCGCCGCGAGCGCCTCGCCCTCGGGCTCGGCTTCGCGACGACCGGCGCGCTACTCGACCACGGAGCTCAGACGACCTAGAAAGTCCCTCCAACTGGGCGGGTGTTGCGATCACCGCGAGAACCCAAGGATCCTCATCCGGACGGTGATCTCGTAGCCTGGGGAGATGAGCCACGCTGCGGATGTACCGCCTGATGGTTCGTCAGCGCTGGGTGAGCTGCTGGCTTTGTTGCATCGTGCCGACGCGGCGTTTGACAGTGTCGCGGTGAGCTATCGCGTCTGGCGCCATGAGGTGCGCGCGGCGGCGGCGTGGCGTTCGGAGGTCGAGCGGAACCGGCGGCGGGGCGCGTCGATCACCAGCTACGCCTCCCGGGACGAGTCCGATCGTCCAGTCGAGACCGAGCGGGTGCTTCGCATCTGGCTTGCGGGCGACCAGGTCCGCGAGGAGCACCAAGGCGACCAGCGCGACAGCGCCTACGCGGTGCGCGACGGTGACGCCTGGTGGGCATGGGACAAGCGCAACGGCGCCAGTAGTAACCAGGGCGATCTCACGCTCGGGCGTGACGTCGGTCAAGAGGTGTCGCTGATGCTTGACCCGACAGCTCTGCTGGGAGCGCTGAGGTTTATACCCACGGGGCGCGGGACCGTCGCCGACCGCGAGACGTTCAGTGCCGACGCGGTTCCGCGGCTGACAGACCCCCAGCGCCCGACGCGCGCGTTTGAGCTGCATCAGCTCGGCAGCGGCGCGGACCGGTATGCGCTCGAGGTGGATGCCGAGCGCGGTGTTCTGCTGCAGGCGACCGCGGTCCATGACGGCGAACCGTTTCACCGGATCACGACCGACTGGGTTGTGTTTGATCAGCCGATCGATCCGGAGCGTTTTGTGTTTGTCGCCCCAGCCGGTGAGGACGTCCAGCCCGCGCGGGGCAGACACCGCGTGCGCCATGTCGCGCTTACCGAGGTCCAACAACTCGCTGCATTCGTCGTCTTGATCCCGCAACGCATACCGCCGGACTGGGAGTCGCGCTACGCGTTCATCGAGGCATCGGCGCGGCCGCCGTCGGCGGCGGCCGTGTCGATCACCTACCACGCTGAGGACGGTCATCAGGGCGTGTCGCTGACGCAGTAGCCGCTGGTGATCAGGACGGCCAGTACGCGCTGATGATTGAGCACGGCGGATGGCAGACGATCCAGCGCAACGACATCACGATTCACGTCCGCGCCCTCGGCGGCCAAGCCCAGGCGCAGCTCGAGCACGACGGCACCTTCGTATCGCTCATCTCAGACACTCTCACCGCCGAGGAACTGACCGCGCTCGCCGAAAGCCTCAAGCCCGCACCGACCGCGACCAGCTTCTAACCCACCGGACCTGTGCTGGACGCATGCCCGACAGCCCATCGAAGGATTCCGCCTCCCGCTCCCATCCGACTGCCGCTCCGGAGCGCCACGTACGCTTGACGATGCTGCCTGCGACGCCAGCTTGGCACCGACCCCCTCCGCTGCAAGAGGTGAGACGGGCCCAGCCCCGGGGGTAGCCTTGGCTCATGGTGCTCGATCCGTGGGATGTCCTCGGCGATCTGGAGATGACCGAGCACTGGCGATCGGTCGTTCCGGCGCTGTCGACGGACGCCGCGGGTGATCAGACCAGCGTTGAGAATGACCGCCACCGTGTCGAGACCGTACGGTTGCGTTACGCGCTTGAGCTCAAGCATCTGACCCACACCGAGCGCAGCCGCGGCTTTGTCGTCAGCCGCGTGAGCCGGGTCTCGGACTGGTCGCCGCTGACCGATCAAGAGCGCGCCGACACACGAGCCGACTCGGCTTTCGCGCTGTGTCGAGGCGTCCCGTCGGGGCTACGCGCACCCGAGGATCGTCGCCTGGACGACGATCTTGACTTCGCGATCCTTGTTTCCGTGCCACCGCCGTTCTTGCCCGCCGGACCACTGATCCTGGATGGGGTGCCCTTGGTCCTCCATCGCTTCCGACCATTCCGTCCATTGCCCGGCAACGCAGACGCGCTGTGGCCCCGCGAGCCCGCAATCCCGGCCTACCCCGGTAGCGCGAACCGTTCGCAGAGCGTTGGCCTGCGGACGCGCTCGCCCCCCGGTCTGACGTCCCGATCGAGCCGTTCGGGCATCGGCTGAGACGTTGGTCGGTCGCCCAGGCGTTCGACCGGATCCGCTTCCCGCGGCAGCCCGGCGCGCCTACCGAAGTTCAGGCAGGTGTGCGTCAGTCGTCGGGTGGGTCGACGGCGCTGGAGTTGCTGAAGGGGACCTGCTGCGTGGTTCCGTCAGGCCTGGTCTTGATGAAGTTGACCGGGTCTGTGACCGCCAGCCAGTAGCCATCGTCAGCGTTGGGGACCGCGTCGATCCTTCGGCCCGAGCGATCGATGACGTGCACGCCATGGCCGTCGGCGGCCAGCACCCCGACGAATGTCACCGGCTTTCCTCGACGGAATGTACGAACCCGTGGCCCGCGTCAGCGGCGCGCGCGGTGGGGATGTCTCCCCGGATGGTGCCGATCGTGTCGCTGGTGGCGATGAAGCAGATCGAGCCCGCCCCGGCCACGATGTAGGCCTGACCTTCCGGCCCTGAGTAGACGCACCATGCGAGCCTGGGGTCAAGCCGGGGATCGACAGCCAGCGCCACCGCCTCAGGAAGTGTGTCGCGGGACGCGATCCGCGCGCGACGTAATGCGCGGAACGCCGCTCGTGCGCGGAGTCTGGGATCGACGCGCTTTCGTCCGCGGGCTCCGGCTGTCCTGGCTGGTCTTCACCCACCCCACGCACGATATGGGCTCGTCGCCGACGTGTCGACAAGATCACGAAGGGCCAGCACGGTGCCGAACCTCAGCGGGACGTAAACGTCGCCGACCAGCAGGTAGTTCCGCCACGCGAACACCCAGCGCCGACAGACCGCGTCGACCGGCTCGGAGCTCGCTACTCGGCCAGGCACGCCCCGGTCACGCGCGCGCTGAGCGTTGGTGCTGCGACGGTTGCGCCCCAGCCCAACGGGTTGGGGTGAAGCTGCAGGCAGGCGGGTAGCGTCTGAGTTAGCCGATGAGCACACCTCTCGCCATCGTCCTCATCCTCGTCGCTATCCCGGCGATGGTCGCGGTGCCGGCCCTGACCTATTACCACTCTCGAAGGTCTGGCAGGGGATTCCCGAGAACAGCGCCGTCGGCACGTCATGTTCCAGATCGTGGCCTTCTCGGTTGGAGCCGTGCTCCTGGCGGTTTTGATCATCGCGCCGTGGGGACGCGACACGGTTCTGTTTGTGATCGGCGGACTGTGTCTGATCGTCTTCGTTGCGGTGGGCATCGTCGTGGCGCAAGGCGTCGTCCGATCCCGTCGTACGTCATAGCGCTGGGCCGGGCTGGTGCGCTGACGGTTAAGGACGCTCGAAGCGCACCCTTGTGCGCCGTTAGCGCGCGTCCACCGTGGCCGCGCGGTCGCGTCAACTTCAGCGACTGCATGTAGACCGGCTGGAGGGGCGCCATTAGGCTGCCGCTTCTAAGCAAGATCGGCAGTCTGTCTCACCGTTCGATCCCCGCGCCACGTTCCCGCGTGCGGACAGAGTCGGCCCCGAGCCGGCCCTTGAGGTCTGTTCGCAGAACCTTGGTTGGTGCGACAGCCCCAGCCGCCTGTGGCGCGCCGTCGGGAGCGTTCGATGGTCGATCCGTGTGGGACGCCGGCGCCGTCACATGACGCCTTCGGCGGGGAGCAGTGCCGTCTTGTCGGCACTGCTCTGGCGGCGGCGAAGCAGAGCCCAGTGCCACCCGGTCGGTGGCCTAGTGCTGTCGTAAGCGAATCGCTGGAACGGCGCTGGACGGCGGGCGAAACGGTCATCTCAATGCGCTCTGGGAAGATTGGTCGGCTCAGGGCAACCTCGCCGGGATTGCTGGAGTGTTAAGGGGTATGCGACAGGATCGACCCCGGCATGACTCCGCTGAGTGCGAGGAGTCCTTTGAGCGGTTTGTCATCAGCGCGTCGCCGCGGCTGCTGAGGGTGGCGTTCCTGTTGACGGGCGATCGCGGCGAGGCCGAGGACCTGCTGCAGGGCGCGTTGGTGCGGCTCGTCGGTCGTTGGCGGCAGATCAGCGGCAACCCTGAGCCCTACGCGTTGCAGGTGTTGGTCAACCTGTCGCGCGACCGGCATCGCCGCTTGGGTCGTCGGCCGCGCGAGGCCGCGCACGAACACGCGGTTGAACGCGTCCAGGATGACGAAGCGGGGCGGCTGATGGAACGAGACGCGCTGGCGCAGGCGGTGCGCGCGTTCCGCGTCGGCAACGCGAGGTCGTGGCGCTGCGCTTCTTTCTTGATCTCTCGGTCTCAGATACAGCGTCGGCGTTGCAGTGCTCAGAAGGTGCAGTGAAGGGCTATACGGCGCGCGCGCTGGGGCGTATGCGAGAGCTGCTCGCGGATCGCTCCTCGACCCCGAACCACGACCTTTCCGGAGGCTTGCATGCTCAGTGACGAGCAGGTCATGCGCATCGTGCGTATCAGATTGGACCATGAGCTCGCTGATCTTCTGCCGCCTGAGGACCTCGTTGACCGTGTCCGCGATCGGGCGCGCAAACGGCGTCCGAGGGCAGTCTGGCACCGCCGGTCGCGCCGACGCGGAGATGTGATGGCGCTCGCGTTGAGCGTGGTGGTGGTCGTCGTGATCGTCGCTGGCGCGTTGGTCACGATTGGTGGTTCGCGGCACCCGCGCGGCGCCGCAGCCTCGGCGGGCGTGCGTGGGCTGCTCGCGAGCCTGAGCGTGTTGCAGGGACCGCAGACCGCGGCCGCGAAGGCGTACGACAGACAGGCCTCTCAACACGCCGCCGGTCCCCTGGGGAGAGCGGTGATCCGCCGATTGACCCGCGCGGTCCCGATCTCCGGGGGTGCCAGGGTCTATCTCCTCGTCTCGCGGACCGGCTCAACGTACGGCCTGGGCATTGCCGAACGAGACGCCGGCGGCGGAGGCACAGGGTCGTGCTGCTTGACGGCAGGAGAACTGAGCCGGCCCCACGGACCTGCGGTCGAGTCCGGCTATGTGCCCGGTCACCGTCACACCGTCTACTACGAGGTCGTCCCCAACGGCGTCGCGCACGTCCGCTGGGAGTTCCCGCGCGACCCGATCTACGCCGGCGGCGGCCCGGTCCCGCAGTTTCGTCACGCGCTCACCGTCACCGTCGCGGTCCACGACAACGTCGCAGCCGTCAGGATCCCGGAGCGCGGCGCCCCCACCCACGAGGCCTGGCTTGACGCCCACGGACACGCGCTCGCGTCGGTCGGCCCTCCCCGGGCGCTGTGAAGTCGGCGCCCGGCAGCGTGACCTCGGCGATCAAAGCGCAGGATCAAAGGATCCAGCGCCTGATGATCGAGCACGGCCTGCCCGGCCTGAACCTCACCTCAACCGCGGACGCTCGCCACCTCGTCTCGACCCTTCTCACCTACTCACCTGCGCAGGCCAAGAGGCTGCTGCTCGTACTCCCAGGACTGCGTTTCCAGCTGACCCGGGCGGCGTTCGTCGTGGAGAGCAAGAAGGCGTCGACGCCAACACAGAAGCGGGCCCAACGAGACTGGGTCACCGGCACGCAAGGCCTCGTGAACGGCCTGCCTTACGCCGGCCTGGGCGACATCGCCGAGCACCTCAACACGGCCGCGATCGCGCTGCGCCACGCCCAGAGAATGATCATCAAGTCAGATAGGCTGCGCGCCAAGGCCGAGCAGCTCCTCCACATATTTGAGGGCTGACCCGACCATGACGCCGACGCAGTCAGCCGTTTGCGTCCTCAGTACTCATCGCCCATGGTGCGACGAGACCAGCCGCGCTCACCGCCCGCCGGACCGAGGGGAAGACAGACCATCTCGGCCACACTCCCGTGGCCTGGCCGTTCAGCAAACATGACCAGTTCTGGCAAGCGAGATTCCCCTTCGCCGTCGCCAGTTTGGGGGACACGGTCTTGAGGGGTTTGCTATGCGTGGTCAGCGGCAAGCCGCTGGCGATGTAGCGGTAATCCAGAGAACGTGGCCGAGCGGAACTCGGCAGTCAGATATCCCCACTCAACCTCCGTAAAGCGGGGCCCGCATGCGGTGTTTACTCCTTGGGGCCGTGGGCATTTCCGAACCGGGCTCGCAGGTCGGCCACCGCCTTGACGTTCGGCAATCCGAAATGGACAGTCCCGATACCGCGAGCCCCCAGAGCGGGGTGGGGCGTCTCGGGGCTGCTCAGGCCAGAGCTTGGGCAACCAGTCGGGCGTCTTCTCTCTCTGTTGCGCCAGCTTCAAAGTCGCTGTAGCGCTCGAGGAATGCGTCTCGTGCTTTTTCGGTGAGCTCGTCAGCCTGGGCACGAAGCAGCGCGGCAAACTCGGTCGCCTCGTCGTCGGCGTCCGCAGGGAACCGCCGCATCACGACCTCCCAGCGGTCCTGCCCTCGCAGCATCCCATGGGACACGTGTTCCTGCCGTCCGACGAGCTCGATGACGCTCTCGCATTCGTCGGGTCTGACTTCAACTGAGTACTGCGGAAACCCATACCCCGGTCGGTCGAGTTCGTCGCGGTCGTATTCGTGTGTCGCGTAGCAGTAGCCCAGCCCCCCGATTTCGAAAACGACGAAGATGAGTACGAACCCGACGAGGAGCGCTGCGAGGAACGCAACACCAAGCAGCGCAGCGTCGATCGGGCCACGGAAAGGCGCTCCGAGCGATCCACAGGTCCCGCACAGGACAGTCGCGGCGCCCGCGACAAGATTCGCCTTATGGCAGGCGCGCGCTCGCTGCGCAACGTCGGTGGGCCCGCGACAGTCAATGACAGCACGCTCGGGGAGCTGGGTGCTCTCCTGGGCGATGGCGGTGAGCCAGTCCCCACAGCCGAGGGGACGACTCGCCGTGTTCGTTTGAGATCGGCGCGGCGTCCACCGTGTGACGGGAGCAGCCGGAAATGTCCACGAGTCTTCGCGACCTGACTTGGACAGTTGATACAGCGCGTCGAACCGGGACCTACCAACCGCACGCAGACGCTCGGCCTGCACCCGGAACTCGGCGACGCGCTCGGTCGCCTCCGCATCCTCGTTGGCGTGAAATCGGTCGCAATCCACGGTCCAGCCTTCCGGTGTGTCGAGCAGGACACCCCTGTACGTCGGGAGTTGTGCCCCCACGAGCGCGACAACGACGGTGTTGTCCTCGGACCGGACCGTGGCCCGATAAGCAGGGAACCCGATGCCCGCTTGGTCAAGGTCAGCCCGAACGCAATCTCGGGCCCGGTCGGGCCAAACCAACACGCAGAACGCACCAAGGAGAAGGCCGATCACGACCGAGGTGCTCAACGAGGCGTGCCCGCCGGTCAGGATTCGTGTCACGGCAAATAACGACCCGCCGCACAGCCCGGCATACAGACCGCCCACGACCCTCGTTCGCACCGGGACCGGCGCTATCCGTTGGCACCGGAGCCTCACACGCGAGTCAAGTTGCGCGCGTTCGCGGGCGAGGGCCGCTGGATCGGTCCTGGCGGGCGGGAGACGCAGCGGCGGTTGAAGGTCGCGTACCACTTTGTAACGTTTGCAGCATATCTGCTGAATGACCGCTCGGAGGTTTCCGTGGCCCTGGCGTCGGCAAAGGGTCCGGTGATCCGAGGACACAGATCGTCGTATCGGGACCATGACGAGCGGCAGTCCGTATTGCGATGCGTCGGCAACTCCGCGGCTAGTCGCTGAGCGCCGCTGCGACTCCTTCGTGAAAGGACTCGTCGCAGTAGGGGTTGGTGAGTGAGACCGTCAGACCTCTGACGTCGACGCCGTCGCGGACGCACTAAGCGTCCGCTGAGGGATCCTGTCTGAGACCGTGATCCTCTGGGGGGCCGGCCGCTGCTTTCGCAACGTTGCCACGGGCTCGGTGGGCCTCACGGTGGTTGTGCGAGCACTGGTTCGTCAGTGTGTCCGCCCAGGATGGAGGAAGATGTGGTCGTGGACGATGAGGTCCTTGTTTCGGTTGAGCACGAGGATGGCGTAGCGGCGGTCGTCCGCTCCGGTGAGTTGGTGTGCCTGTCGGGCTATCTCGGCCATGCCAAGACCGTCCTTGATGGGTACCAGTCGTCTATGGAGGGTCTGACAGGCGAGCGCTCTGCTGAGGGCGGGCTGCTTCCTCGCGGGGCGGTCGACGCTGAGGTGGTTGATCGCGCAGGACGACGTCATCGCCCGACCTGTGCGGCTGGCGCTTGGGTGATCGTCTTGGATGAGCCGACCATCGGGGACGTGCGCCCGGTGCGCTTTCTCGACGCTGAGGGGAATACTGTGCGACGGCCCGCCCCGGACGGTTGGGTTCACGAGCCTGCCCCTGATTCCCATGAGCCGTGCCCTGCTTGTGGTAACCGCGTCTGGGAGCGAATCCGAGCGCCAGATGGATCTTCGGGGATGCGGTGGGCTGGTGACCACGATCCCCCTGACGAGCCGCCGGAGAGCGTTCCGGAGGTCGGCGGGAACTGGGAGCCGGCGCCGTTGCTTCGGTGCACGACTTGTGGCTACGCCGAAGGCGAGCCGATCATCGTGACGGCCACATTCAAGCGCGATCATGCGCTACCCGAAGACGACCACCCGACATCGCGCTGATCGCGCGTCTTGGTCGATCTGAGCTGACGACTGAGTCCGAGCTGGCCTCACGCCTCTAGAGATCAATGGGTCAAGTGTTTCGCCATTCCAACCGCGTCCGCTGGTGGATCGTCAGCGATCACTGGCCGTCACGCCTTCGAGGCCTCTCACCGGAGCGGCCATATGTGGGCGCTGTCGAGCCTGCGCCGGGGTCGACGCGCCTGGCGATCAGGCGCGTCGGTGCCGCACGTTTGCGACTAGCGGGATCACGGGGCTCAGCACGGTCACGACGAACACACCAGTCCACAGCCAGGTGAGCTCGATACTCGCCACAACACCAACGCAGACCCAGACAAGCAGAACTGCTGCTCCGGATGCCCCAATGTCAGCTGGCGGAGTACCTATGCGACGCCTCCTGCGCCGTGCCGCGATCACAAGGGCGCACCACAGCGCTAACGCTACCCAGGCACCGACAAGCACGACTGTCATACGTGCGAGCTGTACCCGTTTCGCGCGCCGCGAACACCCGGATGGGTTCGAGGGGAGTGTCCGAGGATCTGTGTAGGCATGACCGAAAGGAACTGTCATGCCTTCATCCTCAGAAGATCATGTGATTGAGCGAGGGAGCCGTTCCCTGATCGGGGTGGGCGCCGGCGAGCCGCCAGGCGAGACGGCGCCCCCGTCTGGGATCCTGGACTGCGTGCCGGATGAGATCCGGCGCCAGCTCCCTGACGATGTGGTGGACCAGCTGCTGGCCGGAGCCCGGTCTGAAGAGGCGATTGTCGGGCCCGGTGGGTTGTTGGCGCAGTTGACTCAGCGGCTGGTGGAACGAGCGTTGGAGGTC
>CAWKLB010000011.1:0-12788 GCA_963850325.1 uncultured Actinomycetota bacterium
GGCACGCCCTCAGCCTCCTACCTGGCCACGTTCCCGACGGTGCTCCACCCAGAGGGTCTGTAGCTCGCCGCGAGCCTTGGCTCCGCCGGAGCGTTCGGGCGGGGCATCGGCGCACGTCAACGGCGGGCTTGGGAAGGGTGGGGCTGGAGCGTAAATGTGGACCTTTGCAGGGGGTCTTGGTAGATAACCCCCACCACGCAACGGTTATCTCCCAAGGACCCGCCGAGGTCGACCCGGCCGCTCCAGCTCCTCCTCGATAGACGTCCTGTGTCAAGCAGGGGGTGGGATGGTGATGGTGAGGTGTTGTTGGAGGCCGGTGTGGCGGCGGGGGTCGTAGGGGGTGTGGGTTTGCCAGCAGTGCCAGATGATGCGGCTCCAGGCGCGGCCGAGGGTGCGTAGCGCGCGGCGGTTGTTGTGGCCGCGGGCTCTGGCGTTGGCGTAGCGGTCAGCCGCCCAGGGGTTCCAGCGGCGGGTGCTGTGAGCGAGGACGCAGAGGGCGTTGCGCAGGCGTTTGTTGCAGGCCCAGCGGAAGGCGGCGTGTTTGCGTTTGCCGGATTCTTTGGCGACCGGGGCGTGGCCGCTGTCGGCGGCGATGGCGTCGCGGTGGGGGTAGCGGGCGCGGCAGTCACCGATCTCTGAGAGCAGGGTGGCGGCGCAGATGACCGCGTCGCGGCGGCGAAAGAAGCTGCGGAAGATCTCAGCGTCCGGGTGGGCGTCCAGCGCCTGGGCGATCTGATGCTCGAGCTCGACGATCTGTGTGACCAGGGTCTGCAGCGTGCCCACGAGAGCGATCACCACGAGGCGTCGGGCCTGGGTCTCGACCTCACCGGTGCGACCGGCCGGCGCTGCGCGTAGCCGCTCCAGCAGCTGCTCAGGGGTCTTGCGGCCGGCGTAGCGACGGCCGTCAAGGAAGGCCGCCATCCGCTTCTCGCCCAGACCCCGGGCATCCAAGGGGCTGGGGTAGCGCGCCAAGAACGCCAGCGAGATCGGGCTATCGAGCGCGGAGAACAGGCCGATCGGGCCCGGCCAGAACCGCTCCAACTCCGCGCGTAGCTGGTGACAGAGCGCCACCCGCGCGCCGACCAGATTCTCGCGGGCCCGGACCAGCGCCCGCAGCGCCTTGGTCTGATCTGAGTCAGGCTCCAACAGCCGGAAGCGATGGCGATCGGTGCGCGCCAGCTCACAGAGCACGAATCGATCAAACCGGTCTGATTTACCGCCCGACGCGCGAAACCGATCACGCGCGGCCTTGACCTGATTGGGATGCAACGCCAACACCCGCAACCCCGCGTCCAGCAGCCGATCGACCAACAACCCCTCCGGCCGTTCGATCGCCACCACCTCCACCCCATAGCGCACCAGCACTGCGCACAACGCGCGCACCCCAGTCTCGTCGTGCGCGAACGTGGCGCCCAGCAACTCCTCGCCGGCTGGGTCCTCGATCAGCACATCGTGCTTCTCAGACGCCCAGTCGATCCCCGCGCAATTACCCATCACTTCCCTCCCGGTCAGACGCATATCGACAGCGCCCCGACCCAGAGGTACCGTTGCGGGTGCTGATAGACAAGGCCCTCCACAAAAAGGGGGCTACGTCCTGTCGCCGCTCGCGGCACCTCACCACCGTCGGGAGGGGCTGGTCTATCGATGGCCCTCTGACCAGGGCAGTCCGCAGAGGCCCTCCCCCGGCGGCGGTCGAGGCCACCCAAGGTTGACCTATCAGCCGCCGTTGACGTGCGCGGGTGTAGCCGCGGACGCGACGCGGACAAGGAGAAGCCGGACAACCAGCCCGGCTACGCGGCGGCGAGCCGCTCGCCCGCAGCGCGGTGCGAGACGGGCATGCGCAGGAACGTCTCGTAGTCGGCCGGAGTTCCCAAGCCGTACATGCCGCCGCCGTCGACCCCGACGTTGTCGATGCCGATCCGCGCTCCGGCGGCGATGAGCTCGTTGTAGACGGGAGCGACGTAGAACTCGCCGTTGACGCGCTTGTCGGCGGCGATCATGGTCCGGGTGCCGTCAAAGTACTCGGACGCCCGCGCGAAGGTGTAGATCCCGACCGTGGCCTCGGTGGACACGACCTCCTTCTCCACCACGTTGGTGACGAGGTCACCGTCAAGCTCGACGAACGACCACTTCGGGTCATCGGCGGTCATGGTCATGATCAGGCCGTCGAGCTGGTCGCGCCGGAGCTGCGCGAGGTGCGCGTTGATGTCGGTGTCGACCCACTGGTCGCTGTTGGCGATGATCAGCGGCGCGTCCGGATCGACCGCGCCCTCGGCGAGCAGGACGGTGCACGCGGCGCCCTCGGTGACCGAGTCGATGCTCACGATCTCACAGCCCGGCGCGATCCCGCGCAGCGCGGGAACGAATCCGTACTCCGCCTCGTGCTCGGCTCGGCACACGAAGACGAAGCGGGCCGGCTCGTGTGGGGTGAGGTTGCGGACGACGAGCTCGATCATCGGGATGCCGTGGATCGGCAGCAGAGGCTTGGGAATCTCGTAGCCGGCGTCGGCGAAGCGGCTCCCGCGGCCGGCCATCGGAATCACCACGTTGAGCATCAGTGAGCCTCCACCAGGTATTTGTCGTCTTTGGCGGCCGGGACCTTCACCGCCACCACGACGGCGTCGGACACGGCCAGGAAGTCACAGGGCTCGCCCGGCTCGAGCGTGAGGATGTCCCCAGCTCCCAGGTCACGGCCGTCCATGCGGATGTGCCCGGAGATCACCGCGGTGAGCTCCGTCGAGATCTTGTGGACGTGGCGCGGCTCGACGTCGCCGGCGCGGTAATGCTTGATCGCGACCTCGACGTCGCCGCTGCGGTGGGCCACTGGCTCGAAATCGCCGATGAACCAGCCGCGCGTCATGTCGTCGAGCTGGTGCTGGATCATGCGGTGACCGCCCGGCGACGCTGTGCCAGGTGCTGCTCGTAGCCGTCGACGCCGTGCATCGAGGCCAGTGAGTGGTAGCGGTCGCGCTCGATGTGGTGCGTGCCGACGCGGGCGCCGCCCAGGACGAGCTCGTTGAAGACCGGGCAGATGTAGAAGGCACCCTCGACCGAGGCGTCCTTGCGGATCATGGACATCGCGCCGTCGATGAACTGGCCCCCGCGCGCGAACCAGTACACGCCCGCCGTGGCCAGGCGGCTGATCGGGCGCTTCTCGGCCGCCTCGACGACCAGCCCGTCATCGCCAGTGCGGACGTAGGACCAGCGCGGATGCACCGCGTCGAAGGTCACCACTCCGGCATCGTGACCGCGCCGCGCGAAATCGGCGACGATCCCGGCCAGGTCGGCCTCGACGACCTGGTCTCCGTTGACGACCAGCAGCGACTCGTCGCGCGCGATGTGCCCGATGGCGTGAAGGGCGGTGCAGGCGGCGCCGCTCTCCAGCGTGGGAACGGTGATGACGTCGGCGCTGGGGAGCAGCAGGCGAATCACGTCGCCGGTGTGGTGGCGGCGCTGCTCCTCCTCGCGGATCATGAAGATCGACTGGTCGGCAACGTCGATGAGCGGCTGGAGGCCCTCGATGACGCGCTGCACGAGCGGCTCGCCGTCGATCTCCACCAGGTTCTTGGGATAGCGGGCGCCCCCGACCTCGAACAGGCCACTGTCGCCCGCCATGAGCACCAGAAGCCTCATGCCGCCACCCGGTCGGCGGACCGTGCTCTCTCTATGTGGTAGTGGATCGCGTCAAGCGTCACGTCGTCGGGGCCCTCCACCACCATCACGTGGGCTCCCGACGCCCGAGCGGCGCGCACGCCGTTCTCGTTGTCCTCGACGATGAGCGTCTCCTGAGGTGTGACCCCGAGGCGCGACATCCCGAGGAGGTACATCTCCGGATCGGGTTTGGGGAGGGTGACGTCCTCGTTGGAGATCATGAAGTCGAGATAGGTGAGCAGGTTGCTGCGCTGCATCATCTCCTCCACCGTGCGCCGCACCGAGTTGGAGGCGACGCCCATTCGGTAGCCGGCCTCCTTGAGGCGAGCCAGCGCGAACTCGTGGTGGAACACCGGCTTGCAGCTGGTGGCGACGAGCTCCAGGGTGTACTGCTGCTTGAGTGAGTTGATGAACGCGTGCAGCTCGGCGGGGAGCCCGCGCTCTACGGTGAGCATCTGCAGCTTGCGGGCGGTCGGCAGCCCGTCAAACGTCGTCAGGTGCTCGTAGCGGCTGATCTCGTACCCCAGCAGGGCCAGCGCTCGGTTCAGCGCCTCGTAGTGCCATTCCCGAGCGTCGATGAGCACGCCGTCCATGTCGAACAGGACGGCCTTGATCTGGTTCATGCAAATACCTCTTGTGCCTGGACTGGGTGATCGGTGCAGAGCGACACGCCGGGATGCGCCCATACCTGCCACAAGCGCCACTGCGCCCACGCAGCCTGGTGGTCGCGACCGTGCAGCTCGGGAGAGACGACGGCCACGCGCCTGCCGGCTGCCAGGTGCGTCGCGATCTGCTTCTCGCCGAGCCATCCGCCGCCGAAGTCGTCCAGCCACACGCCGTGCGCGTCCTGCAGGAGGACCGGGTCGGGCTCGACGTCACTGTGGCGGGTGAAGGTGGGCAGGCCCGCGCGCACGTAACCGAGCGCGTCGGGCACCGACATGTCAAAGGCGAACCACTGCGAGCTCTCGAGCCCGTCGAGCGCTTCTGCGAGCCGCGCCTGGAGCCCGTCGGCCTTGACGTTGACGGCCAGCACGCCGGCGGAGCCGGAGGACGTCAGAGCGTCGAGCACGTTCTCGAGTGCCAGTGCGCCGCGCCGCGGTGGGTCGTGGCTGACGACGAGCTCGCCGTCAAGGTCGCGGACGTCGATCTCGGCGCCGTAGCCGCACTCGAAAGCACGTCGAAACGCGTCCAGCGAGTTGCGCTCAGCCGGCACCCGCCAGTACCCGCGGTGGGCCAGGAGAGAGGTCGCCATGGTCCTTTTGTCGGCGTTCCCCTGAATTACTTAAGCCGCTCAACCCACTCCTCGTGCGACGAGATGGGCGAGCGGGAGATGGACGGCGGGGTCGGCTGCTGCCTACGGTGTGCGTCCCGCGTGGACGCGGCTGAGCTGCTCGTACAGCGTCCGCGCCACCGCCGGGTGCGTGTAGCGCTCCTGCACCATCCGCTGCCCCGCCTCGGCCATCCCGGCCAGGTGCTCTGGCTCCGCGAGCGCCTCGCGGACGACGCGGGCGAAGTCCTCGGTGTCGTCGGGGGCGTGGAGGAGCGCGTTCGCGCCGTGCTCGAAGCCGAGATCGCGGTGCACGGCGGTGTCCTCGCCCACGAGCAGCGTTCCGCAGGCGGCACCCTCGTAGGTGCGGGCGGGCGGGAAGGCCATGAGCCCGGGGTCGTTGGCGAACATGGCGTAGGAGTTGAGGACCTCGACAGCGTCGTAGGAGAAGTCCTTGGTCTCCGGGTAGACGGGGAACCGGGCGTCAAGGACGTCTGAGAGCTCGTCGGCGTGCTCGATCAGCGCGCGGCGCCAGCGGTGCGTCCAGCGCTCTCCGGCGTGGAAGGCGACGTAGCCGTCGAGTTCACCCGGCGGGCACAGCGGATCGTCGACGGGGTTGACCGACCCCAGGCCGACGGCCTTGGGGGTACGCTCGCCGAACGGGACGCGCGCCGTGAAGCGGGGCTGGAAGCCGAAGGGCACCGCGATCGTGCGCCCGGTGAAGGACGGGAACATCGCGCGGAAGAAAGGCGAGTACTCGTCGTGGCGGCAATAGCCGAGCACGACGTCGACGCCGCCGTCCACCAGAGCGCGGTTGGTCTCCGGGGCGTAGAAGACGAACTCCCACGTGTGGTAGGCCTTCAGTCCGGTGAACTCGCGTGGCGGGGCCATCTCGGGCAGGTAGGCGCGGCCCTCGAAGCAGACCAGTACGTCGGCGACCTGGTTGAGCTGCGCCGGGTTGGTCACCACCTCCAGCCCGTGGGCGCCGACCACCGGCTCGCCCGCGGCGCGCCGGCGGCGCACCTCGTGATGGGCGTCGAGCTCGGGCATGTAGGCGTAGGTGGCATAGGTGGCCGCGAACTCGGGCGCGTAGCCCATGATGTCGCGCCCGGAGCCGTCCGCGATGCGGGGCGCGTGGACGGCAAAGACCGGGCCCCGGATACCGGTCCCGCCCGCCCCGCCGTCACCGGGGGCCGCCCGGCGCTCGCCGAGGACCGCCACCTGCGTGACGCGATCGCGCACGCGTACCGCGAGCGTCTCGGCGGCGTGGCCATCGACCTCGAGCTCCAGACGCTGGATGTTGGGGTCGTCCGGCGCCCGGTCGATGAGCGCCTGGACGCTCTGCTGGCGCAGCGAGAGCTCCTGCACGAGGCTATGCACGGTGAGCTCCTGGGTCTTGAAGAAGCGCCGGCTGCGAAGGTCGAAGATCCCGATCGGCTCGGCGATGTAGAGCACCGGATGTGAGCGCGCGATGGTCAACGCCGCCTGCCAGTCGGCGACCCACGGCTGGCTGCCGAATTCCACCTCGCCGATGACGTCGCGGTGAAACGCCTGGGCGATGGGGGCGCCGAACCAGTTGCCGTTCCGCGCCGAGCGCTCCAGCGACTCGCCGGCCATGACGATCCGGGTCTCGGGCAGCTGCCGCCAGTGGGTGATCGTGCCGTCGGCGGCGCGGATCAGGTACTCGGCCACGATGAGGCGGGCCTGGGGATACTCGGCGATGGCGGCGTCCAGCACGTCCGCGGCGCCCGGGAGCAGCTCGTCTCCGGCGAACAGCCACTTCAGCCACGGCAGCGAGGTGCGCTCGCGGAAGTGATGCATCGCCGAGACCCAGTTGGCGACGCGACCCACCGTGGCTGGCTGGACCACCACCTCGGCGCCCGCGGCGGCGGCGAGCGCGGCCGTGTCGTCGCTGGACGCGTTGTCGATCACGAGGTGATGAAAGCCCGGCTCGGTGAGCCACCCTCGCGCCCATTGGGCGCGATCCAGGACGGGCGTGACGGCCGCGATGGTTGCGAGTTCGCGCCGGAGCTCGTGCAGGCGCAGCCGAGATTCGGCGACTGCCGAGGACGTCGACGTGGCGAGGATCTCGGCACCGGCCGGGGCCGCTCCTCCGTGTACCGCCACCTCGGGCAGCGAAGCCCCGCGCTCGGCGAAGCCGGGTAGGCCGTTGAGCCCTGCCACGAGCCGTGCGGCCGCGTCGGTCTCGGACAGAGAGCCCGTGGCCAGGCCCAGCTCCACGCCGTCGGAGGGGCGCGCCGCCCGCACGAACTCGCCGACGAGCGCGACGGCAGGGCCGGGCGCGTCCCAGTCGATCTCCACCCAGATCCGGCGGCGGCTCGGCGGCTCGGTGCTCATACGTTCTTGCGCAGGGCGACGCGGAGGTAGCGGGAGCCGTCGTCGGGCGTGTAGAGCTCGACCTCGGCCTCGCACTCGAGGACCGAGTGCGCGTCGATCGTACGGTCGGGCTGCCAGATGGTGAAGCGCCCGTCCCGGACGCAGAAGTTCCACTGGTGCAGGCCGCCGTAGCCTTCGTGTTCGCCCTCGTTGATCGCGTGCTGCAGCAACACTGTGCACCCGGGCTTGGCCACCTTGATCATCTCGAGGATGGCCTGGAGCGGGTCGTAGCCATGATCGAGGCAGTTGCGGGCGTAGACGAGATCGAACGAGCTCTCGGCAAAGGTGTCCGTGAGCCGCTCGGCGACACTGTGGACGGGCATCACAGGCGGTGTGGTGCCGACGCGCTCGAACAGCATCGCGTACTGCTCGGCCAGGGGATCGGTGGCGGTGATCTCAAGCGTCCGGTCGCCCCACCGCTTGCCCAGGATCGTCAGCGGCCCCGAGCCGACGTCGAGGATCCGCAGACGCCGCCCCGGAGCCGGGTCCAGGTACGCGCGGACCTCCGGCTGGAGCTCGAACTCGAGATCCATGCGCTGGGCGTAATCCTCCGGCCACTCGCCGCCCCGGTCACGCAGCCACCCGTACCAGAAGGCGGTCTCGTCGTCGAGGCGCTCGGTCCACAGATCGGCGGCGGCGCCATCGCCGGGAGCGACGCTGCTTCCATCGCTGCCGCCTCCCGGGGCAGCGCGCCCACGGGCCGGGATTCGCTGTGCCGCCGCGGTGATCTGGGCGCCACTGGCCCGTGGCAGCGGGACCGGTAGGGCGATCACGCGCTCGGTGAACATCGCATCGACCGCCGCGGCGGTGCCGGGCAGCTCCGCCACCGGATCGGCCACCGCGACGCCGATGACATCGGCATCGGCCGTGCCGCTGAGACCCAGATCGCCGAGCAGCGTCTGCAGCGCGACCAGCTGTTCCTGGGTGCCGAGCACCACCAGCGTCGCGTCCGCCTCACCGCCGATCACGGCGCAGTAGGCGCTCAGCAGCGAGGGCTGGTCGAGGAGCTCGTCGGCGAGCGCCAGGGTGGCGTGGGCTCGCGCCCCCTCGAGCGTCCCGGACGCCCGGAGGTGCATCGCCGCCGGTGCGCCCATCATCGGCATCTCGTAGGCCGGGCCGGCTATCTGGAGGGCCGCGGGATCGGCGTCCAGGACGCCCTGGGCCCACGTGGCCTGCTCGGCCGAGTAGAGCACCGGATGGTTGAGCACGATGCGGGCCTTGGTCCGCTGATCGTTGGCGTTCTGGAACATGCTGTCGGGACGGACGCGGTAGTAGAACAGGGCGCGTGGGACGTGCACGCCGAAGTGGCCGCGTTCGGCGCACCCCAGCCAGAAGTCCCAGTCCTCGTAGGCAAAGCCGTTGCGCGTGCACATCGACTCGTTGTAACCGCCCACGTCCTCCCAGGCGCGGCGCCGGAACATGGCCGCCACCCCGATCCGGTTGGTGCGCGCCAGGTCGACGAAGTCATAGGGCGAGTGCGGGATGAGGGCCCGGTCGGCCCCGAATGTGTGATGGTCCCCATCGGCGATTGACGCCTCGGGGTGGGCATCGAGCGCGGCCACCTTGAGCTCCACGTAGTCGGGCGGCAGCTTGTCGTCGGCGTCCAGGGGGACGATGAACTCAGCTCCGGTGCTCGCGATCGCGTTATTGCGGCTCGCCGGCAGGCCCTGGTTGGCCTGGCGGATGAGCCGGATCGGGCGCTCCGGGTACTCGGCGGCCAGCCGGCTCGCCACGTCCGCGGTGTCGTCGGGGGAGCCGTCATCGACGATGATCACCTCCAGATCGCCGAACGTCTGGGCGCAGACGCTCTCGACCGCCTCCCGGAGGAAGTGGGCTTGCCCGTAGCACGGGACGACCACGGCAACGCGCGGGGCGGAAACGCTCATTGATCGTGTTCTCCGGGCTCCAGGGCTTTTGAGGTCAAGATCCGCTGCGTCGGGGCCGATAAACGAGACGTGAGCGACCCCTCCGGACAGTCTGTACGCGTCTCGGTCGTCATCCCCTGCTTCAACTACGGACGGTACCTCGCCGAGGCCGCGGAGAGCGTGCTCGCCCAGTCGTTGCGCGACGTCGAGGTGATCGTCGTCGATGACGGCAGCACCGACGATTCGCGCACGGTGGCCCAGGCGCTGATCGACGCGCACCCCGAGGCCGCCGTTCGCCTCATCGCCCAGCCCAACTGCGGCTCGCCCGGCCAGACGCGCAACGTCGGGATCAGCGCCGCCCGCGGCCAGTACATCGTCTGCCTCGACGCCGATGACCGGCTGCACCCGGAGTACCTCGCCCGATGCGCCACGGCGCTCGATACCCATGCCGACGCCGCCATCGCCTACGGCGACCTCCAGATGTTCGGCGACGACGACACCCTGCACGTGCCGCCCGAGTGGGACACGCGCGTGGAGCTGGACTGCAACTTCCTCGACGTCGTCTCGATGTTCCGGCGCAGCGTGTGGGCCGAGGTGGGCGGCTACGACACCGCGGTCGGCTACGAGGACTGGGACTTCTGGATCGCCGTCATCGAGCACGGCTTCACCGGCGTCAAGGCGCCCGGCGCGCTCTGGTACTACCGCAAGCACGGCAGCGGCGTGTTCGCCCAGCACACCCTGCGCGACCAGGAGATCAAGGCCCGCATCGTGCTCAAGCATCCCGGCCTCTACAACGACCGTCAGCGTGAGTGGGCGAGCGGCATCCTCGCGAACGACCCGCGGGCGCTGGCCGAAGGCACTCAACAGGGCGCGATCCCGCCCTTCCGAGAGGTGCGACGCGCGGTGGCGGCCACGGCCCGGACCGCCGGCCTTCCCGTGCGCAGCGTCTGCCTGATCACCAAGGACTACCCGCCGGCCGTTCCCGGCGGCATCCCTCGCGCGGTGCAGATGCAGGCCCACCGCCTCGCGGCGGCCGGCGTCGAGGTTCACATCATCACCAAGTCTCCCACCGGAGCCGCGGGGGTGCGCGAGGACGCCGGCGTCGTCGTCCACGAGATCCCCGATCCTGCCATCGCGGTTCCCGGCGGGTTGCACTACCTCGAGATCCCGATCTGGAGCTTCGTCGCGGCGGGCAAGTTCGCGGAGCTGGATGCCACCGTGCGCTTCGACATCGTCGAGACGCCGGACTACCGCGGCGAGGCGCTGCACCTCGCCCCGCGTCCCGAGACGGCACTCGTCGTGTGGTTGCACTCCACGATGAAGGTCGTGTGGGACGTTGAGCCGGGCTACGTCCGCAACCCGACCGACGACGCCTGGCACGCCCTGGAGATGGCCGCGCTGCAGCGCGCCGACCTCCTACTCGCGCCCAGCCAGCTCCTCCTCGACACGACCGCGAAATTCCTGGGCGACCGGATGCGGCCCGCGCAGCTGATGCCGCTCCTGTTCGACGCCGGGCAGTTCCCGGCCCAGCGGCGCCCGCGGACCGGCGGGCCGATCCGCGTGCTCTTCTTCGGCAGACTCGAGGCCCGCAAGAACCCGGAGCTCGTGCTCCACGCGATCGCCGCGGCGCGGGCGCAGGGCCTGGACGTGCAGGTGACGATGGTCGGGCGCAACAACGCCAACCACCGTGAGCGCGTCATGGCTCCGCTGGAGGCGCAGCTCGGCCTCACCGACGTCAGCTACATCCCGCACACCGACCTCGACGGCCTCCGCGCGATCCTCGCGCAGTCAGATGTCGTGATCCTCCCGTCCCGGTTTGACAACTCGCCGATGACGATCTTTGAGGCCCTGTCCTCGGGCGTGCCGGTCATCACCTCCGATCAGGTCGGCACCTCCTCCTGGATCGAGCCCGAGAACGGGCTGCTGGCTCTGCCGATCGACGACCCCGCTCAGTTCGGCGCGCGGGCCGCCGCCGCGATCGCCGATCCCGAGTGGATGGCCACCGGCGAGCGGGCCGCGGCGACGATCCGGGAGCGCTTCGCTCCCGAGGTGGTCACCCGGCGGTTGCTGGACGCCTATGGCCGTCTGATGGCCCAGCGCGGCGTGGACCTTCCGCCGGCGCCGGCGCCGGCCGACGAGATCGCGGCAAGCCACGCGGAGATCACGGCAAGCCACGCGGAGATCACGGCAAGCCCCGAGGAGGTCGCGCAGACCGCCAGCGGGCTCGCCGAGATCGTCGCCGAGCTGCCGTCGCACAGCATCGAGGGCGCACGCGCCCGGGCCGTGCTCGCCTTCGCCGATGAGCTCGTGGCCGATCCGTCGCTGCTCGCCGCCTGGTCTGCCGCTTTCGACGGCTCGGACGACATCACGCTCGTCATCTACGCCCCCGGCTGGAGTTCGGAGCGTGCCGGTGAGAGTCTGGGGCCCGTGGTCGCGCAGGCCGGGCTGGACGGCGACGACGCCGCCGACCTGCTCGCGCTCGCCACTCCCGCCACCGTCGCCCTCGAGGCCTCCCTGGCGCGCGGCGCGAGCGCGGTGCTCACCGCCCACGCCCCGCGGCCTCCCTTCGCCGCCCTGGCACGCGTGGACGGCGCCACGGTGGCCACACTCGCCCAGGCTGCCCGCGCCGCCTCCTAGGCGCCCGCGCGCCCGGCGTGGCACCGCCCGGCGTGGCACCGCCCACGGTCGCGTGACGTGAGTCGTCTGGTGCACCCTATGCGGGCTTATTTTGCGCGCATGGG
This sequence comes from uncultured Actinomycetota bacterium, assembly GCA_963850325.1. Lineage (GTDB taxonomy): Bacteria > Actinomycetota > Thermoleophilia > Solirubrobacterales > Solirubrobacteraceae > Palsa-465. The sequence goes on from CAWKLB010000011.1 coordinate 11,922, forward strand.
CCGTCTTGGGGCCGGGGCACCGCAGCACCCGGGTGGTGCGGCTCTGGGGCTCAGGCGGCGAGGGCCGCGGCCGCCGCCGCGAAGGCGGGCAGCTCGGCGTAGTCGCCGGGCGCTCCGGCCGCGGTCAGCGTGGCGCCGGCGCGCGCGGCGAGCAGGCGCCGGGCCGGCCACGTGGCCGGCTCGGAGATGACGCGCAGGTCACAGCGCTCGTCGCTGAGCGTCGGATCTGACTCGACGAGTGCGATGAGGCCGCTCAGGTCGGCGCCGTCGGGGGCGAGGATCGCCAGCGTCAGGTCGTCCCGGGCGAGGGACTCGGCGGCAAAGTCACGCAGGAGCGCGGGGCGGCTGACCAGATCGTGCAGCCAGGCGAGCACGAGCATGGGGCGCGTCTGCAGTGAGATCAGCGGCTGTCCGAGCGGCGCCGGCGGCGCGTTGAGCTCGGACGCCTGCAGGAAGGCGACATCGACGTCGACCGTGGTGGCACCGTCCAGGGGATCATGTGACAGAGCGCGCGCCAGGGCCCGGCAACGCTCGAGCCCGACGGGGTGCCCCGCCGCGGTCTGCTGCTCGGCGGCCGCGGCAACCTCGTCGCGCGGCATGACGTTGCGGATACTCCCTCCGGCGGAGATGGCGGCATGGCCGACCGTGGCGCGCCAGCGCATCACGATCTCGCTCAGGGAGCGCAGGTCGATCGTTTCGTCAGACGTGAGGTTGCGCATCGCCCAGCGGCGATAGGGAAGCTCCCGGCGCTCGATCGCCAGCACCGCGGTGCGGTCCGCGCCGAGGCCCATGTTGCCGCCGTGGTAGCGATAGCGGTTGGCGTTGGCCGGGTCGTAGAGGATCTCGGCGACCGCCGCGATGTTCGAG
>CAWKLB010000012.1:0-226082 GCA_963850325.1 uncultured Actinomycetota bacterium
AGCTCCATCGCGCCGATCACCATCTCGGCGGTCTTGCCGGCGCCGACCTGATGGAAGAGCCCGACAGCGGGCTCGGCCAGCATCCGGGCGACCGCGGCGCGCTGGTGCGGGCGGGGCGTGAATGTGCGCGCGAGGCCGGGGAGCGTGAGCCGCTCGCCCTCGGTGGTGTAGTCGCGCAGCACGATCGCGTTGAACCGCCGGTTGTACTCGCCGGCGAGCCGCCGGGCGCGAGCGGGGTCCTCCCAGCACCACTCGCTAAAGCGCTCCTGTAGCGCCGGGGCTTTCTCTTGGGCGGCGGCGGTTTCGGTCGGGTTGACCACGCGGCGGCCGTCGTCGGTTTCGTCGGTGACCTGGATCGGGCGCTGCTCCAAGACGGCCTTGGCGAGCTGCGGGGCGGGCATCCGGTCTGTTCCCCACATGCTGGTGGCCTGCACACTCCACGTCCGGCCCTTGACCGCCCACATCGCGCCGCCGGGATGCTCCACCTGGATGCCGGGGTCTTCGAGGATCTCTGCCAGGAACTGCCGGTGAGCGTCGGTGTCGATCCACACCGCCCCGAGGCGCGGCTCGATCTCCTCGACGGTCAGATCCGCTGGCAGCACGCGCTCCAGCGCGCGGACGTTCACCTCCAGCTCCGGCCGCTCGCCTGTAGCGCGGCGGGCGTGGTCGAGTTTGGCGCGGACGTTCCCGGACAGGTACTCGGCGGCGGGCACCAGCCGCCGCTCGGCCGGGTCGTCGTAGACGAGCTCCGCGAGCTGCGCCCGGGCGTCTTGGGGTGCGATGCCGAGGAGGCGGGCGATCTCGTCCAGGTCGACGTGGCCGTGGGTGTCGAGGCAGATCGCGAGCGCGTCCTGCGGGGTGTCGGCGCCGAGCCGCGGGGTGCGTGGGACAACGACCCGCTCTGAGAGGATCCCGGCCGGCGCGGCGGTCTGGGTGGTTTCGTCGAAGGTTTCGAGCGCCTGCACGAGTGCCGCGAACGGATCGGAGCGCAGCACCCGCACCGCGGTCGGGGTCACGCGCGCCATGCGCTGCTCGCCGGTGGCGGGGTCGGTGCGGCCTGTGCGCCGCAGCGTGAATCGGTTGATTGGCCCGTACCGCGCCTGGTAGGCGTGGTAGCGGTCTTTCAGCTGGGCGCGGAGCTCGGCGATCTCGGTCGTGTCCTCGATCGTCGAGGCCTCAGCGCCGAGCAGCGCCCGGGCTGAGTCGCGCAGCTCGAGCAGCGCGCGTAGCTCTGCGCGGTGCGAGGCGGGGACGGTGAGTGGCTCGGCGAGCCCGTCGCTGGTTACGGTGAAGGTGCCGTCCGCGAGCGCGGCGATGTGCCCGTCCCACGCGCCCTCGGGCGCCAGCACGGTGGCCGGGCGCGACAGGTCGTCGGCGGCCGCCGGCGGGGGCGACGTGTCGCGCGGGCCCGCGAGCAGGCCGCTCTCGCGCGCACGGTGAGCGAGATCGTCGAGCGCGTCGGCCAGCTGCCCGGGCGTGTCGTCGAGGCTGCCGTGCGGGTGGACCTTGAGCGTGTCTGCGCCGTACATCCCCTGCTCGACCGTCAGCTCGCCGAGCACCAGCTGCGGGTGCTCGGCCAGGTAGCTGTTGATGCGCACCTGGCGGCTGTCGACGTCGATCAGGCGGGTGGTCTCCCAGCCGGTGTCGCGCGCGGGTTGGCCGGGCTCGCGTCGGCGGAGGATCAGGAGGTCCATGAGCGCGTCGGTGCCGGCGGTGCGGCGGTGCGCGCCGGTCGGCAGCCGCACGGCGCCGAGGAGGTCTGCGAGCGCGTTCATCTCCCGGCGGGCGGCGGGGTTGGCGGCGTCGAGCGTGTAGTGCGACGTGAGCACTGCGACGAGCCCGCCCGGGCGGATCAGCGCCAGGGATTTCAGGATGAAGTGGTTGTGCAGGCTGTGCGCAGCAGGGTTGTGCCGCGGGTCGTGCAGGCGCACGTCGGCGAACGGCACGTTCCCGATCGCCAGATCGAACCACCCGTCCGGCAAGCGCGTGGCCGCGAACGACTCCGTGCGAATGTCCGCGTCGGGATACAGCGCCCGGGCGATCTGCGCGGTCGTCGGGTCGAGCTCGACGCCGACCAGCGCCGTGCCGGGCGGGGCGAGGCCGAGGAAGATCCCCGGCCCGCAGCCAGGCTCGAGCACCCGGCCACCAGCGAAGCCGAGCTCCCGTACCGTGTGCCAGATCGCCGTGGCGATCTGCGGGTCGGTGTAGTGGGCGTTGATCGTCGTGCGCCGCGCCGCCTCATATCCGTGCTCGCCGGCGAGCTGGCGCAGCTGCTCGCGCGCGAGTGCCCACTCCTCGCGTTGCTCGTCGAACACCTGCGGGACCGCTCCCCACCCCGACCATGCGGCCAACATCAGCTGCTCGGCGCTCGTCGCGAGCCGCTGCTCGCGCTCAAGCGCGCCGAGGACCCGGAGCGCTTCGAGGTTGGCGTTGACCCTGGCGCGGGCGCCGCTCGGCGCCAGCTGCCCAGCCGCCGGGACCACGAACCTGCTGGCGGCTACTCGTCCTCGTCCTGCTGGCGCATCCGGGCGCGGTCGCGCATCGTCTCCAGATGCCAGCGCGCCGGCTCGTTCCCCTCGTCCTGCTCGCTCGAAGAGGGTGGCGGGATCAGGATCAGTTCGGCCAGCACCCGCTCCTCGGCCTGCAGGCGGGCCATGTTCAGCCGCCCGGCCTTCTCCAGATAGCCCTCCCCCGACGGGTCCGGGCCCGCCAGCTGGTCCTGGAGCTGCTGGATCTCCATCTCCGCCCGCTCGCCCAGCTCGGTGAAGAACGTCTCCCGGTCGCTCTCCGGGATCTGCTGGAAGCGGTCCGGGTCGGTCTTCTCCCAGTGCCGTATCGCCATGCGGCCGTACTTGTTCATCGCGCGCGGGTTCGGGCTCTGCCCAGAGGGCTTCGAAGGAAAGCTGCTGGTCGTCGTTATAGCCCGAGCGGCGGCCTCGCGGCATCCCCGCACCCTCCCCGGCCGACCGCTAGACCTGCGTCTGCCATGCACGTGATCACTCGCCTCCGTTCACCCGCCTACGTCGTCATTGACGAATCGACCTCGTGCGCCCCGAGCCGTTGAGCAAGTGTCCGCGCTGCGTCGGCGCCAACGACGGTGAATGCGAAGCTTTGGCGCGCTCCCGGCTTGACGGTGATCTCGAGGCCGGTCGCGCTGCTGACGGCATCACCAAGTCGTAGGGCGAGCGCGGCCTGATCGGCATCGTGTCGCCGTTTTGGCTTGCGGGCGCGTGGTGTGGCGAGTGCCCGCACAGCGGTCTCGAGTTGACGGGTGGACCAGTCGTTGGCGACGGCTTCGCGAGCGAGCCGGCGCCGTTCGGTGTGGTCGTCGGTCATCAGCAGTACGCGCCCGTGTGCGTAGCTGAGTTCGCGCGCGTTGATGAGTTCCTGGGTGTCGTCGGGGAGATCGAGCAGGCGGAGGTGGTGACTGATGGTCACGCGCGATTCGCCGAGTCGGCGCGCGAGCTCCTCCCGCGTGAGCCCGAGATCTTCGATCAGGCTCGCGTACCCGCGGCCCTTCTCGATCGGGGTGAGGTCCTCGCGCACGACGTTTTCGATCAGGGCGTCCTGCAGTGCGGTCGCGTCGTCCTGGTTTTCGCTGACGAGAACGTCGACGGTCTCGGCTTCGATGATGCCGAGGGCGCGCCAGCGCCGCTCGCCGGCGATGATCTGGAAGCTTCCGGGTTCGGTCTCGCGGACGATCAGCGGCTGTAGCAGCCCGCGAGCGCGGATCGATTCGGCGAGGCGCTCAAGCGCGTCCTGTTCGAACAGCTTGCGTGGCTGGTTGGGGTTGGGCGTGACGGCGGTGTAGTCGACGGTTCGTAGCCGGCCTTGGTCGGCGAGGGTGCCGAACAGTGCGCTGCTGGGCGGTGGGGGTGAGCGCCGGGGCCGGGTGAGGATGCGCGTGGGAACGGTGTTCTTGGTCGGCATCAGTCTGGTGCGGTTGCTTGCGTGGTTGGCGAATCGTGATCGCGGGCGAGCGAGTCGGAGAGATCCGCCCGGCCGCCGAGCTGCTCGGTTGTCTCCGGTATGCGGTCGAGCGGGCGCCGCGTCTGCTCGTAGGGGTCGGCGGTCATCGAATTCCCGGCTGCGATGTCGATCAGCACTTGCCCGCACGCAACGCAAGGCTCCTCCGCCGCGGTGCCCTCCGGCCAGATCGGCGAGTGATCCGCGAGCGCGAGCCTGGGGATGCAGTCGACGCACCACACGGTCTCGGCGCCGGTGTCCGGGTCGTTGACGAGGTAGCCGACGGCGGCGTCCGGGTCGGTCACGTCGGCGAGTGCTTCGTAGCGGCTGGCGGCGTCTTCGAGCGCGGCCGCAGCTCCGCGTAGCGCCGCGGCGAGCTGTCGGTCGCTGTCGACCGCGAACTCGAGCCGCTCGATCAGCGTGTGTTGGTCGTGGTCGGCCATCTGGTGGTAGCCGGTATTGCGCGCCGATTCGAGGGCGTTGCCGTCGGTGTCCATCGTTTCCCTCCTTCGTGGATCGCAGGAGTTGCCGGGGGTTTCGGGGTGCGTGACGCGCGTCACGGTGCTCACGCGGCCTGGTCCTGGGCGAGTTGCGCGAGTCGCGCCTCGAGCTCTTTGGCGGCTGCGGCGTAGTCCTGAGCTACACGTCCGCCGGGATCGGCGAAGACCGTCGGTACTCCGTATCCGGGGTGGTCGCGAACTGAGCTCTGTTGGCGGATGTGCGTCTGAAACACGTACAGCGGGCCGGACGGGAACTGCTCGGGGTCCGCGAACGCGGTCGCCCATGCGCGCAGCTGGCGGGAGCGGGCGTTGGTGCGGACGAACAGCATCCCGACCGGTGTGATGGCGTGTCCCGCCTCGACGCCGAGCTCGTCGAGTTCGTCGAGGCGCCGCGCGATGGTCTTGGCTTCGTAGACGCCAGGCTCGCCACAGAAGAGGATCCCGTCGGCGGCGAACATGGCCATGCGGGTGAGCGGGGTGACGGCGCCGGTGGTGTCGATCAGCGCGATGTCGGCGGTCTCGTCGAGCTGCATCAGGAGTTGATCGAGGGCGTCGAAGCGCCCGGTCGCGGCGACATCGGCGGTGAGGGCGAGGAGGCGCTCTGAGGTGGCGAGCAGCCTCAGCGATCCGCCTGGCTTGTGGTTGCGCGTGGGGGCGATTGGATCGTCGATCTCGATCGTGGCGGTGAGCGGGTCGGCGCTTCCCGCGAGGAGATCCTCGATCCGCGTGACGTCGTCGTCGTCCTCGATGCCGAAGGTCATCTCGAGGTCGGGCTGGTGGGCGTCGAACCCGACGAGGAGGACGTTGTTGCCGCGCCGCGCGAGCGCGGGTCCGAGGTTCGCGACGGAGGTCGTCTTGCCGACCCCGCCCTTGGAGGACCAGACGAGGAGCCGGTACATCAGCTGGCCTCGGTTCGATGGTGCCGTGCAGTCATGAGCGCGTCTCCTGACAGGGTGTGGTTGGTGTGAGCCGAGGCTTGGGGCATTGCTTGGTGGTCAGACGGGCGAGTAGCGGAGCTGCTCGTCGATGCGGGTGGCGATCTGACCGAGTTGGCCCTGACGGTTCTTGCGGACGATGAGGTCCATCTCGCCGGGTCGTTCGGAGTCGGGGTCGTAGTAGTCGTCGCGGTAGAGCATCAGGACGCAGTCGGCATCCGCCTCGACTTGTCCCGAGTCCCGCAGGTCGGACAGGAGCGGACGCTTGTCGGGCCGCTGCTCGACGGCGCGCGAGAGCTGGGAGACCGCGATCACGGGACAGTTGAATTCGCGTGCGAGGCGCTTGAGACCGCGGCTGAACGCCGAGACGTCCTCGACGCGGTTGCCGCTCGGCTTCTCGGCGCGCATCAGTTGCAGGTAGTCGACGACGAGCAGCTCCAGCCGGCCGTGGCGCACCGCGACCTGGCGGGCGTGCGCGCGCAGCGTGGGGAGGGAGAGGTCGCCGTCGTCGAGCAGGTGAAGCGGAAGATCGACGCTCGCCTGCGCGGCTTTCAGCAGCGGCGGCCAGTCGTGTTCGTGCAGGCGCCCGAGGTGGATGCGGCTCGGTGCGACGCCTGATTCGGCGGCGAGATGGCGCTGGGCGGTCTCGGAGTCGCTCATCTCGATCGAGGCGAACAGCACACGACCGCACTCGACGGCTGCGACGTGCCGGGCGATCTGCAGAGCGATGAGGCTCTTGCCCATCGACGGCCGTGCGGCGACGACGTACAGGCGCCCCTGTTGGAGGCCTCCGAGCAGTTCGTCGAGCGGAGCGATCCCGGTTGTGAGTCCGGGAACGGCGCGGCCGGATTGCGAGCACTGGGCGAGGCGGTCCACCTCGTCGTTGACCGCGTCGGCGAGAAGCCGCTGTCGGCCTCGGACTGTGCTCGCGCGGAGCTGGAAGATCAGCTGCTCGGCGCGTTCGATCAGCTCGTCGGACCCTGAGCGGGGTGCGCTTGCGGCAGCCTGGATCTCGTAGGTCGCGCGCATGAGCCGCCGGACCTGCGCGAGGTCGTGCACGATCGCGGCGTACTCGCGACAGTGTCCGGCCGCCGGCACCCAGCCCGCGAGCTCATCGACGCTCGCTGAACCGCCGACATCGTCGAGTTCTCCGTTGCGTTGGAGGTGCGCTGCGACCGTGAGGTGGTCGATCGCCTCGCCGGCGCTGTGCAGCGCCCGCATCGCGGCGAACACTCGCCCGTGTGCGGGTCGGTAGAAGTCGTCGTCCTGGAGGCCGACGTCGAGGGCGGCGTGGAGATGGCGTTCGTCCAGGAGAACGGCGCCGAGCACTGACCGCTCGGCCTCGAGGTTCTGAGCGTGCGCGGCGTTGTGGACGGCCGATGTCATGCCGCGGTCCGCTCCTGGTGGTCGTTATTGCGCTCGGTGAGCTCGGACCATAGGTCTCGGTATTGGCGTTCGGAGTAGTGCAGGGGGTGTTCGCAGAGTGCTGTCCAGCGGGCGGTCAGGACGAAGCGCTCGAGGGTGGGGTGGATGGCGCCGAGCTCGGCGAGCGCCGCGGCGCGGTGGTCGCGCCCGTGTCGCTGGATGGCGCGGGCGAGGTGGTCTTTGGCAGCCGGCCAGCTGAGAGCGCTCGCGTCGGGTGATCTCGGGTCGCCGGTTGGGGGGAACGCCGTGCCGTGCCGGTCGCGGTCCGCGGTGGCGAAGCGTTTCGCGATGAGCTCTTCGGCGATGCGATCGAAGTCGGGGAGGGTGGTGGCCTTTCCGCCGATGTATGGGTCGCCGACCATCTGCGTGAACCCCGCCGCGATGCGGTCAGGTTCGAGGCGCTCGAGGAGTCGGTCCGCCGCCTCGTGCCAGCGCCGTGTGTCGCGGCGGTACCGGATTGCCGGGCTGCTGCCCAGCGCCGGCTTCCAGGCGTCGATGAACGCCTCGATCACCCAGTCGCTCGTCCCGTATGCCACGGAGCGCCCGTCATCGACCGGTTCCGGCTGACCGCCCTGGAAGTTTTCTCGTTGTTCTTCTGGATCGGCGTCAGCTGCGCGCGTGCTAGAGGGCGGTGAATCAGGGATGCCGGTGGCGGCGTTTCCGCCCTGCCAGTTCTGTTCCGCCGCCCTGCCAGTTTCGTTCGGGCGCCCCGCCAGTTCGGTTTCACCGCCCTGGCCGTTTCGGTCCGCCGCCCTGCCGTTTCGTTTCTCGACGCTGCCAGTTCGGTTTCACCGCCCTGGCTGAGTGGCGCTTCGTGGACGGTGTAGATGCTGGGCAGGTTCCGTCCGCCGTTGGTCGGTCGTCGCCGTTCGATGGTGAGCAGACCGGCCGCTTCGAGGATGTGGTGGCAGTCGTCGACGCGATCGACGTGGAGCCCGGAGTGCTCGGCGATTTGCGAGCGGGTCACCTGCGCCTGCGTCCACGTCCCTTCCGGACCCTGCCGCACGCAGAACTCGAGCAGGACGACGATCAGTCCGAGATCTCGCAGCAGATGCCCCCCGTCTCGAGGCGCCGCGAGCCGGTCGGCCATCGGCACCGTCACGGCGATGAAGCTGTGCTCGTGGATGAGGAGATGCGCGATGCTGATGCTGCCTCCGCGCTCGGGGTCGGGCTGCGTTTCCCTGCGCAGAACACCGGCCTGCTCGAGGCAGGTCAGCATCTTCGCGATGTTTCCCTTGGACACTCCGCCGCGGGCGGCAAGCAGGTCGTAGCTGTAGCGGACGCGGCGTTGCTGGCCGATGTTCCGCTGCTCGTTGGCGAGTTGGCAGAGCAGTCCGTAGAACCCGATCGTGCGGACGCGGCGAGGGCCGGCGGTGTGTTCGCGGATCGCCTCGACCGCGCGCGTGTAGACCATGAAGAAGGGCAGCTCGCGGCGGTCCGCGATCGTGACGGGATCGTGCCTGTGGCCGACCGCCGTCATGCCGCCCCCGCCCCGCTGACGAGAGTGCGCGGCCCCGGCCGACGAGCTGCGACGGGGCTGACGTTCGTGTCTCGAAGGGGAGCAGTTACGCGGTCCGAGTGGGCCGCGATTGCCGCTCCCGAAAATCCTGATGCACCCATATTGCACCCAAATGCCGGCTCGAGCGGAGCGCGGCGATGGGGTGCGATCTCAGCAAACACCTTGCTTTGCAGGTATTTCCTGAGAGTGGGCGATCCAGGACTCGAACCTGGGACCTCTTCCTTATCAGAGAAGCGCTCTAACCGACTGAGCTAATCGCCCGTCCCGAGGCGATTCTACCGGCGTCCGCGCCAGGGGGCATGCGGGTTCCCGGCGGTCGCGCACCCACGGGGAGCGGTGATGGCCCCTCGGTGGACCCTTGGTAGATATTCCCTCTCTGAGCAGGGAAATCTCCCAAAACACCCTGTAAAGGGCCAGAACCCACGGCACGGCGGCGGCCCGGACGCCAGCCGTGGTTCGGGGCGCGACGGCGTCGGCGCGGCTGCTAGGCGTGGCGCCGCAGCAGCGGCAACCTAGCCCGGCGTGGCGTGGCCGCCACACCCTTTGGACTGATCAAATATCAGGGAGACTCAACCCTGGGTTGAGTCGAGTGCATGGAGCTTGAGGCTGCGAGCGAACGCCAAAGCCTCGTCGGCGCTCGCAAATTCCAGCTGCGCCCGGAAGCCTGTACCTGAGGCTGAGACCCTGACCTCTCGGCCGAGGGCGGCCTCGAAGGTGTCGCCGATCTCGGCGATTGCGGCCTCCTGGTCGGGGTGCAGACCACGCGCCCGGCGGTGGTGCGCGCGGACGGTGGTCGAGTCGCCGTCGGTATCGGCGCGGGTCGCGCGCGCCCGCTGCTCGGTCTCGCGGACCGACCAGCCGTCCTGGACAGCAGCGCGCGCCAGCCGGCGCCGGTCACCGTTGTCGGGGGCGAGCAGCAGCGCGCGGCCGTGGCCCTCGCTGAGGTCGCCGGCCTGGATGGACTCGATCGCCTCGTCGGGCAGGTCGAGCAGCCGGATGAGGTTGGACACCGCCACCCGGCTGCGACCGACGCGCCGGCCCACCTCCTCACGCGAGAGGCCGAGCTCCTCGGTCAGCGCCGCGCAGGCCCGGGCCTCCTCCACGGGGTTGAGGTCCTCGCGGGCCATGTTCTCGATGAGCGCCACCTCGAGCGAGGCGGCATCATCGTGGTGGCGGACGATCGCCGGGACCGTCTCCAGCTCGGCCAGCTTGGCCGCCCGCCAGCGGCGCTCGCCGGCGATCAGCTCGTAGGTCCCGCCAGGCAGCGGGCGTACCAGCACGGGTTGGAGGACGCCGCGGACCTTGATCGACTCCGCCAGGGCCAGCAGGCTGGCCTCGTCAAAGCTGTCTCGGGGCTGGTGGGGGTTGGCGGACACGAGCTCGAGCGGCAGTTGGCGCAGCTCCTCGGCCTCCTCGCGCGGGGCGACCGACAGGATCGCCGCCAAGCCGCGGCCCATGCCCCTCTGGCGCTCAGCCATGGCTACGTCTGCCCTGCGCGCGCTCATCCACGGGCCGCGACCTCCTTGGCCAGCTCGAAGTAGGCATCTGCGCCGGCGCAGTGGGGGTCGTAGTGGATCACCGGCTTGCCGAAGCTGGGCGCCTCGCCCACGCGGACGTTGCGCGGGATGACGGTCTCGAAGACGAGCTCCGGGAAGTGGCGGCGGACCTCGGCCTCCACGTCCTGGGCCAGCCGGGTACGGTTGTCGTGCATGGTGAGGAGCATCCCGGCAACCGTCAGCCTCGGGTTGAGCTCACGTTGCACGAGTGACAAGGTGTCGAGCAGGCCGGCCAGGCCCTCGAGCGCGAAGTACTCGGACTGGACCGGGACGATCACGCGGTCGGCGGCGACCAGCGCGTTCACGGTCAAGGGACCCAGCGACGGCGGACAGTCGAGGAGGACGAACGCGTATCGATCCCGGATCGGCGCCAGGGCGTCGCGCAGGCGGCTCTCCGATCCCGGTGCGCGCGGCAACTCCACGTTGGCGCCCGCGAGGTCGGGGCCCGCCGGGATCACGCCCAGGTTGGGGATCTGGGAGGCGACGATCGTGTCGGCCAGCGGCATGCCGTCCAGGAGCGCGTCGTAGACGGTTGGCGCGGTGTATTTGTCGATCCCCAGGCCAAGGGTCGCGTTGGACTGCGGGTCCATGTCGATGAGCAGCGACGCGTAGCCGGCCTCCGCGATGCAGGCGGCCAGATTGACGGCGGTGGTGGTCTTGCCGACCCCGCCCTTCTGGTTGGCGATGGCGTAAACGGTCCCCATGTGAGATGAAGCTAGCGCCGTGGGCGGTCAGACGCCCCACCCAGCGGGCGTTTGCGGGCCATGCCGGGCCGCCGCGGAAAGCGGTCGGGCGTCGGGGCCACCTTGCGAATCACATGGAGGTGACGGTGCAGGGCACCCGGGTAGGGCTCGACCCGAATCACCCTCCCGGGCTCCAGGCCAAGCTCCGTGGCTGCTTGCGCGCCGGCGGCCTCGTCCTCCGGGTCGCGCCGGCCCCGCCACGCCACCAGACACCCACCCGCCACCAGCAGCGGCGCGGCGTATTCGGCCACCACGGCAAGCGGGGCCAGCGCGCGGGCGGTGACCAGGTCGCTCGCCTCCAGGCCCTCGTGCCACGACTCCGCGCGGGCGTGGACGGCCGCCGCGTTGGTGACGCAGGCGGCCTCGATGGCGGATGTGATGAAGGCGCACTTGCGCCCGCTGCTTTCCAACAGCCTCATCTGCGCGCCGGGCAGCGCGATCGCCAGCGGGAGCCCCGGGAAGCCCGCGCCGGCGCCCAGGTCAACGATCGCCGTGGCGGCGCCGACCTCAGCCAACTCGAGCGCGGCGAGCGAGTCGGCCAGGTGGTCGCGAAGGATTCCGGCCCGATCGGTGAGCGTGGTCGGCGCCTCCGGGTCGCCCGCGACGCGCTCGACCAGGGCGTCGAGTTGGTCCCGCTGCCCGTCAGATAGCGCGTACCGTTCGGTCAATGTGCGCAGGGCGGTCAGCGCCTGCGCTCGCGATCGATCAAGTCGGCGTAGTTCTCACACATCGCGGCGTACCGCTCGGCAGCGTGGCCATCGAGCGCGGCGAGATCCTCGGCCTCGAGCAGGGGCAGGAGGTCCTGGACCAGCGCCCGCCCCCGTGCCATCCACTGGTAGTAGGAGCGGCCGCCGTGGTGATAGGGCCCATACAGGCGGCAGTTCGGGAACCGCTCCTCCAGCCAGCGGAAGATCGCCTCGTGGCGGGTGTGCATGCGCAGCACCACTTGGGGCTGGCGCCCGTCGCCCCCGAACGACCCCTCGCCGACGAGCAGTCCGATCAGGAAGCCGCGATCGAAGTCCGAGAGTTCCACCATCCGCGGAGTTCTACCCTGCCGCGTGTTTCACCGTCAAGAAAAACGTGAAACGCCCGACCCGGCGCAGGGCCGGTCAGTCCACCAATGGAGCGACGACGAGATACCGCGACGGCTCCTGGCCCTCGCTGTAGGTCTCGACGTCGTGGCGATCCTTGAGGTGCTCGTGGATCACCTTGCGCTCCAGCGCGCTCATCGCGTCCAGCGACACCGGCCGGTGGCCGCTGAGCGCCTGCTGGACCGCCTGGTCAGCGGTGGCCCGGAGCGCGACGGCACGGCGCTCGCGGTACCCGGCAGCATCGACCAGAACCGACACCCGGGCGTGGGTGGGATCCGTGTTTTGGCTGGCGATCCGGTACGCCAGATGCTGGATCGCGTCAATCGTCTGGCCGTGGTGGCCGATGAGCAGCCCGAGGTCGTCGCCGTCGCCCACGAACTCCGCGCGGAGCCCGTCAGCGTCCTCACGGACCTCGATGTCGGCCTCCACGCCGGCGGCGTCGAGGACCCTCTCCATGAACTCGCGCACGCGGTCGGCGGGGGCGTCTGAGCGTGTGGCCATCTCCTACCTCCGCCGGCCTGAGCGTTTCTTCTTCTTGCGCGGGGACCGCGGCGGGGGGCCACCGCGAGCGCCCGTGGCCACCGGCTCCTTCTCGGGCGCGGGCTCCTTCGGCTTGCGAATGAGCGCACCGAGGCCGCCGCCTGACCCGCCTGACCCGTTGGGGCCGGACTTCGGCGGACCGCCGCCGTCCGAGCGCCCACCACCACCACCGGTACTACCGCCTGCGGGCGGCGTTCCGCCCGCGGTTGCGGTCGCAGGTCTCAAGGGCCCGATCCGCCGCTTGACCACGTACTGCTGGCCGATGGTCCAGAGGTTGGTGGTGATCCAGTACACGAGCACGCCGGCGGGGAACCGGATGACGAAGATCACGAAGAGCAGCGGCATGAACAGCATGATCTGCCGCTGCGTGCGGTCGGTCATCGCGCCGGACATCATCAGGCTGGAGCCGAGCTGCGTCCCGACGTAGAGGATGATCAGGATCACCAGCGTGGCGCCGGTGGCCTTGTCAGTGATGTCCCCGATGAAGAGGAAGCTCGACTGGCCGTGGCTGCCGCACGCCACGGTGTGAGAGGCGCTGAGCACGCCGTGGTTGTTGTACCTCTGCCAGACCGGGCAGATGTCGATGCGCAGACTCTGGCGCAGCATGTAGTACAGCGAGATGAAGACCGGCAGCTGCGCCGCGAGCGGGAGGCAGGAGGCCAACGGGTTGACGTTGTTCTCCTTGTAGAACTTCATCATCTCCTGCTGCTGGCGCTGCTTGTCCTCCTTGTACTTGGCCTGAATGACCTTCATCTCGGGCGCGAGCTGCTGCATCCGCGCCATCGAGCGGATCTGCCTGACGGTGAGCGGCACGAGGAGCGCGCGCACGCAGATGGTGAGGAGCACGATCGCCCAGCCCCAGGGGATCCCGAGGCTGTTGTGGAAGAACTGCAGCACCGACTCGAACACGTCGATGAGCGGCTGGAAGATGTTGGCGGTGACGAGCAGCATGGTCAGGCGCTCGGAGCGGCGGCTCGGGTCTTGAAGAGCCGTTGCTCCTCGACGGGATCAAAGCCCCCACGGCTCCAGGGATTGCAGCGTAGGAGCCTCCAGCCAGCCAGGACGAGTCCGCGCAGTATGCCGTATCGCTGAACCGCCTGTGCGGCGTACTCAGAGCACGACGGGTAGTACTTGCAGCGCTGCCCGACCATCGGCGAGAGCAGCAGCTGATACGCCCGGATCGGCAGCACCACGACGCGGCGAAGGACGGTCATCCGACGGCCGTGTCCTGGGTCTCGGCGGCCGCGACGATCGCGCCCGGCACCTTGTCCACGAGCTCGCCCAGCGCGCTCTGGATCCCGGCCAGCCCGTCGCGCTCGGCGAGCCCCTTGGCCCCTTGCCGAGCGATCACCACGGCGTCGGTGCCGGCCGGCAGTCGCTCGCTCTCACGCGCGAAGGCCTCCCGCAGCAGACGCTTGACGCGGTTGCGCTCCACCGCGCCGCCCACCTTGCGCGAGACGGAGAGGCCGAGGCGAGGGGAGGCGTCCTCGTCGCTGCGGGGAAACACGTACAGCACGAGGTCACGGCCGGCATGGGACCGGCCGTGCCGAAAGACACGGTCAAACTCTGCGCTGCGCGAGAGCCTTCCTCGCCCGGGCCGATGTGCGGACACAGATCCCGCCCACCCGCGGGGCATCACACCGTCAGGCGCTTGCGTCCCTTTTCGCGCCGTCGCTTGAGCGTCAGGCGCCCCGCGCGCGTCTGCATACGAGCGCGGAAGCCGTGGGTACGAGCGCGCTTGCGCTTCTTGGGCTGGTAAGTACGTTTCATCTCAAAGGCTCCCGGACCAGGGAGGAACGACGGAGTATACGCAGGCCGTGACCCTCTCTCGACGACTGCGATCTCGCGCCGCCGAAGCCCGCGGAGGGGTCCGGAGCTTTTTCCCGCGCTTTGCGCCAACGCCCCGCCGAACCTCACGAGTGGCTCGAAGGCCGTTGGTATATTCGCCGCCCCCTGCCGCGATTCCGCCCGGGGCCCTCACGCATCGTTCTCGAACGCTCCTGGGAGGAGCTGCTTGTCGCTGCCCGCTCAACCTGACGCCGTGTCCGCATGGCGCGCGATCCGAGCGGACCTCCAGCGGCTCGTCGGCACCTCCGCCTATGAGATCTGGCTGGCCCCGCTCGAGCTCGACTCCTTCGATGGCGACGTGCTCATGCTCCGGGCTCCCCAGGCCACGGAGAAGTGGCTCGCGGGGCGCTTCGGGCCCGTACTCGAGCGCTGCGTGCGCCAGATCCTCGGCGCCCACACCCGCGTTGCCTTCGCGGGCGCGACACCGCCACACCACGAACCCCAACCCGGGCGCTTCAGGCCCGACGGCGAACCGACCGAGCTCAACCCCCGCTACCGCTTCGAGCAGTTCGTCATCGGCGAGGGCAACCGCCTGGCCCACGCGGCCGCGCTCGCCGTCGCCGAGCTCCCCGGCCAGGCCTACAACCCCCTCTTCCTCTACGCCCCGCCCGGCCTCGGCAAGACGCACCTCCTCCATGCCATCGGCAACTACGTCCTGGACTACGGCGGTGGCGCCACCGTCCGCTACACCACTGCCGAGGCGTTCACCAACCACTTCATCACCGCGCTGAGCACCAAGTCGATCGACGCCTTCAAGCACGCCTACCGCGACGCCGACGTCCTCCTCATTGACGACATCCAGTTCCTCGCCAGCAAGGTCCGCACCGAGGAGGAGTTCTTCCACACCTTCAACGCCTTGTATGAGACCGGCCGGCAGCTCGTCCTCACCTGCGACCGCCTGCCGCGAGCGCTCGTCGCGATCGAGCAGCGGCTCCGCGAGCGCTTCGAGGCCGGCCTCGTCGCCGACATCAAGGCCGCCGACCACGCCACGCGCGTGACCATCCTGCGCAAGCGCGCAGCCGTCGACAACGTCGCCCTCGCCGACCCCGGCGTGCTCGATCTCATCGCCGATCGCGTCCCGGACAACATCCGCGCACTCGAGGGCGCCTTCATCCGCGTCGTCGCCTTCCACTCGCTCACCCAGCGCGCCATCGACCAGGCTCTCACCCTGGAGGTCCTGGATGCCATGTATCCCGTTCGTCGCCGATCTGGGCCGCCCTCCATCGACGAGGTCCAGGCGATCGTCGCCGCCCACTTCAAGCTCTCGGTGGAGCAGCTCACCTCGGCCAGTCGTGCCAGCGCCGTATCGTGGCCGCGCCAGGTGGCCATCCATCTGGCCCGTGATCTCACCGACGCCTCCCTACCGACGATCGGCAAGGCCTTCGGCGGGCGCAACCACGCCACCGTGCTCCACGCCTGTCGCCGGGTCTCCGAGCGGCTCAAGAACGATCAACACGTTGTTGATGAGATCGCCGGCCTGTCAGCTCTCGTCTCCGCGCATCAAGCCGACCGCAACTGTTGACAGACTTGCCTGTCCGCCTTCAACA
The DNA here is from genome assembly GCA_963850325.1 of uncultured Actinomycetota bacterium. Lineage (GTDB taxonomy): Bacteria > Actinomycetota > Thermoleophilia > Solirubrobacterales > Solirubrobacteraceae > Palsa-465. The sequence continues at coordinate 15,671 of CAWKLB010000012.1, forward strand.
GCCATTTCATCGCTATTTGCCGGAGATCGCGCAGTTCTCCACAGCTTCTCTTCCCCCTATGACTTCTAACTCCTTTCAGAGGTATTCATCGTGAAGATCTCACTCGAGCGCGATGCTCTGCTCGCACAGCTGCAGACCGTCAGCAGAGTGGCCTCAACCCGCAGTGCGATCCAGGCGTTGTCCGGCGTCCAGCTCACCGCCAAGCAGGACGGCTGCGAGCTCCGTGCCACCGATATGGACGTCGGCCTCCGCGTTCCCCTCGAAGCCGAGGTGACTCGCGAGGGCACCGTCGTCCTGCCGGCCCGTCTCATGCTCGACGTCGTGCGCTCACTGCCCGCTGCCGCTGTCACGCTCGAGCTCCGCTCTGCCGAGCAGGACGTCGAGCTCGTGTCCGGCAACGCTCGCTTCCACATCCGGACTCTCCGCGGCGAGGACTTTCCTCCCTTCCCCGAGCCGGAGCCCGAGACGGCGGTCGAGGTCCCCGCGGCGGCGTTCGTCTCCACCGCGCAGAAGGTGGCCGGCTCGGCCTCGCGCGATGAGACGCGCCCGGTGCTCACCGGCATCCTCGTCTCGGCGTCTGAGCGCGAGGTCCGCATGGTCGCGACCGACTCCTACCGCCTCAGCGTCAAGGAGACCACGCTCGAGACGTCTCTGTCATCCGCCTTCGAGGTCAACGTGCCGGCTCGAGCTCTCCAGGAGCTGGGGCGTCTCGTCGGCCACGGCGAGGACGAGTCGCTGAGCATCAGCGTCCGGCAGAACCAGGTCCTGTTCACCCTCGGCCGGGTCATCCTCTCCAGCCGGCTCATCGACGGCCAGTTCCCCAACTACCGCCAACTGCTGCCCGAGACCTTCGAGCACGAGCTGCGCCTGGCCGGCGGGGAGTTCACCGATGTCGTGCGCCGGATCAGCCTGCTCGCCCAGAAGAACGCGCCGCTGCGGCTGGCCTTCGCGCCGGGTGAGCTGACCGTGTCATCCCAGACGCCGGACGTCGGCGAGGCCTCGGAGTCGATGCCTGTGGCGTTCCAGGGCGAGCCGCTCGAGATCGGGTTCAACCCGGAGTTCCTGCGCGCCGGCCTGGAGGCGATCGACGAGGGCGACGTCCTGCTCAAGCTGATCAGTCCGCTGCGCCCCGGTCTCATCGAGGCTGCCGACGAGAGCCGCTTCCGCTACCTGATCATGCCGATCAGGCTCAACGTCTAGGAGGGAACGGGGTCGGCGTGCGGGTGGTGCGGGTCAGTGTCCGGGACTTCCGCGGTTATCACGATGCGAGCGCGAACCTGGGTGACGGCCTCACCGTCATCACCGGTCCCAACGGCGCTGGGAAGACCAACCTGCTCGAGGCGCTGTACTTCGGCTGCACCGGGCGCTCGTGTCGCACCACCAACGAGCGCGAGGTCGTGCGTTTCGGCGAGCGCGCGACCCGTGTTGTCGTCGCCGCCGAGGCTGAGGACGGCGCCCACGAGCTCTCGGTCGGCTTCTCGCCCGGTGAGCCCAAGCGCATGCGGGTCGACGGCGCCAATGTCGAGCGGCTGCTGGAGGTCTCAGAGCGCCCGTTGGTCAGCGTCTTTCTCCCCGATCGGCTCGAGCTCATCAAGGGAGCGCCCTCGGTGCGCCGCGGGCATCTCGATCAGCTCGTGACGGGCCTGTGGCCGGCACGGGTGGCCACGCGGCGCGCCTACCACCAATCCCTGGCGCAGCGCAATGCGCTCATCGCCCGGATCCGCTCGGGCGCGGGCAGCCGCAACTCCCTGCACAGCTGGGACGCGCAACTGGCGCAGCACGGCCTTGCGCTGATGGGTGACCGCCGGGCCGCGGTGGATGCCATCACGGAGGCGTTCGGCCGCTGGTGCGCAGATCTGGGTCTCAGCGGCGAGCCGGCGCTGCGCTACCGCCCGCGCTCCAAGGCCTCCACCGCGGAGGAGCTCGCCGCCGAGCTCCGGGAGCGCATCGACGGTGACATCGAGCGCGGCTTCAGCGGCCACGGCCCCCACCGGGATGATCTGGTGGCCACGCGCGAGGGCCGGGAGCTGCGGGCCTACGGCTCCCAGGGTCAGCAGCGGCTGGCCCTGTTGGCGCTCCTACTGGCCGAGCGCGACGCCCTGGCCACCCATCGCCAGAACCCGCCCCTCCTCCTCCTCGACGACGTGATGAGCGAGCTCGACCGCCAGCGCCGCCGGGCGCTGGTCGAGCTGCTGCGCGCGGGCGACGGCCAGTCCGTCATCACCGCCACCGATGTCGAGCAGGTTCCGGGCGCGGAGGAGCCGGGCGTCACGCGCCTGGAGGTCGCCGACGGCGAGGTGCGCGACGAGGCGATGGCGGCGGCCGGATGACGCCCTACCGGCGCTCGCCGCGCTCGATGGAGCGCGCCCTCTCCATGCTGGCCGACGAGCTGGCCCCGAAGACGCTTCTGGCCGAGGTGCAACGGGCGTGGCCGGAGGTCGTGGGCCCCTCGATCGCGGCTGAGGCGCAGCCGACCGCGGAACGCGGCGGGGTGCTGACGGTCTCCTGCTCGGCGTCGGTCTGGGCCCAGGAGCTCGACCTGATGTCCGTAGCGATCCTTGAGCGACTCAACGACGCACTTCCCTCTGGAGCGATATCGCGGCTGAGGTGCGTTGCCGGAGGTCGGTGACGCCCCTGTTCAGACACGACGTTTTTCTACGTTTTGCAGGCAAAAGGGTGGCGCAGGCCGGGCCGTTTCGACCGGGCCCTGTGCTATTCTTCTGTACACCATTCCTCACGCCCCGGCGCGCCTGACATGGCGCGGGACCGGTGCGTGTCAACGTCATCGGAGGATCGTGGCGAACGAAGAGAGCGTCCCCACGGGCGCTGGCAATTCCAGTTACGACGCACAGGACATCACCGTTCTCGAAGGGCTGGAGGCGGTCCGCAAGCGCCCCGGCATGTACATCGGCTCCACCGGTGTGCGCGGTCTGCATCACCTTATCTACGAGGTGGTCGACAACTCCGTCGACGAGGCGCTCGCGGGCCGCTGCTCGCAGGTGACGGTCACGATCCATCCCGATAACTCAGTCACGGTCGTCGATGACGGCGCCGGCATTCCGGTCGCCATCATGGCCAAGGAGCAGCGCCCGGCGGTCGAGGTCGTCCTGACCGTCCTCCACGCCGGCGGCAAGTTCGGCGACGGCGGTGGCTACAAGGTCTCGGGCGGCTTGCACGGCGTCGGGGTCTCGGTGGTCAACGCGCTGTCCGAGCGCCTCGACGTCGAGATCCGTCGTGACGGTCACGTGTTCCGCCAGACCTACGCGCGCGGCAAGCCGCAGGCCGACCTGGTCAAGGGCGAGCCGACGTCCGAGACCGGCACGACCATCACCTTCCTGCCCGATGACGAGATCTTCGAGTCGCTGGAGATCGACTTCACCGTCATCGAGGAGCGGATGCGCGACACCGCGTTCCTCACGCGTGGCCTGAAGATCACGATCGTCGACGAGCGTGACGAGGGCAAGCGGGCCGAGTTCCAGTACGAGGGCGGGATCAGGGACTTCGTCGCCTACCTCAATCAGAACAAGGACCCGATCCAGAAGAACATCATCTTCTTCGAGGGCGACAGCTCCGAGGGTGCCGTCGAGGTGGCGATGCAGTGGAACTCCTCTTACCAGGAGTCGGTGTTCTCGTTCGCGAACAACATCAACACGATCGAGGGCGGATCGCATCTCTCCGGCTTCCGCTCGGCGCTCACCGGTGTCCTCAATCGCTACGCGCGTGAGAAGGGGTTCCTCAAGGAGAAGGACGACAACCTCACCGGCGAGGACGTGCGCGAGGGGCTGACCGCGGTCATCTCGGCGAAGCTGACCGACCCTCAGTTCGAGGGTCAGACGAAGACCAAGCTCGGCAACCCCGGTATGGCCGGCTTCGTGCAGTCGGTGGTCAATGCCCGGCTGTCGGAGTTCCTGGAGGAGAACCCGCAGGACGCCGCGCAGGTGATCAAGAAGGCGGTGTCCGCCGCGCAGGCGCGCGCCGCTGCGCGCAAGGCCCGTGACCTGACCCGCCGCAAGTCGGCGCTGGAGAACTCGACGCTGCCGGGCAAGCTCGCCGACTGCTCGGTCAAGGACCCGTCGCTGGCCGAGTTGTTCGTGGTCGAGGGAGACTCGGCCGGCGGCTCGGCGGTCAGCGCCCGCGATCGCCATACCCAGGCGATCCTGCCCCTGCGGGGCAAGATCCTCAACGTCGAGAAGAGCCGGATCGACAAGGTCCTGGCCAACACCGAGATCCAGGCGCTCATCACCGCGATTGGCACCGGGGTGCGCGACGAGTTCGACATCGAGAGGGCGCGCTATCACAAGATCGTGCTGCTCACCGACGCGGACGTCGACGGCGCCCACATCCGGACGCTGGCGCTCACGCTGCTGTTCCGTGAGATGCAGCCGCTCATCGAGGCCGGCTACGTCTATATCGCCAAGCCGCCGCTCTACCGGTTGACGCGCGGCCAGAAGCACCGCTACATCGAACGCGAGTCAGAGCTCGAGGACATCCTGCTCGGCGACAAGTTCGAGAAGCTGGACATCACCGACAGCCAGGGCAAGGCGTTCAAGCTCACCGGGACGCGCTGGAAGCGGTTCACCCGGCTGCTCAAGCAGTACGAGGGCTGGGCATCGGCGCTGCGCGCCGCCCACGGCCACGGCGTCGTGTCCTTCATGCAGCAGGCACGCATGCTCGAGGAGCACATCACCGACGTCCCGGCGCTGCTCAGCCACGTCGCCGGCAGCGAGGGCAACGGTGACGGTCACGCCTACCACCTCACGCTGATCGAGGAGCGTCCCGATGAGCTGGTGATCCGCACGCTGGAGGCGAAGACCGGCCTCGCCACCACTCATCACGTCCGGCGCGCAGCGCTTGAGGCCAACGAGTACCGGCGCCTGGCCGATGTGCACCGTGACCTGGACGCTCTCACGGGCATGCCTCCGTTCACGATCACGCTCGGCGACAACACGACCGACGCCGGCAGCTTCGAGGAACTCCATGACCAGGTGCTGGCGATCGCCCAGAAGGGCATCGACTACTACCGGTTCAAGGGCCTGGGCGAGATGGACGCCGACGAGCTGCGTGAGACGACCATGGATCCGGGGACCCGCACGCTGGTGCAGGTCACGATGGAGGACGCCGCCTCCGCCGACCTGGTGTTCTCGATGCTCATGGGCGACCAGGTCGAGCCTCGGCGCGCGTTCATCGAAGAGAACGCACGCCTCGTCACGAACCTGGACATCTAAATGGGCTCACCCACCCACAGGGACACCCAGAACGGGCGCGCCCACCCCGCCACCCCAGCCGTTCACCCCAAGCGTTAGGTAGGTCATGTCTGCAATTGACACCATCGGCGGCGGCAACATCGAGCCTCGCGGGCTCGAGGAGGAGATGCGCTCGGCGTATCTCGACTACGCCATGTCGGTCATCGTCGGGCGCGCGCTGCCCGACGTCCGCGACGGCCTGAAGCCGGTCCACCGCCGCGTGCTGCACGTGATGAACGAGCTGGGCCTGCAGCCCAACCGCAAGCACGTCAAGTGCGCCCAGATCGTCGGTGAGGTGATGGGCAAGTTCCATCCCCACGGCGACACGGCGATCTACGACACGCTCGCGCGCATGGCGCAGGACTTCTCCATGCGCTACCCGTTGGTCGACGGCCACGGCAACTTCGGCAACATCGACGGTTGGGGCGCGGCCGCCATGCGCTACACCGAGGCTCGCCTCGAGCGCCTGGCCACCGAGATGCTCCGTGACATCGACTCGGAGACGGTCGACTTCGCGCCGACCTACGACGGAACGCGCCAGGAGCCGGTCGTGCTCCCCGCCCGCTTCCCGAACCTGCTCGTCAACGGCGGGTCGGGCATCGCCGTGGGCATGGCCACCAATATCCCGCCGCACAACCTGCGCGAGGTCGTCGCCGCGACGATCGCCTACATCGATGATCCGCAGATCGACGTCGAGGGCCTGATGCGCCACATCAAGGGCCCCGACTTCCCGACGGCGGGCACGATTCTCGGTCGCGACGGCATCCGTGACGCGTACGCCACCGGGCGCGGCCGGGTGCGGGTGCAGGCCAAGGCTCACATCGAGCCGATCGGTCAGGGCAAGGAGGCGATCATCGTCACCGAGCTGCCCTTCCAGGTGCGCAAGGGCGGGGACGGGGGACTGATCGAGAAGATCGCCGACCTCGTCCACGACAAGAAGATCCCGGAGATCACCGACGTCAGGGACGAGTCCGACCGGCGTGGCATGCGCCTCGTGATCGAGCTCAAGCGCGACGCGATACCGAAGGTCGTCCTCAACAAGCTGCACAAGCACACCCCGATGCAGACCACGTTCGGCGTGAACATGGTCGCTCTCGTCGACAACGTGCCCCGCACGCTCTCGCTGCGCGAGGTCATCGGCCACTACGTCGACCATCAGCGCGAGGTCATCGTTCGCCGCACCAAGTACGAGCTGCGCCGCTCCGAGGAGCGCGCGCACGTGCTCGAGGGCCAGCTCATCGCGCTGGCCAACCTCGACGAGGTGATCGCGCTGATCCGCGGGTCGCGTGACAGCGAGGCTGCTCGCGCCGGCCTCGTCGAGCGGTTCGAGCTCTCGGTGATCCAGGCACAGGCGATCCTCCAGCTCACGCTGAGCCGCCTCACCGCGCTGGAGGCCGACAAGATCAAGCAGGAGCACGCCGATCTGATGGAGCGCATCAAGGAGCTGCGCGAGATCCTCGGCGACGAGCAGCGTGTCCTGGACCTCATCAAGGAGGAGCTGGGCGAGATCTCCGAGGCCTACGGTGACGAGCGCCGCACCGAGATCACCCACGCCGAGGGCGAGATCGACATCGAGGACCTGATCGCCGACCAGCAGATGGTCATCTCGATCACCCACTCGGGCTACATCAAGTCACTGCCGCTCTCCACCTACCGCCAGCAGAGGCGCGGCGGCGTCGGCGTCACCGGCATGGACATGAAGGACGACGACTACATCGAGCATCTGTTCGTCACCTCTACCCATGACTACCTGCTCTTCTTCACCAACCGCGGGAAGGTGTACCGCCTCAAGGTCTATGAGCTCCCGGAGGCATCGCGCACCGCCAAGGGCCGGGCGCTGGTCAACCTGCTGCCGCTCCGCGAGGGCGAGCGGGTCCAGTCGGTCCTCTCAACGCGCGACTTCACCGAGGGCAAGTACCTCGTGTTCGCCACGCGCGACGGTCAGATCAAGAAGACCGAGTTCCTGGCGTACAACACGCCGATCAAGGCCGACGGCATCATCGCCATCAACATCCGCGATGACGACGAGCTCATGGCCGTCCGGCGGACGAGCGGCCACGACGACATCATCATGGTCTCCCGTTCCGGGCAGGCGGCGCGCTTCTCTGAGCACGCGGTCCGGTCCATGGGTCGCGACACCAGCGGCGTGCGCGGGATGAACGTGTCCCAGAAGGGCAACTCCGTGCTGGCCATGGACGTCGCGCGCGACGATCAGGAGCTGCTGGTCGTGACCGAGAATGGCTACGGCAAGCGGACCCCCATCTCCGACTACCCGGTCAAGGGCCGCGGCACGATGGGCGTCAAGACCATCACCCTCACCGAGAACAAGGGCCAGCTGGCCGGCGCGCTCGTCGTGCGCGAGCACCAGGAGCTGGTCTTCATCTCCCAAAACGGCATGGTCCAGCGCACCTCGGTGCGAGGAATCAACCGCTACGGCCGCGCCTCCCAGGGCGTCCGCGTGATGAACATCCGCGACGACGACCAGGTGAGCGCCGTCGCGCTGGTGGTGGAGTCAGAGGCCGAGACCGCCGCAAAGGTCGCCGATGGGGCCCCGGTGTCGGTGGCCGATGACAACGTGCCCGCCCCCGCCGACCTCGCCGACGACCCGGCCGCTGAGGCCGATGAGTCCGACGAGGCACCGGCCGACGAGGCTGGTGAGGCGCCCGATGACCAGGTGGTGGACGACGACACAGCGGACGACGACGACGTTCCGACGGACGACGTCGAGTAGCGATTCTGCGCATCGGCAGATTCCGCCGGGCGGATTCGATAATCTCCTGAGTACCAGAGAAAGGAGGTGGTCCGAACTTGTCTGACAGTTTTTGCGGGACCCTGGAGGTGTCCGGCCGCTAGGTCGGAGGCTGACCCCGCTTAGCGGAGTCCAACCCGCGACACCGCCGTCTCGAGCGCCCGGGATTCGTCCCTCCGGCAGTAAAGGCTCGTGGCGGACAGCAGCCAGATTCGTGAAGGGCGCCGTTGTCGAGCGGCGCCCTTCACTCTTTAAGGACGGCGCGCGTGCCGCTGGCCCGTGGAGGCGCGCCGGGGCGGGCGAGGCCATCTGGCGGTGGGGGAGGCCTGCCGGCGGCGGGCGTGGCCACCCGGGAGCGGGCGTGGCCACCCGGGAGCGGGGGAGCGTACGATCGGTGTATGTGCCGAAACATCAGAACGCTCCACAACTTCGAGCCCCCGGCCAGCCACGAGGAGATCGAGGCCGCGGCGCTCCAATACGTCCGCAAGATCAGCGGGTCCACCAAGCCCTCCAAGGCCAACGAGGCGGCCTTCCACGCCGCCGTGCGTGAGGTCGCCGAGATCTCGGAGCGGCTGCTGGCCGCGCTGACGACGAACGCGCCGCCCAAGAACCGCGAGGTCGAGGCCGCCAAGGCCAGGGCCCGCTCCGCCGAGCGCTACGCGGCCTGAGCGCGCCCGCGATCATCTTCCACATCACCTCTCGGGGCGAGTGGGAGGCGGCGGCGGCCGCCGGCAGCTACGTCGCCGCCGGGTACGAGGCCGACGGCTTCATCCACCTGTCCACGCGCGAGCAGGTGGTGAGGGTGGCCAACGCCCGCTTTGCCGGCGCCGGCGATCTGGTCCTCTTGTGCGTCGCGCCTGACCGATTGGGCGCGCCACTGCGCTACGAGGTCGGCGACGCGGGTTCAGCTGAGCTGTTCCCGCACCTCTACGGCCCGCTCAACGCCGACGCCGTGGTGCGGGCGCTCCCGTTCGCGGAGGGACCTGACGGCTTCGCCCTCGCGGTCGGCGCCGGAGACCGGTAAGCGACAACCGGCGGGCAAAACGTCGCCCTCGTGGGGCGGCGACGGGGGGCGGGCGACCATTGTCCCGCCTCGCGTGGGTCGACGGTCGCGGCGGCGCGAGCGTTGTCAGGCGGCCAGGTAGGCCCGCCAGGCCGCCGGGATCGTCGGGCTGGCGACCTGGATGAAGACGTTGGGGTTCGGCGTGCGCGGCTCGCGGCTGAGGTGCATGCCTGCCTGCCGCGGCAGGGCGTTGCCCTTGCGGCGATTGCACGGCGCGCAGGAGGCGACGATGTTCTCCCAGCTGGAGGGGCCGCCCTTGGACCGCGGCACGACGTGGTCGACGGTGAGGTTGGAGCGGCTGCCGCAGTACTGGCAGGTCCAGTCGTCACGGGCGAAGACGGCGCGGCGGGTGATCTTGCGGCGGTGAGTGTCGCGCGGGATGCGCACGTAGCTGACCAGCCGAATCACGACCGGGCGGGCGATCGTGGAGTTGGCCGAATGCAGCTCCCACTCGGCACGCTCGAGCACCTCGGCCTTGTCCTTGAGCAACAGGACCACCGCGCGCCGGACGGTGCACACGTTGATCGGTTCGTACGTCGCGTTCAATACGAGCACCCGGCCAACCGCCCGCCCGCGCCGCTGGTGCTCTGGTGGCGGCGCGGACCCCAATGGCTCTGGTGTTACGGAGGTGGCCATAGGCAGCGTGCTGCCGGGCAGTTTACCGGTCGCCAAACTGGACTCAGGCTTCAGGCAGCCGGGTAGCAGCCGAGGACCTTCAGCCGCTCCACCCGGCCGCGCAGGCCCTCGAGGCCGCCGGCGACCGCGGCGTCGTTCTCGTGGCCCTCCATGTCCACGAAGAACATGTAGCGCCCGAGGCCCTGCTTACGCGGGCGTGACTCGATCCGGGTGAGGTTGACCCCGCGCTGCGCGAACTCCGAGAGGCACGCGACCAGCCAGCCGGGCGCCTCAGAGCCCACGCCCCAGAATACGATCGCCGTCTTCCACGGCCCCAGCGGCGGGGTCCCCGAGGCGAGGACGCGCGGGCCGCCGGGGGCAGAGCCCGTGCGGGCCAGCCAGATGAAGCGGGTCTCGTTGTCGGCAACATCTTCGACCCCGGCACGCAGCACCAGACAGCCGTAACGCTCGGCGGCCAGGCGGTTGCCCAGCGCCGCCCACGGCCCGTCATGGTCGGCCACCACGCGCACGGCGTCGGCGGTGGAGCTGCCGGCGAGCACGCGCGCGTTGGGCATCCGGGTGCGGATGAAGCGCGCGCACTGGGCGTTGGCCTGGGGGTGGGAGACGACGGTGTCGATCTCCGAGAGCTCGAGCGACGTCCGCGCGATGAGGCAGTGGCGGATCGGCTGGACGACCTCGCCGACGATCATCACGTCGTCGGTCTCCATCGCCAGTGCGTCGAGCGTGGCGTTGACCGATCCCTCCAGCGAGTTCTCGATCGGCACCATGGCGGTGTCAACGGTGCCCTCGTGAACCGCCATGACCGTGTCGTAGATCGTCGGCAGCGGCACGGTGTCCAGCTCCAGGCCCACCGTGTCGGCCAGCAGGGCCTCCTGGGTGTAGGTCCCCTCGGGACCGAAGTAGCCCGCCCGCAGCGCTGCGTCAGTGCTCGCGGGAGGGCCCACTAACGGGCGCCCGTGGAGGCGACGCCGCCGGGCTGCTGCTGCGCCCCGCCGCCGCCCTGGAGCGCAAGCTTGATCGCCTCGTCCTCCTCGGGCGAGAGCTCCAGCTCGCCGCGGCCGGCATGCACCTGCTTGGCGTAGAGGCGGGCCTGGTCGCGGTGCAGGATGGCGGACAGCACCACCCCGGAACGGGTCGAGTCCAACAGGGCGATCGACATCGACTGATGGCCCGACATCTCGCCGTAGGCGTCGTAGCGGACCAGCGAGGTGTAGGCGATGGCTCCGTCCAGGCGCTGCTCGGCGGTCGTCATGCGCTGATCGAGGCGCCCGGAGATGTCCTCGACGTATTGGTGCAGTGCCTCGAACTGGCTGCGCAACGAGGCAGCATGGGCCACCAGGTCCTCGCGGCGGTCACCGAGCACGGCCCGCTGCTCAGAGCGCACGCGGGAGAGACGGAAGGCGAGCACCACGCTCGTGAGGAAGGCGACCACGGCGACCGCGCCCGCCGCGATCGCCACGATGCCGACGGTGCTCGTCAGGTCATGCACCGCACCAAGGATAGGCCCACGGCCGGAGGGGGCGGGCTACTGGAACGTGACCGTGTAGGTGATCGTGTTGTTGGCGACGTTCTTCTCGCCCAGGACCTTCTCGACCGTGGCCACGACCGTCTGCGTGCCTTTCGGCGGAGCGGCGTTGAGCTTGACCGAGCACGTGGCGCTCTTGCCGGCGAACGTCTCGGGCACCGTGGTCGTCCCGGTCACGGCCGGGTTGGTGCCGTTGACGGTGACCTTGCACTTGACGTTCTGCTCGTTGTTGGTGCCGCCGTTGGAGAAGTTCAGCGTGAAGGTTGGGATGGGGCTGGCCGCGATGGTGTTGGTGGAGCCGGTCTGGAGGGTCGTGCCCGCGACGCTCACCGACGTGAGCGAGTGGCCGTGCAGGCCCGGGGTGGCCTTGGTCGGCTGGGTGCCCGGGACGGTCACGTGCAGCTCGGAGCCCACGAAGCTGGGCAGGACCCATTGGACGTTGGGCAGGAACTGGCCGGCGTTGATGGGGCTGAAGCGGGTGCCGGCGGCATGGAGCGCGCCCACAATCCGCGGCAGCGCGTAATCCTTGTAGAGGACGTCGGAGGCGTAGAAGCGGGCGATCTCCGCGGCCAGGGCGTTGACCGACGCGGGCGTGGCCGTGCTGGAGAGCGCGGGCTGGATCTCCTTGGCGATGTTGTTGATCCCGTCGACGCGCATCTTCAGGGCCTGCACGAAATTGGCGTTGGCGGCCTTCACCTGGTCCGGGACGCTCGCCTCCGTGGCCTTCTTGTAGACCCTCTGCTCGCTGGCCCGGATCTGGTTGATCTCGTTCTGGACATTGGTGACGCTCGAGGACCCCGCGGCCGTGGCCAGCTGGGTGAAGAGCTGCCGGCCGTTCGCGACGGACTGCTGGTTGAGCGAGGAGACGGTGTTGGTGTAGTCCTGAAGCGCCGAGTTGGTCGCGCTGACCTGGCAGCTGTGGACGAGTAGGGCCACGAGGACGATGACGACGATGACGATGACGATCGCCACCGCCCGGCGCGCCTGGATCGACTGCTGATCACCGGACGGGCGGCGCCCTCCGGGGCCGGATCCTCCCGGGCCTGACGGGCGACGGCCGCGCGATCCTCCGCGAGACGTCGTGCGGGGCGTCGTACGAGGCTCTGTCCGAGGTGGTTCGTCGACCTCGTCGAAGAACGACAAGCGGTACCGCTCCTTGCTGTGCCGGTGAAAGTCCGCAGTATGACCCCCCGCGCGGCTGGATTCACAAGTTCCCAACCACGCGCGCGCGAAACCCTGCGCGCGCGTCGGGCGCGCAGGGACCGCCGCTCAGACGTGGAAAAGCGCTCCATGCGCTCCGGCGAGCCATCCACGGCCCGTACCCGCACGCTGGCCACCCGCCACCTCGCCACCCGACCCCCGCCGGTGCCGGTGGTGCTCGACCGCTATCGCCTGCAACAGCGGCTCGGCGCGGGCGCTTTCGGCACGGTCTGGATGGCCCGTGACGAGCGGCTCGAGCGCGATGTCGCCGTCAAGATCCTGCCCCGCGAGCGGACAATGTCCCACCCACCCGGCCGCTTCGAGCGCGAGGCCCGGGCGGCGGCACGGCTCTCGCACCCGGCGATCGTCACCCTCTACGAGGCCGCGGTCGACGACGAGGGCGCCTACCTCGTCTCAGAGCTCGTCCGCGGCGAGACGCTCGACGCCCTGCTCGAGCGCGGCCAGCTCTCTGACCGCGACATCATCGGCATCGCGCTGGCGCTGTGCGACGCCCTCCAGCACGCCCATGACCAGGGCGTCGTCCATCGCGACGTCAAGCCCTCCAACGTGCTCGTCCCCGAGGCGCCTCCCAGCTCGGCCTCGGTGGCGAAGCTCACGGACTTCGGCGTGGCCCGCGTCGTCGGGGGCGATGCCCTCACCCACCCTGGCGACGTCCTCGGCACGCTGGCGTACATGGCCCCCGAGCAGGCCGAGGGCCTGGAGGCCGGCGAGCCCGCCGACCTCTACTCGCTGGCGCTGGTCATCTACGAGGCCCTCAGCGGGGTCAACCCGATCGCCTACACCCGGCCCGGACGCGCCTCCCGGCGGCTGGGCGTGTACGTGCCACCGCTGCGCCGCCAGCGCCGAGATCTGCCCCGCAACCTGGCAGCGAGCATCGACCTCGCGCTGCGTCCCCGGCCCCGGGAGCGGGGTACGGTGGCTGAGCTGCGCCGCGCCCTCGCGGTCGCCCAGGACGAGGTCGGCGACGAGCCGGGCATCGTCACCGGCGCCTGGACGACGCTGCGCCCGCGCCATGACGACGAGGGCCCCGCCGATCGCGAGGAGCGCGAGCGGCTCTGGCGCGATACGGACGCCCGCGCCCGCGCCGACCACGACCTCGATGCCAACCCCGACGACGACGCCGCGCCGCACCGGCCCGAACCGGCGGCCGGGCCCGACTACGCCTGGCCCCCGCGCGCCCTGGGCGCCGCCGGGGCGGCCGGCCTGACCGTGTGGCTGACCGCGACCGCCCTGGCGCCCTCCCCCGTCCCGCCGGCCGCCGCCGGCCTGGTCGCCGGCGGCGCCGTCCTGCTGTTGCCGCGACTGGGCTGGGTCGCGCTCGCGGTCGCGCTGGCGGTGCTCGCGGTCTCCCACCATCTCCCCGGCGCGGCCGTGGTGATCACGATGGCGTTCCTGCTGCCGCTCGTCATCAGTCCGGCCGCCGCGACCACGTGGCCGCTCAGCGCCGGAGCCCCCGCGCTCGGCCTCCTCGGGCTGGCGGGCGCATGGCCCGCGGTGGCGGCGCGCGCCACCACCCCGTGGCGGCGGGCTACCCTGGGCGCTGTCGGGTGGATCTGGGTGCTTTTGGCGTCGGCGGTTGCCGGGAAGGCTCTCTACCTGCCGCTGGCGCCCGGTGTGGCACCCCCGCATGCCTGGATGAGCTCACTGACCAACACCATCGACCATCTGTTGCGCCCCGAGGTCTCCGCCGGGGTGCTCGCGCCCGCGCTCGTGTGGGCGCTGGGCGCGGTCACGCTGCCTTGGCTGGTCCGCGGCGGGTCCCTTGTCCTGGACGTCGTCCGCGTGGTCGTCTGGGCGGGGCTCGTGGTGTCCGCCACCGGGGCGGCGGTCGCCGCCGTCCACGGCTCGGCGGGCCCGGGCGGGGTCTCCGCTCCCACTGCGCTGGTCGGGGCGGTGGCCTGCGCCGCCGTCGCTCTGGCGGGTGGGCCTCGTTTTCTCAAGATGTGGCGCGAGACCTTGCGCTCGGCTGGCCCTCGGGCGAGAGTTTCGTAGCATGGATCCGCCCGGAGGGGCGACCTCATGAGTGTGCTCAGAAGCATCGAGAGCAAGATCGCCGGCCTCGTCGAAGGCACCTTCAGTCGTGCCTTTCGCTCGGAAGTGCGGCCGGTAGAGATTGCCCGGAAACTAGCCCGTGAGATGGAGGAGCACCGCACCTTCTCTCTCTCGCGGACCTACGTGCCCAACGAGTACCGGGTCTACCTGTCCCCTCGCGACCGGGAGCGGTTCACCGAGTATGAGGACGCCCTCACCTCAGAGCTCACCGGCTACCTGCTCGAGCACGCTCGCCGCGAGCGGCTGGTGCTGATGTCGCGGCCGGTCGTGGAGTTCGAGACCGATGACCGGCTCGGTCTCGGGGAATTCGGGATCCAGACGCGCGTGGTCAACCCCGAGCCCGACGCAGAGGAGGAGCCGCTGCCTCAGGAGGAGTCGTCGGGGCGCACGATGGTCTACAGCACCGCCGGGCGGGTTGCCGAGCCCCTGGAGGAACGCGCTCGCTCGCGCCAGCAGACCGCGCTCCTGCTCATGGGCGGCAAGCGACTCGTCGTCGGGTCCGGCGGCGCGACCATGGGCCGCAGCCGCCAGTGCGACGTGACCGTCGATGACGCCAATGTGTCCCGCACGCACGCCGAGGTCCGCCCGCGCGGCGGCTCGTGGGTGCTCAACGACCTGGGCTCCACCAACGGCTCGCGGCTCAACGGGCATCGCGTTGATGGCTCCGAGGTGCTCAAGCCGGGCGACGAGATCGAGCTCGGCACCACCGTGCTGCGCTTCGAGCTCGAGTAGGACGGTCATCAACGGTGCTGCAGCCCGTCTCAGTCGGCCTGAAGTTCGGCTTCCTGGCCGTTCTCTATCTCTTCCTCATCTGGGTCGCGTGGAGCGCCATCCGCGACCTGCGACGAGGGCGTGGCGCCCCCGCGATGCCCGAGCGCGGCCCGTCGCCCGATGAGACCGGGATGTACGAGGCGGCGTCGGGCATGAGCGAGCTCGGCGACTTCGAGCCGCGGCTCCTGGTGGAACGTGCCGCGGGGCACGAGAGCGGGGTGGCCTATGACCTCATGGACGGCGCGGTCCTGGGTCGCGGCGACGTCGAGATCCGGCTCGAGGATCCGTTCGCGTCGTCGCGTCACGCAAGGATTTCACGTGAAGGTCGCGTGCTCGTGATAGAGGATCTGGGCTCGACCAACGGCACCTACCTCAACGAGGAGCCGCTGTCGGGACCCCAGCCCCTCTATGACGGCGACCGCATCCGGATCGGCGACAGCGAGTTCTCCTATCTGCAATGACTCACATGCCCCGCCCCACCGTGACCGACACGCCCCGCCCCACCGTCCACCGCGACGCCCCCGCGCCACCCTCAGGGGCGCTAGAAACCCCTTGAACCAATGCTCCGCGCCGCCGACACCATCTGGAAGACTGACACCGGGCGCCAGCGCCGGGACAACGAGGACAACGCGTTCGTGCGCGCGCCCCTGTTCGTCGTCGCCGACGGCATGGGCGGCGCGCAGGCCGGCGAGGTGGCCTCCAAGCTGGCCGTGGACGAGTTCCACGATGCCCTCCCGGACGAGGGCAGCGCCGAGGAGCGGCTGACCGACCGCATCCGCGCCGCCAATCGGCGGATCTACGAGCTGTCGCGCACCGAGCACGAGCACGCCGGCATGGGCACCACGCTCACCGCCGCCTACCTGGACGACGACGATCACCTCGCGGTGGCGCACGTCGGCGACAGCCGTGCCTACATCTTCCGTGACGGCGAGCTGACGCGCCTGACGCAGGACCACTCGCTCGTCGAGGAGCTCGTCCGCCAGGGCAAGCTCACCGAGGAGCAGGCCGCGGAGCACCCCCAGCGCTCGATCATCACCCGCGCGCTTGGCATCGAGGGCGACGTCGAGGTCGACACATGGTCCTATTCGATGCGCGCCGGCGACGTCGTGCTGCTGTGCTCGGACGGCCTCACGTCGATGATCGGCGAGGACAAGATCGGGCAGATCCTCGGTGGCGAGACGAGCCTGGACCGCGCCGCCGACCAGCTCATCGCCGCTGCCAACGAGGCCGGCGGACGCGACAACATCACCGTCGTCCTCTTCCGGATCGAGGACACCGACAGCGCCCACTCCGCCGGGGACGAGGCCAATGCGCCGACCGTGGTCGGCATGGAGCCGGTCGCCGCCCCCGAGGAGAGTCGCGAGGGGCCCGATAAGCGTGAGGTGGCCTCCGGGCGCACGGAGGGTGGGGCCGTCCTCACTGTGCCGCCGCCCCAGCTCTCGCGCCAGGGCCAGCGCCCGACTCCCAGGCTCGCGAGGACGCAAGGCCCGCCCACCGGGTACCAGGGCCACCCTCGCCGCCGCCGCCCGCCGCGCTTCATGAAGCCGGTGGCGGCGCTCATCGCGATCGCCATCGTGGTGTTCGTGGTCGGAGGCGGCGCGTACCTGGCCAGCCGCGAATACTTCTTCGTCGGGACCAACTCCACCGGCATCGTCACGGTCTTCCGCGGCTTCCCCTACAACCTGCCGCTCGGGATCAAGATGTACGAGCAGTTCTACGTCTCCGGAGTGCCGGCGAGCGCGGTCCCGGCCGATCGTCGTGCCCGGCTGCTCAACCACCAGTTGCGCTCGCAGGGGAACGCGATCAGCCTCGTGCAGGCCGCCGAGCTCGGCCAGCTGGCGCGATGAGCGCGCGCAACCGTGAGCTGTTCGGCCTGATCCCGGCCGCCCTGCTGGTCACCGCTGGATTCGCCGGCGTGTTCATCCAGCGCCAGCAGGTGCTGTCCAACGTGTCGCTCACCTATGGGGCAATCTTCCTGGGCCTGTGCCTGGTCGGGCACATCTTCATCCGCGTCACGCTGCCCAACGCCGACCCCTACATGTTCCCCCTGGTGGCGCTCCTGGCCAGCTTCGGGATCGTGATGGTCTACCGGATCAGTGCCACCGACGCGCGCCAGCAGGCCCAGTGGTTCGTGCTGGGGCTCGTGCTGTTCGCGGTGACGATCATCGCCTTCCGCGACTACCGCAAGCTCGAGCAGTACCGCTATGTGATCGTGGTGGTGTCCCTGGTGCTGCTCGTGCTGCCGCGGCTGCCCGGGATCGGGGAGCAGGTCAACGGCGCCTACCTCGAGATCAAGGTGCCTGGGGGATTGAGCTTTCAGCCCACGGAGTTCTCCAAGATCGGCCTGGTCATCTTCCTGGCCAGCTACCTGCGTGACACTCGCCAGGTGATGGTGCTCGGCGCGCGGCGGGTGCTGGGGGTGACGCTTCCGCCCATCAAGCACTTCGGGCCGGTGCTCGTGATCTGGGGCGTGGCCATGCTCGCGTTGGTCCTGCTGTCGGACATCGGCTCCTCGCTGATGTTCTACGGGGCGCTGCTGGCGATGCTCTATGTCGCTACCGGCCGGCTCTCGTTCGTGGTCATCGGGCTGCTGGCCTTCGCCATCGGCGCCTGGTACCTGGGGACGCACATCCCGCACGTCAACGCCCGCTTCGAAGACTGGCAGCACCCGTTCGACAGCCACCTCTACCACGCGACGGGAGGCAGCTTCCAGGTCGCCAACGGGATCTTCGCCCAGGCCGGCGGCGGGTTGTTCGGGCAGGGCTGGGGCGAGTCGATCCTGTCGCTGATCCCGTTCCCGCAGACCGACATGATCTATGCGGTCATCACCAATGAGCTGGGGCTGTTCGGTGCCACGGCGATCCTCGTCGCCTATCTGCTCTTCATCTATCGCGGCTTCAAGACGGCGGTCCTGGCCCGCGACTCGTTCTCGACCCTCCTGGCGGTCGGGCTGTCCACCGTGTTCGGGCTCCAGGTGTTCGTGATCGTCGGCGGGGTGACGCGGGTGATTCCGCTCACGGGCGTCACGCTTCCGTTCATCTCCTACGGTGGCGCCTCGATCGTCGCCAACTTCGTGCTGCTGGCGCTGCTGCTGCTCGTGTCTGACCGCTCGCGGAGGCCTGCGACATGAGCTCACAGATCATGAAGCTGTTCGGGTTCATCGTCGTCCTGTTCGCGCTGCTGATCGTGTGGACGACGCGCTGGACGGTGTTCGACGCCACGGCACTCAACAACAACCCGCTCAACAGCCGCACGCTGATCACCGAGCTGAAGATCAAGCGAGGGCGGATCCTCGCCGACGACGGCCAGACGCTGGCGCGATCCGTCAGGCAAAAGAAGACCGGGTACTGGACGCGCACGTACCCGCAGGGGCCGCTGTTCGCCCAGCCGGTCGGCTACTCCAACCTCATCACCCGCCAGTCGGCGGGCCTGGAGCAGTACCGCCTCGATGACCTCAAGGGCCCGGCGACGACTCTGAACTCGGTCTTCGGCCCGCTCGGCGGCAACCAGACGCTCGGCGACGACGTCTACACCAACCTCGATCCCAAGGCCCAGCAACTCGCGCGCCAGGAACTCGCCGGACGCGCGGGCTCCGTCGTGGCGTTGGATCCACGGACGGGCGCGGTGCTGACCATGTACTCCAACCCCAGCTATGACAACAACCACTTCAACGCGCCCTGCTCGGACGCGTGCCAGCTCAACCGCGCAACGCAGGGCCAGTACCCGCCGGGCTCGACCTTCAAGGTGGTGACGGCGACCGCCGCCATCGACAGCGGCAAGTACACGCCCGACTCGCTCATCAACGGGGACTCCCCCAAGACGATCTCTGGCGTGCCCCTGCAGAACGACAACAACCAGAGCTTCGGTCAGATCACGCTGACCAAGGCGCTCACGGAGAGTGTCAACACCGTCTTCGCCCAGGTGGCGCAGAACGTCGGGCGGCCGACGATGACCAGGTACATGAAGCGCTTCGGCTTCTACGCGCTTCCGCCGATCGACCTTCCCAAGGACGAGCTGCGCACGAGCCGCCCCTACAACTTCAAAGGCCGGCCGTATCCACCGGCGAGCCCCAACGAGGACATTGGCCGCATCGGGATCGGCCAGGGCGGGCTCCTGGTGACCCCGATGCAGATGGCGATGGTCGCCGCCGCGGTGGCCAACGGGGGCAAGCTGATGGAGCCCTTGCTCAGCCAGAAGGTGGTCGATCCCGATGGGCGCACCGTCAAGACGTTCGATCCGACGGCCTACCACCAGGTGATGAGCGCCAAGACGGCCGCGCAGGTCAACCTGATGATGCGCACCGTCGTCGACGAGGGCACCGGCACCCCCGCCAAGCTGGGCGCCGGGATCCCGTTCGCCGGTAAGACGGGAACGGCGTCCATCGGGACCACCGGGTCGGGCCTGACCCAGCCGTGGTTCATCGGGTTCGCTCCCGCCAACGACCCCAAGGTGGCGATCGCGGTCACGATCGAGAAGACGCAGGGCCAGTTCGGCGGCCAGGTCGCCGCCCCGATCGCGCGCGACATCGTCCAGACGCTCCTGGGGGAAGGCAAGTAGCGGTGACCACCATGGACCGAGAGCCGACCAGGAGCGCACGCTGATGGCCGACCCGGTTCCGAACACGATGGTCGACGGGCGCTACCGGGTCGTGTCGCGGTTGGGCTCGGGAGGCATGGCCGACGTGTTCCTGGCCGAGGACCAGCAGCTCGGGCGCAAGGTCGCGCTCAAGCTCCTGCATCACCGCTTCGCCCAGGACCCCGACTTCGTCGAACGCTTCCGGCGCGAGGCCCAGGCCGCCGCCGGCCTCCAGCACCCCAACGTGGTCAGCGTCTATGACCGCGGCACGTTCGACGACACGTACTACATCGCCATGGAGTACCTCCCGGGGCGCTCGCTCAAGCAGCTCATCCGCGACGAGGCTCCGCTGGACCCGTTGCGCGCCATCGACATCACCATTCAGATCCTCAAGGCGGCGCGCTTCGCCCATCGCCGCGGGATCATCCACCGCGATCTCAAACCCCACAACGTCATCGTCGACGACTCCGGCCACGCCAAGGTCACCGACTTCGGCATCGCGCGCGCCGGCGCCTCGGACATGACCGAGACGGGCTCGATCATGGGCACGGCGCAGTACCTCTCGCCCGAGCAGGCGCAGGGCCACGCCGTCAACGCCGGCTCTGACCTGTACTCGATCGGCGTCGTGCTCTACGAGATGCTCACCGGGCGCGTCCCGTTCGAGGCCGATTCGGCTGTGAGCATCGCGCTCAAGCACGTGTCCGAGGCCCCGCCTCCGCCGAGCTCGATTAACCCCAACATCCCGCCTGAGCTCGAGCAGACCGTGCTCTGGGTGCTCAACAAGAACGCGTCGGATCGCCCCGCCGACGCCGACCAGCTCATCACCGTGCTCGAGCACTGCCGCGAGGCGATCAGCTCGGCCGGCGCGGGCCAGCACACCGCCAGCATGGCCGCCGTGGCCGCCGCGGGGGCGGCGGCGGGCGCCGGGGCGGCGATCGTGGGTCCCGGGCTGGCCGCCTACCAGCACGCCCAGTCGCAGGCCACGAACGGCTCGGGCGAGATGTCCGCAGTCCGCCCGTCCGAGGAGCGCGAGGGCCGCGGCTGGGCGCTGTGGGGCTGGGTGCTGCTCGTGGTCCTCCTGATCGCCGGTGCGGCTGCCGCCGCGTACTTCCTGACGCGGCCCAAGCAGGTGCTGGTCCCCAAGGTCATCGGCGAGCAGATCGCCACGGCGCGAGCGACCGTCGAGCAGGCCAAGTTCCAGGTGTCCACCGTGCCGGTGGTCAATCGCAGGCCCTCGGGCATCGTCGTCTCCGAGTCGCCGGCGGCCGGTACCAAGGCCGACAAGGGCTCCACGGTGACCCTCAGCGTCTCGAGCGGCCCGGGCAACGTGTCGGTGCCCTCTGTGCAGGGGCTCACGGTGGCCCAGGCCACCAAGGCCCTCAGGCGGGCCGGGCTCAAGGTCTCCAACGTGGTCCAGCAGAGCTCCAACCGGTTCACCGCGGGCCAGGTGACGGGCACCAACCCGGGGACGGCGCGCTCGGTGCCCCACGGGGCGGGCGTCACGCTGTTCGTCTCGAGCGGCCAGCCGCAGAAGAAGATCCCCAACGTGGTCGGTGAGAGCCAGACCCAGGCCACCGAGGATCTGACCCGCGCGGGCTTCAACGTCCGTCAGAACAACCAGCCCGCGTCGTCTCAGTCCGACGTGGGCAATGTGATCGGCCAGAGCCCGAGCGGCAACACGACCGCCGCGACCGGGTCGCAGGTCACGATCACCGTGGGCACGGCACCCGCGACCACGACCGTCCCCACGGTCATCGGCGACCCGGCGGCGGGGGCGGTCAGCGCTCTCGACGCCGCGGGCTTTAAGGTCACCCAGGTCCCCCGGAATGTCACCAACCCGGCCAAGAACGGAGTCGTGGTGGCCCAGAGCCCGGGTCCGAACTCCACCGCCAAGAAGGGAACCACCGTCACCATCACCGTCGGCCAGCTCGCACAGACCAGCTCGTCCACCACCACCACGACCACGTCCACCACGAAGTCCTCGACCACGCCCACGACCTCGACCACGCCGACCACGTCCACGCACGGCCAATGAGCGCCCAGCGGGTGGCGGTGCTCGCCGGAGGGCGCTCCTCCGAGCACGAGGTCTCGCTGGCGTCCGGCGCGTCGGTGGCCGACGGCCTGCGCACGGCGGGTCATTCCGTGACAGAGATCCAGATCGGCCGCGATGGCGTCTGGCGCCGCGACGGCGAGACGGTGACCGTCGCGCTCGGGTCGGGCCTGCCCGACGTGGACGTCGTCTTCCCGGTGCTGCACGGGCCCTTCGGCGAGGACGGGACGGTGCAGGGGCTGCTCGAGTGCCTCGACGTGCCCTACGTCGGCGCCGGCGTCCTCGCCTCCGCGCTGTGCATGAACAAGGTGGTGTTCAAGCAGCTCATGGCCGAGCGTGGGATCCCACAGGTGGACTACCGCGCCGTCGACCAGCTCGCCCACACAGCCGATCCCGAGGCGACCGCACGGGAGGTGGCGGACCTGGGCTATCCGGCGTTCGTCAAGCCGGCCCGCCTGGGCTCCTCGGTGGGCATCGCCAAGGTCGACGACCCCGGCGAGCTCCCGGCCGCGCTGGCGACCGCGTTCCAGCACGACTCGCTGGCCATCGTCGAGGCCTTCGCCGCCGGGCGCGAGGTCGAGTGCTCGGTGCTGGGCAACGGCGACCCGATCGCCTCCGAGCCGGGGGAGATCCTGCTCGCCGGCGGCGAGGGCGGCTGGTACGACTACAAGGCCAAGTACACCGAGGGCGGCATGCGCCTGATGGTGCCGGCGCGGGTGGAGCCCGAGGTGCGCGAGCGGATCCGCCAGCTGGCGGTGCGGACGTTCGTGGCGTCAGGCTGCCAGGGCCTGGCGCGAGTCGACTTCTTCGTCATCGGCTCAGACGTGTTGGTCAACGAGCTCAACACGATGCCCGGGTTCACCCCCACCAGCGTGTTCGGGTCGCTGTTCGCCGCCAGCGGGATCGAGTACCCGGAGCTGCTGGACCGGCTGGTCGCGCTCGCGCTCGAGCGCTACGCCGCCGAGGGCAAGCTCAGCTACTGATGGCCCTCGGCGCCGAGCCGTGCCCGCACCTGGTAGCTACTTCGTGTACAGCGCGATCTCGTTGACGTCCACGTGGCTGTGGTTGCCGAGGCTGGTGATCCACACGAGGTAGTAGCGGTACTTGGTGGTCGAGCTGAGCTTGATCGTCTGCGTCTTGTGCACGCTCGCCGCACTGCCCACCTTGACCCAGCCACCTGGTCCGGAGTTGAACGTGTCCGGGTTGGGTCGAGAGTTGGTCGCGTAGATGGTGGCCGCGTACCCCGGCGTGTCGGTGTCGATCACCATCGAGCCGCCCACGACCCCGGGCTTGAAGTCCACATAGATCCCGACCCCGGGCTTACCGAGGTTGTCGCCCAGATAGCTCTCGGTCGACCACGCGGTGTTGCGGTTGCCGTCGATGGCGAAGCCGGTCTGCTCGGGGTGCTGGTTCTTGGGACCGCTGAGCGCGTCGGGGTTGTAGTCGGTGGCGCAGGAGTCGCACGGCTGCACCTGGTGTGGGGTGCTCTTGGGCGCCGGCTGGGGCAGCCCCGGGGTGCCGCGGTGGGTGTTGTTGGCCGCGAACACGAGGATTGCCACCACCGCCGCCGCCAGGATCAGCCCGAGCACGACCACCAGCGCCGGCTGACGCCAGCGCAGCGGCAGTCGCCGCCGCTTGCGCGAAGGGAGCGTCCGCAGCACCGTGGTGACCTCGCCGGTGACGTTGCCCGAGCGTGCGGTCTCGATGGCCAGCACGTCCTCGAGGTCGGCGATGAGCTCCGCGTCGTCGGCGTAGCGCTCATCCAGGCGCTTGGCGGTGGCGGTGTCCACCACCGAGGCCAGCGCCGCCGAGATCTCCGGGCGCTTGAGCTGGACGTCGGGGATCGTTTCGCGCACGTGTTTCATCGCCACGGCGACCTGGCTCTCCCCGGTGAACGGGACCTCCCCGGTGAGCATCTCGTAGAGGACGACGCCGAGCGAGTAGAAGTCCGACTGCCCGGTGACGTCCTGGCCGAGCGCCTGCTCGGGCGAGACGTAGTCCGTGGTACCCAGCACGCGGCCGTCGGCGGTCAGCCCGTCCTCCTCGAGGGTGCGCGCGATGCCGAAGTCGGTGACCTTCGCCGACCCCTCGTGGTCGATGAGCACGTTCTGGGGCTTGACGTCGCGGTGGACGATGTGGCGCGCGTGCGCCGCCCCCAGGGCGCGGGCGATCTCGATCGCGTAGGCGACGGCCTCGGTGATGGGCAGGCGGCCCAGGCGGCGGATCCGGTCCTTGAGCGTCTCGCCCTCGACGTACTCGAAGACGATGTAGGGGCGGCCGTCGTCCTCGCCGGCGTCGATCACCCCGACGATGTGGGGATGCGACAGCTGCGCCACGGCGCGGGCCTCGCGGCGGAAGCGCTCGAGCTGGTCGGAGTCCGTCGCGACCTCGCGGTTCATGAGCTTGACCGCCACCTGGCGCTCGAGCGTCTCGTCCAGGGCGCGATAGACCGTCGACATGCCCCCGGCGGCGATCCTCGCCTCCAGACGGTAACGGCCGTTGAGACTGGTGCCCACCAGGGTGCTCATGCGTCGGTCCGTATTGTGCGGCACGCGCCGACCCGGAGGGCGGGTTGGCGGCGCACGTGCACGTCGGATTCAGTGAGATTCTCTTTAGGAACTCGGGCCACGGGACGTCAGACCGCCCGGATCCGCCCGCCCTCGCCTTCGATGCCCACGCCGGGCATGCTCACGCGCCCGGCGGAATCGGTCACCCGGCCGATGACCGCGGTCCCGTGGTGACGGGCCGCCAGCAGCGCCACGGCGCGCTCGGCGTCCGCGGCGGGCACGACGGCGCAGAAGCCGCACCCCATGTTGAATACCTCCCACATCTCGGCCGCGGGGATGTTGCCCAGCTCGGCGATGAGGGAGAACACGGGGAGCACCCCAAGGGGCTCGGTGATCTCAAACCCGACGCGGTCGCCCAGGCGCAGCAGGTTGAGCAGGCCCCCGCCGGTGATGTGGGCCAGCCCATGGACGGCGACGTCGGAGCGCAGCAGCTCCAGCACCGCCCGGACGTAGATGACGGTGGGCTCGAGGAGCACGTCGGCCACGCTGGCGCCGCCCAGCTCGGCCGGCCGCGCGTCCAGCGCCAGGCCGCCTTCCTCCAGCAGCACCCGCCGCGCCAGCGTGAGGCCGTTGGAGTGCACGCCCGACGCGGGCAGCCCGATGACGGCATCGCCCGGGGCGCAGGCCTTGCCGTCCACGATGGCGTCCAGCGCCACCGTGCCGAATGCCGAGCCGACCAGGTCAAAGCCGTAGGGCGACGGGTGGCCGCGGATGACCTCGGGCAGCTGGCAGACCTCGCCGCCGGGGATCTCGACGCCGGCGTCCTGTGCCCCGGCGCGCAGCCCCTCGGCCAGCTCGGCCAGCAGGTCCGGGTCGGCGGACTCGACGGCGAGGTAGTCGAGCAGCGCGAGCGGCTCGGCGCCCACGCAGATGAGGTCGTTGACGTTCATGGCCACGCAGTCGATCCCGATGGTGGAGAAGCGCTGGGCCTGCTCGGCGACGATCACCTTGGAGCCGACGCTGTCGGTGGCCAGCGCCACGCCGAGGTTGGGCCCGATCCGGATCACGCTGGCGTAGTGCCCGGGCAGCGGCACCGACAGGCGCTCGCGCCCCGTCTCGATCGAGCTCAGCACGGAGACAAGGGCCGCGACGCCGCGGTCGGCCTGCCGCGTGTCCACTCCCGCGGCTGCGTAGGCGTCGGTCACGATGCCATTGTCGTATATGGATCGGACCCCGCCCGCTGTGCCAGGCGGCCCAGTACGACCGCCGCCAACCCCAGGCGGTACGCGGCGTAGGGGAGCAGCGACCGGTCGCGCTCCACCTGCCGGATGAGCCATGTCGAGCCCAGCGTCGACGCGAACGAGGCGCCGGCGCCGAGCGCGATGGGGAGCGCGCTGCGCGGCGGCAGGCCCCGGCGGACCAGCCGGACGGTCTTGAGCAGGGTCGCGCCGGCGATGACCGGCAGCGCCACGTGACGTGACAGCTTGTTGGCGTCCTCCCGGGTGAACCCCCGCCGCCGGGCCGCGGCCAGGGTGGCGCCGTTGCGTGAGACGCCGGGGAGCAGGGCGCACGCCTGAGCGATCCCGAGGCACAGGGCGTCGGCGAGCCCGGCGTCGTGTGAGGTCCGCGTCTGGGGCGTGCGGTCGGCCCGGGCCATCGCCACCGAGCCCACCACCAGGCCCAGCGCGATCGTGCCGGGGGTGCCGAGGCGGCGCTCGATCGGGCGCTCCAGCGTGTAGCCGACGATCGCGGGGGGCACGAACGAGAGCGCGATGAGCTCGGCGATCCGCAGGCTCATGTCGTGGACGGCATCGGAGACCTCGCCGCGCAGCGTGATCAGGAGCGCCGCGGCGGTGCCGGCGTGCAGCGCCACCTCGAAGGCCTTGCGCACCTCGGCGTCGACGTCGCAGTAGTCCCACCCAAGCAGCCAGGGGATGAGCGCGATGTGGCCGGAGGAGGAGATCGGCAGGAGCTCCGCCGGGCCGTGCAGGGTCCCCAGCACGAGCGCCTCTCCGACGGCGATATGGGGCTGGGCGGGGGTGGCGGGCGTCGGGCGGGCGGGTGCCGTTTCCAGCGGCCGCTGCTCAGTCGGCGACGACATCCGCCGCCGGCTCCGCCTTGCCGGCGCCCCCATTCTCGCTGCGCGACCGCCTCCACCGGACGATGAGGTAGACCACGGCGGCCACCAGGATCACCGCGCCGACGTAGTCGACGTACTCCAGGTGATGGCGCCAGGTCTGCCATTGCGCACCGACCTCGCGCCCCAGGACGGCGAGGCCGCCGATCCACAGGATCGAGCCGAGCGTGGCCATCGTGACGAAGCGCAGGTACGGCATCCGCGCCACACCGGCGGCATAGGGGAACGCCGCACGGATCAAGGGCAAAAAGCGCGACACGAAGATGACCGGCGAGCCGTAGCGGTCAAACCAGCGATGGGCGCGATCCAGGCCTCCGGCGCTCACGTGCAGCTTGGAGCCGTGGGACTCCAGGAGCTCTCGCCGTCCGAAGTAGCCGATGGAGTAGGCGATCGAGGCGCCGGCGACGTCGCCGATGACGCCCGCGACGATGATCCCGGGCAGGGTGAGGTTGCCCTGGAACACGTCAAAGCCCGCGAAGAGCATCGTCGGCTCGGTCCCCGGGATCCCGATCACGCCCGAGCTGAGCGTGAGCAAGGCGACGCCTGCCAGCCCGATGCTGTCGATGAGATGCGTGGCGAGGTTGACCAGCGGAGCGGTCAGGGAGGCCAGGAGGAGCGGCACTGGCGCTTAGACTAGCGGCGACCATCCCCCGCAGGACCCCGGAGCGGGCACTGTGAGCGGGGTCTCATCTAAGGTACCGCTCATGGCCGTCCCGCTGTTCGACAACGCCACGCCCATTGCTCCCTTGCGCCAGACGATCCTGGAGCGGGTCGCGGCAGTCGTGGCCGATGGCCGCTTCGTGTTAGGCCCCAACGTGACCGCGTTTGAGGAGGAGTTCGCCGCCTACCTCGGCGCACGCCACGCCGTCGGCGTTGCCAACGGCACGGATGCGATCACGATCGCGTTGCGCGCCCTCGGCGTCATGCCCGGCGATGACGTGGTCGTTCCGGCGCTGACGTTCTACGCGAGCGCGGAGGCGGTGGTCAACGCTGGCGCGAGGCCGGTCTTCTGCGACGTCGATTTTGACACCCGCAACGTCACGCTTGAGACCGTTCGCGCGGCACTAACCCCGCGAACGACCGCCGTCGTGGCGGTAGATCTGTTCGGCTTGCCCGCCCCTGATCTTCGTGAACTGGGCATACCCGTGCTCGAGGACGCCGCTCAGGCGGCCGGTGCCCGTAGGAACGGTCGGATGGCCGGCACGTTCGGTGATATCGCCACGTTCTCGTTCTATCCGTCCAAGAACCTTGGCGCGTTCGGCGACGGGGGCGCTGTCGTCACGAACGACGACGAGCTGGCCGCCGTGGTTCGCTCACTGCGGTTCCACGGCTCGCGCGACAAGGAGACGTTCCAATACGTCGGCTACAACTCGCGCTTGGACGAGATCCAAGCAACGATCCTTCGCGTGCTTCTGCCCGAGTTGGACAGCTGGTGCGATGGTCGCCGTGCTGCGGCCACAGCCTACATGCAGGCAGGCGTCGCTGACTATGTGGGGCTGCCCTCGGTGCCCGATGAGGTCGACCCCGCATGGCATCTGTTCGCGGTCACGCACCCGCGGGCTGACAAGCTCGTCGAGGCCCTAACAGCCGCGGGCATACAGGCCCGCGGCTACTACCGCGTGCCGCTGCATCGCCAGCCCGCGATGGCGCCCTACGTTAAGGACGTCGCGCCGCTGCCGGTCACCGAGGAGATCTCGGCGACCAACGTCGCGCTGCCGATCAGCCCGGTGTTGACCGACGATCAGGCCCGCGAGGTCGTCGCGGCCCTCGCGACGGCTGCTTAGACGGACCGATCACGGGCGCTCGCCGCGTCCCCAAGTACCGTCCGACTCGCTGACCATGCGCGTCTGGGTCGACTTCACCAACTCCCCTCACGTCCTCGTGCTGCGCCCGGTGATCGAGCGCCTGCGCGCGCAGGGCCACGAGGTCCAGGTCACCGCCCGGGACTTCGCGCAGACGCTCGCGCTGTGCGATCGCTTCGGCATCGAGCACACCGCGATCGGCCGCCACCGCGGTGCCGGCCTGCTCAACAAGGCGCGCGGGCTGGTCGACCGCTCGGTGGCGCTGACCCGGTGGGCCCGCCGCCACGGCCCGTTTCACCTGGCCATCGGCCACGGCTCCAACGACATCACCGTGGCCTCCGCGCTGCTGCGGATCCCATGCTCGACCACGTTCGACTACGAGTGGGCCACCGTGCAGCACAACGTCAACTGCCGGCTGGCCCAGGCCGTGGTCATCCCGGACGCGATCCCGCCCGAGCGCATGGACCGCTACGGCGCGCGGGGCAAGCTCGCGCAGTATCCGGGGCTCAAGGAGGAGTACTACCTGGCGGACTTCGAGCCCGACCGGCGGATCCTCGCCGACCTGGGCCTCGACGACGCCCAGCCGATCGCCGTGGTGCGCACGCCACCGGCGGTGTCGCTGTATCACCGCTTCGAAAACGACGTGTTCGGCCAGGTGCTCGACCGGCTGCGCGGCGCCCAGACGGTGGTGCTGCCGCGGACCCCCGAGCAGCGCGCCGAGCTGGCGAGCGCAGGCGGCTTCATCGTCCCCGAGCGCGCGATCGACGCGCAGTCGCTCATCGCCTACGCAGACCTCGTGGTCTCCGCCGGGGGCACGATGAACCGAGAAGCGGTGGCGCTGGGCACGCCGGTGTTCACGGTGTTCGAAGGCCGGCTCGGTGCCGTCGACGAGCGGCTCATCGCCGAGGGCCGGCTCGCGCGGCTCGAGCACCCTGACCAGGTCGAGCTGGTCAAGCGCGACCCCGCCTCGGCCGCCGACGAGCGCGTACGCCGTGATCCGGAGGTTCTAGTGCAGATGCTCTCGCGGCCCGCCAAGGGTCGATGAGCGCGTTCTCACCTGGCGCGCTGGTACCGTTGCGAGGCTCCTCGTGTCTGACACCACGCTAGAGACGCCGCACTCCCTCGGCCCCGGGGGTCAGGACTCCTCGCCGCCGCGCCGCAACGGCTCAGGTGGCGGTTCGCTGCTGCAGCGATCCACGTGGTGGCTGGTCGGCATCGGCGTCGTCGTGGTGTCCGCGATCGTCCTGCGGTGGGCCAACACCCGCCCCGGCTATGACCCGTACGGCTGGCTGGACTGGGGCTACCACACGCTGCATGGCACGTTGAACCTGGGCGGCGCGCCCTCGTGGAAGCCGTTCACCTTCGTGTTCACCGTCGTCTATTCGCTGTTCGGGCACTGGGCGCTGTACCTGTGGATGCTCACCGCGGTGTCGATCTCGCTGTCGGGCGCGGTGTTCGGCGGGCGAATCGCCTACCGGCTCACCGCCCGCGAGGGCGGACACTGGTGGGCGGCCTGGGCCGCCGGGCTGTTCGGCGGCGCCGCGGTGCTCGGCATCCAGGACTACTTCCACTACCTGATGAGCGCCCAGTCGGACTCGATGCTCGTGAGCGTCTGCCTGGCGGCGATCGACATGTACCTGTGCGGTCGGCTGCGCTGGGCCTTCTGGCTGGGCGTGCTCGCCGGCTGGGGCCGCCCCGAGGTGTGGCCGTTCCTCGCCGTCTACGGGATCTTCCTCATCCGCAAGCACCCCAACCTGCGCAAGGACGTGATCGGGGGCGCCGTCCTCACCCTGTTCTTCTGGTTCGGGGTCCCGACGATCACCAACGGCCGCCCGAACATCGCCGGACAGCTCGCGCTGCGCTCCCCGCGTGAATGCACCACCGGCAAGATCACCTGCACGATCAACCGCTTCACTTCGCTGGACTTCATCGCCATCCAGCTGGCGGCTCTGCTCGTGCTCGGGCTGGCGCTGCTGCGGCGCAACTGGACCGTCGTGACCCTCGCCGGCATGGCCGTCGGCTGGGTCGTCATCGAGATCGCCTTCGTCCTCCACGGCTTCCCCGGGGTACCGCGCTACCTGTTCGAGGCCGCCGGCCTCACCGGCGTGCTCGCCGGAGTCGCCGTCGGTTGGCTGCTGCTCGACGCCAAGCGCTACTGGCGCGCGCTGCCCGTGTGGGCGGGGATCCCGGTCGCGGTGGTCCTGGTGGCGGTGACGCTGCCCCACGGGATCAGTCTCGCCCGCGCCGAGCACAAGGACATCTACCACGAGCGTGCGCGCACCGCGGAGATCAACAAGCTCGGCGCGCTCATCGCGGCGCTGGGCGGGCCTCAGCGGGTCCAGGCGTGTGGCTGGCCGGTGCTCAACGTCGAGTACGTGAGCATCATGGCCTGGTACCTGCACCGCAACACCGGCGTGATCGGCTACCGGCCGAAGATCGAGCTGGCCAAGAAACGCCCGGACGTGTACTTCCTCGCGCTGCCCAACGGGTGGAAGGTCACCGCGAATCGCCAGCCGGCGGGCAGCTCGTGCAACCGCCTGGACTCGCTCTACGTGCCGACCTCACGCCACCCCGAGGGCGTCCTCATTCCCAAGTAGCTCCCGGCGCGGGGCTCGGTCGGGCCCATGGCCCGCCGACGCACGGCTTAGCAGTTCTTCACACAGCCGCTACTAGAATCCCGGCCGCATGCGCCGACGGATCAGATCCGCGGCCTTTCCCGTCCATCGTCACGCGCTCCCCCAGCTGGTGGTTGATGGTCTGTTGGTCGCGCTCGCATACTTCCTTGCCTTCTGGCTCCGGTTCGAGGGGGACTTCCACGGCCCTACTCAGCGGTACGGCCAGCTTCTGAACCACACGATCGGCGCCAATCAGCGCTACGGCCATCTCCTGACCGACACGATCGCGTGGGTCGCCGTGCTCACCGTGGTCGTGCTCGGCGTGTTCGGCCAATACCAGCGGCTGTGGCGCTTCATCGGCCAGCGCGACTACGAGGCCGTCATCAAGGGCGTGTTCGTCGCGACGGTCATCGTGGTGGGGGCCATCGCGTTGCTCCACCCGGTGCAGTGGCCGACGCTCCAGAAGATCCCGGGCGTCCCTCACCTCCACAAAGCCCACTACTTCCTCGGTCCCCCCACCGCCGTGGCGCTGCCGGTCAGCGTCATCGCGATGTTTTTCCTGCTCAGCCTGGCCCTGCTCATCGGGGCCCGCTTCGCCGTGCAGCTCATCGTCGAGGGCCGCATCCGCACCATCCGCGCCGGTAAGGGCGCGCGCGAGGTCCTCATCGTCGGCGGCGGTGAGGGCGGCCGCCTCGTCGTCCGCGAGCTGATGCGCAACCCCGGCCTTGGCCTCACGCCCGCCGGCTTCCTGGACGACGACCCGCGCAAGCGCGGCATCAAGGACGAGCACGGCCTCAAAGTCCTGGGCAACACCGACTCCGACCTGGCGCGTGTCCTCGACGAGGTCGAGCCCGACGAGGTGGTGATCGCCATCCCGTCGGCGCCGGGCGAGCTGCGCGGGCGCGTCGTCACGGCGTGTCGCGACCGCGGGATCCCGGTGCGCACGATGCCGACGGTGTTCGAGCTGCTGCGCGACGGGTCAGGCCAGCTCCGCGTCGCGCGCCAGCTGCGCGAGGTCCGCGTGGAGGACATGCTCGGCCGTGAGCCCGTCCGCGAGGAGCTCCAGCGTGTCGGCGCCTACCTGGCCGGTGAGGTCGTGATGGTGACCGGCGCCGGGGGCTCGATCGGCTCCGAGCTATGCCGCCAGATCGCCCGGGTGGGCCCGCGGCGCCTCGTCCTCGTCGACCACGCCGAGGACAACCTGTTCGAGATCCGCCGTGAGCTCGAGGAGGAGCGACACGTCCGCACCGCCGTGACGGTCCTGGCCGACTGCAAGGAGGAGGAGCGGATGCGCGAGGTGCTCGCCGAGCACCAGCCGTCGGTCCTGTTCCACGCCGCCGCCTACAAGCACGTCGCCATCACCGAGAGCAACCCGGTCGAGGCGATCCGCAACAACGCCCTGGCCACCCGCCTGGTGGCGCGCATCGCCGGGGAGATCGGCGTCGGCACGTTCGTGCTCGTCTCCACCGACAAGGCCGTCAAGCCGGCCACCGTGATGGGCGCCTCCAAGGCCCTGGCGGAATGGGCGCTCGAGGCGGAGGCCACCAAGCACCCGCGCACCCGCTACGCCACCGTGCGGTTCGGCAACGTGCTCGGCTCCTCGGGCTCGGTGGTGCCGATCTTCCGGCGCCAGATCGCGGCGGGCGGGCCGGTGACGGTGACCGACGAGCGGATGACGCGCTACTTCATGACCATCCCGGAGGCGGTCCAGCTCATCATCCGCGCCGGTTCGCTGCGCGACGAGGCCAGCGGCGAGATCTTCGTCCTGGAGATGGGCGATCCCGTCAGCATCCTCGAGCTGGCCAAGACGATGATCCGGCTCTCGGGTCTCGAGCCTGATCGCGACATCGTCATCGACATCGTCGGCGCACGGCCGGGCGAGAAGTTCCACGAGGAGCTCTTCGACACCCACGAGCATCCACAGCCCACGCCGGTGCAGCGCATCCAGCGCGCCAGCCACGAGCGTCTGGACCCCGAGTGGGTGGACCGGACGTTCGCGGACATAAACCTGCTCGTCCTCGAAGGTGACGCCGCCGCGTTGGCGAAAACCGTGTCAGAGCTGTCCGGTGCACGCGCGACTCTGCCCTCCGGCGACGCGCCGCCCCCCACCCTTAGACTGCGCCCGTAACCCATGGCCTCGATCGCGTATGCCCTCTCGATCCAGCACTTCATCAACTCGGTGGGTGCCAAGGCCGGTTTCGCCTCCATCATCGGCCTGGCGCTGCTGGTCCTCCTGTTCTTCACCCAGTCCCGGGAGACCGCCAACCTCCGCCGTCGCGCTGACGAGGCCGAGCAGCAGCTCTACCAGCTCCAGCTCTACGTCGATCATCTGTCGCGCCAGCGCTCCCAGCAGGCGGCCGCACCGCAGACGACCGGCGCTCCCGTAGCCGCCCCGCCCGCCGCTGCCCTCGCCGCGCGCGCGGCCGTGGCATCACGCGCAGTCCCCGGCGAGCAGGTCCCCGCCGGCGCCGTGGCGACCATTCCGGCTGCCCCGGCGGGCGTCGGCGCCCCCGCGCTCAGCTCCGCCACGCGCCTCATCCCGCTCGTCGAGCCCGATGAGATCTCGATCCGGGCGCTCAAGACCTCCACCAACGGCGATGGGCACGTCTCCGACGCCACCGTCGCGACCCCGCCGCCTGCCCCGGCCCCCGGCCCGGCGCCGTCCACGCCCGCCGGTGGCGGCAACGGCGTCGCCCGGCCGCCCGTCGTCCCCATGCCGACGTTGGGTACGCCCGTCGAGTCGACACCGCCCCCGCGCGTGGCCCTGCCGCGTCAGCAGCGGCCGCCGGTGGCTCCTCCGCCGCGCCGCGGCGGGCGCCAATCGGGCCCGCCCAGTCGCCGCATCAGCCCTGTGTTCTTCGTGCTGGCCGGCATCCTGATCATCGCCGTGATCGCTGTCGTGCTGGTGTTCGTGACCGGGTCGAGCAACAACAGCTCGTCGTCGAACTCGCCATCCGCGTCGTCGTCGGCCTCGTCGGCGAGCACCACCGCGGCCAGGAGGACCAAGGCCGCCAAGCAGCGCAAGGCGGCCGCGGCGACGGTGACGCCCAGCACGGTCACGGTCGCCGTCCTCAACGGAACGTCGACGAACCACCTCGCGGCCGATGTGCTGGGCAAGCTGACGACCGCCGGCTTCAAGGGCGGCGCCACCCAGAACGCGGCCGAGACCGGGGTCACCGCCACGATCGTCGGCTACACCGACACGAGCGCCCGCAATGACGCGCTGGCGGTGGCCAAGTCCCTGAACCTCGCTCCGTCGTCGGTCCAGGCGGCCAGCCAGGGCGATCGCGCCAAGGTCTGCGGCACCACCACCGCGTGTACGACCCAGGTCATCGTCACGGCCGGCTCCAATCTGCCTCAGACCGGCTGACGCGCGGCGGTTCGATTCCGCCGCCGGCGCGTCGTACCGTCACCCGCCGCGCCTCGTCGCTACATTCTTCCGTCCGATGTCCGCCATGAAGGATCTCCTCGACCTCCCCCCGCGCACCGAGAAGCCCCGCCAGGAAGGGCTGACCCACGTGCTCGACCGCGGCCTCTCGGTGTCCGACATCGACGGCCTGGTCGAGATCGCGGGCGACTACATCGACATCGTCAAGCTCGGCTGGGGGACCGCGGTGGCCACGGGCAACCTCGAGGCCAAGCTGGCCCGCTACAAGGAGCACGGGATCACCGTGATGTTCGGCGGCACGCTCACAGAGCTGGCCATCGCCCAGAACCGGCTCGATCGCCTCGTGGCCTGGCTGAAGGAGCTGGGCCTCGAGCACATCGAGCTCTCCGACGGGACGCTCAACATCGAGTTCGACCGCAAGCTCGAGCTGATCTCCCGGCTGGCCGGGGAGTTCACCGTCCTCTCGGAGGTCGGCTCCAAGGACGACACGCGCATCATGGCCCCCTACCGCTGGGTCGAGCAGATGCAGGCCGAGCTGGAGGCCGGCGCCTGGAAGGTGATCGCCGAGGGCCGAGAGAGCGGCGCCGTGGGCATCTTCCGCCACGACGGCGAGGTGCGCCAGGGGCTCGTCGACGAGATCCTGCATGCCATCCCGGGCGACAAGATCATGTTCGACGCGCCGCGCAAGGAACAGCAGGTGTGGTTTGTGCGCCGGCTCGGTCCCGACGTCAACCTCGGCAACATCACCCCCGAGGACGTCCTCTCGCTCGAGACCATCCGGGTCGGGCTGCGCTCGGACACTGCGGTCGCCGAGCTCAATGATTGAGCGCCCGGTCGCGCCCGGTCCGCTCGCTGGGCCCGCCTCGCGTCTGGGATAGCCATGGACCTGGGCCTGGGCGGAATCCGGCTGGCTCGCCACGGCGAGACGAACGACAATCTCCCGCCGCCCCGCTTCCAGGGCTGGACCGACACGCCGCTCAACGACACCGGGCGTCGCCAGGCCCGCGAGCTGGCCGACAGGGTCACCGGGGACGGGATCGCGTCGCTGTGGGCCTCTGACCTCAGCCGCGCGCGTGAGACCGCCGAGATCGTCGGCGAGCGGATCGCGATGGCACCGGTGCTCGACGCCCGCCTGCGCGAGGGTGCGCGCGGCCGCTGGGAGGGCTTCCTGATGGAGGACATCCAGCGTGCCGAGCCCGAGCTCTACGCCGCCTGGCGCCGCGCCGGCGCGGAGTTCCGGTTCCCCGAGGGCGAGTCGCTGCTCGAGCACCAGCAGCGCGTCACCGAGGCCCTGCATGAGATCCACGCCGCCGGCCCGCTGCCGGCGCTCGTCGTCTGCCACGGCGGCAGCATCCGGGTCATGCTGTGTGCCGCGGACCCGCGCGGGCTCGACGCCTTCCACACCTTTGATGTGCCGAACGTGGCGGTGGTCCCGCTGTGAGCCGCGCGCCGGTGGCGGCCTTCGTCGCGCTGGCCATCGCCACGGTGGCGGCGTTCTTCGTCACCCAGCACCTCAAGGTGAGCACGCCGCTGATCCAGGGCAGGCCGGCGCCGGTGCCGAACACGATCAACCCTGTCTACGGCGGCCTCTGCGCGAGGCGCACCGCCAAGGGGGGGATCCGCCTCGTGAGCTACAAGCGGATGCACATCTCCTTCTACCTCCAGAACCGCTCGGACAACGTCACCGTCCAGATCGTCGACCGCGACGGCACGCCGGTGAGGACGATCGGCAACAACGTGTACATGCGCGCCGAGCCCCCCAAGCGCCACACCTTCACGTGGAACGGGCGCCGGGCCGACGGCTCCGTCGCCCCCGCCGGGAACTACTACATCAAGGTCTCGCTCCTGCACCAGGCGCGGACGCTGATCATCTCCAATAGCACGGCCGCCCTGCCCGTCACGGTGGAGACGACGCGCCCGCAGGTCCGCGTCACCGGTGTGACGCCCGCAGTCATCGCCACCGGCTCCGGAACGCCGGTGACGATCCACTACACGGGCACCGGCGCGGCCCGTCCGCGGATCCTCATCTTCCGCGTCACCGGCGGCCGCCCGCGCCAGGTCAAGAACTATGCCGCCACCACCAGGGCGGGCTTGAGCACCTGGGACGGGACCCTTCGCGGCGGCAAGCCGGCGTCGCCGGGGACCTACGTCGTCGGCGTGCTCTTCACCGACAAGGCCTGCACCACGTCGCGCTCGCCGGTCTCGCCCACCCTCGCGCCGCGCGCCGTGGTCACCGTGCGCTCGTAGCCGCGGCGGCCACCGGGGCCTCCGCCATGACCGGCGTGGCCCCTGTGACGGGGTGCTCGTCGACGTCGACGATCGCGGGATCCTCGTCGTCGGCGCGGACCCAGATCTCCGCGGTGAGCAGCGTCGCCGGGATGAGCTGCCACCCGGTTGCGGAGTGTGGCTGGACGCGGAAGCAGAGCGGGCAGTTCTCGTCGAAGATCCGGACGCGGAACGTGACCTCTCCGTTGGTGGTGCTCACGGGAGCGAGGGGGCTGGAGGCCTCGCCGGGCTCGGTCTTGGCCGCCGGCCCCCACGCGCGCAAGCTCCATGTCCCGTTCGCTTCCGCGGCTTGGTAGTGGATGACGAGCTCGTCGGGGCACATGCAGGCGAGCGCGTTGGTGAGGCGCTGGTGATTGTGGCGGCGCAGCGAGTTCAGGTCGGGATCCTCGTCGCGCACGTAGACGCAGTCCAGCGCGTCCCCGGCCTGGTCCAGGGCGAGCTCGAGGTGCCGGAGCGACCTCCGGCGCAGGCGCGTCCCCCGGGGGTGGCCACGCCACAGCTCGGCGCGGGGCAGGAGCGCATAGAAGCAGGCCGCGTTGTAGTGAGCGGGCCAGCCTGCGATGTGCCAGCGGCACGCCAGGTAATGCCACTTGACGATCATCTGCCACCAGAACTGGCGCGCCTCCGAGGCGGCGCGCCGGGCCCTGGCCCTGGGCGATGCGCCGGGCGATTGCGCGATGCGCCGGCGCTCGCTGCGCGCCTTCTGCGCCATCTGACTGACGCCCAGCGCCTTGCGCAGCTGGCGGCGCTCGCGGCCCGTGGGCTCGAAGCGATGGCGGAGCCGGTACTCGTGGCGCAGCGTGTGCATGGGCCGCAGCTGGCGCTGGGCGCGTCGCGCCTCGGCGAGTGCGGCCGTCTCCAGGCGGGCGGTGAGCGTGTCCTGCGCTGACGACCGCGG
Organism: uncultured Actinomycetota bacterium; assembly: GCA_963850325.1. Lineage (GTDB taxonomy): Bacteria > Actinomycetota > Thermoleophilia > Solirubrobacterales > Solirubrobacteraceae > Palsa-465. The sequence continues at coordinate 53,189 of CAWKLB010000012.1, forward strand.
CAGCTCGTCGTGGCTCGAATCGTGGGGGTCGACGGTCTTCGCCGTCGCGCGCTCGAAGCGGGCGAGCGTCGCCTGAAGCAGGTGGCTGCCGGCGAGCTTCTCCACCGGCTCACTGGCCAGGACGCTCATGAGCACGCTCGCCCTGAACCCGGCCTCGAAGATGCTGGGACGTCTGATCCGGATCGACGTGTAGGCGGCGAGGGCCTCCACCTGGCCCTCGAACCTGCTGTCGGGGTCCTTGGTGCCGGAGGCCACACGCTCCAGGCAGTTGGCCGCGCGCAGCCGCGCGATCATGTTGTCCGGATCGGCGGCGCAGGCCTCCATGTAGCGCTCGTGGGCGTCGTTGTATCGCTTCTCGCGCTCGATCGCGATCGCCTGGCGGTACGTGACCTGCGCTTCCCTGGAGCGCCAGCGGGCCCACGTGGGGTAGATGTGGGGCGCGGCCGCCGCGATGGTCCGGTAGATGTCGAGGCTGGCCTCGGTGATCGCCGCGGTGGGGTCGGCGCCCTCGGCCTCCCCGAGGTGGACGCTCGGCCGCGGGCCCGTGCAGACCAATTCGTAGGCGAAGGACACGGGCGCTCCGTCGGCGGGCCCGGTGCGCCGCAGATTGCCGCTGATCCGAAAGCCCGTCGACGAGGGCGGCCACGGGATCAGCCCGATCAGCGACCCCAGCCAGTTGGCCTGTGGGATCGGGGCCTTGGAGATGGCGTCGGCGATGCTGGCGACGCTCGGGGAGCCGCTGGGGACCCCGCTGGGGGGCAGCAGCCCGTGGTCCCCGAGCGCCTGCTGAAGAACGGCCTTGGCCGCGGCCGGCGCGAGCTTGTCGTCATCGCAGCTCAGATCGGCGATCTGGATGGTGCCGAGCCGGACGAACGCGACCGCACGCACCCAGCCCCACGCGAGCAGGAAGACCGCGGCACCGATCAGGACCCAGTCCTGCACGCCGAGATGCGAGAGCCATTGGATTGACGCGTTCAGCGCGTTGTGCAGCCACGTCGCCACCGTGTCGCCCGAGATGTACGCCGACGCGTGGAAGCCGGAGCTGTCATCGAGGGCGGCGATCACCACCAGCGCCCCCGCGACGCCCGTCAACAGAAACGGTGCCCACCCGATCATTCTTCAGCCCCTGTGGGTCGGAAACGGTAGCTCCCGGGTCAGGCGCAGTCAACGCACCCGTGCCAATCCGTACCGTTTGGCGGCGTGACTGCGTACCTCAAGCGCCTGGTTTCGTCGCTGGCGGCCTACCAGGTCGCCGACGTCGTCTCCAAGTTCATCGCCGTGATCCTGCTGCCGGTGTACACCCGGTACGTCTCACCGGAGGGCTACGGCGTGGTGGAGTTGCTCGCCAACGGGGTCATCCTCATCAGCATCCTCGCGCGCTTCGGGATGATCGAGGCGTTCCTGCGCTTCTACTTCACCGACGCAGACCAGGGCCGCCGCGACGCCCTGGCCCGCCGCGCCGTCGCCTTCCTCCTCGTCGCCACGACGATCGTCGCGGTGATCCTGGCGGTCGAGGCCGGCCCGGTCAGCCAGGTCGTGCTGGGCTACCGGGACGTCACCACGATGCGGATCGCGGTGCTGGGCCTGTGGACGTTCACCAACCTCGAGCTCGCCTACGGCCTGCTGCGCGTCGACGAGCGCCTGCGCCTATACGCCACCGCGTCGCTGTGCAACGTGCTGCTGACCGTGGCTTCCTCGGTGGTGCTGGTGGTGGTGGCCGGCGACGGCGCCCAGGGACTGCTGCTGGGCAACTACGCCGCCTCGACGGTGGTCCTGTTCGCGCTGTGGTTCAAGCTGCGCCATCAGCTGCTGGGCGGGCGGGGACGGTCTCACCCTCACGCCGAGGCGATGGGCGTGCTGCTGCGCTTCGGGCTGCCCACCGTCCCGGCGGAGGCGTCGGTGTACGCGCTGAGCATCGTCGACCGCTACTACATCTTCCACCACCGCAGCCCGGCGATGGCCGGCCTGTACTCGATCGCGATCAAGCTGGCCGGGGCGGTCGCCTTCATCGTGCGTGCCTTCCAGTACGCCTGGCCGCCGCTGGCGTATTCGGTCACTGACGACAACGAGGCGGCGCGGCTGTACGGCCTGGTGACCACCTACTACCTGCTGGTGAGCGGTTGGGTGGTCGCCGGGCTGGCCCTCGAAGGCCGCTGGGTGCTGCGGCTGCTCGCCGCGCCCGCGTTCTTCGACGCCTACAAGGCGCTGCCGTGGGTGGCCCTGGGCTGGGCGATGTACGGGCTGTGGGTGGTGTTCCTGGCCGTGGCCGGGCGCGCCAAGGTGACCGAGCGCAACTTCCCGGCCGCGATCGCCGGCCTGGCCGCCAACGTGGTGCTGCTGCTGGTGCTCGTGCCGGCTTTCGGCCTGGCCGGCGCCGGCCTCGCCCTGTGCGGCGCCTACGTGGTCATGCTGGGCGTCATGCACCTGCTCACCCGACGGGCCTTCCCGGTGGACTTCGAATGGCGGCGGCTGGCTCAGCTGACGCTGATTGTGGGCGGCCTTGCGGCGGCCGGGGAGTTGGCCCTGCCGACCTCGGGCGCCGTCGGCTTCATCAGCCGCGCGGCGGTGTGGGCCATGATCCCGGCGGCCCTGCTGGTGACCGGCTTTGCCCACGGTGCCGAGCTGACGCAGGCCCGCGCCGTGCTGACCAGCGTGCGCGCCGCCCGCCCCGGTCCCCGTCCACGTCCGGGAGAGTCGTGAGCCGCCCCGCGGTCAGCGTGGTCATGCCCTTCGCCGGCAGCCGCGCGGAGGCCGAGTCGGCGCTGGATGCGCTGCGCGCGCTGTCGGTCGGCGCCGAGGACGAGCTCATCCTCGCCGACAATTCCGGGGTCGCGCCGGCTGGCGGCGACGCAGGGCGGCCCGGCGAGGCAGCGCGGCCCGGCGGCCCGGTCGTTACGGTGGTGCCGGCCACCGGCGAGCAGTCGCCATCTCACGCCCGCAACGCGGGCGCCGCCACCGCGCGCCGTGACTGGATCCTGTTCCTGGACGCCGATTGCCGTGCTCCCGCTGACCTGATCGACCGCTTCTTCGCCGGCGGCGTGGCCGACGACGTGGGGGCGCTGGCCGGCGCGGTCGTCCCTGTCGCGGGACCAGGATCGCGCCCGCCCGGGCTGGCCGCCCGCTACGGCGCCGCCAAGAGCTTCCTGGACCAGGACGCGCACCTGGCCCACCCGTTCATGCCGCGCGCGGTCGCCGCCAACCTGCTGGTGCGCCGCGAGGCCTTCGAGGCCGTAGGCGGCTTCTACGAGGGTGTGCGCGCCGCCGAGGACACTGACTTCTCCTGGCGCCTGCAGCGCGCCGGGTGGCGCCTGGAAGGGCGCCGGGAGGCGACGGTGGAGCACCGCTACCGCACCACCGTGCGCGCGCTGCGCCGCCAGTGGCGCGGCTACGCCGCCGGCCGGGCGTGGCTGGGCCGCCGCTACGACGGCTTTGCCCCCCAGCCCGCACTGACGCGGGCCGCGGGCCGCGTTGTGCATCGCAGGAGGTCTGGGGCCCGGGGGCCATCGCCGTCACCGGACGGCTCACCGGCCGCGGCACCCGTGCCCCCGGTCGGGCGCATCGAGCGCGGCCGCTTCCTCGCGCTCGATGCCCTGCTCGGCGTGGAGGAGTTGGCCGGCTTCGCGCTCTCCAACCGCCCGCGCCGCGAGGCCCGCGGCCCGGCCCGCGTGGTCCTTGTCGCGGATCGCTTCCCGGCCCGCGACGACCCGTTGGCCGACTTCGCGCTGACGTTGGCCGGGGCGCGCGTCGAGGCAGCGTCGCGCCCCGAGGCCCTGGGTCGCCGCGCCGCCCAGGGACTGACGGTCGACTACCGCGAGGATGACGGTGCCGGCGCCCGCGCGCTGGCCTTGACGCGACTGGTCGTGCGCCACCCCCTGCGCTGCGTCCGCGACCTGTATGGGCGGCGCCCCGGCGCGCCCACCCTGGCGGCGCTGGCCCCCGCGGTGGCCCGCCTGGTGCGCGACGGCGACGCCCGGGTCCACCCCCTCGGCGGCGAGGACGCGCGCGCCGTCGCCTCGCGCCTGGCGCGCCTGGCCGGCCGGCGGCTCGAGCTCTGATGCGCGTCCATCTCGTCGACCCCCCGGCGTTCACGCCACCCTATGACCACGCGCTCGCCTCGGCGCTGGCCCGCGCCGGCGCCGACGTCGAACTGGTCACCAGCCGCTTTGCCTACGGCGACGTGCCCGACCCCGACGGCTACGCCCGGCGCGAGCTCTTCTACCACCGCGCCGTGGGCGCGGCCGGGTCGCGGACGCGGCGGATCAGCAAGCTCGTCGCGCACGTCCCGGACATGCTGCGCTACCGCCGGGTGGCCGCCGAGGCCGACGTCGTGCACTTTCAATGGCTGACCACGCCCGTCCTGGATGTGCACCTGCTGCCACGGCGCCCGCTCGTGCTGACCGCCCACGATCTGCTGCCCCGCGAGCCGCGCCCGGGGCAGCTCGCCGCGCAGCGGCGGCTGCTCGAGCGTGTCGACGCCGTGGTCGTGCACTCCGAGTACGGGCGACGCCAGCTGGTCGATGGCCTGGGCCTCGACGGGGCGAGGGTCCACGTCATCCATCACGGCGCCTTCGCGCATGCGGCGAGCGCCCCACGGGCCCCGCTGCCGCCGGAGCTGTCCCCAGACGGCGGCGCGAGTGGCGGCGGCACGGGCAGTGGTGGCGGGGACGGGCGGGCTGGCGGCGACGGGCGCGCTGGCGGACGGCCGGTGGTCCTGTTCGCGGGGCTGCTGCGCCCCTACAAGGGCCTGGACACGCTGCTGCAGGCGTGGCGCCGGGTGACGGGCGCCGAGCTGTGGATCGCTGGGCGCCCGATGATGGACATCGCGCCGCTGCGGGCGCTCGGCGGCGAGGGCGTGCGCTGGGTGCCGCGCTTTGTCTCAGACGGCGAACTGGCCGCGCTCCTGGACCGCGCCGACGTCGTCGTGCTCCCCTACGCGCGCACGCAGCGCTTTGACCAATCGGGCGTGCTGGCAACCGCCCTGGCCTTCGGCAAGGCCCTGGTGGTCACGGACATCGGCGGCTTCTCGGAGATCGCCACCGCCGGTGCGGCCCGGCTCGTGGCTCCCGACGATCCCGGGGCCCTCGGCGCGGCGCTATCTGAGCTGGTGACCGATCCCGTGCAACGCGAACGGCTGGCGGGGGCGGCTCTGGCCGCGGCGCGCGGACCGTACTCGTGGGACGTGGCGGCGCAGGCGACCCTGGCGCTCTACGCGCGCGTCACACGCTGACCGGCTGGCGCCGGGCGACCTCCTTGCGCACGACCGGCGCGACCTTGGTCCCGAACAGCTCGATCGAGCGCATCACGTCCGCGTGGGCGACGGCGCCCACGCTCATCTGGCCGATGTAGCGGCTGTTGTGAAACAGCTCATGCTCGAAGAGGATCTTCTCGGCCACCTGCTCGGCCGAGCCCGCGGCCACGGCGCCGCGCGGCGAGCGCAGCGCCTCGTACTCCTCGCGCCCCGACGGGGGCCAGCCGCGCTCGCGGCCGATCCGGTTCATCATCGCCAGGTAGGAAGCGGCAAACGCGCTGTCGGCGGCATGCGAGGTCTCCCCGACGAACGCGTGGGTATTGATGGCCAGCGGCAGCGCCGCGGCATCATGGCCGGCCTCGGCCGCCGCGTGGCGGTACAGCGCAACCAGTGGCGCGAAGCGCTCCGGCTGACCGCCGATGATCGCCAGCGTGAGCGGCAGCCCCAGGACGCCGGCGCGGACCACCGACTCCGGTGAGCCGCCGACCGCCACCCACACGGGCAGTGGGTCCTGGACCGGGCGTGGGTAGACGCCGGCTTCGGTGAGCGGCGCGCGCAGGCGGCCTGACCAGGTCACGCGCTCCTGCGCGCGGATCGCCAGCAGCAGGTCGAGCTTCTCCGCGTAGAGGTCGTCGTAGTCGTCCAGGTCGTAGCCGAAGAGCGGGAAGGACTCGATGAACGAGCCCCGCCCGGCCATGATCTCGGCCCGGCCGCCGGAGAGCAGATCGAGCTCGGCGAACTGCTGAAAGACGCGCACCGGATCGTCGGAGCTGAGGACCGTGACGGCGCTGGAGAGCCGGATGTGCTCGGTCCGGGCCGCGATTGCCGCCAACGCAACCACGGGCGCCGAAATGAGGAAGTCGGGGCGGTGGTGTTCGCCGATGGCGAACACGTCCAGTCCCACCTGCTCGGCGAGCTCGGCCTCCTTCAGCAGATCGCGCATCCGCTGCTGCGGGCTGACGCCCGAGCTGAGGTCGGCGAAGGTGGCGAGTCCGAGTTCCATCTGGGGTGCAGGATAGCAAGGTAGTTGCGGGGACAACTAACCGCCGTGTCCGCCCGCGCAGGGAGGCGCTCAACTTTGGGTGGGATCTGTCGACCCTTAGAACATGCGAACTGCAGAACCCGGGCTCGCCCCTGCCCTCATCGCTCCGTGGCACGCGGCGTCGGCCGCCACCACCGAGGAGGGCGTCCTCACCGCGATGCGCATCCTCATCGTCGACGACCAGGCGTTCAACATCGCCGTGATCAGCGGACTGCTGCGCGAGGCCGGCTACCAGGACATCATCAGCACGCGCGATCCGCGCAGCGTCCCCGAGGTGTGCGCCGCCGAGCGACCCGACCTTGTCCTCCTGGACTTCCACATGCCCGGCATGACCGGGCTGGACGTGCTGGGCTCGATCGCCCGCCTCATCCACGGCGCCGAGAGCCTGCCTGTGCTCGTCGTCACCTCGGACCCGACCGCCCAGCGCCGCTATGACTGCCTGGCGGCGGGCGCCCGCGACTTCCTGACCAAGCCGATCGACCAGATCGAGCTCCTGCTTCGGGTCCGGACCCACCTGCTCACCCGCCACCTCCAGCGCCACGCCGAGCGCCGCGCCGACGAGCTCGACGACGCCGTCCGCGCCCGCACGGTCGAGCTCGATGAGGCGCGCCTGGAGAGCCTGACCATCCTGGCCGCGGTCTCGGAGTACCACGACGACGACACCCACCAGCACACCCAACGCGTCGGCGCCACCGCGGCGCGCCTGGCCCAGGTGCTCGGTATGCCGAAGTCCTTGGTCGAGGACATCCGCCGCGCCGCCCCGCTGCACGACCTCGGCAAGGTCGCCATCCCCCAGCAGATCCTCCTCAAGCCCGGGCCCCTCACCGACGAGGAGCGTGCGGAGATGATGCGCCACGTCCACCTCGGCGCCAAGATGCTCGCCACCGCCCGCTCCCCGATCCTGCGCCTCGCCGCCGAGATCGCGGTCAGCCACCACGAGCGCTGGGACGGCAACGGCTACCTGGCCGGGCTGGCCGCCGAGGACATCCCCGTGTCGGGGCGGATCACCTCGGTGGCGGACGTCTTCGACGCCCTGACACACGAGCGGCCCTACAAGGCGGCCTGGGAGCGCGAGCGCGCCCTGGAGGAGATCGCCTCACAGGCCGGGCGCCAGTTCGACCCGGCGGTTGTCGACGCGCTGCTGCAGCTGGACTTCGACGCCCTGGACAAGGGCGCCGCCCTGGCGGGCCCGCCATCGGGCCCAGGGTGAAGGTCACGATGCGTCATCTCCTCGTGCCCCGCGGTGCCACACGCCCTGTGCGACACGGTCCCGCTTATTACTAAAGCTATCGGTGCTGGCTCCGGGATGTCTGCGGACGCGGACTGCGGGATCACCCGGATGGCGCTCGGACGCCGCTCGGGCACGCTGAGCAGTGATCGAGATGTCAGCCTCCGCCTCCGCCTCCGCCGCCCCTGCCTTCGCCGAGCTCGCCCGCGAGGAATGCCTGCGCCTGCTCGGCACGGCCGCGGTCGGGAGGGTCGTGATCCTCACCGCCGGTCAGACGCCGGTGATCCGCCCGGTCAACTTCGTCTTCGACGAGCGGTCGCAGTCGGTCGTGTTCCGCTGCATGAGGGGGACGAAGCTGATCACCCTTCTCGGTGCCGCGCGGGCGTGGTTCGAGGTCGATGAGATCGACGCCGCCGGGCGCACGGGATGGAGCGTCATCATCGCCGGGGTCACCGAGCCGGTGACGCAACGTCACGAGGTCGCGCGGCTCGATCGCCTGGCGCTGGACAGCTGGGTCGCCGGTCCCGACGCCCACTGGATCCGCATCCGGGCGCGGGTGGTGTCAGGCCGGCGGATCCAGGCGTCGGCGCCCGGGCCCGCCATGCGATCCTGAGCGTCTCCCTCGCATCCACCCGACCCCCGGAGGCAGCTCCACATGATCCTCATCGCGTACGACGGCTCAGACGATGCCAAGGCTGCCATCGAGCGCGCCGCTGAGATCGTGTCCGGCCAGCCGGCCGTCGTCGTGACGGCCTGGGAGCCCTACGCGCAGCTCCTCACCCGATATCCGGCCGCGGGCGCGGTGATGGCGGGCGACGACGCCGGCCAGATCGACGACGCCAGCCGCGCCGACGCCGAGAAGACGGCCGAGGAGGGCGCTGCACTGGCGCGCGCGCACGGCATGCAAGCCACCGGCCACGGGGTCGCCCGTGAGCACTCGATCACCGAGACGCTGCTCAACGAGGCCGACCGGGCCAACGCGAGTGCGATCGTCGTCGGATCCCGCGGGCTGGGCGGGATCGGCTCGGTGCTGCTGGGCAGCGTGTCGCACGCGCTCCTCCAGCACGCCGACCGGCCTGTGCTCATCGTCCCGTCGCCCAAGGTGGCCAAGCAGCGCAACGAGAAGCGGCGCCGGCCGGACGACGCGGCGGTGTGAGGCCGCCCGGCTCGCCAAACGGCGGCGGGCGCGTCTGCGGCACAATCCTGCGGCCGTGACGCTCCTCAAGACCGCCTTCTGGGCCTCCGCAGGCCTGCTCGTCTACACCCATGCCGGCTATCCGGCGGCGCTGGCCGCGCTCGATCGCGTCCGGGATGGGCGGGGCGAGAGTGGCAAGGGTGGCGTGGACAACCCGGTGTCCGACGCCGAGCTGCCTGGCGTCTCGGTCATCGTCGCCGCCTATGCCGAGCAGGAGGTGATCGCCAAGCGGGTCGCCAATCTGCGGGCGCTCGACTACCCGGCGGACAAGCTCGAGGTCATCGTCGTCTGCGACGGCTCGCCCGACGACACCGCACGGCGCGCCCGCGGCGCCGGCGCCGATGTGGTACTCGAGCTCCCGCGCGGCGGCAAGGTCCGCGCCCAGGACGCAGGGGTGCGCCACGCCCGCCACGACATCACGGCCTTCTCGGACGCCAACGTGACCTGGGCGCCCGACGCGCTGCGCCGCCTCGTGGCGCCGTTCGCCGATCCGCAGGTCGGCTACGTGTGCGGTCAGGTGCGCTTCGTCAACGAGCGCGGGACCAATCAGGAGGGTCTGTACTGGCGTTATGAGATGGCGGTGCGGGCGCTGGAGTCCCGTCTGGCCTCGGTCACCGGCGGCAACGGCGCCATCTACGCCACACGGCGGCACTCCTACATCGTCGTGGACCCGATCATGGGCCACGACCTGTCCTTCCCGTTCAACATGGTCAAGCGCGGCTGGCGGGCGGTGTACGCGCCCGGTGCCCGGGCCAGCGAGAAGATGGTGCCCTCGATCGAGGGCGAGTTCCGCCGCAAGCGGCGGATGATGAGCCACGGCTGGCCGATCATGGTCCGGGGCGGGATGCTCTCGCTGCGCAGCTATGACCCCGGCTACGCAGCCATGCTCGTCTCGCATCGGGTGCTGCGCTACGCCTCCCCGTTCCTGCACGCCGCGGCGCTGGGGGCGGCCGTCGCGCTCATCGGGCAGGGCTGGGTCTACGTGGCGGCAACAGTGCTCCAGGCGGGGTTGCTCGCCGCCGCGCTGGTCGCGGGGCTCGTGCCGCTGCGCCCGCTGCTCGTGGCGCGCTACTACGTCCTGACCACGGCGTCCCTGGCCGCCGGCCTGTGGGACTGGCTGGCCCACGGCACCCACGCCGGCTGGGAGGCCGCCGAGGGCACCCGATGACCGCCGTGACCCTCAAGCGCGCGGTCGACATCGCCATCGCCCTGCCCCTGGTCGTGATCACCGCCCCGCTGGTGGCCCTCCTGGCGCTGGCCGTGCGCCTCGAGTCCCCGGGCGATCCCATCTACCGCCAGACGCGCGTGGGCAAGGACGGCGAGCTGTTTGAGATCTTCAAGCTGCGCACGATGGTCGACGGCGCCGAATTCACCGGCGCGGGCCTGGCCGTCGCCGCGGGCGACTCGCGCATCACGCGCCTGGGGACGCTGCTGCGCCGCTACTCGCTCGACGAGCTGCCCAACCTATGGAACGTGCTGCGTGGCGAGATGTCGATCGTGGGGCCGAGGCCGACGCTCAAGGGCCAGGTGGATCAGTACACCGAGCGCCAGCGCGGCCGGCTGGCGGTCAAGCCCGGGATCACCGGCTGGGCTCAGATCAACGGCCGCGCCTCGCTGCCCTGGCCCGAGCGGATCGAGCTTGACCTCTGGTACGTCGAGCACCGCTCGCTTGCACTCGACGTGCAGATCCTGTCGCGGACACTCGGCCTCGTCGCCCGCGGGAGCGGCATCTACAAAGGAGCCGGCGGCGGATGGCAGCCACCCCCCCAGGCGTAGCCGTCCTGCTCACCGGTGTGGGCAAGCGCTACACGCTCGTGTCGGTGTTCGCCCAGCACGCGGTGACGGTTGCCGCCGACCCCAACCCGCTGGCGCCGGCCCAGTACGCCGCTCATCACCGGCGCTCGGTGCCGCGCTTTGACGACCCCGCCTACGTCCCCTCGCTCCAGGAGCTGTGCGCTGAGTTCGGGGTGGGCGCGGTGGTGCCGCTCACCGACCTGGACCTCGAGATCCTCGGACACGCGAGAAACGACCCCACCCACCCGCTGCCCGCGTTCGTCCCCGACGGCGACGTCGCCCGTGCCACCTTCGACAAGTACGAGACCCACCTGCTGCTCCAGCGCCTCGGGCTCCCGTCGCCGCCCACGGTCCTCCCCGGTGAGGCCGTCGACGGGTACCCGGTGATGATCAAGCCCCGCTGGGGCTCGGGGGCGCGCTCCATCCACCTCGCCCATGACGCGCGCGAGGCCGAGTTCCTGGCGCAGTACATCCGCGAGCCGGCGATGGTCCAGCGGGCCATGCAGGGGCCGGAGTTCTCGATGGACTGCCTGTCCGACCTCGAGGGCCGCTGCCTCAACGTGATCCCCCGGACGATGATCGAGTCACGCGGCGGGGAGTCGATCAAGGGCACCGTGATCGCCGACGAGGAGCTCATGGATCTGGGTCGCCGCGCCGTCGAGGCGCTGGGGTGCCGGGGGCCCTGCACGGTGCAGGCGTTCCGTGACGAGGAGATCGGCCTGGGCATCACCGACGTCAACACCCGGTTCGGCGGCGCCTGCCCCGCCCACCTCTACGCCGCCCTGCCCGGCCGCACCTATCCCGAGCTGATCGTGCGAATGGCGCAGGGCGAGCGGATCGAGCCTCATATCGGGGAGTTCCGCGACGGCGTCACCTTCACGCGCTACTACTGGCAGCTCGAGCTCGACACCGATCTCCGCCCCACCGGGCGCGACCTCCTCAGTCACCCCGCCGCCCCGCCTGCCCTGCCCGCGCCGCCTGCCCCGCCCATTCCCGCGCCGGCCGACTCTTAGCCACAGTTCTAACCGTCGCCGGTACGCTTAGCGCTGTGGCTATAACAGTCACCCAGCTGACGGCGTTCCTGGCGGTCGTGCGCGGCGGCTCGGTCACGGCCGCGGCCGACGAGCTGGTCGTCACCCAACCGTCGGTGTCGTCGGCGATCTCGGCGCTGGGCCGCGAGGTGGGCTCGGAGCTGTTCGAGCGCGCCGGGCGCGGGATCCGCTTGACGGACGCCGGGAGCGCCTTTGCGCCCTACGCCGCCGATGTCATCGGCCTGCTCGAGCGAGGTCGCCGGGCCGCCCGCGAGGCGGCCGCGGCCAGCGGGCGGCGGTTGCGCATCGCCGCCGTCACCACGGCGGCCGAGTCCTTCGTGCCCCGGATGATGCGTGAGTTCGCAGACGCCCACCCCGACGTCGAGCTCACCCTCGACGTCGGCAATCGCGCGCACGTGATCGAGTCCGTGCTGCGCCACAGTGCCGACGTCGCGATCTCCGGCACGCCGCCGAGCGACGAGCGGCTCCTCGCCGAGCCACTGAGCGAGAACCGGATCGTCTGCATCACCTCGGCCGAGGACCCCGCGACACGGGGCAAGCCCCACGCGGCCGCCGAGCTGGCCGGACGGCCGTGGCTGCTACGCGAGCAGGGGTCCGGGACGCGCGTACTCAACGAGCAGTTCCTGGCCGACCGGGGGCTCACGCCGCGGGTGCTCGAGCTGGGGTCCAACGGCGCCATCAAGCAGGCCGCGCGCGCCGGACTGGGCATCTCGCTGGTGTCGCGTGACGCGGTGGAAGTCGAGCTCGCCGGGGGGCAGCTGGGCGAGATCCCGCTGCGCGACGCGCCGCGCAGCCGGCCCTGGTACGTGCTGCGCTCGTCGGTGGGGCCATCGCGGCCGGTGGTGCAGGAGCTCCTCGCGCACCTGCGCTCGAGCTACGTGGCCGGGAGCGGCGCGGGCGCGGGCTGATCGGCGTCGGCGCGGGCGCCGTTGGCCCCGAGCGCCACCGCCGCTCGCGCGGTTACGAGCTGGTAGAGGACGAGCAGCTGCGTCACCGCCAGCGGCTCTGAGCGGTGCAGGTCAGTCCCGACGGTGAACTCGCCCAGCCGGTCGGTGCGCAGGTGGCTGGCGAAGTGCAGGCGGTCCCAGATCGCCTCCTCGAATGCCGCGCTGCGCGCCGGGTCGATCGTGCCGGGGATCCATAGTTGTGTCTCGGAGCCGCGCTCGGCCATCCGGATGGGGCTGTCGCCCTGGGTCAGGGCGGGCAGGTCGGGGTGGGCCAGCCCCGGGCGCATGGCGAGCTTGGCGTCGAGGTGCTCGGGGTCCCCGCGGTCGCCGGGCATGAACGAGATGACGATGTCCGCGTAGCGGCGCTGGGGGCGGACGAACGTCTCGGCGTCAGCCTCGCGCCGGTCGAGCTCGGCCAGGACCTCGTCGGTGGTGTAGCTGCGGCGGCTGCAGTCTCGTTGCACCTTCCAGCGGCGGCGCAGGTCCTCGGGCGGATCCAGGAAGATCCGCACGTCGTAGGTGTCGCGCATCGCTGCGGTGTGGAACCCCAGCATCCCCTCGACGATCGTGAACTGGGCCGGCGTGACGTGCTCGGCGGGCGCCAGCGACCCGTCGCGGTGGCGGTAGACGGGTTTGAGGATCGGCTCGCCGGCGCGCAGGTGGATGAGGTGCTGCTCCAGGATGTCCAGGTGGTTGGCGTCCGGGTGCAGCGGCGTCACCCCCAGCTCGGCGCGCCGGATCCGCGCGTAGCGGTGGTAGTGGTCGCCATCGATGTGGGTGACCTGTGCCTCGCCGAGGATCCGCACCAGCCCGCGCGTGAGCGTCGTCTTGCCGGCGGCGGAGTCGCCGCAGATTCCGAGGAGGATCGGCCGTGGCATCAGTGGGCCTCGGAGCCTAGGGAGCGCACGGCCGGGCCACAACTGCAAATGCGGCGGAAACGTATAGCCGAGACTCTATGACTGGCAGGCAAATCAGTCTTTGACCTCTATGCCGGTGCGCGCCTACGCTGCCCCGCATGCTCACCACCGCTGACACCAACAGGGACCGCTGGGCCTCAGGCGTCACCCCCTACGCCGAGATGGGTTACTTCGATTCCGACTACGAGCCCAAGCCCACCGACGTTCTCGCTGCCTTCCGCATCACGCCGCAGCCCGGCGTCGACGCCATCGAGGCGGCCGCCGCGGTGGCCGGCGAGTCCTCCACGGCCACCTGGACGGTGGTGTGGACGGACCGCCTCACCGACCACCGCCACTACCAGGCCAAGGCCTACGACGTCACCGCGGTCCCCGGCCGCGAGGGCGAGTACATCGCCAAGATCGCCTACGACCTCGACCTGTTCGAGGAGGGCTCGATCGCCAACATGACCTCCTCGATCATCGGCAACGTGTTCGGGTTCAAGGCGCTGCGGGCGCTGCGCCTCGAGGATCTGCGCATCCCGTCTCATTACGTCAAGACCTTCCAGGGCCCGCCGCACGGGATCGTGACCGAGCGCGAGTACCTGGACAAGTTCGGGCGCCCGCTGCTGGGGGCCACGGTGAAGCCGAAGCTGGGACTGAGCGCCAAGAACTACGGGCGCGTGGTCTACGAGGCGCTGCGCGGCGGCCTGGACTTCACCAAGGACGACGAGAACATCAACTCCCAGCCGTTCATGCGCTGGCGCGATCGCTTCCTGTACTGCATCGAGGGCGTCAATCGCGCCTCGGCGGCCAGCGCCGAGGTCAAGGGCCACTACATGAACGTCACCGCGGCGACGATGGAGGAGATGTACGAGCGCGCCGAGTTCGCCAAGGAGCTGGGCAGCGTGATCATCATGATGGACCTCACCGTCGGCTACACGGCGATGCAGTCGATGTCCAAGTGGGCCCGGCGCAACGGGATGATCCTGCACCTCCACCGCGCCGGCCACGGGACCTTCACCCGCCAGAAGAGCCACGGCGTGTCGTTCCGGGTGGTCGCCAAGTGGTGCCGCCTGCTCGGCGTCGACCACATGCACGCCGGCACGGTGGTCGGCAAGCTGGAGGGCGACCCCGCGATGATCGCGGGCTACTACGACACCCTGCGCCTGGACCACGTGCCCGAGAATCCCGAGCACGGCATCTACTTCGATCAGGACTGGGTGTCCCTTCCGGCCGTCATGCCCGTCGCCTCCGGCGGCATCCACGCCGGCCAGATGCACCAGCTGCTGCGCTATCTGGGGGAGGACGTCGTGCTGCAGTTCGGCGGCGGGACTATCGGGCACCCGATGGGCATCGCCGCCGGCGCGACCGCCAACCGCGTCGCCGTCGAGGCGATCATCCAGGCGCGCAACGAGGGCCGCGACTACTTCCAGGAGGGGCCCGACATCCTCGAGCACGCCGCCCGCGGCTGCCCCGAGCTCGACGCCGCGCTGCAGGTGTGGAAGGACGTCACCTTCGACTTCCAGTCCACCGACACGCCCGACTACGTCGTCACGCCCACCCTCGCCTGAAAGGTCAGCTCATGCGCGTCACCCAGGGAGCCTTCTCGTTCCTCCCCGACTTCACCGACGAGCAGATCGCCGCGCAGATCCGCTACGCGCTGGACAAGGGGTGGTCGATGAGCGTGGAGTACACCGACGACGCCCACCCGCGCAACTCGTACTGGGAGATGTGGGGACAGCCGTACTTCGACCTAGAGCCCGAGGACTGCGAGGTGGTGCTGCGCGAGGTCCGCGCGTGCCGTGAGGCCCACCCCGATCACTACGTCAAGCTCATCGCCTACGACTCGCGGCGCGGGCGCCAGACGACCGCTCTGAGCTTCATCGTCAACCGGCCGGCGACCGAGACGGCGTTCGCGACCGAGCGCGCCGACACCCACGACCGGGTGGTCCGCTACCGACTCGCCCCCACCCCATGACGGTCCTCGAGGCGCCGCCGGCCGCCGGTCAGACCCCGCCGGTCGTGGACATCGAGCCGGTCCTGGCCCAGCTCGACCGCGAGCTCGTGGCCCTGGCCCCGGTCAAGAGCCGCCTGCGGGAGATCGCCGCGCTCCTCGTCGTCGACGAGCTGCGCCGCCAGGCCGGCCTCAGCTCCGCCCGGCCGACGCTGCACATGTGCTTCACCGGCAACCCGGGGACGGGCAAGACGACGGTGGCGATGCGCACCGCCGAGATCCTTCACCGGCTGGGCTACATCAAGCGCAACCATGTTGTCGCCGTCACGCGCGACGACCTGGTGGGCCAGTACGTCGGCCACACCGCGCCCAAGACCAAGGAGGTGCTCAAGCGCGCCTACGGCGGCGTCCTGTTCATCGACGAGGCCTACTATTTGTACCGCCCCGAGAACGAGCGCGACTATGGGGTCGAGGCAATCGAGATCCTGCTCCAGGTGATGGAGAATGAGCGCGAGCGGCTGGTTGTGATCCTGGCCGGATACCGTGACCGGATGGACGAGTTCTTTGAGCTGAACCCGGGGATGGCCTCGCGCGTCGCCCACCACATCGACTTCCCCGACTACGGGACCGACGAGCTGCTGGCCATCGGCCGGCTGATGCTCTCAGGGGCCTCCTACGAGCTCTCGCCCGGTGCCGAGGACGCGCTGCGCCTCGAGCTGGCACAGGGCGCCGCCCGCCCGCGCTTCGCCCACGCGCGGAGCGTGCGCAACGCCGTGGAGCGGGCCCGCCTGCGCCACGCCAACCGGATCTACGAGGCGATGCGCGAAGGGATCGCCGCCACCCCGCGTGAGCTCATGCGCATCGAGGCCCAGGACATCGCGTGATGCCACGCCCGGTCATTCTCGGGGTCGTCGGCGACTCGGCGAGCGGGAAGACGACCATCAGCCGCGGCCTGGTCCGCGTCCTGGGCGAGGACAACGTCGCCCACATCTGCACCGACGACTACCACCGCTACGACCGCGCGCAGCGGGCCGAGCTGGGCATCACGCCCCTGCATCCCGACTGCAACCACATGGACATCATCGCCCAGCACCTGGCGCACCTGCGCCGGGGCGAGCCGATCCTCAAGCCGGTCTACCGCCACCAGGACGGCACCTTCGGCCCGGCGGTCCACGTGCGCCCCGAGCGCTTCACGATCATCGAGGGCCTGCTGGGCTACTCCAGGCCGGCCATGCGCGAGGTCTATGACGTCCGCGTGTTCCTGGCGCCGCCCGAGCAGCTGCGCCGCCGCTGGAAGGTCGCGCGCGACTGCTCGCGCCGCGGCTACACCACCGATCAGGTCCTGGCCGAGCTCGACCGCCGCGAGCCCGACTCCGAGGCCTTCATCCGCCCCCAGCGCCACCACGCCGACATGCTCGTCTCCTTCCTGCCGCCCACCGACGGCGGCGACGACCACCTCGACGCCGAGCTCACCCTGCGCGACGGGCTGCCCCATCCCGATCTGGCGCCGTTCATCGACGGACGCCCTGACGGATTGACCTTGAACGAGCGCGATGGCGAGCGCGTCCTGCGGATCCCGGGGCAGATCGAGCCCACGCAGGCGGCCGCGATCGAGGAGGCGATCTGGGCCCGCATGCACTTCGCCACGCACCTGCGCGCGCGGCGGCTAGGTGAGTTCACGGTCGCCACCGACCTGCGTCGCTCCGAGGCGCTGGCCCTGGTTCAGCTCCTCATCCTCTACCACCTGGTCACCGCGCGAGCCACGGTGGCGCTCGGGGGCGAGCGCGCCCGCGCGGACGCGGTCGCCGTCGGGTAGCGCCAGCCGCCCGTCGTGGGCTAAGCCTTCGCTTAGGTCAGCTTGCGCACGGCGGTGGCGGCGGGCAAGCTTCGTGCCATGAGAGGGCGGCTGGATAGGCTCTTGGTGTGATCGACTCCGCTGTCGTAGCTGCCACTCAGGACACGGCGATCGCCTGGCTGGCCGAGGAACGGCGCGTCGTGCAGGCGCTGCTGGTCGAGGTGGAGGGCTCCGCCCCGCTCCCGCCGGGCGCGATGATGGTCATCGACGACCGGGGCAACATCGAGGGCTCGATCACCGGAGGCTGCGTCGAGGGCGCCGTGGTGACCGAGGCCGAGGACCTGCTGGCCGCCGGCAGCGCCGCACCGGCCAAGATCCTCCGCTACGGCATCTCCGATGAGCTGGCCGGCACGGTGGGGCTCATGTGCGGAGGAATCGTCCACATCCTCGTCTACGAGCTCAGCGGCGAGGCCGCCGAGGTCGAGCGCGCCGTGCTCGAGGCGCACGCCGACGGCCGCCCCGCCGCCGTGGCCACGCTCATCGACGGCGACAGCGCCGGCTCGCGGCTCGCGGTGATCGACAACACGCTGATCGGCTCCCTGCGCGACACCGACCTGCTGGACCGCAACGTCGCCCGTGAGGCCCAGGGCCTCCTGGAGGAGGGCAAGACGACGCTGCGCCGGTTCGGCTCAGACGGCGCCACGCTGGGCGACGACGTGCGCGTCCACATCCGCTCCTACGCGCTGCCGCCCCAGATGTGGATTATCGGCGCCATCGACTTCTCCGCGGCGCTGGCCCCGTTCGCCTCCCAGATCGGCTACGAGGTCACCATCTGCGACGCCCGCGACCGTTTCGCCCGGTCGCGCCGGTTCTCCTCGGCGGCCAGCGTCAGGATCGGCTGGCCCCAGGACGTGATGGCGGAGGTCGAGCTCGGTGCCCGCGACGCGGTGCTCGTCTTCACCCACGACCCCAAGTTCGACGAGCCGGCGCTGGTCGCGGCCCTGAGGACCAACGCCGGCTACATCGGCGCGCTCGGCTCGCGTCAGACGACCGCCGACCGCGAGGAGCGCCTCAAGCGCGCCGGCGTCAGCGAGGCTGACCTGGCGCGCATCCACGCGCCCTGCGGGCTGGACATCGGCAGCCGCACCGCCGAGGAGACCGCGGTGTCGGTGCTGGCCGAGATCATCGCCGCTCGGGCACAACGGGCGGGGTCGCCTTTGCGCCAGACCAACGGGCCGATTCACGGGCGCGATCGCGCCGAGGCCTGAGCAATACCGCCCCGCTGAGTGCGGCCAGCAGCGCGGTGGAGGCGATGACGATCCAGCCGTGCTGGAACGCGCTCAGCTGCTCCGCGCCGGTGTGCGGGGTCCCGATCACGGCGACGAGCACGGCCACGCCGACGGCGAGGCCGACCTGCCGCAGCATGTTGACCACGGCCGAGCCGGTGGCGAAGGAGTGCGGCGGCAGCGCGGAGGCGCCGGTGGACATGAAGGTCGGCAGCGTCAGACCCACCCCGATGCCCGTCATGAGCATGCCGGGCAGCATCTCGCCCACATAGTCCGGGGTCAGCCCGGAGCGCAGGGTCCACCACGTCGCCCCGGCGGCGTAGATGGTCGCGCCGGCGGCGATCACGCGACCCGGCCCGAAGCGGGCGATGAGCCGCCCGGCCACCAGGAAGGCGAACAGCGGGACCATCAGCGGGCCGGGCGCGATCGCAAGGCCGGTCTGGAGGGCCGTCCAGCCCCACACCTGCTGGTCCCACAGGACGATCGAGAGCAGCATGGCGCCGAACGCGATCGAGAACACGATCGCCACCACGCTCGAGCCGCTGAACGCCCGGATGCGGAACAGCGATGCGTCGACCAGCGGGTTGCTCGCCCGGGCGCAGTGCAGCGCGAACAAGGCCAGTGCCGTCACGGCGGCCGCCAGGGTGATGACCGTCGGCGCCGAGCCCCAGCCCCAGTCGTTGCCCTTGACCAGCCCGAGCGTGAGCAGTCCGACCCCGGCGGTGACGAGGAGCGCGCCCAGCGCGTCGGGACGGCGGACAGGGTGGCCGGGGACCTGGGGGAGCCGACGCCACCCGACGACGATCGCGGCCAGGCCGATGGGGACGTTGACGTAGAACACCCACCGCCAGCTCGCGGCGACGAGCAGTCCGCCCACGACCGGGCCCAGCGCCGCGGCGAGGCCGCCGATGGCCGTCCACGTCCGCACGGCGCTCTGACGGCGCTCGGGAGCGGTGGTGGCCAGGACCAGGCTCAGCGAGGTGGGGGTGAGCAGGGCGGCGCCGGCAGCCTGCAGGATCCGGAAGGCGACGAGCATGGTGAGGCTGGAGGCGGCGCCGCAGGCCGCCGAGGCGACGGTGAAGATGGCGACGCCGAGCAGGAAGCCGTTCTCGCGCCGGTGGCTCTCCGAGAGGCGGCCGAAGAGCACGAGCAGCGCGGCGTAGACGATGGCGTAGGCGTTGAGCACCCAGGAGAGATCTCCCAGGTTGGGCTCGTGCAGATCCCGCGCGATGTCCGGCAGGGCGACGTTGACGATGAACAGGTCGAGGCTGGCCAGGACGACCCCGGCGCACACGATCACCATCACCAGCTTCGGCGACGCGTCCGCGCGCCGGGTGAGAGTCTGACTTAGGAAGCTCATAGTCAGGGCACCTTACCACACTGGCTTAGGACTTTGTAAGTCAGCTATACTCCGGCGTGTGATGACCCAAACCACGATTCAGATGACGGGGGCGCTGGAGCCGCGCGACGGCTGGACCGCCGACCGCTGCCCGATGGCTCATGCCCTTGACGTCGTGCGCACCCGATCGGCGTTCCTGGTCCTGCGCGAGGCCTTCTACGGCGCCACCCGCTTCGAGGAGTTCGCCGAGCGGACGGGCCTGTCCGAGCCGGTCACCGCTGCACGGCTGCGCGAGTTGACCGACGCCGGCCTGCTCACGCGCGAGCCCTACCAGGAGCCCGGGCAGCGCACGCGCCGGCTCTACCGGCTCACCGAGAAGGGGTCCGATCTGCTCCCGGCGCTCGTGGCCCTCATGCAGTGGGGCGACAAGTGGGTCCTGCCCGGAGGCGCGCGGGTCGAGATCCGCCACCAGGGGTGCGAGGCGCCTGTCGGGGTTGAGCTGCGCTGCGAGCACGGGCACGCGGTGGGGCGCGACGAGTTGGAGCTGGCCCGGCGGTAGCGCGAGGGGCCCTGCGTTGGCGCGGGGGCGAGAGCGGGGTCACGGCATTGCTCGGGAAGGATCGGGAGGCGGGGTCTGGGAGCTCAGATAGAGTGCCCGCGCCTTGCGTTGCCGCCTCATCAGCCTCGCCATCGTCCTGAGCGCGGCGCTCGCGGGCGCCGCAACCCCCGCTGTCGCCCACGCCGACGGCTGGGCCGGGGACGGAACCGTCCAGGCCAAGGGCGGCCCGTTCCTCACCGACGCCCAGGGCCGCGCGCTCCAGCTGCACGGGGCCAACCTGGTGGCCAAGTGTGGTGGGGGGTCGGTGGACATGCCGGTGGCCGGCACGCCCTGCGTCGGGCCCGCCCAGGGGCCTCGCCTCGCCTACGTGCTCTCGCCCGATGCCGATGACCCGGGGCGCCGGTTCACCGCCGCCGACGCCGACACGCTGGCCCAACTGGGCTTCAACGTCGTGCGGCTGGGGATCATCTGGGAGGGGCTCGAGCCCGGGCCGGCCGACGCCACGATCAACGACCCGCACTACTGCGGGCCGCACAGACCGGGCACCCCGTTCCCCCGGCTCACGCACGGCACCGACCCGTACAACCCGGCCACCATGCGGGGCTACCTGGCCAACACGGACCGGATCGTCGACCTGCTCGCCCACGCGGGCCTGCGCGTGATCGTGGACATGCACTCCGACGCGTACGGCTCGGCCTTCTTCAACGCCAAGGGGAGCACGCCTTGGAATGGCGAGGGCGCGCCGCTGTGGGCGACGTGTACGGGGGGCGCGCGCTTTAGGCCGACGCCCGGCTGGGGCAGCTTCTACCTGCTGCATCCGGTCCAGGTCGCGATGCACCACTTCTTCGCCAACGACGTCCGCGGCGACCTGCAGGGCCAGTACGCGCGGGTGTGGCAGGCGGTGGCCCGGCACTACCGGGGCAACCACAACGTGCTGGGCTACGAGATCTACAACGAGCCCAACGACTACCTGGTCAAGCATTTCGACCCCGAGCTCGAGTGCGACTACGGCGGTCCGGTCAACGAGCCCAGGTCGTGCGCCGTCGACCATCCGAACGCGCTCCCGCACGGCCTCATCGGCGCGATCCAGTCCGTCGATCCCAGCCACGTCGTCTTCTACGAGCCCAGCGGGGACACGGACTTCGGGGCGCCGGAGACGATCGGCATCACCGAGCCGCTGCGCTTCCCGCGCCTGGCCCTGGCCTTTCATACCTACGGCCAGATCCCCAAGCAGCTGGCGGAGCTCACCGCCGAGCGGGCGCAGACTCACACCAATCAACCCGGTGGGCCGGCGTGGATCCTGGACGAGTTCGGCGCCTCCAACGACGATGCCCTGAGTGCGTCAACCGTCGGCCAGGCCGAGGCCGACAATCTGTCCTGGGCGTTCTGGGCGGCGATGCAGCTCAACGACCCCACCGGCGGCCAGGCCTACGAGGGCCTGCTTGATCAGACGACGCGCGAGCCCTACCCCAACCAGGCGCGGGCGACGTCGGTCCCCTACGCGTGGGCCACCGCGGGGACCCCGGGCGCCCAGTCGTTCTACCGGCCGGCCCAGACCTACCGCTATCGCTACACCCCGGACCAGCGGATCCATGCGCCGACCGAGATCGAGATCCCGCCCTACATGTACCCGCTGGGCTACAGCGTCACGGTCACGGGTGCGCGTGTCAGCTCAGGCCCGAACGCTGCGCTCCTCAAGCTCAGCGCCGACCGCGGCGCCAAGGCGGTGAGCGTCACCGTGCGCTCGCTGAGCTCGACCCCGTTCCCGGCCCACTGACCCCGCCCGCGGGCCTACATCGACACGACGTCGGCGCCCGGAATGGCGTCGATCAGCGCCGAGATCTTCACCGGGAACACGGAGTGGGTCGTCCCCGCGGCGCACCACACGATGTCAAAGCGCCGCAGCGACTCGTCGACGATCGTGGGCAGCGGACGGTCGTGGCCCAGCGGTGGGATCCCGCCGATGGCAAAGCCGGTGGCCGCCTTGGCCTCCTTGGCGTTGGCGACGCGCAGTCCCAGCCGCTCGGCGTCGACGCGACGGTCCCCGGCGCACAGAACGATGACCGGGTCCTCGCCGCGAAAGAAGACCAGCGACTTCACGATCTGGCCCACCGTGGTGCCCAATGACGCCGCCGCCTCGGCCGCGGTGCGCGCGGAGGTGTCGAGCTGGCGGGGCTCGACCTCGAGCCCGACCTCGCGCAGCCGCTCCTGGATCGTCGCGGCGTTGCGGTGTAGCTCGGTCATGCCGGCAGTCGGCGCCGCTCGGTCATGCGGGCTTGCTCGCGATCGCCGAGGCGAACGTCTGCACGAACCACAGCTCGCCGTCCGCGGCCACGCGCGGCCTGAAGCCGGTGACCGCCTCGCCGGCCACGTCGGCCCGCAGCGCGGCGCGGATCCCGTCACGGACCGCCCCGTCGGTCTGGGCCTGATCGAGCCACGGGGCCAGCGGGCGCTCCAGCGGGCGGGTGGCGACATCGACGGACTCCAGGCCGGCCTCGCTCAGCAGCACCTGAAGCTCGATCGCGGCCAGCATGCGGGTGTGCGAGGGGTCGCGCAGGCGCTCGAGCCGGTTCTGCTCGGCGGCCACGTCCGGGTCCTCGGCCGCGATCAGGTCCACGAGGGCCACGTGCCCGCCGGGCCGCGTGCAGCGGACCATCTCGGACACCACGGCCTCCGGGCGCTCGAAATGGTGGGCGGCAAACCGCGACACGACCACGTCGAAGGACCCGTCCAGGAACGGGAGGGCGGTGGCGTCGCCGCGCATGAAGAGTACGTTGTCGCGGCCCTCCGCGGCGGCCTGCGCCTGGCCCCGGGCCAGCATCGCCTCGGTGGCGTCCAGTGCCACGACCGTCCGGGCCGAGGCGGCGAGCTGGCGGGCGGCGTGGCCGGTGCCGGCGGCCACGTCGAGGACGACGTCGCCGGCAGTCAGCGGCAGGCGCTCGAACACCCAGCGGGCGTCGGAGGTGAAGACCTGGTTGCGCGAGGGGTCCTCGAAGGCCTCGGCCTGGGTTGTGAACGCCTGCTCGATCTGGGCAGCGTGGTCCATCGCCACGACCCTACGTGAGAAACGGGCCCAGCAGGGCGAGGTCGGCCGGGCTGAGCCGATCCGAGGCCGTCTTGCGTTGATGCCAATACGGGTAGATCAGCGGTGGGCGGCTGACCTCCTCCAGCCGCCCGACCTCTTCGTCTGAGAGCGTCAGGTCGGCGCCGCCCAGGTTGTCGGCGAGCTGCTCCTCGGTCCGGGCGCCGATCACGACCGAGCTCACGGTCGGGCGCCCGAGCAGCCACGCCAGCGCCACCTGTGCGGCGGAGACGCCGTGGCTCTCGGCCACTGCAACGACCACGTCGATGGTGTCGTAGAGCTTGTCCTCGTCATAGACGGGCGGCTCGTTCCAGTCGGTGAGGTGACGCGAGCCGGCCGGCATGTCCTCACCGCGGCGGTACTTGCCCGACAGCAGGCCCCCGGCCAGCGGGCTCCACACCAGCGTGCCCAGTCCCTGGTCGACGCCAAGCGGGATGAGCTCGTACTCGGCGGATCGCTCCTGGAGCGAGTAGTAGATCTGCTGGCAGACGAAGCGGACCCCCCCGCCCCGGTGATCGCGCTCAGCGATCCCCAGCGCCTTCATGAGCTGCCAGCCCGTGTAGTTGGAGACGCCGACGTAGCGGACCTTGCCCGCATCCACGAGGTGGCGCAGGGCCTCGAGCGTCTCGTCCAGCGGGGTCAGGCCGTCCCACTCGTGCACGTGGTAGATGTCGATGTGATCGGTGCGCAGCCGCCGCAGGCTGGCCTCGCAGCCGCTGATGACGTGATGGCGCGAGAGCCCTGACTCGTTGGGTCCGCTGCCCATGGTCATGCGGACCTTGGTGGAGATGAGGACGTCATCGCGCTTGGACTCGATGGCCTCGCCCACGATCTCCTCGGAGCGACCCGTGGAGTACACGTCGGCCGTGTCGATGAGGTTGATCCCGGCGTCCAGGCACATGTCGATCTGGCGCCGCGCGCCGTCGAGGTCGGTGTTGCCCACCTTGGCGAAGTTGCCCTCCCCGCCGAACGTCATCGTCCCGAGCGTCAGGGCGGAGATCTGCAGTCCGGAGTTGCCCAGCGGCCGGTAGTCCATCGGCGTTCCCTTTCGACGTGGTTCGCGTTCTCTGCGTCGAGCCTAGAACGCGCGCGGCGCGGGGCGCGAGCGGGTCAGGCCACCGCTGCGTCGGACGCCGTCTCGGCGCTCTCGCCGTTCCAGCACTGGTCAACGAAGGCCGCGATCCGGTGTGTCAGCCGGGCCGGCTTCACCCGCAGCTCCAGGACCGAATGGGCGTTGACCAGGCGGGCGTTGGGCAGCTCGGACGCGAGCATCCCGGCGTCGGAGAACGGATGTACGGGGTCCCGAGGGTGGCCGATGACCAACGCGGGGGCCTGGAACTGGGAGCGCTCGTGATGGCCGGGGGCGGCGCGGCCGTAGAGGATGCCGCTGAGCACCGCGGCACTCGGACCCGGATCCTGGGAGATCCAGTCAAGCGCGATCTCGGTCAGGAACGGCAGCGGCCGCCGGGGGACGGCGCGCGCGCCGCGGGCCAGGATCCGCATCCCCGGCTCGCCGAACTTCAGCGCGAGCAGCAGCGGCGTGAACGCGGCGGCGCACGCGGCGATGGCGTTGTCGAGCACGGGCATCTCGATGACCATGCCGGACAGGCGCTCGGGTGCCTGGAGCGCCACCTCCAGGGTGATGTTGGCCCCCAGGGAGGTCCCCCCGATGACGGCACGGTCGATCCCGAGGTGGTCCAGGAGCGCCACCGTCTGCTGGGCAAATGCGCTGATCGAGTAGCGCCACTGATCACGAGGGCGCGAGGATGCCCCATGGCCGAGCGGGTCCAGCGTGACCACCCGGTTGCCGCGCGCGGCGAGCCGGCGGGCCAGTGGCACCTGCATCTTCTGGGACAGGAGAAGACCGGGGAGCAGGACCGTCGTCCGTGAGCCCTCCCCGTAGACGGTGTAGGCAAGCCGCTGCCCGTCCAGGTGAAACTCGGCCATCGTCAATCCAGCAGCATAGTGAGGCCGGAGGCGTTGACTGGCCGGTCAGCCAGTTTTCAGCGTCCGGCCCGACCAGGAGCGGTACAGTCTGGTACCAGCCACCGCGCGGAACGGCATCAGCCGCCGCTTCTCAAGACTTTCAGGAGGGACTCGACTCATGGCCAAGACTCCACGATCGCTTGCCGGCAAGGTTGTCGCCATCACCGGGGGCGCCCGCGGAATCGGGCGAGCCACCGCCGCCGCGTTGATCGCGCAGGGCGCCCGGGTGGCCATCGGCGACATCGACGCTCCGCTGGCCGAGCAGACCGCGTCAGAGCTGGGGAGTGGCACGATCGGGCTGCCGCTGGACGTCACCAGCCGCGAGAGCTTCGACGCCTTCCTCACCGAGGTCGAGGACCGTGTCGGGCCCCTCGACGTGATCATCAACAACGCCGGAATCATGCCCATCGGGCCCTTCGTCGACGAGACCGACGCGACGGCCAAGCGGCTGGTGGACATCAACCTGCACGGCGTGATCCACGGCTCCAAGCTGGCGCTGGAGCGCTTCATGCCGCGCGGCCGCGGCCACCTGGTCAACATCGCCTCGGTGGCGGGCAAGGGCGGCTTCCCGGGCGGCGCCACCTACTGCGCCACCAAGCACGCGGTCGTCGGCCTGAGCGAGGCGATCCGGGCCGAGGTGCGCAAGACCGACATCGACGTGAGCATCGTCATGCCGGTGGTCGTCAACACCGAGCTCGGCTCCGGGCTGCAGCGCAGCCGCGGGATCAAGGTGGTCGAGCCCGACGACGTGGCCAACGCCATCGTCGAGGCGCTGCAGACGGGTCGCGTCGATGTCTACGTCCCCCGCCAGGTCGGGGTCCTCATGAAGCTTGCACAGGTCCTGCCGCGCCCGGTGGCCGACTTCGTCACCAAGGTGCTCAAGGGCGATCAGGTGCTCGTCAACCCCGACCACCTGCTCCGCCAGGCCTACGAGAACCGCACCGGCGACAAGCCCGAGCTCACCGAGGCGCCGCCGGCGGTGCCGGTGGCGGCCGAGGCGACCGCGGCGCCCGAGCCCGAGAAGGAGACGGTCTAGGACCGCAGCCAGTCGGCGATCAGCGACCCGATCTGAGGACCGGCGTCCTCCTGGAGGAAGTGGCTGGCGTCGGCGATCACATGCGCCAGCTCCCCGCCGAGCGCGGCGGCGAACCGCCGGCCGGTCTCGAGCGGCAGCACCGGGTCTGAATCGGCCCACAGCATGAGCTTCGGGCGGGTGTCGGTGCGCAGCGCATCGAGCGTCCGCTGCCCCGCCTGCGCTCCGGGCATCTCGGGCGTGGTGGGCAGGATGAGCGGGAACGCCCGGGCGCCCGCCTTGGACGCGGCGTTGGGGAACGGGCGCTCGTAGCCCGCGATCACCTCGTCGCCGGGGTCGCGCTTGCAGGCACCGCGCACCAGGAAGCCGACGGGCAGGTCGTCGGTGCGCGCCACGAAGTCGCGAAACGCGTTCCAGGCGTCGGTCATCGGCTGATGCCCGGTGAACAGGCCGGTGTCGAGGATGACGATCCGGGCCACCCGCTCGGGGGACTCCACCGCCGCGCGCAGGCCGATGGGGCCGCCCCAGTCGTGGACCACGATGGTGGCGTCACGGACGTCGAGAGCCTCCAGGACGGAGGTCAGCGCCGCCGTGTGGCGGTCATAGGAGTACCAGCCGATGTCGGTGGGCTTGTCCGAGCGTCCGAAGCCGGGGAGGTCCGGGGCGATGCAGCGATAGCCCGCGTCGCGGACTCCGACCAGCACCTTGCGCCACAGAAACGACCACGTCGGCTCGCCGTGGACGAACACCACCGGCGGGCCCTCGCCCTCGTCCAGGTGGGCGATCCGGACCCCGTCGAAGTTCGTGAACGTCGAGGCAAATGGGAAGTCCGGGAGACCTTCGAGCGCCTCGGGGGGTGTCTGGACCAGGTCAGTCACGGCTCGCAACCTACCGGACCGTGGTCACCCGCGGCGCAGCCAGGACACGGCGTCGGAGGCCACCGTGATGCGGATGACGTCGGGCTCCCGGGCCCACGCGATCAGGTTCAGGGACTGGAGCCGGTCCAGGATGGCCTGGAACGCCACCGCCTGCGCGGGCGAGACGTACCGGCGCTCCACCGAGAAGGCCCAGCCGGTCTGCGCGGGAGGGTCCGAGATTCCGGCCTGATTGGCGAGCCGCTCGTCGGTGACGGTGCTCTGGATCCGCAACGGCGCGGCCCGCAGCCCCGAGACCCGGCGCACCTGGGCGGCGAGCTCGATGAGGAAGCGCAACGCTTCCGGTCGCAGGCCGCGATACAGCGACCGCGGGGCGCCGACCGCCTTGGCGCCGGTGCCCATGGCGGGGTCGATCACCAGCCCCAGCGCCGCCGCATTGGACGGCAGCGGCACGATCGCATGGTCCTGGTAGGCAGCGGCCAGCGCGGCGGGATCGGCGAACGGCTTGGCGGTGGGGTGCAGCACCGCGCCGCCGGCGTCGTCAGCAAACTGGAGCGCGCTCAGGCGCGACAGCGCGGCGCGATCGGTGCGGTAGAGCTTCATGATCGAGACGGCGGCGAGGACGCGCCAGTAATAGGTCCACGAGTCGTCGCCGAAGCTCGAGAGGCGCCGGTAGGCGTCGGCGTGGCGGGTGGGGGCGCTGTCGAAGTAGAGCTGCGCGTAGGGGACCGCGTGACCGCCGTTGTAGGCGTCCAGCACCTGGTGCAGGTTGCCGATGCCCATGTGGTAGGACTCGATCGCGAGGTCGGCGCGCCCGAACTGCTGCTCGGCGATCTTCAGGTAGCGGACGGTCCCGGCGAGCTCCTTGGTGGGGTCAAAGCGATCGTCGATGGCGGCGCGGCGGGCGAGGAGCGGGCCGAGGCGGCCGCCGCGCGCGCCGCTGGCGACGGCGTCGATCTGGCGGGTGAGGCGCCTGCTGGAGGCCAGGTTGATGTGCATCCCCAGCAGCGACTGGCCGGTCGCGGCGAGGATCTGGGTGAGGCCGGCCGCGTCGGCGGGATCCGAGCCAGCGATGGCCTGGGGCCGCCCGGCGCTCTCCAGGAAGACGAGGCCCTCCACGAGGCTCGGGTTGATCCCGGAGCCTGCGGTGGCCCGATCGATCGCACCGCGAAACGCGGCGACGCGGCGCGCTGTCGCCACGACGCCTCCCGGGCTGAGCACGAACAGTGGGCGGGCGTTGCCGGCGCCGGCGCGGGCGACGAAGTCGGCCTCCTGGTCGGAGCGATAGGCGAACGGGTCGCCGGGTCCGGCGCTGTCGGCCACGGTGGGCGCCGGCGGCTGGGGCAGCCCCCCGGGTGGGTGGGTCCAGATCGAAACGACGATCGCCACGACGAGGATGAGGCCGGCCAGCGCGACGACCAACCGCGCCCGGCGTCGGGCGGTCGTGACTGTTCGCGGGCGGCGGCGGCCCCGTCGGCGGGCGGCCGGACGCTCCGGGACCGGGCCGGGCGGCCTCGGGGGACCAGGTCCATGGGACACGCCGGGCCGAAAGTATCAGCCGGAGGGACGCCGACCCGCCGACCCCCGGGAACCCGCCCCGCGCCCTCCCGCGCCCTCTCGTCGGCTATCCTCGTGCGCTCGCTGGGCACCTCCGCACCGCCTGAGGCCGGCAGCGACGCACCGCCACGGCTCACCGCGCCGGCACCCACACCTCGAAGACTCGCACTGGACATGAGTACCTCCTCCGACCTCGCAGGCCGCCGCGTCCTCGTCACCGGCGGATCCGGCTTCATCGGCCGCCACGTCGTCTCCGCGCTCACCGCCGACGGCGCGCAGGTGCGCGTGGTCGACCTCCAGCCCCACGCCGACCCGGCGGTGGACCTCGTCCAGGGCGACATCGCCGACCGCGACGTCCTGGCCACGGCGTTCGAGGGGGGCTTTGACTCGATCGTCCACCTGGCGGCCGTGACGTCCGTGCTGCGTTCGCTGGAGGAGCCCGACAAGACCTTCCGCACGAACGTCGCCGGAACCTACGCGCTGCTCGAGGCCGGGCGTGCCGCCGGCGTCACGTCGCTGGCCTTCGCGTCCACCAACGCGGTCACCGGGCCGATGGAGCAGCCGAAGATCACCGAGGACGCCAAGCTGCGGCCGATGACCCCCTACGGGTCCACCAAGGCCGCCGGGGAGATGCTCATGGCCGCCTACACCGCCTCCTACGGCCTGCGTTGCGCGTGCATCCGCCTCACCAACGTCTACGGTCCCGGCATGCAGGCCAAGGACAGCATCGTCGCCCGCCTGATGCGCTGCATCCGCCTGGGCACCACCTTCGAGGTCTACGGCGACGGCTCCCAGGTGCGCGACTACGTGCACGCCCACGACGTGGTGGCTGCCATGCGCCTGGGCCTCACCTCCGACGCGTGGGCCGGCTCGACGGTGATCGGCTCGGGAACCTCGCTGTCGGTGCTCGAGGTGATCGACGCCGTCAAGCGCGTGTCGGGCGCCGAGATCGAGTTCACGCACGGACCCGCCAAGGCCGGCGAGATGCCCGCGGTGATCGTCGATCCCGCTCGCGCGCATGCCGCGGGCTGGACGCCCCGGTACCCCGACCTCGATGACGGGCTCGTGGGCGTGTGGGACGAGTGGTCGGTGGCCGACGTCAAGGCACCGGCGACGCGGTGACCGCGATCGACGTGAGCCGCGAGGAGTACGACCGCCTCGAGCCTGCCGAGCGGGGCGCGGCGGAGGCCTTCCTGGAACACCACCCTGCCGGCGCCGGCGCACCGCTGGCTGTCGTCATCCCCGCCTACAACGAGGAGCCGACCGTCGCCGAGGTGATCGCAGCGATCCCCGCCGAGGCGGCCGGTCTGCAGACCGAGGTCATCGTCGTCGTCGACGGCGCCAAGGACGCCACCGCCGCCGCGGCCACGCAGGCCGGGGCCCTGGTGTGCGACGTCCCGGTCAACCGCGGCCAGGGCGCCGCGTTGCGGCTGGGCTACTGGCTGGCCCGGGCGCGAGGCGCCCAGGTGATCGTCACGATCGACGCCGACGGCCAGTACGAGGCCGACGAGATCGGTGCGGTGATCCGCCCCATCCTCGATGACAAGGCCGACTTCGTCTCGGGCAGCCGCCGCCTGGGCAACGAGCTCACCACCGACACGACGCGCCATGCCGGCGTGATCGTGTTCGGGGCGCTCATCTCGCTGCTGGTGCGCCAGCGCATCACCGATCCGGCCTGCGGGCTGCGGGCCATGCGCTCCGAGGTGACCGCCGACGTCGTGCTCGAGCAGCCTCAGTACCAGGCGTCAGAGCTGATGATCTCCGCGGCCCTGCACGGCTACCGGCTGGGCGAGGTCCCGACCACGATGCGCGATCGCGGCAAGCACGCGACCGGCACCAAGAAGGGCGGGAACCTGCTCTACGGAGTGCGGTTCGCCCGCGCCGCGGTCCACACCTGGTGGCGTGACCGCACGGCGGCGCGCAGCCGCGATTGACCCGAGAAGACCCACTTCTCGTAGATGACGAACTTCACCACGAACAGGACCGCCTGCACGAACACGTAGGCGCCCGTGACGAGGAGCACGCGGATGCCGTGGTGCGGCGTCACGTTGGCCTTGACCCAGCTCTGCATCGCGCTGGTGCCCACCGAGGAGGCGACTAGCACAACGCCGGAGATGGCGATGTACGCGACGATCTCACGCAGGAAGTCGGCGCGGCCCGTCATCTTCCACGCCCAGCGGCGATTGAGGATCCAGTTGGGAATGGCGCCGGCGAAGAAGGCGAGGATCGAACACGTCGTCGGGTGCCCGCCGAGGATCACGTAGGAGACCGCGAACACGACGATGCTCGTCGCCAGCGCGATCACCGAGCCGATGGCGTACTTCGTCACCTTGGCCGCAAATGCGGAACGCGAGAAGCGCTGGGCGAGCGGCAAGGTGCGCACGCGTACATAGAGGTCCGAAACCACCGTACGTGATCCTAGCGGTTGCGGGCATAAGATCGGCGTATGCGCCTTGAGAATGCGGGCTCACGGGCTGAGCTCGACGACGACCTGGTCAT
Organism: uncultured Actinomycetota bacterium; assembly: GCA_963850325.1. Classification (GTDB taxonomy): domain Bacteria; phylum Actinomycetota; class Thermoleophilia; order Solirubrobacterales; family Solirubrobacteraceae; genus Palsa-465. Next base: position 84,556 of record CAWKLB010000012.1, read on the forward strand.
CGCCGGTGACAACCTGCCGGTGCTCGAGCGCCTGCCTGCGGGCACGTTCGATCTCGTCTACGTCGACCCGCCGTTCAACACCGGCCGGGCGCAGACGCGGCGCTCGGTGGCGGCCACGGCCGACGCCGACGCCTCCCGGGTGGGGTTCGGCGGCCGCCGCTACCGCACCAGCCTGCTGCAGAGCCTCAGCTACGACGACACGTTCAGCGACTACCTGGGCTTCCTGGAGCCGCGCCTGACGAGGGCGCGGGAGCTGCTGGCCCCGCACGGCACCCTGTACTTCCACATCGACTATCGCGAGGCCCACTACTGCAAGCTCCTGCTTGACGAGGTGTTCGGGCGCGACGCGTTCCTCAACGAGATCATCTGGGCCTATGACTACGGCGCCAAGCCGCGCCGGCGCTGGCCCGCCAAGCACGACACGATCCTCGCCTACGTGCGCACCCCGGGCGCGCACCACTTCGACGCCGACGCGGTGGAGCGCGAGCCCTACATGGCCCCGGGCCTCGTCGGTGCCGAGAAGGCCGCGCGGGGCAAGCGGCCCACCGATGTGTGGTTTCACACGATCGTTCCCACCAACGGCGCCGAGAAGACCGGCTATCCGACCCAGAAGCCCATGGGCGTTCTGCGCCGGCTGGTGGCGGCCTCCTCGCGACCCGGCGCCTGGTGCCTGGATCCCTTCGCGGGCTCGGGCACGCTGGGCGCGGTGTGCCGGGAGCTGGGGCGGCGCTTCGTCCTCATCGACTCCAGCCCGACGGCGATCGAGGTCATGCGCGCCCGCCTGGGCGACCCGGCCTCACCTGGCGTCACCGCTCCGGCCCGCGCACGAGCGGCACGAACCTGACCGGGTCAAAGCGCTCCCGCAGGAGCCCGTCGCGCGTCCGGCGGATGCGGGTGAGGAACTGATGCTCGCCACCCACGGGCGCGACCAGCCGGCCGCCGAGCGCGAGCTGTGACTCCAGCGCCGGCGGGACGCGCTCGCCGACGGCCGCGGCGACGTTGATGGCGTCAAACGGCGCCTGCTCGGGCAGGCCCTCCCAGCCGTCGGCGACGATGCAGATCACGTTGGCGTAGCCAAGTGCTGCCAGCGTGCGGCGGGCCTGAGCGCTCAGGTGCGGGTGGCGCTCCACCGTCCACACCTCGGCGGCCAGCAGGCTCAGCAACGCGGCGTGGTACCCGGACCCCGTGCCGACGTCGAGCACCCGGTCTGACGGCGCGAGCTCGAGCATCTCGAGCATCCTCGCCACCACGACCGGCTGGGAGATCGTCTGCTCGCAGTCGATCGGCAGGGCGGTGTTCTCATAGGCCCGCGTGCGCTCGGCGTGTGGCACAAAGCGGTGGCGGGGCACGGCGGCGATGGCGCCGAGCACCCGCTCGTCTCGCACCGACCGAGCCAGGTGGCGCGCGAGTCCCTGTGCGGGGTCCACCCGCGTCATTGTCACAGGCGCCGCCGCCACCCCCGAGCCATCGTCGTGCTTGAATCTCAGAGCATGCTGGCCAGCGCGAGACTGCAACGCGCGCTCATGCTGATCCTGGTGGCGCTGGTGGGCGCGATCGTCTTCATCGTGCTCACGGATCGCGGACCCGCCGACGGCCAGTCGTCGACGCGTTCCGAGTTCGACGGGCCGACGATGCCGCCGCATGTGCTCGCCCACGACTTCACGCTGACCGATCAGTACGGCCACAAGGTGAGCCTCGCCGCGGACCGCGGCAAGGTCGTGGTGCTCACCTTCATCCATTCGCTCTGCCACGACACCTGCCCGTTCATGGTGGAGCAGATCAAGGGCGCGCTCAACGACTTGCCCGGCAACGGGAGCAACATCCCCGCCATCGGGGTGAGCGTCGCTCCGGCCGAGGACACCATGCACAACCGCCGGGCGTTCCTGGCCAAGCACGAGATGGCCGGGCGCATCGCGTTCGTCAACGGCCCGCTACGGGAGATGCGCCGGGTGTGGCACGACTACGCCATCGAGCCGGTCACCCCCAAGGTCGACCACTCGACGTTCGTGCTCCTGCTCGACAAGCGCGGGTACGAGCGCGTCGGCTTCGCCGCCGACCAGCTCACGCCCGAGGGCCTGGCCCACGACATCAAGGTGCTGGAGCGCCAGTCCTAGTCCGTCAGGGCACTGGCCGGCACCCGCCGGGGCGCCGGAGTAAAGCCCGGGAGCCGCAGGGCGAAGATCGATCCCGCCCCGGTGCTGGCCACGGTACAGCCGCCCCCGTGGGCCTTGGCGATGGCGTCGGTGATGGCGAGTCCGAGACCCACCCCGCCCGCCGCGCGGGTGCGGGCCGAGTCAGCGCGCGCGAACCGCTCGAAGATCCGCGAGAGCGCCTCGGGCGGCACCCCGCACCCCTCGTCCTCGACCTCGATCAGCACCTCGCCGCGCTCACAGGCCCGGGCGCGCAGCTCGATCGCCGCCCCCGGGGACGAGTACTTGACCGCGTTCTCCAGCAGCGCATCCAGGGCGGTGCGCAGCCGCTCGGCGTCCACCTCCAGCCGTCCCGGGGCCAGGGGGCCGAGCCGCCAGACCCGCGGCGCCAGCTCCGACCACCTCATGAACACGTCCTCGAGCAGGGGCTCCAGCTCGATCTCGGCGAGCTGGATGAAATTGGGCTCGTCGGCGACGGCGAGCACGAGCAGGCGGGCGACGATCGCGTCCATGCGGCCCAGCTCGTCGAGCGCCACCTCGACCTCGAGCGGCGCTCCGGACTCGGAGAGGAGCAGCTCCAGGTGGCCGCGTGCGATCGTAACGGGGGTCCGGAGCTCGTGCGAGGCGTCGTGGATGAACCGCTCCTGGCTCTCGAGCAGCAAGCGGTGCTCCTCGGCGCGCCCCTCCGCGATGCGCTGGGCGTCCACCCGGCGCCGGGCGTGCCACACCATGGCGAGGAACATGGCCGCCATCAGCGGTACCTCGAACAGCTCGCCCCAGAGCTGGGTGCCGTGAAAGGCGTCCAGCCCGATCGAGAACCCGGTGAGCGCCATCACGCATCCGAGCACGATCAGCGTGGGCCGCAGGGCCCACACGCGGAACCCGTACAGCAGCGTCAGGCTGATCCATACGAAGTGAAACGGGATCGTCTCCCAGCTCGGCCACGCGATCATGGCCGCGTAGTTGGCGGCCGCGAACGCCGCCCACAGCAGCTCCACGTGGAGCCGGCGTGCCTGCTCCCACAGCCGGCTCAGGCGGTCGGTCATGCCGCTGCGCGGTAGCCCGCGTTGCGCACGGTTTCGATCGGCGCGTCGGGACCGAGCTGGCGACGCAGCCGGCGCACGCACACGTCCACCACGTTGGAGCGCGGGTCGAAGTCAAAGCCCCAGACCTCCGACAGCAGCCGCTGACGGCTGATCACCTCGCCGGGGTGGAGCATGAGGAAGTGCAGGAGACGGAACTCGCGGTCGGCCAGATCCGCGACCGTGTCGCCCATCCGCGCCTGGCGCCGCGTCAGGTCCAGCGCGAGCACGCCGGCGCGCAGCACCCCGCCGTCGCCCGACGTGAAGCCGCCGGCGCGCCGCATGTGCAGGCGCAGGCGGGCCAGCAGCTCGTCCAGCGAGAACGGTTTGACGATGTAGTCGACCGCGCCCAGCTCGAAGCCGCGCAGCTTGGTGGCGATGTCGCTGCGTGCCGACAGGATGAGCACCGGCACGTCGTGGTGGCGCAGGTGCAGCTGGCGCAGAACCTCCAGGCCGTCCTGTCCCGGGAGCAGCAGGTCGAGGATGACGCCGTCGTAGGTGCCCGAAAGCGCTCGCTCGAGCCCCTGCTCGCCGTCGGGAACGACGTCGACGACGAACCCCTCGGCCTCGAACGCGCGTGCCAGGAACGCACGGATCCGTGCCTCATCCTCGACGACCAATATGCGCATTTCCCCGATTTCCTCGCTCGAGCTCTCCGGCCCGGTCGCAAGATATCCGTCGCCGGACGACTTGTAAATGACGCGCAGATGACATCGCGGTCATCTGCTTGCGTTCTGCGCCCCGATCCATAGAAGATGGCCGCCGAGGAGAGAGGGACGTCAATGAGCGGATATGCCAAGAGAGTGACAGGGATTGTCCTCGGGACCGCAATCGTTTGCGTCCTGTTAGGGCTCTATATCGGGGTCTATCTGACGAGCCAGCCCGGCTCGGCCTCCGCCGCACAGTCGCCGGCGGGCGCGCATCTCTACCTCGGCACCGTCCCCGCGTCCGAGGGCACCGACCCGCATCCGAGCTGGGTGTCGTACTACGCCGTCGATGCCCAGAGCCGCAACTGGCGCCACGACACCACCTTCGTCCTCCCCGCCAACACCGTCGTGACCGTCACCGTCTACAACTACGACGGGCAGAGCGGCCTGCGCAATCCCTTCATCTCCCAGGCCGAGGGCATCTCCCCCGGCGGCGTCTTCAGCCTCGACGGCAAGCCGACGAAGGTGATCGACCCCGACGCCGCGTCGCACATCTTCGCGATCCCGCAGCTCGGTGTGCTGGTGCCGATCGAGGGCGTCGCCGACGACGCCAAGAACCAGTGCGCCAACGCGCCGTGCGGCCTGGAGACCGCCCACACCACCACCACGTTCACCTTCCGGACGGGCAAGCCGGGGCTGTATCGCTGGCAGTGCTTCGTCCCGTGCGCCGCCGGTTACATCGCCGGGTGGGGCGGGCCGATGCAGACGGTCGGCTACATGGACGGCTTCATCAAGGTCGTATGAGGGGCTCCGAAAGATGAACGAGGTCAATCACTGGCGCCGCGTCGTCCTGTGGTGGCTGGGCTCCAGCATCGTGGCGACCCTGCTGGTCGTCCTGGTCCTGGCGCCGATCCTGCCGCCGGGCAACGGCTCGGTGGAGGCTTCCGGGCAGGTGGTCGACGACACCGTTCTGCTGGGGGTCTCCACGCCGGTGGCGATGGCCGTCCTCGTCTACTTCATCTACGCCCTCATCGCCTTCCGCGAGCGTGAGCCGACGGCGGTGGTCGACGGGCCGCCGATCCAGGGTGACGCCAGGATCCAGACCTGGTGGCTGGTGATCACCACCGGCATCGTGCTCTTCCTGGCCGGCTATGGCACGGTCCGCCTCCTGGCTGACGGGGCCGGTGGCGGCCAGGGGCCGAACCCCATTTCGGCGCCGGCCGGCGCTAAGAACGCGCTGCAGGTCCAGGTGATCGCCCAGCAGTGGAAGTTCACCTACCGCTGGCCCTCCTACGGCGGGGTGGAGACGTCCTCGCTGGAGCTGCCCGCGCACCGGATGATCGAGTTCCACGTCACCTCGCTGGACGTCATCCACTCGTTCTGGGCTTACCAGCTTGGCGTCAAGGCCGATGCCAACCCCGGCTTCGACAACATCGCCTACGTGACCACCAAGAGCCCACTCATCTTCAACATCCACTGCGCGGAGCTGTGCGGGGTGTGGCACGGCTACATGTTTGAAACCGGGCACGTCGTGAGCCAGAGCGACTTCAACACCTGGATCGCCCAGCGGCGAGTGCAGTACGCGCCGGTGCGCAAGAACCTGGTGCCGTATTCCAAGCAGTACTTCCCGGACCCGCAGAGGAGAGGCGGATGACGACAGTCACGATCTCGGCCCGACCGCAGCCTGCTTGGCGCAAGCTGCTCGGCTTCAACCTGCTGACGGGGATCGTCCTGGCGGTGGTCGGGTGGCTCGTGGGCAGCTGGATCGGGGCGCGGATCCACGCACCGAGCATCGATTACTTCTCCGACACGGGCGAGAACGACATCGGGATCCTGCTCGGTTACCTGTTCGGGGTGATCGGGTTCCTCGTCGGCCTGGGATTCGCCAACTACCCGATCAGGCGCCTGATGGGCCATCCCGCCACGCTGGCCGAGCACGAGTCAGAGGGCGAGGGAGTGGCGCGCTACTTCCGGCTCTGCACCGATCACAAGGTGGTGTCGATCCAGTACATCGTCGGGATCGGCGTGTTCTTCCTCGTGGGCGGGATCAACGCGATGCTCATCCGGACCGAGCTCCTGCAGCCCAACGTCCACGTGTTCGGTCCCAACCAGTACGTGACTCTGGTCGGCCTGCACGGCGCGATGATGATGGGGATGATGACCAGCGGCGTGCTGGGCCCGTTCGCCAACTGGCTCGTGCCGCTGATGATCGGGTCGCGGCGAATGGCGTTCCCGCGGATCGAATCCTTCACCTTCTGGCTGCTGATGGCGGCCGGCGTCGCACTCATCACGACGATCTTCATGGGCGGCTTCCAGACCGGCTGGACCGGCTATCAACCGCTTGGCGACCAGGGCACGGCCGGGTATGACGCGTACATCGCGTTCTTCGCCCTCGTGGGGGTGTCGATGTGCCTGCTGGGCCTGAACCTGATCGTGACCATCATCACCATGCGCGCCCCGGGGATGACCTGGAACCGGCTGCCCATCTTCGTGTGGAGCGTCCTGGCCACCGCGCTCCTGATGATGCTGGCGGCGCCCATGCTCATCGCGGCGCTGCTCATGGGGGCATTTGACCGCACCGTGCAGACCGCCTTCTACGTCGCCAGCCAGGGCGGGAGCTCCTATCTCTTCCAGAACCTGTTCTGGGTCTTCGGCCACCCCGAGGTGTACATCGTCGCGCTGCCGGGCTTCGGGATCGTCCTCGAGCTGTTGCCGGTCTTCTGCCGCAAGCCGCTGTGGGGTTACCGGCTGGCCGTGGCCGGCATGCTGGGAATCGCCCTGCTCAGCTTCTTCGTGTGGCAGCACCACCTGTTCGTCAGTGGCATCAATGCCGACCTGCGTCCTTTCTACATGCTCTCCACGGAGCTGATCTCACTCCCCACGGGGTTCATCTTCCTGGCTGCCATGGGCACGATGTGGCGCGGGCGAATACGGTATTCGGTGCCCATGCTGTTCTGCATGGGTTGGGCCTTCAACTTCCTGTTCGGCGGGATCTCGGGCGTGTTCCTCTCCGACGTGCCGTCCGACGTCACCACGCACGGCAGCTTCTTCTCCATGGCCCACTTCCACTACACGATCATGGGCGGCCTGGTCTTCTCGCTGTTCGCCGCGATCTACTACTGGGGCCCGAAGATGACCGGGTTCAACTTCAACGAGCGGCTGGCGAAGATCCACTTCTGGACGCTGTTCATCGCCTTCAACTCCACCTTCGGCCCGCTGTTCGCACTCGGGTTGATGGGGCAGCCGCGCCGCGTGGTCACCTATCCGACCCACCTGCAGGCGCTCAACGACTGGGTGAGCGTGTCAGCGTTCTGTATCGGCCTTTCGATGCTGGTGTTCCTGTACAACCTCATCTGGTCGATGGTGGTCAAGCGCGAGCCCTCGGAGCCCAATCCGTGGAACTCCAAGTCGGCCGAGTTCCAGTTGCCCACCCCGGTGCCGTTGCACGACTTTGACCGCATCCCGGTCTTCGATGCCGATCCGTACCCCTACGGAGTGGAACCGGTGCCGACGCTGACACCGACGGCGCAGGGAGCCTGACATGATCGAAGGGTCAGCCTCTGCACCCACCCATCCGCGTATCGAGCTCGAGCCGCCGGAGTGGCAGCCGCGCGCGCTGCGGGCCGGCGCCCGGGGCCTGTGCGGAGCCGTGGCGTTCTTCATGGTCTCGTTCGTCTTCGCGTACTTCTACCTGCGCGCGCAGGATCCCAACAAGGACTGGAAGATCGGCCACGTCGAGCCGTCAGTGGCCTTGGGGCTCATCATCCTGCTCGTCCTTGTGGCCAGCGCTGTGGCAATGCGCATCGCGGCCACCCGTCCCGAGCTGACAGTCAGCGTCGGCGCCGTCGCATTGGTGCTGGCGCTCCTGTCGGTCGTGCTGCAGGTGATCGACTGGACGACGCTCGGCTTCGGGCCTGAGAGCGGCGGCTACGCGAGTGTCTTCGTGGGCTGGACCGCGTTCTATTCAGTCATCACGTTGATGTGCGCCTTCTGGATCGAGACGCAGGTGGCGACCGCGTGGCGCCGGCGACGGCAGGGGGCGGTGGCCACTCCGGCCGAGGTCATGTCCGACACGCCGGTCGTGGAGGCCGGACTTCAGGCGTGCTCGTTCTTCTGGTCGTTCTATGTCGCCAACGGCCTCGTGCTGTTCGTGCTCCTCTACCTGCTCTAGGCGATGAGCTCGCGCAGGCGATGATCGGGTACCGGCGATGAGCTGGCACGGCTGGTCCATCCAACCCCCCCTGCTGTACGTGGCGGTCGCCGCGATGCTGTACTACGCGGGCGGCGTCGGGTATCGCAGCTCCGGGCGCCAGGGACTGCGCGCTGCGTCGTTCGCCGCCGGGCTGATCACGATCGTGATTGCGCTGGAGTCCCCCATCGACGGCTACGCCGACCAGCTCTTCTGGGTGCACATGTTCCAGCACGTGCTGCTGCTCACCGTGGCGCCGCCGCTCATCCTGTTGGGCCGGCCCTGGCCACGCATGTGGCGCGCGCTTCCGCTCGAGACGCGGACGCGGGTGGGACGGACCCTGGCCCGAGCGCGGTGGACGGCGCCGCTGCGCGCGCTGGCGCGCCCGGTTCCGGCCTTCCTCCTCTTCAACGCCACCCTGATCGCGTGGCATATCCCGGCGGCCTACGACGCGACGCTGCGCTCCTGGGCCGTCCACGACCTAGAGCACGCGATGTTCTTCTTCACCGGGTTGCTGTTCTGGGCGCGGGTGATCGACCCCGGACCGCTGCGCCCGCGGCTGGTCTGGCCGGCGCGCATCGCGTTCACGGTGGGCTCAATGGTGGTGGGCTGGATCCTGGCGATCACCCTGGTGCTCGTGCCGCACCCGCTCTATCCCTTCTACGCCGCGCTGGCTCACCGCCCTGGCGGCATCAACGCCCTCACCGACCAGCAGCTCGCCGCGGGCATGATGTGGGTTCCCGGATCGCTGGCGTACACGATCACGTTCATGATCGGCTTCTACCGGTGGCTGGAGCCCGACGGGAAGCCCGCGTCCGCTGAGCGGGCGCTGACAACGACCTAGGAGGACTGACCGGCATGCCCCTGTTCGCGGATGACTTCCTGGCCGGCTCGCTGCTCTCGCTGCTCCTGCCGGTGTGCCTGCTGATCGCGATCGCGGTCTGGTACGTGCTCTTCGCCAGGCGCGCCTCGGACGCGCACCCGTCGGCCCCGACGCTGCCGCCGTCCGATGTCGTCGCCGCTGCGGGTGAGGTCTCCGACCTGCCGCAGCCGGCCGGCCCTCCGCCCGGCGAGATCAGATGATGCAGGCCGGCGCCATCCGGCACCACGTCACCAGGCGCGGTGCCGGGCAGCTCGCCGCCGTGCTGGCCGTGGCGATCGCGGCGGGTATCGCCGCCGGAGCCGGGGTGCACCTGCTGCTCGCCGGCGGCGCCTCGACGTCCGCCGCGTCCGCGTCCCTGGGGTCGACCGCGACCACGGCCGGTCACGGGCCGCTGCGGGGCCAGGCCACATGGGCCGCCGGGGCCCGCCCCGCGCCGGCCATCACGACGCTGCGTGACCAGAGCGGGAGCGGCTTCAGCCTCGGCTCACTGCGCGGGCGCACCGTGGCAATCGAGTTCTTCGACTCGCACTGCAAGTCAGCATGCCCGCTCGCCGGCCGAGCGCTGGCCGCGTCCGAGCGCGCACTGCCGGCCGCGCAGCGTCCCGTGCTGGTGGTGGTGAGCGTCAACCCGCAGGACACGCGCGCCAGCGTGCGCGCGGCGATCCGCTCCTGGGGGCTGACCGGCGTGGCGCCGTGGCACTGGCTGATGGGGAGCCACGCGCAACTGGCGCCGGTGTGGGCCTCCTACCACATCTTCGTGGAGCCCACGCGCGGTGACATCACCCATACCGAGGCCCTGTACCTGCTGGACCGCCGAGGCGACGAGCGCTCCGGCTACCTGTTCCCGTACCTGCCCGCCGCGGTGAGCCACGATATGCGCGTGCTGGCCCGAGGGGAGGGAGGCGAGCGTGCCTGAGCTGATCGGGGCCGTGCCCGCCGAGGGCCTCGCCGCTGACGGCGCCGCGCTGCGCGCCCCGTCCGCGTGGCGGGCCACGGTGGCCGACTACGTGACCCTGACCAAGCCGCGGATCATGTCGCTGCTGGTGCTCACCGCGGTGTGTGCGATGGTCGCGGCCGCCGGTGGAGCCCCGGCGACGGTGCCGTTGGCCGCGCTGGTCATCGGAGGCGCGCTCGCGTGTGGGGGCGCCAGCGCGCTCAACCACGTGCTCGATCGCGACATCGATCGCCTCATGGGCCCCCGCACGGCGTCGCGTCCGGTCGCCGCCGGCCGGATCTCGCCGCGGCGTGCCGTGGCCTTCGGCCTCGCCCTCTCCGCGGTGGCGTTCGCGGTACTGACGATCTTCGCCAACCTGCTGGCGGCGGTGCTCAGTCTCAGCGGCGGCGCGTACTACGTGGTCGTGTACACCCTGTGGCTCAAGCGCAGCACCGCGCAGAACATCGTCATCGGCGGCGCGGCCGGGGCGATACCGCCGCTGGCCGGGTGGGCCGCCGCGCACGGCACGCTCGGGCTCGGCGCGTGGCTGCTCTTCGCCATCGTGCTGCTGTGGACCCCGCCGCACTTCTGGGCGCTGGCCCTGCTGCTCTCGCGCCACTACGAGGCCGCCGACGTGCCGATGATGCCCGTCGTCAGGGGCGCGTCGGCGACGTCGGTGCGGGTGCTGCTCTACACGGTGGCGCTGGTCGCTGCCTCGCTGGCGCCGGCGGTCCTCGGTACTTTCGGCGTGGGCTACCTGGTCGCGGCGGTCCTGCTCGGCGCCGTCTTCTGCGCGCTCGCGTGGCGCCTGTGGCGCGTCCAGACTCCAGCTCGCGCGGCGGTGCTGTTTCACTACTCGCTGCTGTATCTCACGCTGCTGTTCCTGGCCGTCGCGGTGGACGCGGTCATCCGTTAGCCGCGTCGACGAAACGTAAGACCAGCGTAGGAATGAGGGGCCTAAGCGGAATCTCAGGTGAAAAACGGTGCGTTGCGGGAATGCCTGTTGTATCCAGGCACCCGACCAACGGGAGATTCGATGACCCTTGCCCTGATCATGAACGCCGTTTTCGCCGCGCTCGTCCTCCTCGTCATTCCGGGGATGTTGGCGTACGCGATCCGCACCTCTCGCAACGACTCTCCGCCCCGCACGCGCGCTCTTCGGCGCCCGAGCTACGCGGGTCCGCGCTTCAGCTCCGGCTACGCTCGCCGCGAAGGCGCGCGAGGGCCGGTTCAAGATGCTGGTTGACCTGCTCTGAGGTCATACCGGGCAGCTGAAAGACGGCCTGGCCGGTCTGGGCCCGGACATGGAGCTCCTGCACGCGCCGCCCTGGCCGCAGGCCCCGGCGCGGGCTCGCCACGTCGACGCTGTGGATCTCTGACCACAGCAGACGGCCGATGGCGCCGCCGCTGGAGGCTTTGAGCAGGTCCAGGCCGGCATCGGAGAAGCGCAGCTCGAGGTCGCTCTCGCCGTTGCGCAGGCTCTCGATCCCGCTCACGTGCACGGCCGACAGGCGCACCGCCTGAAGGGGCGTCTGCGCCGCCGCGTCCGTCCCCCCCTCGGCGACCGCCGCCATGACCGGCGGCTCGACCTCGACGCGCTCATAGGGCGGGGCGCCCGCCAGCTCGTGGGCGCGCTGCACGGTGGGGTGCGAGACGGCCTCGGCGAGATCGACGCCGAGCTCCGTCGTCGCCGCGCCGGCCAGGCAGCGGCGCCACAGCACCCCGCCGGCGCGGGCAGTGGCCGCATCGACGAGCCGGTCCAATTGCGCCGCCTGAAGCGTCATCGGCTCCGCCGCGCTGCCCGCCTGGCGCAGGATGGCGGCGCGCAGCCGCGCCTGCAGCTCGTAGCGCCCCTGCAGGACGATCCGCTCGGCCGCCTGGTCGGAGTCGGCGCTCACCCCTGCACGAGCTCCGTGACCCGCGCCAGGAAGCCCGCGGCCTGGGCGCCGAACACGATCCGGTGGTCGCAGGTCAGCGTCAGCGTGAGCTGGTGTCCGGGTACCACGGCTCCCGCGCGGACCAGCGGGACGGCCCGGATCGCGCCGGCCGTGAGTATCGCCGCCTGCGACGGTCGCACGAGTCCCCCGGCGCGGTGGACGCCGTCCTCGCCCAAGTCCTCGACCGTGAACGTCGCCCCGGCCTGCTCGGGCGGCGTCAGCTCCCCGGAGCGAGCTCGCGCGGCCAGCCGCGCCACCTCAGCGTCGAGCTGGGCGACGGACTTCGCGTCGGCGTCGAGCACCGTCGCCGTCACCGGCCCCTCGGGGATCTGGGTCACCACGCCCACGTTCACGCGGGAGTAGAGCTCGTAGCGGCCGTCGCGGTAGGCGCCGTTGACGCGCGGGAACGCGCGCAGGGCGCCGGCACAGGCCGCGATGAGCAGCGCGGTGGTGGTGCACCCCTCCGCCGCGGCACGGGCCAGCAGGGTGCTCGCGTCCGCGTCCATGGACAGCTCGAGGTCCGGGACGGTGGCGCGGATCTCGGCGCTGCGCCGCGCGATGGCCCGGCCCGCGCGGTCGGGCTCCTCGACGGTGATCTCGCCCTTGAGCGACATCGCGCCGACGTTGGCCGAGGGTGCTGGTGTGCCGGAGCCGTCCACGGTCGGTCCAAGATATCGGTGCGAACGTCCTGAACCACTTCAGGACACTAGGCGTCGGCGCCGTCCCACAGGGCCAGGAACTCCTCGGCCTCCAGTCCGGCCAGGTCGGCGCGCAGCTGGCGCAACAGCTTCGTCGCGTCCTTGACGGGAAGCTCCCAGTAGAGCAGCAGCTCCCCATCATCGACGGACACCACCTCGATGCGGTCCACGCGCCGCCGGTCGGCCATGAACGCCGGCTCGCGCCCTCCGCGGGTGACGATGAGGTGAAAGACGCGGTTGGCCTTCATCGGGCGGCGGTCGTCAGCCTCCCGGCCCCACCAAGGCAGACAGCGCCTCCGTTGCCCGCTCGAGGGCCCCATCGCCGCAGAACACATCCGTCCCGACTGCGATGGCGGGGAGCTCGGACACCCCGGCCTCCCGCGCCCGCTCGCCCGCGCGCTCCAGCGAGGCGCCGACCGAGCGCAGGCTCGCCCCCTTGAGCACGGCGGTGGGGTGCATCTCGCATGCGGCGGCGGCGATCAGCACGGTGCCTTCGGCGCCGAGGTCGCGTCCGCCCGCGAACACCTGCCGGAACGCCGCCAGCGAGAAGGCCACCGCGCGACCGCCGCCCTTGGCGTAGGTCGCCACGCGCATCGCCAGCTCTGAGTCCGGCGGCCACGTTTCCGGCAGGCGCAGCGGCAGCAGGCCATGGCCTGCGATGACCTGCGCCAGCGTCTCGGCGTCGGGCTCCGGAGGCGTCCAGCCGAGGTCCGGTCCGTGGACCGGCTCCCACTCAGGAACCGGACCCACCCGGCCCAGCTCCCCCATGATCCGCTCGGCCGTGACGTAGCAGCCCGGGTCGCCCAGGTCGTAGTAGAAGACGGGCTGTGCGGGCTCCGGCGCCACGCGCGGGCCGCCGTTAGCCGTGGATCAGCCAGCCGTCGGCGGCGCGAGCGGCTTCCATGACGGCCTCGGACATCGTCGGATGTCCGTGGATGAGCCGCGCCACCTCGGGATAGCCGCCCTCGAGCGCGCGGGCGTTGACGAGCTCCTGGATCAGCTCCGTGGCCTTGGCGCCGATGATGTGGCCGCCGAGCAGCTCGCCGTATTTGGTCTCACCGACCACCTTGACCAGGCCGGTGCGATCGCCGTAGACCGTGCCGGCGCCGACCGCGCCGTAGGGAACCTTGCCCACGACGACGTCGTAGCCCTCGTCGCGGGCCTGGGCCTCGGTGAGCCCGAAGCTGGCGACGTTGGGCGTGCAGAACGTCGCCCGCGGGATGTCGATGTACTCGATCGGGTGGGTGCTCATCCCCGCGGCGTCCTCGACGGCGATGACGCCCTCGTCCGACGCCTTGTGGGCCAGCGCCGGCCCGTGGACGAGGTCGCCGATGGCGTAGATGCCCTCCACATTGGTGCGCATCGCGCCGTCGACCTCGATGAGCCCGTTCTCGGCGAGCTTGACGCCAGCTGCGTCCAGGCCCAGCGCCTCGACGTCAGGGCCGCGGCCGGCGGCGATGACCAGCCAGTCCACCTCGCCCGCGTTGTCGCCGTACTTGAAGCTGCAGCTGCGCTCGGCCGACGCGATGTCGGTGACCAGCGTGTTGGTGTGGACCGTGATGCCCTGGCGCTTGAAGCCGCGCTCGGCCAGCTTGGAGATGTCGGCGTCCTCGGTGGGCAGGACGCGGTCGAGCGCCTCGAACAGGGTGACTTCGACGCCCAGGCGCGCATAGGCCGAGGCGATCTCCGAGCCCGACGCGCCGGCGCCGACGACCGCCATCGATGCGGGCAGCTCGTCCAGCGCCCACGCCTCCTCGGTGCCGATGACGCGTCCGCCGAACTGCGCCCCGGGGATCGGGCGCTTGACCGAGCCGGTGGCCAGCACGATCGTCTTGGCCGAGATCTCCTGGCCGCCGACGGTGAGCGTGCCCTTGCCGGTGAGCGTGGCCTCGCCCTCGATGAGGTCGACCTTGTTCTTCTTCAGCAGGCCGGCGACGCCGCCGGTGAGCGTCGAGACGACCTTCTTGCGGCGCTCGGAGACGCCGGCGTAGTCGATCTCCGGATCGGACACCTTGATGCCGAACTCGCCGGCCTCGCGAATCTCGGACAGGATGTCGGCGACGCGGAGCACGGCCTTGGCGGGGATGCAGGCGTAGTTCAGGCAGCGGCCCCCGACCTGGTCCTTCTCGACGCAGGCGGTCTTCATCCCGAGTTGGGCGGCGCGGATGGCGGTGACGTAGCCACCCGGGCCGGAGCCGATGACCACGCAGTCGTAAGAGGATTCAGGCATTTCGATACGAGCCTATCCAAGTGCTCAGTTTCCGGGTCGCTGCGGCATCTGGATACGGCTGAGCACGCGCACGAGCTTGAAGAACAGGTAGCCGGCCACAACGATGATGATCGGCGCCACGATGAACCCGAGCAGGTTGCTCGCCTCCACCAGGTACAGCGAGAACAGCGTGCCGATGATGGCCAGCAGCGCCATGAAGCCGAGCACCGCTCCGTACCACATGCGCCACAGGCCGACCGCGCACGCGCACATGAGGCCGGAGAAGATGAGGATGCCGCCGGCAGCGGGGTGCTTGCCCCCGATCTTGTCGCCGGCCAGCCACGCGATGAGGTTGGCCAAGCCCAGCCCTGCGGCGAGCAGCGAGGAGACCCAGATGACCATCGGGCGCTCGCCCGGGGCAATCGGCTTGAGGGTGGCCCGGGCCTCGGCGTCGCGGCGCTGGCTGCGGGTGAGCTCCTCGCCGGTGGGGACGGCCCACTGGCCGGGGCGCTTGGGCTTGGCCGGCTTGGCTGCGGGCGGCGTGGCCTCGGCGGGGGTGGTCCCGGTGGGGGTGTCCTCGGCCGGCCTGGTCTGGGTGGCCTGGCCCGCGGTCGCCTTGGACGGGGTCGGCCTTGCCTTGGCGGGGCCGCGGCGCCCGCGCTTGCGGCTACGTTGCGCCAACGCCGGCCTCGCTGCCGAAGCGCAGGGCGCGCGCCGCTCCCTCGGGATTGGGCGCGTCGGTGATGGCGCGCACCACGGCGATCCGCGTCGCGCCCGCCCCGCGCACGGCCGCGACGTTGCCGGCGTCGATCCCGCCGATGGCGAAGAACGGCGTGGCGGCGTGGGCCGCGGCGTAGCGCACCAGGTCCAGCCCCACCGCCGGGCGGCCGGGCTTGGTGGGCGTCGCGTGGACCGGGCCGACCCCGATGTAGTCGATCTCAGGCTCGGCCGCGGCACGATCGACCTGCGCGGGGGAGTGGGTGGACAGCCCGAGGATGCGGTCGGGCCCGATCAGGGCCCGCGCCCGTGCCACCGCCATGTCGTCCTGGCCGACGTGGACCCCGTCGGCGCCCGCCTCGGCCACCAGGTCGGGCCGGTCGTTGAGGATGAGCGGCACGTCATGCGCGCGGCACACGGCGGCGTACCGGCGGGCGGTGGCGACGATGGTCTCGTCGCTTGCGTCCTTGAGGCGCAGCTGGACGATGTCGACGCCCCCGCGCAGCGCCTGCTCCAGGAACGCATCGGTCTGCTCGCTGCAGACGAGGTACAGGCGCGTGGCATGAAGGGCGTCGCGGATGTCGGGCACGCCTGCAGTCTGCCAGGACCGCCGCGCTAGCATGCAGCTCTTACGGGAGCCCCACCGTTGGGCTGAGAGGGCGGACGCCGATCCGCCGACCGTCAGGACCTGACCGGGTAATGCCGGTGCAGGGAGGGTCTTTGTCAGAGCAGCCACAGACAGCAGATGTCGTCGTCATCGGTGGCGGCGCGATTGGCCTGTCCGCCGCCTGGCGCGCGGCGCAGCGTGGCCTGCGCGCCGTCGTGCTCGATCGTGGCCTGGTGGGCCACGGCACCTCGCGCTACGCCGCCGGGATGCTGGCTCCCGTCGCTGAGGTGACCCCCGGCGAGGAGCCGCTGCTGGAGCTGGGGCTGCGCAGCGCCCGGCTCTACCCGCAGTTCGTGGGCGAGCTGCTGGAGGCGGCGGGCGTGGAGAGCGTGGGCTACACGACGTCCGGGACATTGCTGGTGGCCCGCGACGCCGACGAGGCGGAGGCCCTCGAGCGCGAGCTGTCGCTGCGTCACCGCTTCGACCTCCCCGTGGAGCGCCTGCGCGCCTCCGAGGCGCGGCGTCGCGAGCCCGCCCTGGCCCCGGCGCTGCGCCTGGCTCTCGACGTGCCCGGCGATCACGCCGTCGATCCGCGGATGCTGCTCCCGGCCCTGGCCGCGGCGGTGACCACTGCGGGTGGGGAGGTGCGCGAGCACACGGCCGTCACCGGCGTGGCTCTGACCGGCGGCCGGATCCAGGGCGTCGTCCTCGACGACGGCTCGACGGTGCGCGCCGGGCAGGTGGTGATCGCCGCCGGCGTGTGGTCGCCGCAGCTCTCCGGTCTGCCCGAGGCCGACCGCATCCCGGTGCGCCCGGTCAAGGGCCAGATCATGCGCCTGCACGATCCGGCGGGCCCGGGGCTGCTGCAACGCGTGATCCGCATGGGCCCGTCCTACATCACCCCGCGCGGCGACGGCCGCTACGTGCTGGGCGCGACCTCGGAGGAGCGCGGCTTTGACACCACGGTGACGGCCGGCGCCGCGTTCGAGTTGCTGCGCGACGCCGCCGAGCTCGTGCCCGGGATCTCTGAGCTGGTGCTCGACGAATTCGCCGCCGGCCTGCGGCCGGGGACGCCGGACAACCTGCCGGTGATCGGGCCCGGGTCCGTGGAGGGACTGCACTGGGCCACCGGCCACCGCCGCGGCGGGATCCTGCTGGCGCCGGTTACCGCTGAGCTGGTGGCGGGCGCGCTCGCCGGCGAGGGGATGCCGGATCACGCCGCCGCCTTTGCACCCGGCCGTTTCGCTGCTGTGGCCGTGGGGAGTGAGCACGCGTGAACGTCACCGTCAACGGCGAGCCCCGCGAGGTCGGCGCCGGCGCTACTGTCGCCAGCGTGGTGGAGTTGCTCGATGTCGCCCCGGGCGCCCGCGGCGTCGCCGTGGCCCTCGACGGCGAGGTTGTGTCGCGCGGGCAGTGGGCGGACACCCAACTGAGCGAGGGCTCCCAGGTGGAAGTCGTCGCCGCGATTGGAGGAGGATGAGCGCCGTGTCCGACGATCTCCTGCGCATCGCCGATCGCACGCTGAGCTCGCGGCTCATCCTCGGCACCGGCGGCTTTGCCAACCACGAGCTCCTCGCCCAGGCGTGCCGCGCCGCCGAGGCCGAGCTGTGCACGGTTGCGCTGCGTCGCCTGGATCCGGCCGCGAGGGGGTCGATCCTCGATGTGCTCGACGAGGTCGGTGTCTCCGTGCTCCCCAACACCGCCGGCTGCTACACCGCCCGTGACGCGGTCACGACCGCACAGCTCGCCCGCGAGGCGTTCGAGACCGACTGGATCAAGCTCGAGGTGATCGGTGACGACCGCACGCTGCTCCCCGACGCCGTGGAGCTCGTCGCCGCCGCTGAGGAGCTCGTGGACGACGGCTTCACCGTCCTGCCCTACACCACCGACGACCCGGTCCTGGCTCGCCGCCTGGAGGACGTCGGCTGCGCCGCCGTGATGCCGCTGGGCTCGCCGATCGGTAGCGGCATGGGCATCTGCAACCCCTACAACCTGTCGATCATCATCGAGCGTGCGGGCGTGCCGGTGATCCTCGACGCCGGCGTCGGGACCGCGTCGGACGGCGCTCTGGCCATGGAGCTCGGCTGCGACGCGGTGCTGTGCGCCAGCGCCATCTCGCGCGCCCACGACCCGGTGGCGATGGCCCGCGCGGTGGCGCTCGGAGTGCAGGCGGGCCGGCTGGCTCGCGGCGCCGGGCGGATCCCGCGCCGCCGCTACGCGCAGGCCTCGACGCCCGAGGAGGGCACGCCGGCCTTCGATGTCCAGGGCGTCTCCCAGTGACCGTCGACGAGCTGATCGACGGGTGGCAGGCGGCCTGGTCGGGCAAGGATCCGGCCGCGTTCGCCGAGGTGTGCGCCACGGGCATCCAGTACGAGGACCCGCTCACCGGCGAGCCGCTGGACGGGCTCGACGCGCTGGCCGCGCACGCCGCGCGGCTGTGGGAGGGCTTCCCCGACGCCCGGCTGGAGCGCACGGGCGACCGGTTGGCCAACGAGCACTTCGTGGCCGCGCCGTGCAAGGTGCTGGGCACCCATCGGGCGGCCCTGGCGGGCCTGCCGGCGAGCAACCGGTTCGTCGTCGTGCATTGCATCTTCTACTGCGAGCTCCAGAACGAGCTCCTGTTTCGCGTGCGCGGGTTCTTCGACGTCTATGAGGCTGCGACGCAGCTCGGCGTGCTGCCCGCGCGTGGGACGCTGGGCGAGAAGGCGCTGCTCATGCTCCGCGGCTTCGGGCTGCGGACCGCGCGGGGTTAGGTGCGGGTAGTCGTCCGCGTGACGTTTGGCGTGGTATCGGCGAACGTCAACAACCTGCTTGGGAAGCGGGGACGAAGCGCTGCGGGGACGCCGGCAAGGGGGTTGAGGCGGATATTGAAGCTATTTCCTTCACTATCCGCCACGACCCCGCTGAGAGGCTGCCGCGAGCGCCCGGGGCGCCGCACCCACCTACGCTCGTGCCCCTACAACGCGGCGACCCCTACCGCCCCGCCCCTAGCGCGCCCGGGCCAACCGGATCGCCGCGCCCAGCCCCTCCCGCGCCTGCGGCGACAGGTGCCTGCGCAGCCGCCAGCACGCCCCGCTGAAGGTGAGGTTGGCCACGGTGGCAAAGCCGCTCTCGTCGGCGCGCAGGGCGAGCAGCAGGTGCGCGACGCGGTCCGCGGCCGGGAGCTCGGGGTCGGCCACGCGCACGCAGTAGCACTGCACGCGCCGACCGCCCGGGCGCACGAGCAGTGCGCCGGCGGGCCCCACCACCCACACGCCGAAGCCGGCGCGCTCGACCACCAGCCCGGTCCGTGTCGCGAGCTCACGCGCGTCGTGGCCGACGAGGTCGCCGAGGAGCCCCAGGGCGCGCTGCTGGACGCTGTCGCTCGCCGGGGCACGGCGTCGTAGCGGTCGCATGACGCCCGCCCCGCGAGAGGCATAGAGCGCAGGGATCACCCAGGCGAAGCCCAGCGCGAAGACCGAGACCACGGCGAGGACCGGCGCGAGCAGCGGAAGCACCACGGCCGTGGTCAGCAACGGGATCTCGTGGGCGAGGACGCTCAGCGTCCACGTGCGGTCGGCACGGCGCAGCGACGGCTCGCTGGCGCGC
Source organism: uncultured Actinomycetota bacterium (assembly GCA_963850325.1). Classification (GTDB taxonomy): domain Bacteria; phylum Actinomycetota; class Thermoleophilia; order Solirubrobacterales; family Solirubrobacteraceae; genus Palsa-465. The sequence goes on from CAWKLB010000012.1 coordinate 104,197, forward strand.
TCGCGCCAGTGGACGTTGGCCAGCTCGGGCAGCTCGCCCGAGGCCGGCAGGCCGTCGAGCGTCGTGGCCATCAGCCGCCGGCGATGGGGCGGCGCAGGATGACGAGCTCTGAGTCGAGCGGCAGCTCACGTACCGCGGCAGCGGTGCCATCGGGCTCCGAGGCCACGGCGAGATAGCCGCGATCAAGCTCGGCCCGGAGCGCGGCGCGGGCCGCCTCGGTCCCGTCGGGGTCATCCGGACTCCAGTGCGCCAGCACGGTGTGTCCGGTCTGGTCCATGCGGATGAGTCGTGACATGCTGCCCTCCTCCGGCGCGGGTGGAGCTCCCATCATACGTCCGGGCCATCCTCGTCTTCGCCGACGGTGAGGCTCAGGTCGACCGCCACCGGAGCGTGGTCAGACAGCTCTCCCCGGTCCAGCACCTCCGCGGCCCGGCGAGCCGTGACCGCCCCGGCCGTGAAGACGTGATCGACATCGTGTCCGCCCGCGGTGGCGAACCCCGGCCACTGCGGCGCGCGGAGGTTGAAGTCGCCGCCGAACACCAGCGGCTCGCCCCGCGCCCACAACAGCGCGGAGTCGGCGGCGGTCGCCCCGTCGCGCGCGGCCGCCGCGTCGTCGTGAGCAGTGGCATGGAGGTTGACCACCCACACGCCGCACCCCAGCGACACCCCGTGGGCGACACGGCGCTCCGGGGTGCGGGCCAGCGGCTGGACGCGGTGGGCGACGATGCGGTCGCGTCGGGCGATGATCGCGTTGGCGCCGCCGCCCTGGGACTTCATCACCTCGGGCCAGCGCCGCGCGAGCGGTCGCCTCAGCCGCGGGAGCGCATTGCGGGAGGTGAGCGCCTGGCGATGCTCAGCGCCCAGGCGCCGGGCCAGCGGTGCGGTCCACCACGGCGGGACCTCCTGCAGCAGCGCGACATCCCAGTCCCAGCGCTGGAGCGCCGCGCCGAACTCGTCGAGCAGCTCGTGCCGGGAGGGCGGTACCGAGCGCCCGTGCTTGAGGTTCCAGGTGAGGACCCGCAGATGCACGGGGCCCAACGTACACTGCGGCCCGTGGCACGCCACTTCCTCACCGGGACCGAGCTCAGCGCCGCCGAGCTCGACGCCCTCCTCGACCGCGCGGCCGCGCTCAAAGCGGCGCCGCTGAGCTCCGACGCGCTGGTGCGCCGGTCGGTCGCGCTCATCTTCCAGGCGGCGTCCACGCGGACGCGCACGTCGTTCGAGGCCGGCATCGCCGAGATGGGCGGCCACCCGATGGTGCTGCGCTCAGGCGAGCTCCAGCTCAGCCGCGGCGAGTCGATCCGTGACACCGCGTACATCCTCTCGCGCAACACCGCCGCCATCGGCATCCGCACCGGCCCCGACGAGGAGGTGGAGGAGCTCGCTCGCCACGCCACCGTCCCGGTCATCAACATGCTCACCGCCAAGCACCATCCGTGCCAGGCGCTCGCTGACCTGCTGACACTCCGAGAGGCGTTCGGCTCACTCGAGGGACTGACACTGGCCTATGTCGGTGACGGCAACAACGTGGCACGGTCACTGGCGCTCGTCGGTGGACTGGCGGGTGTACATGTACGCGTCGCCGCACCTGACGGCTACCAGCTCGAGCCCATCGCCGGCGTGGAGCTGACCGACGATCCACGTGCCGCTGCCGCCGGCGCCGACGCGGTGTACACCGATGTGTGGGTGAGCATGAGTGACGACCCGGCGTCGGCCGATGAGCGCCGCCGCGCGCTGTCGCCCTACCGCATCGACGACGCCCTGCTCGACCTCGCCGCGCCGCACGCCATCGCGTTGCACTGTCTGCCCGCGCACCCCGGCGACGAGATCACCGCCGAGGTTTTGTACGGCGACCGGCAGCGCATCTGGGATCAGGCGGAGAACCGTCGGCACGCCCAGAAAGCACTGCTCGAGCTGCTTGTAGGGTGAAACGTTGCGCCCGTTATGCGCACGTTGCGCTGACATTGGGTAGATTCGCCGCAAGCGCGCCGCGTCCAATCCCGCCAGCGCCCCCTCGTCAATAAGGAGCAGGAGCTTCCGTATGCCCCCCGCCAAACGCTCGTCGTCCGGCCGTTCATCCTCATCGTCTTCGTCGCGATCCGGCGGCACCCGCACGGGCTCGAGTTCGCGCAGCACCGGCGCGCGGGCGACGAAGGCTGCCGCCCGCAGCGGCACCAAGGCCACTGCCACCAGCGCGCGCAAGGGCGCGGCCAAGACCGCGACGCAGGCCAAGTCCGGCGCCGCCAAGACGCGCAGCAGCGCCAAGTCCGGCGCCGCGAAGACCGCCGGCGCCGCAAAGGCGACGGCCAAGTCCGCAGCCACCACCGCCAAGACCGCGGGCGCCGCTGCCGCCGGAACCGCGCGCACGGCTCGCGCCGGCGCGAAGGGCACCGCCACCGCGGCAGCCAAGGGCGCCAAGACCACCCGGACCGGTGCCAAGGCCGCGTCCACCAAGACGACCAAGGCCAGTGGCGGCGGAGTCAAGTCGGTCGCCGAGCAGCTGACGCAGGGCGCCATCAAGCCGCGCGACGTGGTCATGCTCACGCGTGAGCACATCCAGGAGGCGCTCGACGACGCCGCCGCGCGCGGACGCGTCACGCGCAAGGACGCCAACGACCTCGTGTCGGAGCTGGTGCGCCGCGGTCGCGGTGGCGGCACCGACCTGGTCAAGGAGATCGAGTCGCTGCTCTCGAAGGCGGGCTCGGCCACCAAGCGCGCCCGCGGCTCTGACTCCGTGGACCGCATCGTGCGCGGCGCCGATCGCGCCCGCCGCGCCGCCGGCGTCGGCCCGTCGTTCCCCATCCTCGGATACGACGATCTCAATGCCGCTCAGGTGCAGAGCCGGATCAAGGATCTCAAGAAGCCCGAGCTGCGCAAGGTGCTCACCTACGAGCGCAAGAACGCCAACCGCAAGTCGGTGGTGGGTGCGCTCGAAAAGTCCCTGGCGTAACCCTCACCCGGGCCACTGACACCCGGGCGCACTTCGTGGGTGGGCGGGCCGGTCTCACGCGCCCCGCGCGACCGTGAGACCGCCGCCGCCTGCTAGTTGTGTAGTCCCATGTCCACCGCCCCTCCCACCCAACCCAAGCCACAGCGCGGCGACGAGCTGGAGCTGACGATCGACACGCTCGCCTTCGGCGGCGCCGGCGTGGCGCGCATCGAGGGCTACGTCGTCTTCGTCACCGGCGCCCTTCCCGGCGATCGGGTGCGCGCGGTCATCGGCAAGCGCAAGCGGGCGTACGCCGAGGCGCGGGCGGTCGAGATCCTCGAGCCCGGCCCCGACCGGATCGCGCCGGTGGCCGATCATCCGGGCGCCCCGTGGCAGGTGCTCTCCTACGAGCGCCAGCTCGAGGTCAAGCAGGGACAGGTGGACGACGCGCTGCGCCGCATCGGCAAGCTCGACGGCTTCGCGCTGGAGCCGATCATCCCCGCGGTGTCGCAGTGGCGCTATCGCAACAAGCTGGAGTACTCGTTCGGCGCCGACGCGTCCGGCGCGCTCGTGTGTGGCTTTCACGCTGCCGGCCGCTGGGACGAGATCGTGGCCATGGACGACTGCATGCTCGCCTCCGAGCCCGCCAACGCCGCCCGCGAGCAGATCGTGGCGTGGTGCCGGGCCCAGGGCCTGAGCGCCTATGACCGGCGCAGCGGCCAGGGCTTCCTGCGCAACCTCGTCGTGCGCGAAGGCCGCCGCGGCGAGGCGATCCAGGTGCGGCTGGTCACGAGCGTGGGAGAGCTCGATCGCGAGGGCCTCATCCGCGCCGGTGCCGGGCTCGACGGCCTGCTGTGGACCCGCGTCGCCGGCGTGGCCGAGACCACCTACGGCGGCCAGACCGAGCTGCTGGCCGGGTCTGACCGCTTTGAGGACGTGCTCGGCGGGATGCGCTTCGAGATCTCCGCCGAGGCCTTCTTCCAGACCAACACCGAGATGGCCGAGCGCCTGTGCCAGCTCGCCATCGAGTACGCGGCTCCCGTCGGCTACGAGCGGCTCTATGACCTGTACTGCGGGATCGGCACGATCGGCCTGCTGATGTCACCACGCGTCGCCGAGGTGTGGGGACTGGAGCTCGTGCCCGAGGCCATCTCGGATGCGATCGCCAATGCGCGCGCCAACGAGGTGGACAACGCACACTTCTTCGCCGGCGACGTGCGCCTGGCCATGCGCGAGCTGGTGGAGCGGGCCGGGCGTCCCGACGTGCTGGTGGTCGACCCGCCGCGGGCGGGGCTGTCGCAGAAGGTGGTACGGCGGATCATCGAGGCCTCACCGTCACGCATCGTCTACGTGTCGTGCAATCCCACCACGCTCGCGCCCAACGCGGCGCAGCTGGTCGAGGCGGGCTACGAGCTCGTGCGCGTGCGCCCGGTCGACATGTTCCCCCAGACGCCGCATATCGAGTGCGTGGCCGAGCTGGTGCGCCGCAAGTAGGTTGAGCTCATGCGCGCCGCCACCATCAAAGACAAGCAGCTGACGGTCGAGGAGCATCCGGACCCGATCCCCGGAGCCGGCGAGGTACTCGTCAAGGTGCACGCCGCCGGGCTCAACGGCGCCGACATGCACCAGCTCGCCGGGCACTACCCCGCGCCGCCCGGCTCGCCGCAGGACATCCCGGGGCTCGAGCTCGCCGGAGAGGTGATCGACCGCGGGCCCGGGGCCGAGCGCTTCGAGGTGGGCGACCGGGTCATGTCGATCGTCGGCGGGGGTGGGCAGGCCGAGCTCATGACCGTGCACGAGCGGATCCTCATGCCGATCCCCGACAATCTGTCGTGGATCGAGGCAGGTGGGGCGCCCGAGGTGTTCACCACCGCGCACGACGCCGTCTTCACCCAGGCCGGCCTTGTCGCCGGCGAGCATCTGCTGGTCCATGGAGCGGCGGGCGGCGTCGGCTGCGCGGCGGTCCAGCTCGGTGACGCCGCAGGCGCCCGGGTCACCGCCACGGTGCGTAACGCCGATCTGCACGACGCGGTGGGCGGCTTCGGCGCGGACGTGCGCGCGCCCGATGACTTCCGCGAGCAGGGGCCGTACGACGTCATCCTCGAGCTCGTCGGCGCCGTCAACATGATGGACAACCTCAAGGCGCTCAACACGGGCGGCCGCATCGCCGTGATCGGCACCGGCGCCGGCGCGACCGGCGAGATCAACCTCGGCCTGCTGATGATGAAGCGCGCCCGCATCCATGGCTCGACGCTCCGCGCGCGGCCCTTGGAGCTCAAGGCGCTCACCGCCCGCGCGATGGAGCGCTCGGTGCTGCCGCTGCTCGCCTCGGGCGCGGTGAAGGTGGCGATCGCCAAGACCTACCCGCTCGCCGACGCGCCTGCCGCCTACGAGCACTTCCAGGCTGGCGGCAAGCTCGGCAAGATCGTCCTGACGATGGACTCCTGAATTCGGCGGAGCCCGTCAGTAGGGCGGCAGGTCCTCCCACCACTGTCCCAGCACGCGGAACGCCGACCAGAACGCGCGCTTTGAGCTCTCCTCGTCCAGCGACTCGTCGATGTTGGGGACGAACAGGGCCTCGATCGACGGCGTGAAGCGCTGAAGCTCGCCGGGTGTGGCGGCCAGCTCGTGTGAGAGGGGGATGTCCAGGTCGTTGACGACGGTGAGCGCATCGTCGCCCATGACCACGACGATCTTGGGCTGGACAATGGCCAGCTCCTCCACGAGGCGGCTCACGCAGCCCGGGTCGGCCATCGCCGGATCGGCCACCGGGCACTTCACGCACAGCGTGCCGTAGACGGCCAGCGGATCGATGCTCAGGCGCTTGAGCGACTTCATCAGCGCGTTGCCGGTCCGCCCGTAGAACGCGACCCCCTCCTCGACCTCGGAGGGCCGCGGGGAGTACTTGATCATGAAGATGTCGGCCTGCGGGTGGCCCGAGCCCAGCACCGGCATCAGCTGGCCCCGAGGGCAGTGCGCGCAGTCGCCGAGCCGGCGCGCGAATGCGTTGAGCTCGCGGATCGCGCGCTCGAGGTATTTCTCTCGGATCTCGTCGTCGGTTGCCGGCACCCCAGTCGGATTGGACGGGGGCCGTGCTTGTCCTTGCGGCTGCATCAGGACTTGCGCCCGGTGGCGCGCCGCACGCGCCGCTCGCGGCTCGCTCGGCGGGCGGCTCCGGGCATCGCCTTGGTCTGGAGGAACTTCAATGCCTGCACGAAGAGCAGGCTCGCCGGGTTGCGGATGATGTCGGCGTCACGCAGTGATTCGAGGAACTCGTCGGGCCCGTTGAAATCGCGCATGCGGATCCGGACCGAGCCCAGACCCTGGGGCACGTGGGCGTCCGACCCGGCTCCCCCGGGGATGCGGTACTTGGCGGCGAAGCGGACCGCCTCCTCGTTGAACTCGGAGATCGCGATGCGTGGATTGAAGACCTCGATGGCATCCACGTCGTCGATGACTGCAAGCAGATGCTCGTAGTCGGGGACCGAGTGCATGCGATCGAAGGGATGGGGCACGTAAACGATCCCGCCCTGTCGCTTGATCTCGGCGATCGTCTCCTGAAGCGTCATCCCCCGCGGGATCTTCTCCTCGATGAACAGGCCGATGACCTCGCCCTGCTCCTTGGTCTTGACCTCCTCGCCGACGATCACCTTGACCCCGCTGGCCTTGGCCCGGGCCTCCAGCGCGCCGGAGATCTCGTTGTGATCGGTGACGGCGATCGCTCCGAGCCCCCTCGCCCGGGCCTCCGCGAGCAGGACCTCGACCGGGGTGGCGCAGTCGTAGGAGTGGTCGGTGTGCATGTGGAGGTCGACGTCGATGAGCGGGCGCGAGGCGAGCCGGGCGCGAACCGGGCCGTTGCCCGAGTCGTTCCGGCGGCGAGCGGCGAGATCGAGGTAGATGGACTCGAGCTCCCCCGCCACGCGCCCCCAGCCCAGCGACCGGCGCAGCCGCCCGCACTCGCGCCCGGCGCGCTCGCGCAGCTCAGGCTCGGCGACCAGCCGCTGCAGGTGTGCTGCGAGCGTCGCCGTCTCCCCGGGCTCGAACATGAAGCCGCACTCCCCCTCGCCCAGCGCCTCCTCGTAGGCGGGCAGGCGTGAGGCCACGGGCACCGCGCCCGCGCCCAGCGCGCGCACGAGCGTCCCCGGGGTGGCGCGGTCGCCCTCGGAGGCGAACACCGCCATGTCGGCGGTCCGCAGCAGCTGGGCCTCGTCGCACTCCGACGCCTCCACGAAGGTGATTCGCTCGCGCAGCAGCCGGTTCAGCGTCGCCGGCGGCGCCGTCGGGCGCGGGTACCAGACCGTGGCGTGCCATTCCGGCTCGGGTGGCAGCGCGCGCAGCGCACGCAGGAAGACGCGCAGGGCGGCGCGCTCCTCGGTGGCGATCATGACGATCTCGGGCACCTCGGCCGGCGTGCGCTCCGGAGCGACATCGGCGCCGGGCCCGATCACCGTGTACTCGCCCGGGAAGTAGTGCTGGAGCAGGTTGCGCGTGGCCGCGTAGCTGGCGACGCGGGCGTCCATGCGGGAGAACAGCAGGCGCGACAGCGGGCCGGTGAGCTGGGTGGAGAGCACGCGCTCGGTGGGGGCGTGGAAGCTGCCGACGTTGAGCGCGCGCGAGTGGCGCAGAGCGGCGCTCGATGCGCTGGGGGCAAACGGCTCGTGGACGTCGACGATGTCCAGGGGCAGCGCCGTCAGCGCTTCCTCGATCGTCCGGGCCACGTCCACCGGTAGCGACGCCGCCCGCCGGCGGGCCGGAGCGAAGGGCAGCACCTCGCCCACCCCGAGCACCGTCGGCGCGCCGTCGGCGCTGTCGAGCAGCTGCTCGGGATGCGATCGCAGCACGCGGCGGCTGTCGCGCACCAGCGATGCGGACTCGGACGGGGCGACGATGAGGACACGATGGCCGCGGGCCGCCAGCTCATCGGACACCCGCGCGACGTACTCGTTGACCTCGTTGGCCGCCTCCCACGCAAATGGGGTCACCTGCGCGATGGCCAGACGCTGGGGCGCGGGCACGGAGCACATGTTATTCAGCGCCGCAGAACCGGCCCGTTACCCTCGCGGACCGAATCCGGCCGCGGCATCCGGCACAGTGCCGGGGTGCCCCGTACCCCGGAGAGACTGAGCGCCGCCGCCGCGCGGAGGATCGCGCTGGCCGCCCAGGGCTTCGGGCGCCCGCGGCCGGCCACGCCACCGGGGACGCGCCAGATCCGGGAGCTGGTGACCCGGCTCGGGGTCCTCCAGCTCGACTCGGTCAACGTCTTCAGCCGCGCCCACTACATGCCGGTGTTCTCGCGCCTGGGGCCATATGACCGCTCGCTGCTGGACCGCATCGCCGGCCACGACACGCCCCGGCCGACGCGGCGCCTGGTCGAGTACTGGGCCCACGAGGCCTCGCTCATCCCGGTGGAGAGCCACCCGCTGTTTCGCTGGCGGATGGCCGGGGTCGACGCCGAGGCGTGGGGCTCGATCCGTCGGGTCATCCGCGAGCGCCCCGAGCTCGTCGCCGACACGATGGACCTCGTCGCCGAGCAGGGCCCCATCCGCGCGAGCGCGACCGGGATCCCGCGACCCGAGCCGCGGGCCGGCCATATGTGGAACTGGCACGACGGCAAGATCGCGCTCGAGTACCTGTTCTTCACCGGCCAGGTGGTGTCCGCGGGGCGGGTCAACTTCGAGCGCCTCTACGACCTGCCCGAGCGGGTCCTGCCCGCCGAGGTCCTCGCCGAACCGACGCCGGATCCGGCCGAGGCCCAGCGCCGGCTCGTCCGGATCGCCGCGGCGGCGCTCGGAGTCGCCACCGAGCCCGACCTGGGTGACTACTTCCGCCTGCCCCGCGCGGACTCCAAGGCTCGGGTGGCCGAGCTGACCGCCGCCGGCGAGCTCATCGAGGTGGAGGTGGCGGGGTGGGGCGCGCCGGCGTACCTGTGGCCCTCCGCGCGCCGGCCGCGGCGCATCGAGACGCGGGCGATCCTCTCGCCGTTTGACTCGCTGGTGTGGTTCCGCCGGCGCGCCGAGCGGCTCTTCGGCTTTCGCTACCGCATCGAGATCTATGTGCCCGCCCCCAAGCGGGTCCACGGCTACTACGTGCTCCCCTTCCTGCTCGGCGACAGGCTGGTGGGCCGGGTCGACCTCAAGTCAGACCGCCAGAACGGCTCGCTGCTGGTGCAGTCGGCGTTCGCCGAAGAGGGGGTGGACATGGCCCACGTCGCCGCCGAGCTGGCCGCCGAGCTGCGCCTCACCGCGGCGTGGCTCGGCCTCAGCGACGTGGTGGTGCGCCGGCGTGGGGACCTGGCGCCCGCGCTGCAGCGGGCGATCAGGTCCTCCTAGCGCACCGCGGCCGAGTGGCGCGCCCGGGCTGACGAGCCCTACGCCTTCGCGGCGGCCTTGGTCTTCGCCTTGGCCTTGGTGGCGGCAACGAGCGGCTTGCGCGAGTACTTGGCGATGTAGGCCTCGGTCAGCTCCCGCGCCTCGTCGTCGGGCCGCTGGTGCATCGGCGACTTCATCAGGTAGGAGCTGGGGCCGTCGAGCTGCCCGGCCAGGCCGTTGTTGAGGGCCAGCTTGCAGCAGCGCACCGCGTCGGTGACGATGCCGGCCGAGTTGGGGGAGTCCCACACCTCGAGCTTGAGCTCGGCGGTGAGCGGGACGTCGCCGAAGGCCTGTCCCTCGAGGCGGATGTGGGCCCACTTGCGGTCCGTCAGCCACGGCACGTAGTCAGACGGCCCGACGTGGACGTCCTCCTTGGGCAGCTCGTGGCCCATGATCGAGGTGACGGCGTTGGTCTTGGAGATCTTCTTGGACTCCAGCCGGTCGCGCTCGAGCATGTTGTAGAAGTCCATGTTGCCGCCGACGTTGAGCTGCGAGGTGCGCAGGAGCTTGACCCCGCGGTCGTGGAAGAGCCGCGCCAGCGCACGGTGGACGATGGTGGCGCCGACCTGGGACTTGATGTCGTCGCCGATGATCGGCAGGCCGGCCTTCTTGAAGCGCTTGTTCCAGTAGTCCTCGCGCGCGATGAACACCGGGATGCAGTTCACGAACCCGCAGCCCGCCTCGAGGATCTGCTCGACGTACCACTTGGTGGCCTGCTCGGAGCCGACCGGGAGGTAGGAGACGACGACGTCGGTGCGCGTGTCCTTGAGCACCTCGACGATGTCAGCGGTGGGGCCGTCGGCCTTGGTGATCTTCTCCTTGAGGTAGCGGCCCAGACCATCGTGGGTCATGCCGCGCATGACCTCGACGCCAAGCTTGGGGATGTCGTCGCCGAGCTTGAGCGTGTTGTTCTGGCCGGCGAAGATGGCCTCGGACAGGTCCTTGCCCACCTTGTCGGCGTCGATGTCGAAGGCGGCGGAGAACTCGATGTCGCGCACGTGGTAGCCGCCGAGATCGACGTGCATGAGCCCCGGCACCCGCTCGTCCGGGTCGGCGTCCTTGTAGTACTGGACGCCCTGCACGAAGGAGCTGGCGCAGTTGCCCACGCCGATGATGGCGACGCGGACCTTCTCGTGCTGGTGACGCGCGCTGCCGTTGGACGAACCGTTGGTGGTGGTCACGTGGGGTGTGTCCCTTTCTCTCAAAATCGCAGGCCCGCTCAGAGTGGGCGGGCATCACCACATGTATGCCCACGACCCCGGTTTGGTTACACCCATTTGTAGACCGATCGGTTTCCGAGGAGGCCTGACAAAAGCTCGCTACCCGACTAAAGTAAACCTATAGGTTTAGTCCATAGCGGATTGCAGGATGGCGGCGGCAAGCGCCTGGGCCTCGGCCGCCGGGGCGGGGCTGTTGGAGAGCGTCACCTGGGCTGCCGCCCCGTCGTAGAGGAGCGCGAGGCGCCGGCCGACGCGCTCGGAGCCGCGCGCCCCGGCCTCGCGCGCCAGTGCCGACAGCCGGTCGGCGAACTCCTCCTTGTAGGTCACGATGATGGCCCGGGCGGGATGGGCGGGGTCCGGGAGCTCCACCGCCGCGTTGACGAACGGGCAACCCCGCAGCGGGCGGCGATCGTCAGCGAGCGTGGCGTAGAGCTCCAGGAGCCGCGCCCGCGGCGCGAGGTCGGATCGGGTCAGGACGGCGTGGGGCGGATAGGCGGGGTCGGCCGCGATCTCGGTGAGATAGGCGGACACGACCTCGTCCTTGCTCGCGAAGTGCTGGTAGAGCGTCCGCTTGGACACCTGGGCGGCCGCGGACAGCTCCGCGACGCCGGTGACATTGATCCCCTGGCGGTGGAAGCGGTCGCGCGCCGCCGCGAGGATCCGCGCGCGGGCGCCGCGGCCCCCCGAGACGTCAGCCGGGTGAGGCGACGCAGGCACGGCGCCGAGGATACCGGCCGGTTTTCGCCAGCTCAGCTGGTCGCGCCGGGCGCGTTGAGCTGCTTGCGGACGTAGAGGATCCGCTGCACCACGGTGAACGCGCTCAGCGCGGCCAGGACGTAGACGGCCGGCGCCAGGAGCTGGAAGTGGCCCAGTCCCGCGCCCTTCGCGAAGACCAGCCCGATCGAGAGGATGACGACCCGGACGGGCCGGGTGGCCAGCCCCACCTTGCAGGCGACGCCGAGGGCCTCCGCACGGGCACGCGTGTAGGAGACCATCAGCGAGGCGAGCACGGCCACGACCACCGCGGCCACCGCGGCCTGGTTATGCTGGCTGGCGAAGTACGCGGCGACGGCGGTGAGGACGATGCCCTCTTCCAGCCGGTCAAGCGTCGAATCCAGGAAGGCGCCGAACGGCGTGCCCTTGCCCGACATGCGGCTGTAGCGGCCGTCCAGCGTGTCCATGATCGAGCCGACGATGAAGGCCAGGCCGCCGAGAAAGAACAGGCGCTCGACGATCAGCGCGGCGGCGGCGAGGTTGAGCGCGAATCCGGTGAGCGAGATGGCGTTGGGCGTGAGCCGGCTCTCGATCAGCCGCTCGCGCATGAGCGCCTGAGTGGTCGGGCCCTCCCCGCGCGACCGGGATCGGCGTTCCCGCGGCTGACGCGGTCGAGGAGGCGAGCTTTGCGAGGCCATCCGCTACGACAGCGTAGGCGGTTAAGCGGGCGCCTGCCCGAACGCCCACACGTCGGGCCGCGCCCGGGCCAGCAGCTGCTTGGACAGCAGCGCTGACGCCAGCGCGGTGATGGCGCCCAGGACGACGTCGGTGAGGTAGTGGTTTCCGGTGGCGATCACGACGAAGGTGATGAACAGGGGATAGACCGCCCACGCCACTACCGCGGCCCGGTTGTTGACGAGGCGGGCCATCGGCCAGCCGATCATGAGGGCAAAGCAGACGTGCATGGAGGGAATCGCGGCGTAGAGGTTGAGGAGGGCGCTGGACGGCCCGTGCTCCACGGTGATGCCCGTGAACTGCTGGATCGAATCCGTGAAGCCCCACTGGGGCATGAGCCGAGGTGGCGCCGTCGGATACAGGGCGTAGCCAACGAGCGCGAACGCCATCGCCACCATGAACATGTTGCGCACGAAGTAGAAGGAGTCGTTGCGCCGCAGGTAGATCCAGACCAGCGCCGCGATCGTGAAGACGTAGTGCGCGTTGAGATAGGTCGAGTCGGCGATGTCCATCAGCCATTTCTTGTGGATCACCCACGCCTGGATGCCCGGCTCGATGAACACGTGCAGCGTCCGCTCGAGGCTGATCACCTTGTAGGCGTTCCAGGTCGCCTTGGCGACGTCGTTGCCGTCCACGAGCCCGCGAACCACCTGGTAGAGCAGGTAGGCGCCCAGGAAGAGGGACAGCTGCCGAAGCACGTCACCCCAGCCGCGCGGAAGCACGCGCGCCTCAATGTTTCTGAGTCGCCGCTGCATGGACCGCGCACCATCCTATAAAAGCGATTGTCTATTTCCGGTTAGCGAACCGGCCGCCGCAGTTCACGTGCACCGCTGCGTGGTCGCCCCGATCCGTCCCGGGGCGAAGCGGATGCCGAGCATAACGGGGCCGGCGCGGCGCAGCGTCAGCCGCGTCTCGTCGCCATCGGACGCGACGCAGCCCTTGCCCTGCATGATGTTCCAGTACGGCGTAAAACGCACGTGCAGCATCACCGTCCCCGGTCGCGCCGCCTCGAGCGCGACCCAATCAGAGCCCATCGCGCGCAGGACCGCGGAGCCCTGCGCGATCGGCGTGGGATGCGCGACGGCGTAGACCCGCCAGTGCGCGGAGCGCATGACCAGCCGCAGGTAGGGCTGTCCCGACCGGATGAGGGACGCCTCGCGCAGTGCCGAGGCGTCCAGCGCGGCGTCGGGAAGGGCGACGAAGCGGATCGCGTTGTCGTGCAGCCACAGGTCATACCTCGCCCCGGTGAGCCGCCCGTCGTAGAACAGCGCGTTGTCGGCACGGTCAAGCTGACGCTCCCAGCCGCGAGCCAGGGGAAACCCGGGGGCCACCCGGTAGGCCTCCCAGTGGGAGTTCGTGAACGGGATCTCGATGCGGAAGGCGTGCGCGCGGCCGCCCGGCTGGGCCTCGAGGAAGCGCAGCAGCGGCTGGTAGTAGGCGGCGCTCGTCGACGGGTCGCCGGCCAGCGCGGCGATGTCTGACACCGGGGCCTGCCAGCCGACGTAGAGCAGCGGCAGCGCGCACAGCGCGAGGAGCAGTGGGCGCCGGCGCCACCACAACAGCACGGCCAGGGGGGCGGCCAGCAGCGTGCCCAGACGGGCGATGTTGCTGCCGATGGGGGAGGGGATGACGTAGACCGCGAGCGCGGCCAGGGCGTACAGGGCGATCCCGGCGCGCAGCGCGCCGACCTCGCGGCCGGTGGCGCGCCGCGCGGTGGCCTCGCGCCCGGTGGCGAGCAGCGCGACGGCGCAGATCAGCAGGACCGGCAGCAGGGTCCCCAGCTCAAACGGCTCGGTTCCGCCCTCGGGGAACGCCACCGCCAGCGCCAGGACCGGCGCCAGCGCCGCGATAGCGGTGGCGACGCCCGGGAGGGCAGCCCGCGCCCGGCGGTGGGTGAGCGCCGCCGCGAGCGCGTAGCCCGCCGCGGCCACGGCGGCGAACAGCGCGGCGACGGGGCTGCAGAGCGCGGACAGCAGCGCGAGACCGGCGGCGGCGAGCGGCAGGTCGCGGTCCAACGCGACGACCGCGCCCAGCGCGGGCAGCGCGCCGAAGGCCAGGGCCAGCCGCCCGGTGTAGAGGTTGATCGCGGTGGCGGCTCCGAACGCCAGCGCCCCGAGCCAGGCGTTCGCTCCGAAATGCCGGCGAGCCAGCGGCTCGAACAGCGCCGCGGTTCCCGTGGCGGCGAGCGCGGCCGCGAGCTGCGGGGTGAGCAGCGCCGACACCGCCGGGAACAGCACGCTGTAGCCCAGGATGTGGTGGCCGCCATACCAGTCGTTGTTCCAGAGGCCGAAGCCCTGCTGGCTGAACAGGTGGGCGCGGAACAGCTGGGCGGCCAGGTCCTGCGTCGGCGGGGACACGATCACGTAGGCCACCGCCAGCAGCGCGGCGGTGAGCACCGGGGCCAGGCGGGCCCAGCGTTCATGAGCCGGGACCCGCGTGCGAGTCGTGTTCACGGGCGCGCGGGCGCGCGGGGGCGCAGAGGTCGCCGTCACGGCGTGCCCGAGTCGGTCGCGAAGGCGGCGAGGCGCTCGGCCAGGGCCGGCTCGTCGAACCACGGCCAGTGCCCGGCGCCGGCCACGTGCTGGACGGTGGCGTGGGGGAGGCGCTGGGCGTAGGCGTCGGCGAAGGCGGGGGCCAGCCAGGGGTCCTGGTCGCCCCAGACGACGAGCGCCGGCTGGTCCAGATCCGCCAGCCCCTCGCCGGCTGCCGCCAGCGCGGGCGCGTCGACGGAGCGGTGCAGCCGCAGGATCGCACGCTGGGTGCCCTGGTCGAACTGGTCCCACACTGCGTGCACGCGCGCGTCGGGCCAGGCCCCGGGCGTGGCGCTGCCGTGGCGCAGTATGCGCGCCAGCATCCAGCGGTTGACCGATCCCATCACCAGCTCGCCGATGCCCGGGCGCCGGAGCCACCGCAGGCTCGCGGGCCACTCGAAGCCGCCGAGCAGCGGGACGGCGTCGATGATGGCCAGCCGCGTGACGCGGTCCGGGTGGCGCTGGGCGAAGATCAGGCCGATGGCCGCGCCCCAGCCGTGGCCGACGAGCGCCACCTCGGGCACCTCGAGCGCGTCGAGGAACTGCTCCACGAACAGCACGTAGGCGGCGAGCGAATAGTCCAGGTTGCCGGCCTTGCCCGTGCGCCCGAAGCCGGGGAGGTCAGGGGCCAGCCCGCCGGTGAGCTCCAGGAGCGCGGGCCAGTCGTCCGAGCTGGTCGGAACGCTGTGGAGGTAGAGGACCTCGGTGTCGCGCGCCGGAGCGCGGCGGTAGAAGACGGAGACTCCAGCGACTGCGATCGTGTGCTCGTCGACGCCCACGCCAGGCCGAGCATAACGTTCGCGCGGTGGGCGCCGTGGGCGTGCGAGCATTCCCGCGCATGACCGATCAGGCCTGGAAACGCCCGACGTCTCGCCGGGTCCGCGCCGTCCGTGACCGGCTGCGCCTCGTCTACGGCATTCCGGGGTGGAAGGCGCACGGCCACCCGATCGCCGAGCTGATCCTCACCGTGCTGTCGCAATCCACCAACGACCGCAATCGCGATGTCGCCTACCTGCGCCTGCGCGAGCGGCTCCCGACCTGGGAGGAGGTCCGCGACGCGCCGGTGGACGAGCTGGAGGAGGCGATCCGCCCGGGCGGCATCTCCAAGGTCAAGTCCGCCCGGATCAAGTCGATCCTCCAGGCGATCGAGCCCGGGCAAGAGATAACACTCGACGGCCTGGCCGAGATGACGGTGCCACAGGCGCAGGAGTACCTCACCGCGCTACCGGGCGTGGGGCGCAAGACCGCCGCCTGCGTGCTCCTGTTCGCGCTGGGGATGCGCGACATCCCCGTCGACACCCACGTCTCACGTGTGGGCACCCGCCTGGGGCTCTTCCGGCCCAAGGCGCCCTTTGAGGAGATGCACGACGAGATGCTCGCCATCACCCCGGAGGGCCAGGAGCTCGAGTTCCACATCAACCTGCTCCGGCACGGGCGGCGGACGTGTCATGCGCGCAAGCCCGAGTGCGGGGCCTGCGCGCTGCAGCGGATGTGCCCGAGCGCGTTCTCGTTCGGGTAGCGGCGTGGCGGGTAGCGGCTTGGCGGTCGCTGCGCAGACGTGATGCAGAATAAGCGCGGCGGCTTCAGGCGATCAACGCAACACCTGTCGTTGTGAGTGTCTCATCGACGGAGCCTGTAATGAAGCGATCGTCGTTGCGTAGCCGAGCCCGTAGGGCGAGGCGGAGCGGCGATGGTCGCTTCATGCGCCCGGTGCGGGGTGGGGGGCATGGGCCAGCAGTTCGGTCATCTTCTCGGCGGGGGTCATCCATCCCAGCGTCTGGCGCGGGCGGCCGTTGAGCTCGGCCGCGACCCGGTCGAGAGCCGCCTGGTCATGGACGGCGAGGTCGGTGGCTTTGGGGAAGTACTGGCGCAGCAGGCCGTTGGTGTTCTCGTTGCTGCCGCGCTGCCAGGGCGAGTGCGGGTCGCAGAAGTAGACCTGGACGCCAGTGGTCACGGTGAAGTCCAGATGGCGGGCCATCTCACGGCCTTGGTCCCAGGTCAGCGACAGCCGCAGATGCGAGGGCAAACGGACGATCTGCTCAGCGATCTGGGCGGTGACCGTCTCGGTGGTCGCGTCGCGGCCCAGATGGGTCAGCATCACATACCGGGTCTGGCGCTCGACCAGGGTGCCGATGAACGACCGGTTGGCCGTGCCGACGATCAGATCGCCCTCCCAGTGGCCCGGCACCGCGCGATCCTCGATCTCGGCCGGGCGCTCAGAGATCGAGATCATCTGCGGGATCTGCCCCTGCCCGGTCGGGCCCCGCCGCGGCTTTCGGTGGGTGCGACCGCTCCGCAAACAGCTGGCCAGGTCTTTGCGCAGCCGGCCGCGGCCCTGCACATATAACGACTGATAGATCGTCTCGGGACTGATACGCATCTCCAGATCGTCGGGATAGGTGCGCTTGAGTGTGGCCGAGATCTGCTGGGGCGAGAACCGCCGCTTGAGCAGTCGCTGCACCACCCGCCGCAGCCGGCGACTGCCCGCCAGCCTGGACCGCTTCGGACGCCGGGCCAACTGGCACGCGCGATCATCCGCTCGGGTCGCGCGATACCGCCTGCGGCCGGCGACGCCCCCGACCTCCCGACTGACCGTCGACGGCGCCCGGCCGATCCGCCGCGCGATCACGCGAAACGACTCCCCCGCCGCGATCCCCGCCCGGATCTCTTCGCGCTCGATCAACGACAACCGCAACGCCGACCGCGGCCGTGCCCGCCAGCGCCGCGATGGTCTGCCACCCGCCGCCACCAACACCCGCTGGATCATCGCCCGACTGATCCCCATCTCGCCCGCAATCACGACCTGCCGCTCACCCGCCGCGACCCGCGCCAGGATCTCCAGCCGCCGCGCCTGACCCAACTTGACCCCTCGAGCCACCACAAACCTCCGCTCTGATCACCCAAACACACCATCGTGTTGCGATGACCGGCGGAAACCACCCGCCGTATGCACGCTTAGATTGCATCACCCCCCTCTGCCGCGCCCATCCCCCGCGGCGGGTGCCACCGCTCCCCAGTCGTCGGGCACATTCGTCGCGGGTCGCCGAAACGGGCCGCACAGATCTGCTACGCTCTCACTCAGATTTTTGTAACCGCAAGGGAGCAGGCAAGAACATGGGAAAGACGATCGGAATCGACCTCGGGACGACCAACAGCTGTATGGCCGTGCTCGAGGGTGGCGAGCCGACGGTGATCGAGAACGCCGAAGGTGGGCGCACGACTCCGTCGGTGGTCGCATTCACCAGCGGTGGTGAGCGGCTCGTAGGCACCGTCGCCAAGCGACAGGCGGTCACCAATCCGCAGAACACGATCTTCTCCATCAAGCGCTTCATGGGCCGCAAGGAGGCCGAGGTGCGCGAGGAGGAGTCGATCGTGCCGTACAAGGTCGTGTCGGGCCCGGGCGGCGACGCCCGCGTCGAGGCGGCCGACAAGCAGTACTCCCCGCCGGAGATCTCGGCGATGATCCTCGGCAAGCTGAAGGCCGACGCCGAGGCCTACCTGGGCGAGACCGTGGACAGCGCGGTTATCACCGTCCCCGCGTACTTCAACGACGATCAGCGCCAGGCGACCAAGGACGCCGGCAAGGTCGCCGGGCTGGACGTCAAGCGCATCATCAACGAGCCGACGGCGGCCTCGCTGGCCTATGGGCTCGACAAGGAGACCGACCAGACGATCCTCATCTTCGACCTCGGCGGCGGCACGTTCGACGTGTCGGTGCTGGAGATCGGCGATGGCGTGTTCGAGGTCAAGGCCACCGCGGGTGACAACCACCTCGGCGGCGACAACTTCGACAAGGCCCTCGTGGACTGGCTGGTCAAGGAGTTCAAGGCGTCCCAGGGCATCGACCTGGCCGCCGACCCGATGGCGCTGCAGCGGCTCTACGAGGCCGCCGAGAAGGCCAAGATCGAGCTCTCCACCACCCAGGAGACCCAGATCAACCTGCCGTTCATCACGGCCGATGCCTCCGGGCCCAAGCACCTGGACATGCGCCTCACGCGCGCCAAGCTTCAGGAGCTCACCGCCGACCTGCTCGACCGCACGGTCGCCCCGGTCCGCCAGGCGCTCGACGACGCCAAGGAGAAGGGCGCCGGCACCATCGATCACGTCGTTTTGGTCGGCGGCATGACCCGCATGCCCTCCGTGCAGGAGAAGGTCAAGGAGCTCACCGGCAAGGAGCCGCACCGCGGCGTCAACCCTGATGAGGTCGTGGCCGTGGGCGCCGCCATCCAGGCGGGCGTGCTGGCCGGCGACGTCAAGGACGTCCTCCTGCTCGACGTCACCCCGCTCACCCTCGGCATCGAGACCAAGGGCGGCGTGATGACCAAGCTGATCGAGCGCAACACCACCATCCCGACGCGCAAGTCCGAGGTGTTCTCCACCGCGGAGGACAACCAGCCGAGCGTGGAGATCCACGTGCTGCAGGGCGAGCGCGAGATGGCGACCTACAACAAGTCGCTGGGCAAGTTCCAGCTCACCGGCATCCCGCCGGCGCCCCGCGGCATCCCGCAGATCGAGGTGGCGTTCGACATCGACGCCAACGGCATCCTCAACGTGTCCGCCAAGGACCTGGGGACCAGCAAGGAGCAGAAGATCGAGATCCGCTCCGGCTCCGGTCTGTCGGAGGACGAGATCAAGCGGATGGTGACCGACGCCGAGTCGCACGCCGACGAGGACAAGCGCCAGCGCGAGCTGGCCGAAGCCCGCAACAACGGTGAGAACGCGGCCTACCAGGCCGAGCGTCAGCTCAAGGACCTCGCCGAGCAGATCGACAGCTCCTCCAAGGAGGAGATCGAGGCGGCGATCACGGCCGTCCGCGAGTCGCTGACCTCGACCGACGCCGAAGACATCAACGCCAAGACCGAGGCGCTGCAGTCCGCGTTCCATAAGGTCTCCGAGGCGATGTACCAGCGCGCCCAGGAGCAGCAGGCGGCCGACTCCGCCGGCGACCCGGCGAGCGAGAACGGCGCCTCCTCCACCAACGGCGCGAGCGCCGAGGAGGATGTGGTCGACGCCGAGGTTGTGGACGAAGGGAAGTAATCCCCGATGTCCTCCGAGCACAACAACGCGCCGCCTGACGCGGTGAAGCATCAGCAGGCGCCTGAGGCCGAGCTGCCTCAGGCGCCGCCGGGCGCACCCGAGGGCCATGACGCCTCGCGCGCGCACGCCGAGCGGCCTCAGGCCGAGGCCGAGCTCCGGGCCCAGCCGGGGACGCCCCAGCCCGGGGCGCCCGGCCGGGACGGGGGGCAGGCGGGGATGGGTTCCCCCTGCGACCTCGACGAGCTTGCCGCCAAGGCCGGGAAGGCCGACGAGTACCTGGCCCTCGCCCAGCGCACCAAGGCCGACTTCGAGAACTACCGCAAGCGCGCCACCCGTGAGGCGGCCGCCGCGCAGGAGCGCGGGGCGGCCAAGCTCGCACTCGCGCTGCTGCCAGCGATCGACAACCTCGATCGCGCGCTGGCCCATGCCGACGAGGTGGCGGCCGGCGACGGCGGCAACGGCACCGAGTCGCTGGTGGCCGGCCTCAAGCACGTCCACGCCGACCTGATCTCCGCCTTGGGGAACGTCGGGATCGAGCGCTACTCCCCCGAGGGGGAGCCGTTCGACCCGCAGTACCACGAGGCGGTGGCGCAGCAGCCGGTGGAGGGCGCCCAGCCCGGTGTCGTGGTCGAGGTGTTCCAGCGCGGCTACCGCATGGGCGAGAGCGTCGTGCGCCCGGCGCGCGTCGTCGTCGCCGGCTGAGAAAGGCGGTGAGCGCCAATGGCTGACCGGCCTGATTACTACAAGATCCTCGGGGTGGGCAAGAACGCCTCCGACGAGGAGATCAAGAAGGCGTACCGCAGGCTCGCCCGCAAGTACCACCCGGACACCAACCAGGGAGACAAGAAGGCCGAGGAGCGCTTCAAGGAGATCTCGCAGGCGCACGACGTCCTGGCCGATCCCGACAAGCGCAAGGCCTATGACCGCGGCGGCCTGCTCGGCGGGTTTGGTCAGGCGCCCGGCGGCGGCTTCGATCCGGGCGCGTTCACGGGTGGCTTCTCCGACATCCTCTCCAACCTGTTCGGTGGAGGGGGCGCTCAGGGCACCGCGGGTCCGGGCGGCCGCGGGTCGGGTTCCGGCTCGACGCGCACGCGTTCGCGTCCTCAGCGTGGCCGCGACCTGGAGACCGAGGTCTCGCTGACCTTCGATCAGGCGGTCAACGGCGCACAGGTGCCCCTGGCGGTGCCCACCTCGGCGCCGTGCCCGACATGCAAGGGATCGGGCGCGAAGCCCGGCACCTCGCCGCGGGTGTGCCCCGTCTGCAACGGCCGCGGGCTGGAGTCCCAGAGCCAGGGCATCTTCTCGATGTCCCAGCCGTGCTCCAACTGCCACGGGTCCGGCACCGTGATCGACGAGCCGTGCCCGACCTGCCAGGGCAGCGGAGCGCAGCGCTCGGTCAAGCGGATGCGCGTCAACATCCCCGCCGGGGTGAAGGACGGCAGCCGGATCCGGCTGGCCGGCAAGGGCGAGCCTGGATTTGCTACGCCAGGGTCAGAGGCCGCTGCGCCCGGAGACCTCTACGTGATCACGCGCGTCGCCGATTCCTCGGTGTTCAAGCGCAACGGCGACAACCTCGAGGTCGAGGTGCCGCTGACGATCCCCGAGGCGCTCCAGGGCGCGGTCATCGAGGTGCCGACGCTCAACGGCTCAAAGCGGCTGCGCGTGCCCGCCGGGACCAGGCACGGAACGGTCCAGCGCCTGCGCGGCGAGGGACCGGCGCGGCTGGGCGGCAAGGGCAACGGCGACATCCACTACCGCTTCGTCCTCGAGGTGCCGGCCTCGCTGTCGCCCGAGCAGTCCGAGGCCGTTGACAGGCTGTCGAAGGTCATGAACGGGAACCCGCGCGAGCGCCTGTTCGCAGCGGCCGGCGAAGAGGCGAAGTGATGGCCTCCCGCCGCGTCCGGACCACCACCCGCGTCGAGGTCTCATCCGAACGCGGCGTGTTCATGATCTCCGTGGCCGCCGAGCTGGCTGAGATGCACCCCCAGACGCTGCGGATGTACGAGGCGCGCGGGCTCATCGAGCCCCAGCGCTCGGCCAAGGGCACGCGCCTGTATTCCCAGAAGGACGTCGATCGCCTGCGGCGCATCCAGGAGATGACCGCCGAGCTCGGGATGAACCTGGCCGGCGTCGAGCGGGTGTTCGAGCTCGAGCAGCAGCTGGACTCCATGGCCCGCAAGGTCGCCTCGCTGCAGAAGCGCGCCGACGAGTTGAGCGCGGAGGTGGCGCGGCTGGAGGCGATCCGCCGCGACCTACGCGCCGAGATCGTGCCCTACGTGCGCGGAGGCGAGCTGGTGCGCCACGGCGATCTCCGGGCTCTGAAGTTCGGTGTCCACGGCGGCAACCGGACCTAGAGATCCCGGCGCCCGGGGGTAACTGGCACCGCACCGATCTACGTTTCGGCGTGTTCGGGGTGTGCAACGATCTCCCTTTGGGGGGTACGACCTCGCCCGCCCCGGGTGGCATGCCGGTATGAGACAGAACAGGGAGTGAACGCTTGATGGGTATTTCCAGCTGGGGACTGACACGGGAGACACGGGCCCACGCGCCCCGCGTCAGGATCGCGATCGCGACGGTGGCAGTCCTGCTGTGTGCCGGGGCGCTGTCCGCGACCTCCGCGGTGGCCGCGGCTTCGACTCCCCACTGGACCTGGCTGGGCGCTGCGCCCGCCAACGGCAGCGTGGCGCTGGCGCTTCCACTCAAGGCAGACCTCACCGGCCTGGAGCAGTTCGCCGCCACCGTCTCGAATCCCAAGTCACCCCAGTACGGCCGCTACGACTCGATCCCTAATCTGGCCAGGCGCTTCGGTGCCCCCGCCGCCGAGCGTGCGCGGGTTCTCGACTACCTCACGCGCGCCGGCGCCACCGGCGTCAAGGTCGACGTCACCGGCCTGTTCGCCGACGCGACGATGAAGGTGGCGCAGGCCGGGCGTCTGTTCGGTACGACGCTGGGCGACTTCCGGACCGCGGCCGCGGGTCCCCATGGCGCCACCTTCATGGCGCCCGAGACCGGCGTGCGGATCCCGGCGGCGCTGCACGACGACGTGACCGGCGTGGTCGGCCTGGACACCCAGCCCCTGTTCGGATCATCGACGCCCGCCGCGTCGAGCAACGCGGCATTCCCGCACAAGGCGGCCGCGCCCGGGAACGAGGTCACCGCCGACGAGTCGGGCTACCTGCAGCGGACCGGCACCCCGGCCGGCTGCGCCGACGCCGTCTCGCAGTCGGGCTTCACCCCCAACCAGTACCTGACCGCCTACAACTACCTCCCGCTGCAGGCCTCGGGGCTGGAAGGTCAGGGCGAGCGCGTGGCCCTCATCGAGATCGACGGCTTCCGTTATTCGGACCTGCGCAACTTCTCCAAGTGCTTCGGCCTGGCCACGCCCGCGATCAACGGCTTCGGCGTCGGGCTGAAGAAGCCGCTGGCGCCCGGCGGCGAGTCGACCCTCGACCTCGAGGTTCTGGACGCGGCTGCGCCCAAGCTCAAGGCCGTCGACGTCTACGAGTCGCGCCCCAGCGCGGTTGACGTGCTGCACTCGCTCACCGCGCCGCTCTCAAACGCGGGGAGCAAGCCCGACGTGATCTCCGCGTCACTGGGCTCCTGCGAGGAGGCGACCCACCTCACCATTGGCAACTCCGGGCTGCGCCACGTCGAGGGCGCCCTGGCGCTGGCTGCCGCGAGTGGCATCTCGGTGCTGGCCTCCAGCGGCGATGACGGCTCGTCGGCGTGTCTGACCCCCGACGGCCGGCCATTGCCCGGCCTCGCCGTGAGCTACCCCGCGTCCTCGCCGTTCGTCACCGGCGTGGGCGGCACGAACTTCGCGCTCGACGCCAACAACCACATCGTCTCCGAGGAGGTCTGGAACGACTCGCCGCTCGTGAACGCCTCCGGCGGCGGCGGCTTCAGCGAGCTGTTCAAGCGCCCGACCTACCAGAACGGGTTCGTGCTCGCGGGCCATCGCGGGGTCCCCGACGTCTCGATGCTCGCCGACGTCGCGCCCGGCTACGAGATCTACTGCACGGCCAAGGGCGACTGCATCGGCCAGGGCCACAACAGCCCATGGACCCAGGTGGGCGGGACGAGCGCCGCCGCGCCCCTGCTGGCCGGCGGCCTCGCGCTGGTGGACCAGGCGCTGCGCCGCGGTCACCGAGAGGACATCGGTCTGGCCAACCCGCTGCTGTACGCGATCGACCACTCGGCCCCGGCGGCCGGCGTCGTCTCCGACATCGTCGCCAACAACAACGACCTCGGCTCGAGCCTGATCGGCCGGCCGTTCGGCTGCTGCACCGCCGCCGCCGGATACGACGAGGCCTCGGGCCTGGGCAGCATCAACCTCGCCGGCCTGGCCTTCGAGGCCGGCACCATGGTGCCCCCGATCGTCAACGTCGGGCTGTCGGTGCCGGCGCAGACCCACCCCGTTGCCGCCAAGCACCTCCTGGCCAGGGTCAGCTGCTCGGGCCACTGCCTGATGGGCGCCTATGCCCGGATCCGGATCGGGCGCTCGCCCAAGATCACCACCAGGTACTCGAGCGTCTTCCTGCTCAAGAACGGTGGGCACAAGACCATCAAGATCGGGCTGGACAACAAGACGGTGGGCAAGCTGCACAGCGCCCTGGCCCACGGGCAGAAGGTCATCGCCACGATCTACGGGGCGATCCTGGATCCGAGCGGGAACGTCGAGTCGCGCACGCGCGGCAAGGATCTGAGGGTTCGCGGGTAGGGCGCTTGAAGCTGGGCGCGTTCCGTGCGATAATCTTAGTCATACAGACTTAGATTTCTCACTCTGAACACGGAATCGCCCATGCAACCAGACCGCTTTACCATCAAGTCCCAGGAGGCGCTTCAGGCCGCCCAGCGGCTGGCCGACGAGCGCCGCAACCCGCAGACCACCCCCGAGCACCTGCTCGCCGTCCTGCTCGAACAGGAGGGCGGCGTCGTGGCGCCCGTGCTGCGCAAGCTCGGCGCCGAGCCCGCCGCGGTGCGCCAGGTCCTGGGCCCGCGCCTTGACGCGCTGCCCAAGCTGACAGGGGGGGCGGGACCGAATTCCGCCGCCGAGCCGGCCGGCGGGTCGACCGAGCTCGTCCAGATCCTGCGCACGGCCGAGACCGAGATGCGCGAGCTGGGCGATGAGTACGTCTCCACCGAGCACCTGCTGCTCGCCCTCGCTGCGCATCCCGGCGGCGCCGGCGAGGCGCTGCGCTCGAGCGGCGCCCCGCGCGAGGCGCTGATGAAGGCGCTGGCCGAGGTGCGCGGCTCTCACCGCGTCACCGACGACAGCCCCGAGGACAAGTTCCGCGCCCTGGAGAAGTACGGCCGCGATCTCACCGACGCGGCGTCGCAGGGCAAGCTTGACCCGGTCATCGGGCGCGACGACGAGATCCGCCGCGTCATCCAGGTCCTCTCCCGACGCACCAAGAACAACCCGGTGCTCATCGGCGAGCCCGGGGTGGGCAAGACCGCCATCGCGGAGGGCCTGGCCCAGCGCATCGTCTCGGGCGACGTGCCCGAGGGCCTGCGCGACCGCCGGGTCGTCTCGCTGGACATCGGGTCGCTGATCGCTGGCTCCAAGTACCGCGGCGAGTTCGAGGACCGGCTCAAGGCCGTGCTCAAGGAGATCGCCGAGGCCCGGGGCACGGTCATCCTCTTCATCGACGAGCTGCACACGATCGTGGGCGCCGGCGCCGCCGAGGGCGCGGTCGACGCCGCCAACCTGCTCAAGCCGATGCTGGCCCGCGGCGAGCTGCGGGCCGTGGGTGCCACGACGCTTGACGAGTACCGCAAGCACATCGAGAAGGACGCCGCGCTCGAGCGGCGCTTTCAGCCGGTGTACGTGGGCGAGCCGAGCGTCGAGGACACCATCGCGATCCTCCGCGGGCTCAAGGAGCGCTACCAGGTCCACCACAAGGTGCGCATCCAGGACTCCGCGCTCGTCGCCGCGGCCACGCTGAGTCACCGCTACATCGCCGACCGTTTCCTCCCCGACAAGGCGATCGACCTCGTCGACGAGGCCGCCGCGCAGATCCGCATGGAGATCGACTCCAAGCCCACAGAGATCGACGAGGTGGACCGCCACATCATGCAGCTGGAGATCGAGCTCCAGTCCCTGGGCGACGACGACGACGCGGGTACGCTGAGCCGCCGCGAGCAGCTCGAGCGCACCCTGGCCGAGGAGCGCGAGCGCTCGGACGCCATGCATGCCGAGTGGCAGCGGGAGAAGGAGACGCTCGGGGCGGTGGCCGACATCCAGGAGCGCCTGGAGCAGGCCAAGCTCGAGCTCGAGCGCGCCCAGCGCGAGGCCGACCTGGGCCGGGCCGCCGAGCTGCAGTACGGGACCATCCCGGAGCTCACCAAGCGCCTGGAGGAGGCCGAGACGGCCCAGCAGGAGGCCGCCGCCAGCACCGACGCCGCCGATGGCCCCCGCTTTCTCAAGGACCACGTCGACGCCAACGACGTCGGCGAGATCGTGGCCAAGTGGACCGGCGTCCCGGTCTCGCGCCTGATGGAGGGCGAGATCGAGAAGCTCGTCCACATGGAGGAGCGTCTGCACGGCCGCGTCATCGGCCAGGACGAAGCCGTCAGCGCGGTGTCGACGGCGCTGCGCCGGTCACGGGCGGGCCTGTCTGACCCCAGCCGCCCAATCGGCACCTTCCTGTTCCTCGGCCCCACCGGCGTCGGCAAGACCGAGCTGGCGCGGGCGCTGGCCGAGTTCATGTTCGACACCCAGGACGCCATCGTGCGAATCGACATGTCGGAGTACATGGAGAAGCACGCCGTCAGCCGCCTGATGGGAGCGCCCCCCGGCTACGTCGGCTACGAGGAGGGCGGTCAGCTGACCGAGGCGGTCCGCCGCCGCCCCTACTCG
Organism: uncultured Actinomycetota bacterium; assembly: GCA_963850325.1. GTDB lineage: Bacteria > Actinomycetota > Thermoleophilia > Solirubrobacterales > Solirubrobacteraceae > Palsa-465. The sequence goes on from CAWKLB010000012.1 coordinate 130,593, forward strand.
GTGGTGCTGCTCGACGAGATCGAGAAGGCCCACCCCGACGTGTTCAACGCGCTGCTGCAGGTGATGGACGACGGCCGCCTCACCGACGGCCAGGGCCGGACGGTGAGCTTCAAGAACACCGTGCTGATCATGACGTCCAACATTCCGGGCGGACGGGCCGGCGTGGAGTCGCACTTCAAGCCTGAGTTCGTCAACCGCCTCGACGACATCGTCGAGTTCGACTCGCTCACCCGCGAGCAGATCGGCGAGATCGTCGACATCCAGGTCGCGGTCCTCGTCAAGCGCGTCCGTGAACGTGAGGTTGAGGTGGAGCTTTCCGATGCGGCACGCACGCTGATCGGCAATCTCGGCTACGACCCCACCTACGGAGCACGCCCGCTCAAGCGTGTCATCCAGAAGCGCCTGGTGGACCCGCTGGCGCTGGCGATCCTCGAGGGTCGGTTCGTCCCCGGTGACACGGTGAAGGTCGATGCCGCCGACGGCGAGCTCGTCCTCGAGCGCGCCGCCGTCGACGCCCCCACCGCCACCGTCTAGCGCTCAAGCCGCGAGGGGGCGGCGCCTCACTCCTCGGCGAGGCGCTGCCCCCACGCGAAGACGTTCTTCTCCGTGCGCAGGTGCATGAAGGTCTCCATCTCGCGCACCTCTGCGATCGTGCGGATGTCGTCGTTGAGCACGCCCAGGAGCTCCTCCTCGGTGGCACACACCAGCTCGACGATCACGTCGAAGGACCCTGCGGTCACCACGACGTACTCGATCTCCGCGATCTGGGCCAGCCGCGCCGCTGCCGCCCGCGTGTCGCCGCTCACGCGCAGGCCGATCGTGGCCACGACACCGCGGCCCAGGGCCACCGGGTCGGTCACCGCGACGATCCGCATCAGCCCCGACTCCCGCAGCCGGTTGACCCGCTGGCGGGTGGCGGCCTCGGAGAGCCCGACGGCCTCTCCGATCTCCCCGTAGGGCCGCCGGCCGTCCTCCTGAAGCAGGGCGATGATCGCGGCGTCTGTCTCGTCGAGCTTGGGCCGTGGCGACGGCATTCAGCGTCTCCTCAACTTATCGAGTTGCATAGATGTCACTAGGCAACTATATTAGTGAGAGATCCGATGAAATGAGTGAGAAGAGCGGGTTGTGGCGACGACATTAGCGCCTGTGGCGACGCAGGCGACAGAATCCGTGGAGCCGTCCTGCTCGTCTCGTTCGTGCCGATGTTCTGCATCCCGATCGCCTACCGGGCGCTCAACCGCGTTGACCCCGGCTGCGGCACCAGCTTCGCCTGGGTCACCCGCGCCCTCGGGCCCGGACTGGGCTGGGTGACGGGCTTTGCCATCTTGCGCCGACATCACAGCCCTGGTGGGGTCGCGGATCGTCCACGAGCTGCTCACCGGCATCGCCCTCCGCCGCGCCGCGGCTGGCTGCGGCGCCCCACGGCACGCGCCGGCCCGGTATCCGGTACAAGTGCCATGAGAGCACCGCCAACGCACCAAGGGAGCGCCAGATGCCCACCTACGTCATGCTCACCACCCTGACGCCCGATGGCGTCCAGACGATCAAGAACAACCCGGGCCGCATCCGTGAGGTCAACCGCGAGGTCGAGCAGCTCGGGGCCACCGTCAAGGCGCAGTGGGCGACCCTGGGCCAGTTTGACTTCGTCAACGTGATCGAGGCCCCCGACGAGCAGACGATCACGCGCGTGTCCCTGGAGCTGGGCTCACGTGGGACCGGCCGCTATGAGACGCTGACCGCCATCCCCATCGACGACTTCATCGGCCTGATCTAGCCGGCGGTGCGGGCAGCCGCGACGATGACGGAACCGCCAAGATGACCTACACGGTCCTCGTCCTCGGTTCGGGGGCGCGCGAGCACGCCATCGTCCACGCCCTGGCGCGCTCGCCGCGCAAGCCCAGGATCGTGTGCGCGCCCGGCAATGTCGGCATCGCCCATGACGTCGAGACGCGGCCGCTGGATCTCGCCGACCCTGGCGCGGTCCTCGGGGCCGCGCGGGACATCGCTCCCGACCTCGTGGTGGTGGGGCCCGAGGCGCCGCTGGTGGCTGGCGTGGTCGACGCCCTCACCGACGCCAAGATCCGCTGCTTCGGGCCCACCAGCGACGCGGCTCGCCTGGAGGGGTCAAAGGCGTTCTGCAAGGAGATCATGGACGCGGCGGGCGTGCCCACGGCGGCGTATTCGGTCGTCACGACCCCCGACGAGGGCATGGACGCCATCACCGGCTACCCGGCGGTCATCAAGGCCGACGGCCTGGCCGCCGGCAAGGGCGTGATCATCGCCGAGAGCAAGGGCGAGGCGTGGGCGACGCTGGAGGACCTGCTGGTGGCGCGCCGCTTTGACACGACCAAGGTCGTCGTCGAGGAGCACCTGGTCGGCGAGGAGGTGTCGTTGCTCGCGGTGTGCGACGGGGTGACCGCGGTGCCGCTCGCCTCCGCCCAGGACTACAAGCGCATCTTCAATGGCGACCTGGGCCCCAACACCGGCGGCATGGGGTCCTATTCGCCGGTCCCGTCCATCGACGAGGCGCGGGCACGGGAGATCTGCGCCACCGTGCACCAGCCTGTGCTCGACGTCCTGGCCCGGCGCGGGTCGCCGTTTCACGGCATCCTCTACGCCGGCCTGATGATGACGGCCGGGGGGGTCCGCGTCCTCGAGTTCAACGTCCGCTTCGGCGACCCCGAGTGCCAGGCGATCCTCCCCCGGCTGCGCAGCGATCTGCTCGAGCTCCTGGAAGCGGCCACCGAGCCCGGCGGGCTGGCCACCGTGGCGCCGCTGGAGTGGACGCAGGACATGGCGGTCACCGTCGTCCTGGCCAGCGCGGGCTACCCCGAGTCCTTCCACGCCGGTGACGTCATCCGCGGCCTGGAACGGGTCTCGCCCGATGTGTTCATCACCCACGCGGGCACCGGACGCTCGCGCCGGGGTGAGCTCGTCACCAAGGGGGGGCGTGTCCTGAGCGTGACCGCGCTGGGCCCCACGCCGACGCGATGCCGCGCGGCCGCCTATGCTGCCGCGAACGTGATCCACTTCGACGGCAAACAGATGCGGCGCGACATCGCGCTCAAGTTGGTGCGATGAGTCCCCGATCGGAGCCGTACGCCGGCGCGGGGGGCGAGCTGGCTCCCGACCCTGAGCGCGCCGCGGCCACGCCCGACGCGCCGCCCGACCCGCCGATCGAGCCGCTGGCTGAGCCCCAGGCCGAGGCGATGGCCGAGACCGCGGTCGAGATCAACGAGCTGGCCGCCGACGAGCCGCACGTGGCGATCCTCATGGGCTCAAAGAGCGACCTGCCCGCGATGGAGAAGGCCGAGGCCGAGCTGACCGAGCGCGGCATCCGCTCGGAGACCCGGGTCATGTCAGCGCATCGCGAGCCCGACACGGTCGCCGACTACGCCAAGAACGCCCGCATGCGCGGCATCAAGGTGATCATCGCCGGCGCCGGCCTATCGGCCGCGCTGCCCGGCGTGGTCGCCGCCCATACCGACCTGCCGGTCATCGGAGTTCCGCTCACCAGCCGCACGTCGGTGGCCGGTGGCCTCGATGCGCTGCTGTCGATCGCGCAAATGCCCCCGGGCGTGCCGGTGGGGTGCGTGGGCGTCGACAACGCCCGCAACGCCGCCGTGCTGGCGGCCCGCATCCTTTCCATCTAGCCGGACGGCGTCGATCACGCCCTCGCTGATGGTCCCTCTGCTGCGGAACCGCCCGCCGAGCGGCGGACGGTCGGGTGAGGCGCCTAGGACGCCTGGCGCAGGTCCCGGATGTACTGCGCGATCACGGCCGCGTCACTGCGGCGAGATCGTGGGACCCGCGTGGTCTGCTCGACCGGTGGAGCTTGGCTCTGTGTTCTCATGTTGCTTCCTCGCAGAGCTTCGTTGTACGATGCCCGTCGAACGATAGCAGTTTGTACGATGGTCTTCGTACAAGGCTCTGAGGGTTCCTATAGTGCAAGGGGCAATGTCAATGCACACGACTGAAACCATCGCTCACCCCGCCGTGGAGGAGCTTGAGCTCGGCGCCGTCCTGCATGCGCTGAGCGATCCCGTGAGACTGCGGATCGTCGCCAAGCTGGCCCACAGCGAAGGCGACCACACCTGCGGCAGCTTCGCCCTCCCGGTCACCAAGTCCACGTGCACGCACCACTTCAAGGTGCTGCGCGAGGCGGGCGTGATCCAGCAGCGCCCGCAGGGGACCACCCGGCTCAACCGGCTGCGGCGCGAGGATCTCGACGCTCGCTTCCCGGGCCTCCTGGACTGCGTTCTCAAGGCCGCCCAGCATGCCGAGCTGCTCGGCGACGTCGAAAGCGCCACGCTGGACAGCGTCGTCGCCGCCTCCGCTACGGCGGACCAGCCCGAGAGCACCGTCGTTGCGTAGCCTTCGGCGCCCTTGATCGCGCGCTATACACGCCGGGAGCTCGGCGAGGCCTGGTCAGACCACGCGCGCTTTGAGGCCATGCGCCGGGTCGAGGTCGCCGCGTGCGAGGAGATGGAGGGGCCCACCCCCGCGGAGCTCGATGCCATCCGCGCTGCCAGCTTCACCGTGGAGGCGATCGACGAACGGGAGAAGGTCACCGACCACGACACCGCCGCCTTCGTCGACGTCCTGTCGGAGTCCGCCGGTCCGGCCGGCCGCTGGATCCACTACGGGCTCACGTCCTCCGATGTCCTCGATACCGGGCTGGCGCTGCAGATCACGCAGGTCGCCGGACTGATCCTGCCCGACGCCCGCCGCCTCGTTGAGGCGCTGGCCGCCCAGGCACGCGCGCACATCGACACGTTGTGCGTCGGGCGCACCCACGGCATCCACGCCGAGCCAACCACGTTCGGGATCAAGCTGGCCGGCTTCGCCTTCGAGGCCGCGCGCAACGCTGAGCGGCTCGAGCGGGCGTTCAGCCAGGCGGCCGTCGGGGCGGTGTCGGGCGCGGTCGGTACCTACTCGGCCAACTCACCGGATTTCGAGGCGCGCGTGCTCGCGCGGCTGGGCCTCCAGGCAGAGCCGGTGTCCACCCAGGTGGTCGCTCGCGACCGCCATGCCGAGCTGCTCCAGGCGATCGCCCTGGCCGGAGCCGGTCACGAGCGCTTTGCCACCGAGCTGCGCCATCTGGCCCGCACCGAGGTGGGCGAGGTCCGCGAGCCGTTCGGGCGCGGCCAGAAGGGCTCGAGCTCCATGCCTCACAAGCGCAACCCGATCAAGTCAGAGCAGGTCGTCGGCCTGGCGCGGGTGCTGCGCGGCAACGCGAACGCCGCGGTGGAGGACGTTGCGCTGTGGCACGAGCGAGACATCTCGCACTCCTCGGTGGAGCGGATCATCCTGCCCGACTCGACGATCCTCCTCGACCACATGCAGCGGCGCGTGCTGGCCCTGGTGGAGGGGATGGTCGTCGACGCCGCGCGCATGGACGAGAACCTGGAGCTCACCTACGGCGCCCTGTTCTCCCAGCGTGTCCTGCTGGCGCTGGTGGCGGCCGGCAACACCCGCGACGACGCCTACCGGGTGGTGCAGCGCGTGGCCCGGCAGGCGCTGGACGAGCGCGCACCGATGCGCGAGCTGCTGGCGCGCGACCCCGCGGCTGCGGGGCTCGATCTTGATGCGATCTTCGACTACGCCCCGTTCGTGTCTCATGCGCGCGAGATCGTCGACCGCCTCGACGCGATCGCCTGAGGCGCCGCCCCACGAGATCGCCTGAGGCGCCGCCCCCCAGCGGCGCCTCCGCGCGATCCGTGCTGGACATGCCCCTTGCCCAGCGCCCCCGGTCCGCGGCTTGTGTGTCTTCGCTGCCAGTCGAGAGATCCGAGCCGCCGGGTGATGTATGTCTGCGCTGAGAAAGGTACGCGAGGGCCGGGGCCCCACCTAGGTCGTTTGACGCAGAGCGCGCGCGCCGTTTAGGACTCCTCGTCGGCCCGGCCGGCCGGCCCGACTCCACCCCTCAGCGGAGCAGGCGCGCCTGTGGGATCCGGTTGTTGCGGATCGTCACCCGGATGTTCTCGCTGGTGCGCCGCGGAGCGGTGACGGTCAGGCGCAGCCGGTCACCGGCCCGGAAGGTCCGCCCGCCGAGGCCGGCGAGGAGCCGCCGGACGCGCCCGCCCCCCGCGGATCTCAGCCGCAGCTTCGGACAGCCGCGCCCGGCACAGCTGACGCGCACACGGGCGCCGCGGGGAAGCTTGCGGACCGCGATCGAACGCAGGGTCGTGCGCGCGCCGGCCCACCGCCACTTCATCACGAACTGGGCGCGAACCCCCTTGGCCGGGCGCGGAGTGACGAGCGGATTGGAGGTGGTGATCGTCTGGTCAAGCGCGGTCGCCACGTTGCCCGCGGCGTCGATCACCTTCACGCTCAGCTGGTGGCTGCCGTCCTGGAGTCCGGTGGTGGAGATGGGCACGTCCACGGACTCGGCCGACGGACACGGCTGCTGGTAGTCGAACATCAGCGCGCCGCTGGACGGGTCGGTGCCCACGGGGACGCACTGACCCGAGTTGGTGTTGGGCGTCGCCGAGTAGACCGGCGTCCCGTCCACGGACACCTGAACCTGGTACACGCCCGGCCCGCTGGGATCGGCGGCGGTGAAGGTGAGATCGGTCAGCCCGCGGGCCCCGGGCTGGAGCACCGTGCCGGTGAAGCCCGATCCGGTGGGCACGGCGTTGTTCTGCAGCAGCAGGTCGGCCTGGGAGATGAACACGTCGGCGAAGTTGCTGTTGGCGTCGGCGTTCGCGCTACAGCTGTTTCCCGGACTGTTGGACACGCAGCTGGCGGCCGCGATCAGATCGCCGCCGAGGTTCGCCGGCAGCGTGGCCGTGCCGCTCCACGTGTACGTGCCGTTCTGACAGGGATTGTTCAGGATGCGGGCGCAGACCAGGAAGCGGTCTCCGGCGTCGGGTTTGAATGCCGGCTCATACAGCCCGGCCACGGCGCTGGCGTTTGTGCCGGAGCCCCCGCCGTAGAGGCTGACGTTCATGGTCCCGCCGGCGAGCGTCGAGCCTGCTGGTGGCGTGTAGGTGAGAAACTCGTCAGAGGTCGCGGGCGCGGCCTGCGCCTCGGCTGACAGGTTGGCGACCATCGGCGAGCCGGGCGCGCACGCAGCCTTGTCGTTTGACCCGAACTCCGGGCTGCCGTCGCTGGAGCCGGTCCAGCCCTGAAACGGCGCCGCGGTGCCGTTGGGGTTCACGCACGACACCTGCATCCACTCACCGGCGCGGGCGGCGGGCGCCGCGAGGCCCATGAGCACCAGCGCGGCCAGCACGGCTAGCCCGGCCGCGGGCAGCCTGCCGGACATCCGTGCCGTGGCTGTCGCTCTCATTGGTAGAGCATTGTTACCCAATCCCGCTCGGCGTAACAACGGGTGGCGTGGCCGTCAGATCTCCCACCCGCCGTCGTCGGCCGTCCGGGCTGCGGCGAGCGCGGCGTCGAGCTGGCGCAGCGCGGCGGGGAGGCGTGTGGCGAGTTCGCGGCCGGCGTCGGTGAGGGCGACGCGACGGCTCGTGCGCTCGAACAGGGTGACGCCGAGCTCGCGCTCGAGCGCCACGATCCGGCGGCTCAGCGTCGAGGGCGTCACCCCGAGACGGGCGGCGGCCCGTCCGAAGTGCAGCTCGTCGACGAGCACGCCGACCGAGCGCAGCTCACGCAGTTCGACCACGCCGCGGAACCGTACATCATTGCGTGGGACGCAACGCAAGCTTCCGTGGCGGCGGCTTGACCCCCGGCGAGGATCCGGTTTAGCTACGCCCTCGAGAGTTTTCAAGGAGGAAGAGGATGACCAGCATCGCCATCGTGGGATCCGGGGTCTCGGGTCTGCACCTCGGATTGTTCCTGCAGCAACACGACGTTCCGGTGACGATCTACAGCGACAAGTCCGCTGAGCAGATCGCCTCCGGCCGCCTGCTCAACACCGTCGCCCACCACCACCACACGCTCGAGCGCGAGCGCGAGCTCGGGGTCCATCACTGGGACGCGAGCGAGTACGGCTACGTCTGTCACCAGCACGCCGTGCTCGGCACGCCCGAGCCGATGCGCTGGCGCGGTGACTTCCAGCACCCGTCCTCGATCATCGACTACCGCCTCTACCTGCCGCGGCTCCTGCAGGACTATGAGGAGCGCGGCGGCGACCTCGTGGTCGGGCCGGTCGACGCCGAGCAGATCGAGCGCATCGGCGCCGAGCATGACCTCGTCGTGGTGGCGGCAGGCCGCGGGATGGGCGCGATGTTCGCCCCGCTGCCCGACAAGTGCCCATATGACAAGCCCCAGCGACGGCTGTCGGCCGGGATCTACCACGGGGTGCGCTACTCGGACCCCAAGGGCGTCGGCGTCCACATGTCGCTGGGCCACGGCGAGCTCCTGGAGCTCCCGATCTTCTCCCGCGAGGGCTTCGCGACCGCGCTGCTGTTCGAGAACATCCCCGGCGGTGACCTCGAGGTGCTCGCCGACATCAGCTACGAGGAGGATCCCCGCGCCCACGACGAGACGGTGCTGCGCAAGCTCGAGGCGCACTACCCGATGTGCTTCGAGCGCGTCGACCCCGCCGAGTTCCGCCTCCAGGGGCCGACCGACCTCCTCCAGGGCGCGCTCACGCCCGTGGTCCGTGAGGACTACGTCCGCCTGGACAGTGGCACATTCGCGCTGGCGATGGGCGACGCCCACTGCGTCGTTGACCCGGTCAACGGCCAGGGCGCCAACTCGGCCTCCTACTCGGCCTGGGTGATCGCGCACGCCATCCTGGACGACCTCGCCTTCGACGAGCAGTTCTGCCGCCGGGTGGCGCGCGATCGCCAGGCCTTCGTCCACGGCGTCTCTGACTGGACCAACATGATCCTCAACCCCGAGCCCCACGTCGTCGGGCTGCTCATGGCCATGGCCCAGAACAAGGCCGTGTGCGACGCCTACACCCAGAACTTCAACCATCCCGACCGCCAATGGGATACGGTCGCGACACCTGAGCGCACCGCTGCGTTCATCGCTCGACACACCGCGGGGCAGCCCGCGGTGGCGGCCTAGATCCGATCTGAGAGGTCCCCTCGATGCACAAACTCGTCGTGCTGTACCCGCCACCGGCGGACAAGGCGAAGTTCCGCTCCTACTACGAGAGCACCCACCTGCCACTGGCGGCCGATCTCCCGGGGCTGCGCGCCTACCGCTACGCCTTCGATGTCGGTGCGCCGGCCGGTGACAGCCCCTACTGGTGCATCTTCGAGGCCGACTTCGACGACGGGGCCGCGATGGGGGCGGCGATGCAGTCAGAGCACGGCGCGAAGGTCGCCGCCGACGTGGCCAACTACGCCGACCAGCCGCCGGTGATGATCCACTACGAGGTGACCGAGACCGGCTGACAGGTCGTCATAACGCCGCGCTAGGATCGGCGGCGTGACCGCCCTCGCCGACCTCCCCCTCCTTGCCTCGGGCAAGGTCCGGGAGATCTACGACCTGGGCGACGAGCTGCTGATCGTCGCCTCAGATCGGATCTCCACCTACGACGTCGTCCACCCCACGCCGATCCCTGACAAGGGCAGCGTGCTCACCGGCCTCTCGACCTTCTGGTTCGAGCGCACCGCCGGCATCGTTCCCAACCACGTCATCTCCGTCACCGACGGCGTGCCCGAGGAGGCACGCGGCCGGGGGATGGTCGTGCGCAAGCTCAAGATGCTCTCGGTCGAGTGCGTCGTGCGCGGCTACATCACCGGCTCTGGCTGGAAGGACTACCAGGCCACCGGCAAGGTCTCCGGTCACACCCTGCCCGAGGGCCTGCGTGAGTCAGATCGCCTGCCCGAGCCGCTCTTCACGCCGTCCACCAAGGCCGAGGTCGGCCACGACGAGGCGATCGACTTCGAGGGCGCGGTCGCGCTCATCGGGGACCGCGCGCTGGCCGAGCGCGTCCGCGACGTGTCGGTGGCGCTCTACGAGTACGCCGCCGAGCACGCGCGCACCCACGGGATCATCCTCGCCGACACGAAGTTCGAGCTCGGGCTCGACGCCGACGGTGCGCTGACCATCGGCGATGAGATGTGCACGCCGGACTCCTCGCGCTTCTGGCCGGCCGACGAGTACGAGCCTGGTCGCGGCCAGCCGAGCTTTGACAAGCAGTACGTCCGTGACTGGGCCTCCTCGACGGGCTGGGATCGCAACCCGCCGGCGCCGCCGATCCCCGACGACATCGTCGCGCGCACGCGCGCGAAGTACGTCGAGGCCTACGAGCGAGTCACCGGGGAGCCCTTCAGCGCCTGGGTCGAGCGCACGGCCGCGTGATGCGCGCTCGGGTACTGGTCAAGCCCAAGGCCGGCATCCTTGATCCCCAGGGCCAGGCGGTGGAGCGCGCGCTCCCCGCGCTCGGCTTCACCGGGGTGAGCAACGTCCACGTCGGCCGGCTCATCGAGCTCGACGTCGAAGATCCGGCGCGGCTGCCGGAGATGTGCCAACGGCTGCTCACCAACCCGCTGATCGAGGACTACGAGATCGTCGAAGCTGACGGCGCCGGAGCGGCCAACGGCGGGACGGGGTCCACGGCTCCGTGAAGTTCGGCGTCATCCGCTTCCCCGGGTCCTGCGACGAAGTCGATGCGCTCATGGCCTGCCGCAGGGTCGGCGACGCGGTCATCCTCTGGCACGGCGACCGCGACCTGCAGGGGGTCGACGCCGTCGTCGTCCCCGGCGGCTTCTCCTACGGCGACTACCTGCGGGTGGGCGCGATCGCGCGGTTTGCCCCGGTGATGGAGGAGGTCGCCGAGTTCGCCGCCGCCGGCGGGCTGGTGCTGGGCATCTGCAACGGGTTCCAGGTCCTGTGCGAAGCCGGCCTCCTGCCGGGCGCGCTGCTGCCCAACACGTCGCTGCGCTTCATCTTCCGCCAGGTGGAGCTCGAGGTCGTCACGACCGACTCGCCCTTCACCGGGGCCTGTGATCCGGGCCCACCCGCCCCGCGCCTCTCGATCCCGGTCAAGCACACCACGGGCCGCTACTACGCGCCCGACGATCAGCTTGCCCGCCTGGAGGCGGCCGACCAGGTGTTGCTGCGCTACGCGGCGGGGGAGAACCCCAACGGCTCGCTCAACGACATCGCCGGCGTGTGCAACGAGCAGCGCAACGTGTTCGGGCTGATGCCCCACCCCGAGCACGCCGTCGACCCGCTCACGGGGCCGATCGGCGGGTTGGCCATCTTCGAGTCGATCTGCGCGCACGTCGCCGACGGCGCCGCGCTGGTCTGAGTGAGCGCCGGCCTCGCTGACGTGAGCCCCAACGCCGCCCCCGCCACCCACCGCGAGCTGGGCCTCACCGACGCCGAGTACGAGCTGATCGTCTCGGGCCTGGGCCGCGAGCCGGTCATCACCGAGCTGGCGATGCTCTCGCTGATGTGGTCCGAGCACTGTGCCTACAAGCACTCCAAGAAGCTGCTGCGCCGGCTCCCCACCGAGGGGCCGGCGGTGCTCATGGGCCCGGGCGAGAACGCCGGCGTGGTCGACGTCGGCGGCGGCCTGGGCGTCGCCTTCAAGGTCGAGTCCCACAACCATCCGAGCGCGGTGGAGCCGTTCCAGGGCGCGGCCACCGGCGTCGGCGGGATCCTACGCGACGTATTCGCCGTCGGCGCGCGGCCCATCGCGGTGCTCGACTCGCTGCGCTTCGGGGAGCCGGCGGAGTCCGAACGCTCCCGCTACCTGCTCGACCGCGCCGTCGGCGGCATCGGCCACTACGGCAACTCGATCGGCGTGCCCACGGTCGGCGGCGAGATCTACTTCGAGTCCTCATACGAGCAGAACTGCCTCGTCAACGCGATGTGCCTGGGGCTCGCGCCCCACGAACGGCTCATCCGCTCGGCCGCCGCCGGCCCCGGCAACGTGCTCGTGTTGTTCGGCGCGCTGACCGGCCGTGACGGGATCGGCGGCGCCTCGGTGCTGGCCTCGGCCGAGTTGGCCGGTAGCGAGGGCGACGGTCTCAAGCGCCCGTCGGTCCAGATCGGCGATCCCTTCGCGGAGAAGAAGCTGCTCGAGTGCTGCCTGGAGCTGCTGGACTCGGAGCTGCTCGTGTCCCTGCAGGACCTCGGGGCGGCGGGCCTCACCTCCTCCTCCTCGGAGATGGCGGCCAAGGGCGGCGTGGGCCTGGACATCGACTGCGCCCAGGTGCCTCTGCGCGAGCCCGGCATGGAGCCCTTCGAGATCATGGTCTCCGAGTCCCAGGAGCGGATGCTGTGCGTGGTCGAGCCCGACCAGCTCGACGCCGTCATCGCGGTCTGCGCCCGCTGGGAGACCCTGGCCACCCCGATCGGGATGGTGACGGACTCCGGCCGCATGCGGGTGCGCTCGGGGGACGAGGTGGTGGCCGACCTGCCCGTCGGGATCCTGGTCGACGACTGCCCGCTGTATGACCTGGAGCCGGCGCCGCCGTCTCAGCCGCTCTACCCCGCGCCCACCGCGAGCCTGACCGTCGAGTCACGGCCCGAGGCGACGCTTCTGGCACTGCTGGGCTCGCCCAACATCGCCTCGCGTCGGCCGGTGTTCGAGCAGTACGACCCCGTCGTCCAATCGCGCACCGTGCGCCGGCCCGACGATGCCGATGCCGCCGTGCTGCTGCTGCCGACGGGCGAGGCGATCGCGGTGTCCATCGATGGCAACGGCCGGCGCGTCGCCTGCGACCCGCGCAACGGCGCCATCGAGGCCGTCTATGAGTGCGCGGCCAACCTCGCCTGCGTGGGTGCGACGCCGCTCGGTCTCACCAACTGCCTGAACTTCGGCAACCCCGAGAAGCCGCACGTGGCCTGGCAGCTGGTGGAGGCGGTGGAGGGGATCCGGGCCGCGTGCTTGGCCCTGGAGGTGCCGGTCGTCGGCGGCAACGTCTCGCTCTACAACGAGGCCCCGAGCGGGCCGATCTTCCCGACCCCCGTGATCGGCATGGTCGGGCGCCTGCCCGATCCCGAGCGCGCCGGACGTCTCGGGTTCGTCGCCGAGGGCCACGCCATCGCGATCGTGGGCGAGGGCGCCGCCGGAGACGAGTTCCATCCGTCACCGACCGGGTCCGAGCGGGCCAAGCTGCTCGGCGAGCCGCCATCCGGGCCGTTGGCGGAGATGGATCTCCCGCAGGCGCGCAAGGCCCACGACAGGGTGCGGGCGATGGTCAACACCGGCGCCGCGCGCAGCGCCCACGACATCGCCGAAGGCGGGTTCGCGGTCGCGCTCGCGGAGTGCTGTATCGCCGGCGGGATCGGCGCGACGGTATCGCTACCGGTGGGCTGCGATCTGTTCAGCGAGGCCCCCGGCCGCGCGTTCATCGTCTCGGGCCCCGAGGAGGCGCTGCACGGCCTGACCATCCTCGGGCATGTGGGCGGATCCAGGCTGAAGCTGGAGGCCATCCTGGACATCGAGGTGTCGCAGCTCGCCGAGGCCCGCAGCGGGGGCTTGGTCAGGTTCATGTAGGTACCCGGTCGCTGCTAGCCTTCATGACTGTCCGGCCGAGCCTTCCGCCATGCTTGGCCCGGACGTGAATCCTCTCGTGAACGACCACCGCGACGGACCCCGCGATGAGTGCGGCGTCTTCGGGATCTACGCGCCCGGACATGACGTTGCTCGTCTCGCCTACTTTGCCCTCTTCGCGTTACAGCATCGGGGCCAGGAGTCGGCGGGCATCGCCACCGCCACCAGCGGCGGCAACATCATGGGCATCCGCGACCAGGGGCTGGTCTCGCAGGTCTTCGATGAGAACATGCTGCGCTCGCTGGTCGGCGAGATGGCCATCGGCCACGTCCGCTACTCCACCACCGGCTCGTCGGAGTGGGAGAACGCCCAGCCGATCGTCCGTGACGACCGCCGGACCCTGGCCCTCGCGCATAACGGCAACCTGATCAACGCCGTGGAGCTCCACGGCGAGCTGCGCGGAGATGGCGTGCCGTTTCAGTCCACCTCGGACTCCGAGATCATCGCGGCGCTGCTCGCCACCCACCCGGCAGAGCACATCGAGGACGCCGTCTCCGACGTGTTGCCGCGGCTGAGCGGCGCCTTCTCGACGGTGGTCATGACCGACGACGCGGTGCTCGCCTTCCGCGACCCGCAGGGCCTGCGCCCGCTGTCCATCGGCCGGATCGACCCGCCCGAGGGCTCTGACGAGCCGCCGGCGTGGTGCGTGGCCAGCGAGTCGTGCGCGCTGGACCTGATCGGGGCCACCCTGATCCGGGACGTCCTCCCCGGGGAGGTCGTCACCCTCAGCGCCGACGGCCTGAGCTCGCGTCAGGTTGTGCGCGGAGCGCGCCGCGCCTTCTGCGTGTTCGAGTACATCTACTTCGCCCGCCCGGACTCGCGCATGGGCGGCACCGTCCTGCAGGTGGCCCGCGCGCGGATGGGCGAGAACCTGTGGCGCGAGGCGCCGGTCGAGGCCGACGTGGTCATCCCGGTCCCCGACTCCGGCAACGCCGCCGCCCGCGGGCTCGCGCGCGCGTCGGGGCTGCCGACCGACGATGGCTTCATCAAGAACCGCTACGTCGCCCGGACCTTCATCCAGCCCGGCCAGGAGCTGCGCCGCCAGGGAGTGCGGATGAAGTTCAACCCGGTCCCCGAGGTCGTGGCCGGCAAGCGGCTGATCGTCGTCGACGACTCGATCGTCCGCGGCACCACCGACCGCCAGATCGTCCGGATGCTGCGCGACGCGGGCGCCGCGGAGGTCCACCTGCGCATCTCGGCGCCGCCGATCAAGCACCCCTGCCACTACGGGATCGATATGTCCACGCGCGAGGAGATGATCGCGCACGGCCGCACCGTGGACGAGATCGCTGCCGAGCTCGGCGCCGACTCGCTGCACTACCTGTCGCTCGAGGGCGTTTACGACGCCATCGACGGCTCGCGCACCGAGCACTGCGACGCCTGCTTCAGCGGGGAGTACCCGCTGGCCGGGACCGAGGGTGCCAACGGCAAGTACGCGCTGGAGCACGAGCTCCCGCTCGCGCGCGTCTGACCGCTGGTCCGCCCGGGGGCGGCGGTATGGTCGGCCGGGTGGGTGGCCCCAATCCGCGTAGCACGCTCAGTGAGGTCTTCGGCTTCGAGGACTTCCGCCCCGGGCAGGCCGATGCGGTCCAGGCCGCGCTGAGTGACCGCGACGCCCTGGTGGTGATGCCCACCGGGTCGGGCAAGTCGCTGTGCTACCAGCTGCCCGCGCTCATGCGCGACGACCTCACGATCGTCGTCTCGCCGTTGGTGGCGCTGATGCGCGACCAGGCGTGGGCGGTGCACCGCATTGCGCCCGGCCGCGTGACGATGGTCAACTCGCAGCGCAGCCACAACGGCAACGCCGAGGCCATGGCCCGCGTGCGACGCGGCGAGGTCCGGCTGCTCTACGTGGCCCCCGAGCGCTTCGCGTCGCCGGCGTTCGCGCGCATGCTCCAGTCCGTCAACGTCGGCCTGTTCGTCGTCGACGAGGCCCACTGCGTCTCGGAGTGGGGCCATGACTTCCGCCCCGACTACTTCCGGCTCGCCGACATCGCCGCGGGCGTCGGCGCCCGCTCGGTGATGGCACTCACCGCCACTGCGACCCCGCGGGTGGCTGGTGACATCGCGGCCCGGCTGCGGCTGCGCGATCCGGTGCGCGTGACCACGGGCTTTGACCGTCCCAACCTCAGCTTCGCGGTCGTGCGCTGCGGCGGTGCGCGTGACAAGGAGCAGCGCCTGGTGGCGGCGCTCTCAGATCCCGCGGCGCGTCCCGCCATCGTCTACGCCGGCACCCGCTCTGCGACCGAGAAGCTCGCGGGGACCCTCTCGAGCGTCCTGGACTGCGGCGTCGTCGCCTACCACGCGGGCATGCGCCCCGAGCAGCGCGGCGATGCCCAGGAGCAGTTCATGACGGGGCGCGCCTCGGTGATCGTGGCGACCAACGCATTCGGCATGGGGATCGACAAGGCCGACGTGCGCACCGTCTGCCACGCCACGGTGCCCAGCTCACTGGAGGCCTATTACCAGGAGGCGGGCCGCGGCGGGCGTGACGGCGCCCCGGCGCGGTGCCTGCTCTTCGCCGAGTCGCGTGACAAGGGCCTGCATGTCTTCTTCATCCAGCGCTCGCGGGTGACCCCGGAGGCGTTTGACCGCGTGGGGGAGCGGCTGACCTGGGCCGGGTGCGACGGCCGCTATGACCTGCCCGTGTCAGAGCTGGCCGGTGTACTGGGCGACCGGGGTCCGGGAGAGGACGAGGCGGTGCGCGCCGTGCTGGGCCACCTCGCCCGGGCCGGGGTGCTCACGCCCGCACCGGCGCCACCCGACCGCGCGGTGGGCCAGATCACCGGGGGCTGGGATCGCCGCGCGGCGGCGAAGTGCGTGTCATCGGCCCGCGAGGCCGAGCGGGTGCGCTGGAGCCAGTACCGGGCGGTATGGGAGTACGTCGAGGGCGACAGCTGCCGCCGCCGGGCGGTGCTCGACCACTTCGGGGATCCCTCGCCGGGCGCGCCGCTTGACGGCGTGCCGTGCTGCGACGTGTGCGAGCCCTCGCTGGTGCCCGCGCCGCAGGCCGCGCGCGCGGTCGTCGGCTCGGCTCGGGCGGGCGGGCCGGCGGGCGGGGCTCTCCAGCTCGACGACGCCATCCTCGGCGTGGTGGTCTCCGCCCAGCCGCCCGTCGGGCGCACCCGCGCGGTGGAGATCCTCCGGGGCGGGCGCTCCAAGGTGGTGGTACAGAACGCCTATGACGGGCTGGACGCCTACGGCGCGTTTGCGCACCTGCGCTCCGAGGAGGTGCTGGGGCGGGTCGACGAGCTGATCCAGGCCGGGACCCTGCGCTCCACCGGCGGGCGCTTCCCCAAGCTGGCCGCGGCATGAACGTCGGCGTCCTGGCGTCCGGCACCGGCACGAATCTCCAAGCGCTCATCGATCGGGCCCACGGGCGCAAGGGGGTCGTCCTGCGCGGGGTGGCGTCGGACAAGCCGGGGGTGCGGGCGCTGTCGCGCGCTCGGGAGGCCGGGATCGATACCGAGGTCTTTGTTCGTGAGGCGTTCGACGATCGCGCGGCTCGGGACGCGGCGATGGTGGCGTGGCTGTGTGAGCGCGAGGTGGAGCTGGTGGTGCTGGCCGGCTACATGCAGCTGGTCAGCGACGCGTTCCTGGCGGCCTTCCCCGAGCGCGTGATCAACGTGCATCCGTCGCTGCTTCCGGCGTTCCCGGGCCTGGGCGCGGTGCAGCAGGCGCTGGACTACGGGGCGAAGGTGTTCGGGGTCAGCGTGTTCTTCGTCGACGGCGGCGTCGACACCGGCCCCATCATCTTCCAGCGGGCGGTCGAGCTGCCTGACGCCACCGACGCCGACGCCGTGCTGGAGGTGCTGCACCCGATCGAACACGACCTGCTCGTCGATGCCGTGCGGTCGATTGCGCGGGGAGCGGTGCGTCTGGACCCGGCCAACCCGCGTCGAGTGGCCATCTCACGGTAGATTGGGACCCATGGACGCAAGCGCACAGCCGATGAGCGTGCCGGCGACGGCGTCCGAAGAGGTCCAGGTCAAGCGCGCGCTGCTCTCGGTCTCTGACAAGACGGGGATCGTGGAGTTCGCCCGCGGCCTGACCGAGCTCGGCATCGAGGTGATCTCCACCGGCGGGACGGCGCGGGCGCTCACGGAGAACGGCATCCGGGTCCGGTCGATCTCCGAGCTCACCGGCTTCCCGGAGATCATGGACGGCCGGGTCAAGACGCTGCACCCCAAGCTGTACGCCGGACTGCTGGCAGTGCGTGACAACGACGAGCATCTCGCGGCCGCCGAGGAGCATGCCGTCGAGTTCGTCGATCTCGTGTGCGTGAACCTGTATCCGTTCGAGCGCACCGCCGCCCAGCGCGGCGCTCAGGACGACGAGATCATCGAGAACATCGACATCGGCGGTCCCACGATGATCAGGGCCGCCGCCAAGAACCACGCCTTCGCGGTGCCGGTGGTGGATCCGGTGGCCTACGACGCTGTGCTCGCGGAGCTGCGCGAGTCCGACTGCCGCCTCTCGCCCAACACGCGCGAGAGCCTCGCCGCCGAGGCCTTTGCCTACACCGCGCGCTATGACACCGCGATCGCCCGCTGGTTCCAGGAGAAGCGCGAGGACTTTCCGCCGCTGTTCGTGCGCGCGTTCGAGAAGGTGCTGGAGCTGCCCTACGGCGAGAACCCCCACCAGCGCGCCGCCTACTACGAGCAGGTCGGCGCCCGGACGCACGTGCTGTCGATGGTGTCCCAGCTCGGCGGCAAGCCGCTCTCCTTCAACAACCTGCTCGACCTCGATGCCGGCCGGCTGCTCCTCTCGGAGTTCCAGATCCCGGCGTGCGTGATCATCAAGCACAACAACCCCTGCGGGGTCGCGTGCGGGTCCACGGCGATCGAGGCCTACACGAAGGCGTTCGCGTGCGATCCCCAGTCGGCCTTCGGGGGAATCGTCTGCATGAACCGCGGGGTCAACGGCGACCTGGCCCGCGCGCTCTCTGATCAGTTCGTCGAGGTCCTGTTCGCTCGTGGCTATGACGACGAGGCGCTGTCGGTGCTGGCCGAGAAGCCCAACACCCGCATCCTCGACGACCAGGAGCGGCGCATCCCCAACATGATCGAGCCGCATCTGCGCCAGGTGGTCGGCGGCCTGCTCGTCCAGGACCGCGACTTCGACCTGGAGGAGCGGTCTGAGATGCGGGTGGTCACCGAGCGCCGGCCCACCGAGGCCGAGTGGCAGCAGCTCTCGTTCGCCTGGCGCGTCTGCAAGCACACCAAGTCCAACGGCATCATCATCGCCCGTGATCTCCAGACGATCGGGGTGGGGGCGGGTCAGATGAGCCGTGTCGACTCGGTCCGCCTGGCCTTGGCCAAGGCGCGCGACGGGGTGGAGGACGCGGTGCTGGCCTCCGACGCCTACTTCCCCTTCTCCGACGGGCCCGAGCTGGCATTGGAAGCCGGCGTGACCGCCATCATCCAGCCCGGCGGCTCGGTCCGCGACCACGAGACGGTGGAGGCGGTTGACAAGGTGGGCGGGGCGATGGTGTTCACCAGCCGCCGCCACTTCCTCCATTGACCGATCGCTTCCCCGGCGACCCGCCTTCACCGTTCGAGGAAAAGTTCGGCTACAGCCGCCTGCTCCGTGTCGGCGACTTCGTCCTGGTCGGCGGGACGACCTCGGTCCAACCCAGCGGAGCGATCTGCGGTGAGACCCCCTACGAGCAGGCCGTCGAGATCTTCACCAAGATCCTCCACGAGCTGTCCCGGGTCGGCCTCGGCGCCGCCGCCGTCATCCAGAACCGCATCTACGTCACCGATATCTCCCGCGCTGACGAGGTCGGTCGCGCCCACGGCGACTTCTTCGGCGAGCACCGCCCGCTGGCCACCATGGTCGAGGTCTCAGGGCTGATCGACCCGCGGATGCTCGTCGAGGTCGAGACCGTGGCCTACGCGGGCTAGGCTCAGAAGCCGTGTGCTCGCGTCCTGACCGAGGTCAGGTGCGGGATCATCTCCTGTCTCGCCGCCGTAGCTCAGTTGGTAGAGCAGCGGACTTTTAATCCGAAGGTCCTGGGTTCGAGCCCCAGCGGCGGCATCAGTCAGAACGGTCACTGCGATAGCTCCGACCGCGAGGCCGTATCGACGCCTCGTGAGGCGCTGCCTGAATTTGGCGACGGGCAGGGCGACCAGGGTCCGGTAGCTCAGCCACAGTTCCTGTGGATACGCATGTTGCCGCTCGGCTTGGGGGCCTGACTCGCAGCTCGCGGCACAGACGGGAGGTGCCTGGGCCTTTCGAAGTTCGGCTGCTGACGACTCGGAGGCGCGGGATCAGACCGCGTGGGCGTATAAGCGCCGTATTGTCTTGCGGAGCCGGTTGATCCGGCTGTCCGATCGCGGCTGGCGAGATGAGAGGGCGAGGAGGACGCGCGGTGGATCACACGTCGATTGACATCTATCTGGTGATCGACACGTTCCTGCTGCTGTTGATCGGCGTGGGACCAAAGATCGCGCTGGTTCCGTTTCTTGAGGTCACCTCCGAGATGGACCCTGCGACCAAGGCACGCGTCGTGCGCAAGATGCTCACCACTGCGGGCGTCGTCGCGGTCCTGCTTGTCGGACTCGGCGAGTTGTTGGCGAGGCTCCTGCATTTTTCGACGGGGTCGCTGTCCATCGCCGGGGGAGTCATCCTGATCATCATCGCGGCGACAATGGTTCTCGGGTCGGCTGACCCGCGCGAGAGTCAAGCGATCAAGGGTCAGGATCCGGAGCGGATCGCGGTCTTCCCTTTGGCGGTTCCGTATCTCCTGAACCCGGCGGGCATCGTCACGCTGGTCACGCTCTCGGCCGAGTCGGACTCGTTCGCGGTTTTCGCGATGGTGCTGGGCGTACTTGCGCTCGTGTTAGCGCTCGACGTTGCGGTGTTTCGATGGGCGAACCGAGTCAGTGCCCACCTCGATGAGAGTCGAATGCTCGTGACCGAGAAGATCTTCGGTTTCCTGCTCGCGGCGCTCGCAGTCCAACTCATGCTCGACGGACTGGACAGTGTTGGCGTCATCCACCTGGCCGGCCACTGAGCCAGATCCAACGCGTCACGGAGCGCGGTTCGCGCCTGCCGAGAAGCAGTGGGACCGGCGCGGCTCGAGACCGATGACGATGGCATTGCCCGCTACCGCACGGAGTCACGATCAGATCCCCAGGCGCACGGCCACCGGCTCCGACTGTCGGACAACACCGGCGGCGCACCTTCGCTCGGGACGTCGCTCATCCCGTTGCTGCTGGGATCGCGCCGATCGCCGTAACCAGGGCCCACACTGATGCATACGGAACCGGCCAATTGCATATGCAGAGTCGGTCCGGACGCCCGGGCACCGCGGCCGAGCTGAGGGCTCGCGGAGCCTGGTCCCGACCTCATTACGCGGCTTGTAGTGGTTCCAGCGGCCCGGCGGCGGCGCAACCCGTTGCGCTACGCGGGATCGGTTACTGGCCCGGGCTGCGGTATGCCACCGACTTCTTCGCGGCGCCGTCGACCTCCCCCGGCGTCAGCAGGACGGTCGTCCGGATGTCGACCATCCCAGAAGCACCTACGGTCATGGTGACCGCCGCGATCGACTCGTTGTCTGGAGCGTCGATGATCGTAACGATGTCGTCACCGCCGAACGCAAAGTAGAACGTCTCGACCGTCCCGCCGACGCTCTCGGCCAGCTTCTCGACCGCTGCGCGCCGGTCTGAGCCGCCCTTGGCGATCACGCCCTGGGCGCCCTCGGATGTGTAGCTCCCGGTGATCAGATACTTCGGCATGGATCCCCCGATCTGCCGTGTTGACGAACCGACCATACGCAAGCCGTGACGACGCGACAACCCACGCTTGGGATCGCCCGCCCCGCTCCAGGCGGAAAGCCTCGCCGAGACGACCCGCGCCGCATTCCAGCACGCCGTCGCGATCACCGCGCTGCTGGCCGTGCTACTCGGTCTCGCGGCTGCGGCAGCTGTGGCCTTCCTCCGATCGCCGCGCAGCCGTGCGAAGTGCCAAGCCGCCTGCACATGAGCCGGTTTGCATGGGCGGCGAGTCAAACGCAGCGGCAGTCGCCGGTCAGGAACCGACGAACGGCAGGTGGTTGGCGACCAAACGCCCGGTGCTCAGGAATCGTTGAGGGCTGTCAGCGTCGTGAGGGTGGGCGGACATCAGGCCGGTTCGGTGTCGGTAGGCGCGCGGTGATCGCCACCGGTTTGGTAGTAGCGCTCGATCGGCACGCGCGCTTCGTCAAACAAGGCTGGCCCATCCTGCCGCACCGTCGGCCAGTCCGAGCCGGGGTTGAGCTCGATCACCTGTTCGGTGGATAACGCATAGACGACACGACCCAGGCCCGACCGGACGATCGCGCCGGTGCACATGCCGCACGGCTGACAGCTGGTGTACATCGTCGTGGCCGCGGCGGTCTCGGGCGAGAGTTCGCGAGCCGCCCAGCGAGCCAGCTTTAGCTCTGGATGGGCACTGATGTCGCGGTCTCGCTCTACGGTGTTGTGCGCCTGCATCAGGACAGCGCCATGAGCGTCAACCAGCAGTGAGCCATACGGAGCGTCGCCGCTGGTGATCGCCGCGGCGGCGATCTCGATGGCGCGCCGCAGAAAGGCGCTGTCCTCGGTAGTGATCATGAGTCAAACCTCCATGCCCCGGTGCTGAAGACGCCGCGGCAACCGGTCGCGGCAGAATTTACCGAGGCGTGGACGGCGCCCGCACGACTGCAGGTCCTGCTTCTGCGTTGACGACGGGGTTGTCATTCCTCAAGCGCGACGCGCGCTCACTTGCGCGTTGCGGCCTGAGGGTTTGCCGGGGGTCAGGGTTGCGGGACCGTGCTCTGCGCGATCCATTTGTACAGATCGGCTGCGAAGGCGTTCGGGTCGCGTGTCCGTATGTAGGTCGCGACGGCGTCGTAGAAGGCCTCCTGGAAGACGGGGCTGAGCCCTTCGCCGTGGGCGACGGACAGCAGCACGGGCAACGTCCAGAACGCCTTCGAGGACGCCTGCTGATATGCGGGCAGCGACGAGACGTCGACGTCGTGCAAGACAGGGATTGACCCCTTATGTCTGCTGAACGCGAGTTGCGTGGCGGGATTGCTGATCCCACTCAGGAACGCGAGGGCGTTCTTGGCGTTCTTTGCCTTGGTTGCGGCGACGAAGACGTCGACGACAGCGAGGAAGCTGCCCTGGGTGCCGGGGAAGGGGACGCCGTCGAAGCCGGTGCCCTCGTGGGCACCGTCGGCGATGAGCTCGCCGAAGGCCGAGTCGTTCATGGACTCGAAAGCGCACCCGCCGGCCGCGAGCTTCTTGGTCGCCTGGTCCCAGGTCAGCTGGTTCGCCTCGGGGTCGGCGTAGCGCAGGATGGCGCCGAAGTTATTTAGGGCGGTCTGGACCTGCTTGCTGCGCCAGTCGAGGCCGTTGTGGATCATGTGCTGCCAACCGCGGGTTCCGATCGAGCTGAGCAGCGTGTTCTCGAACAGCTCGACCGTGGTGAACGGGTCCTTGGCGCCGAGGCATAGCGGCGTCGAGCCGGAGGCTTTGATCTTCTTGAGGTCGCTGATGAACGAGTCGATCGTGTAGTCGCTCGAGGGGCGTGCGACGCCAGCTCGCTCGAGGAGCTTGGTGTTGAACCACAGGACGTTGCTGCGGTGAGCGCCGGTCGGGACACCGTACGGCTGATGGTCGTGCATGAGCGCGGTGAGGATCGTGCGGTTCATCCTCTCGCTGAGACGCTCAGCGGCGAAGATTGACGCGACGCTGCGGATGACGCCGCGGCTGGCGTAGCCCTGGACCGACTTCCCGGCGAACGTCTGCCAGACATCGGGCGGGTCGTTGCGCTGGAGCCGTTTCGCGAGCTCGACGATCGCGTTGGAGCCGGCGCCGCCCGCGACCGCGGCGTTGATCGCGGTGACACCCGGGTTTGACTGGCGGAAGGTGGCGAACAAGTCGTTCAGGGCCGCTGACTCGGACGGTGAGGTCCACCACGAGACGACCTCGAGTTGCTTGGTGCTCGTCGCGGGGCTCGTCGGCGACTCGCTACCGCACGCGCTGACCACGGCGGCCACGGCGGCCGCGAGGAGCGTGACCCGCCAGCGTCCGCTCACCCCGTCCCCTCGGCGGGTTTCGGCGGGCTCGCGGCGGTCGGAGGAGCGACATCGTGGGCTGGTCGGCGGCCCGTCACGCTCGGCTCGGCCTTGAGGTCGTAGAGCGCGTAGAGACCGACCATCGCGAAGCAGAACGCCGGGACGACGAACGAGAACGCGGGGCTGGTCGCATCCACGACCTTGCCCTGGAGCACCGGCATGATCGCGCCGCCCACGATTGCCATGACGAGGCCGGCCGCGCCGAACTTCGTCGCCGGTCCGAGGCCCTTCAGCGCCACCCCGTAGATCGTTGGGAACATCAGCGACAGGCAGAACGACAGCGAGACGACGGCGATCACGCCCGCCATGGTCGGATTCGCCATCGCAAAGGCGCACAGCGCGACGGCGAGGAACGCGAGCAGCGCGAGCACTTTTGTGGCCCGGATGTATCCGATCACCCAGGTCATGAGAAAGCGTGACGCGAGGAAGATCAAGAGACTCACCTGCAGGTATGCGGCTCCCTTGGTGAGGCTGCCGCCGAGCGCCTGGCCCACATACTGGATCAGGTACGTCCACGTGCACACCTGCGCGCCGACGTTCATGAACTGGGCAACCACGCCGAGGCGGTAGCGCTTGTTGCGCCACAGGACGCCAAACAGCGCGCGAGTGCCGCCCTCGTACGAGCCCGCGTCGGGGAACTCCTCCACGATCGGCGGCGCCTTCCGGGTTGCGATGGCGATCCCGATCAGGATCAGCAGGATCGCGAGGCCGACGTATGGCGCCATGACCGCGCCCAGCTCGCCGGCGCGGATCGTGTGTAGCTGATTCTGTGTCAGGGACGAGATATCGACCGGATCGGCGAGTTTGGGCAGGATCAGCGTCGCAGCGAGGAATACCCCGAGGTTCGTGCCGACGGGGTTGAACGCCTGGGCGAGGTTCAAGCGACGCGTTGCCGTGCTCTCCGGACCGAGCGCGATGACATACGGGTTCGCTGACGTCTCGAGCATTGAGCAGCCAGCCGCCATCGCGAACAGGGCGACGAGGAACGCGTCGTAGGTCATGATCTTGCTCGCCGGATAAAACAGAAACGCGCCGAGCGCGGCGAGCGACAGACCGCTCAGGATGCCCGTCTTATAGCCGAAGCGCTGATTGATGAAGGCCGCTGGGAGTGCCAGCAGGAAGTACGCGCCGAAATACGCCAGCTGTACAAGCGAGGCTTGAAACGTGCTCATGTCGAAGATGCGCTTGAACCCGGCGACCATCGGTGTCGTCAGGTCCTGCGCGATACCCCAAGCCGTAAAGCAGCAGATGAGCGCGATAAACACCACCACCATGCCTTTGCCGATCAGCGGCTGGCTTCGCGTCGCCTCCGGCTGTGCGACCACTACGGGCTTGGCGATGCTGCTCAACGGCGTCGCGCTCCTCTCGCGCCGCGCTCACCTTCTCAACGCACTTCTACCCACCAAGGTGCGACATGTCAACCCGCGTTCGGCGATATGGATGATGCCTTGAGGTCGGCCACCCTTGGCCGGCTCCGTCTGATCGGCCGATCGGCGGGACGCTCAGCTCGTTGCGCCCCGTGTGAGGAACATCTCAGGACGCGGCTTCCCCTGCGCGAAGTCGCGGCTCGCTATATCGGCGTCGAAGACTCCAGGAGGGTGAGCCCCGGCTTCACCCGGTCGGACCTCCACGGCACGCTGGACGTCCTCGCCTGACCCCGGGGCTCGGCCTTCCGGGCAAAACGTTTCGATTCGACCCACTAGGCGGCCCTCCGCGCCAGGCGCCCTTCCCGCAGAGCCGCGAGGTCGACGTCATCCAGGGAGGTGACCAGCACGTCGGGCTCGGCGGCGCCGAGGAGGTCCTCGTCGTCGGCGCGCGATACCCCGAGCGCGGCCATCCCTCCCGCCTTGGCCGCCTGGATGCCGGAGACCGCGTCCTCGACGACGAAGCATTCCTCGGGTGGCACACCGAGCTCGCTGGCCCCAGTGAGGAAGATCTCGGGATGCGGCTTGCCCCGTGCGAAGTCACGGCCCGAGATGTCGGCGTCGAAGAACCCTAGGAGGGTCAGCCCGGGTGTCACCTGATCGGACTCCAGACCGTTCTCTTGTGCGAAGGTGTCCAGGCGGATCTGGCGCAGGAAGAGGCCCGCATTCTTTGAGGAGGAGGCTGCGGCGACGCGGATCCCGGCGCCTTTTACCGCGATGATGAAGCGCAGCGCGTCGGGGTAGGCGGTGAACTCGCCCGCCTCGATGAGTTCGATGACCATCGACTGTTTGCGGTCGCCGTACGCCCTCGACCGGGTCTCGGCGTCGGGGACGTCGAAGTACTCGAGCGCCGCTCGGGCGCCGCTGAAGCGCGGCTTGCCGGACATGACTTGCTGGTAGACCTGCGGGGTGAATCGCTCGGGCGAGTAGCTCGTGTGGGGCTGGACGTCGCTCCATTGCGTCTCCATGAGCTCTCTGAGCGCGTCGCGCCATGCGCGTTCGTGCGGCGAGTCGACCAGCACGCCGTCGACGTCGAAGATGGCACCGCGAAAGCCAGTGGCCATGGTTCCTCCTTTCCTACCTTGTGACGCTCGTCGTCTGCTTGAGCGCGAATGTGTGGTGGTCGCCGGCGCGGAGTTCGCGAACCTCGTCGCCCACCGCGACGCGGATTGGGCGGCTGAACCCCTCGGTGTGCGCGACGACCGTCAGCCCGCCGTCCTTGAGCGTAACCCTGATCGGCGTCCCCCGGAACTGCATCGGAAACGAGAGCCCGTCTAACCGGTCGGTGAGCCTCGGGCGGAAGTGGAGGACGCCGTTACGGATGTCGCTGCCGAGGTATCCGCGCTGGATGAGATCGAGCGTCCCCGCCATCACCCCGAGGTGGATACCCTCCTTGGTCGTGCCGCCCTGGACGTCTCCGATGTCGCTCTCTAGCGCCTCGATGAAGCGCTCCCACGAGCTCTCCGGGTCCAGCGCGGCCAGGACCGCGGCGTGCGTGACGAAGCTCAGCGTCGAGCCGTGCGAGGTCCGCGCGTCGTAGTAGGCGATGTTCTTGCGGGCGGTGTCGGGCCCGTACTCGTAGCCGAGCCGCTCGAACAGATGCCGCAGCTGTTCGTCGGAGAACAGGTAGAAGAGCATGACCGTGTCGGCCTGCTTGGCCAGCATGTAGCGGTCGGGATCGTCTCCCTCGGAGCGTAGGATCCGGTCGAGCCGCTGGATCCTGCCGTACTTCGCTCTGTAGGCGTCCCAGTCGAGCTCGGCGAGCTTCTCGTAGCCCTCGAACTGGCTGATGATGCCGTCGTCGTGGAACGGCACGAACATTTTGTGGCTCATCTCGTCCCAGCGGGCGATCTCGCCTTCCGTGAGCCCGAGGCGGTCGGACAGTGCCTCGCGGCGACTCTCAGGCAGGAGGTTGAGCACCTTGCGGGCGGTCTCCGCGATCCACGCCACCATGACGTTCGTGTACGCGTTGTTGCGCAGCCCACCCTCGGCCGCGTCCGGATACTTCTCGTGGAACTCGTCCGGGCCCATGACGCCGTGGATCTCATAGCGGTCCCGGTCGGGGTTAAAGCTGGCGATCGTGGCCCAGAAGCGCGCGATCTCGAGCATCATCTCGGCGCCGTACTCGCGCAGGAAGTCGAGGTCCTCTGTGATCTCGTAGTAGCCCCAGATGTTGTAGAAGATCGCGGCGTTGACGTGCCGCTGGTTGTGACTGAGGTCCGGCTCCCACTGGCCCGATAGAGGGTTGAGGTGGACGACCTGTGTCTCTTCCTTGCCGTCGCTGCCGCTCTGCCACGGATACATCGCGCCGCGGTAGCCGGCCTCACGCGCGGCGGCCCGGGCCTGGCCGAGACGCCGGAAGCGGTACATCAGCAGGGCGCGGGTGATGTTGGGAAGGCGGAAGTTCAGGAAGGGATAGACGTAGAGCTCGTCCCAGAACACGTGCCCGCGGTAGGCCTCGCCGTTCAGACCTCGCGCCGGCACTCCGGCGTCCCGGTCGGCCGTGTAGCGCGAACAGACTTGTAGGACATGGGAGATGTGGAAGCGCAGCACGAGTTCGACGCGATCGTTCCCCGGCAGCCGCATGTCGCACGCACGCCACAGCTCCTCCCAAGCTCGCTTGTGGCGCTCGAGCGCCTCGACGAACCCGGGATAGCGGCCGGCGGACTCCCCGGCGCTCCCCAGCGGTTCGCTGATGGCGCGGTCGCGTGAGGTGTAGAGGGCGACCATCTTCTCGACGCGTACGGGCTCGCCCGCGCGCGCGTCGCAGGCGACCACCTGCTGGATGTAGTCCTCCGTCTGGAACAGGCTGCGCTGGACATCGACGGGCTCGGCGCCGCGGAAGACGTTGGTGCGGGCGGCCTGGGCGAAGTAGAGGTTCGACTTGCGGGTCTGAACCTTCAGCGCGATGACTTCGGGGCCGAACGTCCGCGGGGAGACCGGGTCGAGGTGGCGGCCCTCGAGCTCCGCATAGCGGGCGACGCCGTGGTTGGTCACGCGCCCGTCGATCGCGGAGATGACCTCCATGCGGCCCGACCAGTTCTCCGGGGTGATCACCCACTCGATCGCTGCCTGGTGATGGTGGGCCATGCTGACGAAGCGACGACTGCGCAGGCTGGTCTCCCGGCCAGCCCGGTCACGGAAGCGCACCGTCCGGGAGAGGAGCGCGTAGCGAATGTCGTACTCGTGGCGGTACTGGAGCAACTCGACGTTGTCCAGGCCGATCGCGTCGTCGCCCTCGATCCGCAGCTTGAGCACGAGCCAGTTGGGCAGGTTGACGAGGTCCTCGTTGAGGACGGGACGCCCGCCCATCACCGTCGTTTCGCGGTTGTAGCCGCCGTGCGCGTATGTCCCCGGGTAATGGGCGCCGTCCGCGTCCTGCCATTCGGCGGCGCCGCGCGTGCAGAAGTAGCCGTTGCCGGTGGAGGTCAGGGCCTCGCGCAGGCCCTCCTCGTCGGGCTCGAAGTTGTCGTAGGCGACGACCGCCTCGTTGGCGCGCTCGCCGCTCACCGGGCCAGCGTGTCCAGAAATCGTTCCACCTCCTCGATCGAGTCCAGCACGAACGCGGCGGATGTGCCGCGGCTCCTGATCTCCGGATCGTTGGCCTGGCCGACGAAGATGCCGATGCCCTTGCGGGAGAGCGCCCGGAAGGCGTCCTCGTCGGTGATGTCGTCACCCAGATAGAGCGGGGCAACATCGTCGCCGTCCAGCCCGAGCGCCTTTAGCAGGTACAGCACGGCCTTGCCCTTGTCCCATTCGAGGTTCGGCTGGATCTCATAGACCATCTTGCCGGGTGTGACCTTGAGTTCACCGGGATGCTCGGCCAGCACGCGGTCGACGATTGGCTTTACAGCCGGCCGGTCGGCGTCAGCGACGAGGCGGTAGTGCAGCGCGACCGAGGCCTTCTTGGGTTCGACCAGCGAGCCCTCGATCGGGTCGGCCTCCTCACGCACGCGTTCCGTGACGCGCTCGATCAACTCCTCAAAGCCAGCGCCCGCCTCGTGTTCCAACGTGCCCTCCGTCGGACTCCAGATGTCGAAACCGTGGCTTCCCGCGACGATCAGATCGTCGACGCCCATGAGGCCCTGGACCACACGTCGATCGCGGCCGCTGACCACGCAAACCGGGCAGCGCTGCGCAAGTGCCCGGACCGCCGCGCGCATGCTCTCCGAGATGACCGCGTCGTCCGGCCGGTCGACGATCGGAGTCAGCGTGCCGTCGTAGTCGAGGAAGACCGCCGGACGACGTCCCCCGAACTGCCGCGTGAGTTCGTCGCGGTCGCGCAGGGCGTGGGGCAGCGCTGCGATGCTCTTCCCGGCCGTCATCGCGAGCGCGCCGCGAGATCGTCGATCGCGCTGGCAAGGTCGCTGTCGGCCTGCGCGTCGATCAGGCGTTTGCCGATGCCGTGCGCCTGCTGCTGGCAGGGCGCGTGGTACGTGACGGTGAGCCGCAGCGGCCGCAAGTCCGTCCGGAGCTCGACGCAGTCGTGCAGCATCATGGCCGAGCCCAACCGTTGCCGCACGTCATGCAAGTCATTGGGCTGCGAGAGCGGCGTCGACCTCGGCTCGCGTCGGCGGGTCGGCGCCAGGCCGGGAGCATGTGATCGCGGCTATCAGGGCCGCTGCATCGAGGACGCTGCCGAGCGTCGCCTCGTCGATCGCCGCCAGCGCGTCGCGGCGCGCGCCGCTGACTAGGTCGGCACGGTGCAACCCGTCGAGCAGACCGGAGGTGAAGGAATCACCCGCGCCGACCGTGTCCACGAGATCGATTGGCACCGCCTGCCGGTGTAACTCCAGGCCCGCGGAGACGGCGTAGACACCTGCACCACCGCGGGTCACGACGACAAGGGCGGGCCCCGAGGCGAGCCAGGCCTGCGCGACGTCCTCATCGCGCCGGTTGGGGTAGAGCCAGCGAAGATCCTCGTCGCTGACCTTGACGACGTCGGACAGCGCGACGAGACGCTCGATGTCCGGTCGCGCCTGCGCCGCGTCTCCGAGCAGCGCGGGCCGCACGTTCGGGTCGTACGAGACGGTCACTCGACCCCGCTTGTGTTCCCGCTCCACAAGGTCCACGACGCTCGCCTCGCCGGGTGGAAGGACCGTCGCCAATGAACCGGTGTGCAGACACCGGGCCTCGATCGGGAGCGGCGCCAGCGGCCCCACATCCCAGTCGATCCGGAAGTCGTAGGAGGCGATTCCCGCCGCCAGGGTCGCGATCGCCAGGCTGGTCGACACACCCCCCTCCGGGCCCCCGTCGACCAGGACACCGCTGGCTTCCAGGTGCGCCGAGATCATCTCTCCGAACGCATCCCGCCCCAGACGCGTCTTGAGCGTCACAGGGACGCCCAGCCGGGCGAGACCGAGCGCGACGTTTGCCGGGCTGCCACCCGGATGTGCGGCCAATGTCCGGCCTCCGCGTTGCCCGACCAAGTCGATGAGCGCCTCACCGACGACAACGAACATCCGCTTTACCTCACTCAACGAGATCGATGGACTCCCGCGCCGCCGCACAAGGCGCCGCGACGGAGGCCGCGCTCGCCGCATCATAGTGGTCCCCGAACCTCCCTCGTCGCCGACCCGGAACGAGATTCAGCGGTGGACCCTCGGGGTAAGATCGGCCTATCGGCGATCAGGAGCGCCCTCTCTTCCTCGTGGTCACCATCAAGCCTCGACTCGACCGGCTTGAGGAAGCTGAGGCGCAGCTGCAGTCCATGCGTCAGAATGCCCTCACCGAGCCGGGATGCGTCTTTATGCACCTCGTGCAGCCGCAAGACGAGGCCGACACGTGGGTGATGCTCGAGATGTTCCGCTCTCGCGCCGCCTGGGACGAGCACATGCGCCAGCCCTACAACACCGAGGGAAACATCCTCCTCGAGGACCTGCTGCGCGAGCCCTCAGAACTTCGCTTGTTCGACGAGAAGGGCCGCGGATAAGGATCCGTCGGACGCTCGTTGCCTACGCGTTGCCGTACTCGGCTCAGTCCGCAAAGACTAGGCTTGTGAATATGGGAATGCGGCCGTCGCGAGAAACGCTGGCTTCAATGCTGCGCACGCACGGGGAGGATGACCTCGCGGAGCGGACACCATCGTTCACGGACGACGAGATGGCACGCATCGGGACGCTCGGCGCTTATTACGCCTGGTCAGAGGATGCGTTCAATTTGGGCAGCGGCATGGGTGGCGCGAGGGCGCTCGCTCTGGCGACGATTGACGTCATCGAGGGTGAGCAGCGTGATCTGCGCTGGCATCACTCCAAGGGAGAGATCGAGAACTTTGGACTGAGCCGGGAGCCTGATGCAAAGGAGCGTGAGATCGATCGATCGCTCCGGCTTCATGCCGCGGAGCGACAACGGCCTGCCTAGCTCACCTCACGCGAAGCCAACTGTGATCGGGAAGCGACCGCAGGTCGCCGAGAGCACGGCCTAGGCGATCGCATGGGAACCGCCACGATGCTTAACCTTAAGCATTGCTTCGTTAGCGCTCGTGGGCTGCTTGACGCCTGATGCAGTCACCAGCGGCGGGCTTCCCTTTTTGCTCCTTGTAGGCAGTCTCGGCAGCGCGCAAGACCCGTCTGGCTGACGCGCCTCTGCGCATCGATCAATCCGGCGCCGCGTTGCCCTGAGGCGAGTGCTTCCGGCCATCCCACCAGTCTCGGATGTACTGCTCGGTTGTCGCGGAGGCGGACTCCCTTGTATTGAGCAGCGCCGTTGCTTCATCGATTAGGCGCAGCGCCGCTTCGAGCACTTCCGCCGTCTCCTCGCGGCTCGCAGCAACTGACACCGACACAAGCAGAAACGTCCCTTCCGGGAAGGCACGCACGTCGGCCCCGACGGTCCGCGCGAGCTCCATGAACTCAGGCATCCGAGTCTCCGAGCGAACCGCGAGCGGCAATCGGACGACGACGCGATTGGGATCACCCGATAGGCGATGGATGTCTATCTTGCCGGTCAGATCAAGAACGGTCATTCCGGGGTTGCTCCCGATCGTTGGCCCACGATCGAAGCCGCCAACCAATCATATGGAGATGAGCCCCTCACAACGTTGCTCCGCGCTAACAGCGGCAGTCAGACGGGAGTGGTCCGGTTGCCGCCCGGCGACGTTGCAGGAGCAGGAGCCGGCGTCTCATGAGCGCTCAAGAATGCCGGAGCTCTGGGGCGACCCGCCGACGCGAGGGTGTGCAGAGTCGGGCGCTTGCCTATGCGGCTCGGTCCGCCGCCGGCCTCTGCTCGGTCGGCTCGGGCGCCCAGACCTGGCGCTGGCTGGAGGGCGGCTCAGTCTGTGGCCGCTTTCGGCTCGCATGCAAGGCAGGAGTCTCAGGTGTGCTCGTGCGGCGGCACCAAGCAGCAGCCAGCTCAGGCTGTGACGGCCGCCGCTCATCGTCCTTTTCGCAACTCTGCCATCCGCTGGCTCGCGTAGTCGAGGCTGGGGCGTTCAGATGGGAGACGTCCGTGGCTCAGCTGCGAGTGCCGATCCACACCCATTTGACGTAGACGTCGCCGATCCCCGCCGAGCCCGGAGGATCAACGGCCGTCGATGTTGTCGGCTCGATCTGCAGCTGCCACCGCTCAGGCTGCGAGTACACCTGGTTGACGCTCGTGCCGACGAGATAGCCGTCCACGTAGTAGGAGCGGAAGCCGGGACCCCATGTCTGCGTGTACACGTGCCACGCGTTGGGGTCAAACAAGGGCTGCTGAGCCTGCAGCGCCGTCGCGACGTCAAAGCTGTCCAGCGCTCCCTGCCCGCCGTAGTGCGCGAACGCCTTGAAGTCGATGGAGTGCGCCCACAGTGCTGACTCGGGGAAGTCGGACTCCGCCGACTGCCACTCCGCCGGTGGGGTCGGGCTGGTCGCAGCGTCCTCGGGCCACAGCAGCGGCGCCTGAGTCGGCCGAATCTGCGCTCGCGGGGGCCGCCGCCACAGCCGCCGACGAGGGCGTTGCGGTCGTCACGCACGCCCCTCAGGGCGACCCAGCGGGCGCGCTTCTCGAGTTGGCGGACAAGCACGAGGCCGCGGTCATTGTCGTTGGCAGCACGGGCATGCACGCAGGTGGGCGAGAATGGTTCGGCAACATCGCGGACAAGATCTCCCACAAAGGAACCTCCGGTGTGCTGATCGTGTCCACCGGAGGCCAGAGCGGCAGCGATGGCGAAGCGATGAGCGGGGTTGTGGGGTCATCCGTCGAAGACGCGAGCTAACACGCGCAAACCGCGCGCACACGCCAAACCCCAGACTGCCGCAACGGGAAGGAAGCGACAGCGAGCGGCAGCCCCCGTTCCGACCCTGAGACTGCCGCACCCGGACGACAGGAGCCACCGGCTGTCGCCTCTGCCTCGCGAGCAACCCGTCGTGCGGCTGCAGTCGGGTCGCGTCAGTCGCCGTAAGCGGGGCTCCGTCTCAGCGGTCCGGGACCCCGGCGATGCGTAGGCAACGTCACTGTGCATGGCTCCGGCGGCGGTCTCCGCGACCGCGTGGCCGGCATCTATGGCCGCTTTACGCCTCAAGGGTCACGGCCGGGCCGTAACCGGTTTGCGCCGCGATCGGCTACGCGATCGACGGCGTCCGTAGATATCGCATTCTTGGCAATGCACGCTTCGGCTTCGACCTGCATCACCCGCGAACGGAGGGCTAGTGCCCGGCCTCCGCGAGCGCCCTCACCAGCCGCTCGCCTGTCAGCGCGTAAGCGACGACGCCGTCGCGTCCCTCAGTAGTGGTCGCCGCGAGCACCGCGTTGACGATTGCCTCCTCGGTCGCTTCGACGACAGCCTCGAACAGGCCGGTGATGTGCGCGTCGGCGAGCATCGCGAGGGGGAAGGTGTGCGGCGCCGTCTCGTTCATCTCGCCCGGGGTCATGCCGCGATTGCCCGTCGCGAAGCACAGAAACAGATCGCCGCTGGTGTGCTCCCCGACGCCGCCCACCCGCGCGACGCCGAGGCCGGCGCGCTGCGCGAGGCGTGTGCACTGGTGCGGCAGCAGCGGGGCGTCGGTGGCGACGATCACGATGATCGAGCCCGCGCCCGACCCCATACCGCAACCGCCGCGGGGTCCGGCGCGGCCATCGCCACTGGCGGGACCAGGCAGCGGCACGTCGTCAAGCGCCCTCCCCACCGGCACCCCGTTCACGGCGAAGCGGTGACGCTGCCCGTGGTTGGCCAGCACCAGCACCCCGACGATGTGCCCGCCCTCGGAGCCGGGGCGGACGCGCGACGCGGTGCCGATACCGCCCTTGAAGCCGTGGCAGATCATGCCCGTGCCAGCGCCGACGGCCCCTTCCGCCACCGGTCCATCGGCGGCGGCTTTGACCGCGGCGCGCACGTGCTCGGGGCGTACGTGAAAGCCGTTCAGGTCGTTCAGCACACCGTCCCACGTCTCGGCCACCACGGGTAGAGCCCACGGCGTCTCTGGTCCGACGGCTCGTCCCACGAGCATCTCGGCCAGCAGTGCGTCACGGACCACGCCGACGCTGTGGGTGTTGGTCAGCGCGACCGGCGAGGTCAGCATCCCCGACTCCCGAATCCACTCGAGCCCTGTCATCTCGCCGTTGCCGTTCAGGCGGTGCGCGCCGGCGAAGACGGGCTGATCCCAAATGTCGTCGGGTGGAAGCAGCACCGTCACGCCGGTCCTGACTGGGCCGCGCCCCACCATCAGCGGGCCCGACCCCTCGATCAGCGTGGTGTGTCCGACCCGCACGCCGGCCACATCGGTGATCGCGTTGGGCGGTCCCGGAGTGCCCTCGCCGATCGCGATCCCGTGGTCGCGCGCGCTCATGTCGAGGGTCAAGCGATCGAGCCGTTGGCCATGGCCTGCTCGATCGCCTCCTTCGCCCGCAGCGTCTGCGGTCCCGGAGGCGCGCCCAGGATCACGTCGCCGATGGCGGCGATGGGCTGGGCCCACCGAGCGGTCGACGCCAGGAAGGCCTCGTTTGCTCCCATCGCGTCCTCGAGCGCGAAGCTGCCCTCCTCGACCGACAGGCTCTCGACGAGCACCCGGCGCGTGATCGAAGCGAGGATGCCGGTCTCAAGCGCCGGCGTCCGCAGGCGGGCGTCCTGCACCCAGAAGATCGAGCAGGTTGGGCCCTCGAGCACGACGCCGTCGGAGCGGACCAGCAGCGCCTCATCGTAGCCCTCCGCCCGGGCGCGGCGCGAGGCCAGCATGTTCGCCCCGTAGGAGAGACTCTTGACGCCGTTGAGCAGCCCCGACGGGTTGTACGTCACTGGCAATAACCGCGCCGGCCTGGTCAACTCCTCGTGATCGCCGAGCGACTCGAGGCGACACAGCCGGTGACCGCCGCGCGTGAGAACCACGCGCACGGCGGCATCGCCGCCCCGCGCCTCACGGAGCAGCAGGTCGATGTCTGACTCGATCTCCGCGCGCGGACACTCGAGCACCAGCGCGTGGCAGGAGCGCTCAAGCCGATCCAGGTGCGCCGACCGCGCGAACGGACGGCCATCCCTCACCGGGAAGGCGTCGAATGCGCCGTCGCCGCGGATCAGCCCGTCGTCGCTCGCGGGGATCATCGCCTCGCCGGCGCGCATCAGCTCGCCGTCCAGTACCACCGGCCAATCGTCGGCCTCCGTCACCGGCGGCTTCGCGGCTGGATCGAGGGTGCGGTCGGCGCTCATCGGTTTGCACTCCTCAGCTGTAGATC
Organism: uncultured Actinomycetota bacterium; assembly: GCA_963850325.1. Classification (GTDB taxonomy): domain Bacteria; phylum Actinomycetota; class Thermoleophilia; order Solirubrobacterales; family Solirubrobacteraceae; genus Palsa-465. The sequence goes on from CAWKLB010000012.1 coordinate 166,201, forward strand.
TTCTGCTGGCCGACCTGGAGGGCGAGCAGCAGCTGGGCCACGATTACCGGCATCGCCTCGCTGGGCGAGCTCACCCGGTACTCGGTCGTGCGCGGCGTGGGCTTGGCGACGCCAGGGATGCACTCGCAAATCGAGGCGATCGTGGTCGAGTTCCATTCGAACGTGTAGTTCATCTCGCCGTCGTACACATGTGGCCGGCGCCTAGCCACGTTACGCAGCGCATCTGCCACACCATCCTGGATCCCCTGTCCGGTGACCACCGGATGCAGGCACGAGGCAACGAGCATGTCCAGCCCGTCCTTGACCGCGTAGGTCGGCAGGTCGTCGCCGAGCACGGCGCGCGCCTCCTGGCACACCTTGTCGTCGCCCGCGACAAATGCCACCGGCACGCCGAGCTCGCCCGCAACGAGCGCGTTCAAGCGCGTCTCGCCGATCGGTTCCCCGTTCAGCAGCAGGTTCTGCACCTCCTTGCCGAGCAGCGTGTGATTGAGCACGCCGCCCTCGGTGCCCGCGCACGAGTGGTAGCCGACGAATACCGCCGCGTCAAAGCTGGAGTCGAGCCCCTGGACCATGCACATCGGCTTCTGGAAGCCCTTGATCATCCGCGCGCGCGGATCAAGGTCCTCCAAGAGCAGGTTGCGCATCGTCCAGTGCGAGTCGTTCACCAGCACCTCGGTGGCGCCGCCGTCGTAGGCGCCAAGGATCGCCGCGTTGGCATCACCGGTCATGAACACGCGACCGCGGGCGTAATCGGCTCCGTCCGGGAGCACGTCCTCGGGGTCGGTGACGCCGGTGACCCCCTCCATGTCGACCGAGATGAAGACCTTCATTGGTTTGCCTCCCCGTGCATCGACAGCTCGTGCTCGGGCACGGTGAGGTGCGACCAGTAGCGATCCCGGCGCGGCCTCAGGAAGCCGACGTAGTAGATGATCCCGCCAGCGAGGATCGCCGCACAGATGATCAGGTCACTGCCTTTTTGCTGGCTGAGCGCGAGCCCTACGCCGACAAGTGCGATCACCGGCGAAACCGGCCATAGCGGCATCCGGAACGGCCGCTCGAGATCGCGCTGGCGCACGCGACTGACCAGCGCGGAGATCGCGATCAGCGCGTACAGGATGATGATCAGCACCGAGGTGAACGTGACCACGCTGATCAGGCTCGACTGGGCACACAGGATCGCGCCCAGGACGCCAACGAGCATCGTGGCCACCCACGGCATTTTGAACCGAGGGTGCACGTAGGACAAGGCGTTTGAGATCGGCATCGGCCACGCCTTGTCACGACCGCTGGAGTACACCACGCGCGCGAACTGAAGCGTGATCGCCAGCGACGCGTTGAAGATCGCGAGGATCGCCCCCCAGGTGACGATATCCACCGCGGTGTGCCCGAACGACGAGCGCACCACGTCGGTCAACGGCGTCGAGGAGTGCAGGAAGGCGGGCAGATCCGCCGCGCCCAGGCTGACCCCGATGAACGGGATGATCTCGAAGATGATCCCGATACACGCCGCCAACACGACCGCCTTGCCCACGCTCGACGCCGACCCCTCGGTCTCCTCGGAGAAGTTGATCGCGCTGTCGTAGCCATTGACTGAGAACAAGGCCACGGCTAACGCCGCGATGATCGCGCTCGTCGCCACCGGCCCGATTCCGGTCGTGCCCGCCGCCATGTGCGGATGAGTGAACGTGCTCAGCGACTGGTGCCGTGCAGGAAGCCCGCCGGCGCGAGCACCACGACGACCACGGGCTCGGCGAGGAAGAAGCCGATCCCCACGGCGTTCCATCGCACGTCCAGGCACGCGATCAGCGCCACCACGATCATCATGGCGGCGGCAATCCACTTGGTCGACAGGCTGGGGTAAAGCGAGTTGATGTATGTGCCGATCCCGAACGCGACGCTCGCCGGCAGGAAGATCGCCTGGCCGATGTAATCCAGCAGCGCGATGAAGCCGACGGGACGGCCGAGGACGCGAGTAACGATCGAATAGAGGCCGCCGGCAACCGGAAACATCGAGCCGAGCTCGCCCATGCACAGCGCGACGTTGACCGCGATGAACGCGCCGATCAGGTAGGCCCATAACGAGCCCGTGCCGGCGGTCGCGATCACGGCGGTCCCCACCACCAGCAACGAGGCGGTCGGGGTGATGTCCGACAGCGTGAGCGCCAGATTGCCGAGAATGTTCAGCCCGCGCTGGAGCTGGGGCTTATAGCCCATCTCCTCAAGCAGCAGCTCACTCTCGACCTCCTGGGGTTGGTGATCGTGGTGGGGGGCGATGTCGCTCAACTTGAGGCTCCTTCGTCGGCGAATATTGAAAGCGGCAGGGTGAATCCGACGTTCCACATCCCGGCGTCGACGACCTCGAGGATCTTGAGGTCGCCGGCGAGGCTGCAGAGCATGTATGCCTCCTGTCTGGTCAGCCCGTGCTCGGTAACGATCCAGTCGATCATCGCCAGCACCGACTTACGGGTGCCCTCCATCAGATCGGGTGCGATCCCATCGCGCCGTGGTGACCGCCCGCGTCGACGCTGGGTGTCAGCGCGCCAGCGGTGCGAAAGTACGGTGCCGGGAGGGTGCGCTGTTCGACCGTGAAGCGCAGGCTGGCGCTGCATGTCGCACTCCATCGCGGCGACGCACACCTCGCCGTCACCCTGCATGGCGTGCGGATCCCCGCAGGAGAACAGGCCTCCCTCGCACCACACCGGCAGCCACAGCGTCGAGCCGGTGGTCAGGTGGCGCGTGTCGACGTTCCCCCCGCCCTTATGGGGTGGGAACGCCGACGCGGTGGTGGGCTCATCGGGGTGGTTACCCATCGTGCCGAGGAAGGGCGTGAACGGGATCCTGACGCTAGGGGCGAACTCGACGTGCGTCCCATTGCGCAGATCGAAGGTGCGCAGATACGGATCAGGGAAATGGTCGGGCAGCGTGCCAAGCTCAGGAAGCTGCACGCACCACCCCCATTCACCGGGCGTCAGGTCGAGGATCTCGACGCGCAGCGTGTCACCCGCCCGAGCCCCCTCGACGTACAGCGGACCGAGCAGGTTGTAAAGGGTGTCGAAGTCGAAGCTGGTCTGCTCGTAGCTGTCGCCCTCATGCACCTGGGCGTGTCCGGCCATCAGGATGTCGTACTGCACGACGTCGCCCGACGCGACACGCAGCGTCGGCTCAAGCGTCCTGTCCCACGCATGGTGGATACGGCTGGGATCAATCTGGTGCTCCATCTGTGGCTCTGCTCCTCCTCCGTCTGCCTTGATCTCAGGTCTGCTCCGCGCCGGCCAGGAGTCGCTCGGCAATTCCGCGATCGGCGTCCCACCCCCGTACTTCCACCGGCCAGGAGTCGACGATCGCCTCACCGTCTACGACCAGCAGCTGCGAGTGCAGATTCGCAGCGGCGCAGGCGTGATTGGGCACCACTCGCACCCGGGCTCCCACGGGAATCGCGCACGGCCCGGCGCTATGCACGATCGCCTGCTCCTCGTAGAGGCGCTCGACCCTCAGCTCGGGATGTCCCTCGATCAGCCCGAACCCCGGGGTGAGGCTGGTGAGACGCTCGGCGGCAAGTGCCTTGGACCCGGAGTCGAGGATCAGCCGGTCCGCGGCCGGGCGCGAGACGACGGTGGCCATTACCGACAGCGCACAGCGCTCGAGGGGGACGAGTCCGAGGACGACCTGCGTCGCGTCGTAGAACACGTAGTTGCCGGGGCGAATCTCGGTGATCCCCTCGGCCGCCCGCATGACACTCGACGTGGGCGTGGTGCCGACGCTGCGGACCTTCACCTCCACCCCGCGAGCGAGCAGCTCGGCCACGGTCTGAACGATCGCCTCGCGCTCGTCGTCGGCGGCCGCGATCAGCTGGCTTCGGTCGGTAGCGGCGTAAGCGTGACCGCCGAACGCAAGCAGCCCGTCGAACGAACACTGCTTGACGGCCTGGACGGCACGAGCGATCAGCTCGGCGGTGGGTCGGCCCGGCGGCGTACCGAAGCGACCGACGCCGCAGTCGACCTCCCACAGGTAGCCGATCTCGACGGCGCCGCGCCGGCACGCGCGATCCAGCGCTTCGACCACCTCGACGCCGTCGACGGCGACGCGCACCCGAACTCGGCGCGCCAGGGAGATGAGGCGCTCGAGGCGCCAATCCCCGACCGGCGGCGTCGTGATCAGTAGATCGTCGTGACCTTCGGCGGCGAAGCGTCCGCCTCCGCCACCGTCGCCAGCGTCAGCCCCGACGCGCCATGCTCGCGCTGGAGGGTCGCGATCGCCGGCGACTTGTGAGTCTTGGCGTGCGGCCGCAGGGCCACTCCGAGCGAGCCGGCACGGGCCGCCATCTCTTCGAGGTTCGTGACCACCCGGGCTCGATCGACGATCAGCGCCGGCGTGGGCACATCGTTGAGGTGCACCGGCCCTACCACGGCGGCGTCGCCGCTCCGATCACGGTGGCCACGCCGACGCGAGAGGCATTGCGAAAGGCATGCGGTCGCTCGGCGCGGAAGCGGATCAGGTCGCCCTGGCTGAGCGCATGGCACTCGTTCTCGAGCAGGAGCTCGACCTGACCATGCAGGACGTAGGCGAACTCTTCGCCGACGTGGCCGATCATGTCGCGGTCGTATCCGCCCCAGGCTGGAACGTGAGCAGGTACGGCTGGATCGTGTGGTCGTGCCCGCTGCCGAGCAGCTGGTAAAGGACGCCGGTTCCGCGCTGCACGCCAGAGCACGGTGGCCGCGCAGTTGCGGATGATCTCGACACCTCGGGGCGCGACGCGGCGGCGGGTTCCCCGAGCAACTCGGTGATGTGAAGGCCGAAATAGCTCGGCGACAAGCTGGAGGCGCTTGAGCGAGACGCCGCCCAGCCCGTTCTCGAGCGCCGACAGCGAGGACGGGGCGATCCCGATCTCGCGCGCCTGGGCGCGCAGGGTCTTGCCGGTATGGGTGCGAAGCCGACGGAGCCGCTGGCCCAAGACCCCGGCCGGCTCGAGATCGCCACTTGACGCCACGGTCGTCCTAGCGGCACTTTCCCGCGTAATCGCCTTCTCCCGTGCCGGAGCCCTCCCCCGGCCCGGGGCCCTCTCCCGCTCCGCGCGTGGCGTTCGTATCTGCCGTACGTTTCGCATGAGTGTTCGCCTTTCCCGAACGCTACCCGCACGGCGGCCCGCGGGCAAGGGCACGAGACTGGGCAAGCCGCGATTCCTCATACTCACGCGCCCCCGGGGCAGCGGCAGACCTGTGCCGACGTCCAGCGGCCGGCCGTGTGAAGCGCGCTGTCGCTCGCACGGTCCGGCGTCCGTTGCCGGGCGGGGTCCCGGGAGCCCCGTCGGGGCGCGCGTGCGAACGGCCGTCCAGCCCGCCGACCCACGCTCGCCATCAACGCCAGACCCGCCAACGAGGTCCTGGAGGCGCTAAGCGGCTTCCCTTGTATCAGAGCTCGCTCACAAGTGCGGCCTGCGACGACAGGGTCACGCTGCGCCGATTTGCTCCCCCCATAAAATAAGCAAACGCCAGGGTTCGTCCACCCCGTTTACGAGACACCCGTCACGAGAGGCTGCTTGGGGCTCAAGCAGTCACGCTAGCGACGGCCGCAGTACCGCCGCACCTGACCGCTCGCGGACAAGACCGGGCACGCCGGCCGCTCCCGGTGAGCCACCGCTATCGCGTCCCGTAGCAGCAAGATGTCAGCCGTTGGCGTAGGTGGCGGTGAAGGTGGCCGGTCCTCCGCGTCGAACGGCGCTGTAGGCGCGCGCGGATAGCGGCCGCGCGGCCGGCCAATCGATCAGGAGGTACCGGCCGTGGTTCACGGTATGCGATGCCCTGCGCGCCTGGCTGCTGACCGGCGTGTGGATGACGTCTGGGCTGTCGAGGGGGCGGGGCTCAGATGACGCTCGTGATGGGGATGGATCAGCATCGCGCCCAGATCTCTGCGGAATGGATCGACACGGTCACCGGCGAGATCTCCCGCGCGCGGGTTGCTCCGGCTGACCGAGCCGAGGTCCGGAGGTTCCTGACCCGGTTTCGAGGGCGAAGGTCTCGAGGTTGCTTTGGAGGCGACGACCGGCTGGCGGTTTGTGGTCGAGGAGCTGCAGCGGGCCGGTGCCGACGTGCACCTGGCGGAGTCCGCAGAGGCCAGCGCCCTGAAAGGCCGCAAGCAGCGCGCGAAAACCGACTGGGCTGACGCCCGGCATCTGCGGGAGCTGCTGCTGATCGGCCGCCTCCCAGAATCGTGGATCGCGCCCGCGCATCTCCTGGACCTGCGTGCTCGCGTGCGGTGCCGCCATACGTTGGTGGAGCAACGCACGGAATGGCAGCGGCGAATGCACTCTGTCCTCTATCACCACGGCTGTCCGAACACGCGCAAGCTGCTGACTCGCGCCAACCGCGAGTGGATCGCCGGCCTGCAGCTCCCCGATGCTGCACGCGAGCAGCTCACGATCGCGTTGGAGATGATCGACGCGATCGACGTCCAGGTCGGCCCGCTCGACGTCTCGCTGCGGGCCTATGCCCGCAAGCAGCCCGGCTGCCGGACGCTTGATCGATCAGATCTATGGCATCGGGGAGCTGACCTCGGTCACGATCCTCGCCGAGCTCGGCGATGCCCGCCGCTTTCAGAACTCCCGCGACGCCGTCCGCTACTCAGGCCTGGACATCACCGTCCACCAATCCGATGCCCGCCGTTCCCCAGGACATCTGTCCCGCCAAGGGCCATCCGCGCTGCGCTGGGCGCTGTATGAGGCCGCGCAGGCCGCGCGGCGCCCGAGCAGCCCCGACCGCCAGTACTACCTCACCACCGCTGAGCGGATTGGCGGGAACCGCGCGTGCATCGCGATCGCACGCAAGCTCCTGAAACGCAGCTACCACCTCCTGCGCGGCCTCGGCGACACGGCGCTCGATCCCGTCGCCCCCTGACCCGCCGCACCTGTCACGCGGCAAGCCCACGAACACGAGATGAACCGCGGCCAGCTCCCGCCACCCTGCTGCCGACCCCACCCGGGAGACGGCCCAGTAAGACTGAGCGGCCGCACCCCATCTGCCGGAACCTCCCACCACATCATGTGCCCGACCGGTAGCCAACCCGCGTCGAGGACCAAAGTAAGCCTGGGCGTCCGCGGACACACCCCATCCCCTCAACACGCCCACTCACCCCCAAAAGCGCCGGCACCCCAACGATCAACACAACGCCCTTGACAACTCGGGCCGGCACAAGGAAGCAGGGTGTTCACCGAGCCGGGCATCACGTCCCGATCGCCTGTGCAGAGCCGACCCAGCGGCCCTAGTCCCCGGGCCCTGAACGCACGCCAGGCGACGCTCGACGTTGGGGCCGTTGGAATGTCGCCAACCGATTGCAAACCCAGTCAGTGGCGGCACAACCCCAGCGATCGTCGGGCACCAATCAACGGTTCAACGCGGCGCGGACCGCAGCGTCCGCCGCCGCCTGGTCCACTCCGTCGATCGCCACCACCTTGTCACGCGTCCGCTCGCCGCGGAGGACCGTCACATCGGAGGCGCGCACCCCGAGCGCCCGCGCGAGCAGCCGGCACACGGCGTCGTTCGCACGGCCGTCGAGAGGCGGCGCCATCACCCGCAGGATGAGCACCCCCGCACGCAACGCAACCAACGCGTCCGATCGCGCCCGCGGCTGAACGCGAATAGAGATTGTCGCGCGCGGGATCCTCGAGACCACCGCCGACACGTTGCCAGACACGGCAAGACGCGCCCCGACCGCGAAGCGAGTAGCCGCAGTCAGCGTCGCGGCCACGACCTGGATGACGCGGTTCTGCGCGTCATCCATGTCAAGCTTCGGGAGTCGGGCGACGGCTGACCCGGTCGGTGGGGGTCAGCTTCGAGACGCTGCGGGTGCATGCCGGGCCGGTGTGTAGCGGGCGGCGACAGAGGGCGAAGACGACGGTCTGGTTTGACTATCGGGTCCCGAGCGGCTGAGCCCTCTAGAGTCGCGGCCTCCGGGTGCCGGCCGGTCAGTCGCCGGCGCCCGCGGCGTTTGCCGTGGCGTGCCGGGGAGCATTCGGTAGGTGAACGCGAACACGATCGGCGCGGTGAGCGCGGTCAGCAGCTCGAGCATCCATGGGCTGGTGCCGTTGGTGCCGGCGCCGACGACGTGGGCGAGCGCGAGGAGGTAGGCGACGATGGTGAAGCGGTGGAGTTTGCGCCAGGTTTTGGCGCCGATCCGCCGGCGGGCGTAGAAGCTCAGCCCGAGGATGGCGGCGAGCCACCCGCCGATGATCCCGAGCCAGGTGAACAGGGGCCGGTAGCTGATCGCGAACGGCAGGGTGATCCCGGCGAGCCCGGGCCGCAGGTAGGTGTCGAAGAGCAGCAGGCCGCCGTGCGCGACGATCAGGCCGAGCGTGACGAGTGTCGAGGCCTCGTGGAACCGCCGGAGCTTGGCGTTGATGCCCGGTGGACCGCGTCAGGCGGCCCGACATCGTCAGGCCGACCGCGACCGAGATGCCGAGCATGATGATCGCGACGATCCCGAACGATCGGCTGGCGAACCAGAACAGTTGATGCGTCGGGTTGACGGGGGTCATGAGACGTGCGTTGTCACTGGCGTGAGCGGGGTGGTCTGCTGGGTTGCGCCGGTGGCGATGACGGTGCGGATGGTTTGGCCGCCGCTGGTGCGGGTGGTGACGATCCGCTGGCCGTGGTTGGAGGTCAGCGCCGCGACCTGCGCGGCGGGCTTGTGGTTTACCGCGGTGACGTAGAAGACGGTGAACGGCAGCCACGCCGCGACCACCGCGGCGACGGCCAGGCTCAGCACGGTGCGATACAGCGGGTGGCGGGTGGGGGCGTTCTTAGTCATGTTCTTCATGCCAGCTCGGGGTGAGAGGGGGGTGGGCTGCTTGGGTCGTGAGCGGGGCCGGTGCGGTCGCGGTCGCGGCCCAGGTGCCTGTGTGCAAGACGATCCCCGCGGCGCTGACGGCGGCCAGGAGGAGGACCGTCATGGCGACAGCGATGGTGAGACGGAGTCGTTCGGACATCGGTTCAGCTCAGACGGGGTTTTGGTGGCTCGGGCAGGGGTGGGTTGGTGGCTGGGGCGGCGAGGCGGGCGAGGGTGCCCGCCCGCCGCGCCGGCCATCGTGATCACCGGTGGTTTTTCACGCCGCGCTGGGTGTTGCGGTCGCGTGGCTTGAGCATTGTGGTTTCTCCTTGATCGAGGTGTTTGCGCTGTCCCTGATCGGGCGCGGCGCGGTGGTTGACGCTGATCAGCTTGCGCCCGGCGTTCAAGAGCGCGGTAAGCGCCGGTTCAGAACGGGTTTACCCACCGCGGGCCGCGGCTGTTTCCGGACGATTCGCCGGCCGCGCGCGCTTAGAGTCGATCGGACATGCGCGTCCTCGTGATCGAAGACGAACGTACGCTGGCGGGTTTCGTTGAGCAGAGCCTGCGCGCCGAGGGGTACGCCGTCACCGTCGCGCACGACGGCGAGAGTGGTCAGGCGCGGGCGCTGACCGGCGACTACGCCCTCGTGTTGCTGGACCTGACGCTGCCTGGCCGCGACGGGCTCGAGGTGCTCAAGGCGATCCGCGCGCAGCTACCCGACCTGCCGGTCATCGCGCTGACCGCCCGCGACGGGCACGAGCTCCACCTGACCGCGCGCGAGTTCGAGGTGCTCGCCTATCTGATGCGCCATCCCGGATCCGCAAGGCGATCACGTCACAGCGCGTCCGCGGGCGGTTCACCGAAACTCGCCCCGACCGCCGTCACGGCCGGCAAGTACGACCTGCTCAACCACCTCGGCTAACACAAAGAGACCTGGCGTCGCTCGCTCGCGCCACCTCGTTTCACGATTGAGGCCGCCTCTGGATCACGCCTGAGAGGGCTGTGCGATAGCGCGGGCGGTCGCTTCCAACCGCCGAGGCGCAGGCGGCGGACGCTGCTCCGCGACGATCAGGCGCGAGCGCCAAACATGATCGTGACCCACTCGTCGCCGAACCTGGCAGTCTCTGCGCTCGTTCGCGCCGAGCGCTGTCGCATAGGCAAAGTTCTCGATGCCGGCTGAGTCCGTGACGAGCGAGTTGCGCGCGAAAAGCGATCGTGAGCTGGGACGCGCTTCTGGCCATGACTCCCGCGCAGCTGGTCCTCGTCCATTGCGAGAGCGGCGATATCGGGCGCCGGCACGCCTTCTTGTCCGTCCAGTAGCACCTCCGCTGAGTCCATCATCGCGCTGCGGGCGCGCGGAGCGGGTAGGGGGCGAGGCGCTCGGGTGGATTAACGAGTCGGACTTGCCGGTAGTGGGTAATTGTTGGTGGTGCCGAGCTCGCCGCTGAATGCCCTCGCCGCACGGCTTGAGTCAGTCGAAGCCCTCGACGGTCCGGCGCAGGCTGCTGGCCGCACTGTCCGCGGCCTGATCTCGGACGGCGCTCGGAAGGACGTGCTCAGTGGCGCGTGGCTCGGCCACGCGGTGCATCCCATCCTGAGCGACATCCCGATCGGCACGTGGACGAGCGCGGTGATTCTGGACTGGGCGGGCGGCAAGGAGAGTCGGTCGGCGGCGGATCAGCTCATCCTGACCGGCGTGCTGGCGGCGGGCGCGACCGCCGCGACCGGCTGGTCAGACTGGGCGGACGCCGAGCAGGGCAATGCCGCCGTGCGTCGTTCTGGGGTGGTCCACGCTGCGGCGAATGGGACGGCAGTCGCGCTCATGGTCGGCTCCTACGTGGCGCGCAAGCGAGGCGCGCGCGGACGAGGCATGCTGCTCTCGCTCGCCGGCTCGGCTGCGCTGGGCGCCGGTGGCTGGCTGGGGGGGCACCTGAGCTACACGCTTGGCGCCGGTGTCGTGGCCAGCGCGCCCGCGGCGGCAACGCAGGCGACGGCAACCTCTGGGTCCGCCTAAGCACCGTCGCCGCTGCGGCGGCGCTCGCCGTCATCCCGCGCAGCACTTTGATCAGCTGCCGCGGCGTGCGGTTTCACGCGGGTAGCGATCACGCGTTTCACGACGCGCCGGCCTTGATCCTGCCGCTGGTTGCAATGCATCGACGGCATGTGCGCCGACCCAGCGTCTCTCCTTTCCGCGCACAGCAGGGAAGTCGCCAGCAACGCCGACATGCCCGTCCAGATTCGATAGCAGGGCCGGAGCGGCTCCGTTTGGACCATCGTCTCGCTCGGGCCCTTCAAGAGGCCAAACGAGGGTGCACACCCCGGCTCAGCTCGTGTGTATCAGCGAGTCGTTGGAGCAACGCGACGAGCGTCTCTTGTTCGGTGGCGCTGAGCCCTTGACCCAGCTCCTGGTCGAGCGCTGGGATCAGTCGGCTGACGCGAGTGACCGTCGCCGAGCCGGACCTCGTGAGGCGCACGTCGAATGCGCGCCGGTCGGTCGTGCTGCGGTGACGCCGGACCCAGCCGGCCGCCTCCAAGTCATCTATCAGGCCAACCATGTTGTTGCGATGGATCCCGAGTGCGTCGGCCAGCTGCTGCTGGGTCTGGGTCGAGGTGACTGCCAGGTTGCTCAAGACCCCGAACGCCCGCGGCGAGACGCCCAGCGGTTTCAGCCGCTGCGCGAACAGCTGCGCTGAGCGCGCGCCGACCTGTGAGAGCAGGAACGAAAGGGAGTCGGCGTAAGGCACGGCGGGATCCGGGCTCATCGTAGGATTGTACGCACTATTCTGTATTGTCACTCTAAATGACAATCATGGACAGGGCGTAAAGGAGCGCTAGCCATGCGGATCGCGGTGATCGGAGCAAACGGGCGGGCGGGACTTGAGGTCGTCAAGCAGGGACTGAAGCGGGGGCATCAGGTAAGTGCGATCGCACGACGGCCCGCTGCGGTCGAGCTGGAGCACGAAAACCTCACAATCCGCGCTGCCGACGTGTTGGACCCGATCGCGCTGGCACCGGCCCTCGCTGGCGTCGATGCGGTCGTCTCGGCGCTCGGGATCGGGACTTCCAGGGCGGCGACGGTCGTCTATTCGGACGGGATCAAGAACATCGTCGGCCTGATGGAGCGGAGCGGCCCCACGGCGCTTGTCGTGATCTCCGCAACCCCGGTCGGCCCGCGCGCGGAGCACCCGTTCATTGACCGGCGCATCGCTATGCCGATCCTGGAGTCGTTCCTCCACGCGACCTATGAGGACATGCGCCGGATGGAAGCCGTGTTGCAGGAGAGCGACGTCGACTGGATTTCGGTCCGCCCGCCCCGGCTCGTCAACCGAGCCGCTACCGGTGCCTACCGTGTGAGCACAGAGCCACTTTCTCGCGGTCGCAAGATCACGTACGCGGACCTCGGGACGGCGTTGCTCGACGCCATCGGCCGGAAGGACCTCTACCGGAAGGTGGCGTTCGTGGCCAACTAGAGTCCGCGCGCTCCCAAAGTCAATGGCCCGGCGCCGGCCCGATCGGTCCAGATGCTGAAGTGCCGCGTTCCGGAGCGCACATCTGGCTGGACGTCCTACCAACCGCATACAGCCGCGCGGCGCGGCCTCCTCGCAATCGGCGAGGAGCGGCGCTGGGATCCGTTCCGGGTGCGCATCCTGTTTGGGTGCTGGTGGAGGCGTCGTGCTCGCTGCTTCGCCTGGGAGGCCGCAGGCTGCAAACAATGGCTTGCACTGGCCCCGCCGCGATGGTTCTCAGCGGGCCGGACCGGCGCGCACAACTCGGCGGCACTGTCCAAACCGGATGGTGTGGGGCGACGTAGGGGTAGTGGCCGCGTATCGTGCGGCCGTACCGATAGGAGGCGATCGTGCCTGAGTACATGTTGTTGCTCTATGGGTTCGAGTCTGCTGATGAGGCTGAGCGGGCGCAGCGGTGGGCGCAGATGCCGTTGTGGGATCAGGTGAACGCGAGTCTGCGCGACGCTGGTGTGTTGGTCGCGCATGCGCCGCTTCATTCGGTGGAGAGCGCCACGACGGTGCGGGTCCGGGGCGATGAGACCGAGCTGACGGATGGCCCGTTTGCGGTAACGAAGGAGGTGCTGGCTGGCTATTACGTGCTGGATTGCGCCGATCTGGATGAGGTGATCAGGCACGCTGCGAGGCTGCCGTGGGCGCGCTATGGGTCGGTCGAGGTGCGGCCGATCGTCGCCGACGACGGGATCCCGCCGCTCGATCGGAGCGCCGGCGGGCCGTGAGCTCTGCTGAGCCGCCACGCCGAGCGGCCCCGGATCCGGTCGACGCCGCGATCGCGGCGGCGTTCCGGGGGGAGCGGGCGGCGGTGCTGGCGACGTTGATCCGACATGTGGGCGACTTTCAGCTGGCAGAGGACGCCGTCCAGGACGCGTTCGCCGACGCGGTCAGCACGTGGCGGCGCGACGGCGTCCCCGCCCAGCCGGGCGCGTGGCTCACGGTCGCCTCGCGGCGGCGGGCGATCGACCGTATGCGCCGCAACCAGTCGGTGGCGGACCGAGCAGGTCGGCTGGCGGACCTGATGCGACTCGATCACCAGGAGCCACCCGACGAGGACGAGGACAGCGCGATCGTCGATGACCGCCTGCGGCTGATATTCACCTGCTGCCATCCGGCGCTCGACATAGCGGCGCGGGTGGGGTTGACGCTGCGCGCCGTCGGCGGACTGACGACCGGCGAGGTCGCGCGCGCGTTCTTGGTGGCGGAGCCGACGATGGGTAAGCGGATCGTTCGCGCAAAGCGCAAGATCGCCGAAGCGCGGATCCCTTACCGAGTGCCTGAGGATGAGGAGCTGCCCGACCGCCTGCGCGGCGTCCTCCGGGTGCTGTATTTGATCTTTAACGAGGGCTACTCGGCGACCGAGGGCGAGCGGCTGGTGCGAGCCGAGCTGTGCGGCGAGGCGATCCGCCTCGCGCGGCTGCTGTGCGAGCTGATGCCCGACGAAGCCGAGGTCTGGGGGCTGGTGGCCTTGATGCTCATGCACGACTCTCGTCGCGATGCGCGCGTGGCGCCTGACGGGCGCTACCTCGCGCTCGACCAGCAGGACCGGTCACAGTGGGATCATCAGCGGCTCGGCGAGGGGCTGGAGGCGCTCGACCGAGCGTTGCGGTTCCGGCACCCGGGCCAGTACCAGCTCGAAGCCGCGATCACAGCCGTCCACGTCCGTGGGGCGGACACGGGTACGACGGACTGGGAGCAGATCGCGGAGCTGTACCGCGCGCTCGGTCAGATCGCGCCCTCGCCGGTCGTCGAGCTGAACCGCGCGGCGGCGGTCGGGTTCGCCGTCGGACCACAGGCCGGGCTCGAGCTGCTCGAACCGCTGCTCGGCGACCCTGCACTCGCGCGCTACCAGCCGCTGTACGCAGCGCACGCCGACCTGCTCCGGAGAGCCGGCGACCGATCGGCCGCCAAGCGAGCCTACGAGACGGCGATCGAGCTGAGTGCCAACGCCATCGAGCGTGCGGAGCTCGAGCGGCGCCTGAACGATCTTTGACGGGCCTGTCCAAAACGCCGCTCGCGCTGCGTCGGAGTAGTGAGGCCGCCTCTGGGAGGCGGCGAACTCCGAGTCACAGGAGGTCAGATGACGTCTCGTACCCCAAATATTCATCGCTGGCGAGCTTTCTCGCTGCTTGCCGTAGCCGCGTTTATGACTGTCATGGATCTGACGATCGTCAACACGGCGCTGCCGACGATCGGGCGAAAGCTGCACTTCTCACAGACGAGCCTGCTGTGGGTCGTGACCGCATACGGGCTCGCGTACGGCGGCTTTCTGCTGCTCGGCGGCCGGGCCGCCGATCTGCTCGGGCGCCGCCGCATGATCATCGTCGGCCTGGCGGTGTTCACAGCAGCTTCGCTGGGAGCGTCGCTCGCGGGCAGCGAGGCGGTCTTGATCTCGATGCGCGCCGTCCAGGGTCTCGGCGCCGCACTGTTCCTCCCAGCCGCATTGTCGACTGTGCGGAACATGTTCACCGAGGGCGCCGAGCGCAACAAGGCGCTCGGCATCTGGGGAGGTCTCGCCGCCCTGGGTGCGACCTTCGGGGTCGTGTTCGGCGGCCTGCTGACGCGCTTCGCGGGATGGCAGTACGTGTTTCTGCTCAACGTCCCGGTCGGCGTGGTCGCGCTGCTGCTCGTTCGGCGGGTCGTGCCCGAGACGCGCGTCGAGGTCGCCCGGCGACGCTTTGACCCGCTCGGTGCCGTGACGGTGACCGGCGCGCTCGTGCTGCTCGCCTATGCAATCGCGCAAGCCCCGCAGGTCGGCTGGGGCGCGGCCCGGACGATCGCCGAGCTGGCGGTCGCCATCGCGCTGCTCGGAGCGTTTCTGGTGATCGAGAGCCGCGGTGAGGCGCCGCTGATGCCGCTGCGGATCTTCCGCCTGAGAACGCTCGCCGGAGCGAACGCGGTCGGCGTCCTGTTGGGGGCGAGCTTCTACTCGTTCATCTTCATCGGCACTCTGTACATGCAGCAGGTGCTCGGCTTCTCTGCTTTGGAGGGCGGCTTTGCGTGGGCCGCGGCGGGGATCACCTCGAT
Organism: uncultured Actinomycetota bacterium; assembly: GCA_963850325.1. Lineage (GTDB taxonomy): Bacteria > Actinomycetota > Thermoleophilia > Solirubrobacterales > Solirubrobacteraceae > Palsa-465. The sequence continues at coordinate 181,563 of CAWKLB010000012.1, forward strand.
GCTGTTCGCCGGCGTCTCCCAGCTGCTCGTCACAAAAGGCTCCGCGAAGCTGGTGATGGCGTTCGGAATGACCGTAATCGGGGTCGGCATCCTGTGGACCACCCAAGCGCCGGTGCACGGTCACTACTGGGCGAACCTGTTCGGGCCGTTCCTAGTGGCTGTCGGAATGGGAAGCGCGTTCGCGTTCATTCCGGTATCGATCGCCGCGCTCGCCGGCGTCGCCGAACGCGAAGCCGGGGTCGCCTCCGGGCTGATCTACACCTCCCAGGAGCTGGGCGGCGCGCTCGGCATCGCGATCGCCTCGAGCATCGCCGCCAGCCACTACAACACCCTCCTGCGCGGCGGGGACACCGTCCACGCGGCGCTCACAGGCGGATTTCACTCCGCGCTCTGGGTGTCCGGCGCGATTGCGCTGCTGGCGATACCCGTCACGTTCCTCCTGATCCGAAAGGACGAGATGGCAACGGCAGTCGCCGCGACCGCCCTCCGGGGTCCAGAGCCCGAGCCTGCCACTTGAGGCGCAGCAGGCGGAAGTGCTTCAACCAGCCACCACCCATACAACGAACCAGGAGTCAACGATGCGACACACGATGGTCACCTACACCGTCAAGCCCGGACGTGAAGAGGAGAACGCAGCGCTCGTGCGGGGGGTGTTCGAGGAGCTCGCGGAGACACGACCGGCCGGGCTTCGGTACGCGGCCTTCTACCTCCCCGACCCGCGCCAATTCATACACCTATACACGGACGAGGGCAGCACGAGCGGCATGCAAGCGCTGGACTCGTTCAAAGCCTTCGTAGCCGGAGCGGAGGATCGCCACGAGCAGCCGGCCATCTTCACCCAGCCCGAACTGATCGGCGATTACCGCACATTCGACCATCCCGACGATCCGGCCTCCGGCGACTGACCTCCGGGCCCGCCGGTTCAACGCAGCAGCCCCATAAGACCATTGGAGGACACAACTCATGCGCAAGCTCGTCGAATCCACACTCGTATCCCTCGACGGCGTGATCGCATCGCCCGAGCGCTGGTCGCTTTTTGACGAGGAGTCCAGCGGCTGGATCCTGCAGGAGCTGGACAACTACGAGGCGTTTCTCATGGGTCGCGTGACCTACGAGTACTTCCGGAATACCTGGGGATCCGCCACCGGGGGACCTCTCAGCGAGCGGATCAATGCGATGCCCAAGTACGTCGCGTCCCGGACACTGAGCGAACCGACGTGGAACGCCACCCTCCTCGGGCCAGACCTCGTCGGCGCCATCGAGCAGCTCAAGGCACAGCCGGGGAAGGACCTGATCAAGTGGGGCCTCAGCCGGCTCGACGACACACTCCTGCGCGCGGCGCTCATCGACGAGCTTCAAGTGTGGTTCATGCCGGTCGTGGTCGGCGCTGGCCAGCGCCTGTTCGAAGACGTTGACACCTCCTCGGTGGCGTTCACGCTCACCCACGTCCGCGAGTTCACCAACGGCTCAGTCATCCACACATACACCCCCAGCTACAGAGATGAGCCACGTACGCAAGCCGTGAGCGTCTGATGAGACACCGCCCCGGCTATCTGCCGCCGCTCGGCGGCCACCACGACAATCAGCGAAGGAGACACCCATGGACCGCACAGTCATCCAACACAAGCGCCAGCCCAGCCCGGTTGGGCAATTTCGGTGATCAGATCCCAGGAGCGAGCCTTGATCGTGCGCACCCATTCGCCGACACCCCCCACAGATCGCGGCCGCAGACCTAACCGGCCCCAGCCCGACCGTCGGCTCTCGTTCAATTGCGGACCGTGATGCCGACAGACGCTCCGCACGACGTTGCTCTGGTTCTCGGTGGCGGTGGCGCCGCCGGAAATGCGTGGGCGGTCGGTGTCATCGCAGGCCTGGCCGAAGCCGGCCTCGACATGTCCGAGGCGGCCGACGTGGTGATCGGCACCTCTTCCGGTGCCATCGGGGCAGCGCAGGTGCGCAGCGGCATACCGCCGGCCGATCTGGTCGCATCGGTGCTCTCGCCGCGGGTTCAATCGCGCGGACGCAACCGCGAACGACCGGCGGCCCTGCCGGTGGCAACGGTGTTCGAGCGGATGAGAGCCATCTCCGCCGCCGCCACCTCCGCAGCCGATCTTCAACGTGCGATGGGCGGATTCGGATTGGAGTGCGCCTCGATACTCGGACCCAGGGCCGCGCAGCACCGCGGCGTGGTTGCCGCCAGGTTGCCTCGTCATGAATGGCCGGCCAGGCCGATGATCGTGGTCGCCATCGACGCGCATACCGGAGCTTTGGCCACCTTCGACCGCGATTCCGGCGTCGACCTGGTCGACGCGATCACCGCCGGCACCGCGCTGCCGGGCTCGTCCCCCACAATCAGCATCAACGGCACTCGCTACATCAACGGCGGCGTGCGCTCCGCTGAAAACGCCGACCTTGCCTCGAGCTATGCAAACGTCGTGGTGCTCTCGCCGTTCGACATGCGAGACGCGGCGCCCCCCCGAGGGGACGCTCGGAAGCGTCCGGTTGTCGATTGGTCCGTGAGACGCCGCCGGCCCAGACCTCGGAGCGCCAGTCGTCGGAGGAACCTCAGCACGTCCGTGATCAAGCTCGAGACGCGGCCGCTCAGCGGCGGCGCAGCCACTCGCGCAGCCTCGGCTGTCGTGCCAACAAGACGCCGAGTGCGGCCACCACGAAGATGGTGACGAGAGAGACCGGCCACATCGGGCGGTGGCCACCCGCCCACACCGGGATTACCACCGCCAAGACCACAGCGCCGAGGATGAGCCTGTAGATGATGCTGCGCAAAGTGAACCTATCCCGCATGCGCGAAGGCTAAGGCACGCGCATGCCTCTCATCCATCGGCTTCCCTGACTGGTCCATGATGTCGGCGACAGCGCTGGACCCGCTCTGTGGGCCTCTTGGCCGGGACGCCGGCCAGGCGCGGCCGGTCAGCCCGCGAGAGCGCGTCGAAACGCCTGCTGCTACCAATAGCCCTCAGCCCTGCTGATCTGGCCCTTATCGTCGACGTCAAGCACGTCGATACCTTCGGCGTCTGCGACGGGACCGCTCCGCGGTACGCCGTCATCCGCCAGTGTGCCGCGATCGATCCGCCTGCCGGCAGGGCGGCCAGGATCTCGATCTCGACTCGGTCAGCGACCGCGCACAGTCCGTTGGTCGCACAGGACGTTATGGTCGCGGGGCCAACCAATGATTGGTCATACCCGCAATTTAGTATGCTCGCGTCATCCCAGTAGCCGCACCCGCTCCTATCGCCTGGCCGGTTGGCCTTCTTCAGTGGCCGAGCTTTGGTCTTGGCCTGCTCCATCGACACGCACACGGCATGCTGGAGCAACGCCTGGGGGCCGAGGGATTGTCGTTGCGTGCTTACTTTGTCTTCGCGTGTCTCGCCGAGCAGGATGGACTGTCGCAGCAGCAGGTCTGCGAGCGAGCCCAAGTGGATCGCAGCGACATGGTCCGACTCATCGACGAGCTGGAGAGAAACGGCCTCGTCACCCGAAGCCGTGATCTTGTTGATCGGCGCCGGAATCTCCTTTCGTTGACAAGCAGCGGGAGGAAGGCGCTACGGCGTGCGGATCGGATCCTGTGTGATGTCACCGACGAGGTGTTCGCCGCTCTCTCAGACGACCAGCGTGCAGAGCTGCACCGCCTCACCCTGATCGCGCTCGGACAGGAGCCGTCGATCGCAGGCGTCAAGCGAAGCGGGGCGGCGCGGTCCGGTCGAACCCTCCACGCGGCTGGGCGCGCGTCATGAGCGAACTGAGCATCGGAATTACTCTGCCAACGCTGGGTGATCTCTCACGCTTCGGGGTCGGCACCGGAGGGCTGGCTTCGGGCATCATCGACGCCGCCCGACACGTCGAAGCCCTTGGCCTCGAGTCCGTCTGGGTACCCGATGTGGTCATCGGCGACGGCACCCCGGCGCTCGAAAGCCTCGTGAGCGCATCGGTGGCTGCAGCGGTGACAAGCCGCGTGATGGTTGGCTTCGGGATTCTCGTTCTGCCTCTCCGGCCGACTGCGCAGCTCGCGGCGCAGATCGCGACGCTGCAGCATCTGTCTGGGGACCGGGTACTGCTGGGTATCGGCAGCGGCGGGTTTCCAGATTCGCCGTACTGGCGATCTACTGGCCCGGCAGGCGGCGAGCGCGGACCGCGCACCGACGCCGCGCTCGCCGCTCTCCCCAGCCTGATCGCAGGCGAGGCGACCGAGCTCGACGGCTACATCGAGGGCGCCGCGACAGTGAGGCTCGGTCCCCCGGCGACCGTCCCACCGATCCTCATCGGCGGAAACTCCGAGGTCGCAATCCGACGGGCCGCAGCACACGGCGCAGGCTGGTTCCCGTCGCTGCTCAGTGCCAACGCGCTTCGCCAGGGTGCCGGGAGGCTAGCCGAGCTTGCAACGGCCCAGGGCCACGACAACGTCACTATCACCGTCGGAAACCACGCCATGGTCGGCGATGAAGAGCTGATCCGCGACGTCCGCGACGCATTCATCCAGACCTTGATCGACGTTCACCGAGTGCCTGCGGCGCAGGCACCGCAGGTGCCGGTCGCTGGTGTCCCGCAACAAATCGCCGAACAGCTCGTGGCGTATCGCGACGCCGGAGCCGACCGGATCGTGCTGGGGATCGATGGTGGCCGCTGGAAGGCGCAGTGTGAACTGATCGCCCAAGCCGCATCGATGATCCGCCCATAGCGCCCATACGAGCGCCATCGAGGCTGCGCCCAACCCCCTACACAGGCTTCGACGAATGGACGTGCATCGCCCGCTCAACACGGCTCGTCGACGCTTGCCTCACCACCCCCGGGCCACGACACCTACTGTAACGCGTAGCCGCCGGACCGGTCCGCCATCCCGCTTTCATAACCCGAGAGGTCTCTTGGCCGCCGCGCTCGTCTGCGACCCGCTTGTCGCCACAAGCGCTACCTGCGGCGGCAGGGATGGCCGCGCGATCTGCATAGGCAAAACGTCAGGGTTCGTCCACCGTCCGTTTTCGAGACGCCGGCTCGAAGCGATAGCTGCTCATGTGCGATGGGCGACGGGGTGTCGCAAAACTGCGTCGCAAATCGCATCGTCTCACCGCAGCACGCTCCGAGAGTTCTGAGACGATCACCGAGTGCGCGTCCGACGGGACCGTAATCCGGGGCCGGGGCTGCCGGCGGCGTTCGTTTACCGGGGGCTCAGTGCGAAACTCATCGGACGGGTCTCATGCCGAGTGGCTGGTTATGCCGAGTGGTCGTCTGGTCGGCCGTGTTGTTGCTGCTTGAGGGCGTTTCTGTGTTGAGCTGCTCGGCATAATCGTCGCGGGGTTGTCGAGTCTCTGGGTTCGTTTGTCGATCTCAGAGGAGGCAGCGATGGGTAGCAGCAGGCGGAGCGTGGCGGTGGACGGACTCTCCCAGCCGGACTGCGCGGTGGAGCGAGTTGTTGTGGGGTATCGACGCTGGTTGTTGGTGGAGCGCGGGTTGAGCGAGACGACGGCGGGTTGCTATGAGCCGCGGGCGAGGGGGTTTTTGGCCCAGCGTGACGGGCTTGCTGATCTTGGGCTGGATGTCTTGACGGCTGCTGACGTGACTGCGTTCCTCGTGCGCGAGTGCCCGTTGATGGGTGGCGCGTCGGCGCAGCTGCTGGTGACGGTGCTGCGTTCGTTGCTGCGCTATTTGCACGTCGCTGGGTTGATCGCGGCGCCGCTTGAATGGGCGGTGCCGACCGTGGCCGCTGTCCGGGGTCGATCGCTGCCGCGCGGGGTGGACGCCGAGGTCGTCGCCGCGTTGTTGGCGAGCTGCGATCGCCGACGGGTGATCGGCCGGCGTGATTATGCGATCTTGCTGTTGCTGGTCAGGTTGGGGCTGCGAGCCAGCGAGGTCGCCCGGATCGCGCTTGATGATGTGGGGTGGCGGGCGGGCGAGATCGTCGTTTACGGCAAGGGCGGCCGGGTGGACGCGCTGCCGTTGCCGGTTGATGTCGGCGAGGCGATCGCGGGGTATCTGCAGGATCGGCCGCCGGCGCCCGATGGTTGCCGAACGTTGTTTGTGAAGGTGATCGCGCCGGTGGGGCCGATGTCGAGGCATGCGGTCAGCGCGGTGGTGCGAGAGGCGTGCTGGCGGGTGGGGGTCCCGCGGTTCGGCTGTCACGAGCTGCGGCATACCGCGGCGACCGGGATGCTGCGGGCGGGCGCGTCGCTGGATGAGATCGCGCAGGTGTTGCGTCACCGGGAGCGGCGGACGACCGCGATCTATGCGCGTGTTGACCGTGCCGCGCTCCGGGAGCTGGCGCTGCCGTGGCCCGAGGTGGTGGCATGACGGCGCTTGAGCAGGGTCTGCGTGATTATCTGACGCTCCGTCGCCGGCTGGGTTATGAGCTTGAGCGTGACGAGCCCCTGTTGGAGCAGTTCGTCGGCTTTGTGGAGCGGGCGGGTGCGGACCGGATCACGACCGATCTGGCGTTGCGGTGGGCGAGGATGCCCGCCAGCCAGCATCCGTTCGTGTGGCGCAAGCGGCTGGGGATGGTCAGGCAATTTGCGCGTTATCTCGCGACAGTCGATCCGGAGAGTGAGATCCCCTCGACCGATCTTCTGCCGGGCCATCAGCCGCGGGTGGCGCCCTATATCTACACGCCGCAGGAGATCGCCCGGCTGATGGCGGCCGCGCGGTCACTTCCGCGGCCGGTGCCCGCGGCGATGACCGCGACGGTGATCGGGGTGATGGCCAGCACCGGTCTACGGCTACGCGAAGCGCTCGCGCTGGACCGCGCAGACGTCGACCTTGACGACGGCGTGCTGGACATCCGCGCTTGCAAGAACCACCGCCCACGCGAGGTCGTGCTGCATCCAAGTACCACCCGGGCGCTGAGCGACTATGTCCGCGTTCGCGACGAGCGTTGCCCGAACCCGGGGACGCCAGCGTTCTTTCTCACCGCCTGGGGTCGCCGGCCGGTCAAGCAGGTGTTCTGGCAGTCGTTTCGCGAGGTGATCAAACAGGCTGGCCTGGAGGGACGCGGGCAGCGGGTGCGGCCCCGCCCGCACGATCTGAGACACACGTTCGCGGTCAGAACGCTGATTGGGTGGTATCGCTCGGGCGAGCAGATCGACCGCAAGATGCCTGGACTGTCGACCTATCTCGGTCATGTCTCGCCGGAATCGACCTACTGGTATCTACACGCCGTCCCCGAGCTCGTCGAGCTGATCAGTGAGCGTCTGGAGCAGATCCCCGGTGGGCTGTCATGACCCGCGTCGCGCCGACTCTGCAGGCGTTCTTCACCGAGCGGTTGATCACGCAGCGCAACTGCAGTCCGGACACGATCGCGTCCTACCGTGACGCGATCCGGCTGCTGCTCTGCTTCGCGCACCAGCAGACCGGCAAGCCGCCATTCGAGCTGGACTTCGATGACCTCCAGGCGCCGCTGATCGGCGCGTTTCTCACCCACCTCGAACAAGACCGGGGCAACAGCATCCGCACGCGCAACAACCGACTCGCTGCGATCCGCTCCCTCTACCGCTACGCCGCGCTGAAGCATCCCGAGCACGCGCAGATCATCGCCCAGGTGATGGACATTCCCGCCAAGCGCTACCGGCACGACGACGTCAGCTACCTCAACCTGATCGAGACCAAGGCGCTGCTCAAGGCGCCTGACCGAAGCTGCTGGCTGGGTCGCCGCGACCATGCCCTGCTGCTCGTCCTCATCCAGACCGGACTGCGCGTCTCAGAACTCACGAACCTTCGCGTGCGCGACGTCATGCTCGGCAGCGCCGCTCATCTCAACATCACGGGCAAAGGCCGGAAACGACGGATCGTGACCTTCACCCGAGAGAGCCGCGCAGTGCTCAAGCAATGGCTCAAAGAACGCCAGGGGCACCCCGAGGACCCGCTCTTCCCGACCCGTCACGGCACGCCGCTCAGCCGCGACGCCGTCGAGCTGCTCCTCACCAAATACACCGCCGCTGCATCGCTCGGCTGCCCATCGCTCACGACCAAACGCGTCACACCGCACATCCTGCGTCACACCAACGCGATGCTGCTCACAGCCAACGACGTCGACATCGCCACGATCGCACTGTGGCTCGGACACGAGAGCATCAAGACCACCCAGATCTACCAGCACGCCGACCCCAAGCTCAAAGAACAAGCGATCGCGAGAACCGCCCCACTCGGCACACCCCCCGGCCGATACCGACCCGCCGACCGACTGCTCGCCTTCCTGGAAGGCCTCTGATTATGCCGAGCAGCTGAACATCAGAAACCGACATCACCAGGCGAAACGCCTGTCATGAGACCCCCGATCGGCATAACCACCGCCTCGGCATGAGACTCGTTATGCCGACAGCGGCATAACGGGTCTTATGCGACTGCGCGATCTCACCGGCCGACAGCGATTTGACACGATGCTGACCAGGTGCCATCCCGGCGCCGGCCAACCCTATGAGAGCAGGAGCGTCAGCAGTTGATCGATCGCATCCGTCACGACATTCAGCAACGACTCGACCAGGTGCTCGCCGAGGCCGACAAGCTACGTCGCGCGCTCGCCGCGCTCGACCCTCGCGAGCGCTCTGGATCCAAACCGACCAAGACGAGCTCACAACCGACCGCGAAGCAGGCTGCGAAGACGCCGGACGCTCCGAAACAGACCCGCGCCCCGACCCGAACGCGGACTGCCAAGTCGACGAACGGCGCAAGCGCGGCGCCGCGAACGGCGCCAGGTGAGACCAAGGCGAAGGTGCTCGCCGCACTGTCGAGCGATGGGGCATCGACGGCCGGCGAGGTCGCGAAGGCGACCGGGCTCGCGCGGCCGACGGTCAGCACGACCCTTTCACGGCTCTCGAAGTCCGGTGAGGTCGTCAAGGCTGACCGTGGCTACCGCTTGCCACGCGGCGGGAACGGGAGCGCTGGCGAACCGGCGACCTCGCCGACGAGCGCCCACGCGTAGACAGTTTCAAAACAGGGTCCACCAGCAGCCGCCGGCCGCGAGGTTGACTTGGGGAGCGAGACGCCGAAGCCAGCAATCGAGCGTCCGCTGGTCGATCCAGTCTGAGACGCACGCAGGAGGCGGTCCGGTGCCGCTTTTCGCGCATCGCGATCACGCTGAGCGTCGGCGGCGAGCTAACGCTTCAGCATAAGATGGTGCCTGTCGGCGGTACGAGAACGTCCATCCTGCTGTTGGGGAATAGGGGGTGCCGAAGAAGTGCGAGGGCGACTGGTACTTCCAAAGTCGGCGCGGGACTCAGCCGCGATGACGACGAGATGCTCGATTCGTTTCAGTCACGAGCCAGACGGCGGGCGATTGGCCGCGCCTGGCGGCCGGGCGCTCCGGTGTGTGGCTCCGTGGACCTGCCACCACGTTCCGTGCGACTTGCGCCCTACGGCAGCTGTTTGATGATCTCGAGGAGTTCCGTGCGGTTGTAGCCGTTCTGTCGGCCAAGCTGGACCAGTTCGATCGCCTTGGCGAGCACCGCCCCGCGGTGTGGTGTTCCGCTGACACGAATGCCGCGTCCTTGGCGAACTTCGAGGAGTCCTTCGTCACGGAGAAGCCGCACGGCGCGCAAGATGGTATTGGTGTTGACGTGCATGACCGCCGCGAGGTCGCGGGCCGGCGGGAGGCGTTCACCAGGTTTCGCTTCACCGTCGGCGATCGCGCGGCGGATCTGTGCGGCAACCTGGTCGTGAAGGAGGACGGGGTCGTCGCGGTCGATCTTGACATCCCACATTGTGCCAGTCATAGTAGCGCTTTACATGCCCGTGTACAGCCCACCGGATCCCGTGGGACACACCGTCGAGAAGCCACTGGTTGACGATCTCCGCTCGGGCGTGATCAAAGAGGCGCGCCGTCGCCGGCGCAACCGCCGCCTCGCCACGGCCGGCGTGATGCTCGCGGCCGCAGGCGCCGTGGCCGGCGCGTTCCTCCCGGGGAGCGGTAAAGGTGGGCGCAGCGGCGCGCCGCCGATACCACCCCCGCCCGAGCCACTCCCGAGGCTCACGGGCCCTGCGCTCACGGGCCCGACCGGCCTGCTCATCGTCGCGGTCGGGAACGAGGGCCCGCCGTTCATCCTCAACGTCGACCGCCACGCTGTCCACGCCATACGGGGTCTCGGCCTGCCGCTCCGCCGCGCGACGGCGGAGGGTCCGATCGTAAGCTCGCTGACCCCGGCGCCGGGCGGAGTACTGGTCGGCGTCCAGCGCGCGCACACTCAGACCGAGTTCCTTATCGGGCGCGGCGGTGCCGTGCGCGACCTCGCGACCGTACCCTCACGTGGGCGCGACAGCACCCTCGCCGCGCTCGACGCCGACGCGACCTGGGTGCTCACGTGGCCTGGCCGCGGTCCTTGCACGCTGCGCCTTGTGCCCGGAACGCGCCCTGCCGTTCCCGTGGCGTGTGGGTCACTGCTGGCCCAAACCACGGCGGGGGTGTGGATCGCGACGCCCCGCCAGTCGGTGATCGTCGATCCCCGAGCGGGCCGGACTCGTGCACACGTGCCCATCACACCATCCGCGTCTCCCACCGGTCAGGAGGTTGAGCAGCTCGCCGCGCTCCGCGGAGATCTCGCATTGGAGGGCCCCGTCGGTGACGGGGTCGGCGCCGGCGGCAGCCAACCCGGCAAGCTGAGCCTCATCAATCTGATCAGCGGCCAACGGCGGCAGCTCGTCTGGCCGAGCTATTTCCACAGCATCATCCGGGTCGTTCCCGAACCCCACGGCTCGCTTGTCGCTGTCGACTTCGGCTCCCCCGCCTACCCGGGTCCTGCCCAGGCCGAGGACGTCTGGATGCTCGACACCACGACCGGGACCTTCACACACCTGCCTGGCTACCCGGCCGGGGTCGACATCAAATTCTCGGACATCGCCTGGACTACCGACGGGCGTCTCGTGATCATCGCCCAGGGAGGCGGACGCACAGTTCTCGGCCTCTGGAAGCCGGGGCAGGCGACGCTGCACCTGCGCACTCTCCCGTCGCGCGACGGCTACCACTTCGTCCCGCTTGTGGCTCCGGCACGACCCAACGCGAAGTAGCGACAGCGCCAGGCCACGTCATCCGCGCCGCAAGCGGACCGAAAGAACGGCCACCACCGCAAATTTGAAGGACCGGGAAGCGCCTGGTGAGGGACTGTCGAGACTCCCCATTTCCACGGCCGCACGCGCATCTCGCCAGCGCCGGCGAGGGCTCCTACAACGCGCGGAAGGTAGGAACGACGAACCGTCCCCGCGGGCCTCTCACGCACGCTGGATGCATAGGCAGTGACGGCCTGATCACAGCCCGCGTACACGAACGCGGATCGGTATCGCGTGAAGGCACGCGTCGCAGTCAAGCTTCCGTTGTGAGACGGCGGCGCCGGGATTGCCGATCGTCCGGTGAGCGATCGGCTTCGGCCGCCCCGAGGGTCCGGCACCCATCCCGCGCACGGGCGTGCCGAGGGCGGCGCGCCCGGCATGCCAGTGTGCAGCGGAGCAGGTCTCGGCGACAGCCTGCGGCGCTGCCGGTCTACCCTTAAGGGGGCACCACGCCGTCGGGGCTCCTTTTCCAGTTAAGGAACAGCGGGCGAGTCAGCCAACTCGTCCGTATGCGGCGAGCGACTTCCCGCCCGACAGGAGCTTCGGTTCACACCGCGCGATGCTCGCGCCGGAATGGAATAGTCCGAGTGGCGTCCAGCGCGGCCCGGCAGTCGCTAGCCTCGCTTCAAGCGGCGACGTTGCTCAGTCCAGATGACCTGCTGTCCGCCTGCTTGCGTGCAGTCGTCCAGCCACATGACCTGGCGGCCGGCGAGGTGTACGCGGCGGCACAGCCACGAAGAGACCCTGACGTAGACACCAGTCCGGTGCCATGCTCCGTCGGCGTGACGAATCACCGCCCGTCCTTGGGCGCAGGCGAGCTTGCGGTGGGTCAGGATCGTGTACCTCCGCCCCTGGCGAGTGTACGCGGAGCACGAGCCTGCATCTGCGGGCTGTGATCTGCCCGTACTGGGCGGTGGTGGGGTGTGGGTCGGCCCGCCAGCTGAAGCGACCGGGCTGACGACGGGTGGCGTCGACGCGGCTGCGGGGTGATCGATCGCCACCGTTGCGATCCCACAGTCGTTGCCCGGATGCGGGTCGTAGTTCGTCTCGTCGAGCGCGCGCACGCAGGCCACGTCGGTGGCGTACCCGCTACTGGTGTCCTGCACCTGCGCGACGATCGTCTCGGTGACGGTCTCGCTGGGCGCCAGGCCGTCATACTCGCACTGCGTGCCGTCCGGGCCCACGCCGCCGCACCTGGCGGCGGCGTCGAAGGACAGGCCGCCCGACGCAAAGTCAGCCTCGACGCCCGGGTCCACAGTGTCAAGCGGGCCGTTGTTCCTCGCCACAATGGTGAAGGTCACGTCCTGACCGACTTGGGCGTGGCTCACGCTCGGTGTGTCGGATAGCACCTGAAGATCGGCCTCGCATGGCGCCGTTGTGGGGGCATAACCCTCGGTCGATACTCCCGGCGACATATCCCCAGCCGCGTCGAAGGCCCAGACCTCGAACCACGCGGCGCGGCCGCAGGTCAGGCCGGTCATCGTGTAGGACGTGGCGCCCGCGCCGACGTCGACCTTGGCCCCCCCGTTGGGCCAGATCTCATAGCCGGTCACGCCCGAACTGTCCGACGGCGTCCAGCTCACGGTGACCGACGTATCGCTCTGATTGCTCTGATACAGACTCGTCGGCGGGTCCAGCGTCGTTCCCGCGCTCGCGACCGCCGGGCAGAAAAGCGCCAACGTCCCGACCAGGACGGCCACGCAAACCCACCGGCGCTCGATCCGTCCGGATGCCCACAGCATTATGCCCCCTCTCGCCTCGGTGCGATCGATGAGCGGCTGCCCCAGCGCCGCTCAAGCCGATCTTACGTCGGCCGCGCGATCGCATCAAGAATGACGCAGCCGACCGTGTGCGGCCGCTCGCGCGCGCTGCGGTCCGTCCTGACATGCCGCCGAAGTCCCTCGCTGTTCGGTGTTCCTTCGGAATTGAGACGGTCACGTAGGGCGGACACGCTCGCGAGCGTGCGGTGGTCGATCCTCTGCGGACGCGTCGGCTGTCGTGTTGAGCCGAAGGCGGAAGGCGCCGAGATCCCGCCTTGGCTCGGTCTCTTAGACCTCTTCGGGGTCGGTCCATGCGGGCGGCAGCATGCTCTGGTCTAGTAGCCACGCGTATCCGGCTGTCTCGTGCAGCAGCTGACGCAGCTGGTCTTTCGCCGGCGCGAATACCGGCGTGGAGCCGGCCTGGCGATGCGTGATGGCGAAGAAGCCTTCGGCGATCAACCAGCACGCGATAACCACCCCCGGCGCTTGGTCTCGTAGCGGCGTTCGGGACCAGTCACGCATGCTGCGTAGGTAGGAGACCGAGATTTCCAAGAAGGTCTTGTACCGCAACGCTTCCAGGCCAGCGTCTGACTCGCTCAGGATGTGAGTGAGCTCATACATGTACAGGCATTTGGCGATGTCCCGGGCGCCGCTGGCGGAGATGACAAACGCGCCGGTGTCTCTGGTCGGCGTTGGTGACGCCGCAGGGCCTGCGGGATCGCCGTGACGGTTCAGTGGATGCCCGGCGGCGCTCGCCCACTCATCGACCCCTTGCTGTCGAATGAGCTGATCGAGCTCTGCTGGCTGCGGTAGCGGCAGTGAGGCTCGCTCGGCCGGCGGCCATTCTCTGGAGAGCAGCGCGTACCCATCGGCGACGCTGCGGATGATCGCCGTCGCGACAGTGACGGGCTCGGTCGCCGACGCTGAGGGCGCCCACGGGTCAGAAACGGAGTACAGCGACACCGCCCGCTGCGCGGCCTCCGATGGCGAGATGTGCGTTTTGGCCGCAAACACCCCCCAACATTCGCCGTCATTAAAGATCTCGGCCAGCGCTGCGGCGAGCGACGACTCCGAGCTCACCGGCGCCTCGGCCTCCTGACGAGTTGCCGCCTCGCCCAGCACGCCGCTGAGCACGTCTGAGAGCTGCTGTCCAAGATCGCGTGCCTCTGCGTAGCGGTCAAGCGCACACAGGTCATCAAGCTTGGACACCACGGCCACGGCAGCCTGCCGAGTTCTCAGCGCGGTATTACCCGCGGTCGCGGCTTCGATGGCGGAGAGCGCGGCATCCAAGAGCACGATCGACTCCTCGCGGCGCTCCTCACGCGACAGAACCCTGGCTTTGACCATCAGGAGACTGACCCCACTCCCTCGATCCGTCAGCACCCGTGTCGCCGCGACCAACGCCAAGGCCTCGTCAAAGCGCGACAGGGCAGCCGCAACCTGCCCGCGGTGTGCCTGAATCTCGCCGATGAGCGAAAGCGCCTGCACAACCCGGACTTGAACCTTGAGCGATGGGTCGCCCCCCAAGCGCGACCGAAGCTCCTCGGCAACCCTCACCGCGAAATCGGTGCTCCCACGAGACCCAAGCCTCGACGCGCAGGTCCACAGGACATCCGCCGCCTCTCCTCGTGATGCGGGATCGGACGAGTCGCCCAACCGCTGAGAACGCGACAAGCACTCCGCCACCGCTTCACCCGGGTCGCTCACGATCAGTTCGTCGATCTGCTCCTGCCACGTGCGTGGGTTCTGGCTCATGAAAGGGGTCCTACCCTTGGTCGAAGCTCTCCGTGCTTGGCCGGTGCCGGCGTCGCGCCCCAGTGGGCTGCTACCCCGCGGGCGATCATCCGATGCAGTGGCGCGCGCCGAGCCATCAGAACGACATCGTTCGAGCCCCCGGGTCGATGGCACCGCCGTCGGCGCCCACTCCTAACCTCCACTCATGTTTTCAGGCGGCGTCAAGGCCGTAACCAGGAGCCGCTTCCGCTCAACCCAGTTCTCGGCCCGCTTAATCGTGACCTCACCGGAAAGGAGATGCCGGAGTCGCTCGACCCTAAGCTTGACCCGAAACGAACCACAGTGTTCGACGACGAGGTCGACTCGGCGTGGCGCGACCCGGGTACCGCGGACTAGACCTCGCTGAGCCGACTGGCTCCGAACGGTGCCAGCGACAAGACGTGCAGGCTCCCGGACCACGCCCTTTCCCTGGGACCTTGTCCACGCCAGCCGACTGTCCCCTGAACGTTCCGAATGAGACGCTCGCTGCAGTGTGGCTCCCCTCGATGGCAAGCGGCAGTCCCGACGTCGCGGCGTCGGGGTGTGCCCGAGTGGCCGACCGGGTACCGACAACGTATGTGGCGTTTAGATCGGCACCAGGCGACATGGCTCGTCGTCTACTTTCTCCTCGCGCTCGCCATCGGCATCGGACTTCACGCCGGTCTCGGGTGGGACGCGAACGTCACCTTTGCCCTTGGCATCGTGTTGGGCACGTTCGCGTGCCAACTTTTTGAGAGCGCGGGCTGGTACATCCGGCGGCCCGGCCGTGCAAAACGCAACGCCGACGAGCCGGAGAGCTTGACGCGGTAAGAGTTAACCGGGGTCGTCCGGACGGACCCGGGCCGCTCTTGACCGGCAGCAGCGTGCCGCGGCGGCGATCCAGCGGATTGACCTGGTCATGGAGCCAGGGCGCGTGTCCCACTTCTGTGGCTCACGACTGACGAGCTGCTTGAGAACGAGCTTCGGCTCATCTGAGGCGAGCGACCTCCCATCTTGGGATCGGTCCATCAGGGTGAGTGGTCGGTCGCTCCGGTCAAGCACTGCTCAGTCGACGAATTGGCTGATGATCGACATGTCCTGCTGTGCGATGAGCGTTCGGCTTATGCGACGCCGCCGGCACCACCCCGAATGCACTCAGCGGCGTGGGCAGCGTCTGATCAGCGATGCCTTGGCGAGACCGCCCGTCGTCCCCGCCCGCCGAGAGCTGTCGGTCATTGGAAGCGAAGCTGACGGCGAACTCGGCACGCATCGTTGCGGAGCCAGGGGAGTTGCGGTGTCCGTCACGATGTGAATGCCCCGGTGTTGTCACAAATGCCGGGCAAGCGTGAAGGTACTGGGTGATGCAGCCGTCAGATCGACTATCCGATGAGGAATTGCTGGACGCCTCTAAGGCTGATGATGCGGCGTTTGCCGTGTTCTATCGCCGGTATGAGCGCCCGGTGGTCGGCTATCTGGTGCGGGCGGTCGGGCATGGTGAGGTTGCCGCGGATCTCGCCGCCGAGGTGTTCGCGGAGCTCGTCATATCGCTCGATCGGTTCGATCCCGGGGTCGGGACCGCTTCGGGGTGGTTGTTCGGGATCGCGCGTAACGTGCTCGCGCGCAGTCGTCAGCGCGGACGGGTGGAGGACCGCGCCCGGCGACGGCTAGGGCTGCCGGTAATGGCTGTGACCGATGAGCAGATTGAGCGGATCGAGGCCGACTTTGCCGGCAGCCGGGCGGTGGAGTTGCTGTGGTCGCTACCGGAGGCCCAGCGCGAAGCGATCGACGCGCGGGTACTGGCGGGGCGCGCTTATCCCGAGATCGCGCACGAGCTGCAGTGCTCAGAGAGCGTCGTCCGTCAGCGCGTCAGCCGTGGCCTGCGATCATTGCGTCAGCTGATCCAGGAACGCCGATGAGTGATTATCTGCCCGGGCTCGAGCGCGACCTCCGTGCCGCGATTCGTTCCGGAGCGCACCGATCGACCCAGCCTGCGGGGAGTCCTCGACGGCGGCTGGGGGCGGTTCTCGCCGTCATGGTTGCCGCGCTGGTCCCGCTTTCGGTGGTCGCGGCTGCGTTCGTGCTGCACAGCACCCCGCGTCCGCCACGAGCCCCTGCGCCGCGGAGCGCCTCCCGGCCCACAACGCGGCCGACCGCGCCAGCGCGCGCCGTCTCGATCGACCGGGCGTTCGCGGCGTTCCGTCGGCCACGCGCAGCGTCCGACGCGCTGACAGGACTGTTGCAGCTCGGTCCGAATCGGCTGGGAGTCGATGCCAGTCAGAGCCGCCTGGTCTTCGCGTCGCCGGTAGTGCGGCTGTGGCTGCTGCCGGCATCAGGCCCCCACGCACGCGTGTGTCTTGTGCAAGCACAAACGTTGGGCAGCGGAGGCACTGGCGCCATGGCCTGCCATGCGAACCCATGGCTGCCGTTCACGGCGGCGCCCCTGCGGATTGTGACAGCGTCTCGCGTCCCGCCTCGCCGTCACGAACCGTCGCGGTTAGCTCTCGGCCGGACGGTCTTCGTGGTCCTGACCGTGCACGAGACCGGGGTTCGGGTCACGCTCACCACCGGCGCGACGACGTGGCTGCGACCCAACGCGAACGGCGCTGTGGTCCACACATTCCGGTCTGCCATCCAGAGCGTCCATTTCACCCGCTAGCTCCCAGTCCGCGCACTGTCCCGGTCGCCGATGGCTCTTAAGAGCCCGGCCGACGGCTCAATCGAGTCTGGTGAGGCGTTCGTAGAGCGTTGGTCTGTGAGACGGCCGCGTTCCGCCTCTCCGTGGCGTGCGCTCAGCGATCGCTTCTGAGATCGTTCGGAGGTCGAGGCGGACGCTTGGCAGTCGCGCGCCGATCCTCAGGTCGGTGGGGCCGTGGGCTCGGACCCGCGCGAAAGGGCGTCACGGCCTCACGGATCGATCGAGTCATGAGGTCGTGGCCAGGGTGATGCTGCGACGGGACGGCTTGACGACTCGAATAGTGCTACGTAAGATGGCTTTATTCCGCACGTGAGGGGTTGCGTGAAGGTCGATCGATCAGAGTCCGTAGCGGTGTTCGAACAGGTCGCGGGTGAGATCCGGCGAGCGATCCTGGACGGCGAGGCCAAGCCGGGTGAGCGGCTGCCGCCGGCGAAGGATCTCGCGGCAGAACTCGGCGTGAACACCAACACGGTGCTGCGAGCGTTGCGGCTGTTGCGCGAGGAGGGCCTGCTGGAGTTTCGGCGCGGCCGCGGCGTCAGCGTGTCAGGCACACCGGAGCGCACCATCATGCTGCAGCAAGCCCGCGAGCTGCTGCGGACAGCACGCCGCCACGGGTATCGGCGCGAAGAAGTGCTTCGCCTCATCGAGAGCCTGCCCTGATGCTGCTCGACGCGCCGCGACGTTTGATCGGTGCAGCCGATGTGGTCGAGGATGGCACCGAGGCGCTGATCCGGGAGGCGCGTCGGCGGACCCGCCGGCGACGCGCCCGCTGGGCTGCTGCGGTCGCCGTCCTGGTTGGGGTCGCCGCGGCGGCCTACGCGATTGTGGGCGGCAGATCGGCCAGCGTGATCGCCGAGACCGCAGCACATCCCTACGCCAACCTGCGCGCGCTCAAGGGGCGGGGCGAGGTCGCGTTTATCTCGCGAGGACAAGTCTGGTCGCTCGACGGCACTCGGGCAACGCTGCGCCGGCTGCCCGTGCCCGTGGACAACGCGCCGTCATCGCCGATGCTCTCGCACGATGGGCGCTGGCTGGCCTACCTGGTCACCCGCAACGGGGACCCCTACGGACCGTCTGAGCTCTGGATCGCCCACGGTGACGGGACCGGTGCCCATCGGGTGCGCGGCCTGACGGTCAACCGGTTCATCGGCTGGAGCCCCAGCGCCGATCTCATGGCGGTGGGGACGGGACAATCCACGCGCGTCCCCTACGGCTCGCCGACGGCGCTGGCTGTCGTCTCCCCGACCGGGCGCGCCCGGGTGCTGTTCACGAGCTCCACTGAGCTGCCGACGCTGAGGGGCGGCGCGATCTGGTCGGCTAGATGGTCGCCCGACGGCCGATCGCTCGCAGTGTCGACCTACGGCGAAGCGGGAACGGAGATCCTCGATGTTCCCGTCGCGGCCGGTGCACGGCCGACCGTCTGGTTCTCGATTCGCAATTCGCAGCGTCTGACGGGCGCGCTGAGTTGTGGCTCGCATTGCGTGGCCGACGACGGGATCGCTCAGCTCGCGGGTTGGTGGCCGAAGTGGGGGATCGCCTTCTGGGTCTTCTCCTCCGGGATGACCCACAACTCCGACGCAACGCCGCTGGCCGTGATCGCGACACCGGGGGCGCGGCCGCGCGTCGTCGCCGACACCCTTTCAGACGGCACCACCGACGCAGTAGATGCCGGTCCTGGAGGCGAGCTCGCGCTGGTGGCGAGCAGTGCGTCGGCCGGACGCGAGTACGCGATCGGCAAGACGGTCAAACGGTGCAATCCGCGCACCTTCAGCTGCGCAGCGCTGCCTGGCGCCAGCACCTGGGCCGGACGGCCGCTCATCTGCAAGCCATGCTTCGGCGCACCCGCGACAGGCCCGGATTCGGCCGTGTCAATCGACCCCGACTGGTCGCCCAACGGGACCCTCCTGGCTTACGTCAAGGCGCCCGCGTACCGCGCCGCCGCCGGCCCGAGCCTGGCCTGGTTCCAATCCCACCAGCTGGACCTTTGGAATTCACAGACCGGCGCGACGCATCGGATCGGTGCGATCAGCGGATCCTCGGTGCCGACCTGGTCTCGCGACGGCAAGAGCCTCCTCTATGTCGGCGACGACGGCCTCTGGCTCGCGGACGCCGCGACCGGCAAAGCCGTGGAGATAGAGCATCCGCTCTACCGAGAATCCGCCTGGAAGAACGTTGCGACCACGAGCCTGGCGTTCTACGGACAGATCCCCTGGAGCAAGCAGTTCAGCTGGTACACACCCTGACGGCATACCTGTCGACCGGTTTCGCACGTGAAGGCCTCACGGCCAGCCGAATCGCCTCGTCGCAGTAAGCGTTCCTTCTTGAGACAACCGGTCGCTGTTGCGATCCTGACCTTATGATCGTTGATCGCCTCTCTGATGACGCGCGCAAGGCGCTTGTCGGTGCGTTTCGGGAGGCGGCGGGCCTGGGACACCCCTCGGTTGGCCCCGAGCACGTCCTACTGGGATTCTTTGATGAGCCGCAAGGTTTGGCGTCGCGCGCGCTGACGCCCCTGGGTGTTTCGCGAGACCGTCTGAGAGAGCAGATCGCCGGGCTGACAGCGCAGCAATCCGGGGCCGCTGCTCGCCGGGCCAGACACACCCGGGCTTTGAACGAGCGGGGCCGGCGCCTGTTGATCGACGCCGGTGGATTAAGTCAGGGTGAGCCTGTGATCCGGGCGGATCATCTTCTGCTTGCGATGCTTGTAGAGCCCGACGACACGGCGACTCATGCTCTTGCGAATCTTGGGGTTGAGCCACCTGCTGTGCGGGCTGCTGTCGCGCGCCTGGGCGATACGGATTAGCGAAGTCTCAGCACCATCTCAGTCACCGTTCGGCAGTGAGACGGGGTCAGGGCCGGATGCTGTCGCTTCCCACTGGCCGCTCTGGGCGTCCGCAGAGCCATCCCCTCTGAGACGGGCTCCCGATCCCGTGGTTGCTGCTTCTAGCCCGATCCGGAAAGCCGAAGCTGGCGGGACGAGACAGGTAGCGAGGTCCCTAGCTCCCGATCCGGCCGATCAATGAAAGGTTGCACGCCTTGGCCGCCTTCGTGAAGGCGGGGGAGTTGACGTTGATCGTGCTCGGCACGAGCAGCCACAGGTCCGATGCCGTCGGCGATGCTGTCGCGGTCGTCCTCGGAGTCGGATCCGGGAACCTCCTGACGCCGTGGCTGCGCATGCACACCGAGGTCGCGAACATCTGCTGCTTTTGTTGCTCGGACGCGTGCGCCGATGGGCCGCCGACAGGCAGCAGCTTGCGGCAGGCGGCCTGCGCAGCCTCGAACGCTGGTGAGGCAAGGTTGATGCCGGTGCCGCCGAGGCTGATCCCCCCGCTGGGCTGGGGGTCTGGGAACGCGGTCACGCGGTGGCTCCGCATGCATTCCGAGAAGGCCAGGAAGGACCGCGCGTGCGCGGAGGCGCTCGGCTTGTGGCCGGACGAGCCGCAAGCGGCGATCGCGACCGCGCAGATCACCGAACGAAGCACTATCAGCACGTTGAGGCCCTTCAGGTTGACCATGGATCTCGGTTGTTGCGGACCGCGAACAACTCGGACGTTAACGCCCTCACGCTGCCGGTTTGATCGAAATCCAGCAGCTAGCTCGGATCTACGAGACGTTCGTTTGCCGTTGGGAATGGGACGGCCCGGGGCGCCGCGGGATGGGGTCCTGAACTCGTCCGGCGGCCGATCCCTTCTGAGACCTGCGGCGCCGGGTCCTCCGTGGTCAGCGGACCGCCGGGGGAGATGGCGGCGTCACCTCCTCCAGCTAACGTCGCATCCGATGCCAACCCAGTCATGTTGTTCCAAGCCGGAGACCTGAGGCAGTCGCTTCAGCAACAGGCTAAGGGCCTGACCAACGAGGTCGAGTCCGTACCCGAGGAGCACGTGATGCAGGCCGACGTGGAGGCATGGGCCAAGGCGTTGGCTGCGCGCTACGCGATCGAGGCGCCTCGACTACTGACCGATGACATCTGGCGCGATGCGGGTAAGCCCATCCAGGTTGATGTCTCGCAGGACGCGCGCCGCTTCGTCCGCGACCGGTCACGACGGGTGGACGTCCCCGGGCATCGCATCACCGTCCATATTCCTTTCTCGGGCGAGAAGGACGTATTCGGGCTGCGACCCAGCTCTTTCACATTCAATCCCCCGCAGGCCAAGGTTGCCGACGGGGAGTTGCGGTTGGTAATCGAGTACCCCGATGATCACCCCGTCGAGATCGATGGCGAGGTCGGCGGGCTGCTGCGCGAGGTCGAGCCGTACCTGACGGCGGCGCGCGGGGACATCGATAGCTACAACGCATCGCTGCATGACGTAGCGGTCGGGGCCATCGAGCGCCGCCGGCAGCGTATCGAGCAGAACGAGGCTCGTTTGCAGAGCTCGACGATCCCGGTGGGTCCGCCGCGGAGCCAGTCCAAGGGCTATGTCACGGACGCCATCGTTCGGCTGCCGGCGCCGACGCTGCCGCAGCCAGGCAATGACCAGCCGATGGAGCTCGAGCCCGTGTTGGCCGACGAGGTCTACGAGCACATCCTGAGCGTCATCCGTCAGCAGGTGCTCTCGATGGAGAAGAACCCGAAGACGTACGCCGGCATGGGCGAAGAGGACCGGCGTCACGTCATCCTTGACGCCCTCAACACTCACTACGCCGGTGCCGGGACCGCCGAAGGCTTCAACTTCGGGGGCAAGACCGACATCATCATCCGGCGTGACGGACGCAATCTTTTCATCGGCGAGTGCAAGTTCTGGTCCGGGCCAAAGGGATTCACCGCGACCCTGGACCAGTTGTTCAGCTATCAGGCGTGGCGAGACACCAAGCTCGCTGTGCTGATGTTCGTACGAGAGCGCGGCCTTACCGACATCGTGCAGAAGGGACGCGAGACCCTAGCCGAGCATCCGCAGTTTGTCGCCTGGTGTAGGGCGGGCAGCGAGACCGAGCTACGAGCGACTGTCAGCTGGCAAGGCGACACTCGTCGGCGCGCCGACCTGACCGTCTTTTTCATTTCCACCCCGATAGAGAGCTAAACCCCCCCCGGCGTCCGCTGGTCGCTCGCTTTGTGCGACGAGGCCTGCTTTCCGCGCGATGCAGCGTGCTTGGTTGGTCGGGCAAGGTTCGCGTCGAAGCGGGGGGTCACCGTGCGCGTGGGTGCGCGAGATGGTTCGGTCGTGCGGGCCGAAGTGCACGGGGTGGCGGCGAGGGTTGATTTCGTCTGCGGCGTACCGACAGCATCGGTGTAGATGCTGCCGGTGAATGACTGAGCAGGCGCGCGATGCCTGTCTGTGTCGACGGGGGATGTGCGTGTCGGGGCGACTTCCGGATCTCGACATCCACCACGGGTCAGCTGAAGGTGTGCGTCGGTGAAGCAGCCAGGTCGAGCTGATGGTCGCGGAAGCGCCGGTCATGCGCTCCTGTTGCTGGCCGCGTCACCCATCCTGGCGCTCCTCGCGCTTGCTCTCGTCGCTGCCGCGGTCCCTTGGCCGCCAGCCTGACAAAAGCATCGCCTCCTGCTCACCAGCCACGACTTCTCAGGCGCTCGACGCACCGCGGCGCTCGCGTGGCTGTCGCGCCGGCGCGGCGCTGGGCAACGCCGCGGCGGGGGCGATCGCTATCAACAGTCCCGCCAGCCATGGGTTCATCCTCGCCGGTGGATGCCGCCATTCTGACCGCCAGCACCCTCGCCCGTCGTCGCAGTTGCCTCGCCGCGCGTCACACGCTCGATGCCACGCGGCGATCAGGCCCGCGCGAGCTGAGCGTTGGGCACTGTCACAGGTAGCGCCTGTGTCTCGTCTCACATGGGACAAGATGAAGCGAGAGGAGCAGTGATGAAGGTTTTCCTAGCCGGCGCCACCGGCGTTCTCGGCAGGGCATTGGTGCCGCGGCTGGTGGCGCGGGGCCACGAGGTGGTGGGGATGACCAGGAGCGCATCCAAGCAGGACCTGGTGCGCAGCCTGGGGGCGCGTCCGGTCGTGGCCGACGCTTTGGACCCCGACGCAGTCGCCCAGGCGGTGGCGTGCGCCGAGCCCGAGGTGATCGTGCATGAGCTCACGGCGCTGTCGGGGCCGATGACTATCGGTGACGCGCGGCACCCCGAGCGCTTCAGCGGGGCGGTCATGACCAACCGGCTGCGTACCGAGGCGACGGACCATCTCTTGGCCGCCGGGCGCGCTGTGGGGGCGCGGCGTTTCGTGGCGCAGAGCTTTGGGGCGTTTCGGTGGGCCCGCACGGGCGGGCCGGTGCTGACCGAGGCCGATCCCCTCGATCCCAATCCGCCCGCGGCGCTCGGTACGGCGCAGGAGGGGTACCTGTATCTGGAGCAGGCGGTGACGAGGATCGACTGGGGCGATGGCCTGGCACTGCGATATGGCGGCTTCTACGGCCCGGGGACCTCGGTCAGCCTGGCCGCGGATGCGGTGTTCGCGGCGCCGATCCGCAAGCGGCGGTTCCCGATCGTCGGCGACGGCGGCGGCGTCTGGTCACACATCCACGTCCAAGACGCTGCGGCGGCGACCGCGGTGGCGCTCGAGCGCGGCCAGCCCGGTATCTACAACATTGTCGATGACGAGCCCGCCCTGGTGCGGGACTGGCTGCCGGTGCTGGCGAACGCGCTGGATGCCAAGCCCCCTCGGCGAATCCCGCGTTGGCTGGGCCGGTTGGCGGCCGGTGAGACGGCAACGCTCATGATGACCGACGTGCGGGGCGCGTCGAACGAGAAGGCCAAGCGCGAGCTCGGCTGGCAGCCGCGCTACGCGAGCTGGCGCCAGGGCTTCGCGCAGGGACTTGGCTAGGGCGATGACCGAGCAGGAGTTCAACGAGCTGCGCCCGTCGGCGCTTGCCATCGCCTACCGGATGCTCGGTAGCGTCAGCGAAGCCGAGGACGTGGTGCAGGAGAGCTTCTTGCGTCTGCACCGGGCGCGCGCGGACGGCGAGCGGATCGAGTCGCCGCGCGCCTACCTGTCGACGGTGGTCTCCCGGCTCGCCCTCGACCAGCTGCGCTCGGCGCGAGTCCGGCGCGAGACCTACGTCGGCGAGTGGCTGCCCGAGCCGCTTCTGACCAGCGCCGACGACGATCCGGCCCGCAAAGCCGAGACGGCGGACTCGCTGTCGCTCGCCTTCCTAGTCGTGCTCGAGAGCCTGTCGCCCGAGCAGCGCGCCGCTTTCCTGCTCCACGATGTGTTCGACTACCCCTATCCGGAGATCGCGCAGATCGTCGGCACCAGCGAGCAGAACGCCCGCCAGCTCACCTCCCGCGCTCGCCGCCACGTGCAGCAGCGACGTCCACGGTTCGAGGCGTCACTCAGCCAGCGCGAGCAGCTCGCGACGCGCTTCTTCGCGGCCGCCGAGGAGGGCGACCTGCAAGGGCTGCAAGAGCTGCTGGCGCACGACGTGGTGCTCCATGGTGACGGTGGCGGCAAGGCACCCGCCATCGCCCGAGCGCTGCACGGCCGGAGCAAGGTGGCGCGCGCGCTGACGCGAGGGTTTGTGCGGCTAACGACGCTGCTCGGCGGCTTCAACGCACGCCGCGAGGAGATCAACGGCCAACCGGGCGCGCTGTTCTTTGACCGCAACGGCCGACTGGCCAGCGTGATCACCCTCGACGTCGCCGACGGTCAGATCCAAGCCGTGAACTCGGTCGTCAACCCCGACAAGCTGCGGCACCTCGGACCGGTCGCCGACGTCAAATCGCTCCTGAGGTCAACCAGATGAACGCCAGCACCGCCACACCACGCCTGACACCGTTTCCAGCGCCCCCCCGCGGGGATCACCGGTCACCAAGCAAGCAACTGTTGCCGGTCCGCACCGCCTACGCGGCGCTCGCCTGGGTGCTCGTGTTCGCCGCCTTTCACGTCTACTGGCACCTCGGCGGATCGTTCGGGGTCGGTGGCGAGGGGTACGTCGGAGGCGCGAAGCTCAAGGTCGTCGGCTGGATCGTTGAGGTGCTGGGCCTGGTCGCCTTCCCGCTCGGCGCGTGGGTGAGCCTGGCCATCGCTCGTGGATGGCCGCAGGGCAAGACGCGCCGCGCCGCCGTGATCATCGTCTGGCTCGCCTGCACGTTGCTCGTCCTCCGCGGCGGCGCCGGGCTCATCGATGACCTGACGCGCGCGGTGGGCCTGTTGCCCAACGGGATCACCGGCCTCTCACACAAGCAAACGATGGGCGCGGCGTACTACCGGTCCGTGTCCGCCATCTGGTCAGCCAACATCACCGACGGCTACTTCCTGACCGGCGGGATCATCTTCGGCCTGCTCGGCTGCCGCTACCGTCCAGCACGGTCAGAGGCGAGACACGGAGTGCCGCCATCGACCTCCAGGTGACTGGGAAAACCGCGCTGGTCACCGGCGCCAGCTGTGGAAGCGACCCGGCCCATCTGCGCGCCCTCCGCCGAGCGCCAGTCCTACCCGCCGCAAGCAGGTACGGCACTACGCTCATCAAACCGTGCGGACATGAAAGCGCGTCTCAGCCCGGGGCGTCGCCACGCACCTCCCATTCGCCAAACCCAGGGCCCAGCACCTCCCGGGCCGTTGTTCGTAGAGCGTTCCGCATCTGCGACGCCGGTCCGGGCCTAAAGGACGAGGTCCCAAGGCGTCAGGAACGTCCGGTAGTCAATCGTCAGTCGACGCGCTCGGCAGACTGCTCCGGCCCGAGGGACTTGGCAAACCAATGTTCGGCGTAGGGGTCGTTGTTGAACGGGGCCACCTCCTGGTAGCCGTGTCGGGCGTAGAGCCGGCGCGCCTCTACGAGGTCCCCACGGGTGTCGAGGCGCAGACTCGTCAGCTGACGCTGGCGTGCTTCGTCCTCCAGTTGGCGCAGCAGCCGCGAGCCGAGACCGCGGCCGCGCGCGTTGACCGCCACGTGAACCCGGGTCAGCTCCCCGATGCCGTTTGGCAGGAGGCGCAGACCGGCGCAGCCCAGGACGGTGTCGCCCGCGCGGGCGACCAACAGTAGCCCGCGAGGTGGAGCCAGGTCGTCGCTGGGCTCGTCGTGCATCGCGGCATCGATCTCCTCTTCGCTGGCCTCGCGACCGTGGTATCTGCTTACGATGTCGTGGTAGTAGGCACGCAGGGCGATCGCCGCCGGCCGGGCCGTGGGCGCCATGCGTGTCACAGTGATCTGACGGGCAGGCGACACGTCCCCCAGTGTGGCGGACGCGTTGGTGCGACGCGATCCGCGCTTGAGAGCACTCTCGACGGCGGCTGGGGGTACTTGATCGCACGGCCGACCGTCGCTGGTGGATGGACATCTGCGACGAGGCCCGCTTTCGGCGCGCGAAGCGAGGCCCGCCGGATGTGGAGGTGATGCTCGTCACGAGGCGAGAGCGGGTGTCCCCGCCTCACTCGACCGAGAGGCTGCTCCACCGCCTGGAGCAACGGTCTGGATAAACCGTGGGCGCCTTGGCGATGAAGCGGCAGCTGTCCAATGGATTGCCGACGTCGCACCGACGTCGCACGCCCGCTCGCGACGACTGGCGCGGTCAACGGAGCGCCAGGAACCGGTCAAGGATCCCGCTGCCCCACCGACTCGCGCGAATGATCGCCGCAGGCTCCAGCGCTCCGTCGGGCAACTGCTCGGCGATCACGCCGGCAAGCTCGTCGTTGATCTCGACGTGAAACTGTAGGCCGTAGATGTTCCCGTTGTACCGGAGTGCTTGCTCCACGCCGCGTCCGCTCGTCGCCAGCCTTACCGCGCCGGGAGGCAGCGTGTAGCTGTGTCGATGCCAGTGCAAGGCATCGAAGACGCTGTTGTCTGAGCGCAGGACCGGGTCGGCCTGGCCAGCGGGCGTCAGGCTTACCGTGCCCATGCCCAGCTCAGCCGGGCAGTCCTTGATCACTCGTCCACCCAGTGCGACGACGACGAGCTGCGCCCCAAAACAAACACCCAGGACCGGTAGCCGGTGGCGGACCGCGTCGGCGATCAGGCGGTGGCGGACCGCGTCGGCGATCAGGCATCGCTCACGCGGTAGCTGCTTGGGGAGATCGTCATCCGCCGAGCCAGTTGGCGCTCCGAGCACGATCAACCCCGACAGGTCAGTGACGCAGGGCAGCTCATCATCGAGCAACGGCCGAAGGGTGACCGACCGCAGTCCAGCCCGACTGAGTGCTTGGCTGACGTTGCCCTGTCCGTCGTACGCGACGTGCTCGATAACCGCCCACACGGTCATCAGGCTAACGCGGGGCCGACGAAGTCCGCCCAGCGCCGCCCGCCGACGCGACTCCTGCATTCATGAAGCACAGCGACCACGCCGGGTTGACGAACTCGGGGAGCACTTCCGCTTCGGGTTCCCCCCGAAACGCCTCGGGAGTCGCGGCCGTGGGGTACGAGCACGACGTAGCGCGGTTGCGAAGCAGTTCCGGGAGCCGATCGAGCCCGTCGTCGTCGAGGTGGCTGGTCGGCTTGTCGGGCGGCACGGCATCGAAGCACGCAATCGCGAGGGCCGTCAGTCCGGCGCGCAAGGACGGACCACCCGAGAGCGTCCGAAGACGCCGCTTGAGGGAGCCTGCTCGAGCCCAGCTCTCGGCCGCCGTCGCCAGACGGGCATTGAGATCGGCGCCACCGAGCACGAGACAGCCCTCGAGTGCCGCCGCCTACGCTCAGCCGCGGCTCGTTCGCGTCGGCCGTCTGCGCCGGGTCGCCGACCGTGCTGAGCGTCCCTACCGTGCCGCGATCTTGCGTTTCGAGGCCGGCCAGGATGCCTCGAGGTGGAGATAATAGACCGTGTCGCGGACCGTTCTAGCGGCGGATCGCCGCGTGATCTGCCGGGCGACGAGCAGCGTCGACGGCATCGGGGCTCCTTTCGCTGGGCGTGGGGGCGAAGAACCGCTCGACGCAATTCGCCACCTGTACGGGGTGGGTCTCGGGAGCGGGGTGATCGAGCCCGTCGAGGATCGTGACGGTCGCGGCGGGGATGGTCCGCCGCAGCGCCTCCAGCTGTGCCGCGACCGACGGCGGGCTGCCTGAGCCCCCGATCAGCAGCGTCTGCGATTCGATCTCCCCATAGCCGGTTATGCCTGCGGCATCGAGCTGGGCCTCCTGCTCGGCGAGGTTCGCCTCTAGGAGCGCCTCGGTGCGCTGCCACGCGCGACCGCGGATCCCCGCACGCAGGACCAGCCGCACACCCGCGAGCGGCATCGCAGCCAGCGCGCGGGGTGCGAACCCCGCATGTTTGACCATCGTTGCAAACGCCCCGCGCGTGTCGCCGCAGGCGAGAAGCTCGCGATAAGGGTTAAGCCAGGCCGGTGCTGGTGAGCCGCCGAGCACGACCGCCGGTTCGTAGACCGCGACCTGCCGGAACACGCCTGCGCGTCGTGCGGTCTGCAGCGCGGCGAATCCGCCGTAGCTGTGACCGAACACGCGCTCGGCGCCGGTCTGCGCCTGCACTGCGAGGAGGTCCTCGCACTCCTTATCGACGCTGTAGCCCGGCCCTTGGGGACCCGACGCGCCCCTGCCGCGGCGCTCCATCAGGTGCACGGTGAACGAACCGGCGAGCTCACGCCCGAGGTCCACGTAGTCCCGGGCGGCGCGCAGCACGCCGCCAACGACGACCAGGCCAGCTCCCGATCCGAGGGACTGGCAGACGATCACGGTCCCGTCGGCCGACGTGACGGTCGACGAGGCCCAACGGTTGTCGTTCATGGCCGCCCTTTCGTCGTGGGCGTGCAGGTTGCTTTGACTCCGGCCGTGGCGATCTCTCGTGACCGGTCACGGACCGAGCGCTCGCGCGTCACCGCGTGACGAAGCCGCCGCGGACGACGATCGCGAACCTGACAGACGTGCCCGTTACGGAGGCGAGCCCCTGCGTCGCGAAGACGCTCGTCGACGATCGCCGTGGCCAGTTGCATATGAAGGTGTGTGTGCATGCCGGCGAGGATCCCGTTCGCCGGCCTTGATCGCATCGGCGATGTCGCCAGTCGTTCCGCCGGACGACGAGCGCGCCACTAGTGCCCACTCGTCCTCGAGCAGCCATGCGATCGCACCGCACTCCGTCTGTACGCCCGATCAGCGCGACGCCCGGCTGGTTCGCGCCGAGCGCCAGTCATCGCCCGCCCAGCAGCGGCCGCTAGCAGCTCGCAGCACGCGGGCGTCATGCGACGACTGGCGACATCGCCGATGCGAGTCCGGGCGCGAGCGCGGATCGTTAGCCCATCGCAGCAGCGACCCGAAGGAAGGAAGGATGAACCCCCAACTCGTGTACATCATCACCCAGCAACACATCGTCGAATTTCACCGCGCGGCCCGGCTTCGCCGGCGGAGCGGGAGCCTCCGTCGATCCATGACGGACCGCTGTGCGGGCGCCACCAACGGCGCGGCGCCCATGGCGGAAGGAGGGCAGCTGCGATGAGTCACATCTGGACAGTGGCGCCCGTCGCGCTTGTCACGCTGGCAGCGCTGGTGCCGCCGCGGCGCCCGCGGTCGGTCGCCTCCGTGGGTTTCTGGCTGGGCTACCTGGTCAACGAATTCCCGTTCTTCGCCGGCTGCTGGCTGGTGGCGTCGACGGTACTCGCGCTCCGAAACGAGAGTCTCGGCTCGCCGGCCGGGTTGGCGATCCTCGCCCTGGCCGTGCTGACGGCGTGTGCCCTTGCGCGCATCACATGGCGCGGGCTGCTGGCAGGCCCAGTCGTCGCGCGCGCAATGCGCCGCGATCTCGGCCTCCACGGAACGGGTGGCGTGTCCGTTGGTCGATCGGCGGGCCGGCATGTGCCGGCGCGGCTGGGGTTCTGGCCCTTGCCGCTGCGACCCCGCGAGGTGCACCGGATCGCGAACATCAGCTATGGCCCTGCCGGACGGCGTAATCGACTCGATCTGTATCGCCACCGGTCGCGTCCCGCCGGCGCGCCTGTGCTGATCCACTTCCACGGCGGGCACTTCCGGATGGGCGGCAAGAGTCGCGAAGCACGGGCTCTGTTCTACCGATTCGCGAGCCAGGGCTGGCTGTGCATCAGCGCGGACTATCGGGTACGTCGTGCGGGCCGCTTTCCAGCATCGCAGGTCGATGCCAAGCGGGCGATCGCCTGGGCGCACCTGCATGCGGCCGAGTACGGTGCCGATCCGTCGCTGCTGGTCGTGGCGGGAGACTCGGCGGGCGCGCATCTGGCCTCGATCGCCGCCCTGACGGCGAATGACCCGGTGTTCCAGCCCGGCTTCGAGCATGCCGACACGTCGGTCAGCGCCGCCGTGTGCCTGTACGGCTTCTACGGGAACCGCGACCTCGCCGGCCGGTTGCCGTCATCGCCGCGCGCGTACGTTCGCCGCGACGCGCCGCCGTTCTTCGTCGCGCATGGCGACAACGACAGCTTCATTCCCGCCGCGCACGCCCGGAGCTTCGTCGACGCGCTCCGCAGCGTCTCGATTAATCCGGTCGTCTACGCGCAGCTTCCTGGAGCCCAGCACTCCTTCGACCTGTTGCACTCGGTCCGCTTCCAGCACGTGATCGACGGCGTCGAGACGTTCACGACCTGGGTCCAAGCTGGCCGCGCTCCGGCCAGAGCGCAGCGCATAGCGCATCACCGGCTCGCCCCTGAACCGAGCCATACCCGCTGAGGACCCTCGAACGGGGGGCTTGCGGCCGGAGCGGGCTTCATGACACGCCGAGCGTCGATGACCGAACTCAACGGGTCGGACTCACGGGGCAGGGTTGCGTGGTCGAGCGCCAGCGCCTTGGTACGCGCCGAGTCATACGGCCCACCGTTGTCGACCGCATGCGCGATCCCGGTCTCTCCGGCAACGTCACCGACGGATTGGCCATAACGGAGGAGCCTTCTGGAATGCGGGCGAGGACCGCGCGGCGTGTCGCGTCGAAGTCGTCGACGACGTCGACGCTGAACCCGTGCTCTTCCAGTACGCCGATCGTCGCCGCGAACGTCGTGTCGTCGGGCAGCGCGGTGAAGCGGTCAGATGCAGGGTTAGCGCTAATCGGTGGGGCCTTATGCGTGCTTGGCTTGTTGTCTCCGTTCGGTGCTTGAGAAATCATCCGCACCGCAAAAGAGAAGACCGCAGCCCCGCCTGTGACACGACTCGTGGTCCGGCGGAGCGGCAAGGCCGCGACACGCCGGTGTCAGCGACGGGGGACTGGCAAGCATCAAAAGCTGACGCTCGCGGACGACCGATCAGCAGCCCGGCTGGTCGCGGGCTGCACTGCTGGTGCAGGCGAGCGGCGGGGCACCCGGTCGCCATCGCCAGGTGTGCCCCTCGCCCCCCAAGGGGCCCGAAAGCCCGGGCGGTCGGGCGGCGGTTCTATGGCGGACGGCACGGGCTGCGTACTCGGGACCCGCCGACTGTTCCGCGCCACGGCAAAGCAGGTTCGCTCCTGGGTTCGCGCATTGCGAAGCTATCGTGGCGGCGACGTCTCACCGAAGGGATGTTCAGCCGCCGCAACGGGTTGCCGGCGTCAGCCCAGGGCTGTGGCGAGCAGTCCATAGGTGGCCGCGCGTCGTCGCGGGCCGGCCATCTGCTGGATCCGCGTGGCCACGGCTTCGTCGGCGCAGGTGACGGCTGCGGCGATCCCGTTGGCCTTTACCGACCGCGATCGCGTCAGCGGCTGATCCTCATGACGACTCCGGGTCAAGGGCGTGTCGTCTCGCTGCCACAACCCCGGGCTGGGCCGATGCTCGGCGGGGCATGCGTCCCCATCAGTCCGGCGTTGAGCGCGACCGCTCATACCGTCCTGGCGACGACGGAGCCAAGACCATCATGCGATGTGTCGGAGCACTGCATCGGCGCAGATGTCGGCTTTAGCGATGAACCCGAAGTCCTCCAGTTTCGTGGCGAAGCTCGCGCGGTCGGCGCTCGACGTGAGCACAACGGTCAAAGCGCGGGGCAGTATGCGCAGCCGGCAGGCGATTCCGAGCCCCCGCTCGTTGTCGGGGCTCACGTCGACGATCGCAACGTTCGGATCGAAGGCTTCCGCAGCGGCGACCGCTTCCTCCCCGACTGGAACGTCGGCTACGACGTCAAGGCCCTCGGTCCGCAGCAGCGCTCCAATGACGGCGCGGGATACGTTGTGGTCGTCGACGAGCAGGACGCGCAGCTGGTGGGCGTAAGCGCCCTGGTGTTGCATGCGCCGACTCTGCCGCGGCCGCCCATGGCTCGCATCGGCGAGATCGCCGGTCTCGGATTTCAGCGGACTTCGTGGTGGGCCGGCCTGCGGCGGAGCAGCTCGGTCCGGGATGCGATCCCTAGCTTGCTGAAGACCTTGCGAAGGTGGTAGTCGATCGTGCGGGGGCTGAGGAACAGCTGGTCGGCGATCTCGCGGTTCGTCAAGCCCTCGCCAACGAGGTCAGCGATCTGAACCTCCTGCGGCGTCAGCTGATCCAGCGTCGATGGCTCGCGCCTGCGCGCGGTCACTCCGGTCGCGCGTAGCTCTGCCGCGGCGCGCTGCTCCCAGGGGACGGCACCGAGCGCGCGGAACAGCGCCGATGCGGCACGCAGGTGGACGCGTGCCTCGGTGCGTTTGCGTTCGCGGCGTAGCCATTCGCCGTAGAGCAGCTCGTTGCGCGCCCGCTGAAACGGCACGAGCGTGCCGCCCAGTTCTACGGCTTTGGCGAACGCTTCGCCGGGCGGACGCTGCGCGAGCAATGCCTCGCAACGCGCGAGCAGCGACCTGCGTGCGTCGGTCGGTCCCTGTGCGACCCACGCCCGAAACCTGGCAAGCGCATCGTCAAGGAGCTCGCTCGGTCGGCCGGCTCGAGCGATGGCCTCGATCGCGTCCGGTACCGACGCAATGGCAATGACTGGATGGATGTCGGGTCGCTGTGCAGCGGTGATCTCGAGCAATATGCTTGCGGCCTCGCTGGGTCTGCCGACGGTCAGCTCGAGCAGTCCGAGCGTAGCCCGGGCGAGGGTGGCCAGAAGGGTCTCGCCGCTGCTTTGCGCCAGCGCCAGGACCCGCTCGGCGTGCTGGCGGGCGTCCATTTCGCGGCCCCACACCGCCTCGACCGCTGCCATCGTCGTCAAGTGCCAGCCCCGACCGTGACCAAGGTCCAGTGACAACAGGTGGCCCTCTTCCGCGGCAGCGTGGGCAAGGTCGAACTTGCTGTTCCAGAGCAGCTCGCGGCCCAGCTGCTCGAGCACGACCGGCAGCAGACTGACCAATCCTCGCCGGCGCGTCAGGTCGACCCCACGAGTCGCGTACGGCAGCCCGGCACCCAGATCAAACCGCCCAAACGACGCGACATTCGCAGCCAGAAACTGCGCCCCCGGGTCGTCGTCAAGCTCGCGAGCCATCCTTAGTACATCGTCGAAGATCGCGCGTGCGCGCACCTGTTCGCCCGCGAACTGGGCCGCGATACCGATCAGCGCCGCCTTGCTCAACTCGTCGCGTCTGGTCTGCACCGGAAGCTCTCCGGCCCACGCGCCAAACCCGGCCACCTTCGCTGGATCGCCGGTATCGGCGGCAGCCCCGGTGGCTTCGAGCAGTATCTCGAGCGTCAGCGACGCATCGGCGCTGACCTCGGCAGCTTCGATCAGCGTCGCTACGGCATCGCGCAGGCTGCCGCAGCGTGACTCGATCAGACCGCGCAGATGCAGCAACGGCGCAGATCGCTCTCTTTCAGCCCTCGGCAAGGCCCGACCGATCAGCTCGCGCGCCCGATCCGCCTGACCCGCGTCCCACGCAGCGCCCGCAGCCGACGCCAAGCGCCCGACCAGCCGTGACTCGTCCAGCGTCAGTCCGGCGGCACGCTCGAAAGCGGTGGCGGCAGAGGCATGGCCCGCGCGCCGCTGAGCGCGCCGCGCCGAGGCCTCCAACGCCGCCGCGACCTCCTCGTCGCCCCTCAACGCGGCCATCGCCTGGTGCCAGACACGCCGATCGGCATGCTCATCCCCAGACAGGGCGCTCGCGAGTGCCGCATGCACCCGCTGATGCTGACTCAGCGGTGCCCACTCATACAGCGCCGAACGCACCAACGGATGCCGAAACCTGATTGTCCCCCCGGCGGTTCGAATCAAGGCCGCGCGCTCGGCGAAATCGAGCGCGTCCGACGCCAGATCAAGTCCGGTGGCCGCGCGCAAGACTGTTGCCAGCTCCCCGGTGTTGTCCGTCGCGGCGATCAACAGCGCTGTCTGCGTCGACTCGGGCAGTCGCTCGATCCGCTCGCGGAACAGTCCGTGAAGGCGCGGGGTCAGCGGGATCGCCTCGGGCAGCGAATCATGGCCGCCGAGCTGAGCGTCGGACAGCCCTCCCGGCAGCTCCTGCAACGCCAGCGGATTCCCCGCCGCATCGGCCAGAAGCCGCCTGCGCACAGACGACGCAGCCGTGGGTGCAGCGGCATCGAGGATCACCGTCGCGGACGGCTCATCCACGCCTCCGACCCAAAGCTCTGGCAAGCCGACCGCTTCGAATCGCCGTGCCTCACCCTCGCGTGCCCCGAACAGCATCGCCACGCGCTCTGCGCGAAGCCGCCTCGCCGCGAACACCAACGCGTCCGCTGACGGCTGATCCAGCCACTGCGCGTCATCGACCACGCACAGGACGGTCTGATCCTCCGCGGCGGCCGCGAGCAAGCCAAGCACAGCGGCAGAGACGAGAAACCGATCCGAGTTTCTCGACGGCGCGATCCCGAGCGCCCCCGCGAGCGCCTCTGCCCGCGGCTCAAACAGCTGATCGAGCTTGCCGATGACCGGTCCCACCAGCCCCCACAGCCCAGCGAACCCGAGATCTGACTCGGCCTCCACGCCGGTCGCGCGCAGCACGATCATCGCGCCCGCGCACGCCGCCGCGTGCTCTAGCAACGCCGTCTTCCCAATCCCAGCCTCGCCCCGAACCACAAGCGTGCCGCTAACGCCCCGACGGGCATCCTCGAGCACCCGCTCGATCTCGGCGCACTCGCCCGTTCGCCCGATCAGCGCGCCGCGGTGCTCCTCCACCTCGAGCTCAGACATCGCCCACTCATCGTAACCCTCGGCCGGGAAACGACTGGACCGGCGATCCTCCGCGGTTCCCCATCACCGGAAACCGTCGACGACTGCCCCATCCCGTGCTCACCGGCGAATGGACCGGCGAGTCCGCCGACGATCCCAGCGGGGACCGGTGGGATCGTCGGACCATGCACTCACTGTTGCATATTGAAATGGCAAGGGTTCTGGTTGAGGATCGCTGACGAGACGCCCAGCGTTTCGCGCGCTCTCGAACCGCATCGAGCGAAACGGCGCAACCGCATCCCGTGGTCACCGTCGGCGCGCAGTGCGGCGCTCGACCGAGAGGAATCGGCCGCCGACACCTACGCCAACCAGACACGGTGGGTCGGGCAGGCCGCTGCGCCCACGACCGCGCCGATCGCTGCCCGGCGCTCTGGCGGCACCGTCCTCGATACATAAGCCGACTCGAGCCGTAACCCCAACATCCGCCCGGCTACTGAGAGGAAACCGATGAACCGCACGGCACCATCACCCAGCCCGTCCCCAGCATGCCGGAGCCTCGGCTGCCGCGACCACCCTCAACCGTTGGGCATGTTGCGAAACCACACGCGCGCGCACGCGCGTAGCTCGGCATCGGGGTGACCCGAAAGCTCCTCCTCGACCTACTGGCAACTCGCGACACAGAAGCGGTCGACGCCGCGATGGACGCCGTCATCGACTTCTACGAGACATGGCTCCGACACGCGGCCGCGCCGGTTCGAACTAGGCCGAGCCAGCTCGGTCCCGCCGTCGTGCCCGCGAGAGTCAAATCCTTCCGAATTCACAACCGGTGGCGCACGGCGCACCGCCGGACCCGGGGTACTGTGAAGCCTATGCCAACCGAGAACGATCCGGGTCGCGCGTCGGGGTTTAGCGTCGAGGAGAATCCCGAGGGCGGCTTCCGGTGGTCCGCGTTCGGGCCCGCGGGCATACGCCAGGGCCACACCGAGTCCGAGGCGGAGGCCGAGGCCGCAGCGCGAAGCGCCGAACAGGAGTTACAACAGCCGAGAACCGGCGTCTGACTGCACGCTATTCGCAGCCGCGAGGGCTACACGAACACCGCCGTCACCCCGGACGGCGCCGTTTCACTGCGCGAGCACGAATGCAGGGCTTGGCTCAGGTCCCACGCGCCACCCGCAATTCGCCAATCTGAGGGCCCGGGGTCTCACGAGGCGTTGTTCGCTGAGCGTTGGGCATCGGACGGCCGACCTCTGACCAGCAGCCTGGGCCACGGGGCGCGGGAGTCTCGTCGTGGAGCCCAGGCCCGATGCGGTCATCGACGGATTTCTTCGGATCGACTGCGATGCGGCTTAACTGCGCTACAGCCGTGCCGGGCATCCTCGCCGCATGCATCCCGGACTATGCCCTGATTGTGGCGAGCGAGTCACCCCGTTTGCCGCCGGGTGCGCGCTCTGTGGTGCAGACCTTGACCCCAAGCGATGGCAGCGTCCCCCGTCGGTCGGCCGGCGCCTCTCGCGTCGACTCCCTGTGAGCTGGCGCCCACGCGTTGCGCTACGGGTACGAGACCGCGATCGCTCGACGCTCAGGTAGGCGCGCATCCAGCTTTCGCGCCGGCCGTCTGCCACCGACGCCGTCAGCTCGTCGTCAGGACTGAGACGACCGGGACCGTGCGGTGAGCGATCGACGATTGAGACGGTCGGCGGCCGCTTATCGGGGCGCGCCAGCGCCCGGCAGGTAGTCGAGCCATCCGTCCCGCGGGCTTGTTCGCTCCACGATGTCGGCTGCGACCGCTGTGACGTTGTCGCGCCCCCCGTGATCGAGAGCCAGGCGAGCGATTCTACGGACGACCATGCCGGCATCTTGGATGAGCAGCGCCTCCTCGATCTCGCACTCAGACACGTAGTCGGTGACGCCGTCAGAGCACAGCAGGAGCCGGTCGCCGTGACGGGCCTGGACGCGTTGGAGCGCCGGCAGCGATCGCTCGATTCCGTCCAGGGCTTCGAGCACGACCGAACGCTGGGGATGCCGACGGGCGTCCTGTTCGGTGAGCGCGCCGCGGTCGATCAGCATCTGCACCAGGGTCTGGTCACGGGTCAGGCGCTGCAGTCGTCCGTCCCGGTATAAATAGGTGCGCGAGTCCCCGACGTTGGCGACCA
The DNA here is from genome assembly GCA_963850325.1 of uncultured Actinomycetota bacterium. Lineage (GTDB taxonomy): Bacteria > Actinomycetota > Thermoleophilia > Solirubrobacterales > Solirubrobacteraceae > Palsa-465. The sequence continues at coordinate 218,801 of CAWKLB010000012.1, forward strand.
GATAATTGCCGTCGTTGGACAGCGCGACGGCGGTCAGCGTGGTCCCCATACCAGTCAGCTGCGGGTCGCAGGAGATCACGAACTCGATGACCGCGTTGGCGTCGGTTACCGCCGCGGAGAGCTCCTGCTGGAGCGGATGCTCAAGCCGTCGCTTATCCAGGCCGATCATTTTGAGGATCGCGAGTCTGCTCGCGACCTCGCCGGCGATTGCGCCTCCGACGCCGTCCGCAACCGCGGCCAGTCGCGGCGAGACGAATACCGCGTCTTCGTTGTTCTCACGACGACCGACCTCAGTGACGAACGCGGGCTGCATCATCAACGCTGGCACAGCGGCACACGCTATCTAAATCAGAGGCAGCAGCCGCCTCTCTGACGACCGCGAACCATTCACCGCAGACCAAGCCAACCACTCAGACGCGACCCCCCGCCGCCCCTTCCACCAAAAGGGAGAACACTGCGGCTCACCGGCAAGTCCCGCTCGCCGCTTTACATCCAGCGTCCGGTCCACCCTGGCGCGACCCGCGACTCCCTGTGGAGGGTGCATCGCATTGAATCTTCCCCCTGTGCGACGGCTCCGCGGCCGGATCCGAGCGCGTGCTATCGATGCACCGGCTCTCCAAACCGTTCGCGAGCCGCCTGTTTGCTGACCCCGAGCACGGCACCGATCTGCGTCCAGGTCCGACCGTTCGCGCGCGCCTTAGCGACTTGATCGGCGAGCCGCAGGTCGCTGGCAGCGACGGCATGGAGCGCCTCGGCGATGGCTCGCAGGTCCTCAGCGCCGGCCTTGGGTGAGGCGACTGCTTCTGGCTCGAGTTGGTCAAGCCACGCCTCGGTGTCGGCGAGGGCTTTTTGCAGCTGTTCTCGGGTTCGGGGCATGGTCCTCAGTCCAGGTAGCGATGGAACTTGGCACGCAGGGGCATGGCGTGAATCACGATGGGCCCTTGCTCCGGGTCATCGTCGAGGATCACGACCTCGAGCAGCCCGCCGGAGCGGTCCGCACCAATGACGAGATCCCTCCCGTCGCCTGGGACGATTCGTATGGGGTGTCTGATGGCGTGCTGCATGTCTTCGTCGAGGACGCCGTGCTTGCGAGCGCTGTCGGCGATCTCCACCTCGACAAGGTAGCCTTGTCCGGTCCTCGCGTCAAGGTGGCCTTGTCGACCTGTGTCTCAATCGGCGTTCCCGATTGAGACTGGCGGGCGGTGCGCGGTCAAGCGCCGGCCTGTGGCACAACGTCCGCTGGTGGTCCCAGATGGGACGGGGACCTGCCTTCCGCGCGCGATGCGGGGCTAAGCGCGCACCGCGTCCACCAGCAGGTCGAGCATCCTGTCGAGCTGCTCGTGGCCGCCGGCCAGCGACGTCGCCGTGCACATCCCTACGACCGCGGCGACCACGTCTTCGGCTTGGACGTCGGTGCGCAGGCTGTGATCCGCGGCGCCGGCCTCGAGGATCTGTTGCACGGCGGCCGACAGCTCCTCGCGAATGCCGGGTACGGTGAATGCGCCGGAGGCGAAAACCGCTCGCAGCGTCTCGGCCATCTCACGCTTGGCGATCACGTAGCCGCGGAAGCGGTCCATCCAGGCCCGCAGCGCCAGTTCTGGTGTGAGGGTCTCCCGTAGCTCTGTGGCGCTCGCGCACAGCTCATCCAGTTCTTGGCGATACAGCGCCTCGACGAGCGCCTCCCGGGTGGGGAAGTGCCGGTACAGCGTGCCGATGCCCACGCCGGCGTCACGGGCGATGTGCTCCAGCGAGACTGTTGCCTCCCCCGAGGCGAACGCCGCGCGGGCGACCTCGAGCAGGCGCAGGCGGTTGCGCTCGGCATCGGCGCGCCGGCGTCGTTTGGGGGGTGGGCTTTCCGAAACGGGCATAACTGGAGGTCCCTCCGCTTCATGGTACGCTCGAGCGGTAGCGGAGGCTCCTCCGTTTGTCGTCGCCCAGCGACAGAACTTCGACAGACCGGCAGAACCGGCAGGAGAGACCACCATGCCCGAGTCCAACTCCCAAACACCGGCCCCGGGCGGTAGAGCCCGGCTTGCAGAGAGCACCGTGGCGCGCATCGGCTTCGGGGTCATGCAACTGGAGCGCCGCGCGCCCAACCGCGACGCTGCCCTGGCGATCTTGACGGCGGCCACCGACGCCGGAATCGACCACTTCGACACCGCCGCGTTCTACGGGAATTGCAACGAGCTGATCAGGGAGGCACTGGGCGCCCGGCGGGACCGCATCGTTATCGTCACCAAGGTCGGCGCCGCACGCAGCCCAGCAGGAGATCTCGTGCCCGGGCAAAAGCCCGAGGAGCTCAGGCGCCAAATCGAGGACAACCTCGCGTCGCTCGGGACCGACCACCTCGACGTGGTGAACCTGCGCCGCCTGGACCACGCCCCCGGCATCCGCGCCGAGGGCGACCAGGTGGTCGATATCGACCTGCAGCTGGCCGAGCTCGCAGCGCTGCGCGACGCGGGCGCGATCGGTGCCATCGGGCTCTCCAACGTATCGACCGAGCAGCTCGAGCATGCCCTGCCCGCCGGCATCGTCTGCGTCCAGAACCTTTACAACCTGCTCGAGCGCAACACCGCTCCCGTGCTCGACGCCTGTCGCCAGAACGGCGTCGCATGGGTGCCGTACTTCCCGCTGGGATCCGCCATGCCCGGCCGAGAGAAGGTCACCGACGATCCAACCGTGCAAACCGTCGCCGCCGAGCTCGGAGCGACCCCCGCGCAGGTCGGTCTCGCGTGGCTGCTTGCCGATTACGAGCACACGTTGCTGATCACCGGTACCTCAGATCCCGCGCACTTGGCCGAAAACATCGCCGCCGGCGATCTGCGTCTCCCACCCGAGGCGCTCGAAGCATTGAACAGCGTCGCGCCGGGCTAAAGCGCGGAGCCGGACAGACCCTCCACCGAGGATCTCGTGCCGCGATCAGCAGCGCTGAGCCGCCAGCGCGGAGCGCGCCCTGCTCGTCGCCAGGCAAGGGCCAGGCACTTCACGCGCCGTTGTCCGTAGCGCGTTGGGATCTGAGACGGTTAGAACGTCGTCCGTAGAGGTCCACCCGCCCCAATCAGCACTTGGGTGCCGAGAGCGATCTCAGTCGCGCGGAGGCAGGTGCTCCGCAGCGTAGATCGCGACGCCGATGAGGTCAGGACCCAACGGCACGACCACCCCATCCCCGTCCCACCGGCCACGCTCAACGATGGACAGGCCGATGAGCCCAAGGGTGCCTGCGTGGTGCCGCTGAACCCGCTGCTCGTAGGTCTCAGGCTCCACCGGACCCTCGTTGCCTTCACGCTCCCACGCAGCGACCGCCTTCTCGCCGAGCGCTCTGGGCAGCCGAACCTCCACCGCCGGTAGCTCGGCGCGCGAAAGGCTCCTGCCGAGCTCGCCGAGTACCAGGGAGTCGGCGCCGTACTGACGCTGCCACTCGGTCTCCTCCATGCTCGCAGGGTACGCGGCCGACCAGTCCCGTCTGCAAACCTGATCCCGCATCTTCGATCGTCCGCAAGACGATCCCGTGTGAGACGTCAACCAACAGTGCGTCGCATGTTCCCCGGCGATACGTCGTCGGGTTCGCGTGAGGCAGCTCCTCGCCGCCAGCGGATGGCGTGGCAGCAACAGCGGCAGCACAGCTACGAACGAATGCGGCGCGCGTGAAGCCTCTGTCAGTCGCCGGCGATCTCGGCCGCGGCGGCGCGGCCGCGCTGCTGGGACGCTGACGGCCGGCCCATCGTCGAGCGGGCCGCGTCGGTGCTGATCAGCCTCCATGCCAGCACGCAGCCGACGGCACAGAGGATCGCCCCCACCAGGTACGCATCGTGAAACGCCGCCAAGCCTCCCCCAGCGCCCTCAACGACCGTCGTGAGCACGGCGATGTCCAACGCGATCGACGATTGCCGGATCGTGTTGTAGATCGCTGACGCGTGGCCGGTGTCCTCGCTGGAGATGTGAGTGAACATCGAGGTCTGGATCGACAGGAACACCCCGGCGTTGCCGACCCCGCCGACGAACATCAGCGCCCGCACCGGCCACATGTTCACGCCAGGGGAGACGAGCAGGAACAGCGCCATGTACGCGGTCAGGGTGATTGCGCCGATCTCGGCCAGCGCCCGCGGCCCGAGCCGCGGGTACAGCCGCCCGAGGGTCTGAGACCCAACAGCGACGCCGATCACTTCGACGAACGTGGTCGTGCCCGAGCCGATCGGCGACTGGTGCAGCACCTGCTGTAGGAAGATCGGCGTCAGGTAGAGGCTGGCGAGGAACACGCCGGTCGTCAGCACGAACACGGTGTTGGTGGCGCGTAGCAGCGGCTCTCGCAGCAGCCGCAGCCGCAGGATTGGCTCGGTCGCTCCCAGCGCTCCGCGAGCGAACGCGCACAGCAGCGCGATCCCGCCGATTCCGGTGACGAGGATCTGCGGCTCCCCCCAGCCGACCACCGCGCCTTCGCTGATCGCGTACATCAGCGCGCTTAGGCCGACCCCCGACAGCAGCATCCCGCGCACGTCGAGCCGTCCGGTCGGCGCCTGCCGGTGCTCGGGCAGGTACAGGTAGGCGAACGCGAGCATCACGATGCCGACCGGCACGTTGATCAAAAACACCCACCGCCACGACAGCGTCTGGGTCAGCACGCCGCCGAGGATCGGCGCTGCGCCGGGCCCGACCAGGATCGGCAGGATCAGTGTCCGCGACACCCGCGCCCGCTGGTCAGGCCCATAGGCGCGGTACAGCATCGCGGTCCCCGTCGGCGTCAACATGCCGCCGCCGATTCCCTGCAGGGCTCGGGCGGCGATCAGCTCAGGAAGGCTGGCCGCCGCCCCGCACAGCGCAGACGCGGCGGTGAACAGCGCCAGCGCGAACAGGAACGTGCGCTTGGTCCCGATCCGGTCACCGATCCACCCCGAGGCGGGGATCACCACCGCCAGCGTGAGCAGATACGCGATCACCGTCCACTGCACGTCCGACAACGGCGCGTTGAACTCCCGGCTCAGCGTCGGCAGCGCAACATTGACGATCTGCATGTCGATCGCGGTCATGAAGATCGCGGTCACGTACGCGACGGCAATCGCGCGCTGCGCCGAGGGCCGCCGGCCCGGCGAGCGCCTCGGACGCATGGGAGGCGGCTCGAGCGGGCGGGTGGAAAGGCTCACAGCTTCAAACTAGTCGACGCGTCGGGAAGCGATACGGAGTTCACGCGACGAGCCGCGAGCGGGCGGGTGTCTGGCGATCTTCTCGATCACGGCGTCAGCTTGGCGCGGGCGTAGGTGCGATGTCGCCTACCCCAGTCTGGCGACTGCTCCTAGCGCAATCCGGCATCAGTGCACTCCGGGCACGTCCGATAACCCTTGGCTCGTGAGACAACCTGATCGGCCGCGCGCGCCGCTCTCGGCGATTGCTCGGAAGCGTCCGCTCGTCCATCCCAACTGAGACGGTGGCGATCAGGTCAGTCGGCTGCGCAGGCTGCCGTTTGTGGCTCGATGCGGCTGTCTCGCGGAGGTGGGTCGAGAGCGCTCCGTGCGCCTAGGAGCGGCGAGCATGTTCAGAGCAACTCGAGCTGTCGCTGGGTGCCGTCGTGGGTCCACTGTCTCGACCCGCGGCCTCGGAGTCACCGAGCAGAGGTTGAGGCGACGCGTCGGCGCGCCGCCCCAGACGCCTATCAACTCCACGGCTCAAACCCCCTTGGGGTGATTCAGGGAGAGCCCGACGCGGTCGGGCGGGCGGCGCGACGTCCGGGTTCTTCCAAGCGCCAGCGACGAGCATCGCCACCTCGGAGGGGACCAGCCCGCTGCCGAGGAGCGGGTAGGCCGTGGCGATTGCTGGGAGCCTGCTCGCGCAGGACCCGGGACGCGCTGCTGGCTCAGGGGGGCGCCCCGCCGGACGGCTCCGACCGTGATTCCTTTGCCCGGTGGAAGAGTCCGCGGATCCAACTCCGTGCTTTCGCGGGCAAGGCCTCGGGATCGGGCGGGTGAGGCCGTGACCATTCCGTCGCGAACGCCGCTCCGAACAGCATCGCCGACGCAAACAGGTAGACCGAGTACAGGAAAATGAACACGCTGGTAAGCGAGCCGTAGATGAAGCTCCACTTCGTCGCATGCGAGTAGACGAAGCCGGCAGCCAGAGAGATGGCCAGCAGCAGCGCCGACGCGACCAGCGCGCCGGCGAGCGCGTCGACGAAGCGCGGCCGCCTGGTCGGGACGACCCGGTAGACCAGCAGCAAGGTTGCAGTCCATAGCACCAGCGCGAGTAGCCGCGACACGACTGCTGTGGCGACGCTTCCCTGGAGCCCGACCGCGTCCGCCACCCCGTCGACGAGGCTGTCGAGGAACTGCGTGATCAGTCCGATGCCAACCGAGGCGAGCACAAGAACAGCCGTCGAGGCGACGAGCGCGAGGTCGACGAGTTTCCCCCGCACGAGTCCGCGCTCGTCCTCGACGTCCATCGTTCGCGCGAGGCTCGAGCGCATCGCCGCCATCATCCCCGACGCCGCCCAGACCAGCACGATCACGCTGACCAGCCCCGCCGCGCTCGCGGGGGTAGCGATGTCTTGGATCGCTTTGCTCACGTCCTGGCTCATAACGGGTAGCACCGAGACGAGCTTGTCGACGACGTCGTTCTGCAACTCCTGATTCTGGAGCAGCAAGCCGAAAACTGAAGCCAGCGCCACGGTCAGCGGCGCGAGCGAGAAGAGGACGCGGTACGCGATTCCGGCAGCCGAGTCCGAGGCGCCAGAACTGAGGTAGCGTGAGCCTGCAGCGCCCAGGCTCACGGCGATCCGTGATGCGGTCCGCTTCATCGCGACATTGCGTGGTATACCGGGCAGCACGGCGCGTTCGCTATCTCCGCACTGTGCGCCAGCGACCGACAGCGGTCCGCACTGCGACCGTAGACGCGCTTGCTGCCGGTGCCAAGCCGCCAGGGCGTCGGCATGACCGCTGCAGGCGTCGAGCGGCAGCACGCCTACCCAGGGATCCCCGCCCGAGCCCTGCGCTTGTTATCGCACAGGCATCTCACCGGCCGAGACGACGCTCTCCCTTTGCTCGGCAACGGCGACTCGGGGGTGACGTGTTTGCAGATTCTTGGGCCACCGCCCGCACCGAGATGTGCTCGAGTTCCGCGCATGCCGGGGAGGATTGGCGGAACGTCGAGATGCCCGTGCTGGAAGAGGAGCAGGTGCCAGCGTTCGGGCACGATCGAGCGGGAGCTGACTGAAGCGGTCATCCGGTCTTCGGCGAGTAACTGGCCGCCCCTGGTGCAAGCGATCGGGCCCCAGCGTCCTCATCGCAACGTCGCACTG